>JBEKWW010000012.1:0-114120 GCA_049512655.1 Candidatus Sulfotelmatobacter sp. | reverse complement strand
GTGCGGCTTTGGCATCGTTCGAAGCCACCGTCACCGGACCCGCACTTTGTGCCCAACCACCGGCGCCTAACGCCGCCACCGTCAGTGCTGTCAAAAATACTGTCTTTGCTTTCATGGGACAACCTCTCCTTTTTGAGTTTTTGTTGAACACCTTTACCGAGGGGATCTACCAGAAACTTCGTGTAATCGCAGGTCAACACGGACAAGCTTTACTGCGCGATTACATTTGCAGGGGGAACTTCATGACATGATCACGACAATGATTATTAACATCAACTTAGTAGAGATTGCAAGCACAACTCGGTATTTTCTCTGAAAACTTAATTTTTTCGCATGGCTGGGATTTGTTTGTAGGTCGAAACGAATCACTTCCCGCCGCTGTACTCCTCTACGCCGCCTTTCTCAGCAAGGCCGCTAATCCAAACAATCGCGTACACACTAACAATTTAGTTTCCTCAATCGCCTTGATGACCACCAACGACCATGGGGAGAACCGCGGCCTTCTCTTTCTTCTTTGCCGTCCGCCGGGCTTTTTTCCCGCGGGGGCCTGGGTCGACGATGAGGTCCGCCAGAGTCGTATGTTCAAGGATGTTCGCCGCGGCGTCGCGGACATCCAGGAACAACTGGTACAGAGCGCGATGCGGCAGATCGCGATCGATGAGCGCCCGCAACTGCTCAGCATCGCCGAAGGGCGCCAGCGGTCCGTCAATCAAGCGCATAATTTCGCTCAACCGAATATCGGAAGGATCCCGCCGCAACTGGTACCCCCCCTTTGCCCCGCGAACGCTCTCGACAATGCGGGCGTTCTTCAACTCCAGCAGGATCAGCTCGAGAAATTTCTCTGGAAGGTTTTCTTCGTAAGCAATTTCACGAATCTTCATCGCACCCTGCCGGTAGTGCCGCGCCAGCATCATCATTGCCTGTAGGGCGTAAAGTCCCTTTTGCGAGATCTTCATAACCGCGCCATTATGCCATAAAGTCGATTGGATCGATAGAGTTTATTTTCCTGCTTCAAGCTGGCGGGATCGACCTGGTATATATCAAGCTTACGCAAAAGAGTATGCAAGATATTGCAATCGGCGCAATCGCCCGGACGAAACGTCTCCCCTGAATCGTCAGTTCTCGGGCACGATCCGCAACACCTGCACGGTTATATTGTCCGGACCACCGCGTTCCAGAGCTAGCTTAACCAAAGCTTCGCAGCACTCCGCCGGAACCTCGCTGCTAACGGTGCGCTGCAATTCCTGATCGTTCACTACGCCCCACAAACCATCCGTGCACAGCAGCAGGATGTCGGAGTCTTGCAGAGCAATTCCCTGCTCCGGGCTCTCCGCCGAGACGTCGGGTCCGGCGCCCAGCGCGGAGGTGAGAATGTGGCGTTGAGGATGCTTCTCCGCGTCTTCGACTCGCACGATGCCACTCTCCACCAGCCGGCCCACATAAGAGTGATCGCGGCTGAGGCGGGAGATCGTTCCGCCGCGCACCAGATACAGCCGGCTGTCACCGACGTGCGCAAAATAAAGTTGTCGATCCCGCACAACTAACGCGGTGCAAGTCGTGCCCATGCCGTGCAACTCGGGATGCCGGACGGCATAGGCCTGAATCCGCCGGTGAGCGGTTACGAATGCTTCGAGCAGGGCCGCTCTCGGGTCGTCCCGAACCATTGCACCATATATCTCGCGCACTGTGTCCACCGCAAGACGGCTTGCCTCCTGGCCGCCTTCATATCCGCCCATGCCATCGGCAATCACGGCCAACCTGCCTTCGCGCCGGAAGTCGGCCTCCGAAGCGGGCTCCCAATAAAGGCAAGAGTCCTCATTATTTTCGCGGAGGCATCCCACGTGGCTCAGATAGGCCACTTCCATCCCGGGTTTTAGGTTCACGGAATCAACCGGCATTTCGGACTCTTCGAATAGGCGCGCCCGACGGAGATGAAAGAGACCAAATAATCGTTTTTCGATCCGATCGAGATTGACCCAGAATTAGCACCGGCCATTATAGCCAAGTGTTATCTCGAACGCGCCAGCGAAGCGACAAATTCCGGAAATCCGAAAAAAACAATAATAATGAGGCCAGTCGCAGCTCTTCGATAACTAGTCTTGGGAAACCGGGAACTACTGTGTTCTACAGCGATTACCTTATATCCCTCTACTCTTTAGTCTAGATATGATCCGTCAACTGCGGTGCCCCAGCAGGTGTTCGCCGCAGGAAAACTGGTTGCCTTTGCACGATAGTTTAAGTTCTTCAGCCGCAATCGACACCGCAAGAGCTTGTCACCGCAAGAGCTAAAAATGACCGCCGGTCACATCCTCATCGTCGACGATAACGAGGCCGTCAGAAAAAGCCTTCGAACGCTGATCTCCCATCTACCGGGCTGGACAGTATGCGGCGAAGCGTTGGACGGACTGGACGCGATCGACAAGGTGAAAGAGCTGCGGCCGCAAGTTGTGTTGATGGATATCTCCATGCCGCGAATGAACGGATTGCAGGCGACCCGCATTATTCGCAAGGAGCTACCGGAAGTCACGATCATCATCGTCAGCCAAAACGACCCGGAGGAGGTCAGGCACCAGGTTCGCGAAGTGGATGCCGCAGGCTACGTGGCCAAAAGTGAGATATCCAGGAATCTGCTTTCCGCGCTCAAGAAACTGGCTGCTCAGGCTGGCGGTGAAAAATCAACCATTGAAGGCGCCCAGGAACATGCATGGCTAGGCGAGGGCGGATCGCTGGGGCGTTTGATTCGCAACTTCGATTGGTCAAAAACATCTCTAGGGCCGCTGGACAAATGGCCGCAAAGCCTGAAGACCTCCGTGAGTCTGATCCTGAGTTCCCAACACCCCATGTGGGTCGGGTGGGGACCGGAAATGACCTTCCTCTATAACGATGCTTATATTCAAGTACTGAGTAAAGCAAAACATCCTGCGGCGCTGGGCAAACCGGCGGCGGAAGTCTGGGCTGAAATCTGGGACATCTGCGGACCTTTAGCTGACAAGGTCTACCAAAAAGCCGAGGCTTCGTTCGTGGATGATGTCCGTCTGTTCATGAACCGCGGTAATTTCCTGGAAGAAACCTATTACTCGTTTTCCTACAGCCCCATTCGTGACGAATCCGGCAAAGTTGCAGGACTTTTCTGTCCTTCCACGGAAGTGTCGCCCAAGGTCATTAACGCCAGACGCCTTCGCACCCTCTCTGAATTATCCGCGAGCGCCTTAACCCAGAAAACAACGGAAGCGGCCTGCGCCTCGGTCTTCATGACCTTGGCAAAGAATCCGGACGATATTCCGTTCGCTATGTTGTACCTCACCGATGCGGAAGGCAAGAACCTTCGGCTTGAGCAGGCATGCGGTCTTCCATCTGGCATTTCTTCCTTGTTCCCTGGCACCGTCGGCCTCGGAGCTGAGGTCGGCCAGACAGGAACTTTCTGGCCGCTTGCCGAAGTCCTGCAAACTTCACACTTGCAGGTTGTCGATGTAGGAGCAGTGTCGGCTCTTCCACGAGGACCCGCGCAACAGACCATTTGCGATGCAATCGTCCTCCCGGTTTCGTCTCGCGGGCAAGATAAGCCGCTCGGAGTATTAATCGCGGGCGTCAACCCTACGCGGAGACTGGATACCGAATACCGCACCTTCTATGACTTGATCGCCGGGCAAATCGCTACCGCGATTCAAAACGTGCGGGCCAGCGAAGAAGAACGGAAGCGTTTAGAAGCTCTGGCCGAAATCGACCGGGCAAAGACAGCATTCTTCTCCAACGTGAGCCATGAGTTCCGCACTCCGCTCACCCTCATGCTGGGACCAGTGGAAGATCTGCTGGCGAAAAGCTATACCGGTCTTTCCCCGGCGGCCAAGAGCCAACTCGAACTCGTGAATCGTAACGGCACTCGTTTGCTGCGCCTGGTGAACACGTTGCTCGATTTCTCGCGAATCGAAGCGGGCCGGATGCAGGCGGTCTATCAACCCACCGATCTCGCGGCATTTACCGTCGAACTGGCGAGCGTATTCCGGTCTGCGACGGAAAAGGCCGGACTGATACTCGAACTGAATTGCCCGAAGTTGGCGCAGCCGGTATTTATCGATCGCAACATGTGGGAGAAGATTGTCCTCAATCTGATCTCCAACGCCTTCAAGTTTACCTTCGAAGGCAAGATTGCAGTCTCCCTGTCACCGGCGGATGACCATGTCGAACTGAGAGTTCAAGACACTGGCGTCGGGATTCCGCAGCAGGAACTTCCACGGCTCTTTGACCGCTTCCACCGGATCGAAAATACTCGCAGCCGCACCCATGAAGGCAGCGGAATTGGATTAGCGCTGGTTCTTGAATTGGCTAAACTCCACGGCGGATCGGTTCGTGCAGAGAGTGCGAGCGGGAAAGGTAGCACCTTCATCGTCAGCATTCCGATGGGCAGCGCACACCTTCCTGCCGACCGCATCGGTAAATCCCGTTCTTCTGCAACAACTGCCGTTGGCGCGGCTCCGTTCGTAGAGGAAGCTTTGCGCTGGTTGCCCGAGGCTGAGCAAAGTCTGGAGTCCGATATTCTTCCGAGTGAAGAACTGATTCCTGTTCCCTGCCCGCCGACCGCAGACGGCGAAGGATCAGAAAAACGGCCGCGGGTTCTCATTGCCGATGACAATGCCGACATGCGCCACTACCTGGTGCGATTGCTCTCGGAGCGTTTTGAAGTTATCGCCGTTGCGAACGGCCGCACGGCGCTCGATGCAGTCCAGGAGAAGTTGCCGGATCTAATCCTCAGCGACGTCATGATGCCCGAACTCGATGGCTTCGGCTTATTGCGGGAGTTGAGGAAAAACCCAGAGACAAGCACCACTCCGATCATTCTGCTCTCGGCCAGGGCGGGTGAAGAATCTCGCGTGGAAGGTCTTGATGCGGGCGCGGATGATTATCTGATAAAGCCATTCAGTGCGCGCGAATTAATCGCGCGGGTACAAACCCACCTCCAGTTAGCGCGTGTCCGCCGGGAAGCAAATCAGGCCATCCGCGACAGCGAATTCAAGTTGCAATTGTCTTTGAAAGCTTCGGCCAAAGGGGTCTTTTACTGGTATCCACAAGAAGATCGCACCGAATCCGATCCTCGAGTCCTTGAAGTATTTGGTCTTTCCTCCACAAACGAACTGACACTAGCCGCAGCCTTGGCGACCATGATTCATCCCGAGGACCGGGACAGGTATGCGCGGAACGTTGCACGAACGCTCGACCCCGCTCTCGATGGCAAACTTGATGAGGAGATTCGCGTTCGATTGCCCGACGGGTCGGAGCATTGGCTTTCTGTCACGGCTCAAATGGAATTTACCGGAAATCCTCTCACAGCCTACCGCATGGCAGGTTTGATTGGAGATATCACCGACCGCAAGAACATCGAGGAAGCCGTCAAACGGCGCGCCGCACAATATCAAACTCTCCTCAACCAGGCGCCGCTCGGCGTGTATCTGGTGGATGCGGACCTTCGCATTCGTGACGTGAATCCGACTGCTCTCCGCGTGTTCGGCAATATCTCAAATCTCATCGGTCGCGACTTCGAGGACGTGATCCATCTGCTTTGGGGCAAGACGTTTGCCGACGAGATCGTCGCGATCTTCCGGAACACACTACGCACCGGTGAGCCGCATCAAACTCCGGAATGGTTTGAACGCCGGATTGATCGCGATGCCACTGAATACTATGAATGGCGCGTCGACCGAATCCCCTTGCCTGAAGGCGGATTTGGCGTAGTCTGCTATTTCCGGGATATCTCCGAGCAGGTGCGGGCTCGCGTGGCAATTTCCGAATCGGAAGACCGTTTTCGCAAGCTGGCGGAAACTCTGGAATCGGAAGTGCAAATTCGGACCGAGGAATTGGAACTTCGCAATGCCGATGTGGTGAATCAGTCTGAACTGCTGCGGGATTTATCGCGCCGCTTGTTGCAGGTCCAGGATGAAGAACGTCGCCGCATCGCCCGCGAACTGCATGATAGCGCTGGGCAGATACTGGCTGCGCTCAGCATGAACCTGGCTCGCATCGCCCAATTAGCACGGTCCGCAGGCTCGGACCTCGTCGATGCCGCCGAAGACAGCCACCAATTGGTGCTTGATCTCACGCAGGAAATTCGGACTATGTCGTACCTGCTGCACCCGCCATTATTAGATGAGACTGGTTTAGCCGAGGCGGTACGCTGGTACATTCAGGGCCTGAGCGAACGCAACGGCTTGGAAATTCACTTTAATGTAAATGAAGATTTTGGCCGGATGACGCGCGAAGTCGAACTGGTGATGTTCCGTCTGGTGCAGGAATGCCTGACTAACATTCATCGCCATAGCGGCAGTAAGCGCGCGTCGATACGCATGGGGCGCGAGAATGGAAAGATTTTTCTCGAAGTGCAAGACGAAGGCAAAGGAATATCGCCAGAGCGCCTGGCGGAAATCCAGGCAAAAGGCTCGGGCGTGGGCATCACGGGAATGCGGGAGCGCGTGCGGCAATTCGGCGGCCAGATGCACATGGAATCAAACGGCCGCGGAACCACCATCGCTTTCACGCTTCCTCTGGCCGCTTCCACTTCCCCCGGGTCTCCTGTTCCGCAACCTTTAACGGCTTAGTCCAAAAGCCTTGCGATGTGAGGGCATGATCCGAATCCTGGTCGTGGATGATAATGAATACGTTCGTCGCGGAGTGTTGAACATTCTGGCTTCCAATAAGAATTTGGAAGTTTGTGGCGTGGCCCAGGACGGTCAGGAAGCAATTCAGAAGGCGCGAGAACTGGCCCCCGATCTTGTTCTTTTAGATATCAGCATGCCGGGCATGGATGGCTTGGAAGCAGCGCGTATTTTGCGTAGCGAGATCCCCAGCGCCAGAATTCTGATCATGAGCCAGCACGATCCCATTCAGATATTGCAGCGAGTCTTGGACGCGGGCGTACAGGGCTGCGTGGATAAAGGGCGGCTGGCCACGGATTTATTACCCTGCATCGAAAACATCATCCATTCTCCTGGGATGGATGCCGGTAGTCCTGGCTAAGATCGATCCGATCAGCATGGCGATTGGCCATGGTGCACCCCATTCGCTGATGCGACAATATCTCACCCGCATGGCAACTGAAATCCCTCGGCGTATCACTTTTTTCTTACTGCTTGTAGTGCTCTGCCCGGTATTTCCCGGACAGCTGCTCCTCAGCCAATCTGCCCAAGGCACTCGCGCCTCGAAAACGCCGGAATACACTTTCAAAGTAATCAACACGTTTCCTCACGATCCCGATGCTTTCACGCAGGGTCTCGTGTACCACGACGGATTTCTTTACGAGGGTACCGGGCTTCGTGGCCGCTCTTCATTGCGCAAGGTTCGTCTTGACACTGGCCAGGTGGTCCAGGAGATCACACTCCCAACTGATTACTTCGGCGAAGGGATTGCCATACTCAACAACGAAATTGTGCAACTAACCTGGCAGTCCCACACCGGATTCGTTTACAGCTTGAACGATTTCCATGTATTGCGGACTTTTTCTTATCCCGGAGAAGGATGGGGTCTTACTACCGAAGGGAGCGACTTCTTTATGAGCGATGGCACCCCCGAGATTCGCGTGCTCGATCCCGTAACTTTCTCCGAGAAGCGCCGTTTCACCGTGCATGACGGAAATACTCGCATCAATGAGTTGAATGAGTTGGAGTTCGTGAATGGAGAGCTGTTTGCCAACGTTTGGCAGACGGATCGTATTGCTCGAATCTCTCCGCGCACCGGCGAGGTGCTAGGATGGATCAACCTTAAAGGCCTGCTTAATCCCGTGTACCGCCTTGCATCCGGCGCCGTTTTGAACGGAATCGCTTATGACCCAGTCCGCAAGCGATTATTTGTGACTGGAAAACTTTGGCCGAACCTTTTTGAAATTCAACTCATTCCGAAACGATAAAACCGGGCAAAATTGGGATATCTTTTCACCGATCATTTATCTGAAAGAGGAATCAAACCGCTTCGGCCCTGCATCCTAAGCCGAAAGAGTCCAAGGAGAATTCGAATGGCTGCTGCAACCGAACTCCCTATCCCCCTCGACAACTCCTCACTCACCGCCGAAGAACTCAGAAAAATGGATTCATATTGGCACGCCTGCAATTATTTAGCCGCTGGAATGATTTACCTCCGCGCCAATCCTTTGCTGCGTGAACCATTGAAGCCGGAACATATCAAGAATCGCCTGCTTGGGCATTGGGGTTCCGATCCCGGTCAATCTTTTTTGTGGGTTCATTTGAATCGCCTCATTAAGAAATATGACTTGAACGTCATGTTCGTCTCGGGTCCCGGACATGGCGCGCCGGCTACTCTCGCCAACTGTTATCTGGAAGGCTATTATTCGGAAATCTATCCCGACAAAAGCCGCGACGAGGCCGGCATGCTGAAGTTCTTCCGGCAATTTTCCTTCCCCGGTGGAATCGGTTCGCACTGCACACCCGAAACTCCAGGATCAATTCACGAAGGCGGAGAGTTGGGATATTCGCTCTCGCACGGATACGGAGCCGCATTCGACAATCCCGATCTCATCGTCACGGTAGTCGTCGGCGACGGAGAATCCGAAACCGGGCCGCTCGCAACGTCCTGGCACTCCAACAAATTTCTAAATCCTATTCGCGACGGCGCCGTGTTACCGGTGTTGCATCTCAATGGCTACAAAATCGCCAATCCCACGGTTCTGGCTCGCATACCCCATGAGGAACTGGAAGCTCTGCTGACCGGATATGGCCACAAACCATACTTCGTCGAAGGCGGCGATCCACTGGAAATGCATCGGAAGATGGCTTCTATTCTGGAAAAATGTATTTTAGATATCCGATCCATCCAGCAGCACGCGAGATCCACTGGTGATGCTACTCGTCCACGCTGGCCCATGATTGTCCTACGTTCGCCTAAAGGGTGGACTGGGCCAAAACAGGTGGATGGCCACAAGGTGGAAGGCACGTGGCGCGCGCATCAGGTGCCGGTCCTCGACCCGAAGACCAATAAGACCAACTTGAAAATAGTTGAAGACTGGATGCGCAGCTACCATCCGGAAAAACTTTTCGATGCCAACGGAACTCTCATCCCGGAACTTCAGGAACTTGCACCGTCGGGATCGCGCCGCATATCGGCAAACCCGCATGCCAACGGCGGCCTGCTGCGCAAGGCACTGGAGACGCCGGATTTTCGCGATTATGCCGTGGAGGTCAAAGAGCCGGGCGGAAGCTATGCCGAGCCGACTGCAGTCCTGGCACAATTTCTCGCGGAAGTGATGCGGCGCAATATGACTTCTTTCCGCGTCTTCGGACCGGATGAGACCGCCTCCAACCGGCTACAGGGGATCTACGAAGCCTCGAAGAAAACCTGGCTTGCCGAGTTTATGCCAGACGATGCCGACGGCGGAGAACTCGACGTCGCTGGACGCGTGATGGAAATGCTCAGCGAGCACACCCTCGAAGGCTGGTTTGAAGGTTACGTTCTCACCGGACGCCACGGATTATTTTCCACCTATGAAGCTTTCGTCCACGTCATTGATTCCATGTTTAACCAGCACGCCAAGTGGCTGGAGAAATCGAAGAACGAACTCGACTGGCGCGCCCCCGTGCCCTCGCTGAACTTGCTCATTACTTCATTAGTGTGGCGCCAGGATCATAACGGCTTCACCCATCAAGATCCCGGATTTCTCGATGTGGTCACCAACAAAAGTCCCGATGTAGTTCGTATTTATTTGCCTCCGGACGCTAATTGTTTGCTTAGCGTGGCCGACCATTGCCTGCGCTCTCGCGACTACGTCAACGTGATCGTCGCCGACAAGCAGAATCACCTCCAATACCTCACCATGGACGAAGCCGTGACTCATTGCACCAAGGGCATCGGAATTTGGGATTGGGCCTCGACGGACGATGGCGCGGAGCCGGATGTCGTGATGGCTTGCGCCGGCGACATTCCCACCATGGAGGCGCTGGCAGCGGTCCAAATTCTCAAACAGCATTTCAAAGATCTGAAGATCCGGTTCGTGAATGTCGTCGATCTTTTCCGCCTCATGCCCGAGACCGAGCATCCCCACGGCCTCTCCGCACGCGACTTCGATTCCTTGTTCACCACCAACAAGCCGGTAATCTTCAACTTTCACTCCTACGCCTCACTCATCCACAAGCTGAGTTATCGCCGCACTAATCATGAGAACATTCACGTTCGCGGATATAAGGAAAAGGGCAGCATCAATACTCCGCTGGAGTTAGCCATCGTGAATCAAATCGATCGATTCAACCTGGCCATCGACGCAATCGACCGCGTTCCTCGCTTGCAGCCCATAGGGGCTCACGTGAAAGATTGGCTCAAAGGTCAGATCATCGACCACGTTAACTATGCTCACACCGAAGGTATCGACAAAGAGGAAATCCGCAATTGGAAGTGGACGGCATAGCCGCCGTGGCCGGATCAGACAGAATTGATTCGTTGGCCGCTTCGTTGCCGACAAATCTTATACTCGTGCTGAACAGCGGCTCGTCCTCGCTGAAGTTTGGCCTCTATTACCGTGGCGGAAGCGACACTGACGAACAACCGCTTCTCACCGGGAGCGCGGAAGGCATCGGCCATAGCACTGGCGCATTGCGTATTCAGTCTGGCGATGGAAAATCGCTTCTTCAACGCCAGCAGGTTCACGAATCGCAAAGCGATGCTCTCACCGCTTTGGCTCATGCCATACGGGAGCACATTCAAAGCAGCCCCGTCGCGGTCGGACATCGCGTTGTTCATGGCGGCCCAAAGCTCCGCCGCCACCAGCAAATCACACCTGCCGTGCTTGAGGAACTACACTCCGCAACCCACTTTGCGCCGCTGCATATTCCCCAGGCTTTATCGCTCATCAAGTCAGCGCAGTCGATGTTCCCTTCCGCCGCGCAGTTCGCCTGTTTTGACGATGCCTTTCACCAGACCATGCCCGAAGTCGCCTCGCGCTTTGCCATTCCCTCGCGATACTTCGAGGCCGGCATCTTCCGCTACGGCTTTCACGGCATCTCCTATGAATCGCTGGTGCATCATTTCGGCGATAAACTTCCGGCGCGCGCCATCTTTGCGCATCTCGGAAACGGGTCCAGCCTTTGCGCCCTTCGCCATGGCAAATCCATCGACACCACCATGGGCCTCACCCCCACCGGCGGTATCCCCATGGGTACGCGATCGGGCGACCTCGACCCCGGCGTCATCCTCTACCTGATGCGCAACGAAAAATTGAATGGCGATCAGCTTGAGGAGATGCTCAATCGTCGCAGCGGCCTGTTCGCGCTGTCCTCCGGCCAGAGCGACGTCAAGTTGCTGCAAGAACGCGCCCGCGCCAACGACCACGATGCAACTCTCGCGTTGGATGTTCTGGCTATTTCCATTCGCAAATCAATCGGCGCTTATATCGCTTTGCTTGGCGGTGTGGATCTTCTGGTCTTCACCGGTGGTATCGGAGAACACAGTGAACCCATTCGAACTGCTGCAACCCACGGTCTGGAACCGCTCGGACTAACGGCAGATAAGATTCAGGTTGTCCCCACGCAGGAGGAGCGGCAGATTGCGCGACACTGTAGAGTCTTAATGACACAGGGCACATGATCATGTGGGACAGCCGCCCTCGGCTGTCCGTCGAGCGAAGCTCGAATCCTTGTGGCCGGACCGGGGATCTCATGTTACTTATGTAAAGGCGTGACCTTCTTGTAGCAGATGATCGCATCGTATGAGTCTGCCCAGAAGATCAGTCTGGTGTGCAAAGCAGACCGATTCTCGACAGGAATGCTGTGCAGCACCTGACGCAGTGGGCGCAAATCGAACACGGTCGCCGGAAAACGTGCCAGGGACGCAAGCAACTGGAAAGCCAGGTCGTCGTTTCGCTCGTCTGCATCCCAGGTTTCGCCCGCAAGAGAAGCCTTGCCGCCAGCTCCGAAGGCAGCTACGTTGAAAGCTGTCCGGTGTTGCGTAAACGCAAACTCGGCGATGAAGTTTCCCAGGGTTGACACACCGCGCTCATCGTAGCCTCTGTGCAGGTGGTTGCGCCCGAAGCGCAGCATGACTTTCGATTCGGAACCAGCGGGAACATTCCTCTGGTAATGGAGGAGGAATAGATCTTTCATCAAAGATTCACGGCGAAGTTGCGCACGGAGTTTCACCTCCGGATTGAGCCGGTCACTCTCAATTTCGAGAGTCGCCTTCAGATTCAAGAAGAGCGATACATCATTAATCCATACATCGCGGACCGCATGCGCTTCGGGCATCAGTTGAAGAAGAGTGGGAGCCATGGTCCGGTTGTAGCCGGACTTCGTAATCTCCATCATTCGTTGAAGAGCCTGATTTGACGGATTTTCCCTGGCAAGCTCCGCGATGAGGATATGCGGCTGCATCTCCTCCATGTCGCAGCCCCAGAGAATCGACTGCCCCGACGCTCCCAGCGAGTGAACAAATACAGCTTCTTGCTTCGACCAGAGGCCCTCAACCTTAAGCGGGCTATCCGCGTGCCCGAACTCCAATTGATTTGCCGCCCACGGACTCATTTCCCCGGCAATGTGCCTGTAGCCGTCCCGCCACATTTCCGGCCACAACTCTCTGATCAAAGCAGGAATCTCATTTTCGCCGTGCAACTCGCCCAAAAGAAAGAATGATGCTGCACGCTCTTCGTCTATCAGGAAGGCCTTACCAGTCGTGGACAGATCGAATTCGTGCTCTTGCAACTGATTGCGAATCGTGTCGTCGCTCTGGCCCTGCTGGGCGGCGACACAGACGCTCGCGCAAATTATCAAAAGGGAGGCGGCGGCCTGCGCTCGGGACATGTTTGTGATACGAACCAAAGGCCATCTAGGTTTCGCTTGTTTCACGGATTAAGGCCAACTAAAACTTTGCCAGGCGTCACCCCTCCTTCTTCTGGGCGCAAAAACAAAGACGCACATCCATAAAAGGTGTGCGTCTTAGTTTTAAGCATCAAAATCAAAAGCTGATTTACCGCCCGAAATACTTGGCGTTCAGCTCGGTGAAGGAATTCCACTTCTCCGGCAGATCGTCCAGCGCAAAAATAGCCGAGACCGGACACACCGGCACACACGCTCCGCAGTCGATGCACTCCACGGGATCGATGTAGAGCAACTGCTCAGTGGCATATTTGGGATCGTCCTTCTTGGGATGGATACAATCCACGGGACAGGCATCCACGCAAGCTGTGTCTTTAGTATTGATGCAAGGTTCTGCGATTACATAAGTCATGACGGTGTCAGTCTCCTCGAAGTCCCTGCGGATAGTTTACTACGCCGGCTCCTGCGAAAACTCGACATTCTAGCAAGAAATCATCTTGCCCTGCAAAACAAGATTGCAAAACTCCCCAAAATAAAAACGGGCTGGCAGCATGGCTGCCAGCCCGTAGTCTCGCTCTATCCTCGCGGCCAATTACCGGTGTCCACCGCCGCCGCCGTGACCGCCTCCTCCGCCATGGAAACCACCGCCACCACCGTGAAAGCCGCCGCCCGCTCCGCCGTGGAATCCACTACCTCCACGGAAGCCACCCCCGTAGCCGCGTCCACCTGCATACCCGCGTCCAGCATATCCACGCGCGCCGTAGCCGTAACCGCCGCGTCCGTAGCCATAGCCCCCACGGCCGTAACCCCAACCGCCGCGTCCATAGCCCCAACCACCACGTCCCCAACCCCAACCGCCGCCCCATCCGCCATACCAGCCGTACCACGGGCCAGCGCCGATGAAGACTCCGCCCGCAAACCAATCAGGCCCATAGTACCCGTAGGGCGCACAAGCATAAGGATAGTATCCGTAATAACCGTAGTCGCATGCGGGAGGTCCGCCTACCCCGACGCCAACTGCAACCTGGGCCTGTGAGTAAGCCAGCGGCACCAGTAGAACGCTCACTAGAGCTAAATATTTTAAGTACTTCATGGTGTTTTCCCCCTTGTCTCAGATCCGCCGTCCCACCGCAATTGAATCTGCAGGCCTTCTGAATCTTTCTCGTTTCCGAAGTACCTGTCTATTTGAACGCGCAAATTCAGAAAAAGTTGCAGCTATAGCACTGGCTGATTTCAGCCAGTGCGCTTGGATTCAACCGGTTAGAGGATTGGAAACGCTAGTTCGCCGCCTTTGTAGGATTAACCCTTCCCCCATTTTTTTGTCCACGCGGATAGCTGTCAGCTGGCTTCCAGGCTGCGGACCTCTCGACGGCGTTCATCCCGACGGCCCGCGTTTACACCAGTGGGCCGAGGGAGCTCTCGGCTCGACGTTGCCTTCTGGATCAAGCTGACTCAAGCAGTTTCCACTCGCTCTTTTATGTCACTCGTCTCAGGGCAGCGGAAGTCCTCATTATTACGATTGCAACCGAGCCATGGATGAGGTGGTCCGTATGAAAATTCTTTCACACTATCGAGGAACAGCGGGATGGGCGTATGATTGGTCCCGCTTTGGAACGAAGATCGAAGGGGGATACACTGGTGTCAATATTTTCATCTAAGACTCTATCCGGATATCGCAAGGCAGGCGCGCTCGCACTTATCGGCGCCTGTTCGTGGCTCACGCTGGCTGGCACCTCAAGCGCTCTTGAAAAAGCGGCGCTCGGCTCACCGGTTGCCGCAGGGCAGGCCGTCCAATTCAACATTTATTTACCCGTACGGGATCGGGCCGCAGTCGATGCGCGCATCGCTGAGCTGCAAACGCCCGGCTCTCCGGCCTACCATAAGTGGCTGACGCCGGCTCAGTTCAATGAGCAGTTCGGCCCCTCGCAAAGCGAAGTGAATGCCATCACACATGAGCTTGCGGCTTATGGCCTGAAGGTTAACCAGGTCCACGCGCACAGCCTGAGCGTATCCGGCACTGTCGGTGCCATCAATGCTGCGTTTAGTACCACGCTGGTCGCGGCCCACTTTGCTTCCGGCAAGCAAACTGTAGCGGCAGCCACGCCTCTGAAGCTCACTCCGGCTCTCGCGGCTGCTGGCGCTATGATTGCGGCGTTCTCCGGCACGATTCACATGCACCCCTACGGTGCGCCCAGCCTTCTCGGCATCCCCGATAACCGCCAATCACCCACCGGCGGTTACTGGTTCGATGATCTGAAGCAGGCCTATTCCTATCCCAGCTACAAAGCGCTGACCGGTAAAGGCGTCAACATCGGCATTCTGATGACGCCGAATTTCAACCCTTCGGATATGAAGTTGTACTTCTCGCACGAGAAGCTGGCGACGCCATCCATTTCCACCATCAACATCGAAGGCGGCGCGCCGTTCAATGCCAATTCAGCAGCCGAGACGCACATCGACATCACCCATTCGGCCGGCATGGCGCCTCTGGCCGACATTTATCTCTATAACCTGCCCGATCTCGATGACGATTCCATCCTCGCAGGCCTCACCGATATCGATGAGAATAACCTCGTCGATGTCGTCAACATGTCTTTCGGCGAGCCCGAAGTGGCGTACGCGCCTGCTTACAACAACGGGGTTAACTACGAGGGCATCATCGGCATTTTCGATGACTTCTTCGCTGAGGGCAATGTGCTAGGCATCACCTTCGTTGCGGCTTCAGGCGACTGGGGCGGTAAGGACATTCCGCCAGCTGTGTGCTTCAGCGCCTCGGCTCCGAATCCCTGTGGCGCGATGCAGGTTGGGGTGGGCATACCCGCGGCGAGCCCGCACGTAACTGCCGTCGGCGGCACGAACCTGGTGACTACGTATGATCCCCCGAGTCTGGATTCCGCCTACGTCAGCGAGAATGCGGATTCAGATGCCCTGGCTTTCGACATATTCTTCGGCACCACGGCGACGGGGGCAGTATGGGGTTCTGGCGGCGGCATCAGCAGCTACTTCGCAAAGCCGTCCTACCAGAATCTGGTCTCGCAACAGTACCTGCCGGCGAAAGCTCAGAACTGGCGCACCATCCCGGATGTCGCGCTGGAGATGGGCGGCTGTCCGGCCGGCGACCTGTACTACGCTGAGCACGGCGTTTGCCCGCCCGATCGCAGTTTCGACTGGACGCCAATCGACGGGGAATTCTACGGCTATATCGGCACAAGCTTGTCCTCGCCCGATTTCGTCGGCCTTCTGGCGCTTAAGATTCAGTCCGAAGGCGGACGGCTCGGCAACGAGAACTACGACATCTATTCGCTTGCGGCAGCGCAGGCCAATGGATCGTCGAACACCGTATTCCGGCAGAACATCTCGGGGAATAATGGCGTATACAAAACAGCCCCGGGCTATAACCTGGTGTTGGGCAACGGCACGGTAATCGCAAATGATTTCGTGCGCGGTCCCAGCCTGCCCGTGGCGGGCCTGCCGCAGACGGGTACAAACCCATAAGCCATCCGGCTTGTTCCAATAAAACGGCACCACTCCGCGACGTACCGCACGAGGAGTGGTGCCGAACTTTTTGGCTCTTCAAAATCGTGGGCAAGAGACCGGAGCCATCCACATTCTCGACCACGAATTAACCTTACTGGGGCAAACGAGTAGGTCCCTAGGCGAGAGCGTCAAGCCGAAATCAATTCCTTCTTCTCGCTTGGCTCATACTCCACAATGTATCCCGCCACCGCGCTCGCCGCGACCGTAAGCGGCGAAGCCAGATACATCTGCCCCGGCCCGCTGCGCCCCGGAAAGTTGCGGTTCTGCGCGCTGATCACTACTTGATCCGGCCGCGTGGAAACTCCCGGCCCCGCATTGATGCACGCCCCGCAACTAGGCTCGATCACCCGAGCGCCGGCTTTCTGGAACACGTCCAGATAGCCTTTGCGCAGGCAGTACTCCCGCGTCTCCTGCGATCCGAACTGAATATAAAACTGCACCGACTCGGCCACGCGCTTGCCTTGCTTCAGCGCATCCGCCAGCACCGCAGCGTACATATCCATGTCTTCATTCTTTCCCGCAGTGCAGGTGCCGCCGTAAGCGATCTCCACCGGAACCGGAGTATTCAAATCGCGAACATACTTCCCGTTGCCCGGATCGCCCGGAGTCGCAACCATGGGACGAATCTCGGCTGCATCCAACTCAATCACATGCGCATATTGCGCATCTTGATCGCTGTACAATCCCGCAATCATTCCTTCGGCTTTCGCGCGCTCCATACCGCGCCGCTCCACGAGAAAATCGACCGCCTTCTTGTCCGGCGCAACGATGCCGGTAAATCCACCGATCTCAGCGGCCATGTTCGTCATGGTGGCGCGCTCATCCACGCTGAGTCCTTCGATCGCCTCGCCCGCATATTCCATCACCTTGGCCAGCGCCTTGCCGCTGCGAACATAATCGAGGCTCAAAATCTTCAGGATGAAATCCTTCGCCGTCACATTTTCATGACGCTTGCCGCGAATCACCACCTTCACCGACTCCGGCACCTTCACCCGGACATCCTTGGTAATCCACCCATTAAAAACGTCGGTCGTGCCAATCCCGAACGCCACGCAGCCAATCGCGCCCACATGCGGCGTGTGCGAATCCGACCCAATATTCAACTGCCCCGGCAGCGCGTAGCTCTCCAGCACGATCGAGTGACAAATCCCCTCTGACCCCTTACGGTCCTTCAATTCACCGTGCAGCTTAATTCCCTGCTTCGCAGCGAAATCCTCCTGCTTCAATTTGAGTTGCGTGGCCAAATCGAGCAATCCGATTTTCTTTTTCTCTTCCGAAATGACTTCGTCCAAAAACGTCAGATGGTCGCGGAAAAAGATGATGCTGGAGGCATCATTCACCTTCGCGTCCTTGCCAACATATCGCTCGAAGAAAATAGCCGCCATCGGCGTCACATATTCGTGGCTAAACCGCAGATCGGCCTGCGCAAACCCGGTATCGCCCGGCTTCACGCTGGCCACACCAACCCCGCCATTTTCATTGATCATGTGCCGGGCAAAAATCTTCTCTGCCACCGTCATCGGCCGTTTCGCAGTTCGAATCGGCGGCAGGAAAGCCTTCTTCTGCATGCGCGCCACGTTAAACGGAAACAGCCCGCCATACTCGATCACCTGCCGCGTAATCTCGTCCTCGCCTTCGGTGAACTCACTTAACGGGATTTCCTCCCCGCCTCGAATCCGGTCGATCAGCGAGAAATTCGTCGAGGTCAACACTCCCAGGTTCTGGCAGTTCTGCTTATAAATCCGCTCGATATTCTCCGCGATCACCACCTGAATTCCGGCGCACATCTCGGCATAAGGCGACTGCTCGCGGCTCGAGCCTTTCCCGCGCCGCTTCCCGCTCACCGCGCACACAAACCCTCCGCGCTTCACCTCGCCGCGGCCGATCGGCGTTACGCTACCGCATTTCAACCCCAGATAAGGAATTTCGCCCAGCGTTTCGTCGAAGTAAAAACAATAGTGCGCCGGCGTTATCTCGTCGGTCGAAATATCGTCGCGCAGTTTGGGATTGTTCGCCGGATTCTTCGTATCCCAGGGCAGATCTTCTCCCGCCAGCTGCCGTTTGATCAGCTCCGGATCTTCGGTAAGAAACAGAATCCGTCCCCGAAGCCGGACTTGGTCGGGCCGTTTTTCGATTTTGCGTTCAAGAAGAGAGTTGATCACGGTTAGCCTTTAGCCTTCGAGAAACAGAATGGGCAGAAGCAGTGCCCGGTATCCTAATTATTGTAACGCCGCAAGAACGACAGAATTCAACCCCTGGTTCTTCTGGGCTCCCTGCGTTCATGTTTTTTTGTGTTTGAGCTTTCCAAACCGCTGTCACTATCGCCGGTAAGCTCGTGGATCCGGTAATGGTCCGAGCCCCCGTCCCGCAAAGATTTCCTCGAACTCAGTCAGCAAAGCCTGATGAATCAGCCCATTCGAGGCCACCGTCTCGCGGCTATCAATCTCAAACGGCGACCCATCGAAGCGCGTCACCTTCCCGCCCGCCTCTTCCACGATCAGCACGCCCGCAGCCGTGTCCCAGGGATTCAGATTGAACTCCCAGAACCCGTCATACCGTCCGGATGCCACATTGCACAAATCCAGCGCAGCCGATCCCGCCCTCCGCACCCCGTGAGTGTGCAGCGTGATCTGGTGATAAAAGTAAATATTCGGATTCTTGTGCCGCTTCTGGCTGGGAAATCCCGTCGCCAGCAGGGACTCTTTCAGCGTGGCGGCCTTCGAAACATGAATCGTTTCGCCATTCAGCTTCGCGCCTTTGCCCGGCTCGGCTGAAAACAGCTCGTCGCGCGTGGGGTCGTAGATCACGGCGGCAATGCGACTCCCCCGCTCCCCGGAAGACCGCACCGCTGGCGCCTGCCGTTCCAAACCCCGGCTTTCCAAAGCTAAAGCCAAAGACACGCAGAAAACCGGATACCCGTGGGCAAAATTCGTCGTGCCATCCAGCGGATCCAGGTACCAGCGGTATTCGCTGCCCTGATCGCTCAGCCCCTGCTCCTCGCCGAGCACATCGTGCTCCGGCCACCGTTGCCGGATTCGGTCGCGAATCAGCTCTTCCGAAGCGCGGTCGGCCGCAGTAACCAGGTCGGCTTCACCCTTGTATTCAATCTTCAAGTGCTGATCGAAGTAATGCATCAGCAGCGCGCCCGCCTCGCGCGCGATCTCCGACATGGCAGGGATAAATTCTTCGCTGGATTGATTGGACACTGATGTGAGTATAGGTCTTGGCTCTGGGTCTTCGGCTCTGCGTCTTGGGTTCTCGGCGCTCGGTTTTGGTTTAAGTGCCAGGGTGAACCTTGCTTCAAGACGGCTCACGCCCAAAGCCTAAAACCTATCGCCTAAGACCGGCACTAACCCCGCCACTACCCACCTACTTCTTCCCGCCGTCTTCCGCAATGTACATAATCTCGTGCTTGAAAATGAACAGATTCGGCTCGCCTTCCCGCGTCAACCGTACCATGTGTTTGTCGTAATATTCCACCCATCCGGTCACAATCGTCCCGTCCATCAACTTCAGGCTGACCGGCTTCTGCTTTTCTCCGAGAGCCTTGAGGAAACTAGCCTCCTCGAACGTCTCCTCTGGAGGCGGCGTGCGCCCGCGCTTGCCCGCATTCGGATTTCCCTGGCCATGAAAAGCCATGCTCGCATTGTACACAAGGGCCCGCTAATCGCTCAGGCTCACGCCAAGCCCGGTAGAGGTACGTCTTGTCCTCAGACGACTTTGTCATCCTGAGCGGAGCCGCTTTTCAGGCGTAGCGAAAGATCTCCTGCCTCACAGGCTTGTCCCGAAGCCGAAAGCGGCAGCCGTTCTGCTGTTACTATTTATTCTTGCTTCAACGCTAGAGTGAATGCCCAAGAGTTAATGAAAGAGCAACGGATGATTCGACCGTTCAAGGGCGTAACGCCCACGATTCCAGCAAGTTGCTACATCGATGAGTCGGCCCAGATCATTGGCGATGTTGTCCTTGGTGAGCACGCATCGGTGTGGATGAATGCGGTCATTCGCGGCGATGTCTACGCCATCCGCATCGGCGCGCACTCCAATATTCAGGATTGCAGCGTGCTGCACGGCATGAAACAGGCCTATGGCGTCACCGTCGGTGAGTACGTGACCGTTGGCCATTCCGTGACCCTGCACGGCTGCGAAATCGAAGACCGCTGCCTGATCGGCATGGGCTGCATAATCTTGAACGGGGCGAAGATTGGCGCAGGATCGATTATTGCCGCCGGCACTCTAATCCCCGAACGCACCGTGGTCGAGCCAGGGTCGCTGTGGATGGGCTCGCCGGGCAAATTTCGCCGCAAGCTGGAAAAAAGCGAAGACGAAACGATCATGCGCTACGCCACAAATTATTTGGGATATACGGAAGAGTACCTAAAGGAAAGGTAGTGGCCTACGAGTTCGATGAAAGTTCGAGACGTAGTACTGCAGACCAACGGAAATATTTCTAGGGCCGCACAGACGGAGTGGTCTACGATCCCCTCGGAGAGGCTAGATATTGCGTCCGACCTCTGGGTCGAGAAGCTGTCGAACAAAACGTTTTGGGAAATATATGAACACTGCGAGCCCCAAGGCAAATGGCGCGGGCACGCAAAGCCTACAAGGCAATACGCACAGCTTTACACGTTCGTCAGAGAGGTCCCAGAAGCCGATGCAAGAAATCTAAATTGGGATAAAGACAATCGACTTCATACCTGCATCGCACTTTCTAGAATCGTACACCCCACCACCATCAACTACAGTTCCTCAGCCCGGATTACATACGATGATGACGGGAGTCTATCGGAAATCGTGCCGGGCCGAGTCAAAGGGCACCATTCGAAGGCATTCGTCTCCGCAAGCGCGACTCGAGACTGGTTGGTAGCTGAAGAGGTGCGCGAACTAGGGCTCCTCCTCGAAAGATACAACTGGCCTGCCCTACCCGAGCGGGTAAAGCGGGCCCTGTGGATGTATGACTACGCAGCATGCGACTATTTTATTGACACTAGATGGATTCTTCTGTGCAGCGCTATTGAGGCCCTCGTGCACACCAGGCAGAGGGGGTCGACCGCGCAGTTCGTGGACGGACTTGTGAGGCTTTCCTCGGAATCAGGCCCTCAAGCCATTACCGCAGACGAAGCCAATCGGATATACGATCTTCGCTCGAGCCTAGCACATGGACAGGGACTGCCACAGCTGTCTCCGGAGGAGGACAGGCTATATGTCTTGATGGAGACGGCTCTCCGCCTCACACTAAAGAAAGCGATTCTCGACCCGGACCACGCGGAGAAATTCCGATCAGGCGAGAGAGTGAGGGATTACCTCGCACGGCCTAGGCCTTCTACACCGCCGGCCATCTATCGGCCACGCGCTCCCCGAGGAACGCGCGACCTGCTGCCGCCCGACACTGCGCTCTGGAACCATGTCGAGAGCGTGGTGCGCGACGTCTTCCGCGCCTACAACTTCCAGGAAATCCGCACGCCGATCTTCGAATCGACAGAATTGTTTGCCCGCGGCGTAGGCGAAGAGACGGACATTGTTTCGAAAGAAATGTTCACCTGGGAGGATCGTGGGCGCGCCGAGAGCGATAGAGGTCAATCCCTCACCCTCCGCCCTGAAGCCACCGCCGGCATCGTCCGTGCCTACATCGAGCACAAGCTCGGTGACCGCGGATTGAACAAGCTCTACTGCATCGGCCCCATGTTCCGCCGCGAACGTCCGCAGAAAGGCCGCTACCGGCAGTTTTATCAGATCGATGCCGAGGTGATCGGACCGGCCTCAGCTGGCAGCGAGTCGCCGGCGCGCGATGCCGAAATTCTCGAGATGCTCGCCACGCTGCTCGATCGCCTCGGCATCAAAAACTGGACCCTCGAACTGAACTCTGTCGGCTCATCGGCGGAGCGCGCAAAATTCAACGAAGCGCTTCGCGTCGCCCTCGCGCCGGTAAAGGACCGGATGTGCCCTGACTGCCAGCGCCGTGCCGTCACCAATCCCCTGCGTGTCCTCGATTGCAAACATCCCGAAGATCAGCCCATCATCGACAAGCTTCCCCGCATCAGCCAATTTCTCGCTGAAGACAGCCGCAAGCACTTCGAATCGGTGCAGGAAATTCTGCGCGCGGTCGGTGTTGATTTTCAAATCAACTCTCGCCTCGTACGCGGGCTTGACTACTACACGCGCACTGCCTTCGAATTCACCCACGGCGCGCTCGGGGCGCAAAATGCCATTCTCGGTGGAGGCCGCTATGACGGCCTTTCCGAAGCGCTCGGCGGACCCCCGGCGCCCGGCATTGGCTTCGCTATCGGCGAAGATCGCCTGGTCATGTCTCTGCAAGAAATTGTTCCAGCGGAAAGCGTATCAAACAAGCCCGATGTCTACATCGCTCCGCTGGGCGCTAGCATGAATGCAGAAGCCGCGCGCCTGGCGCGGGAGTTGCGTGGTCACAGTGTAATCGTCGATCTCGGCGACGAGACTTTCCGGTTGAAGAAATCCTTCGAGGCCGCCACCAAAGCTGGGGCAAAATACATTTTGATCGTTGGCGAAAATGAAGTAAAAGCCGGAGCCTTCGCGCTGAAGAATTTATCCACCGGCGAGCAGATTTCCGTACCCCGCGCCGATTTGCCGCAGCGGATTCGAGGCTAACCGTGGGCGCTGTTCGTATATGAGTGGCTACATAAATAAGGAGGCGGTGTGAAATTCTATTCGCTCTGTTGCATTGCTCTTTTGTGTCTTGTGCCCGCGGCCCGTGGCGCGGCCCGGACACAAACCAATTCCGAAGCCCCGGCCGCGCTGGAACAAACCGCAATTCGCAACGAAAAAGACCTGATTGCCGCCAAGAAAAAGGACGATGCTTCTTATTTCAAGCGCGTTCTCAGCCACGATTTCTCGATGGTCGGCGTCGACGGAATGTTGCTCCAGGGCGAAGAGGCTGCCGGCAATCTTGGCGACTCCGGTCTTCTCGAGTTAACGCCCTATGACATAGCGGTGGTTCCGCTCGGCGACAATGGCGCAATCGTCACCTATGACGCAGTCGTCCGCGAGGCGCCGGAAGAAGATCAAGGCCCTCCACCGCACTACCAGCATTTCACCTCCGTATGGCTCAAACAGGACGGCCAATGGAAACTAAAATTCCATCAAGCAACCGCCGCGCATTGGGGCGACTGGTGATCTCCTCTGTGTCACCCCCGTGCTCCTCTGTGTTAAAGCTCTTAGTTAAAGGTCCTAATAACCCCAACCATTTATAATCCTGGATTCGACACCAATACTGTTTCTCCAAGGAAAACTTTTGCTCGACTTTTTAGGCGATCTCAGACGTACTCATATGTGCGGCGGTCTACGCGCCTCCGATGCCGGAAAAAAAGCCGTGCTCATGGGCTGGGTCAACCGGCGCCGCGACCACGGGAATCTGTTGTTTATCGATCTGCGCGATCGCACGGGCGTCACGCAAATTGTGATTAATGCCGAGCGCGATTCCGCCCTGCACGAAAAAGCGGAGACCCTGCGCAACGAATACGTCATCGCCGTAGTCGGAACCGTAAAGCTTCGCGACGCCAACACCATCAATCCCAACATGCCCACGGGCGAAGTGGAACTGGTCGCAGAAGAGTTGCGCATCCTGAATGAATCGAAGCTCCCGCCGTTTCTACCCTCCGACACCGCGCTCACCAACGAAGAAACGCGCCTGAAATATCGCTACATCGATCTTCGCCGCGACGTAATGCAGTTCAACATCGAGACCCGCCACAAAGTGGCGAAGGCCATCCGCGACTATCTCTCCGCGCAGGGATTTTTCGAGATCGAAACTCCTTTCATGACCCGCTCCACGCCCGAGGGCGCGCGCGATTACCTCGTCCCCAGCCGCGTACAGCCCGGAACGTTCTACGCCCTGCCGCAGTCGCCGCAAATGTTCAAACAGATTTTAATGATCTCCGGCTTCGACAAATATTTTCAGATCGTGCGCTGCTTCCGCGACGAAGACCTGCGCGCCGACCGCCAGCCCGAGTTCACCCAGATCGATCTTGAAATGACCTACCCGCAACCCGAAAGCGTGTGGGGAGTGGTGGAAGGATTTCTCACCGCCGCCTTTCGCGCCGCCGGATCCGACATCAAAACCCCATTTCCGCGCATGGATTACGACGAAGCTATCCGCCTCTACGGCATCGACAAACCAGACCTCCGCCTGCCCGCCTTCACCGACGTTCGTGACTGCTTCGTACCGGAGAATTTACAAGAACTCGCGATCAATCCGAATCTGCCCGTGATCGCGGTTCGCACGCCCAAAGTCGGCGAACTCTCCCGCAAAGAGCGCGACGATATCAAGCCCATGTTCCACTCCAAGGGCGGAGCAAAGATTTTCGAAGACTTCAAACGCATCGGCAACAAGTTTCCCGAAGCGGCAACGGCCATCGCAAAGAAGACCGGCGCAGAAGAAAGCGATCTTATTGTGCTGATCGCAGGGTCGGCACAATCCGGCCCACAGACTGCCCTGCCCGCGCACCGCAAAGTCACGCCACAGGAATTGGCCGTCTACGCGTCGGCGGGATTGTTGCGCCTAGCTCTCGCGCAAAAATATTCCGAACGTCATGGCATTTTCAAAAAGACTGGCGACCCCGCAAAAGATTTCCGCTTTCTCTGGGTCACCAATTTCCCCATGTTCGAGTGGGACGAAGGCGAGAAACAGTGGATGGCCGCACACCATCCCTTTACTTCGCCGCATGAAGAAGACATGAAACTACTCGAGTCCGGTGTCGAGTCGCTGAACGATCCGCAATCGCCGCTAAGCTCGGTGCGAGCCCTGGCTTATGACGTCGTGCTGAACGGCACCGAACTCGGCTCTGGTTCAATCCGTATTCATCGCCAGGACATCCAGAGCAAAATCTTCCGCGCCCTCGGCATGAGCGACGACGAAGCCCGCAACCGCTTCGGCTTCTTTCTGGAAGCGCTTGAGTACGGCACGCCTCCGCACGGCGGCATCGCGCTGGGCCTTGACCGCATCGTCATGATCCTTACCGGAGCCGAAAGCTTGCGCGAAGTCATTCCCTTCCCCAAAACTGCGCGTGCCGTGGATTTGATGGTAGACGCGCCCACGCCGGTCAGTGAGAAGCAGTTGAAAGAGTTAGGGATCATGGTCAAGAAGTAAGCGGCGGTACAGGGGATTATTCACGATTTGTCATCCTGAGCGAGGAATTTGCTTGGCGATAGCCAGGCAAATCCGTATTCGAAGGATCTCTAAAGATTCCAGCAGCGCACTAACTATTCCTCTAAAACCTCTTCTTCTCTACCCCGCATAACCTTTTACAACTCTCCGACATTGTTGTGACACCCAGTCTTCCCGCCTTCACTAATCTCCAACTGTAAGCGGATTGCAAAGCGAAGCGGACTGAACAGCAATCACGAACGCAGTCGTTCGAAGCCGGTCCCGAGTAATTCGCAATCAACCACAAAGGAGAATCCCGTGAACCAAAGATTGTCATTATTCGCGCTGCTAACTTTGTTAGCGCTTCCTTCGGCGCTGCTGGCCCAAGCCGGCTACTCTCAGACCAACCTGGTCTCCAACGTCGCCGGCGTAGCCACGACCACCGATCCTCATCTCTTGAATCCCTGGGGAATTTCACTTCTTCCCGGGCAGGATTTCTGGATCGCCAACAATTTAAGCGGCACTTCCACACTTTATGACGGCAATGGCAACCCCAACTCGCTGATCGTGAACATACCCACGGCGGCACACAATCCCAACGGAAACTGTAGCCCTGCCTGCCCTACCGGAAACGTAGCCAGCGGCAACAGCATCTACTTCGGCGGTGGATCATTTATTTTCGATACCGAAGACGGGCTGATCGTTAGCTGGCAGACCAGCGACAACACTCAGGCCACCGTGGCATTCGATAATTCCGCCAGCGGTGCGGTCTACACCGGACTCGCCTTGGTGAACAGTACTACCCTCCTGGCGGCGAATTTCAACAGCGGCAAAATTGACGTCTACAACCAAAGCTTTCAACCCACCACACTCGCCGGTTCGTTCACTGACCCGAACCTTCCCGCGGGCTTCGCTCCCCATGGCATCCATGTAATCAATAACCAGGTTTATATCGCCTATGCTATGCAGAATTCCGCCAAGCACAACGCCGCGTCTGGTGCGGGTCTGGGGCAGGTGGATATCTTCGACACCAGCGGCAATTTTGTCAGCACTCTCGTCGCTTATAACGCCCAAACCTCAAACCAACTGAACGCGCCTTGGGGAGTCGTGGCAGCTCCGTCTACATTCGGAACGTTCGCCAACGACATTCTCGTAGGAAATTTTGGCGATGGCACCATCAGCGCCTTTAGCACGCAAGGTAAGTTTGTCGGCCAACTCACCGACTCCGCCGGTACTGTACTGGTGAATCCCCGCTTGTGGGATATGGTGTTTGGCGCAGGCGGCACCGGCGATCCCGGCACTCTTTATCTCACCGCTGGCAGTGCAACCAGCGTATTTGCCAGCCTTGTACCGGCAGCCTCAGTCAGTGCACCCGGATTCTCTCTGAGTCTTTCGGAGAAAGCCGCCACGGTCAATGCCGGCAGTTCGGCCAGCCTTATGGTCAGTGCGGCCGCGGTGGGAGGTTTCAGCGCTCCCATTGCGCTTACCTGTGCTGCTCCTGCTGGTTTGACCTGCGCCTTCACCCCTTCAACGATCACTGCTGGCGCTCCTGCCGCAACCTTGACTATCTCAGCCACCACCACTCCTCCCACGGGCGGAGGCGGCTACAATGTGACCGGCATGGCGACAGTTCTGTTCTCTGGCCTGGGATTCTTCGGAACCGTTGTTACCAGTCGCAAAAGTAAACTCCGAGCACGCAAGAGCATCCGTTGGATGAGCGTACTGGGCTTGCTGCTTGTGGTCTCTCTGTTCGCGGTAGGATGTGGCAGCAACGGCAGCAAGGCTTCCACCACCCCGCCCGCATCAACAGCGCAGCAGGTCACCCTCATGGTGACGGGCACATCCGGCTCGCTCACGCAATCCGCCGCTGTAACGGTCACCGTCAATTAAGCTCATCCTGCATTAAGCACATCCTTGGGAGGGCGCAGCCGATGCGCCTTCCCAGGATCTATACTCCCGCTGCATTCCCACTCCTGCACTGGTTTCTAAAAAGAAATAGCTCCTCGTCACCGTCGAAACGCTCCTCCTCGTGCTAGAAAGAAAACTGGTTTCCCATCCCGCTCGCCTCCGGTACGCGCGGGAAGACATCTCTCCGAGCCTCATCCCAATTCAAGGTGGGACTCGATGCCGCGTGCCTCTTTGTCGGTTACTCGCAATCTGCTTCTTTTCCTTTGCACTTTGGCTTTCTCCTTATTACTAGCCTCGCCCGCCTTCGGCCAGGACGGCGGCACCGGTGCAATCCACGGCACCGTATTCGATCCCGCGGGAGGTCCAATCGGGCAGGCTTCCATCGTCGCCATCAACACCGCCACAGGGGTGCGCTACTCCGCCACTTCGGACCCCGAAGGCCGATTCGCGCTCGACCTCCTGCCGCCGGGCGACTACTCTGCCCGCGTCGTCGCCGACAAAATGTCACCGCAAATCACGCCCGAACTTCATATCGATGTCGGGGGCAGGACCCAGCTCGACTTCCATCTCACCATTGCCGGACCGCAGGAAAACGTCACCGTCTCCAGCGCGCCAAAACTCGTCGATACCAGCCCCAGCGGCGTTTCCACCCTGCTGGACGAACGCGCCATCGCCGACTTGCCGCTCAACGGCCGCCGCTTCTCCGATCTCATGCTGCTCTCGCCCGGCGTCACGCAAGACCCGCGCAGCCTCACCTCCTCGACCAACGGCGATCTATCTTTTGGAGGCCTGCGCGGGTTCCAGAACAGCTTTCTGGTCGACGGCGGCGACTTCAACAATGCCTTCTTCGCGCAGGCTCGCGGCCTATATCGCACGCCCTACCAGTTTTCGACCGAAGTCGTACAGGAGTTCCGCGTGTCCACCAATTCCTACGGTGCCGAACTCGGACGCGCCGGGGGAGCCGTCGTCAACGTCGTCACCAAATCCGGATCGAATCACTGGCACGGCACTGGGATGTATTACATTCGCGACAGCGCCTTCGGCGCGTCCGATCCCTTTCTGACCTTCAAGCCGCACAGCCGCCAGCAGCAAGGCGGAGCCACGCTCGGCGGACCGATCAAAAAGAACAAGATTTTCTTCTTCGGAGGCTTCGACCAGCACTACATCCACGCTCCCGACGTGGTCGAATTTCTGAATGGATCCATGGTGGTCCAACCTCAAGCTGGCACCGGTCCATACTCACCGGGGGATTACGAAGCCAGCGATCAGGCTCTGGTATTCGCCGCAGCCGAGCAACTCAACTCGCTTGCTGGAACTTACCCCGCTGCACAAATCGGCAACGCCGGATACGCCAAGCTGGATTTCAATCTCTCTCCGCGCAACCAGCTCGCTCTTCGTTACAATTCGTCCCGCTATTGGGGATCGAACAACGTCTTCCTCGATCCCGCCAGCCCCATTACCTACGATTCCATCTCCGACAATGGAGAAGAAACCGTCTCCACTGACACCGGCTCAGCATCGCTAACCTCCAGCATCACACCGCGCCTCATCAGCCACCTGCGCGCGCAGTTCTCCCGCGACCTGCGACAGTCCTACACCAATACCAACAACACCCTCATCAAAATCAACGACCTCATCGACGGCATTGGACGCTCCGACCTGTTGCCTCGTGCCACGCGCGAACATCGCGCCCAGCTCGCCGAAACTCTCAGCCTCGATACCAGCCGCCACTCTTTCAAGTTCGGCGGCGACTCGCTCATCACCTGGATTTACGATTTCTTTCCCAGCCAGGAAAACGGCGAATATCTCTTCGATGAACTGAAAGTCAATCCCTTCACCTTCGAGCCCGAGGAAGGCGGGCTGCCTCTCACTCCACTGCGCGCCTACGCCCACGCCGACCCCAAATACTTCCTGCAAAACTTCGGCCCTTCTTCATCGAATCCCAACAGCAACGATTACGCGGCCTTCGCGCAAGACACCATCCGCGTGACCAACCATCTCGCCATCAACCTGGGCGTGCGCTGGGATCTCCAAACCTTCACCACCGTCGGACTCCAATCCAATCCATTATTCCCGCCCTCCGGTAAAGTTCCCTACAATCCGCGCAACTTCGGCCCCCGCGCCGGACTCGCCTACTCCATCGGCAAGGATCATCCTTTAGTCATCCGCGGCGGCTACGGAATTTTCTACGTTCGCATTCCACAGATCTACAACTCGGCAATCGCCACTGAAAATGGCATCACCGACGCGCAAGTGTTTCTCGACAACTCGAATTACTACGATCACAAAGTGTTTCCCGTGTATCCCAACTCGCTCGTAAGCTGCGCCCCAACCGCGATCTCCTGCAATCTTCCCGCCGGATTTACCGAGGGCGTCACCAAGGACGTTTCCGCCTTCGCCCCAAATTTCGTCACCCCACGCGTCCAGCAAGCCAGCCTCACCCTGGAACGCGAAGTCGCCAGCCATACCACCGTCGCAATCTCTTATCTATATGTTCACGGCGAACACCTCATCCGCGCGCTCGACGTCAATCTGTCGGAGCCCGCCGCGCTCACGTATCCCATCTTCGATTCCACGGGCTCGATTTTTCAGAACGGCTTTTATAGCGTCGATTCTTTTGCCACATGGCAGTTCACCTCTTCGCCGACGTGCCCATATCCGCCGTGTATCAATCCCCTCGGCCGCCCCATCGCCCAATTGGGCTCCATCGATGAATTCCAGAGCGCCGCCTCCAGCGTCTACAATGGTGCAACTCTCTCCATCAACCGCCGCGTCTCTCGCGGCACCTATCTCCGGCTCTCTTATACCTTCGCCAAAGCAATCGACGATGGCCAGGATGCACTGGTCGCCGGTGAGCCCGCTGAAGTTCAAAATTCCTACGACCCCAATGCCGAGCGCGGACCAAGCGTCACCGACCAGCGCCAGCGCTTCGTCGCCGCCTTCTCCGCTGAACCTCGTCCCTTCCATCGTGGCCAGGAGCTTCTGGGTCATATTTTTAACGATTGGAAGATCTCCAGCATCGTCACCGCCGGCAGCGGCCGCCCGGTCAACGCCATCGTCTCGGGCGACCCCAATCAGGACGGAGACTACGACAACGATCGCCTACCTGGCTACAGCCGCAATGCCTTCACCGGACCCGACTATGCCTCAACCGATCTCCGCGTGGTCCGTAAAATCCACATCTCTTCCGGCTACCGCCTGGAATTCAGCGCCGACTCGTTTAATCTTCTGAATCGCGACAACCAGCGCGTCGTCATCACCTCCGATGGCCTTACCGCCGAAGCCACCACCTTCACTCCCTACTCGGTTTACGTGAACGGAGTTCCCTACCCCGGCTACTACCAACAGCCGCAGAACTTCTTAAAGCCGACAGCCGCATTCGCGCCACGGCAGATTCAGTTTGGGCTGAAATTCATTTTCTAGAACGAGCGGCTAATAGCCAGAACGAAACCCATTCCACCGGCAACTAACCACTTAATCACGGACCGCTATCTTCCCACTTGATCTTCCATCGCCGGAGAAAGCTCGCTGCGAATAATCCCCATCTCGATATAGATAGGCCGCATAACCTTCCGAATCGACCTCAGCTGAGTCGTGAACCAAACCGATCCCGCCAGGCAAAACGCTCCCGTAATCATCACTGCGTGCGGCGCTCCCAGATGGTGCGCAAGCGTACCCGCCAATAAACTTCCAAACGGCGCCATTCCTACAAAAGCCATCGTGTAATAGCTCATCACTCGCCCACGCATATCTTCCGGCACCAAAGTCTGAATCACTGTATTGCTCGCCGCTAGCCCCTGCATCATGCCGAAGCCAACAATCAGCATCAGAAACATCGAGAGCAGAAAAATTCGTGATAGGCCAAAACCGATTAAGCCAGCGCCAAAGACCGCCGCTGAGATCTGAATCATGGTGGTAAGCCCGCGCACCGTCTTGCGCAGTGCCAGCGAAATCGCAGAGATCAATGCCCCCACGCCGGACGCTCCCAGCAAAAATCCCAGGGTATGTGGCCCGCCATGCAAAACTTTTGCCGCGAAGATCGGCATCAGCACCATGAACGGCATTCCCATCAGGCTGATCAGAGCAAAGAGCGACAGAATAGTCCGAATCGGCGCAAAGCCGCGCACATACGCCCAGCCTTCCTTCAATTGCTCAAACATCGGAGCTGCAGAACGCCTTGCAGATGCAATACTCACCCGCATCATCAGCAGCGATGCAATCACAGCTAGATAGCTCAGCCCGTCAATCAGAAAACAATATCCTTCTCCGAGCGAGCCAATCACGATTCCCGCCAGCGCCGGCCCAACCAGCCGCGCCATATTCACCATGGAAGAATTCAGCGCAATGGCATTGCCCAGGTCTTGCTTGTCTTCAACCATCTGCACTAAAAATGCCTGGCGCCCGGGCATGTCGAAAGCGTTGATCAAACCCTGCATCACGCTCAGCCACAGCACTTCCTGAATGTTGATGACCTTGCTGATGGTCAGTCCCGCCAGCGCCAGGGACTGCAGCCCAGCCAGCACCTGCGTCCACACCAGTATCTTGCGCCGGTCCAGTCGGTCAACCAGAACTCCCGCAAAAGGCGCCAATAAAAATGTAGGAATCTGCCCGGCAAATCCCACAAATCCTAAAAGCAGCGCCGACCCCGTCAGCCGGTACACCAGCCAACTCGTCGCCACCCGAGTCATCCATGTGCCGATCAGCGAAATGCTTTGCCCGGTGAAGAACAGCCTGAAGTTGCGATGCCGCAGCGCCCGCCACGCATGAGAGAAACGCTGCAAAGGATTTTGTCCAGCTTCGTTCGTCCCGATCTCCTTCACGCTAATGATTCTTTCTCAACCGTGCTGCCCTATAGCGATAAGTTCGTGTGTGATGCAGCACTCGATAGAACATCACCCATAACACGACAGGCTTCATCCCTTTACCGTAGACCTGATTTTCGGATTTCCCGCAACCGCCGCTTTAAGCTCCGCATCCGTCTCGATCAGATCCAGAACTTTTCTCGTCATCTCCTCGTCAATCTCCGGCGCCTTTCGAATTTCCACCGGATACCGCACCAGCAACTCCAACCCTGTGTCGGCGAACTGAAGGTGCGCCTCGGGCTGTGGCATGCCAATCTGAATATCGACCCGTCGTTCCACCGCCGCATGTTGCCGTTCGATCTCTTGTTTGTATTTCGAATAGACCGCGTTCACCGCGGCCACCAGCTTCTCCTGCGCCCCTTTATGATTTCCGCCTAGGACGATGATCACCACCACCTCATGCCAGGCGTATTCGGTTCCCGGAATCTGTTTGAACAACGGCGTCCCGGCCTGGAATAGCACTGAGTTCGAGAACATGACAATGCGTCCCGTCGGATAGAAATCCAGTCCGCTTCCTCCCAACTCCATCAGATACAACCTCACCAGCCCGATATCGACAACATCTCCGGTGATGCCCGCTATGCTGATCCGGTCGCCCACTCGAATTCCGTACCGCCCTATCACAAAGAAATACGCGGCAACGGAAAGCAGAACGGCCTGCAACCCCACCGCAATGCCCGCGGTGATAAATCCTGCGAAGGTCGCCAGAGAGCTGAATTCGCTGACAAAGCCCAGTACCAGCACAATCACAATCAGGAAGCCGATCACCACCCTCCGCATCACCAGAAACTGGCGTCTGCGCCGTGCGTCGCTAACATAGCGAAAAGTGATACGCCGCCAGATCTCCGACAAAATCAGAATCACCGCCAATGCCAGAAAAATGCCAACCACACGCACCAGCACCGAGCGAAGAACATATTTCGACTCGCGCCCAATCGAGTCGCGCCACTCATTCGCGTTTGTTTTGCCATCATCGAGCACAATGATTTCTTGGCTGAGCGGCAGAAGTGCCGCGGATAGCTCCTTGAAGCGCTCCGTGAGTTCCTGAAATTGTTGCCGGTCCGCCTGAATCTGCGCCGGGTCTGTGCTGGGCGGCTGAGTCGCCAGCTTCTGGCCCTCCTGAATCGTCGCGCGCATGGCATCTCGCAAGGGAGTTCGCAAATGGTCGGCGACGCCGCGCGTATAGTCAGTTTGCTTCGTCACTTCATTGATCTGCCGCTCCGTGCTCATGTAGTCGTAGAGCGTGATCGCTTCGCTGATCAGCCCGCCGGAATTGGCAAGCGAAGGTTTGGCGGCTGTCGCTGCGGACGCAGATGCAGGCGCATTCTTTTTCGCATTCCCATTTGAAGTCTCGCTGGAGGCCCCCAGAACTTCCGGAATGGATCGCGCCAATTGATTAATCCCGCCCTCCAGTCCGCCGGCTATCTCGCCATTCGTTTCCACAAAGGACGCCATTTTGTCGACCGCATCCAGCAGCGCCTTCTGTAGTTCAAGTTCGCTCTGAAGAGAATCACGCCGAGAAACTAAACTGCTCCGCCTTGCCGCCGGCGCTTTCTCGATCTGCTTGGTCAAGTCATCGATCTGGCTTTGCAATTCATCGATTTGCGCTGAAGTCCTGGCTCGCATTTGTGTCAGGTTCTGCTGTTGCGTAGTCTGCACCGGCGAGGTGCCGCTGCTGGATTGGGAGACTCCTTTGATTTTCTCCTGCGCCTCGACCAATACAGCTTCTGCCCTTGCCGATTGAAAGGCCAGTCGCACCGCCTCCGCTGCCAGGTTCTGGGCATTATCCTGATAAATCGTGTCGCTCGGCAGGCCTATGGCTTGAATGCCGGTGGTCGCGTGCCGGTACCAACTGATGACTTGATTCAAATGCTGCAGCACGGCGCTGCCGTCGAGCTGCAGCGGCGGCAGGTTATTCGCCGGGGCTGGTGAACTCGGCTGCGAAGTTCGTTGAACAGAAGCAGCTGGAACTGAAGCTGATTGAAGCCTGACTGGTGGAACCGTGGCAGCGGACGGCTGAGCTGGTTTGGAATTCTGCCCCCACAAAACCGCGCCGCCGAGAACCGCGAGCGTCACGATTCCAGGAATTCTCTTGCCTACATAGCCAAAATGCAGGATTGATTGATTTCGAGTATTTTTGCGCATGATCTCCGTAGTAATTCTAACGAAGTTATGGCAACAATCCGAATGGCAGGTTGGGGAATCTAATGTTCCATGCGAGAACGCAGGCGCCTAATCGGCTTCGTCTTAACCATCCAGTCCGTCCTTTTTCTTACGCATTTTTTCCTATACGAGACTTGGACGTTTCCTTCCCCCAGTAATCCCGATACGCTATGGCCTAAACTCGTTCTCGGCTTTTTATCGGTGAGCTTTGTTGGAGCCTCGCTTCTAGCCTTTCGCTACACTAACGGTCTTGTGCGCGCCTTCTATCGAGCTGCCGCCGTCTGGCTGGGGATGCTGAGTTTTGTTTTTTTCGCCGCGGTCTTCTCGTGGATTATTTTCGGATTTGCGCGCATCGCCGGGCTGCCCCTGAATTTCCATCGCTTAGTGGAATGGCTGTTTGGCATTGCGCTGCTGGCCGGAGCCTATGGAGTATTGAACGCGAACTGGACCCGGGTGACCCGCACTACGGTTCAGCTTGCCAACTTGCCGAACGCCTGGCGCGGACGTACAGCAGCTCTCATCAGCGACCTACACCTTGGACATGTCCGCAACGGCAGCTTTCTGCGGCGTATGGTTGCCATGATCCTGCGCGAAGCGCCCGACGCAATCTTTATCGCGGGCGATTTGTACGACGGCACCGCCATCGACGAAGGACGAGCCGCCGAACCCCTGAGCAAGTTAACCGCGCCGCAAGGTGTATATTTCGTCGCCGGCAATCACGAGCAATTCGGTGACGACAGTAAATATCTTCAGGCCGTTGCCGCGGCGGGAGTGCGCGTGCTCAGCAACGAAAAAGTGGAAGCCGACGGTTTGCAAATAATCGGGGTGCCCTACCGTAATGCAGTCAATGGCAGCCAGTTTGCTTCCGTGCTGCGCGACATCGGCTGGGATCGCAACCGCGCCAGTATCCTGCTGATCCACGCGCCCGACCACCCCGAAATCGCCGAAGCCGCAGGCGTGTCACTCCAGCTCTCCGGACACACCCACCTTGGCCAGTACATCCCCTGGAGCTGGATGGCGCGCCGTGTCTACCGCCAGTTTGTCTATGGCTTGAGCCGTATCGGCAAAATGCAGGTTCTCACTTCAAGTGGAGCGGGAACTTGGGGCCCGCCGCTACGTCTGGGATCGAATCCGGAGATCGTCATGCTCGAGTTCGAGTAACCATCTTCGAAAGCTGGCCCAAACGCTCAGCTGAAAGCGGAACCAGATCGCCAGTTCGCAGGATTACCGCACCCATTCTGCAATTTTTTTCATATTCTGCGCTTGACTTCTCTGTAAATAATTGTAATAACAATACGGTCCTTCCGGACGGGTTTGGGGGTGTGTCTGTTTGGCGGAAATTCGACTGCAAGAGGGTGAGTCCCTCGAAAACGCTCTGCGCCGTTTCAAGCGCAAAGTGCAGCAGGAAGATATCATCAAAGAGGTCAAACGCCATTCGTTTTACCTGAAGCCCGGTGAAAAGAAACGCGTGAAGGCGGCGCTGGCTCGCAAGCGCGCTCGCAAGAAGGTTCGTAAAGAGTCCGAATAGGCGAGCTTTTCGAATCGGTAAGACTTGAGGAGTTAAACAAAAGCCTTAAAGGGCCGTCCCCCTCCCGGGGCGGCCCAGCTCGATCTGACCCCCATCAAATCGAGCTGCGAGCGGGAATCGATTCTTACACGTCAAGTTTTTTTCGGCATTGAGTCAGTAATGCTGTATCCACGCGCCGTTCTAGGAGCGTGGCGGGCCGAGTCCAGGGGCAGTTTGAGGGGGATACGTACACAGCTTGTGTTGGCTTGCACCAGCGCTTCCCCGCGCGTGGCGCGAGCAAACATAGGAACATGGGAGCTATCCTCAATGGAATTTCAGGACAAGGTACTTACCTGCATCGATTGCGGTGCCGACTTCGTCTTCACCGCCGGGGAACAACTATTTTTTCACGACAAACAATTCCGTAACGAACCCAAGCGCTGCAAAACCTGCAAGTCCAGGCGAGTGTCGGTTCTCGCTGCGCCGCCGGCTTCCGGCCAGGCTCGACAATCCACCCGCGTGGAAACCCGCGCTACTTGTTCGCAGTGCGGCAAAGCCACCACGGTCCCGTTCCGGCCAACGCAGGGTCGGCCAATTTTGTGCCGCGAATGCTTTAGTCAGAAGAGAAACACCGCCTCCGCCTGACTGGGCCTCCTTAGCCGGACCTCCTTCGAAAGAGGATAAGGAAGATCGCGAACGATCCGGATTCCTCGTTCGCCTGCCGAACGTGTGTCCGCGAATCCGCTATTTGCGCTACGATAACCAGGTGCCCACCTACTACGTGGAGAACTTCGGATGCCGCGCCACGCAAGCCGACGGCGCAACCCTCGCGATGCAATTCGAGGCTCGTGGCCTGACCCGTGCCAGCGCCTCCGAGGCAGAGATCGTTCTGCTGAACACCTGCACAGTCACAGCATCGGCGGACCAGGATGCCCGCGCCGCGATCCGCCGGGTTCAGCGGCAGAACCCTCTGGCAAAAATCATCGTCACCGGATGTTATGCGCAGCGAGCGCCCGAGGAAATCGCCGCGCTTCCCGGCGTCACGGCGGTCATCGGCAACTCTCACAAACACAAACTTGCCGAACTCGCACTCGCACCAAATCCAAGCCCGAACAGCTTCCTCCCGCTCTCAAATCTGACTGAAAAGCGGGAAGCGAGAGCTGAGAACCAGATTTATGTCTCGGACATCTTCGCGCACACCGAACTACTCGCCGCGCCAGTCTTCGAATCCTCCTCTGCAGCCCAGGGCGACCGTACTCGTCCCAACCTGAAGATCCAGGACGGCTGCGACAATCGCTGTTCTTTCTGCATCATCCCCAGCGTGCGCGGGCATAGCCGATCGCTTCCGCTGCGCGGTGTGATCGACCAGGTAAATACGCTCGTCGAGGCCGGCTACCGCGAACTTGTGATTAGCGGCATTAACCTGGGCCGTTGGGGACGAGACTTAGCCCGCGGAACCGGATCCCGCACCTCTTCCGCGGGAAGGCGGAAGCCGCGTTTCGAGACGCTGATTCATAACATCCTCGAGCAAACCCGAATCGAGAAGCTGCGCATCTCCAGCGTCGAGCCCATGGATTGGACCGATGAATTAATCGACCTGCTCGCCTCTTCGCCGCGCATTGCCAAGCACGCGCACGTGCCCCTGCAATCTGGTAGCGACGCAGTACTACGGCGAATGCATCGCAAGTATCGTCCGTGGCACTATTCCGAGAAGATCGAGAAGATTCGCGCTGCCATGCCGGCGGCCGCAATTGGAGCCGACGTTATGACCGGATTTCCCGGCGAGACGGACGCAGAGTTTGAATGCACACGTCGTCTCGTCGAGAAGCTGCCGTTCACTTATCTGCACGTCTTCACCTACTCGGCTCGGCCCGGCACTCCAGCTGCCGCACTGCGGAATCAAGTCCCCGTGCATGTTGCCCGCGAACGCAACAAAGTATTGCGAGACCTAGCCGCCGAAAAGAAGTTCGCGTTTATGCAATCGTTTGTCGGCCAACCGCTGCAAGCCATTACCCTGACTGCCACGATCAGCACCCCGGATGGAAACTTCACTGAAACTCTCACTGATAACTATCAGAAGCTTTATCTCAAAGGTCAGCACGAGCCAAACCAATGGCTCTCCGCTCTTGTAACAAGAGTGAAAGATGAGGTGCTCCTGGGGATACCGGCTTAGCCCAACAACTTCAGATCTCCTCCGGCTCTTCCGGATCGGGCTCCCGCACTGGCGCGTCTGGATTCTCCATCGGCGAAGGCGGTTCCTTGATCGGCGGCGGCATTGGCTCCGAGGGTTTTCTAAAATAAAACGGCAAGGGCGTATGCATCTGAGTTTCCGGATGAAGATTCATGCCACTCTGATGCGAAATCCACGCCAAGGGAAGCCAATTCGTGCGACGGCCTCTGGGCACGCCGCCGCCAATGGAGCCACGGTCGCCGTAGGATCGTACGTCAAAGATGAAGTGATATAAGAATGAAACGCTGTTTGTAAGGATCTCCCGGCAACAAAGCACATTCAGCGCTTCCGGCGATTCTGCTTTAGAAAGGCCACATTCAGAGAGGCGAAGCACCCATGGCGGTCGAAAACAAGTCGGTTTCCAAACCTAATGTCGATCTTTCCAACAAGAAGGTTGCCGTTCTCGGAGCGGGCAAGCTCGGGGGAATGCTGTTACAGGCATTGATGCGCGAAGGCTTGCTCTCGAAGGAATCGACCCGTGCTACCGTGCGCCATCCTGAACGGGTGGCCGCGCTTGCTGAAAAACTTGGCATTAAGGTCGGAACGGATAACGCCACGGCCGTGCGGGGCGCGAACATTATCTTCATCTGCGTGAAGCCGCAAACGGTAGACGAAGTGGTGAAGGAAATTCGCGCGCATGTGGCTCCCGGAGCTCTCGTCATATCTGTGGCCGCTTCCGTCTCAACCAGCCAAATTGAAAGCGTTCTGGGAACCAGGACCGCCGTGATCCGCGCCATGCCCAACACTCCCTGCGCTTTGGGAGCCGGGATGACCGGTTTGTGCAAGGGGAAATATGTAACAGCCGAGGAAATTGCTCTCGCCTGCTCTCTCTTCGATGTGGTCGGCAGAACGGTAGTGGTGGATGAGAAACATATGGATGCGGTGACTGGCCTTTCCGCCAGCGGTCCGGCCTTTATTTACATCATTCTCGAGTCCTTGGCGGAAGCGGGAGTAAAAGTAGGCCTTCCCCGCGAAGTAGCCACGCTGCTGGCCGCGCAGATGACAATGGGCTCCGCGAAAATGGTGCTCGAAACCGGCGATCATCCCGCGCAGCTGAAAGATTCCGTGACCACCCCCGCCGGCTGCACCATCGATGGCATTCTTGAACTGGAAGAAGGCAAGCTGCGCGTCACGCTCATCAAGGCCGTGGTAAAAGCTACGCAAAGAGCGAAAGAACTGGCTTCCAGCGCATAAATGTGAACGTTAAGAAGTCCCCAATAATGTTTGTCATCCCGAGCAACGCGAGGGACCTTGGCGTTCCTGTCCGAGCCGCGAACTGATCAGATACCCAATTTCCGTGGAATTGAAATTCGGCAACCGGCAGCCCATCCCTTCGTGCCAACCATCCCTCAATCTGCTACTCTTCCTGCTCATAATCCCGGTGTTCAATTCGGATCCAACCTAGAGAGTGCGAATGACGGAAACTGCGCGTCCTGACCCGAGCCCGCTCTACCGCTGGCTGGTGCTGATCTTTGTGAGCCTGGCGATGTTTGGCAGCTACTACGCCTACGACGCGCTCAGCCCTCTGGCCGACGTGCTCAAACAGCAACTTGGCTTCACTGACCTCGACATTGGCTTCCTGCAGGCAATCTACAGCTTCCCGAACATTTTTACCGTCGTCATCGGCGGCTTCATTATCGACCGCATCGGGCTGCGCAAGTCGCTCATGATCTTCGCCGTGCTGTGCTTTATCGGTCCGGCGATCACCGCCTCCTCTGGTCACCTTTCGATTATGGCAACCGGACGACTGCTCTTCGGCATGGGCGCGGAATCCCTCAACGTCGCCGTCATCACCGCTCTCGGACGCTGGTTCCGCGGCAAAGAACTGAGCTTTGCCTTCGGATTAAACCTGACCACCGCCCGCCTGGGGACGTTCGCCGCCCTCAACTCGCCAACCTGGGCTCGCGCAGCCTACAGCAACTGGCGAACTCCATTCCTCATCGCCCTGGCCTTCTCAGCCTTATGCGTGGTGGCAGCGATTATCTACTGGGTGATGGAAGCATGGGCCGAGAAGAATTACAGTCTCGGCAAAGTTTCCACAGACAAGGTGGTATTCGCCGACCTGTGGAAGTTTGGCGTGAGTTACTGGCTCATCGTTGCCCTCTGTATTGTCTTTTATTCCGCCATCTTCCCATTCCAAACCTTCGCCGTGAAATTCTTTATGGAGGCGCATGGCACCTCACGCGAGTTTGGCGGATTTCTCTCCAGCATGTTGACCCTGTTTGCCATGATCGCGACCCCGCTCTTCGGCCTGCTGGTAGACCGCATTGGCAAGCGGGCGCTGCTTATGATGCTGGGATCTCTATTGCTGATTCCTGTCTATCTGATGATGGCCTACACCCACATTAACCTGTATGTGCCCATGGCCATGATGGGGGTGGCGTTCTCCCTGATCCCAGCAGTGATGTGGCCCTCGGTAGCTTACATTGTGGATCAGGCCAAGCTTGGAACCGCCTACGGTCTGATGACCATGATCCAGAATATAGGTCTGTTCGGCTTGAATTTGCTGGTGGGATGGGCCAACAACTATAGCCACGCCGACGCGGCCAATCCCGCAGGTTATCGTCTCGGAATGTGGATCTTCTCGATCCTGGGCGTTCTCGGGGTTGTATTTTCCCTTCTTCTCCGTCAGCGCGAACTGGGACCGCATGGCCACGGTTTGGAGACGATTACCACGGCCAATAGTGCTCCCTGATTTTTTTGTAACGTTCACAAAATACAATTTTCCGCAGGGCTGCTACTCTTAAGCCAGCGCCGGGTTTAAGTGAACAGGCAGAGTCCCTACCCAAGCCTACGAATGCAAAGGATTTCCAACGAAGATTATGGGCTCATAACTTCCTGTAAAACCCTCCGAACTTCGGTAGAAATACTCTGATATTGTGGAGTTTACGAACTCTGAACACTTTTGGCTGTCCTACGCAAACAGTACAACACAAGCGACTTAAGCCGCATCCCAATGAGTGCGGCCGGAAAAAGATAATTGACCGAGCCAGAAAAGAAGCAGAGCACTGACCTGAGTGAGGCTGAGGCGGTTGACCGGGCCAAACAAGGGGATGCGCAAGCGTTTCAGGTGCTGTACGAGAAGCACAAGAGACGTGTGTATTCGCTCTGTCTACGAATGACGGCGAATACCGCCGAGGCAGAAGATTTAGCCCAGGAGGCGTTCTTGCAGCTTTATCGCAAGATCTCAACCTTCCGCGGCGAGTCCGCTTTCTCGACATGGTTGCACCGGTTAGCGGTAAATGTTGTGTTGATGCATCTCCGGAAGAAAAGTCTTCCTGTAGTTTCTCTGGAAGAGACGACCCAGAGCCCGGATGACGATTCTCCGAGAAAAGATTTCGGAGCGGACGATATTGCGCTGTCCGGTTCAATCGACCGGTTGCAGTTGCAACGGGCGGTAAACGATCTGCCTCCCGGTTACCGGACGATCTTTGTTCTGCATGATGTGGAAGGCTACGAGCACAACGAAATTGCCGTTCTGGTGGGGTGTTCGATCGGCAATAGCAAGTCGCAACTGCACAAGGCGCGCATGAAATTACGCGAACTGCTCAAGATGCATAGAGCCGAAAAGGCCGGGAAATCTTAGCGGATTACGATCGTTGAACTGGAAAAGTACTGGAAAGTAGACGAGGAACATTGGTAACCTCGGCGGGGGCGTTAACACTGCGCTGAAGGCAAGAAGCGCAGTAGACTCGGGGTGAGGTCGTATGAATTGCGTTGAGCTGCAACAGAGCTTGGCGGAAGTGGAAGAGAAGTATGGAAGCGCGGCGGAGCAGAGTTCGCATCTACGAACCTGTCCGGAGTGCGCCGCCTTGGTGGAAGAATTAAATCTGATCGTCGCAACCGCGACCCAATTGCAAGCCTCCGATGAACCCAGCCCCAGAGTCTGGAATTCCATTGAAGCAACGTTGCGCAACGAAGGACTGATCCGCCCCCAATTGCCGGCTCGGCGGTCGGCGGCACATTCTTTTGCCGCGCGCTGGGGTGCGGCGCGCTGGCTCGTCCCCGTGGCTGCCCTGCTGTTGCTTGCCATCGGCCTGCAGCAGCGTGGCGGATTATTGCTCAACAGGCCTGCTCAGGAAGCCGTCGTCATCCCGCAATCGGTTCCCCAACTGGTTCCCCAACTTGATACCGCCTCGGGATTGAATGATGAAGACTTGATTCAGGAAGTCGCCGATAACCCGCCCGCCATGCGAAGCCAGTATGAGGAGAATCTCAAGCGGGTGAATGAATCTATCCAAGATGCGCAGGCCGCGGTAAACGAGAGTCCTAACGACCCGGATGCGAGACATCTGTTGATGGACGCCTACCAGCAGAAATCGATGTTATTCGAGATGGCAATGGATCAGCCTCAGCGATGATTCAAACTCAGCAACGGATCGGCCTTAGAACCGTGATTTTCGCACCTAGCATAGGTCCCTACATTCGGCAGTCCTACATTGGAGATCTGGGCATGTGGAGCAGACGTACCGCGGAATTGGTCACGGTCACCGCATTGATGGCTGGCACCGTGCTGGTGGCGCAGACCAGGAAAGAATTTAAGTTCCCGGTGGGTCCACACGCCGGGATTTCCGTCGTCAATCCCTATGGATCGATCTCGGTGAAGCCCTCCGCCAACGGCACCGTGTTCGTGAATGCCATAGTCCATTCTGACAAGGTGGAAGTCGACAACAACCAGAGCGGGAACCGCGTCGATATTCAATCTCACCTTCTGCCGGGAGCGGACGCCCAATCCGGCCGCGTCGATTATGAAATTCAGGTTCCGGCGGATGCCAGCATCACCCTGCACTCCAGCACGGGATCTTTGCATGCTGAAAAATTGCACGGCGATGTCAGCCTGGAAGGCCCGGGAGCCGAGGTTGACGTTCGCGATATCTCCGACGCACACGTGCATGTCAAAACCATGAACGGCGCCGTCAATCTGGATAACATTACCAACGGCCACGTCGAAGTAGATTCGTTAAGCGGAACCATTACCCTGAACAGCGTGAACGGTTCGCTGGTGCAGGTGGTTTCCACCAGCGGCAGAATCAACTATATCGGCGACTTCGGCAACAGCGGCGAATATCGTCTGACCAGCCACAGCGGCGATATCGAGGCCACCATCCCCGAGTGGACCTCCGCCGACGTAACCGCCCGTTCGGTTCGCGGCGAAGTGCAGGACGATATTCCTTTGCAGCCTAAGACGCATACCTTCCTGGCACTCGAAAAGGGACGTGCCTTCGCAGGTACGATGGGCCGTGTCGCCATGTCCTCCACCGTGGTGTTGCGAACCTTTAGTGGTAAAATCCACCTCAGAAAACGCACTGACAAACAATCCCAATAAGAGTAACTCTGGCAAACCGCCGGTAACTGCCATAATTCTGGTTGGATTCATGGGAGCCGGTAAGAGCACCGTAGGCCGGGCTCTGGCGGAACGCTTGGGCTGGGGCTTTGAAGACTTGGACCAACGAGTGGAGCGCCGTGAACGTCGATCGGTCGCGGAGATATTTCGCGACTCCGGCGAAGCTGAGTTCCGATTCGCCGAGCAGCGTGCCCTGCAACAACTGCTTACGGAAGTGATCGAGGGCACGGACCAGATTAGGAATCGGATTATTGCCCTGGGTGGCGGCGCGTTCGCCCACGAAGCCACGGCAAGTTTAATCGCGGCCGCCGGGGTTCCAACCGTCTTCCTGGATGCTGGGATCGAAGAACTTTGGGCTCGGTGCACGCAACATGCGAAGGAGCAAGGAGCAGAACGCCCGATGCTGGGTAGCTCGTCAGGGTTCCGCGACCTCTATGAGAAACGGCGCCCCTGCTATTTGAAAGCCTCCATGCGGCAGGAAACCGGTGGAAAGTCGATCGCCGAGATCGTGACCGAACTGATTCAGACCCTCGGTTTGACAGCTTGCTGAAAAACTCAAGCTTCGTATCAGGGGATCGTTCTAGCGCGATGCCGCAAATTCCTCGGATGCAGACGCCCATTTAGGGCTGGCATTGAAAGTTAGGTCTTTCAGCAGGCTGTTGAGCCAGTGAGACGCTTGGTTGCAAGTCGGTATTTGTGAGTCGATCCTAGAAAGATCCGAAGGAGATCAATGGTGCAGGTGCTCAGGCGCATACGGTGGGGCATAGTTGCGATATCCATCTGCACGATATCAGGCTGCACGATTGCGGCCAGCGCGTTCTCAGCCGCAGCCGGAGACAAGAAGGATGCTGCAAAACCCTCCGTCAGCCAGGAGGTTGATAGCGGTTCCTTCGGAGTGATGGTTCGTGGTCAACGCGTTGTGACCGAAACCTTCAGCGTTCGCCAGGAGAACGACATCAGCATCGTTAAATCCCAGTTGCAGGAGGCTGGCAACTCCCCCAGTATCAATCAGAAATCCGAACTGCGAATGATGGCCAGCGGAGAACTGGTCCGTTACGATTGGACTGACGGCAGCGGATCGCTGGCTGTTACTCCCAAAGATGAATTCCTCCTGGAAAAAATCACCGCATCGCCTTCCGCCAAGGCAGCCGAACGGCCGTTTCTCATGCCCAACACCTCAGCAATTCTGGATAACAACTTCTTTATTCAACGCGAAATCCTGGTCTGGCGATACCTGGCGACGAACTGCCATACGGACGGTTCGAACCTAAAATGTCAGCAAGGACCGGTGGAATTCGGCGCTCTCGTACCCCAGGATCGCACCTCGATTCGAGTGCGCGTGGAATTAACCGGAAGAGAAAAAGTTACAATCCATGACGCGGAACGCGAATTGCTGCGCCTCAGCCTGAAAGGCGAAGCTTTCAGCTGGACTCTTTGGGTGGACGATAAAGATCACTTTAAGGTGCTCCGAGTCGACATCCCGGAGGATAATACTCAAGTAGTGCGCGATTAATCGAACAGCGCAAAGTGATTAAGGTCGCCACTTTGTTCGCCTTATCTTTTAGAATTCGTTAATCCAGTTCGGCTTGCCAGGAGCAAACTTTGCCGGTAACTGATGCACGTACGGCGCGAGTTCTCACCACGGTGCTCTTATTCGCCCTCGGGCTGGGCTTTCTCTATGTGGCGCACGAAACCCTGATCGCCTTCCTGTTCGCCGTCTTCTTCGCCTACCTCATGAGTCCGCTGGTCTCCTATCTGGAAAAACCTCTGCGCGGGCGAACTTCAGCCATTGCCGTCATCTATGTTTTGTTGCTCGGCTTGATCGTTCTTTTCTTTGTCTCCATGGGACCCCGGATCGGCCGGGAAGGCGCGCGGCTCAGTCAGTCTCTGCCCGCAATCACCCAGCTGAGCTCTGGACAAATCGCCGATCAATTGGAAAAGCAGCACGGCTGGAACTCCCGCATTGTTGGCCTGCTTCGCGATTATCTCGCGAGCCACAGCAATGAAATTGCGAAGATCGCGCAAAATATCGGGCTGCACATAGCGGAGGTCGCGAAACAAGCCTGGTTGCTGATCGTTGTTCCCCTGCTCTCGATTTTTTTTCTGAAAGATGGACGAGCCTTCAGCCAGGTTTTATTGGATCTGGTTCAATCCAGGCCGCAGCGTGAACTTCTCCAGGGCGTACTCAACGATCTCAACCAGATGCTGGCGCATTTTATTCGTGCGCAGCTTAGTTTGGCCGGGCTGACCTTGGTGGTATTTGGAATCGTCCTATCGTTGATGCGCGTGCCCTATGCCTTGGTGTTGAGCACCTTGGGAGGACTTCTGGAATTCATTCCGGTTCTTGGCCCGCTCGTCGCCTCCCTCGCCATTGTCGGCGTGGCTTTGCTGACCGGCTTTCCGCACTGGCTTGCGCTCGTTGTTTTCCTCGGACTATGGCGTCTCATACAGGACTATGTAACTTCTCCCAGGATCATGGGGCACAGCATGGAACTCCATCCGCTCGCCTCCATCTTCGGCGTGATGGCGGGAGGAGAAATCGCCGGTATCCTTGGCATCTTTCTCTCAATTCCAGTCATGGCAAGCTTGCGCATCGTTTTTCGCCGCTGGCGATTGTATGCCGAGAAAAGAAAGTTCGGCCCCCTGGATAAATATGTTCTGGGCACGGAAATAGGCATTCAGAAGTAGATCAGGTCTCACTGTCGCGTTCTTGGCTCTTGCATTCCCGATAGCGGCTGATTTTCTACAACCTATCTCACTAATTGGCTCAGGGATGGCACAACTTCAAGTCGTGCCATCCCGAGCCAATAGCCAATAATGATGAGGGCTCTAGTCCCTGGGGAAGTGGCGCTACCTCCTCCGTTGATGTATAAGACAGCTTCTAGTCTTCTGAAATCGGCCCGTGGTTACTTCGGTCTAGTGGTCCAAATCGATGTCTGTTGTAAAATTCAAAGTGCATTCCTGTTCTTAGTGAATGATGTTCCCCAAGTGATTTTCCTTTAATCATGAGCGGCAAAACTCCTATAGGAATTCTTGGCGCCACCGGCGTCGTCGGGCAGCGTTTTATCCAAATGCTCGAACACCATCCCTGGTTCGAAGTGGCATGGCTGGCCGCTTCCGACCGTTCTGAAGGCAAAACTTATGCCGAGGCTGTACGCTGGCGCCTGAAGACCCCCATCCCGGCAAATATCGCCGCCATGAAGGTTTCTCCCGCGACGCCCGAGGGCGCTCCCAAAGTAATTTTCGCGGCACTGGATGCCTCCATCGCCGCCGAAATGGAGCCACGCTTCGCCCAGGCTGGCTGTGCGGTAGTCTCGAATTCCAGCGCCCTACGCATGCAGACCGACGTTCCCCTGGTCATTCCTGAGGTGAATGCTGGGCACATCAAGCTAATCGACACGCAAGCCTGGAGAAAACAATCCGGTGGTTATGTGGTAACGAATCCCAATTGCTCGGCGATTGGGCTGGTGCTGGCTCTGGCGCCCTTGCAGCAGCGCTTCGTCCTCGAAGCCGTCATGGCCGTTACCATGCAAGCCGTCAGCGGAGCTGGATATCCAGGCGTGGCGTCGCTTGATATTCTCGGCAATGTGATTCCTTACATCCGCAACGAAGAAGAAAAGATGGAGGAAGAAACGCAGAAGCTTCTCGGACGCGTCAACGGAACCAGAGTGATTCCCGCAGAATTTGCCATGAGCGCCCAGTGCAACCGGGTCGCGGTTGAAGATGGTCACACCGAATCAATCTCAATCCGGCTGAAGACCAAAGCCAAGCCCGAAGAAATCATTGCGGCGTGGAATAACTTCCGCGGCGAGCCTCAGGAACTCAAGCTGCCCAGCGCACCGGAACGCCCCGTAGTGTATCTCGAAGCAAACGACCGTCCGCAGCCGCGCTTCGATATCGATATGGGCGCAGGCATGACCACCGTAGTCGGGCGGCTGAGACCCTGCGGCGTGCTGGATTGGAAATTCACCGTACTCTCTCACAACACCATTCGCGGAGCCGCGGGTGCTGCCGTTCTCAATGCGGAACTCCTCAAAGCCAAGGGCTACCTCGATTGAGATCCCAACCGCACTTTCATAATGGCTGGAATTCTTGTGGCGGAAACTCGTGCCGGGGGTTGTCACCCCAATGATCGTCATGAAGTTCGGCGGCACTTCCGTGCAAGATGCCAAAGCCATTCGTCGCGTCGCCACTATCGTAAAAGAACGAATTGAGCAGAGACCCGTGGTCGTGGTCAGCGCCATGGCTCGTGTCACTGACACCCTGTTAGCTATGGCACGCGCTGCCGGAGCCGGGGAACGCAAAAATGCCCTCAAGCTTTGTCGCTCCCTCCAGGAACGGCACTATGAGACCGCCAGCGAACTGCTCGGCACCGCGCTCTTCACTGATTTCCATTCCGAGCTTGGCGTTGATTTCGAGTCGCTCGATGAACTTTTACGCGGCATCTGTGCCGTCGGCGAAATCACTCCACGCACCACCGATAACGTCGCTTCTTTCGGCGAGATCCTTTCCAGCAAAATTGTAGCCTCGGCATTTTCGGCCTTAGGCCTGAACAGCGTGCACGTCGACGCCCGCGAAGTAATGGTCACCGATAGCACCTACATGCAAGCGGTGCCGCAGCTCGATGAAACCATCGATCGCCTGGAAGAGATCGTCAGGCCTCTTCTCGATGCCGGCCAGGTTCCTGTCATGGGCGGCTTTGTCGGAGCCAATAAGGCCGGCATCACCACAACCATCGGCCGCGGAGGATCGGATTTTTCCGCCGCCATCGTGGGCGCGGGATTGAACGCCGAGCGCATCGAAATCTGGACCGACGTCGACGGAATTCTTACCACCGATCCCCGCATTTGCCCGGAAGCGCGCCGCATAAAAGTAATCAGCTTTGACGAGGCTGCGGAGTTGGCATACTTCGGGGCCAAAGTCCTGCATCCGGCCACAGTCCTGCCCGCGATCCACAAAAACATTCCCGTGTACGTTCTCAATTCTATGAACCCAACCTGCGAAGGGACGAAGATCACCACCCGCGCCCCCCAGGTCAAGAACATCTTCAAAGCAATTGCCGCGAAGAAACGCATCACCATCGTCGATGTAGCCGCGCCCCGCATGCTGCTGGCCCACGGATTTCTTCGCTCGATCTTCGAAGCCTTCGACCGCCATAAAGTGGCCGTGGATGTGGTTTCCACCTCGGAAGTAAGCGTCTCGCTCACCGTCGACTCGAATCAGGCCATTCCCGCGCTGGCAGCAGACTTAGCCAAGATCGCCGACGTAAAATATGAAGGACGCAAAGCCATCGTCTGTCTGGTAGGCGAGAGCCTGCGCGAGAAGCCCGGAGTCGCAGCACTGGTATTTGGAGAGTTGGCCGACAAGAAAATCCGCATGATCTCTCAGGGCGCTTCGGAAATCAATCTGACGTTTGTGATTGAAGAAGATGAAGTCCCCGAAGTGATCCGGCGCCTGCACAAAACTTTTTTTCAGGACCTCGACCCCGCTGTATTCGCGTAAACTTTTACTGGTGGTGCAGCCCTGACCTTTACACGACTTTGTCATCCTGAGCGTAGCGTTTTTCAGGCGTAGCGAAGGATCTCCCGCTTCATTGCCGTAATGCGTATGCCAAACCGCACCACTATCTACACTTTCTTTACCACTTTTACCTCTGCTCCTTGCGAGCCTGGCGGAGTTGACTCATGAACATTCTCTTACTCGGCAATGGTAAAACCGGATCGCTGGTCGCGGAAGTCGCCCGCCATCATGGACACAACGTCCACGCCGTAGGCGCAGCCGGGAATGCGAATAGAGAAGCTCTTGTCCCCGAAAATCTCTCCATGTTCGATGTAGTTGTCGACTTCACCATGCCTTCCTGCGTCCTCGGCCACATTGATGCCTGCGTCACAGCCCGCAAGAACATGGTCGTCGGTACGACCGGATGGTATGGCGAACTCGGCCGCATCAAGCAATTGGTCGAAGAGCAAGGCACCGGACTGGTCTACGGACCAAACTTTTCCATCGGTGTAAATCTTTTTCTCGAAGTTGCCCGCACCGCGGCTGCCGCCTTGCCTCACGGCTACTCCGGACAGATTTTCGAGCGGCACCACGCCAGCAAAAAAGATGCGCCATCGGGCACGGCCATCGCCATTCAGAACGTGATTCGCGAAGCTCCCGGAGCGAACGCGCAAGAACTCGAGATCGTTTCTTTCCGCGAAGGTGACGTTGTGGGTATGCACGAGCTCGTACTCGAATCCGCCGCTGACACCATGTATCTTTGCCACGACGCGAAATCACGCCAGGGCTTCGCCGAAGGCGCCGTCCGCGCCGCCGAATGGATCGTCGGCAAAAAAGGCCTTTACGACTTCAAAGATGTTTGGCGGGAACTCTAGTCGCCAGCGTTCCCACCGAAGCCCATTCGCGCTATCTTATAAAGATGGAACTACGTGGCTGTGGTACGGCGCTGGTCACTCCATTTCATCAGGACGGCTCAATCGACGATTCTGCTCTCCGCAACCTGGTCGCATGGCAGATCGAGTCAGGGATAGATTTCCTGGTTCCCTGCGGAACCACCGGCGAGACTCCCACGCTCACCCACGACGAATGGCTGCACGTCATCGATACTACGATCGAAGTTGCGGCTGGCCGCGTGCCCATTGTGGCCGGAGCAACCTCAAATTCCACCCGCGAAGCAATCGAAAAAGCAAAAGAAACCGCCGCGCGGCCCGCGGTAGACGCCATCCTCACCGCGTCTCCCTACTACAACAAGCCTACGCAAGAAGGCCAATATCAACATTTCAAAGCCATCGCGGAGGCCGTCGGCGAAAAGCCGGTAATCCTGTACAACGTCCCCAGCCGCACCGGATCGAACCTGGAACCGCAAACGCTGGCGCGCCTCGCGGAAATTCCAAACATTGTCGGAGTGAAAGAAGCCTGCGGCAACATCACCCAGATTGCCGAGGCCATCAATGCCGTCCCTGAAACGTTCCTCGTTCTCTCTGGAGACGACGCCTTCACCTTGCCCGTGATCGCGCTCGGCGGTGTTGGGGTAATTTCCGTTGCTTCCAACGAAATCCCCCACGAGATGGCCGCCATGACCCGCGCCGCTCTCAATAACGATTGGCCCTCCGCTCGCGCTATTTATCGCAAGTACCTGGGATTAATGCAGGCAAACTTTATCGAATCCAGCCCTCTGCCGGTAAAAGCAGTCTTGGCAATGATGGGCAAAATCGAAGAGAATTATCGTCTGCCGCTATTGCCCATGCGCCGCGATACTCGATCCAGGCTGCAGAAGATCGTCACCGAAGCGGGCCTGATCGCAAAACCTGCCACGGCAGCGGCTCAACCGTCTGACTTTTACATCTATGAAAACTGGGCGGCCGGTCCGCGTAAAATCGTGTTACACCGCGGATCATGCGGGCAATGTAATCAGGGAAAAGGCCGTCCCGCGGGACACGATGCGAATCACTCTCGCTGGCATGGACCCTACCCGACCCTGGTGCAAGGCCGTGAAGTCGCGCATGAGATGACCGGAGTGCTGATTCGCAGCGAATGCAAATGCGTATAAAAAGCAATGAATGATTGTTGATTGATGATTGTCGATTAAGAACCAAAGTGCGCTTTTGACCTTAAATCATCAATCGACAATCGACAATCATCAATCAACAATTCCCCCATGCAATCCCTAAAAGCATCCATCGAGCGGCTCGCCGCACTGGGCGAGGTCGAGCACAACCCTGAAGCTCGCCCAACCTTTCTTCAATTCCGCGACGCGCTCACCGAAGGCGTCATCCGCGCCGCCGAAAAGATCGATGGCCGCTGGACCGTCAACACTTGGGTCAAACACGGCATCCTGCTTGGCTTTCGCCTCGGAGAGCTAGTCGAGGCGGGCGCAGGCGCTCTCACCTTCGTCGATAAAGACACCTTCCCTGCTCGCCAATTCTCCTTAAAAGACCGTATTCGCATAGTTCCGGGCGGATCGTCGGTGCGCCTGGGAGCGCATGTGGCCGCGTCCGTAATCTGCATGCCGCCGATGTTCATCAACGTAGGCGCGTACGTCGATGAAGGCTCGATGATCGACTCCCATGCGCTGGTGGGATCCTGCGCTCAGGTTGGCAAGCGCGTTCATCTAAGCGCCGCCGCACAAATTGGCGGCGTTCTCGAGCCGGTGAATGCGGCACCTGTAATCATTGAAGACGATGTATTGATCGGCGGCAACTGCGGAGTTTACGAAGGCACGCTGGTTCGCGCGCGCGCCGTCTTGGGTGCGGGAACCATTCTAACCCGCTCCACTCCCCTCTACGATTTGGTGCGTAACGAGGTCTATCGCGCCACGCCCGAGGCCCCGCTTGAAGTTCCCGAGGGCGCAGTGGTTGTACCGGGCTCTCGCGCGATTAAAAAGGGCCCTGCAGCAGAATTAGGAATTTCCTTATACACCCCGGTGATCGTGAAGTATCGCGACGAGAAGACCGACCGCGGGATCGAACTGGAAGATTGGCTCCGCTGATTGCTTGCGAATCCTAAGTGAGTCTAGAACTTTCCCACAAATGTGTTCGGGAAGTGCATGACTTCAAGTCGTGCACTTCCCGGAGCAAATAAAATGACGGCTTTAGCCCCTGCGGGAAGCGCGCCACGCTACCTCTTCATTCATTTGAGGCAGGAGTCTAATCAACTTTGAGAATCAGCCTTCGCTCGCCTTCCACTGCCACGCGAATCTGATTCAGCCTCTGAATCACCGCATCTGCCGCAGTCAATGCAGCCCCGGGGTAAGTGCTGGCCAGTCCAATCGCCTTCATCCCCGCGGCATGCGCAGCCTGAATTCCCGCTGGCGCGTCTTCGATCACCACGCATTCTTCAGGTTTCACCCCTAGCCGCTCCGCTCCTTTCAAATACGGCTCTGGATGCGGCTTTCCATTCGACACATCATCCGCCGCTACCAGAACTTTAGGATCGGGAACTCCGGCCAGCCGCAGACGCGCGGACGCCAGTCTTCGCGTGCCCGACGTGACCACCCCCCAGCTATCTTTGGGAATCGAATGTACCAGCTCGATCGCGCCCGGCATCACCACCAAACCGTCATCCGACGCCTCACGATTCTCCAGTTTCAGCGCCTCCATCTCCGCATCCAGATGCGGAGCCACAGCCTTGATCACTTCTCTCGATCGCACGCCGTGAGCAATCGCCATCACAGCGTCGCCGTCAATTCCATGTTCTTTGGCCCAAACGCGCCATTCGCGTTCTACAGATTTGGTGGAGTCGACAAGAACTCCGTCGAGATCGAAAAGAATGGCCGTGCAGATGAAAGAGATCACTTATAACTCTTACCACAGCGCCTTAAATAACGGGATAAAACGGCTGTTAACAAATCAAGCACGGCCGGGCTCACAACCTGATTCTTCCCTTGTTCAGGTTCTCAATTCACCCTGCACTATCGGTGCAATCAATGATTTTTGCGCAGCCATATGCTGCTCTCGAACTTCCAAATACCTCGCGCGGAAGTGAGCTTTGGCGCGCTCGCCCCAGGCCCGCACAAACCAATAATTCAACCCCGCCCCGATCGCCGAACTTACCAGTGGAATCAGGCGTCCCGCCCACTTTTCCACCACTTCTGCGCTGGCCCGGGCGGCAATCCGCTGAATCACCCGCGGAACGAACCGGTTGACGACTTCTTTCTCTACCAGGTCACGGCTGATGTCGACTCCGGCCGCGCTGGCCGCCGCAATCCACAACTCAGCGATCTCGTCATCCGTATTGAACTGAAAGCCATAAACCAGACTCAACTTCTGAATCGTTCGCATCGTGATCGCCGATAAGAAACCGAGATCGGGCAGGATAGTGATCAGCCCACCCATCCCAAAACCTGCGCCCTCCGCCGCCGCAAACTTCATTCCTCCGCGAATCACATCGTCGGCCACGGCATCCACCTCGCCCACTTCCAGCGAATAGACCCCGTGGTAAGCGCTGATCGGCAGACGGTAGGAAGTACGAAGTTGCATCAGGAATTTATCGGGATCCACTTGAACAGTGGAATAGGCTCGCGTCAGACCCTTCACCAGGGTCTTCTCCACACGCCTGCGCAGCCAGGATTTTGGTTCGTCATCCGCCATCGTCTCAACCTTAACCCAGCTTACGTGGAATTTCCATCGGTCTCGTCCCGTAGTCTCTCCGGATGGGGAAGTGGATCGCAAACCAAACCTGATCTGTACGCTAACCGACACACTCTGCTAGCATCGGTACTACTCAATGCCAACTGGAAAACTGCAGATTATTCCTCTCGGGGGACTCGGCGAGTTCGGTATGAACTGTATGGCCGTCCGCTGGGGTGACGACATTATTGTGATCGACGCCGGACTCATGTTCCCTGAGTCCGAACTCCTCGGCGTCGACATTGTCGTTCCCGATATCTCCTACCTCATCGAAAACCGTCAGCGCGTGCGCGGAATCATTCTCACTCACGGACACGAAGACCACATCGGCGCACTTCCCTGGATTCTTTCCGAACTAAAAGTTCCGGTCTGGGGAACAGAATTCACCTTGGCGTATGTGGAAGACAAGCTCGATGAACACGGGCTGCTCGAAGACGCCGACCTGCGCGAGATGCAAGCCGGAGAACGCTTTAAAGCCGGCGTGTTCACGGTCCATCCCATTCGAGTCACGCACAGTTTGGTCGATTGTGTCGCCCTCGCGATTCATACTCCGCTCGGCGTAATCATTCATACCGGCGATTTCAAGGTCGACCCCACTCCCACCGACAATCATCTCTTCGACCTGCACGCCTTTGCAGAGTACGGCAAACAGGGCGTCTTGGCGCTCTTTCAGGATTCAACCAATGTTGAGCGCAAGGGATACACGCCCAGCGAACGCGCCGTGCGCCGCAAATTCGACGAAGTCTTCGCGCACACTAAACGGCGTCTATTCATTTCTTGCTTCTCCTCTTCGATCCATCGTATTCGCCTGGCAGTGGAACTTGCTCATCAGCACGGCCGCAAAGTCGCCTTCATCGGCCGTTCCATGAACAACTCCGCCGAGATCGCCGAAGATTTGGGTTATCTGGAGATTCCTGACGGACTCATCATCAATCCCGGTGACATGAAGAACTTCGCTCCGGAGAAAGTTTGCGTCATGATCAGCGGAACCCAGGGCGAACCCATGTCCGCGCTCTCCCGCGCCGCAGTCGACAACCACAAGCACGCCAAAATCGAAAAAGGCGACACCGTTGTTCTTTCTTCCCGAATTATTCCGGGAAACGAAAAGACGATCTATCGCATGATCGATCACCTTTTCCGGCGCGAGGCCTACGTAATCTACGAGGACGGTACTTCGCCCCCGATTCACGTAAGCGGACACGCCAGCCAGGACGAACTCAAGCTCATCATTAATTTAGTCAAACCCAAGTATTTCATTCCAGTGCACGGCGAGTATCGCCAACTGAAACTGCATGCGGAAATGGCCGGAGCCATGCACAGCTCCGTTGGCAAAGTAATGCTGATCGAGAGTGGCGACGTTCTTGAGATCGACGAGCAGAACGCCCGCAAAGCGGGAAAAGTGAATGTCGGCAGAGTCTGCATCGATTCCGGTTCCCGCACCGACGTCGTCGAAGATCTAATCATCAAAGACCGCCGGCACTTGAGCGAAGACGGCATTGTGCTTCCTATCATCGCCATCAACAAGCTCACGGGACGAGTCGAGACCGCCCCCGAAATCGTGACGCGAGGCTTCAATCCCGGCGATAACGGCCTCCTGGACGGAGCTCGGCGCATCGTTGAAGACACGCTGGCGCACTCAAGCGAAGAGGAAAAAGCGGATTACGGCGTGATCAAAGAAAAAATCAGAGCGGATTTAAAGCGCTATATCTCCCGCCAGACCCAGAAGCGGCCATTAATCATGCCCGTAATTTTGGAGATTTAACCTTTGTATTTCAGGTCTTAATTTCTGCTTATGCCCACTGAGTTTGTGGGGGAACGGGACGGAGGATTCTGGATCACAGGTACGCGTGTCTCCCTCGATTTTATTGTCTATGCCTTTCTCCGGGCTCGGCGCCCGAGAGCATTGCGCACCGTAAAGGCTGGCCTTCGATCACGGTCCGACTCTGCGGTTTTACATTTAGCGGCACGTGATGGCTGAGTCTTAGTTTCACATGATCGCCGGACTATGCCACGAGCCTTCGCGCAGCTCGTGCAAGCGACTTCGAGTCCGGGGCTTTTGATTGTCTCCCAGAAAACTAACCGGCTTGCCGCCATTGAGGGCCTGCTCTTGGTATGGTTGGCTTCCGAGCGCAGGAATGGACGAACCACATGGGCACCATTCCATTCTAGAAATAGGAACCAGCTCATCACAATTGAATCCACCACGGCCGAATGCTATATTTTTCGGGTCCGACGGTGAGGTGATCTGTGAAGTTTTTCTCCTTGCTTGTGCTATCTCTCCTTCTAGCTTGTACCCTTTCGGCGCAAGAGTCCGATGAAGCATCGCGCGGACCTGACGGTGGAACCCGCACCCGCGTCACCGGTATCGAAGTTTTGCCGGCTCCCGGAAGGCCGTTCTCCGGCCGTAGCACTACGGAGTGGACTCGCTCCCTCGAAGACGGAACCGTGGTGACCACCCATCTGTTCGCCCTGGTCGCCCGCGACAGCCAGGGTCGGATTTACCGCGAACGCCGCAGCTTCGTTCCGGCCAACTCAGATCGCGAATCTCAACTCAATGACATCCTGATCTACGATCCCGTTACCCACACCAAAACAACCTGCAATATGGCCAGCCATCATTGCAATGTCACCGGCTATCACGCCCCAACTGCATTCTGGATCAGGCCATCTGGCGCCTTCGACGATGGGAAACGCAACCTGACTCGCGAGAGCATTGGATCCGATGTGATCGACGGCATGAACGTCACCGGTACGCGAGAGACTACTTCCATCGCTGCTGGAGTGGTGGGAAACAGCCAGCCACTCACCCTAACGCGAGAGTTCTGGTATGCCCCCGATCTGCAAATTAATCTGTCGGTCACCCGCAAAGATCCGCGCGAAGGCACACAAGTCATTCATGTCGGTAATCTTTCGCGCGCCGAGCCTGACCCGGCAATGTTTCAGGTTCCGAGTGGCTTTGTCGTTCAGGGAGTCGGGCACGAATCGGCCAATGCCCACAATTGATTTGCGAAGCTTGATGAGCGATCGCGCGGAAGCCCGAGATCGATCGGAGTGAGGCTGCAAGAATCGGTTCACTACCTGCTTAAACGGTTCGCTCAGACTTACGCGCTCCTTTCTTCAACTGGCTGGCCACGTCGTCGTCAAGGGTAAGAGCGGTTCGCACGTCATGATGTCAAATTGCCATCGCCCGTCGATCTATCGTAAATTGAACATTCCCCCATGGTCACCCTCTCCGACATCCGCGCCGCTCAGGCCCGCATCCGCGGCATCACTACTCATACGCCTTTAATTGAATTCAACCTCCCCGGCTCCGCCTCCCGCCGCCTGTTTCTCAAACCCGAAAACCAGCAGCCGATCGGTGCCTTCAAACTTCGCGGAGCCTACAACAAAGTTGCTTCCCTTTCCGCCGAAGCGTTGAGCCGCGGCGTGATTACCTATTCCAGCGGCAACCACGCCCAGGGCGTGGCCTACGCTGCTCGAGCGCTCGGGGTCAAAGCCGTGATCGTAATGCCCGATAATGCACCTGCCATCAAGCGCAGCGCCACAGCAGCGCTGGGCGCGGAAATCGTCACAGTTGGCCCGGGCAGCGCCGAGCGCCAAATCAAGGCTGAAGAGTTGGCTGAGAGAAACGGATACGTCATCGTCCCGCCTTACAACGATGAGCACATCATCGCCGGACAAGGCACCATGGGGCTCGAAATTCTCGAAGATCTTCCGAACGTCGAAACCATTCTGGCCCCGGTCGGTGGAGGAGGCATGCTCAGCGGCATCGCCACCGCCATCAAGCTCAGCAATCCGAATATAAAAGTAATTGGAGTTGAACCCGAACTCGCCGCCGATGCGCAAGCCAGCTTCCGCGCTGGCAAGATCGTCCAACTCCCTGCCGGCGACGTCTCGCGCACCTCCGCCGACGGCTTGCGCACCCAAAGCATCGGGCCAATTAACTTTGAGCACATCCGGCTCTACGTGGATGACATCATTACCGTGTCAGAAGACGAAATTCGGCGCGCCGCCCAACATCTAAGCGCGAATCCCGCCACCGTAGCCGAGCCCAGCGGAGCCGTGGCTGTTGCCGGATTCATCTTTCACGCCGATCAACTCCCAAAAACAATCTTGAACGTCGCCGTCATCAGCGGCGGCAATATCGACCCCAATATGCTGGAAGAACTTAGGAAAAGTTAGGGATTGAAGAAGTGTCATCCTTGACCATCTTCGGGCTGTTTGCAGTGACGGCCATGCTCGTCACTTATGCTCTGGAAGCGCGCAGCCGCTGGTTCATTCTCGCTTTCGCGGGAGCGTGCGTGATGGGGTCGATTTACGGATTCCTGCAAGGGGCGTGGCCATTTGGGTTGGTGGAGGCGGTGTGGTCTGCGGTTGCCCTGAGGCGGTGGGTGCTGGCGGCGAGATCGAAATAATCAAGATCGAAATAATATTTTCTTATACGCACCAGCGCTAATGTCCCGCGGACGCGGCTCCCTTTTTTCCTACCGCCTTCTTCAACGCAAAAACCAGCGGCACGCATGCGAAGCACACCACTGCCATATAACGGAAATCGTCCACGTACGACCAGAGTCTCGCCTGCGCATTCAAATCCTCATTAATGAGCCCGTAAGCTCGTCTTAAGGCCGTCGTACTGGAGGCTCCCCCTAGACTGCTCAAATAAGCCTGCAACCCCTGCAAGGCCCCCCGGACTTCAACCCGGCCTTGACTGAGCGACCCAACCAGCTCGCTGCGGTGCCTTTGTTCATGCCGCGTGACAATCGTGTTCACCACGGAGATCCCAATACTTCCTCCGATGTTACGCAGCAGATTGTAAAGCCCGCTTGCGTTACCGATTTCTTCATTCTTCAGGAATGCCATCGACGTAGTGGCAAGCGGGACAAAGATACATCCCGAACCGAATCCGCTGATCAGAATTGCCCATAGAAACGTCCATTGCCCAATTGAAAGATACACTTCGCCAAACCATATACTCGCCGCGCCGAACAGCGCGAAGCCAAATGCAATCAACCAGCGGTTATCCATCTTGGCTGTCAGGTAACCGATCACCGGCATGGCTGTGATCGCGCCAATGCCCCGCGGACTCACCGCCCAACCTGCTGCCAGCGCTGTGTATCCCATCAGCTCTTGATAAAACAACGGCAGCAAAGTCACCAAGCCATAGATGAGAGCGCCGAACATTCCGATCAGCACGCACCCAATGGCAAAGTTCCGATGGCGAAACACTCGAAGATCAACCAGCGGCTTGGAGTGGCGAAACTCTCGAACCAGAAACGCTATGAAGCTGATGACTAGGATCGCCGTCGCCCAGCGAATCCAGGTCGCTCCAAACCAATCGTCTTCCTGCCCTTTATCGAGAATAATCTGTAGGCAGCCCAGCCACACCGCCAACAATCCAAGGCCAATCCCATCCAACTTTCCGGGACGTGCAGTTTTGATATATTCGGGATCATGCACGTACCGCGAGATCATGAATATCGCGAAAATCCCGATTGGAATATTGATGTAAAACGCCCATCGCCATGAGTAAGTATCGGTCAGCCAACCGCCGAGCGTAGGACCTAGAACCGGCGCAACCACCACTCCCAGAGCGAAGACGGCCATCGCCGCCCCACGTTTCTCCGGCGGAAAAGTCTCCAGAAGAATGGACTGCGACAAAGGCTGAAGCGCACCGCCGCCAGCCCCTTGCACGGCGCGCGCGATCAATATCAAAGCCAGGCTGGTCGCCGCTCCACAGGCAAATGAGGACACCGTAAAAATCATGATGCAGACAATCAGAAATCTCTTTCGCCCAAAGCGTAGAGAGAACCAGGAGCTCGCCGGCAAAACGATCGCATTCGCTACCAGATAACTGGTCAGAACCCACGTGGCTTGATCGTTCGTGGCCGATAAACTGCCCGCAATATAAGGAAGGGCGACCGCCGCAATGGAAGTGTCCAACACCTCCATAAACGTGGCCAGCATGACCGCGATGGCGACCAGCCAGGGGTTGGATGGGCCTGGAGTAGAACCATTTCCTGCTGGTTGTGCTGTCATTCGTCTTTCGGCCCCAGCGCTACGGTTCAGAATCGAGTCTTTAGTGATGCCACAGCAAGGCTCCGGGTTTCAAGCTCATTCCGTGCATCGTCATTTAGTTCGAAAGGCTCCAGGATCTTTAATGAAATTGAACTATCATGATTTCGGAGAACACCATGACCGAGCTTGCCGATAAGACTTGCATTCCTTGCCGCGGCGGAATTCCTCCGCTCAAGGGAGACGATCTCGAAAACCTGCACAAAATAGTTCCCGACTGGAGCGTAGTCGAGGAACATCATCTGAAACGTGAGTATAAATTTCCGGATTTCGCCAGGGCGCTCGACTTCGTGAATCGCGTCGGCGCGCTGGCCGAAGAGCAAGGCCACCATCCCGACATTTTTCTCGCGTGGGGGAAAGCGGAAATCACTCTCTGGACGCACAAGATCAACGGCCTAACCGAGAGCGACTTCATCATGGCCGCTAAGATCGATCGCCTGCTGCACCCTGCGGCAAAGTAATTCGCCGCGAACGAAGTAACGCTCAACAGACTTACTGAATATCTCGACGGATTCCTATGCCTCTGGCCGCAACTTGATCTTCAAATCTTCCGCAATCTGTCGCCCGTGGAAGCGCCCGTTCTCAATAAAAATCTCATTCGTGCGCGACCCTGACACAATCACACCCGCCACATAAATTCCCGGCACATTGCTTTCCAGTGTCACCGGATCGCACACCGGCCGATGCTGATCGGCTGACAGCTCAATCCCCATGCTGCGCAAAAAATCGTAATCGGGATGATATCCAACCAGTGCCAGTACGAAATCGTTTTTCAGCCGAAACACCCCGCCCGGCGTCTTCACCACCACATGATCGATGCCAATTTCCTGCACCGTGCTATTGAAGTAGGCTTCAATTTCATTGGCCTTGATACGATTTTCCAGATCGGGCTTAATCCAGTATTTGACATGATGATGGATCTGCGAGCCGCGGTAAACCAGCGTCACTCGCGCCCCGTGCCGCCATAAATCCAGCGCCGCAATCGCGGCCGAGTTCTTGCCTCCAATCACCAGTACATCCGTATCGTAATAAGGATGCGCGTCCGCGTAGTAATGCGAAACTTTTGGCAAGTCCTCACCCGGAATGCAGAGTTGATTGGCGAGATCGTAGTACCCCGTCGACACAATCACTTTGCGAGTCTGGTAATCGTGCGGCCGCCCCGCGCGGTCAGTGGAGGTGATGCTGAAGTTCCCGTCTTCACCCATCACCGTCTTCACCCATTCGTACTGGCGAATATCCAGGCGATAATGTTCCGTCACCTTTCGGTAATATTCGAGAGCCTCTTCGCGAGTGGGTTTCTGCCGCGCCGTGGTAAAGGGAATGTCGCCGATTTCCAGCAGCTCCGGCGTGGTAAAAAACAGCATGTTGGCCGGGTAGTGATACAGCGAATTCACCAAACAGCCTTTGTCGAGCACAATCACTTTCAAGCCAATCTTCTGCGCCTCAATGGCGCAAGCCAGCCCGGTCGGCCCCGCGCCAATCACCAGCACGTCAGTCCGTGTCTCCGGTTCCGGAAGCTTCTTCGCCTTCGGCAGAGTCAAGACATCATCGGCGCTAAGAATATCTGGCATGAAATGGTGAATTAGAGATCGATGATTTTAGCACGGAGGCGCGGACACTGAACCGGGCGTCATGCCGAAAGCCAGCGTTGTCATCAGCGGGGATATCCCGTGCGGCGAACGCAGGCCTGATGTGGCGCAGACTGCCAGAATGTTATGGGGACCGCCGCCCTCGGCTGTCCATTGAGCAAAGCTAAACTCTGTTAGGGTCACGGTAACGATTGACAAGCGACAATGTACACTTTACACTTAAAGTGCATCGGATGATCAGAAGCTTCAAGCATCGCGGCCTGAAGCGACTCTATGAACGCAACGATCGGGGCGGAATTCGAGCTACCTGGTAGACACGGTGCAGGAGATTTTGACCGTTCTCGACGCAGCGGCTACCCCGCACGACCTTGATTTTCCCAGGTTATCGCCTTCACCCGCTAAAAGACGACCTGCGGGGATTTTGGTCCGTGACCGTACGGGCGAACTGGCGTGTCATTTTCCCCTTTGTTGGCGTGGATGCGTTCGACGTTGAATGGATCGACTATCACTGAAGCAGGGGAAATACTATGCCTATGAAAGATCCCGCCCACCCGGGACGCATCGTGCGAAGCGGATGTCTTGAACCTTTGCGCCTGTCCGTCACGCAAGGCGCAGAGATACTTGGCGTTAGCCGGCAAACTCTAAACAACGTGATTCACGGCAAGTCGGGGATCAGCCCCGAGATGGCGATTCGACTTTCCAAGGCTTTTGGCAGCACACCCGAGACTTGGTTACGCATGCAACTCGCCTACGATTTAGCGCAGGCCCGAAAAGACGAAAGCAAAATCAAAGTCCGCCGTCAGCATGGGCTGGAGGAACTACGCGCGCAGTGAATGCGGAGCATGCCCCAACGGAGATTCAGTAGCTACCTTTATCGAGGACGCGATACAGATGCAAGTGAAAACCCGCACCGAATCCGACAGCATGGGACCAATCGAAGTCCCCGCCAACGTCTACTGGGGCGCGCAAACTCAACGCTCGCTGCTGCACTTCAACATCGGTCGCGACACCATGCCGCCCGAACTAATCCGCGCCTTCGGCATTTTGAAAAAAGCCTGCGCGCTGGTGAATCAGGACCTGGGCAAGCTCCCGCCAGACAAAGCCAAACTAATCGCGCAGGCCGCCGACGAAGTAATCTCCGGCAAGCTGAACGACCAGTTCCCGCTTCGCATCTGGCAGACAGGCAGCGGTACCCAGACCAACATGAACGTCAATGAGGTGATCTCCAACCGCGCCATTGAAATCGCCGGCGGAGAACTTGGATCGAAAAAGCCGATCCATCCCAATGACCACGTAAACATGTCGCAGTCCTCGAACGATACATTCCCCACGGCGATGCACATCGCGGCTGCCGACCGTGTGAAGAACACTCTGATTCCCGCGATCCAAAGCGTGCACGATGCCATCGCCGCCAAAGCCAAAGAATTTAACGACGTCGTAAAGATCGGCCGCACTCACTTGCAGGACGCCGTTCCTCTCACCTTTGGGCAGGAGTTCGGCGGCTGGGCCAGCCTGCTCGAACGCGATATCGAGCGCCTGAATCAGGCTCTGGATGGCCTTTACGACCTCGCCATCGGCGGTACAGCCGTCGGCACCGGATTGAACACCCATCCCGAATTTGCCGACCGCGCCGCTAAAAAGATCGCCGAACTTAGCGGACTTCCCTTCCGCTCTCACGCCAACAAGTTCGCCGCGCTCTCCGCGCATGACGAAATTGTCTTCGCCCAGGGCGCCATGGAAACTCTTGCTGCGTCGCTGATGAAAATCTCCAACGACATTCGCTGGCTCGCCTCCGGTCCACGCTGCGGGCTTGGCGAACTTTCCATCCCTGAGAACGAACCCGGCAGTTCGATCATGCCCGGGAAGGTAAACCCCACGCAGTGTGAAGCCATGACCATGGTCTGCGCACAGGTTCACGGCGCAACCGCCGCGGTCGGCTTCGCCGGCTCGCAAGGCAACTTCGAGCTCAACGTCTACAAGCCGGTGATCATCTACAACTTCCTGCACTCGGTCACCCTGATCGCCGACGCCTGCCACGGCTATGTCGAGTACATGATCAAAGGCATCGAAGTCGATCGCGCCAAGGTTGACTGGTACGTGAAGAATTCTCTGATGCTGGTAACCGCGTTAGCTCCAAAAGTCGGTTACGACAAGGCCGCGCAGATCGCCCATACCGCACACGTCGAACACAGCAGCCTCCGCGAAGCAGCAGTGAAGTTGGGCTACCTCACCGGCGAAGAGTTCGATCAGTTGGTAAGGCCGGAAAAGATGACGCACCCATAACCTGCCGACAGGCAATCCGGAGTTAGGTCTCAACCAGCTCGGGTTCCTGTGTCGGCCTCGTGGACTTCGGTTGCTTTGGCGTCGTCGTGATTACGACCACGCTGACCAGGATCAACAGCGTTCCCGCCACTGTCCGCGGCCCCAGCGCCTCGCCACCCAGAAAATACCCCAATAAAACTGCGACCACTGGATTCACGTACGCATACGTCCCGACTTTTGTGGGTGACTCGTGATGGAGCAGCCACACATACGCGGTGAACCCGACGATAGAACCCGCAACGATTAAGTAAGCCAGCGAAAGCCAGACGCCTGGCGAAACTGCGCGGAAAGAGAATCCTTTGAAATCTCCAAACAGCCCTGCCGTAAGCGTCAGCATCGCACCTCCGGTAAGCATCTGTGCGCTGGAACTCATCACTTTCGAGTCCGGCAAGGTAAGCTTGCGTGGCAGAATTGAAGCGACCGACCAGCTAATCGCGGCGATCATCAAGGCCCCCGCGCCGCGAGCGTCAACCGGCGCCTGTCCTAGACCCACGGAAGGATTCACCAGCACCGCCACGCCGCCAATTCCAGCGAACATGGCGAGCCCCAATCGCAGCGTCAATCTCTGGGTGCGCAAAAAGAGAATTTCGGCCAGCGACATAAATACTGGAATAGTCGCCAGCACTACCGCTGCCAGGCCAGAGGGCACGCGGCGCTCGGCCCAAAAGAGTAACCCGTAATCGACGACGAAAATCAGCGCTCCCAGCATCGCCGCGCCCGCCCACTCGCGTCGCCGAGGCGATGCAACGCCTTTCGCCCGCGTCCACGCATAGAGCACGATTCCCGCGGTCAGGAAACGCATTGCGGCGAACAGGAGCGGCGGCACCTCGCGCACGCCGATGCGAATTGCGAGAAACGTAGAACCCCAAACAAAATAAATGATGGCGAAGGCCAGCAGAACTTGCCATCGCGCTGGGCGGGAACTCGAAACCATTCTCCATTGTACCCGCCCGGCCAGCTACGATTTCGCTCTGCTTATCTAGGGACAGCCGCCCTCGCCTGCCCTGCGAGCTTCGGTTCTGTCATCCCTCGTGAAACGGGGGACCATGGGTTTCGCCTGTGCCAGTAACTACTCCTCCGCTAAAAAGCCCACCGCATCAACGCAGCACCCACGGTAAAACCCGCGCCTACCGAAGCCATCAGCACCAGGCTTCCCTTCTTCAACTTGCCTTCTTCCATTGCAGTATTCATAGCCAGCGGTATGGTTCCGGCCGTCGTATTCCCGTAGCGCTCGATATTCACGATCACACTTTCCGGCCGCAGCCCTAGCCGCTCCGCAGTCGCATTAATAATCCGCAAGTTGGCCTGGTGTGGAATGAAGGCATCGATATCCGAGCCCTTCAGTCCGTTGCGTTCCAGCAGCTTCGAACATACTTCTGTCTGCTTCCTCACCGCAAACTTGAACACCTGCTGCCCATCCTGATGAACAAAATGCATTTTCTTCTCGACCGTTTCTCGCGTCGACGGATTCAAGCTTCCCCCGCCCGGCATATAAAGGAAGCATCCACCGGAGCCGTCCACTTCGTGGATAAAATCGATGAGCCCCTCGGACTCGTCTTCCGCCGCCTCCAGAATCACCGCTCCCGCGCCATCGCCAAAAATCACGCATGTCGCGCGGTCGGCGTAATCGATGATCGACGACATCACATCCGCGCCAATCACCATCACCCGCTTGTGCGCTCCCGAGGCAATGAACTGCGCTCCGGTCTGCACGCCATAAATGAAAGCCGAGCATGCCGCCGAAAGATCGAACCCCCATACTCCCGTAGCGCCCAGTTTATTTTGCACAAGGCACGCCGTGGAAGGAAAAAACATATCAGGCGTAACCGTGCCAACAATGATGACGTCGAGATCGCTCGCGTTCAGTCCCCGCTTGGCAAGAGCCTTTTTCGCGGCTTCTACGGCCAGATCACTGGTCGCCACACCCTTATCGACAATGTGCCGCTCGCGAATGCCTACGCGGCTCAGAATCCAATCGTTGTTAGTATCGACCATCTTTTCCAGGTCGGCGTTAGTGAGAAGACGTGGCGGCACGTATGTGCCGAGAGCGCTGATTTTTACCCTTCTGCGCGGTGACTGGCCCGAATCGTTCAATGAGATCTCCTCTGCGGGGAATCCAGTATTTTGAACGAATCAAGCCAGAATGTCTAACCTTTGATGGTGGACCATCCTAAAAATGAAGTGTCCCGAAGGCAATCGGCCCGCGAGCGTTCCTTCGTGTACCTTCGTGACCTTGGTGGTTGAACGTTCTCCAAAAGCTGCCGCAACCCTCTAACCAACCTCAAAAACTACGCCGCCCGAAATTCCTTTTCGTACTGCATCCGCTCGCGAATAAAATTCGGACATCCAACAATCCCGAATTCGCTACCTTCCCCTCCGACCAAATAGCTCAGCGCTTCCCGGTCTAGTTCCACAAGACAACCCAAATCCAGCATAGGCCACAGAGCGCACTCAACAGCAGAAGTCACCAACTCGTTCAGGTAGGTCAAGTGCCCTTGCGAAAGGCTGCCGGCAACACGAATGGTAACGGTGGGAGAAGCTTGCTTCGACGGAACAGTACGCATGTTTAAAAACCTTTCGCCTGGAATTTTCCCATCACTGACATATTGATAACGTAGAAATGCCGGTCTTCTTGCGTAGAAACTTGTAAAGACTGTGTAAAGGAGGTTCCGACCGTGGAGGCGCTTAAGAAAACAAAACAAATAAGCCAGGCACCGGGGACTCACTGCACACGCAAGAGCCCGTTACCGTTGCTTCCTTCCGGACCTGGCGGGGTTGGCGAGAGTACGTCGCGTAAGACCGATGCCTGACCTGCTCCATTCTAGCAAACTTGTTCCTCTCGGCCGCCCGCTGCTCAATTTCGAGGTTCATCTCTGCCTCTCGCCCATCTAAAAAACACAAGTGACTTCCGGTGCAAGAAAAGCCTGGGAAAGCCTTCCATCTAGACCTGACTTGTCGAACAATAGAAGTTACCTCGCAATCACCAGCAAAATGCCTACTGCCATCTCCCAATCCGGTGTGATCCCGATTCCGCAGGCGGTAAACAAATACTTCGAGCTCTCCCTCTATTTGCTTGTATTGACCGGATTTGCAACCCTGGCCAGCACCGGCGGCTTGGATATCCCCGCCGTGGTGGTGACCGGCGCGGCTCTCGCTTTTCGCGGTTATCTTCTGGCGGAGCGGCGTCGCGTCGTCATTTCCGAGCGCTGGACTACCCCTCTCACGATTGTTTATTTTCTTTTTTACGCCGCGGATTACTTCTGGTTCTCCCGCGCCTTTTTGGCAGCCACAGTTCACCTGGTTCTCTTTGCGGTTGTCGTGCGCACGTTTTCTCTGCGTCGTGACCGCGATTACATCATGTTGGCCGTCCTGTCATTTCTTATGGTCTTGGCCTCCGCCGTGCTCACCGTCGACAGCGTTTTCCTCCTCTTCTTCGCGGGATTCATGCTGCTGGCCGTCGCCACTTTTCTCCTCATGGAGATGCGCCGCTCCGGGCGAGCCGCCAGATTTCAAGCGCAGCATTCGATTGACGCGTATGAGCACCGGCACATGGCCTACTCTCTGGCCCGCCTCGTCCCCAGCTTGGTTGTCCTGATCCTGGTTGGCGCAGCGCTCGTATTTTTTCTTCTGCCGCGCATGTCTGCGGGTTATCTCGGTGGCTATTCGTTTGGCACCGATCTCTCCACCGGCTTCAGCGACCACGTACAACTGGGGCGCATCGGCGAGATTCAGCAATCCAACGCCGTCGTCATGCACATTCAGATCGATGGAGACGAACACGGCCGCTATGAACTACACTGGCGCGGCGTATCGCTGGCAAATTTTGACGGCAAAAACTGGTCCAATCTACACGAGCAATACATTCTGCCCAGGGCATTCGACGGCAGCTTCTCCATCCCATCCTTCGGTCAGAAGACGATCGCCCAAATCACGATCGGCCAAAGCATGATCGGCCAAAGCAAGCCCAGCCACGAAACCACCAGCGTTCACCCCCCACAAAGTCAATCGGCGTCGCTCAACCCGGCCCGCTTGATTCATTACCATGTACTGCTGGAGCCGATTGGCACCAACATTTTTTTCCTCGCTCCCTGGGCTCACCGCCTGAAAGGTGCATATCGTGGTATTTCAATGGACGCCGGCGGCGCTATTTACGATTTGGATGTCCAGCACCCTGTCAGCATTTATGAGGCAGAATCAGATATCTCCCGTCCGTCGCCCTCCGAACTTCGCGCCGCCAGCAACTCTTCCTTTTTACCCGATTTCGCCAGATCGTATCTGCAACTTCCCAAGCTGGATCCTCGTATACCCCAACTGGCCGCCCACATAGCCGCTTCCGCTTCCAATAACTACGACAAAGCATCCGCAATCGAACTCTATCTCCGAACCCATTACGCCTACACCCTGCAACTTCCGCGCTCTCCAGTCGCCGATCCTCTGGCAAATTTTCTCTTCGATCGAAAACAAGGCCACTGCGAATACTTCGCCTCTTCCATGGCCGTCATGCTTCGCACTTTGCAGATCCCATCTCGGGTTGTGAATGGGTTTCGCAGCGATGAGTTCAACGACGTCACTGGCAACTATGTGATCCGGGCGAAAAATGCGCACTCCTGGGTGGAAGCATATTTCCCAGGCTCGGGCTGGGTCACATTCGATCCTACCCCCGGAGGCGAAATCGCAACCCCCGAGGGCTGGGAGCGGGCGATGCTCTATCTGGATGCCGCTCAATCCTTCTGGCGCGAATGGATCATCAGTTACGACTCCTCGCATCAGTACATCCTGGGAAAAGCCGCCGCCGGCGGCACGCGCACTTCGCTGGAGAAAATGCGCTTCTGGATGCACATGCGATATACCCAAATGCTGAATGCAGCCCGTCGCAGTGAAAAACAAGCCGAACAATCGCCGGCACGGTGGCTTGCATATGGCGCTGCCGCCGCACTGCTCCTATTCCTGCTCGCCAGTGGCTTCCGCTTGGCGCGTATGCTCCGCGCCAGAAAACTGCGAAAACATCCTGAAGACTCGCCGCATGAAGCCGCAGCCATGTGGTACCAGCGGATGGCGAAATACTTGTCGCGCTGCGGTCTGACAAAATCCGCAGAGCAAACTCCGCAGGAATTTGTTCGCATCATCCAAAACGAAAAGTTGCGCACTCCGGTTGCCCGCTTTACCAATGCCTATGAAGCCGCGCGATTTGGAAGTTCACCCGATCACGCGCGCCAGTTGCCCGAGTTGTATGAAGAAGTAGAACTCGCCGCCAAAAACTAATCCTCCAGATGATCGCATCACCAATTTGATTCGCTCCTCACAATTTGTCTTCTTCTGTTTTTGTTTTTCCGTCAGGTATTTCCATTTCACCAGTTAAGGTTTTTTACCGATAGTATTTCGCTCGATCATCTTTCATGATTTTTTTAGTTGTCAGGTCATTGCAGTTGCTGTGCCCGTAGTGGGTTTGAGCTTACATCTGCTAAGTCCAGTTTCCCCTTCTGTTGCACGGCGAACGACGAACCTCGTCGGTTCCACCCTCCAGTGATTCGGCAACACTTCACATTTACATGAAGCAACTTCGCAGTTCGATGAGTACTCTTCGGAGGACGATTTTATGAAACCGCAAGCTCCACTCGTTCGTTACGCCGCAACGTTTGCTTTCTTCTTTTTTCTTTCATCTATGATCCTTTGCTCAACCCACGTCTCGGCGCAATCGCTTACCTCTGGCGATATCGCCGGTACGATCGAGGATTCCTCTGGAGCAGCAGTTTCAAACGCCACCGTCAGTCTCTCTAATCGCGATACCGGAGCGAAACAAAACACCACCACAAGCGGCTCCGGCGGATACCGCTTCGGCCTCTTAAATCCCGGGAATTACACGCTCTCGGTGACCGCTTCCGGATTCCAAACCGTGGAACACGATGTCGTTGTGAACGTCGGAGAGGGCAGCACCGTAAATCTCAAACTCAACGTCGCGACTTCCAGTACTACCGTTGAAGTCACTGCCGGTGGCAGCGTAGTTCAGACGCAAGACGGAAATATTGCCACCACCATCACCCCCGAAATCATTGCCAACATGCCGAACCCAGGCAACGATCTCACCTATTACGTTCAAACTGCTCCCGGCGCCACTATGAATACGCAGGCCGGATACGGCAATAGCGCCACCTTCGGAATCTCCGGCACTTCCAATCTGTTCACCGTCGATGGCATGAATGAAAACGATCCCTTCCTCAACCTGAATAACTCCGGTGCTACCAATCTTTTCCTGGGCGCGAATGACGTTCGCGAAGCCACCGTCGTCAATAACGGCTACTCCGGCGAATACGGCGAACTTGCCGGTGCCAACGTAAATTACGTTACCAAGTCGGGCAGCAACCACTTCCACGGCAACGCCGAATATTTCTGGAATGGAAGCGTTCTCAACGCCAACGATTGGTTTAACGACCACACCACGCCCGTAACCCCGCGTCCATTCGACAATGCGAACCAGTGGGCGGCTTCCATCGGAGGTCCCATCGTGAAGAATAAAACCTTCTTCTTCATGGATACCGAAGGCCTTCGTTTGCTGATACCAACTGCCGAGCCCGTAAACGTTCCTAGCGCCGCCTTTGAGACCGCTACCCTCGCCAATCTCACGACCGTCGGCAATGCCGCCGAAATTCCCTTCTACAATCGCATCTTTTCCGTCTACAACAACGCTTCGGGCTACGGCCGTGCGGCAAACATTTTGCCCGGCGGCGGCTGCGATGGCGGCATTGCCCTGGCCGGAGGCGCTCCCTGCGCTCTTCAGTTCCAGTCTAACGTCGATAACCTGACCGACGAGTGGCTGCTCACCGCTCGTGTCGATCAGAACATCGGGAACAAGGATCGCTTCTTCGTCCACTTCCGCACCGATCATGGACTACAGGCTACCTACACCGATCCGCTGAACCCGCTTTTGAATGCGCTCAGTCATCAGCCGCAGTACGAAGGTCAACTCCAGGAAAGTCACTCCGTCGGTGCCAACGGCGTCAATCAACTGATTATTTCCGGAGCCTGGTATAGCGCCGTTTTCTCCACCGCAAGCCTTCCCAACTCGCAAGGACTTCTACCCTACGATCTGGCTTTTCTTAACGGAGAGTTCTACAGTCCTGGCTCTCCCGCTGGCAATCCCTTGCAGTATTCCGAATGGCCCCAGGGACGCAACGTCACTCAGTATCAGATTTCCGATGACTACTCCTGGCAAAAAGGCAAACACAACCTCAAGTTCGGCGTAAATTTCCGTCGCAATGACATCACTGATTACACGCCCGGCGGCTTTGCCGCGACCGTTCCCATCGCTGAATTCGCCAGCTTAGGCAGCTTCTATGCCGGCAATGTGGATACTTACGAGCAGGCCTACGCGGTCAGGCCAACTGAGCCGCTCGCTCTCTATGCCTTGGGCTTCTACGGTCAGGATGAATTTAGCATCAAGCCGCACCTGAAGATCACGCTTGCCCTGCGTCTCGAGCACAACTCCGATCCCATTTGCCAAACGAATTGTTTTGCCCGTTTGAGCAATTCCTTCTCGGCCATTTCGCACGATGCCTCCCAGCCCTACAATCAGGCAATTGTGACTGGCCTCCATACCGCGCTGCCTAACTACCAGGGCGTCAGTTGGGAACCCCGCTTCGGCTTCGCCTGGCAACCTCGCGGGGATGCCGGAACAGTCTTCCGCGGCGGCATCGGCATCTTCGCCGATGTCTTCCCTGGAACCATCGCAACCTCTTTCGACACCAACTCTCCTCTAAAAAATACATTCGTTACCGGCGGCCCTGGAGTCTTGCTTGCTCCCGGACTGCCCGCGAGCGCGCAGACCGCGACCACGGCATCGAATGCGGCCTTCACGACCGGCTTTGCCTCCGGACTGAACCTTGCCCAGATTTCGGCTGCTGCCCCGCTCTTCACTCCTCCGGCCATCACCAACTCCGCACATAATATCCATTACCCCACCTATGACGAGTGGAATTTCGAGATCGAGCAGCCCCTGGGTTCGAAGATGTCTTTCGCGGTGAACTACGTCGGAAACCACGGAAGCTATCTGGCGTTGTTGAATCCCGCGCTTAACAGTTATTGCGGCGCTTCTTGTCTGGGCTTGCTGAGCACCGCTGCCGGAACCCCGGTCACGTCGTTCACCGGCCTGCCCACCGCTCCCATCGATTCTCGATTCTCCGTAGTCACTGAAGCCTCCAATCCAGGAGTGTCCAACTACAACGGAGTCACCGTCGAGTTCACGCGCCATCTCTCGAACTCCCTCCAGGTCCAGGCCAATTACACCTGGAGCCACGCCCTCGACGATATTTCCAATGGCGGTTTTCTGCCCTTTAACTTCGACACCAACACCAGCATTCTTGCTCCGCAGGCTCCCTATAACTTCAAGGCCTACAACTACGGCAACGCCGACTACGACACCCGTCACCAGGTGTCCGCCAGCTATGTCTACAACACTCCCAATCTGCATGGCCTATGGGGCGCTCTGTTGGATTGGACAGTCTCGGGTACGTTCTTCGCGCGAACCGGCTTGCCCTTCACCGTCATCGATTCCGGCAGTACCGGCATATTGAACGAATTCAATTACGGACCTGCCACCGGCTTGGATCTTTTCGCCAACTCCTCTGTGGGCCCGCTGAACTGCACTTCCTCCGCCACCAGCACGCCGTGCCTCACTCCGACTGAATTCAGTTCCCCAGTCGGCCCGGGCGGCGTCGCGACTTTCGGCGCTCAGCGCCGCAATCAGGTTTACGGCCCCAAATTTTTCGACACTGATTTAACTCTCATGAAGACCATCCCCATTCCGCACTGGGAAGGTGCAAAATTCCAGTTCGGCGCGCAGGCCTTCAACATTCTCAACCATCCCAATTTCGATCAGCCCGTGGGAGACATAGCCAACCCGCAATTCGGCAGCATCGTCCGCACCGTTGGCGACCCCACCAGCATCTTCGGCTCTTTCCTGGGCGGCGACGCCTCGCCCCGTGCCCTCCAGATCAAAGGCCTCATAACCTTCTAACCAGAACTTCACCTCGGTGCCCCACTTCTCGCGTCCTTTGCGAGAAGTGGGCGCCAATGGTGAAAACTCTTCCGCGAAGAGGTTCGGGAAGCTCGGGAAGTTCGCAAAGCTCTTGAGCTTCGGGAAGAGCACGACTTCAGTCGTGCCGTCTACTCCACCAATATAGCCGCGCTTTAGCGCCTGAGGTCTGCTTCGTGCTGGCAAGATAATTTTTCGACAATCTGTTCGGCGCAGAGCCACGCAACTTTTTAAAGAATCAACTATCGAACGCCCGCACCCTTCCCATGCAGCACAATCTCCGAGCGTAAAACATAACTATCGGAACCCAACTTCTTGAAATCACCTGCCATATCTAGCGACACTCGATCGTACTCATGCTCTCCCGCCACCAGCATCACAATCACCGTCTCCGGCTTGCGCTTGCACTTTTCCCCAAGTCCGTTCAGTACCGGTCCTCGACTCTGCGTAAGAAATGGCACATCCGTCCGAAATTCCGCCCCATCCAAGCTCAACTCCACCTATCGCCCGCACCATGATTCGCATAAACCAACTGCACTTTCACACTGCCCTTTTCTGGAGCATCTGCGACGTGTCCGTTCAGGAGAATGTGATCGACCGGGCAGGACGCAAAGCAGAGCACGCATGAACATGAAAAAAAAGCGAGAAAAACGGAAACTACCGCAAGCATCGTGAAAACTCGGCAGGTCATAGCTTCCCTCCCGTTGAATAGAGCAATCATGCCACAACTCTGCCCTGTCGGGACCTCGCACGCTCTCGATGCAAGCTAGAGTGACGGCGTGTTCTTATGAGACCTTCCAGTGCGCCGTCGCCACCTGCGAATGGTTCAACAAATCCTGGAGAAACGGCGGAGTATCCACCTTCTCCGGCACCGCCCTCCACTGCAGCAGGAACTCAATGCTGCGCTTTTCTGTTTGCTTGTCCCACGCCACGGAAGACACGCTCACAATCTTGTATCCTGCCTTCTGTACAATTTCTCGAATCGCCCCCTCGTCCAGCGACTCGCCATCTGTGGTAACAAGCAGCTCTCCGTGCTGGTCTTTTTTCACGCTGTAGTCGAACCAGCGCAGTCCTGACAGCACCATCATTCCCAGCGCTGTACCCGCCACTCCTAACCCGATCTGCCCACCCCCAAAACACAATCCAATCACAGTTACAAACCACAGCGTGGCTGCCGTCGTCACCCCCAGCACAAATCCATCGCGCCGCAGAATCGCGCCGCCTCCAATAAATCCCATCCCCGTCAGAATGCCCAGCGGCAGGCGCATCAGGTCCATCATGATGAACGAATCCGGCGACCTTCCCCGCGTCGCCAGCAGCAAATTGGTCTGCACCATGGCCACCGCCGCCGCCAGACAGACCAACAACGTCGTCCGCAACCCGGCCGCCCGCCCGCGCTCCCCGCGATCCAGCCCAATCAGCGCCCCCGCGACCACGGAGAGCGTCAGCCGGATCGCAACCTCCTGCCACGTCAATGTAAGCGGCATCCGTACCTCCTAAGCTCGACCAAATCATAGCTTATGTAGGGACAGCCGCCCCCAGCCTGCCCTGAGCGAAGCCGAAGGGGCTGTCCAGTCGAGCGAAGCTCGAATTCTTCCCTCCTAGGCACCGGCAGACTGCACTGCCCATAACAAAAAAAGGCGCCGGAATCAATCCGGCGCCGAAGGGAAAACTCGTGAGATGCGGTCTAACGAGTTTTTTACCTACCCAAACTTTATTTGCTCTCCGCAATCGGACTCGCGCCCAGATCGCGTCGATTGTTCACGGCGGTCCGCGCTGTGCGCACGGCGGGCAATGCCGCGGCAGCCGCTCCGTAGCGTTCCAGCAGGATCGGCGCCATGGTATTTTCCGCCTCTTTGACGAAAATCATCTGCGTCTCCGAAGCCATATCCACGCGCACAAAATCGCCCAGCTTCACCTGTCCGGTCGCCACCAGATTCGCCAGCGGAAACACCAGATGCCGCTCGATCGCCCGCTTCAAATGCCGCGCTCCGTACCGTGGATCAGTCCCTTCCTTCAGCAAGAAGTTCTTCACTCCCGTCGTGCAATTGAAAACGAACTGGTTCGCGCCCGCAGCCATCAGCACCCGCTGCTGCACCATCCCCAATTCAATCTCAAGAATCTGTGCCAGATGCTCGTCCCGCAGCGTCTTGAACACCACTGTCTTGTCGATGCGGTTCATGAATTCCGGCGTAAACTTGCGCCGCGCCGCTTCCACTGCCGTGCGTTGAATCTTGTCGTCGAAGTTGTTGTCGACTTCCACCGCCTTCGGCGCAAACCCGAACCCGCCATCCACCAGATTCGTCATCTCACTCGCGCCCAGGTTCGAAGTCAAAATGATGATGCACTGCGACAGATCCACCCGCCGGTTATCCCCCAGCGTCAGCGTCGCCTTATCCAGAATTCCCAACAACAGCTGCCAGAGCGAATCCGAAGCCTTCTCGATTTCGTCAAACAACAAAATCGAAAGTTTCAGCTTCTCCGTGAACCACTGGTTCAATGCTTCCTGCGTCAGCAGCGGATGCGTCTCCCGATGCCCCAAATATCCCGGAGGCGATCCGATCAACTTCGCAATCTCATGTGAATGCTGAAACTCCGCGCAATCGATCTTGATGCAAGCCCGCCCATCCCCAAACAACGCCTCCGCCATGGCTTCCACCACGCGCGTCTTACCCGAACCGGTCGGCCCCAGAAACAACAAATTCCCCACCGGACGCCCCGGCGCATTCAGCCCCGCCAGAAACATCTGGTAAATCTCGGCGACCTTTTCCACCGCCGCATCCTGCCCCACGATCTTGCGGCGCAGGGTGGCTTCAAACTCTCCAGCATCGTTGCTGCGGCGGTTCGGATCGAGCACGGTTGCAAGGTTCGTTCGCATAATTCACTGGCCGGTCGGAACCGGCATCCTATTCCTTTTCCAGGCCGACCCATGGCCCTGACCACGTTTTCCCAGAAGTTTTCCCGGCCCGGCTTGCGACTCTACTTAGGATGACAAATTTTGTCATTTGGAAACATGTCGCTCACCTGACCGGCAACCCGTCCCAGGTGCTTTACAAATAAGCAAGACGCTCGCCACGACCTTAAGTACCCTTCAGGAAAATGAAAGAGTTGCATCTGCTGGAGTTACAGCCGCGGCCACGACATTAAACCAGACCTCGCCCAAAAGCAAAAGCCCCACAAGCGAAATACTTTGCGCAAGAAGGAAGGCACAGTTCCGGCGTCGAACTCCTAAGAATTCCCCTGTGCTACCCTGTGCCCCCTCTATGCTCCTCTGTGTTAAAGATTTTGACCTTGATTTTCCAAGGGAGATGCTCCTCGGTAACTATTCATAACCAGAATCGCGCGATAGCATCCGGCTCAGGCGTGCCTCGGAGGCCCACTTGCGTCGTTCCTCGATCCACATCATCGCAGCCGTATCGTGTCTTCTCTTCGCATTAGCCGCCGTCCGGCTCAACTCGGAGTTCTCATTCGCGCGCGCCGCGGAACCCGCCGCCCCGCCGCAAGCCGCAAAGATTGGAGAGGTAAAAATAGAACCTGTCGCCGCCACCGTTCCCGTATCCAAAGTCGAAATTCCAGAGCCTAAATTCTCCTCGCCCACTGAGCTCTATACCGCCAGGCGCGGAGACACAATCCCTGCCCTCGCCCACCAATATCTGAAGAACACAAGCTATCTCACTTCGAGCGAACTGGCCGACGCCATCCGCGCCTCCAACGGCAATCGCGCCAGCAACATTCTCAAGCCCGGCGAACAAATCGCCATCCCCGGAATCCTCCCCGCACCCATCGTCGAGCACACCATCCCCGTCGCCAAAGATTTCGAAGTCCGCGCCATCTATCTCACCGGCATCATGGCCGCCAGCGATCACGGGCTCCGCATTATCCGCCACTGGCGCCAAGTCGGCGGCAACGCCGTCGTCTTCGACATCAAAGATTCCGATGGCAGCGTTACCATCCCCTTCGAACATCCGCTGCTCGGCAAGCATCAGGTCTACATTCACGACCTGCCCAAGTTCGTGCACTTTCTGCACTCCGAAAACATGCACGCCATCGCCCGCATCGCCATCTTCCGCGACGAGCGCCTGGTCGTCACCCATCCCGAACTCGCCGTGCATTCTCACAAAACCGGCCAGCCCTGGCGCGAAAACGGGAAGCTGGTCTGGACCGATTCCTCCAACCCCATAGTCCAGGATTACAACATCGCCCTCGCCAAATTCGTCGCCCAATCCGGCGCCGACGAAATTCAATTCGACTACGTCCGCTTCCCCGCCGAAGGCGACCAAAAAGACGCCGCATTCGTCTACCAAACCGGCCAGGCGGAATCCGAAAACCAACAACACCCATGTAGCGACGGCCGCCTCGGCCGTCCCGCAACGGCGAAGCCGGGCGGCTCCGGGAAATCTGCCGACGCGAAAGTGCCTTCAACCTGTGCCCCGCAAATCATGCAACGCTCCGACGTAATCACCGCCTTCCTCAAAAAGGCTTACGCCCAACTCCACCCCACCGGCGTCCTGCTCTCCCTCGACGTCTTCGGCGTCATGGCCTGGCAGCGCCAGGTCGATCTCTCCCACACCGGCCAGGACATCGTCGGCATGGCCAAATATTGCGACGTCCTCAGCCCCATGATCTACCCCTCGCACTTCTTCGGCATGGATAACATCGAGCACCCCGGCGACGCCCCCGAGCACTTCATCGGCGAATCCATGCAGCGCTTCGAACTCATCACCCATCCTGACGGGAATAAGAATACCGGCGTGGTCATCCGCCCTTGGCTGCAAGCCTTCCACTGGCGCACCAAAACCTACTCACCCGAATACATTAAAATTCAGGTCGCCACCGCCAAAGAAAAAGGCGGCATCGGCTTCTTATTCTGGAACGCCGCCAACGACTACTCCAAGCCCTACGAAGCCATGCCAGAAATGAAAACCGAAGATTTGAAACAAAAAGAAAAGTATTTCCGCGGAGACGAACTACCAAGTGTAGCGGTGAAAGCAGCTCTGACACCCGCAGAACCCGCAATCCACTAAAAACTCATGTAGGAACAGCCGCCCTCCGGCTGCCTGCCCGGAGCGTAGTCGAAGGGTCCAGCGGCCCAGCCCTATCGGGCGGCAACCCCGGCCAATGAGCGTAACCGCGACGAGGACGCTAACCTCCGCAAACAGGATCAATCTTTCGTGCGGCAAGCAAAGAAACGATGCAGACTTTCTCCACGCGGCCAGTTCAATCGGCCCGTCGCTCGCTCCGCCACTTCGTGAGGTAGGGCAATACGAACAAATACATACCCGTGAAAAACATCAAGGCGAGCGCGGCCACCGCCAGGAGGCCCATCCAGTTAGTGTACCTGTGTTTAAACACGGCGGCGCCGTTGAAGATAACGACCAACGTAAAGGCGATGGACAGCCAACGGTGCAACTGCCGAACCCATCTATTCCAGTTCAATGGGGACCTCCTCTCAACGGTCGGTTTGAACGCTCTGCGAACAGCGCTTGACCAGCGCGATCGAGCGACAAGGAACCAGTATCCTCTGAAAAGACAAACGACTTCCGTAGATAGCACACGATTGCACCGTTTGTTCGCCAAAAAACCGCGGTCAATCAGTGTAATGGGGATGTTACAACAGTACTGACGAAGTTTTCGACGGCATGTAGGTGGGCAGGAAATTGTCTATACTTGCAAGCACGGATGAGGTGTGAAATCACTCGCTCCCTAACTCCGCAATTTGCGTGCGAATGCTTACGGCCTTTTTCGCGATGTCCCGCAGCTCGCGACCTGCATCTGATTCTCCTGTTCACTCTATTCGTCTCCTGCTCCTGGTCTCAATCGCTTGTGATCAAACGAGTGACAGTGATTGACGCGACTGGCCGTGGTCCCGAGCCGAACATGACGGTAATCGCAGATGGCGATCGTATCGTTGCAATCGGTCCATGGAAAAAGACACGTATCCCAGGAAAAGCCGTAGTCGTCAACGGCACAGGCAAGTTTCTCATCCCTGGCTTGTGGGATATGCATGTCCACGGCGCCTCAGACGCCCGCGCTCCCTGGAGCCACCTTCTTTTTCTGGCTAACGGAGTTGTCGGCGTACGTGACATGTCAGGTCCGCCTGACGCCCATGCGTGGCGCGCTACCCATGCTTCCAGTGAAGATCCATCGCCGGCCATCTACCTCGGCAGTCCCATCATCGATGGTCCAAATCCTGTCTGGCCCGAATCCATCGTTGTCACCGATGAAGCTCAAGGGCACGAAGTAGTGGAACAACAGCGAGCGCGTGGCGCAGACTTCATCAAGGTCTATAGCAGGTTATCCCGCGACGCTTACTTCGCTATCGCCGACGAGGCCAACAAGTGTGGTATTCCATTCGAAGGGCATGTTCCGGAATCGGTAACCGCTGCAGAAGCTTCCGATGCTGGCCAGAAAAGCATCGAGCATCTGACACGCGTGGCGGACGGCTGCTCAAAAGAAGAAAAGTCGATTGTTTCCGAGATGCAGCGGCAAGAAGCGTTGTTCCGGGCGCCGGGCGCGACTCTGGCGCAAAAGATAGATTCAGGGAAAAGCATCATTCGCCTTAACATGCGCGTCGTTGAAACGTTTGACGAGGCCACCGCGCAGTCCTTGTTTGCGCTCTTCGTGAAAAATCGAACGTGGCAATGTCCCACCCTCACTTTGCTGCGCGCGCAGATCGACGATCCGTTGCTCGCGAATGACCCACGATTGAAATATTTGAGCAAAGAGGTGCGAGCGAAATGGGATGCCGGTTATTACCAGAACGTTCCTCCCGAGCCTCGGGCCGCAATTGCCAAATTGAATCGGCTTCAATTTGACGAATCCGTGAAGCTTGTGGGGCTCATGTACCGGGCGGGCGTTCCTATCCTCGCCGGCACCGACACCATGAATCCGCAATGCTTCCCCGGATTCGGCATCCATGATGAGCTCGCTCTGCTGGTCGATGCCGGACTATCTCCGCTTGCCGCTCTCCAGGCCGCCACTCGAAATGCCGCTGAGTTTATGGGGCAACTTGACCGCCGCGGAACCATTGAGGTTGGCAAGACTGCCGATTTTGTTTTACTCGATAAGGACCCGCTCGCCGACATTCATAACACGCGCTCGATTCAGGCCGTTGTGCTCGGCGGTAAGCTCTATCCGCGCGCGGCGCTTGACGCGATGCTGGAGAAGGCGCACACGCTAACCAGCAGTCAGGATGCCAGCACCTCCGGGAAATGAACTGAATGCTGTCTCTCCAGAACAGAGGGTTGAACGTGCGTTCGTGTCCTGGACAAGTCGGTTAGTCCAATGCAAGACACATTTAGTTGCCGGTTTCCGCGTAATCGCCAACGCACGCATTGATCCTTCATACAAGCTCAACACTGCCGCATTGCGCACGAGTCGCGGGTTAACCGGAAGTCAAACTGCCGATAACAGGCGCGGACCGCATAACCCCTTTGCATTCAGGAAAATCGCGCACAGCTCGTAGGAGTGGCTTCGCATGTCACCTACTTGAGTTAAAAGCATCAAAAGGAGCGTATGAGGTGATTGTCATTTGAATCCATCAGCTGAATCCATCAGCAGGAGACAAAAAATGAACGCTAAACCCCAATTCGCCTCGATTTTTTTGGCGGTATGCATCCCCGTTTTCTCGACTCCGCCCGCCTTTGCGCACCCCGCGAATCCATCTCAGGATCAGGGGACGGCCCAGACGCAATCCGGGCCGCAGGACAAGACGCAGCAGGACAAGCAGAAAGCCGGCCCGGGCAAGGAGGTGGGCAACGGCGGTGAGGACGTCGGCAAAGGCACAGCCAAGGGCGCGGGAAGCCTGGGCAAGGGCACTGCCGGAGCAGCCGGTAATCTCGCTACTCTGCACCCTGGCAAGGCCGGCGAGGATCTCGGCAAAGGCGCTGCGGGAGCCGGCAAGGACGTCGGCGTCGGCGCCGGAAAAGGCGCGGGCAAAATCGGCAAAGGAAGCGGCAAGGGGATAGGAAAGGCGTTCGGGAAAATCTTTCACAGAGGCAACAAGAATAAGGAGCCGGAGCCGGAGCAGCAGCAGTCCGGCAGGTAGGTCGGTGAATTTCGCTTGCCGAACCACCAGCCCGGAAGCCGCGAATCGTTGGGAAACCTCAACGATGTTGACAGGTTTCTTAGTCGTCGAGCAGACCACGCGAATAGAGCCCCTCGTAGGTAACTATGTCGTCGATACGATCAGGTGCTACGGTCCTAAAAATTTCGGCTGCAAACGCAAAAGGGGCAAGGCCGTTCGCGGTAATCACGTTGCCGTCCCTTACCGCGCGTAGTTTCTGGTAAAGCCCGTGGCCTCGATATTTGGGTACATGGTTAGAGATAAAGCCATTGCCATTGCTCGTATGACGATGGTCGTCGAGAAGCCCCGCGTAGGCCAAAGACAGCGTTGCCGCACAGATCGCGGCCACTGGCGTGTCCGCCTCCGTAACGGCTCTTACTAAGCCCGTAACCTCCTTCATTTCTCCTTGCATCCACGCGTCGCCCCCTGGGAGGATCAAGATACTTGTTAAATCTGGCTCAGCCTCGTGTATTGGAATATCCGGAAGAATCTTCAATCCGCCCATACTTTTTACGGGATTCCTTGTAAGACCAATCGTCTGAACGGGAAATCCGAACGTTCGGCGTAGCTCGGCCACTGCGGACGCGGGTTCCCAATCCGCAAAGCCGTCAAAGACGAACAAGTATGCCGTTTGGTTGTCCATAAATGATTGGGTCTCTCCCGAGAAACCCGCCGGCTTCATTGTCTCACTAGGTCGGACGGCCCGGATCCCGACAAACCGGAAGTCAACTGCTGATCGGCATCTATCACAACATTAGCCGCGAGTATTTGCATCGCTATCTTTGGCAGTTCGATTTTCTGTGGAACAATCGCCAAATGAACGATGGTTGGAATTTTTTTGCTCAAGTATCTGGAGAGTTGGTGGAAAAGGCGCAATTTGGATGGTCGCTACAGGCCGGTATCGGAGTTCAGCGGTATCAGTGGCGAAGAGCGGGTGACACAACATATGGGAACGTTTCCAAAACCAACGCAACAGGGAGAGAAGGGACCGCCCTGCCCAAGGTGCGGATCGCCCACCGTTGCTCGCGTCTCAACCCAAACTAGTGAGTTGTATTTCTGCTGCACAAACTTCGCTGGCGGTTGCCGATTTAACGGCGATCGGAGCCACTAAAGCCAACGCTGCTTTTTGCATTTACTCAAATCAGCCTTGCGTAAAGCACATACTTCCGACAGGCGATTACACTCATTGAGCATCGGCAGCAGGGTCAATGAGTGTAACGGCGATGTTACGCCAACTACGTGCCAAAGCCGTTTGATCCTGCCGAGCAAATGGCCGTTCGTTCCTCGTGAGGAAGCGAATCCTCGATCTAAAGAGAGATTTTATTGCGAGAAGAGAATCGCCGCCTCTTGCGTAAACGAAGGGGAGCAGATCAATTCTCCACGCACCACACGCCGATGCTAAGACCCTGACTGTTGTCACACGCGGCATTGTTGGCGAACTCTACTGGTTGTGCAAAATTTGTGGAGTTCTCATACTCAAAGGGCGGGAGCATGGCCCCCACTTCGCCGTTATCGGTCGTTGCATTACTTGTCCACAAATTGCAGTTAGTGGGATTTCCTGGACCATTCGTCACGGAGTTTGACGCCACTCCTGAGCGAACCCAGCCCCATGCGACCGCAGGTGGCCCTGCCCCATCATCGACTGCCGACCGACCAAGAGATTTGTTATAGCTAAGCACAGCGGGGTCTAAAAGTTCGGCATACGAAGCGAAATGATAGGCCGATGCACACGCGCTCAGTGTCTCGTTCCCGTTCACGGTTGCTTTCGTCAGATAGTAGTGCCGGGCGGGGGCAGTTGACGTGGTGGATGCCGCGCGGCTTAGGCTAAGTGCGAGCATAGAAAGTGCAGCTAGGGCGACTAAAGAAAGCGCTGTGTTGCGGTTCATATTCAATCTCCTTGAGAAAGAAGTGATTTTCCCCCCATAGACTAATGAGTGATAACGCCTGATAACCACAGTTATTCTTGCAGCAGGCCAAACTTGTTATTTCCCACACCCTCCCTGTGACATCCGCACTTCCACCCCTGCGTAAACTATAAGCAGTATGTTCACCAGTCCACAAAGCCTCCAGCAATACCTCTCCACACTTACTCCCGCGGAACTTGCCGAAGCTAAGTCCTGCCTGGCCGATATTTTCCGCGCAAACCCTTCGCTATCAATAATTTACCCAGGCGGTCCCCAGATCCTCGCGCCTAACTCCAGCAATACCAATAATTTACAGCCTGAATCCGTCAATTTTACTGATCTTGATTCGAAAGGTACAAACTCCATGCCTCTCACCACAAATGTCCGTCTCTGCACCCACATCAAGGTCAACGGAGTTCCCTGCGGCTCGCCCGCCCTCCGCGGCGAAGTCTTCTGCTATTTTCATCAACGCATGTTCCGCGGCGTGCGCACTCCCGCCAACTCGCGCCTTCATCCTGTCGCCCTCATCGAAGATGAACTCGGTATCCAGGCAGCGCTCATGGAAGTGATCAATGCCCTCGTCCGCAACACCGTCGATTTCCCTCGCGCTCAACTCATCCTGCGCGCACTTCACATCGCCGTCAGAAATTCTCCGCGGGCCCATTTCGATGGGTACGAAAGCGAAATGGTCCGCGAAATTCCCAACTACCCCGCTCCACCAGAGAAGAAGCCCCCGTCGCCCGCCCTTATGCAAGCCGGCGCGCTCGCGCTCGTCGGACGGCCCAAACCCACGAACATCGCTTCACTTCCTGAAGTTGCAGGCGCTGCAGATACACTGGAGCATTCCTCGCTAAGGAGCCCAGCTTAACGGTTTTATTGAACCCGCCGCACGGTGCGGATCGCAGACGACTCCTCATTGCCTTACGCCCCGGCTCGGAACGGAGGGCAAATATTAGGAACTACTCGCCCGCCCAGTTCTCGATAGATAGGCCGCGGATACGCTTAAACTCTGCCGTGTTATTCGTAATTAGAGTAAGTCCAAGGCTGCGCGCATGGGCGGCGATTAACAAATTATTGGCCCCAATCGTGGTTCCCTGCTTCTTCAAGTCAGCGCGGATTTTAGCGTAGTGCGTCGAGGCTTCATCCGGAAAGTCGAGAACCTCGATGTATGCGAGAAAAGCGGCGACGGCAGCTTCGTCCTGGCGGCGTTTTGGCGAGACTTCGACCCCGTACAACAGTTCGGACTTGCTGATGACAGAGATGCAAACCTCGTTAACCGGCGTTTTGGCGATACGCTCGATTACAGACTCGGGCGAGCGGCGCATGATGCAGGAACACGTATCGGTGTCCAGCAAGTAGCGCGGCATTAGCGCTTGCGCTCTTGAACCGGCAGGTCTTCCACGCTCTCCATGAACGACAAAGAGGAGGTCGGAGCCTCGGCGAGATAGGCAGACCAGTCTGTGGGACGAGGCGAGAGAACCACCTCGGCGCCCACTTTCCGTATGAACACTTCGTCCGTTTTGAATTCGAAATCTTTAGGCAGGCGAACCGCTTGACTGCGATTGTTAAGGAATCGCTTAGCTTTGCGTTCGAGGATTGGCATATACGATGGTATATGCCATGACGGTGGCGTGACTGGGAACTCCTTTAGTCGATCGACTGCAATTCCTTCCCAGGCTTGAATCGCACGGCTTTGCCGGGAGGAATCGAGACTTCGGCGCCGGTGCGGGGATTGCGTCCGATGCCGGTTTTGCGGGGGCGAACGTTGAACACGCCAAAACCGCGCAGTTCAATGCGGTTGCCGCGTGCCAGCGAGTTCTTCATGCTGTCAAAAACGGTTTCTACCGCCAATTCGGCTTTGGTTTTGGTAATACCGGTTCGGTTCACTACTTCGTTGATGATGTCGAGCTTAATCACAGAAGGCCCCCGAATGCGTTAAATATTAGGCTTCAAGTGATTGATGCTATGAGAGATAAGAAGGATTGTCAACGGGAGCATCTTCCCCGTAAACCCGCCAGCGGGAAAACTGAGGATCGCAGAAGCAGATTCCTCGCGCCAGAAACCAAGCGCTCGGAACGATAATACGCCATCCATGCAGGCGATTGACTTTGCTTACCGTCCGCGCTCTTCTGCTTTGAACATGTATTTAATGGCTGGCTTATAGATCATCAAGTTCGGGCGGCCATCGTCGCGGTTTACCTTGATGCAAGTCTTGTCATACCACTCAATGATGCCGTGCACTTCTTCACCGTCCTGGAGCACAACCACCATGGGAGTTCGCGTTTGCATCTGCTTCTGGTAATAAAAATTCTCGGCATTGGTCTGGTCGGGAGGCGCCGTCTTCCTGCCTCCGCCCGCGGAGCGCTCGCTTCGGTCATGCCCGCGTTCCCCGCCCCGATCATTCCCGCGAAAATCGTGCCCCCGGTCAAGACCGCGCTCCGGCCGCTCATGCCGATCGCGCCGCTCCGCGATTTGCAGATGCGTGGAACTATGATTCACAGAAGCATGATTCACGGAACCATGATTCGAATTGTGATTACCGTTGCCGTGGCCGTTATTATGATCGACTCGCGGCAAGGCTGGCCGGATCAACTTGCGGTTGGCAAAATTATCCTGGTCGTCCTTCTCCGGCACAAGCTTGGCCGAAGACTGATCCAAAGTGTCTTTCATAGAGTGGCGCTGCTCCTGCACACGCATTCGCGTAGGGCACAAACTTTATCCGCGAGCTGAATTGTGTTTACGAAGGCGTGAAATTTCACCTACGGTAACATAGGAAAGTTGGGATGACAATGATACTGTCGTGCCAGTACCGCTCTATTCAATAAAGTAAGTGCCGAACAAGTTTGTCACGAAATGTATGCCGGAGTTTGCCTATTTTTGTCTCAATTTGTTCCAGTCATGTCGGCGCCGGTGCGTTCTCTTCCGCCGCCCGTAACAATAGCCACCAGAGTTGCGGTTAGAATCACGGTCCATGCCAGCACCGGAGGAAACATGCCGCGATAACGGGTTTCAGCCAACTTAGCCTGAATTACAACATTGCGCGAGGCCAGCAGGTTCCCCAATTGATAGGCGAATCCCGGGAAAGTGCCGCGCACTTTCGGCGGAGAAAGCTCGTTCAGGTGGGCCGGAATCACGCCCCATGCTCCCTGCACCATAAACTGCATCAGAAATCCCCCCAACGCCAACATCGGTACGGTATGTGAATAAGCCCATAAGGGAATGACTGGCAGCGCCAGCAGGGCGGCGATTACGATGGCCCGGCGGCGGCCAATTTTCTCCGACCAGGTTCCGAACAGAATTCCTCCAAACAATGCGCCGAGGTTCGCGACCACGGAAATCAGCATGACCGTGCCCGGCGCAAAGTGATTCCCCTTGGTAAGAAACGTGGGATAAAGATCCTGCGTGCCGTGGCTGAAGGAATTGAATGCGAACATCAGCACCACAAGAAGAAGAAACGTGCTGAAGTAGGAGAGAATATCCTTACCAAGATTCTTCTCCGCTTTCTTTACGACCTGCCCCTGCAACAACCACGCGGGAGACTCGTCTACTTTGGTGCGAATGTAGAGCACCAGAAATGCCGGCAGCGCCCCGATTACGAACATTCCCCGCCAGCCCACGAAGCGAAAGGCAGTTCCAAACAGCAGTGCGGCCATCAGATACCCGACCGCATAGCCCTCTTGCAACAATCCGGAGAAAAATCCCCGGCCTTCTGCCGGCAGCGTTTCAAACGCTAATGCCGCGCCTACACCCCATTCGCCTCCCATCGCAATTCCAAACAACGCCCTGGTGATAAGGAAGACTTTTAACGAAGGCGCAAATGCCGAAGCCAGTTCGAACGCGGAATAGGCCACAATGTCGGCCATCAACGTTTTGCGGCGCCCGAAGCGATCCGCCATCAGTCCAAATAACAATGCGCCGACCGGACGAAATGCCAGCGTTACAAAAATCGCCTCGGCCACGGCGGAAACTTTGGTCTGGAATTGGGTCGCGATGGCGGTAACACAGAAAGTAAGAATAAAGAAATCGAAGGCGTCCAGCGACCAGCCCAAAAAGCAAGCGGTGAAAGTATTTCGCTGCGCCGGAGTGAGCCTGCGAAAATGACCGATAAATTCCATGCTTAGTTAATTCCGTAGAATCAGGCGCGCATCCAAAAGCCTTGCGAATGCTAGCATAAGGTCGAACGCGGCGATTACGAATCTCACCGCAAGTGTGATCTATGGCCGAACTCGATTCCCCTCAACGCCAGGCAACCAACACCCAGATGCTCACCGGCTTCTGGTATCGCGCCCTGCCTGCGGACCGGGTTCAACGCAATCAACTGCATAAAGCAATGCTGCTGGAGATCCCACTGGTAATCGGGCGCGACCGAGCGGGTCGGCCCTTCGCAATGCGGGACGCTTGTCCGCACCGCGGAATGCCGCTCAACGGTGGCCACTTCGATGGAGAAAAAGTCGAGTGTCCTTACCATGGATGGCGATTTGACGCGCACAACGGGCAATGCCAGCTGATTCCCTCGCTCACCTCCGATCAGCATCTTAAAATCGATCGCATCTACGCCGGCAGCTATCCCTGCGAAGAAAAGGATGGATTTATTTGGGTCTATGTGCCGGACCCAGGCCCGCCCGGAGCGGGCTTCACCCAGCGGGAAGAAGCGCCCCAGGCTGCCCCGGTGATTGAAAAATTTGGAGAAGGGGCCAGCGCAAAATACAAGATCGCCTACCTCATGGCCGATATGCCGGTCAGTATTGACCATGGAATCATTGGCCTGATGGATCCGGCGCACGGTCCGTTCGTTCATCAAGCCTGGTGGTGGCGCAGCCGACACAGCATTCACGAAAAACAGAAAAACTTCGAGCCCATACCCAACGGCTTCCGCATGAGCGCGCACACTCCCAGTTCAAACTCCGCGCCCTATAAGCTTTTGCGGCTGTGTGCAGACGCGGATTCGATCACCACAACGATCGATTTCGAACTACCGAACTTGCGCAGAGAAATCATTCGTGCCGGAAAGTACTGGTTCTCTTCCCTTACGACGGTGACGCCGATCACCCGCAATCAATGCCGCATTGATGTGGTCGCCGCCTGGAATCTTTTCCGTTGGCTGCCATTTGGAGCCGAGATGCTGAAATTCGTTTTCTCAAAATTTGTCGAGCAGGATCGCCGCACCATGGAATTGCAAGCAGAGGGACTGAAGCACAGTCCTCATCTGATGTTAATCGACGATGCCGACCGTCCCGCAAAATGGTATTTCCAGTTGAAGGCCGCTTATCTGGAGGCTAAACGTACCAGCACTGAGGTGAAGCATCCCATGTCTGGGCCGGTTACGCTGAGGTGGAGAAGCTAGTTTACGCGGCGCAATCCTGCCGCACCGCAACCGCTGCATCCAGCCAGTGCAGATATGTCTGCATGGCATGGCAGCATCCCAAACTTTTCTTAGCCTGCCCTGCGGAAGAGAACGAAGACAGATTATTGACATGCTCGTAGTCCAGCACCACCGGAATGTGAGGTGGAAGCTTGGGGACGATATCTTCTGTGTTCACGATGCGCCAGGAAGTAATCGGCAGCTGATTGAACGTGCCCACGAATTCCATGTTGCCCACGCGCGGGGAGGCGAACGTACACAAGGTGCTGACGTCGAATTTATTTTTCGTAGAATTTTCCAGAACAAAAAGCGTTGTCAGCGCCGATCCCAGGCTATGTCCAGTCACCACGGTTGGCCTTGAGGGGCGACCGTGACCATTGCTCGATTGGGGAGCTGCGCCCCGGGCAGCTTCGCGGCTCAGCGCGAGCTGTTCCAGTTGGTCGGCGAAAGATCCCGTGAAGGTCTCCGGTTGCGCCGCAGCCGCCGCGACTCCAACTTCAGAGGGCAATCGGCGCCGAATCACTTTCAGTGAACTGTAAATCCGATCGAAGCCGCAGGCCACTCGTCCTGCTGAAGGGACCTGGCGAAACGGGACCGGAACTGCATCTCCATCGTCCAACCATTCAATCGCTCCTTCCGTGCCACGAATCGCGATGACGCGCGTTTCCGGGTCATCGTTCGTGCCATGCGCCACAATCCCGTAGAATTTTGGCACCGCCGCGCCTATGCAGAAGTCCGACATATGAATCCACGCACCAAGTTCATATCCATCGGGAATTCCGGCAGGTTCGGGCCGAAGCGGATCCGGGCCCGGATTATCAAACATGGTGTATGCGGCCAGAACAAACTTGCCGTAGAAGGCTGCTTTCGCTGCATCCAGTGGTTGCGCCATGAGACGGCTCCTGTGCGAAGAGTAAGAAGCTGATTCCCAAGGGTCTTCAACAAAGGCTCTTTAACAAAACTCGAACTTGCGATTGGATTTCTGCTCGGCGGGGCCCACGTACTGACTACGGCTACTCACTATACAGCGGCTTGCTTCAACTGTCTCTCTTCGACTTTCTATTCGTCCTTTACCAGCCAGTCCATGGCTTCTTCGCGCGTAGGAAAGCTTGGGAGCTCGCGCTGCGAGAAGGTTTTGAAATGTTCGAAGTAGATGTGCGGGAATGTCTCGGCTCCGACCCACGCCGACCGTTTTACGTAAGGCCGATCGAGCACAAGAACTTCCTTGATCCTCGTGGCGACGTGCTTGTCGATCTCCGCGCCCGTGACGTCCACCAGCGTAAGCACCGATCCCGGCGCGTGGCGCGCAATATCGGCGCGGATCATCTCCAGCAGCACCAATAACTCTTTCGCCGCGCAGTGTGACACGTCGATCAGGTAAATAGCGTGACCTTTGTGCTTGACGAATCGCAGCCGTTCTTCCGCCGATTTTTCGATCTCGCTCATGTCAGCATCGTCTCCACCACGCCATAAACGCTGTCCAGCGCGCTATCGAGCGCAGCCGCATCTTTTCCGCCAGCCTCGGCCAGATCGGGACGACCTCCACCCTTGCCGCCAACTTTCTCCGCCAACGGCCCAATCACTTTTCCCGCTTGAACCTTGCCTGTGAGATCTTTGGTCACGCCAACAATCAGCGATACGCTTCCATTCGAAGCCGAACCCAACACCACCACGCCGGAACCTATCTTATCCCTCAGCTGATCAATCAGGGTACGCATCTGCGCCCGCTCCAGATTGTCCACGCGATGCGCCAGCACCTTCACGCCTTTTACATCTTTAATCTGGTCGCCGATGTTCGCAGCGCTCGATGACGCCGACTTCATCCGCACCTGGTCGAGTTCCCGTGCCAGCCGCTTGATCTCGGCATCCTTCTTTTCAATTTCAGCCTTCAACGCCTCGGCGGGCGAAGCCTGCACCACCTGATCAATGGGTGCCCCATCCTTGCGCGGTTTTTGCGCAAGAGCCTGCCCTGAGCGTGCCGAAGGGGTGGGACTGGCAAATGTTGACACCACTTTCTCCAGTTCGTGATCCTTTCGAAAATGCGCCAGCGACCCTTCGCCCGTGACCGCCTCCACCCGCCGCACTCCCGATGACACGCTACCCTCTTTCAAAATCTTGATCAGACCAATCTCGCCCGTCGCGCCCGTGTGCGTGCCGCCGCAAAGTTCGGTCGAGAAATCGCCAATCCGCACCACGCGCACCTTGTCGCCATACTTCTCTCCAAACAGCGCCATCGCGTGATACTGGCTGATGGCCTCGTCAATTGGCACGTCCGTAATGGTCTCGACAATCTGGTTGCGCAGCACTTGCTTATTTATGATGTCCTCAATGTCCTGCAACTCTTCATCTTCAACGGCGGTAAAGTGCGAAAAATCGAAGCGCAGATGATCCGGCGCCACCAGCGACCCCGCCTGCTTCACATGCTTCCCCAAAACTTCACGCAGCCCCGCATGGAGCAGATGCGTGGCCGTGTGATTGCGCATAGTGGCACGGCGCAGGTCGGCATTTACCACCGCATCGACTTTGTCGCCGACGCGGATCGGTTGTTTTGCCACAACCTGATGCGCCCGCACGCCTTGGATAGGCGAATAGCATCCCGTCACGTCGGCCACGATGGTGTTGTGATCGTCAGAATAAAACCATCCTTTGTCGCCGACCTGCCCGCCGGAATCGGCATAGAACGGCGTGTGATCGAGGATGACTTCGCCGGCTTCGCCGACCTTCAGTTCCCGGGCTCCCTGCCCGTTCTGAACGATCGCGAGCACTTCGCAGCCATTGGATCGTGTCTGACGGTAACCTTCGAAGATTGATTTCGGTAGTTGCTGATACGCGGGATTGGCCGTCTGCTTGGCGCCGCCTTTCCAGGAGGCGCGGGCGCGGGTTTGCTCCTCGCCGAGCGCACGCTCGAAACCGTCGATGTCGAAGAGCAGTCCCTGATCACGGGCGGCATCTTCAATGAAATCCCGCGGCAGCCCGAACGTCTCATAGATGCTAAATGCTTTATCGCCGGGGAGAACCACCTTCAGCTGGGAAATGATCTTCAAAACATCAGGGGCACGGTCTCCGAATAGTCCCAGGATAAATTCTCTCCAATCCTCGTGCGTGAGGATGTCCTCGTCAGCAAATCTCTTTGCCGCAGCCACGATATTCGCGTCATAAATGAAAATCAGTGAGTCAGCCGGCAATTTCTTCATGGCCGTGATAAAGGTTTCATACCTCGTAGCCCTAATGAGCTGCTGTAAGTTGTCCAGGCCCTTGCCGATCACGGTCTGGAATTGTTTCTCCTCCCTTCTGACCACCTCGGCGATGCGCTCGCTATTTTCGAGAAGCTCCGGATAGGCGTCCGCCATTAGATCGCGTACCGCATAAACCATTTGATCCATAAAGGCAGGGGTTTCGAAAGGCATACGCAAGAATCTGCCGTGTCTTAAGGCTCTCCGAAGTATCTTTCTGAGGACGTAGCCTCGTCCTTCGTTCGAAGGGACCACCCCGTCGCAGATAAGGAACGTGGCCGCCCGTGAGTGATCCGCGATAATTCGGAGCGAAGCGTCGGTTCGCGTCCGACCGTGCTGGTAGGGTATCCCGGTTAACTCCGCTGCTCTCTTAATCAGCGGCGTAAACAAATCCGTATCGTAGTTCGAAATCACCCCCTGCAGTACCGCCGTTACCCGCTCCAACCCCATCCCCGTATCAATCGAGGGCTTGGGCAGCGGATTCAACTTCCCGCTCACATCGCGGTCGAACTGCATGAACACCAAATTCCAGATCTCGACATACCGCCCGCAATCGCATGGAAAACGGCAGTCCACATGCCCTTGCTCGGATGCAGCCGGGCCCACGTCGTAGTGAATCTCGCTGCACGGCCCGCAAGGGCCGGTATCGCCCATCTGCCAGAAATTATCTTTTAGCCCCATCTCGAAGATGCGCTCTTTTGGCACACCTTGCGCGGCCCATAGGTCGTATGCCTCCACATCGCGTGGAACGCCGCCTTCGCCGTTAAAAACGGTGGCGTAAAGTTTTTCTTTATCGATGCCGAACCACTCCGGTGAAGTGATCAGCTCCCAGGCGTAGGCGATTGCGTCTTTCTTGAAATAATCGCCGAAGGAAAAATTTCCCAACATCTCGAAAAATGTGTGATGGCGGTTGGTAAATCCGACATTCTCTAAATCGTTGTGCTTACCGCCGGCACGCACGCATTTCTGCGAGGTGGTGGCGCGCGAGTAGTCGCGCCTCTCGAGACCGAGAAAAACGTCTTTGAACTGGTTCATCCCCGCATTGGTAAACAAGAGCGTGGGATCATTCGCCGGCACCAAGGACGACGAATGCACTTCCTTGTGCCCCTTCTGCACGAAGAAGTCGAGAAACTTGCGGCGAATTTCGGAGCCAGTCGGCATTTTTATATAGAGAAAACCAATTTTACCATCCAAAAAACAGAACCACAGAGAGCGCAAGGAACGCAGAGAAATTCAGGCACGCAATTCTCTGTGTACTTCTGTGCCCACTGTGGTGAATTTTTAAAAACGCCGAAGCAGAAAACCCTACTTCATATCGTCTGCTGCCTTTTTCACTTCGTGCCCGGTATCGTCGGCAGCTTTCTTTACGCCGCTGCCGGTTTTCTTGGCAACTTTTTCGGTGCCTTTCGCCGTGTCTTTGGCCGCGACCTTGGTCGCGTGGCCAGTCTTGTCCGCGGCCTTCTCTGTGCCTTTGGCCGTGTCCTTGGCAGCCACCTTGGTATCGTGTCCGGTCTTGTCGGCAACCTTTTTGGTATCACTGCCAGTGTCGTCTGCTGCCTTCTTTACATCGGAACTGGCATCCTGCGCAAGTGCGAACGGCACCGCGCCGAGCAGCGCTGTTGCGAGAATTACCTTCAAACTGATCTTCATAGTAATGTTCTCCTCAGAGGGTTTTTCAGGAATGGATTCGAGTATGCCTGATCGAGAGGCTTCTTGCCAAATGGAAATTCGACTCCCGCAGTGTCAATCCTCCAGCAGGCTCAACGTCTCCTCATCCACATCCCACTTCTTCAGGATAGTAAAAATCGTCTTGCTGCCAAACCCCGCCCTCGCCAGTTGCCGAAAAACGCGCGCCGCCGCCTTCCGATCGCCTTTCGCGGGCTTCACCATGCGTTTCTTCCGCAAATATTCGCGCGCTTGCTTTTCTTCGCTGAGGCCGTCGAAAGCCGCGTCCACAGCTTTTTCGATCACGTCCCCGTGCACACCTTTTATCTTCAGATCGGTGACGACGCGCATGCGCCCGAATTTCTGATTGTCCCGTCGCAGCGACGAGAAATATGCAGCGTATTGCGAATCGTTCACATAGCCGCGATCCTTAAGCCGGCGGATTACCAACTCGATCAGGGTCCGCCCATACTCCGAATCCGCGTCTTCCACTCGCGCGCGAAACAACCTCTTCAATTCGGCAACGGTTCGCATACGCCGCGACAGCGCGGCGACGGCATATTCATACAACTCATCTTCGGAGTACGACCGCTTCTTGGGTCGCGAGAACGGCATGCGCTAACGATAAACCCAATTGCAAGTAGGCGGGATAAATATCGGTGAAGGGCCGAGAGCGCGAATGATGCAGAGGTCTTGGGTGTTGGGTTTTTGCCGAACACCTGTTGCCTGAAACCTGAGAGCTATTTGTTACCGTCCGCCGAAACCAGCTGACTGCATGGACTGGCGCGAAATGTCCGCAGTCGATGCAATGCCCTGCATGCGCAGCTTGAAGTCGTCGGCGTTGGAAGCGTTTTCGAGCGCGGTGTCGTAGTTCACCAGCCCTGCTTGGAACAGATCCCATAGCGACTGGTCGAAAGTCTGCATGCCGTATTGCGAAGTTCCGGCCGCGATAGCGTCGCGAATCGACCGCGTCTTCTCCGGCACCAGCACGCACTCGCGGATGAATGCCGTGTTGATCATCACCTCTACCGCGGGCACACGCCCGTCGGTATCGCAGCGCCGCACCAGTCGCTGGCTCACAATGGCGCGCAGCACAGCCGCCAACTGCAAACGAATCTGTTTCTGCTCCGGCGGAGGAAAAATCGAAATAATGCGGTTCACGGTTTCTACCGCGTCCAAAGTATGCAACGTGGAGAAAACCATGTGACCGGTTTCCGCCGCGTGCAGCGCGGTCGAAATGGTTTCCAAATCTCGCATTTCGCCGACCAGAATCACGTCCGGATCCTGACGCAGAGAAGCGCGCAAGGCCGCGCTGAAGGTCGGCGTATCCACACCGATCTCGCGCTGGTTCACGTAGCCTTTTTTGTCGCGATGCAGAAATTCGATCGGATCTTCAATGGTAATAATGTGCTCGGCGCGGCTGGAGTTCACGCGATCCACCATCGCCGCCAGCGTGGTCGATTTACCCGATCCGGTTACGCCCGTCACCAGCACCAACCCGCGCGGCATCTCGCAAATCTGCTCCACTACTTTCGGCAGGAACAGCTCGTCGAGCGCGCGAATCTTCGTCGGAATGACGCGCAGCACCAGCCCTACGTTCCCGCGCTGCTGGAAGATGTTCACGCGGAATCGTCCCAGGCCAGCCACGCCATAGGCCATATCGATTTCCGTGGTCTCTTTGAATTTCTGTTTTTGCCGCGCCGACATCATGCTGAACGCCATGGTTAGCATGTCTTCGGCGCTCACCCGCGGCTGCTCGGTCAGCGGCACCAGTTCGCCATCAATGCGCAGGTGTGGGTAGTTCCCCACCTTCAAGTGCAAGTCGGAGGCTTTGCGCTCCGTCGCTATCCGCAGCAGATCGTCAATATTCATCGAAGGGTTCCCTGGTTAAACGGCAAGAGGCGCCGTGCCTCGCAAGTTCTCCCTATCATGGACCGAATCGTCACCTTCCCCAAGATGACCTAGGTAACGGCGGGGCTTGGCAAGTGGGCAATCCCTAAGGTTCCCAGGAGGTGAAAACCGGGAAGGCACCCCAACTGGCTGGAGCGTATCTCGCAAGTCTTTGTTCACTGATTCACTGATGGAGTTAGGTCATCTACCTGCTCGAAATTACGCCTACCACATCTTTCTTGCACTCCGCCTCGAATGGACCAAAAAAAATTCAAGGGTCGTGTCGTGTTTCGCCATCCATTTGCGATTTCATAATTAGAGGCCCTCGCTATTGCCTCGAAAAACGAAAACAGGAGGATGTTGTGAAACTTACATCGCTGTTGCGCTCAGCGGCCCTAATCGGTGTGCTCTCAGTCCTGTCGCTGCTTTTGTTCCAGACGGTGCAGGCTCAGACGGCACAAGCAGAGAAGGAGAAGGTTCTTTACAACTTTTGTGGAATAGATTTTTGCAATGACGGCCAAGGCCCCATCGGCCCGCTGGTGGACGTTGGTGGAACTTTCTATGGCGCCACAGGGAGTGGCGGGGGAGGTTGCTCCAATGGCCCATGCGGAACAGTCTTCGGACTTTCCCCCGCGCCGTCGGGCGGGTGTGAAACCGGAACCAATACGGGTAACGGCTGGTGCGAATTCGTCCTCTACAACTTTTGCTCTTACGCGGAATGCATTGACGGAAGCCAGCCTACCGGCAATGTGTCCTACTTCGGCGCGAAATTGAACCGACCGGGGAACTTTTACGGCACCACCTACTATGGGGGCAGCACCAATTCAGGCACCGTATTCGAGATCTTCTCGAAACCCATTCTGTCCGGTTGCCCAAGCGGCAGCAATACGAGCGGCGGCTTTTGCGAGAAGTTACTCTATAGCTTCTGCTCTTACAACCTTGGGCAGCCCTGCTCGGACGGGCTTCATCCGGGTGGGAATCTCGTCGAGGACTCGGCGGGGGATCTCTACGGTGTAGTGGTCGGAGAAGGAGGTAACGGAGTCGCTGGCGTGTTCGAGCTCTCCCCTGACCAACAGGGCGGATACGATGAAGAGTTGATTTACGCGGATGACTTCATTCAAATTGGATTAGCCATGGATTCCGAAGGCAACCTTTACGGCACAGATCTAGATTCCAACCTTGGGCGAGCGAACGTTTTCAAGATTGTGCCTTCCCAGGGCTACCTTCGGACAAACATCCACACCTTCAGCGGCTCCCAGGGTTTCCCAACTGGCGTTACGGTTGACGGCTCGGGCAATCTTTATGGAGCGACCTACACCGGCGGCAGCAAGAACCTGGGAACAGTTTGGAAGCTGACCCCGGTGACCACCGGGGAAAAAGCTGGGACCTACACAAAAAAAATCCTTCACACCTTTACCACGGAGAAGGGCGGCGAATATCCCGAAACGGGGGTTACGCTCGACTCCTCCGGCAACATTTACGGCACAGCAATTGGCGGTAACACGGACTGTCCGGGCGGTTGTGGAACGCTCTTCGAACTGGCGGCGGATGGCGATACCTATAAATACAAACTTCTGTGGAGCTTCAATGGAACGGATGGCGCACAGCCCTCGCTACCAATTCTGACTAGCTCGGGAACTCTCTATGGAGTGACCGCGAGCGGGGGAACCAATAACTCGGGCACGATGTTTGAATTGACGCCATAAGCCTGCGGACCCGTCATGCTTGAGCAGTTACGGATTCACAGCCACCTCCGTGAGATCAATGGTGCGGGGGTGTGCTGTGGTTGTGGATATCCTCGCTTTGCGTGCTGGTTTCGGGAATTTTTATTCAACTTTTCGTTGTCCGGAAAAAGGACGATGCACCCGACGACCTCGATAAGTAAGCGCGTCAACTGCCAAGAACGGCCGTTGGCATCATTGAACCGTCGATGATTGCGTTAGCGTTCACACGCGTTATCCGGTGGATAACTGTAGCTGCGATTCCCAACGACCATAGGATAAACTCCAGCTTTCCGGCGATCCGCCAGTTGCTCGCAAGAGAAACCTACTCCACTGGGCCAACTCCCGCTTGGGCGAGCAGTCCGCAATGAAATTACCGTGCTGCGGCCCGCCCCGGCAACATGCGGCTGAGCATCCCGTCTCGCACAATCAGCGTGTGAAACAGAATGGCTCCGAAATGAGCGAGAAATAGGAGATAGGCGAGAAACGTGTGCGTCTTGCGCAAGAACGCGTAGAGCATCACGCTGTGCGGAAGGATGGGAAAAAAATGCAGTGCCCCGAACAGGACAATCGGATTGCGCGCGGCGGACAACATCCCCCATCCGACGAGCGGCTCACAAACAGCAAGGGTTAGGGCAGAATTTTATTGGTCCCTCAGATCCACCCGACGTTATTCTATGCTTCAGCCCGCGCGACATTCCCTCGACCGGTACTTACGGCTGCTCCCTCGCCCTGCCACTTCCTCGATAGCGCTTCAAGTTGCTCGAGGACTTTTTCGATGTCCTGCATGCGATCGGTAATCCCGTAGGTGACCGCGGGAGGGATAGTGGGTTCATAATGGCGATACACGAAGCGCGCTTCTTCCAGCATGCGCAGTCGTTCCGTGAGCACACGCGCGGAGATTCCCTCCACGTGCCGCCGCAGCACTCCGAACCTCATGGGACCGTTATTGCTAAGCGCCCACAAAATATGCAGCGTCCAGGGCCGTGTGAGCAGTTCCAGCAGCCCACCGATGGCACAAGGAGACGGCACGCGAGTGGCTCGTTTGGGACTCATTTGATTACTAGGTTACTCTTACGTACCTGCTTGTGTAAAGGACAACAGTTATTTATTGTAACCTGCGGTCAGACATTTAATCTAAGTTTTATGAAACGCCGAATGGCCGAAGGGCCATCATTTAATTTCTGTTAAATGCAAGGAGAATAAAAATGTCAGCCAGTTCCGCCTATCCAGTCCGATCTCAGGCAGCTTCTGTGCCAGCCGCGGCGGGTCCGATTGTTTTCCTCGGCCGCCTTCTGTTCGCATTGATTTTCGTCATGTCAGGACCACGGCACTTCATGAGTTCAACCATTGCCTACGCGGCCGCGCAGGGCGTTCCGCTAGCTTCTATCGCTGTACCCTTTTCGGGATTGCTCGCGCTGCTTGGCGGGCTCAGCATTTTGCTGGGGTTCCGTGCCAGGTTCGGCGCGTGGTTCGTTGTTCTTTTCTTACTCGGTATCACGCCCATAATGCATCGTTTTTGGGGAGTGTCCGATCCCATGATGGCGCAAATGCAGATGATCATGTTTATGAAGAATCTATCCATGCTGGGCGGAGCGCTGATTATCACCCAGTTCGGCTCCGGACCATGGAGTCTGGATTCGCGCGGCAAGTAGTCTGTAGTGACAGTTACAATCGCATTCAATCATCAACAAAAAAAGGAGAAAAAGAATGTCCGATCCAACGATTCAGGTTCTGCCGAAGGGCCCATATTTGGTTACCGGGAAGATCAACCTGCTGGATGCCAGCGGCAATAAGATCGAAGCTGGAGAAAAGATTGCGCTCTGCCGTTGTGGCGCGTCCGTCAACAAACCATTCTGCGACGGAACTCACACCAAAGTGGGCTTCGAGGCCGCGGCCGCCGCGGTTCCTGGCAGCCGGGAGTAACCCAGGTCGGCGAGTGGATCAGCGTTGACTTAGTCCACAGACTTAGTCTAGCCTTAAAACCTATGGAAGTGAATATCCATGAGGCCAAGACTCATCTGTCGCGATTGTTACAGCGCGTGGCAGCGGGCGAAGACGTGACCATCGCCCGCTCCGGCACGCCGGTGGCGCGGCTGGTGGCAATCGAGCCGAAAGCGAAAAAAACTCGTCCCCTCGGCATGGACCGCGGCAAGATTTGGATTGCCGATGACTTCGACGCTCCTTTGCCTGACGACCTTCTAAAGGCCTTCTATGGCGGAGAAATCCCAAAACCTGCGCCGAAACCAAGGAAGAGTAGATGAAATATCTGCTGGATACCATGGTATGGCTATGGAGCCTGGGTCCAACCGAGAACATCGGCCGCCGCGGCTTGGAGATTCTTGAGCGTGGCGGCGAGGACGTTTATCTTTCAGCCGCGAGTTCATGGGAGATCGGCATCAAGGCAAAGCTGGGAAAATACAAACTTCCTCAAGCCTTGCGTCCCTATGTCATGAGCAGGCTGGCGGCGCAGGCAATCCGTTCGCTATCGATTACCCAGGATCACACTCTGAAGGTTTACGATCTAGCGTTGCATCACTACGATCCTTTCGACCGGTTGATCATCGCGCAGGCGATTCTGGAGAACATGGTGATCTTGACCTCGGATCGGATTTTCAAGAAGTATCCGGTCGAGATTGTGTGGTGCGGAAAGTAAGAAGCAAAGAGCCACGAGTAAAAGAGACGCGCGCGCGTTCTGCAGTGATCGGAAGCAAGAAAAAAGCCGCCCATGCAGGGCGGCTTATGACTTTTAGTTAGCTGTAGGCAATGCTGGTCGTGGGTTCCGTTTTAAACGCCCACAGGTTGCTTGCTGCGCACCGGCACCGGAGTGAGCCAGCCGTGGCGATCATTTTTTTCGCCATGCACCAGAGCGTAGAACTCCTTCTGAATCTGCTTGGTAATCGGCCCCACTCCGCCCTTGCCGATCTTGATCTTATCCACGGAGCGGATGGGAGTGACCTCAGCCGCGGTGCCGGTGAAAAAGACTTCGTCGGCAATGTAGAGCATCTCGCGCGGAATCATCTGCTCGACAATCGAGATATTCAAATCACGCGCGATCTGGAGAACCGAATCCCGAGTGATTCCGGGCAGCACGGAGTTGCCGAGCGGCGCGGTAATCAGCTTGTCGCGATGTACCAGAAATACGTTTTCGCCTGAGCCTTCACTGACGAATCCGCTCACATCCAGCGCAATGCCTTCGGCGTAGCCGTTGACGATGGCCTCCATTTTGATGAGCTGCGAGTTCATGTAGTTCGCGCCCGCCTTGGCCATGGCCGGCAGGGTGTTCGGCGCAAGCCGCGTCCAGGAGGAAACGCAGACGTCGCAGCTGTCATTCTCTCCGCCCAAATATTTTCCCCACGGATAATTGATGATGTAGACCTCGGTCGGCGAGTTGAAAGGATTGACCCCGGCCTCGCCATAGCCACGCAAAATAATCGGCCGGACGTAGCATGGCCATTCGCCGTTGCTGCCCACGGTTTCGAGCATGGCCTTCACCAACTGGTCGCGGGTGTAATCGACATCGATGCGGTAAACCTTGGCGGAATCGAGCAACCGCTGAATGTGTTCCTGGGCGCGGAAAATCGCCGGGCCGGAAGGCGGCGCGTAGCAGCGGATCCCCTCAAACACCGAGGAACCGTAGTGCACCACGTGGGACATCACATGAATCGTCGCTTCATCCCAGGGGATGAGCTTGCCGTTGTGCCAGATATTTGCCGTCTTCTGGATAGCCATTCCGAGACTCCTTCAGCGAACCTTGGTAACGAGGGCTGAATCCTTCCGGGGGCGTCGCGAAGAGCGAGTCGTGAGAGCCAACCAGCGTTACAGAACATTATAGCCGACGCGGATTGCGGTTCATGTCACAGCCGCTGACTTTTGCTGGACGAGAGCCCTGCCCGCACGCCAAGGAGATCGGGGATGCCCCAGTTCTCGCGTCTTTTGCGAGAAGTGGAAACGGCGCTGGGTCCTACAAGATAAATTCCTCAGCTCGACGGACGCTGCCGCATATGCCAGATCAAGTAAACGACGATCGCAAGATTGATCACCAGCACCCCTACTTTTGGATAGCTGGGATGGCGGTGGATCTCATAAACCTCAAGCGGAACCAACGAGCTCGTAATGATTACGGTGACCCACTCACCCCAGCGCTTGCGCAGCCACAATCCCGTACCTTCGGTCAGGAACAGTGCGGCGTAGAGAAAGCTCCCTAATCCCAGTTGCCGAACTTGTGCCGGACTCAGCTTCATCGCTTTCTCCACCGCTAAATTGACGTAGTGACTTCCCGAGTCAAGCCGCAACGCCTCGATCCAGTACTCGAGCACGCTCCCAATATTTCGGTGCATGAGGTTAAACAGGCCCACGCCCAGCGCGACGAGCAATGCCGCCTTTATGAATTTAAAGACGGCAATCAGCCGCAGCAGCCGATCATCTGTGGATTTCATGTGGAGCCATTATGCCTGAAGGCGTGGGTGGAGATGCCTTCGACTGTGATTCGGGTTTCTGACTTTCCGTTGTGGAATTCGCGTTGAAATAAAGTTAGGGGCGGCTCTCTCTGAATGCCGGACTTTCGCTTCTGCGCTGCGTAAATTCGGGGTAACAGCCCCCTCCCCCCTTTTTGGAAAATAGCTGGAATCACCAAGTTATCGGAAAATCCTTGGCAAGGTGCTGGCCGCAAATAACTTAGGTGTCAAGTTCTTTAATACCAGATGGTTAAGGATGATTGTGGATCATGTTGTTTGGACTACTCATACTGCCTTTGCCGGGACAATGATGAATGAATTGCGAAGCGAGGGCAAGGTCAGATGTCACAGGGAGGGATAGCCCTCTGCGGAGTCAGGCAGCGGCCCGATGCACCTGGGCCGCCGGACAGCCGAGGGCGGCCGACCCTACATGAGTGCTGATCGAAGAGGCGCTGTTGGCGCGCATGAAATGCGTGCCCTGATACAAATCGGTTTTCAGTTGTGCTGTCTGAAGTCAAAAGACCACGACTTTCGTCGTGGCCTTTGTGTTTGTCTAAAGAATCCGTGACGAAGGCTTAGTGTCTTCCGCCGCCCGAACCGCCGCGTCCGCCGCGATCCCGTCCACCACCACCGCCGCCGGGCCTTCCACCACGGCCGCGTCCCCGTCCGCTGCCACCGGGACGGCCACCGCGTCCGCCACGATCTCCGCCATGCGGGCGGTCGCTGTGCGGACGGTCACCGGTGCTCACGGGAGCACCGCCTTCGCGGTTGAAGTTTGGTTCATCGTCGGGGAAATCGCCGCCGCCTTCGATCACCATCGATCCGGTGAGCGCCGGAGCGGGGACGGAATCCATCTCCCCACCTGCGCCTGCGCCGTCGGCCGGAGCCGAGCCATCGCCGCCACCCATTTTTGCGCGCTGCTCTTTAAGGATTGCTTTGCGCGAGAGCCGGATGCGGTTGCCCTCAACCGCCAGCACTTTCACCAGAACCTGATCGCCTTCTTTCAACTCGTCGCGAACATCGGCAATGCGATGCTCGGCGACTTCGCTGATGTGCAGCAATCCGTCGGTGCCGGGGATGATTTCGACGAACGCGCCGAAATCGGCAAGGCGCGTCACCTTTCCTAGATACGTCTTCCCTACTTCCGCCGTCGCCGTGAGGTCGCCGATGATCTGTAACGCCTTCGCAGCCGACGCCTGATCGCTGGACGCAACTTTGACCAATCCGGAATCTTCGACGTCGATCTTGACTCCGGTCTGCTCGACGATCGAGCGAATCATCTTGCCGCCGGGCCCGATCAAATCGCGAATCTTGTCGACCGGAATCTGCACGGTGTAGAAGCGCGGAGCGAAGTCGGATATTTTCTCGCGTCCCGCGGTGATGACTTCTTCCATCTTGCCGAGGATGTGCAAGCGTCCGCGCTTGGCCTGCGCCATAGCCTCGCGCATAATCTGCGAGGTGATGCCGGTAACTTTAATATCCATTTGCAGCGCGGTAATGCCGTCTTTTGTGCCGGCAACTTTGAAATCCATATCGCCGTAGTGATCTTCGGCGCCGGCAATGTCGGTGAGGATGGCGTACTGGTCGCCTTCTTTCACCAATCCCATGGCGACTCCGGCTACTGGAGCCTTGAGTGGAACACCCGCATCCATCAGCGAAAGCGAAGCGCCGCAAACCGTCGCCATCGACGACGATCCGTTCGACTCCAGAATGTCGGAGACGACGCGCATGGCATACGGCCACGACTCTTCCGAGGGAAGCACGCCTGAAATCGCCCTCTCCGCCAGCGCTCCGTGTCCAATCTCTCTCCGTCCCGCGCCGCGCATGAACGCGACTTCTCCCACCGAGAATGGCGGGAAGTTATAGTGCAGCATGAAGCGCTTCTTGGCTTCGCCTTCAAAGCCTTCCAGGCGCTGCATGTCGTCACTGGTGCCAAGTGTGGTGGTAACCAGGGCCTGCGTTTCGCCGCGGGTGAAGATGGCGCTGCCGTGAGTGCGGGGCAGAACGCCGGCTTCGATCCAGATGTCGCGCACTTCATCGAAGGCACGCGCATCGGGACGGCGTTTCTTCTCGATCACTTCCTCGCGGAAGATGCGCTCGCGCAGGGTTTCGTAATACTGCTTCAATTTCGCGAGAGCTTTTTCGTCGTCCTCGGGAATTTCAGCTTGCAGCTTTTTCTTGATGTCTTTGACCAGCGTGTAGCTTTCCGCCTTGGGATGCTTTTTGGTATCGAGCGCGTCGGAAAGCTCGGCGCCGACTTTCTTTTTGAGCTGGTCGTAATACTTCTGATCGAACTCCGGCGGTGTGACTTCCCTCTTCTTCTTGCCCGCCTTGGAGCGCAGATCGTTAATGGCGGCACAAATCTTTTTGATTTCGGTATGGCCGAATTCAATGGCGTCAACGACAACTTCTTCGCTGACTTCTTTCGCGCCGGATTCGATCATCACAATGCCGTCGGAGGTACCGACGACCATAATGTTCACCAGGCTCTCACGCATCTCATCGTAGGTGGGGTTAATAATAAAAGCCCCGCCGATCTGACCGACGCGCACGGCGCCGATGGGACCGAGGAACGGAATGTCGGACAAAGTGAGTGCGGCGGATGCGCCGTTGATTCCGAGAACATCGGGATCGTTGCTGGCATCGGCGGAGAGCACGAAGGCGATGACCTGGGTCTCGCACTTAAACCCCTCGGCAAACATGGGACGCACTGGCCGATCAATCTGGCGGCTGGTGAGCACTTCGCGCTCGCTCATGCGGCCTTCGCGCTTGATGAAGCCTCCGGGAAAGCGTCCGCCAGCGTAGGTGTATTCGCGGTAGTCGACGGTGAGGGGGAAGAAATCGATACCCTCGCGCGGGTCGGGATTGGCGACGGCGGTGGCGAGCACAACGTTATCGCCCTGGCGAACGACGGCGGAGCCGTGGGCCTGCTTGGCCAGCTTTCCAGTTTCAAACGACAATTCTTTGCCGCCAGCCAGGCTGACGGTGACAATGCTAGCTTCTGGTTTCATTTTTCATCCTCTTAGTTTTCATGAGCTTTTTTCGGAAGCAGGGATATCGCATTCAGGAGAGTGTGGGCGCTCGCCGGTTGGCGCGGATTCGTTGCTGGGAAAAGCGCGTAGACCATTAATGATTCGATGATCGAGTGGCAGATGAGCGGGTGCCTTTTAAGAGCTGACGATTATGGATAACGAATAAAGAGAGCTCCGGCTCTGTTTGTTCGTCCCCGACTTCGCACGGGGAAAGATGGCAGCATGCTACCGCATTCAAGAGGAAGGCGGTTTTAGAGATTCGCTTCGGAGATCGACATTCCCACTTCCCCCAAAAGAAGGCAGAAGTGGGGCACCCCACGATTTGGGTGCCCGATTTACTTGCGGATGCCGAGCTTGCCGATCACTGTTTTATAGCGCTCGGAATCGTATCTCTTTAAGTAGTCGAGCAAGCGACGCCGCTTGCTGACCAGCATGAGCAGGCCGCGGCGCGAGCCGTGGTCCTTCTGGTGCGTTTTGAAGTGGTCCGTCAGTTGGCCAATGCGTTCACTAATGATGGCGATCTGAACCTCCGGACTGCCGGTGTCAGTCGCGTGCGTCTGATACTGGTCAATGACAGATTTCTTTTGCTCTCTGGCTAGCACTAACCTGATGCACTCCTGTTCTCAGTTTCAATTTATCTTGGTGACGGTACTGAGGATACCATGCGGCGAAGGGAGGCGTAAAGCGCGAGGCGGGTTAGAGCCGATGCTTCCAGAATCCCGGCGCGAAGTTGAGGGCGGCGGGTTGTTCTGGCAGGCTCGCTACTATGACTTCAACACTTGGGCCGAGGCTAAGCGCATCAAGAAGCTGAGATACATCCATCGCAACCCGGTGAATAGAGGACTGGTGTCGGGCCCTGAACTGTGGGCGTGAGCAGCTTTCGTCACTACGCCTCCGGAGCCGAGGGCGTGGTGGAGATTGAGTCGCAGTGGACTGCGAGAAAGCGAGAGTGGCTTGCGGTCGCGGCGCAGTTGAGCGTTCAAGATCAAGATCCCCGCCCTGTCCCTGCAAAAGACGCAGGGACAAGGACGGGGCACCCGCTTTGATCTCTTACACTGATCGGCCTGGACGTCCAAGTCTTAGCTCTTGAGGGTGCGAAGATCTAATCTTCAGGGGAAATCCGCCGGTTTGTTTCCCACAGCCCCATTGTGACATTTGCCCTTTCGCCCGGCGCCAAATCATTCCATGATTGCCCAGCACCAAGGACCAGAGCCCGGCCGCCCCAAACTCACGCATGCGGAAACGCTATCCCGTAAGTAGGTGATTCAAAGGAGCTAAGCACGTAACTTCTTTAGATAATGGGCTTTGCGAAGAAAAAACCGCAAAGTCCATGATTCTGAAGGATTTGCAAAATGAGGGGGGGGAGGGCCTGGTGCGAGCGGAAACGAAAAACACCGCCCGCCTCCGAACGCCCATCGCACTCAATTGCGGCTGCGAGAGACAAAATGGGAATAGCCAAAGTCCCGCTATGCCAGCATTGGATGGACAACGCCACCCGCTGCGGCTCTCCCGCCATGAGGGGGACGCGGTTCTGCTATTCCCATCACCGTGCGCAAGTGCGGGGTGTCCGAAAAACCGCAGAGCGTGCGCGGCAGAGATGGTTTGAATCGGTGGCGCTAGAGGATGCGGCCTCCGTGCAGCGCGCCCTAAGGCAAGTGATGACACGGTTGTTATCGGACGACATCGGGCACCAAAAGGCGGGCCAGATTCTCTATACGCTGCAGACGGCGACCATCCATTTACGGGGCGCGAAACCCGACCCTCGCAAAAACAAATGACGACTCCTCGTAAGACCATTTAGCCAGCGCTTTCACTGACCCGGCCCCGCTTCTCATTCAGCTCGAAACGATTTTGGTCCGGACCCGTCTAAGCGGCAGATGGCAGCTCTTTCGGAGGAGACAAAACATGAAGAGAATGTTGTGTATGACGGTGTTTCTAGCGGTCAGTCTGAGCGCATGGGCGACGCAGACTGCGGGACAAAATTCGGAAGCGGCGGTTGCCGCTGACCACACCGCTCCAAGTTATGACATGAAGGCACAGTCCCTGGCGGACCTTGGGGTGGTGCAGAAGAAATTTGTCGATCTCGCCAACGCGTTCCCGGCGGATAAATTTACCTGGCGGCCTTCGGCGGATTCGCGCTCGTTCGCGGAAGTATTGCTGCACGTGGCGGGCGAGCGTTATGGAATTCTCGGGCTGATGGGAGCTGCGCCACCGCAGGGATTTGACCGAAAGACGTTTGAGAAATCGACGACCGATAAAGCTCAGATCATCGCTGAGCTGAACAAGTCGTGGGCCTTCACCCAGCAGACGATTAATGGCATAAGCAACGCCGATTTCGCGAAGCTGCTGCCGAAACTGGGCCCGCAGGCGAATGAAGGCGACGTGGTTTACATTCTGGTCGCGGATGCGCACGAGCATCTTGGGCAGGTGGTGGCTTATGCCCGCGAGAATGGGATTGCCCCGCCATGGACGGTCGAAGCGCAAAAAAAGGCTGCGGAGAAGAAAGCGGAGCAGAAATAGCTTGCGACAAGGGCACCCGTGGAGGCTAAAGCAGGTTCCTCATCGGGCCTTTGGCCCGGCTCGGAATGACACTGCTTTTTCGCCGAGCGAGTTCCGCCAAAAGCAAAAGCCCCGACCGTGGTCGGGGCTTGGAGGATGAAGGATGAGATCTAGTCGCCGGCGGCGACTGGTTCAGGGAGCGGAGAGGTAACCAGCTTTCCGTTCGGAGTGGGAATCAGACCTTTTTCCAGATCGGCCAGCTTGACACGCTTGATCTCCCAGGCGAGGCCCAGTTGCTTGAGAGCCCAAATACCGTACCAGTTCATATCAATCTCATACCAGGTAAAGCCGTGCTGGGCGGCGGTGGGATGGGCGTGGTGATTGTTGTGCCAGCCTTCGCCGAAGGTCAGTAGTGCGACCCACCAGCTGTTGGTGGAAAGATCGCGGGTGGTGAAGCGGCGCGTACCCCAGGAGTGAGTCGCCGAGTTCACCAGCCAGGTGGCGTGCAGGCCGACTACCGTACGCATGAACGTTCCCCAGAGGAGAAAGGGCAATCCGCCGACAGCGAAGAGAATGGCTCCGAGCACGATTTGCGGTACGTAGTGATACTTTGTGATCCAGACGTGGAACTTGTCTTTGGCGAGATCGGGGACGTAGCGGGCCAGCGTAGTGGTGTCATGGTGCATGGACTTGCCCATGAGAATCCAGCCCATATGGGCCCACCATTTGCCTTCCATGGGCGAGTGCGGATCGCCATCCTGATCGGAATATTGGTGGTGGATGCGGTGCGTGGCGACCCAGAAAATTGGTCCGCCTTCGAGGGCGAGGGTGGCGCAGACGGTCAGAAAATACTCGACCCACTTGGGAGTCTTATAGCCGCGATGGGTTAGCAGGCGATGGTAGGCCATGCCGATGCCGAGGCTGCCGGAAACCCACCACAGGAACATGGCAACGAACAGGGCTTTCCAGGTAAAGAAAAAGAGTGCGACGATGGCGCCGAGGTGAAATGCCATCATGAAGATTGCAGTCACCCAGTTGACTTCGTTTTTTGCGGCTTGCCGTTTTTCCAAACTTTCCAGTTGCATTTCCAAGGGGTCCCCGTTTTCGTCGCTAAGTTCCTTACCGTACACAACTACCGTATCAAGACTCTACGGGGGGTGACTGTAATACTTGTGTAATAGCGGCGTGTGGCGGGATTACGAAGGTACTAGGAAGGCACGCGGGGCGCGGCTGGCGGGTGCGCCCAGCGAAAGCAGATTCCTCGCGCGATACCACCGCGCTCGGAATGACAAACGTTACTCAACGCTTAAAATTCAGGCGGTTTTGGGCATGCGCTCCACGAAATCGCGCTGCGCTTCTTCCATATCCTCCATTGACATATCGCGCTTATGGGTCGCCATGGACCATTTGTGGCCGAAGGGGTCGAGCAACTTGCCGTAGCGATCGCCCCAGAACATATCCATCACGGGCATTTCTACGACGCCTCCCGCTCCAATTGCGTGGTCAAATGCGGAATCCACATCTTCGACATAGATATGCAATCCCATGCCGGATCCTCCGATGGATTGCGGAGAGAGTGATCCCCACTCCGGGAATTCATCGGCGATCATGAAGATCGAATCTCCGATGCGCAGCTCGGCATGCATCACTTTGCCATCTTGGCCTTTCATTACGTCCCCTCTCTGAACCGCTCCAAATGCCTGTTTGTAGAAGTCGATGGCGCTCGCGGCGTCACGACAAACCAGGTGAGGGGTAAGGGTGTGGTAGCCATCAGGGATGGGTTTCACGGACATGGTGTTGGCCTCCAGCGGGAGTGTTTGAAAATCTCAGGAGAGCTTACACCAGAAGTGGGAGCGATTGTGTCAATGGACGACTAAATTGCAGGGGTGCCCGGCCGAACCAGATTCCTCGCACGGTAAAACCGTGTTTCGAATGACAAGTCTTCGATTTGCACGATTTCAAAGAACCGCTTCCGAAGAACCAAGTTTTCAAAGTTAGGGTTGCTTAGGAGAATTTAGAAGAACTGGGTCACGCCTTCTTGCAGGACGATGACCTTGTCTTCGATGCCGGCGGCACGGGCTTCCTTTTCGAGCAACTGGAGGGGCTCATCCACCGGCTCGTGCGATAGACGGAAGGAGCCGTAGTGCATGGGGACCATCCAGCGCGAGTTTAGATCGAGGAAGGCGTGGGTGGCGTCGGCGGGGTTGGTGTGGACATTGCGAAAGCTGGCCGGATTGTAGGCGCCGATGGGTAGGAGAGCCAGCTCCGGAGACAATCGGCGCCCGATTTCTTTGAAACCTTCGAAATAGGCAGTGTCGCCGGCGTGATAGACAGAATGCTCGCCGGACTTGAGAACATAGCCACCGTAACCACGGTGCGAGTCCTTGAGGATGCGGGCTCCCCAGTGGCGGGATGGAACGTGGGTGACGGAAACGCTTCCGTGTCGCGAGCCCTTCCACCAATCCAGCTCGATGATTTCGGAGAAGCCGAGGTCGGAGACCAGATCGGTGACGTGACTTGGAATAATGATGGCGGGCGCTTTGCCGCGAGTCCGCAAATTGTTCTGCACGATGGCGCGCAGAGACGGCCGATGCAGATGATCGAAATGGGCGTGCGTGACTAAAACTAAATCGATAGCGGGCAGATCGCGCACGCGAACTCCGGGGCGGCGCAAGCGCTTCAGCACGAAGAGCCAGCGAGCAAAATTGGGATCGACCATGATGCTCTGTCCGCCGATCTGGACGAAGAAGCTGGAGTGGCCGATGAAGGTGATGCCGAGGTCGCCGTTCGAGGCGAGCCGAGGCTTGTGAGTCTCGCCGCAGAGGGGGGTTACAGCAGAACGGCGCACCAACCGACCGAACTGTGAAGCACGTTTACGAAGCGCCGGGTTGCGAAGTGTTGCCTTGAGCATCCTGAATACGCTTGTTTATTGGATGAGAGTTCGGAGCGACTCGAACTATTTTAGTTCAGGGGCGCGGGAATTGTTGCTGAAATATATGGAGCCGCGGGTGACATCTTCGATTCGCCTGGTGGAACTGAGGAAACTAAAGAAGGGCAGGGAGATTGTTAATAACACGTGAATCGAATGGACGGCAAAGTTGTGCTTTTTGGCGGGCACCGATTCCGGCTTAAGAATTCAAGGATTGAGGCGTTGAAAATTGGCTTTAAGGATTAAGGATAGGAAAAACCGTCGGGCTTCGCTCATGGACAGGCGGGGTGGATGTCCCTACATGATCGTTTGCTTGACCACGGTCGTTCCACTCATATCTAATTCAAATGCAGGTTTTGCTCGAAGGAGAAGCCGGAAATGCGAGTCGCTTTCTTGGGATTGGGAATTATGGGGCAGGCCATGGCCACGAATTTAGTAAAGGCCGGGCATGAAGTCACGGTATGGAACCGCACTCCCGGCAAGTTTGTGGAGGGCGCGGGGATCGCCCAAACTCCGGCGGCGGCGGCGGATGGAGCCGAAGTGATTTGGCTGTGCGTTTCGGATACGGCTGCGGTCGAGCAGACCTTATTTGGCGCGGACGGGGTGGAGCAGTCACTGGCAGAAGGCGTGATCATTGCCGATTCCAGCACGATTTCTCCCTCCTCCACCGTAAAGTTTGCCGAGCGGGTTCGCGAAAAAGGCGTGTCTTATGTGGACGCTCCCATGACTGGATCAAAAATCGGCGCGCAGAATGGCACGCTGATTTTTATGGTGGGGGGCGATGCGGCGGCTATCGATCGACTCAGTCCGTTATTTGCGGCGACCGGCAAGAAGATCTTTCGGATGGGAGAGACGGGAAAAGGGCAAGCCACCAAACTTGCGATGAATCTGCAAATTGCGCTGATCTTTGAAGGCTTTGCCGAGGCGCTGACGCTGGCCACCAAGCTGGGAGTCGATCCGAAGCAGTTCCTGTCCTTGATCGACGCCACCATGGTGAAGTCAGGAGTGGTGGAATATAAAGGACCGTTTGTTCTTAACCGCGACTTCACGCCGAATTTTCCACTTCGCTTGATGCATAAAGACATTCATCTCGCTCTGGATGCGGCGAAAGAAGCACGGGTAAAGCTGCCTGCCCTCGAAACCGTGGAAGAGATTTATGAAATGGCTACTGAAGATGGGCACAGCGATGAAGACTATGCGGCGACGCTAACGCTGCTGGAAAAGTGGGCCGGAGTGCAGGTGAAGGTCGAAGCGGCGTAGGATTAGCTAGCCTGAGCTTGTCTTACCACGGACTCCTGGTGAGTTCGAAGACTGGCACACCGGATCCCGAAAGTCTGTTCGAACCCCTGTTCGCCTTTATGCGTGAGGCGGACGGCGCGGCTATCGCGCACGCGCACCAGCCACTTCATTTCCATCCATCGAGACAGCAATGCAGCGCCCACTGCGCCCCCGATATGAGGTTGGCGTTCGGTCCAATCCAAACACTTGTGAGCGAAGCTTCGCCGCAATCGGCGAAGGTCGTCGGCATCGATATCAAACTTGAACAGGAGTTCCCTGCCCGACTTGGTTATCACGAATGCAGCCTTGCCCTGCCGCAGCATACCTTTCCTGAGCAGTCCATTTCGCAATGCAATCGCCAATACGCCCGCGAGATGGTCATAACAAGTACGGGCGAAGCGGATTTCAGGGACCGCGGGATCGGCAGAAGCCGGAGCCAGCGCGCCCAGCGCTTCAATGGCCGCCGCCACATCGGAGTTCTTGAGCCGGAAAAGCCGCTGCCGTCCACTGCGTTCGGAAACGATTAAACCGCCAGACAGCAGTTTTGCGAGATGGGAACTTGCCGTCTGCGGGGAGACTGACGCGGCCATTGCCAATTCAGAGGCGGCATGAGCGCGCCCATCCAGCAAAGCGCTGAGCATTTGGATACGACCCGCTTCACCAATCAGGCCTGCGATCCGAGTAATCGATGCTGCATCCATCATTCGATATCCATTTAAACATACTTGCATGGAGCGACGATAGTCTTTTCGCAAACGGGAAGGTTGATTCAGGAGGCAAACTCCACTTGAGAGAACCCAGGCGAGCGAGGTGAATATGAAAGATCTTGAAATATTTTTGGAGGACCGCCCCGGTGCACTAGCAGAAATGGGTGATGCTTTGGGCCGGATGGGCGTAAGCATCGAGGGCGGAGCCGCGTGGGTTATAAACGGGCGAGGTTCGGCGCACTTTCTATTTGAGGACGGTAACGCCGCTCGTGGAGCGCTGGAGGCTGCTGGTATCCGGGTGGTGGCAGAGCGGAACGTTCTGATCCAGCGACTCAAGCAGGATGAACCGGGTCAACTTGGCAAGCTATGCCAACGTATGGCCGAGAGCGGGGTCAACATCAAGGCGCTTTACAGCGATCACGATCACCGGCTCATACTGGTGGTGGACGATTTTGCCAAGGGAAGTACGGTTTCGGCGGCATGGGAGGGCAAGCAAGGTTCGCCAAAGAATTACCGCTGGAAGCGGTCGTAAGGAGCCGGCATGAAGCAACACGCTTATGAAGTTCGAGTTGATTGGACAGGAAATGATGGGGAGGGGACAAAGAGCTACAGAGGGTATCGTCGCGACCATACGATTACTGCCTCCGGAAAGCCGGCCATCGAAGGATCGAGCGACCCTGGCTTTCGCGGAGATCGATCCCGCTACAATCCGGAAGAACTGCTGGTGGCCAGCCTTTCCGCCTGCCATATGCTTTGGTACTTGCACTTGTGCTCCGCTAATAAAGTGAGCGTTCTCGAATATGGAGATACGGCTCATGGAGTGATGCGGGAAAATGAGGATGGCTCGGGAGAGTTTGTTCGAGTGGTGCTGAAACCGGTAGTCAGAATTTTGCGGCGGGATGATCGAGACAAGGCTTTTGGCCTACATACCGAGGCTCATCATTTGTGCTTCATCGCGAGGTCAGTGAATTTCGATGTGAAGATTGAGCCGGAGATCGTGGAATCGACGACGGTCCTGGCCGGGGTAAAGCCGGAGCTATAGCCTGGAACTAGTCACGATGTTTCTTGGCGACGTGGGTTCGATGCCAATCCGAAGCTACGGCGCATGGGTTCTATTGACGTTTTAGGATTATTTACAGAGTGACCATCAACGTGATTAGAGAAAATGGCATCTTAGGCGTGATCCCGGTCTTAGCCAGGAACGACCTTGGCTCAGTCCAGGATCGGACTCTACGAAGACGAACAGTGTCAGCGGGACCGGCGGAGGGTATAAGGCGGGGATGTTCAGATTTTTACTGTTTCTCTGAACGGAGCCAACATTCTATCTACGCCGGTCCTTGAGTCCATTCCTCATGAGGCGAAACAGTGGACGATAAAAAGAATCTCAGTCAAGACCATCCGGGAGCTAACGGCAATAACAAAAATGACGATAAGAAGAAATCCCCATTCGATTGGGTGACGCGGCGATCTTCCTGCACCCTGCCGACTGTGTTTAAAGAACTCAGAGCGGAAGTGGAGGCGGATGTAAAGACACGTAATGGGCTGCGGCCGAATAATGCTCCGTACGAGTTTTCGGTTGCGGATCAGGATGGAAGTTTCAGCGTGTTTCTGAAAGCCAAGGAACTGCAGATGTCGGTAACTTTTGTTCTCGGCGAACACGCGATCCAGGTGCGCGATGATAAGAGCATTGCGATGTTCGATGTCACGCTGAGTTTCACCGAGCTGGGCGAGTGCAGATTGAAAGTGGACGGCGCGGAGCGCGAGTACTGGCAGGTGCGGCGCATGGCGCTGGAGGAGTTGATGTTCCACGGCAATTAGTTTTCAGGTGACGGTGCATTTTGGATCGAACGGAAGAAACCTGAGCAGATTCCTCCGGGCGAAAAACCGGCCGGGAAGAATGATGAACTCTGTATCAAATCTTGAGGAGACGCGGAAGTGAGCGGTCATCGCCGAGTGGTGCATGTTATAATCTTTTATTCTCAGTCGCTTAGAGCGCGGAGGGCCGTATCGACAAACGTTTTATTAGAACTAATGACCGCATCCGGGCACGCGAAATTCGCGTGATCGGCGATGAAGGGGAACAGATTGGCGTAATGCCTCCATTCGAAGCGCTCAGGTTAGCCCGCAGCAAGAATCTGGATCTGGTCGAGATTTCACCTACCGCTCAGCCTCCCGTGTGCCGCATTATGGACTACGGGAAATACCTGTACCAGCAGGAAAAGAAAGAGCGCGAGGCCAAGAAGCACCAGAAGACGATCACCGTAAAAGAGGTTAAGTTCCGCATCAATGTGGACGACCACGATTACGAGACCAAAAAGAATCACGTGCTGCGCTTCCTGGATGAAGGCGACAAAGTGAAGGCCACGATATTTTTCCGCGGCCGTGAAATGACGCGGACGGGGCTGGGGCGGCAGATTCTCGAGCGGCTGATTAAAGACGTGGAACCGCAAAGCATCGTGGAGTTCCGTCCGCGGCAAGAGGGCAACACACTGCACGCGATTCTGGCTCCGAAGAAGTCGGCGGTCGAGCGCGAGAAGGAACGCGAAAAAGAAGCCAAGCAGAAGGCGAAGGCCGAACAGAAGGAAAAGATGCTGCAGGAAAAGATGGCGCAGGCCAAGTTGGCGCCAGAAAAGAAGGACGAGGAACCGGCGCCGACTGCGGCCGCTGCCGAGGCTCCGAATCCGGTATCGCAGGCTTAGCATTCCGCCTGGTTCGTCGATCTAGCAATCGATCTGGTTCATAGATCCCAGAGCAATTGACTGATAGCGGTTGAATCTCCA
>JBEKWW010000011.1:0-114888 GCA_049512655.1 Candidatus Sulfotelmatobacter sp. | reverse complement strand
TCTTCCGTATGTTCGCCGAGCCTGGGAGGCGGAGTTGTGTGCGAAACAGGCGTGCGAGAAAAGTTGATGGGACTCCCAACCAGTCGGATGGGAGTCTGATCGCCATTAGGAAATTCAACTATCAAATTCCTCGCAGCCACCTGTGGCTCATCAAATACGGCCTTAAGCGAGTTGATAGGGCCCGCAGGAATACCCTCGCGATCAAGATCGGCAATCCATTGTTGGGAGCTTCTTTCTCTCAAACGTCCAGCAACAATTGAAATCAGTTTTTCTCTGTTTTGTACACGTTCGGCATTGGTGCGATACTTGGGATCATCCGCGAGTTGCGGCATCCCAAGAATTTGTGCGAGTCGCACGAACTGCGAATCGTTGGCAACGGCAATAACGATATTCCCATCACTCGTTTTAAAATCCTGGTAAGGCACGATACTGCCATGGGCATTGCCATGGCGCTTGGGGTTTTCGCCTCGCATCAAGTAATCGGCTCCTTGATTAGCCAGTGTGGCGATCTGTACGTCCAGCAGCGACAGATCGATGTACTGCCCCACATTGCTCGATGTCCGTTCATACAAGGCCGCCAGAATAGCTTGCGTGGCATAAAGGCCCGTCAGAATATCCGCAATCGCCACGCCGGATTTAATAGGTTGTTCGCCGGGCTCTCCAGTAATACTCATGAGTCCACCGATCGCCTGAATCACGAGATCGTAGCCCGCTTTATTGCGGTTGGGACCAGTTTGCCCGAATCCTGTGATGGAACAATAGATCAGCCGGGGATTGCGATTGCGGAGCGAGGCATAGTCCAGACCAAAGCGCGCTAAGTTCCCGACCTTATAGTTTTCGACAACGATATCCGCCGTATCGATTATCTTGCGCGCTAGCTCGCGGCCTTCTTCGTGTCCCAGATCGATGGTTATCGACCGTTTTCCCCGATTGGCGGAAAGAAAATAAATACTCTCGCCGGGACTTCCATCCTTGTGCTTAAGAAAAGGAACAAAACTGCGAGTGTCGTCGCCGGAATCGGGGCGCTCGATTTTTATGACATCTGCCCCCATGTCCGCCAGGCTTTGGGTGGCCCAAGGGCCGGCGAGAACACGGCTAAGATCTATGATACGAATTCCAGTTAGCGGGCCGGGCATCGGAGCACGCGATAGCAAGCGGTATCAAATTGGAAGGAATTGAACCGCAAGCGCATAAATGAATCGCTAAAGTCCTTGTTGAAAATGTTGGGGAGGACCGAAAATGGAAACGGCATACCCGGCGCCGCGATTAACTTGTTGGACACTTCACTCATCAAGAAATGCTTACTTAGCACCCGCTGCATCGCGATCTTCGCCATCGGCGGAGACATGACTAGCGCCAAAATCCGGGAATACAACTATTCCCGAACGCCGCCGAGAATCATCGATATAGGAAACCGATAAGGAGCGCAATTCAAAATATCTTAACGGGGGTTTAATATTTCATTAAGGGCCGGGTTCGCGACGGCGAGAATAAAGGTTTAAGAGCAAAACGCGAAATCATGCATGGATCGGCGATTTGCGGGAGCGCTTTTCGGTTATACTCCGCTCTTCGGAACGGCCTCATACCGGCGACGTGCGGTCGCGTTAGCGTATTTTAATGAATCTCGACTTTGACCTGGTGGACGTCGCGCTATTCATAAACATCGCGGAGACGAACAGCCTTACGCATGGTTCCGAGCGGAGTTTTCTGTCGGTACCCGCGGCCAGCACTCGGATAAAGAATATCGAGGATCGCCTAGGGCTCAAGCTGCTTTACCGCAACCGGCTCGGAGTCGATTTGACGCCCGCAGGGGAAACATTCCTTTTCCACAGTCGACTGCTGATGCAGCAAATCGAACAATTGCGCGGCGAGTTGCAAGAATATTCCCGGGGCGTGAAAGGGCATTTGCGCTTGCTCGCAAGTACAGCATCGATCACAGAATTTCTACCGCCTATAGTGAAAGATTATCTGGCGCGGCACCCTGACGTTAATGTGGATCTTCGGGAGCGGCTGAGCCAGGATATTGTGCGAGCGATCACAGAGGGCTCTGCAGACATTGGTCTCGTCGCTGACGTAACTTCTACCGGCAACTTGCAAGTGTTTCCTTACCGAAATTATCGGCACGTCCTTGCCACTTCTGCAACCCATCCTCTTGCCAGTGAGGTATCGGTCAGTTTCGAAAGAACTCTCGACTACGATTTTATTGGTCCCGGCGAAGGGTCAGTTATGCATGCGTTTTTGAAACAAGCGGCTGACCGGTGCAATAAAACTCTTAAGACTCGCATTCAAGTTGGCAACTTCGAAGTACTGTGCCGGCTGATTGAGGGGAATATCGGTGTGGGCGTACTCCCCGAGCCGTGCGCGCGGAGGTATGCCGAGAGCATGCGGATTCAGATTGTAGAGTTGGAAGATGAGTGGGCAGTCCGAAAACTTTTAATCTGCGTTCGCGACCTTAAGCTCTTACCAGTCTTTGCCGTCGACCTCATGAACATGCTTACCGCCGATGCCGCGTCAGTTGATTCCGGCGCCTGAGCGGGTCAGTCTGCCGGTATCTGAACGTCCTACCAACAGAGTGTTAGCCGCAAATTAACGACCTGTTAACAATTTACAAATTTACTTCCACTTCGCTGCGGATGTAATAACCAGATTGCAATCATCACAATTTGCGATTTGCATTTCTTAGAAGTAATGCTTTTTCAATTTTTGTAAGGCACGGCGAAAGATCCAATCGGGAGGAAGCATGAGGGGCAGCGCTCTGTGTCTTATTGTTGTGGGATTTCTTCTTTCGTTTAACCTCGTTCCGTCCGTGGTCGGTCAAACGGCGGTCACGGGTGCGTTAACCATCCAGGTCAGGGACGCTAGCGGGGCCGGAATACCGGCGGCAAAGCTCACCATCACAAACCTGGCAAGCGGTGACTCTCGAGACCAGCAAACCGACGCGAGTGGAGACTATACATTTGCGCTGCTGCCACCGGGCGCCTACAAAGTAATCGTTTCAGCCTCTGGTTTCAAGACGCTGACGGTTCCGTCCGCGCAGGTGGATGTGACCGAGACACACGTGTTGGCTGAAAAACTCGATGTAGGTTCGGTAGAACAACAAGTTGAGGTGAATTCCGGCACTCTGGCGGTGCAGACGGAAACGGCCACGCTGGGTAATGTCGTCAGCGGTACGGCGATAACCGGCTTACCACTGGTGACTCGCAACTACACGCAAATCCTGGCCCTATCTCCCGGCGTCACCGCTGATGTCTACAACGCAACGCAATTGGGTCGTGGGTCCCAGCCCACCTATGTGAACGGGCTGGATAATATCAGTAACAACTATCAGGAAGATGGCGTGTCGATCAGCAATTACGCCTCTGCTACGCCTCAGGACCCCGCAAGTTTTTATGGGGCGATACCAATTCCCAGTCCTGATGCAATTTCAGAATTCAAGGTACAGACGTCGCTATTCGATGCCGGCTACGGTCGGAATCCTGGCGGGAATGTGGACGTAGTTACGAAGTCGGGAGGGAACGATGTACATGGATCGATGTTTGAATTTTTTCGCAATGATGCTTTGAACGCGAATGGATTTTTTCAGAATCGGGCAGACCAGCCGCGCGGCAAATTGGAACAGAATCAATATGGGGGAGTGATTGGCGGAGCCATCATAAAAAATAAGTTATTTTGGTTTGGTTCATATCAAGGCACCAAGCAAATTAACGGTGTCGCCGCACAGGGATCTTCCACAGTTACATTGCCTGAACAATTGACTAACAACCGATCGGCGGCGGCGATTGGAGCGGCGTTTTGTCCAGCCAATAACCCGGCTGGAAGCCCCGGAGCGGCGTATTCGTTTACGTACAACCCAAGCGGGGCGGTGAATCCTGCCAGCGACCAGGTGGCCTGCAACGGATCTAATATCAACCCAGTAGCGATAAACCTTTTAAATGCCAAGCTGCCGAATGGCACGTACGTGATCCCATCTCCGCAGACAATCCTGAATCAGGGAACAGCGAATGCGGTTGGATTTTCTTCCTTCAGCGTGCCAGCACGATTCACCGAAAATCAAGCTCTCTTCAATTTAGATTACGTAATCAACCCCAAGAACACGATTTCCGGAAGGTATTTTTACGCCTACGCGCCCCAGACCCAAGACTTCTCCAACGCAAACGGCCAACCGCCGGGCAGCGGCATTTCGGTTCTCAGCGGAGATCAGCTTGTTATTGGAAAACTTACGACGACGCTTACCAACAACTTACTAAACGAGTTCCGGTTTTCGGATTACTACATCCGTGCTGCGATCAACTCCAACGATCCCGTGACAGCTTCGTCGGTTGGAACAAAAACTGCGGCGTCATACTTCAATCTCATGCCGGTAGTGACTTTCAATGGACTGTTTACCTTCGGAGGATCCACGGTCGACGTCGCGCGAGCGCCCCAGAAATACTATGAATGGTCTGACCAAATCTCGTGGGCGCACGGAAAGCATACCGTACGTGCCGGATATGATCAGCAATATGTAGAGTGGGAACAAGAGTTGCCCGCATTCAATCGCGGAACTCTTACCTTCCAAACATTCGCCGATTTTCTGCTGGGAGAGAGTGCGGCTCAGAACGGAACTGTTCTGAGCAATATCTACGAGTCGAGCGCAACCATACAGGAACCGTATCCGGGAACGATTAATCAGAACCGGGCCAATGAGATCAGCGCTTTCGTGCAGGACGATTACAAAGTTAACCAGCGATTGACCTTGAACCTGGGCTTAAGGTGGGAGTACGACGGCACAATTTACGATGAAAACAGTCCGCTCAATGGCGCGACAAATGCAGTATGGGCACTTGATCAGACCGTACCGGTTCCTCCGGCCGGTGGAACTTTCGCCGGATACACCGTAGCCAACAACTATGCTGGAATTCTGCCCCCGGGCGTGGTGCGTCGGGGAGTGAATGTACTTACTTCCGGCCATGCGCCCTTTACAAATTTCTCTCCGAGGATCGGGTTTGCTTACCAGCCGTTTGGCAATGGGCAGTTCGTGGTGCGCGGCGGGTACGGACTTTTCTACGATGTGTTGATGGGAAATATATTTGAGATCGAATTGAATAACAATCCGCCGTCTACCGGGCCGCTAACCTACATCGGCCCGGTCAATGCCTTGGCAGACTGGGCTAATCCTTACAATCCTTTGCCTACGCTCGGATTTGGCAGCTTCAATCGAACTGCTACTTCAGTCCTCAGTCAGAGTGGTTTAGCTCCAAACCTCAAAACACCCTATACCCAGAGCTACAGCTTGAATCTGCAATACGAATTCAAGCCAGGATGGGTAGCTGAATTAGGATATGTGGGCTCCCACACAATTGACACCGTTACCGGGCGGGCCTTCGACGAGCCGGTGTTGGCAACGGCTACCAACCCTGTGAATTGCGACGGGCCTGCGGGATGCATTACCACCAATACCGCTGGCAACGCAGCCGAGCGGGTGCCCGTGTTAGGACTCAGACCTGGCGGATTCGGGTCTGCCGGAAACTGGGGTTACAGCAATTACAACTCTATGCAGGCGGTCTTGCGTAAAAGATTTTCCTACGGGCTACAGATGCAGGCGTCCTATACATACGGACGTTCATTCACCAACGTAGTCGGTGTGAACCTGCAGGGAGGAGTGGCAGGCACCGTGAATTCGAACGACCCGAACAGCTTAACGCAGCAGTACGGGCCGTCCGACTTCGAGCGTCCCCAGCGACTGATCGTTAGCTATCTTTACGATCTTCCGATCCCGCACGTCAACTCGTGGATCGGGGACAAGCTAATTTCCGGCTGGGCAGTGTCAGGAATTACAACCGCGCAGTCTGGAGAACCCATCACGTTTACGGATCCACGAGGAGGCGCGGTATATGGCAGTTTCTCCTCCTCGCGAGCGCAGCTTTGCCCAGGCATGACGTATGCAGACACAACCACGTCGGGAAGCATCCAATCGCGCCTCAATAATTATTTCAATCCGGGGGCGTTTTGCACGCCACCCATCGTCGGAGTGGTAAATGGTGTGGGCGGAGCAACTGGCTATGGAGACACGGCTCGCGCCGTGCTGCTTGGTCCAGGGCAATTTAATTGGGATATAGCTCTGGTCAAAAACACCAAGATCGGAGGAATCCGCGAGGATGGCACACTGGAGTTCCGAACGGAATTTTTTAATGCGTTCAATCACCCAATGTTTACGAACCCCGGATCGGCGGTGGGCACCGGGTCGTTTGGAGTCATCTCGAGTACTAGCGTAGGGCCGCGCATTATGCAGTTTGCCTTGAAGTATACGTTTTAGAATTGAGATGAACGGGCGTGCATATTCGCGTCATTATGATGCAACGCCAAATTTAGGATGGTAAATATGTCGCTTTCGAGACGCCGGTTCATGCAATGGGCAGCAGCAGCTTCCACCTTGGTGGCCGCCGGGCCAGCAGGAGCGCGCTTCATACCCCTCTATCGGGATATGAATGGAAAGGCCACAGGGCCAACGGAGATTCCGGCTTATCGTCCTGAACTGCTGCCTTCGCAGAGGGAGGTTTGGGAGTCGGTAGAGTGGATGGCGAAACTGGGACCGAAATATACCGGGAATCACGCCCATACAGAATTTGTCGAATTCCTGGCTGCTCACCTGCAATCGAGCGGGCTACAGGTTGAGCGTGATCACTATACTTTTCCTCGCTGGGACGCACGCCGTTGGGAGATCAAAATAACGGCGAAGTCAGGCGGCACAGAGTCGATCCCGGTAACATCCTACTTTCCTTATTCAGGGCAAACTCCGGCAATCGGTGTTACAGGAGAGTTGGTATACGCAGGATCGAATCCATCTTTTCAACTCAATGATCTCCAGGGAAAGATCGCGCTGGTCGACTTCGCAATCAAACCGCGCGACTTTGCCCAGATGTACCAGCCCTGGGTTGTTTACCCGTCCGACGTCAAGTTTCCCTCCGAATTGCGGCCCGCACGCGGTGCCGTCTATGACCTAACGCCATTTCAAAAGGCGGGAGCCCTCGGCGTAATTCTGGCGTGGACAGATGTATCGGACGCCAATGCCGCGGACCAATACACACCCTTTTCCAGACCGCTCCAAAATATTCCCGGCTTATATATAGGACGCGACGCCGGGGCGAAGCTAAAAGCTCTTTGCGAAAGTGGGGCGAAGGCAACGGTGGTTCTTGAAGCAGAAATTACGCCCGACAGTCCGACCGACTCTCTCGTGGCAACCTTGCCCGGAACTAAAACCGACGAAGTCATCATCGTAAATACTCACACGGATGGTACGAACGCAACAGAGGAAAACGGCGGGATCGCAATCCTCGCTCTGGCAAAATATTTCTCAAAAATGCCCAGGGCCGATCGACAAAGAACTTTAGTATTTCCACTCACGACTGGTCATTTTGCAATGCCATGGGTGCCTTCCATTCGAGGTTTCATCGAAAAACATCCGGACGTGATTAAGAAAGCTGTCGCGGCCTTGACGGTTGAGCATCTGGGTTGCCTGGAGTGGATGGATGACGCGGCGTTCAACTACAAATCTACCGGGGAAAATGAATGGAGCGTTGCGATAACAGAAACAAAGGGCGTGGCGGAAATATTAGGAGCTGCTCTGCAAGGCAGCGGCGATCGCCGGACTGGTGTGGTGAATCCAGTCCATGGCGGATGGCTGGGGGAAGGTTCCGCTCTAGCACACGCCGGCATTCCAACCATCGGCTATATTCCGCAACCCAATTATCTTTTGGCCGCGCCGGCCAACGGATGTATAGAGAAACTGAGCCCGGAATTGATGTATGGCCAGATTGAAGTGTTCGCGAAAGCCATCCACAAAATGGATCAGAGCACTCCGGCTGACCTGAAGGGCGAGGTTGGATAGTGCGCAGTGAGGTAATCGAAAACGCGGGCACGAGTGGGACGGTTCCCCTTCGTGTTTCGTTTCGTGCAGTCACTGCCGCACAATGGCACGCTTTTTTCGCAGCCTTTCTAGGATGGACGCTGGATGGATTCGACTTTTCAATAGTTACGTTTCTACTGATCGATATTGAGCGCAGTTTTACAGTGGATAAAGCGCTGGCGGGGGCGCTGGGAACTGTCACCCTGATGTTTCGATTGGTGGGTGGGTTGAGCATGGGAACCGCGGCCGACCGCTTCGGCCGAAAGACACCGTTGATGCTTTCGATCGTTTGGATCTCGCTGTTCAGTCTGCTCAGTGGTTTCTCGGTGAGTTATGCGATGCTCTTCGCCTGTCGCGCGCTTTTCGGAATTGGCATGGGCGGCGTATGGGCCTCCGGGCTTCCGCTCGCTCTGGAGCATTGGCCGAGGAATCTTCGCGGAACCGCCTCAGGCATGCTAATGGGTGGCTTCAATTGGGGATATATGGTCGCTGCGATTGTGTATCAACTCGCGCATCCATTTCTTAGCAGCCATGTGCAATCTGGCTGGAGGTTGCTTTTTTGGATCGCGGCCTCGCCTATCTTTCTAGTTTTTTGGATTCGGCGCAAGGTGGCTGAAAGCCCGGTCTGGTTGGCCCACCGGCGCGAAATGCAGCGGAGTTCCAAGAAAGAAGGATTGTCGCTCGTCAAAATCTTCGAACCAGGCTTGATCGCGGTCACTGTGCAAACCACGATCATCATGGCGGCGTTCATGTTTTCGTATTATTCGATTTCTTTTTGGTATCCCACGTTTCTTCGAGAATTGGGCGAGTCCCCTCTGAAATATCTCATTGCCTTGAATGCCGGAGGAATCGCCGGAACTGCTTTGTGGGGGCGAATCTCTGAGACAAGACTCGGTCGGCGAGGCGCCATTACGGCCGCCGCTCTCGGCGGCGTGATGGCAATGCCGATTTTTATTGGCTTTCATAACCACTGGGGTTTAGCAGTCGGTGCGGTGTGTATGGGAATTTGTGGAATCGGAGCCTGGGGCATGGCTCCCTCCTACCTCACCGAACGTTTTCCGACGGCTGCTCGCGGGGTGGGTCCGGGGTTTTCTTATCACGCCGGCGCCGCTATGGGCTCTCTGACTCCGACTTTTATCGGGTTGCTGCAAGATCGAGGTGTATCGCTTCCGTTTGCGATGGGGGTATCGATCGCAAGTGCCGGGGCGCTCATTGGAGGAACAATTTGGCTGGGCCCGGAGACGCGCGGAAGTGGGTTTACCGCTGATGAGTAAAGACGAATAAATGAGATGACTTCAATGAATTGTCCGGAGAGCGCCAAGCTGACGGCTACGTTCGCAACTAGATTTGTAGAGCTGCGCATTTCATTAATCGGGAGAGCATGATGTCAATCAAATCGAAAATTGTATCCACCGGTGTCGAACATGTTGGAGCGAGTCGCCGCGACTTTCTAATGCGGTCCGCCATCGTGGGTGCGGCAGGAATCGCGGGGGCTATTCCTGCCCTCGCGTCTGCGAAAAACATCGAGCAAACAACAGCCGCAGGGGATCCGCAAAAACCTCCCGATATTCGTCCTCTGGCGCAACTCGATTCCCGTTTCCCGGTAACTTACGAATCCTCAGTTCCCGAAGCTCTTTTGCTGCTTACTAAATATTTTCGAGCGGTCAGCGCCCGCGATTCCAGCGCCATGGTTCCTCTTTTGCACTTCCCGTTCGCTTCGTATGAAGGTACCGATCCGGTAGTGGTCGAAAGCGCGGATAAATTTCTGTCTGGTCCACCGCTCTCGATGAACGTTTCAGGACAGGGGCCGAACCTTGTCGAAAAGGACTCCTATGACATGCTGGACAGCCTGGAGGTTCATACCTATAACCCGGTGAATGTTGGTTTGTCTCTCTGCTATAGCCGGTTCGGACCGGATGGAAAGAAGCAACTGGAGTGCAAAGGAATCTACGGGGTTACAAACAACGATGGCAAATGGGGTATCGAGTGCATGTCTACGATCTTCACCCCGGCAGATCAGGTCGATGTAGTTTACAAAGACGCTATCGACGCCACTTTACGGTTACAGCAGAATTGGATGCTCGGTTATAGCCTCCGCGATCAATCCGTATTGAACAGTACGCATCAGTTGGGGCCGCAAGCCAGTTTGGCTCCTCCCGAGCCGCGCAGCAATGCCGGCAACGCTCGCGCGGGAAAACCAATGGATGGATATCGAACCGTGGGAGTGAAAAGCCGGCTCCATGTATCGAATGTGACTGCCGAAAGCATCGCTAAGATGGATGCCAACTTTCCGGAATTTTCCAATTGGGCCGGCGGCGGCGTCGGTCCATGGGCATACACCTTAAACCTGCCTAACGCGCGTGTTCTGCACACCAGTGTGAACAAGGTGCACTCCTTCGGAGGATACGTTCGCTATCTACAAGACGGCACACCGACCTCGGAAAGTCATGTCTTGCAAATCGTAACTTATAAGAACGAGCGCTGGGGTAACGCCGGCGCTCTGGGAATCATGATGTATCACGACCGCACGGGAGATGTGCGTAGCTAGTTGCAGGTGTTTGCAGCGACTATTCATAAATCACAGTTTGAAGGCTACCGGAGAATAAACGTTATGAAGAATAACTCTCAAAATGATACTGATGAAACGCCGGTCGTTAAGTCGCCGCTCGTTGAACGGCGTCAGTTTCTGCAAACCGCTGCGGTTGCGGGTCTGGTCGGAGCCGCTCTTAGACCATCGGTTTTCGGCCAATCGGCTTCATCTCCCGCCCCGACCAAGGAGACGCGGGACCAGTTGCGCCAGGACATGATAGAGGGGATTGAAGACGACATCAAAAAAGATCTCGAGATGCGGGCGCGCTCGAAGGAAGAACTGCCTAAGCCCGCGGGGTTGCGCCAAGGAGGGATGCTCGATGCTCGGTTTTCCGTGTATTACAAGACTTCAGTCCCGGAAGCCATGCGGCTATTGACCACCTATTTCGCGGCATTCAGCGACCGCGATATGGCCGCAGTGGCCAGCACACTGCATTTCCCGTATGCCACGTACGAAGGAACTGAAGCCATCATTTATCAATCGGCGAAGGAATTCGTCGACAATCCTCCGCCTTCTTTGCATGAGAGCAGCAAGCCGGATAGCCAGTTGCGTCCCGGCTCCTACGACATAATGGACACCTTAACGTTACAGACGTTTAACCCCGTAAACGTGGGACTCGAGATGTGCTCTACGCGTTACCGCGCGGATGGGTACCGCATCGGGATCATGCAGGGAATTTATGCGATCACCAATAACGACGGCAAATGGGGAATTCAGTTAAGCTCCACGATTTTTACTCCCACCGAATATATTGGCCAGAAATACAATGATGCTCTGGAAGCTCATTTGCGCCAGGGCAGAACATCTATGGCGGCTTTCGGAGACCATGATTACGATCTGCTGACCAAACTGGGATGGGGAGCTGGTCATCGGGATGCGAAGAAGAAGACTGCAAGCATCGCGGGAGCACCCGGAGCGACCAGTTTCTTTCTTTCTGCCTGGGCCGGAAAGCCGATGCAGCCGTATAACTCGAAGGGCAGGATGAGCCGTCTTGTGGTTACCGGGCCGGACAGCGCGGTAGTCAATGCGCTCGCGGCCGACAAAGACCCGATCGCCGAATATGAGCGTCCTCTGAACGTCTCCAACATCGTTACCAGCAAAGGACAGCCTGGATGGTTCTTCGCCATGGCGGGAGGCGGCGTTGGCCACTACGGCTATACGATGAGCCTCGCGGACTCGCGCATTCTGCACGCTAGTCCCGAGAAGGCACACTCGTTAGGCGGCTATATCCGATACACACCCGACAACGTGTTCATTTCGGAAACGCGCAGCCTGGGCATCATGATTTTCGATAAGGAAGAAGGGAAGTGGGGTAATGGCGGAGCGCTCGGGCAGTCAATGCGCCGCGATCGAACGAACGATGACATTTAAATGATGAAATATCGATGACCAATGATTGATGACCAATGATTAACGATAGGCGGGGCTCGAGATCGAGTCTATAACGGTACCTCGCTTTGTCCCTGGGATTGACGGGGCCGAAGTCTAATGATTGAGGTCCTGCGGCATATATGCGCTGAGTTCGCGGGAGTCGTGTATTGAACATTCCACTTACTCCAATTCGGATGTTGCGATACGCGCGCGAACAATTTTCGTCCCGAACCGCAATAGTTTGCGGCAACGATCGCTTCACTTACGAGCAGTTTGCTCAGCGGGTGAGCTTGCTCGCGTGTGCTCTCATCAAAATGGGGATCAAAAAAGGCGATCGGGTGGCATTTCTTAGCTTGAACTGCCATCGTTTCCTTGAGGCCTACTATGCCGTTCCCGAGGTAGGCGCCATTTTTGTTCCCGTGAACACCCGCTTGGGAGCCAGCGAACTCGCTTATGTATTCAACGATGCAGGCGCCAAAGTGTTATTTTTCGGAGACTGCTTTCTGGATACGGTCGAAGCCCTTCGTGCCAGAGTTCCGACTCTTCAGTTTCTGATTGCACTCGACACAGACGGTCCGCGAAGAGACTGGATGGCCGCGCAGAATTACGAAGAATCTCTGGCTTCCTCCAAGCCCTATCATGCGAATTTGATGGACATTGACGAAAATTCAATCGCCGAAATGTTCTATACCAGTGGGACTACCGCCAATCCCAAAGGCGTGATGCTGACTCACCGTAATGTATATCTGCACGCCCTGAACTATTGCCTGACTTTGAATCCGAACCGCTTGACTGTCCATCTCCACACAATTCCGCTATTTCACGTCAACGGCTGGGGAACGGTGCATTATTCCTATCTGGGCGCGGTCCATGTCATAATTTCGCGATTCCGCACGGCGGCAGTATTCCGATTGATCGAACAGGAGCGGGTTACCTCCATCAACCTTGTGCCGACGATGGCGACCGCGCTGCTGGAGGCGCCGGAACGCAAGGACTACGACTTGAAGAGTCTTGAACGGATACGCGTTGGCGGCTCGCCTCCTGCACCGGCTCTTATTCGCGACATCGAACAGCAGATTGGCGGGACGTGCTTCTGCGCCTACGGTTTAACTGAAGCGTCACCTTCGCTCACCATGGCTTTGATCAAGCACGATTCCGGCTGGAGCGGAGAGATGCGGCTTGAGAAACAAGCTACGACCGGGTTTCCGATTCCCGGCGCTGAGGTGCGCGTGGTCGATCTCAAAGGCAATGACGTGCCGCGCGATGGTTCCACGGTAGGCGAAATCATCGCTCGCAGCGATGGTGTCATGGCCGGATATTGGGGGCAGCCTGAGGCCACGGCGAACGCTATTCGCGATGGGTGGCTTTACACAGGAGATATGGCCATTGTTGATCAGGATGGCTATCTGTTGATCGTCGATAGGATGTCAGACTTCATCATCAGCGGCGGAGAAAATGTTTCCTCCGTTGAACTGGAGAATGCGCTTCTTACTCATCCTTCGGTGGCAGAGGCCGCCGTGGTTCCGGTGCCGCATGAAAAATGGGGAGAGGTTCCCAAGGCCTTCATCGTGCTCAAACCGAATGCGCTCGTTACCGAGCAGGAACTCATTGACTTCTGCAGATTTCGACTTGCTCATTTTAAAGTTCCGCGTTCGGTTCAGTTTGTGCCAACTCTTCCTAAGACCGCTACCGGGAAAGTACTTAAGAAGGATCTCCGTTCCAAGAATATGGTGCCATGATCTTCTCCAATTCGGATTCTTCTCAAGGATTCCACGAGCTGAAAAACTTCTCTAGACAGTAGATGAAAGATAAAGAGCTAATCGGAGGACCCTGCTAGTGGCGAGCGACAGTCATCTAAACTGGCCATTTTTCGAGGAAAGCCACAGGTTGATGGCTTCGGAGTTGGCTCTTTGGGTCAGCCGCAACCTGCGGGAAAACGGCCGTGATCCCATCCAAGCTTGCCGCAAGCTTGTGTCCCAACTTGGGGATGCCGGTTGGCTCAAATATGTGATTGCTGGAAAGTCTCTCGGAGGGGCAGCGGATGCGATCGACACACGCTCCTTTTGCCTGATTCGTGAGGCGCTGGCCGAACATTCCGGATTGGGGGATTTGGTATTTGCAACTCAGGGCCTGGGCTCTGGAGCTATCAGTCTGTTCGGGGACGAAGTTCAGAAGAAAACTTATCTTCCTCGGGTCGCTAAAGGTACGGCGATTGCGGCCTTCGCGCTCTCTGAGCTTGCAGCCGGTTCCGATGTCGCCGCACTCCAATGCGCTGCCCGGAGCGAAGGGGGCGACTATATTTTGAACGGCGAGAAGATGTGGGTCTCGAATGGGGGGATCGCAGACTTCTACGTGACTTTTGTGCGCACCGGTGAAGCTCCAGGCGCCAAGGGAATCTCCGCTTTTATCGTCGAAGCAGGATCACCCGGTTTTGCGGTTGCCGAGATGATAAAGGTTATCGCCCCTCACCCATTAGCTCGTCTGACATTTACCGATTGTCGCATTCCTGCATCGCACAGAATCGGATTGCCAGGCCACGGTTTTAAGATCGCCATGTCAACGCTCGACGTTTTTCGTACCTCCGTGGCGGCGGCCGCTACGGGGTTTGCGCGCAGTGCCTTGCGCCATGCGCTCCGGCGATCGGTTTCGAGAAAAATGTTTGGTCAATTGCTCTCTGATTTTCAATTGACGCAAGCAAAGCTGGCGGAAATGGCCACCGGAATCGACGCGGCAGCGCTGTTGACATATCGTGCGGCCTGGCTGCGCGATACCGGCCATTCGGTTACCGCCGAAGCCGCCATGGCGAAACTGACCGCTACCGAAACCGCACAGAAAGTAATCGACGCCGCTGTTCAGCTCTTGGGAGGACTGGGCGTAGTCAATGGAGAACCAGTCGAACGGCTTTACCGGGAGATAAGGCCCCTCCGAATTTACGAGGGCGCAACCGAAATCCAGTTGCTGATTATCGCTCGAGAAATAATAAAGGAATTTAAAGCGCAGGCGCAGCATATTTAGATTCGATCGCGCTTTGCATTCTCTTTGTTCCCCATCCAACCGCCGGTTTCTACACCGTTACCGATTAGGGGCGACAAGGATAAGCCGTAATAAAAGTGAAGGTCTTGATGAGCAATCTGGTAGAGCTTACAAAACAAGACGGCATCGCTGTGATCACCATCACCAATCCTCCGGTGAACGCACTGAGCCCCGGCGTTCCCGAAGGAATTTCCGAAGCACTCGATCAAGTTGCCGGCGATGAAACGGTAAAAGTAGCGGTGCTGATAGGAGGGGGTCGCACCTTTGTGGCTGGTGCCGATATAAAGGAGTTTAGCAAGATCACTGCGGGAGCCCCGCGCGGACCGGGGCGTCAGCCTCTATTTCTGAAGCTCGAGGACAGTTGTAAGCCCATCATTGCCGCCATTCACGGAACTGCATTCGGAGGCGGCCTCGAACTGGCAATGTCGGCACACTACCGCGTTGCCTTGAGCACGGCGCAAGTTGGTCAGCCGGAAGTAAAACTCGGGCTCATCCCAGGCGCTGGTGGCACTCAGCGTCTGCCCAGACTGGCTGGGGTCGCCGTCGCGTTGGAAATGTGTGTGACAGGCAATCCCATAAATGCTGAAGACGCTTTAAAGGCAAACATCGTTGACGAGATTATCGATGGTGACCTTCTTGCCGGAGCGATCGCCTTTGCACAAAAGGTCGCCGGTAAACCTGTTCCCATGACTCGCGCTCGTACCCAGAATCTCGGCGCTAATGCCGAACTGTTTGCCGCTGCCCGGGAAGCAGCCGCCAAAAAATATCGCGGGTTGAAAGCTCCACAGGCGGCCATTGATGCTATCGAAGCTGCCGCCAAAATGCCGTTCGCTGAGGGATGCCTCGAGGAGCAACGGCTCTTTATGGAGTGTCTTTTCTCTGAACAATCGAAGGCCCTCATCCATGTTTTCTTCAGCGAGCGTGAAGTCCGCAAGATTCCCGACATCTCCGATGGAACTCCGTCGATTCCGGTAGAATCCGCTGCCGTGATCGGCGGAGGCACGATGGGAGCCGGCATAGCCATGGTCCTGGCTAATGCCGGCATCCCGGTCTTTTTGAAGGAAACCAATCAGTTCGCGCTCGATCGCGGATTAGAAACAATTCGCTCGAACTATACGAGATCGCTAAAGCGAGGGCGTTTCACTGCCAGAGCTGTGGAGGAAAACCTTAAGCGCATTCAGCCCATACTTTCGTACGAGCAGCTAGCCAATGTCGATCTCGTGATCGAAGCGGTATTCGAAAGTATGACCCTGAAGAAAGAAGTATTTAAAGAACTTGATCGCCATTGCAAATCCGGCGCAATTCTCGCCAGCAATACTTCCAGCCTAAGCATCGATGAAATCGCTTCGTCCACTGCGCGCCCCGGGACTGTAGTTGGCACACACTTCTTCAGCCCCGCCAACGTAATGCGTCTGCTCGAAATCGTCCGGGGCAAAGCCACGTCCAAAGAAGTCATCGCGACCTGCATGCGTCTTGCAAAAACTCTCGGCAAGGTTGGAGTGCTGGTGGGAAACTGTCGAGGCTTCGTGGGAAATCGTATGTTCGGCCCCTACCGTCGGGAAGCCCAATTCCTGGTTGAGGAAGGTGCTGCTATCGAAGCTGTGGATGCAGCTCTCACCGATTTCGGGATGGTGATGGGGCCGCTGGCCACGGCCGATCTTGCTGGTCTTGACGTGCGCTGGCGTATTCGCCAGGAGCATCGTCATCTCGAGAAGCCGGGAATCCGGCAGCCCTTTGCCGAGGATAAGCTCTGTGAACTGGGACGCTACGGCCAGAAAACGGAGGCGGGTTGGTACAAATACGATACGCAACGACGCGCAACTACCGATCCTCTCGTCGATCAACTATTGTCAGAGTGGGTTGCCGAGGCGGGCGTGCCGCAGCGTCAAATCTCCACCGAAGAAATCGCCGATCGTTGCATCCTGGCATTAGTGAATGAAGGTGCGCGCATTTTGCAGGAAGGATATGCATTGCGGGCTTCAGATATCGACATCATCTATATCAATGGTTACGGGTTCCCAGCCTATCGCGGCGGCCCCATGTGGTATGCCGATACTCTAGGTTTGAAAACAGTCTATCAGCGCATCTTGCAGTTTCACAATCTTCATGGGGAAACGTGGGAGCCTGCGCCGTTGCTCAAGCAACTTGCTGAGCAGGGCAGGACGTTTGCCGAGTTTGGCAAGCCGGAAGCTGCGGCCATATCGTCATAGCAACTTCATCAATTTGTCAGCGTGTCCGCACCGGATCGCCAATATTTGGAGTGTAGGGATGAGAGAAGCTGTTGTAGTCGCCAGTTCGCGCACCGCTCTGGCCAAATCTTTTCGTGGATCGTTCAATTTGACTCGGCCAGAAGATCTTGCCGCGCACTGCATTAAGGACGTCCTCTCGAAAACGCCAAAGCTTGACCCTGCAGAAATTGACGATGTGATTTTAGGTTGCGGTCAACCACACGGTGTCCAGGGTCACAACATAGGCAGAACTGCGGCGATGCTGGCTGGCCTTCCTGTTTCTGTTGCCGGCACCACAATTAATCGGTTCTGTTCCTCCGGCCTGCAAGCCATCTGCGTCGCTGCCCATCAAATCATTTGTGAAGGCGTCGACGCGGCCATTGGCGGCGGGGTTGAAAGCATCACAATGCTGACTCGCGACAATAATCCACATCCTGTGCTCGAGAAAGCTATTCCCGGTATTTATATGGTCATGGGCAATACCGCCGAAAACGTTGCCCGGCGGTACAGAATAGATCGCAAAGTTCAAGACGAATACTCACTGTTGAGCCAGCAACGCACCGCGCGTGCTCAGCGTGAGGGTTTTTTCGATGCGGAAATCGCTCCAGTAAAGGTGACGCGCGGAATTTTGGATAAAAGAACCGCCGAGATTGTGGGCACCGAAGAAGTCTGTGTGAATCGTGACGAATGCAATCGTCCCGACACCACGATCGAGGGGCTTCTTGCGCTCAGGCCCCATTTCGATCCAGACAGTGGGCAAGGCAGCGTAACAGCGGGAAACTCTTCTCAGCTTTCCGATGGCGCTTCTGCCGCCATCTTAATGTTTCGCAAACGAGCCGACGACTTGGGAATTCCGTACAAATTAGTGTTTCGCGGCTTCCAAATCTCGGGCTGTGAACCCGATGAAATGGGGATTGGGCCAGTCTTTGCTGTGCCCAAACTACTTAAGCGCGCTGGCCTAAGAATAAACGACATTGATCTTTGGGAACTCAACGAAGCTTTCGCCGTCCAAGTTATATATTGCCGTGACCGTCTCGGCATTGATCCTGAAAAACTAAATGTGAACGGTGGCTCTATTTCCATCGGCCATCCCTTCGGTATGACTGGTTCCCGCATGGTTGGTACTCTCGCGAATGCAATGGCCAGCCGCAAGGCTCGTTACGGCATAGTCACCATGTGTGTTGGTGGCGGGCAAGGCGCGGCGGCCCTGTTCGAACGAGCGAGCTAGCAGACCGCTAGGTCAGAACCCATCGAAGCTGAGAACGAATGAAGGTAAACGGCCGAACCCGACGCACATCGCATTCTGATCAGCTAAACGGCTTTGGACAAGGGTATGGAGGCCCTTAACAGGGTACCTGTGGAATCGGAGTCGATTTCTAGCTTCCCCCCCAATTCCTTAAGCCTTTCGCGCATACCAGCGATCCCGACTCCGACATCCGATCCACTGCCATGCATCTTCGCAAGTCGCTCGGCTGAAATTCCCTTGCCATAGTCCCTCACTGAAAGAGAAATTATGTTTTGGTCGACTTGAAGAAGTACATCAACCGTGGCCGATCCTGCATGTTTGATGATGTTCGTCAGACTCTCCTGCAAGACCCTGAATAAGACAATTTCAACCGAACTGGGAAGGCGAATGCGCTCCGGCAACTGGAGCTGCACCTGAGTAGCGCTACGCTTATTGAATCCTTCGACGTACCAGGAAGCGGCGGCGGCAAAGCCTGACTCGTCCAGAAGCGGAGGATGCAAGAGGTACGACGTGGTACGGATTTCCTGAAGAGCCTGATCGGCAAGTCCATTGAGTTCGGTAAAGAATTCGACGGTTTGAGGATGCCGGGCCACTGTGTCTTGAAGCGCACTCAGGGTCAGTTTCAAGGCGGTCAGGGTTTGGCCGACGGTATCGTGCAAGTCCCGCGCTACCCGACGCCGTTCTTCGTCCTGAATGCGCAGTACGGTCAGCGATAGCTCTCGTAATTTTTCTTCTGTCTTCTGGTGAATGCTGACTTCGTCTTGAAAAGCCGAGAAGGTATTTTCTAATTCAGTGGTTCGCTCCCGGACCTGCCGCTCCAGGTCGTCATGGGCCTTGCGCAGGGCCTCCTCGGCACGTTCAAGTCGAACGTTTCTTTGGACCAGATCCCGCTGGGCATTGATCAGCTCATTGTTTACACGGGAGAGCTCGCTATACAGACGGTCGTTACTATCCACGTCGCCGCTATCCACGCCATCCAAAAACTCTGCATCCATAACATCCATCCCTTGAACCTTACGATCGGGCTTTAGTATCAGCCATCCGTCGTCCTGCGAAGGATTCGGCTAGCGGGCCTTAGCCATCTTGTCGTCGAGCCCAACTATCAGAGATATCGCGTTGGAGGCATCCTTTGCCCAGTAGTCGGCCCCGACATTGCGCCAGAGATTGGGCGCAATTTTGAAAGCGTAACCGCCGACGAGGATGGTCGTTGTCGGACTCGCCAAACGCACTGCCGCTATCACGTCCCGCACTGCGCGGATGTGGAAAGTCATGGACGCAGAGATGGCGAGAATATTCGAATGGTTGTCGCGAAGCACATCGACAATGCCCGCTGTCGGCACATTGGCGCCGAGATAGATTGTCATCCAGCCTTCCATTTCGAGCAGGTCGCATAGCATGCGCGCCCCTATTTCATGCAGCTCTCCACTCACGCAGGCAGCCACAATCGTGCCTCGGAAGATTCGTTCTGCACGAAAAATGTAGGGATAGAGCTGCGACATAATGAGCTGCGTGGAAGCGGTGCAATAGTGCTCCTGCGCGATGCTGACAACGTTCGATTGCCAGAGACGGCCAATCTCGTACTGGCAACGCTCGAAAACATGGCTATAGATTTCCTTGATACTGACTTTGTTTTCCACGGCTGCCAGGATGAGAGCCGATGCCGAGTGCCGATCATAGCGAAGAAGCGCGCTTAAGTACTGATTGGCAAGTTCAGCTAGCGGTTGGGAACGGTCGAGAAACGATGGGCTATCGCTCGCGAGTGTGAGACTTCCAATGGCCGACTTCAGATAATCCACTGCCGGTATTTGCATCGATGCAGGAAGCCCTTTTCCCAAGACTTCTAACATCACCTCGAGATTTGCCACCAGATCTTCAACGGCGATACCGCGCGCGAGAAGCATTGTCTTGGCCCATGTGGCGTAGTGCACGAACAGTGCCGGCTCTCCCGCTCCTATCGATTCGGAGAGATACCGGAGGTGGTAACGAGCATCTTCCAAGCATCTCGCCCTCCCTTTTTGCCCATACCGTTGTTCCAGAGCGGGGCTCAATTTCCAGTGACGCTCAACAATTTCGCGCGCGAGATCCTCCTGCCGTTCAATAAGGAAATCGCGCATTGCTTCGAGTGATCCCGACATCGATTCCACGACCCAACAGCTGCTGACTTCACGGAGGGTTGGCGAGCTACATTGCCGTTTCGCTTGATTGCCCTTGGTTCGGTGAATTGAAGGCTGCGTGGCTCAGACTGAAACAGATCGGGGCCGGACGCACAAACAACTCACACGCCTCTGCCCTTTATTCCGGACATCATTATTACTTAGGACGCAATGAGATTGAATATACGCAAGGAAGCGCTGCCCGGCACAAGCTTCAATCCCTTCGGTATTCCGGCGTGCGATTCATGATAAGCGTGACTTGTATGCCAGGTCCGATAGCTTGCGATATCGACCCAATAGGTTATCAGCCAGATTTCATTCGGCATGTCTTCTGGGCTGAGGACATCCATCCGGACAAAACCTGCGGCATCATCGACAAAATGCGGACGGAGAATGAAAGCTTGCTTGACCTTGGCATCCATGTCATTGGCCACTACAAACCTACTCAGCACGCCAACCGCTTGCTTTTCCAATTGGGCAACTCTTCCGCAAACAGCCTGCTCTCGCAGTCTACGCCTACAGACAGTTAATAAGCGATTCACCGTCCTACTGGCGATTTGGTATTTTCGTATGGCGCATCCGAGGATCAGCGATACAGGAAAATGGAGGAGTTTCTACGCGACGCGGCTGATTGGCCTCCTTCCTTATCAAAGGTATGAATAGAAACATAGAAATAGAAGAAGACAACACACTTGTATCGCACCCACCCTTCGGTCATAACCGTAGGAATCGTTCGCAGGAAAAGAGGGAGATGAAGTTATGTACCATCACATAAAAAAGCTGATGTACACCGTAAATGTTGGAAAGCCTGATCCGAAGTTTGGCAACATGCTGCTGGAGCAATTCGGCGGGGCGAACGGTGAGCTCGCTGCGGCCATGCAGTATTCCGTCCAGGGACTTAATTGCGACGACGCAGAACGTAAAGACCTGCTCATGGATATCGGCACCGAGGAGCTTAGTCACCTCGAAGTCGTCGGCACACTCGCGCGCATGCACATCAAGCCCTTAAAATTCAGCCGCGATGCTGCCGAAGTCGATCCGCTCATCGCTATTGCGGGCGGCGGAGGCGTCAATCTCTTCAATTCGATGGGTGATGCCTGGACTGCAGACTATTTGAAAATCACGGGGGAACTCGATGTTGACCTGCGAAGCAATATTGCAGCAGAGGCTCGCGCCAAAATCGTTTACGAGCGGCTCATTAACTTTACTGATGATCCTGGCACCGTGGACACCTTGCAATTCCTGATGACCCGCGAGATCACCCATATGAAGGCGTTCACCGCGGCACTGGAAAGCATGGGCAAGGATCCTTTTTCGATTGGCAAGATCGCTCCCACACCCGTGCTAGTCGATCAATATTTCAACGACTCGACTGGCATTGGCGATGAGGGCGAAACCGATGCGCGTGGTCCATGGAATGAAGGCCGTGACTGGGAAATTGTGGACTCTCCTGTCCTGGACCAAGGCGTCGAACATCTTAACGACGTTGGAGAGCTTAATAAGGAAGCTGCCGGAGAAGCCATGAAATCCGGGATCCGGAAGAAGGCTGCGGGAAGCAAGGCGAAGTTGCGGAAATCTGCCTAGCGTATGTGCCGGTTGCGAAGGCTGACCTCTGTCAGCCTTCGTCATCCGACAAAATACTTCAGGCGTCTCAGCAGTTTTTAGCAACTAACCTCTGACGTAAAGCGAAGGGCGGGGTAACACTTGGCGGGGTAACACTTTAAGTCGGAAGCATTTTGAGGCGAAGTTGACTGATCCATGCAATGGACAAGACAAGATTAGGAAACGAGGGGATGATATGAAACCGGATTTGAGCGCCACGATTCGCGTGGTTTTACTAATCTCGATTCTCGGGGGCGGAATAATGGCGGGAGCGCAGGACCAAATGGGGCAATCGCCTGCGCCACAGCCCGACAATACCAAAACCAATCAACGGGACCGAAGTGCGAGTGAACCGACGGCGGATGAACAAAAATCAAATCCGTCGGATCGCTACATTTCGCAGCAGATCCGCAAATCAATTGAAAAAGACAAGTCGCTTTCGACCTACGGCCACAATGTGAAAGTAATCACGCAGAATGGCACGGTCACGCTTAAGGGGCCGGTCCGCTCGGAGGAAGAGAAGAGGGCTATCGAGCAAAAAGCGGCTCAAGTCGCAGGAGCCGACAAGGTAACAAGCGAAATAGATGTCCAACCGAAACAATAATCCCGAAGGAGGGCTTTCATTATGGCAGGAAAAAATACAGCGGTATTTGGAATTTATCCCGCGTACGCGAGTGTGGAAGGTGGAGTAGACGCTTTACAGGCGGCGGGGTTTCGCAATACTGACATCTCCGTACTATTCCCTGAAAACGAAGGCACCAAGGACTTCGCCCACAAAAAGGAAACCAAAGCCCCGGAAGGTGCAACGACTGGCGCAACTACCGGTGCGATTGTCGGCGGCGGACTTGGTTGGCTGGCCGGAATTGGGGCATTAGCCATTCCCGGCTTAGGTCCATTTATTGCCGCAGGTCCGATCATGGCAGCGCTAGCAGGCGTTGGAGTGGGCGGGGCAGTAGGCGGCATTACTGGAGCGCTTATCGGCATGGGCATCCCAGAATACGAGGCCAAGCGCTATGAAGGTCGCATTAAAGAAGGCGGCATCCTGCTCTCAGTGCACTCCGATAGTTCTGAGTGGACCAAGAAAGCCAAGGACATTCTTGAGCGAACTGGTGCTCAAGATATCGCCTCCACTGGCGAAGCAAGCGCAGACTTTTCAAAGAGCGATCGACCGATGCAACGCGCAAGCTAAACCTACCCATCATGGTTTTAGGCCCCTTCTCCTAGCAGAGAACGGGGCTTTTCTCTTTTCCACCGACAGAATCGCGGCGCTATACTACTGCGCTTGATGATAAATACTGTCACGTCGTCAATGAACCTCGCGGCAGCCGCTGCAGACTCGATAATTCCCGCCAGGTGAATAGATCAGGGTGTGGCCGCCAAGCGCCGTCGGCGGTTTCCATAAGGGCTGGTATAGCTGTCCGGGGCGCCCATCCAACACCCCCAGTGGTTGGGGCCACCTTCGCCATCGGGAGGATTGCGAGGGCGGACCGCATGATTTCGGCGCGCATATCATTAGCACGCTGCATCACCGCGTCAAAGTCATCCACCTCGAACCAGAAAAGCACACCATTGCCGTGAGGTTTGTCGACGCGATTCCCGATAGGGCCGTGATGATGTTCGATTTCGAAACTGTGCAACTGCGCAGGACGATCTGACCGTCGTAGAGAAGCTGCTCGTATCTCCGAAGCAGAACTCCTGAACCGATAATCGTTGCCGCGACGCCAAGAAAAACCAATTCTAAGAGCCTCTAACAAAACCCAAAAGATGCTGCCCGCTAGGCTGGCCTTTTCGACGCACGTGCCCTGCCGAAAATGGGATTTTGAAACCATCCGGCGCGGTGTTTGGCAATCCGTGTACGGAATACGTCCAGAAATTGTGATACTTGCGCTGTTCGCCATCACTGATAATTGGCGAACCTGTGGCTTCGAGCTCCTGAATCGTGTCCCGGATCGCGTCTTCGTAAAGGGAATCAAGCTTTGGGTCGGCGAGTCTCCGGTTTCCGCAATTGCTTTGATCAACTCGAAGGGTCTCGGGATGTTTCCGATAGGCTCTGTGGGAATTTTCATCGGTCAATCAGCCCCTATCATAAGCATCAAACTGGATATCCGCATGCACCCTTCATGTCGCATCATAGAAGCCGCAACGTCGTATCGCGCCGTGATTCCGACGCTTGCACGTAGTTGCGGTCGGGCTTAATACCAAGCTTGAGGAGATAACATTCGTCGTGTGCGGCTCGCCCTAATTCATCTGTCTTGGCAGTTTCAAGCGTGACTGGTTTACCACAGATCGAGCAGTTTATTTCCGGCTCCGGGAGTTGCGTCGTTAGCCCCGCTTTCCCTTGCTTCTTCAGCCAAGCTGAGCGATGTGGCTTTACGTTACTCGGTGTTTTGCGTCCTCCTCGTATACCTTAAGAATATCGTCTGCACCTTCGAGGAACCACGTCTTGTCTTCGTCGGGCCGATAAATCCTTAGGCACAGTACGACATTATCTTCGACATAGCGCTTCTAAGATTTTCAATGAAGCGGGGGTCTGTGATTTTTCTATGTCTCGACTTGAGGGACAGAACCGATTTCACCTGAACAGGAAACGGTATTACGAGCTTGTCACGGTGTGACAAAACTAATGTGACAAAACAATCAGATCGACTTCATCATCCGTTCAATATGGTTTAGTAACCCGAATTCTGGCGAAATTGCTTGGATAATCGGGAAAGTTGAGTTATTGTGGCGGCAATTGAAATTTGAAATACGGATCGGCAATCGCAACTCAAAGACGGTACGACTCGTCTCGCGGATAGTACGATCCCTGCTCTTCGCGACGAACAAACGATTGCGTTAGCACTTGCCGGCTCTCAGAGGAATCCAGCCGTGAAGGTCCCTCGTTGCCTCTCCTTTCTTGTCGTCGCTTCAGTCCTCTCCGGCCATTGGCTATCGGCTCGGGCTGCAGGTCTTGATGGCTCGGCTGCCCCGGAGGCAGCCGCGGCAAATTCCACATCGCTTGCGGACAGTGCTGTCGCAACGCAATCCCAGTTCATGATCCCGGGTCCGCTGCGATCATTCTTGCGCATGGCGGGGATCAGTCAAAAGATTACGCCAGAAGAAGTACTGCCTTTGTTGAGCCGGAATGTGTTTATGCAGGGTTATGAGGGTTCTAAGAAAACTGAATTCCTCGTGCTGCTAAGCCGATATGTCGTCCAGGCCAGGGATCTTTCGATCCTGGTCGCAAATGACGGGAAGATTCATGCTTCCAGTTGCGAAGACGCGAAGCCGCTTCTGCTTGTTCTTGGTTACCGGGCGCGGCCGGACTGCGGAAAGCCGGATACGTCGTTGCAGACGGCGGATGCCGAAAGAGCCTTTCTGACAATCGATTCTGGCTTTCCTCTACCCGAACTGGAGCAGACGCTGCAGGGAGGTAAGCCGTTCGAATACCCGTACGCAGGTTCAGCCGTACCGGTGCTGTTTGCCGCGGGTGATTGGACCATGGCCAGCCGGAAGAATTCCAACGAAGCCAGCAAAGATCTGATCGATACATTGATAAACGATCCGATTCTCGCACGCCTTTATTGGGCGCTCTCCAAACTCGATCCTGAAACGGAAACATTTTTTCAGCAATCGATTGGCCTGGCGAATCTCCAGCCCTATGCCGCGGTCCTTGATTTTTACGGCAGCCGCATTTGCATTCGTCATGGGCGGGTACTTGTTCCGGGAGGAGGTCCGGCGGAATCCGCATGGAAGGATTTGGTTGGGGTTAGTCCGGCCTCACCTTTAGCATTCGTCCAGAAATTGCTGGCTAGCGATAAGGGCTGGCTGAGCGCCTATTTCGACGTGCTTTCGCGCGTGAGTAGAAGCCGTCAGGCATACTTGACGGGACCAGATCGGCTGCGACCTTTCTACGAAGCTCTGCGGAGTGTAGGACCGACGGCTAGCGCGACCACCGGAATCATGAGACCAGCGCCGGGATTGCTTCTTTTAGCCGCCCGGCTTCAGTTTGAGCCCACCGGTGAACCGCTGGTTCCGGGAAATCTTCAGCAGTGGGGCGAGATTCTTCGGCAAAATAACGACTCGCGTGTTGCGCGCAACTGGATCAGGCATAATAGCCACTTGATCGGCGCAGATCAGCTGGTGCAAAGAATGTTTGCACTTGCTCGTGCGACTACAGACGAGGGCCCACTCCAGATCTACATGGCGCTCAGCGCGATCGAAAGCGGACGACCTCGCGAAGATCGACTCACTCCTGCCACTGTGGGCTTGTTAGCAAAACGATTTGCGGAGTTTGGCGATCAATATCGGATCTTCTCAGAGTTTTCAGCGTTGAGCGACACATCGATTGTCACATTTCTGGAAACGGCTGAAGCCTTAAACAGCGTTCCCATTGCCGTACGAGGCAATGCGCTTGGTATCTTTCAGGCGAATATCGGAATCTGGCAGATCCTGGCCCGGCAGGGGCAAATCCCAAATTCGCGCCTCGACGATTCGTGGCAGCAGGTCATTAGGCCGTTCGCCAGGGTGCGATCAGGAGCCCAGTTGTATAGCGCGGGACGAGTCTCTCTTGCAGAACTGGTTCGATCGGCCACCGGCGAGGGCAGAGTTTCACAGGATGAAATCATCGAATTGCTTGCAGGACCCCGGCAGACCAGCGCGGAAGGAACAAAGATACACAGAGAACTTGCCCTTCAGATCCGTTCAGTGTTGGAGAGCCAGCGACTGGTTTCTCTCGATACGTTGCTTGCGTTGGGAAACTCTTTGAACGAAAAGGCGGAAGGTAAATCTCCGGACGACTTCGTGATGCATGAGGTCGGAGAGATTCGCGAATTCGAGATGCCGCGACCCATTTTCACGAATAGCGAGAGAACGGAATGGGGGGCAGGAGTTTATAACAACCATCACACCGAAGTGCAGATGCGAGCCGACGTGGCAAAAGTGCTTACATCTCCGGCTCCTACGCGGGCCCAACTGGAAGACGCCCGTGGGCAGCTCGCGTCCTTTTTGAGAGACACTCTGGTTGGTCTGAACTATGCCTATTACGAGCCACCTGGCGCTCAGGCCCTGCTGAACAACCCACTTCTGGTTCGCTCACATGACTTTGCCGCAGAGACTTTGCTTGGAGTAAAGACGGTCTGGCAGACTCCGCAACTGCTCGGCCAAGGCTCGCCTGCCGGGGGAGGAGCTCATTTCGTTGGCTCCCTGGCGGATCTCCCCTACGTTCTCGCTGATCTGGAACAGGATTTTATTACGCCGGAGAATGTACAGGCTCTCATCTGGAAGGAGTTGACGCCGGCTCTGCTGACCAGTGCGATCCTGCCCCGCTGGTGGAATGTCAGCCAGAACGAACTTCATGCGGTGGCGCTGTATCAGCGAGCGGGCGAAGAACTCCTGAATGCTTCGACAAAAGACGAGAATCTTCGCAGCATGGTCGTGACCATCCTGTCGGATCGGATGAGTCCCCAACGATCAGCACAAATTGAGTACGCCCTGCGGACTGGACATGCGCCGGAAATCCTCGCGCAGTTGATGCCTGCGGACATGTTCTATCTGACCGCAGAGTTTCAGCGCCAGCATCCCGAAGACCGAAATTCCTGGGGAACGGCGGGTCGGGAGCTGCTAACTCTTTCCCGGCAGAATCCCGAACAGGTCAGTTTCAAGCGGTTGTCGCATGATTTTGGTGTGCCGCATCCCGTGCTGGCTCAGACCTACGGGAGCGAGCTAATGAATGTTGGGCCTTTGCCCAACTACATGGGATACTCCAGCCGTTTGATGGCCGAGTCCTGGGATTCGTGCAATCTGTATTGGGCTCGCCTGGCTGACGAAACCGGGCTTCCCGCTGTAACGCTAAACCAGTTGGTTCCGCATTTGACTCGAACGATGGTCGAGAAGATCTCCGCTACCGATTTGGAAGACTGGCCAGCGGTGCTTCGCGCGATGCACGAGACTGCCGAAGACTTTAGGAATGGAAAGATAGCTTCGCTGACCGGCTTCGGATCGGTTCGGCCTTGACTAGTTTTGGCCAAGTTGGCGATGTAATCCAACGGTCCCACCGAATGGCGAGCAGAGTAGGAAGTTAGAGTCATGAGACGGAAAACCCTGTTTTTGCTTCGTTTGTTTTCGCTTCTCTTCGTCGGCCACGGAAGTGGATTCGAGGCTCAAGAGAGTCCCGATCTCCACGTCGTTGTAAACCTCGTCCAGCTCAACGTGGCCGTGACTGACAAAAAAGGAAACTACGTTACTGGTCTTAAACCCAAGGATTTTTCCGTTGTCGAAGATGGAATAACCGAGAAAATTGCGACTTTTGCGGAAGGCAACGAACCTGCCGTTAGTCTGATCGGCGCGAGCGGATCTTCGGACCGGGGAAGTGATTTGAGTAAAGGATCTTCTGCCGTAGACTCGCCTCAGACGCTTGACGCTTTGGTCGCGGGTGCGAACGTATTCGTTCTGTTCGATACCAGCAATTATATGTATCGCGGCTTTGTCTTCGCACAAGATGCGATCACGGAATTTGTTCGTTCGCTGGGCAGCGCGGACAAGATTGCCTTCTATTCCTACAGCCGGGATTTGTCGCGCGCTGCCACTCTCACCCCTGACCGGTCGCAGGTGTTGCGGGCCATCCGCTCGACGGTCGCCGGAGACGAAGCCGCGCTTTACAACACGCTGTTGCTGACGCTAAAGGATGCGAGTCAATACCAGGGCAGAAAAGTTGTGGTGGTGTTCTCTAACGGCCCCGACAACTCAAGCGTAGTTCCACCCGAAGATGTCGCGGAATTCGCCCAGTCCGCCGGCGTTTCCATTTACATGATCAGTACGCGAGAAGCCGAAATCGAGCCACTGTCCACCGCGGTATTTGAACGCATGACGGCGGCGACAGGCGGTAAGGCGTACTTTGCCAAGAGCTGGCGGGACGAACACCGTGCGTTTGCCTCGGTCCGGGACGATTTGGCGCACCTTTATTCCCTAAGCTACTACCCGAAGACAAATCCGAACTCCGCTTGGCGTGCGATCACAGTTAAACTAGTAGGCGAACATCCGGGCGGATACAAGATCCGCACGCGCAACGGATATCGTCCTCAGTCGTCCCGGTTTACCTCGCAGGCAAGTCTACGGTGATCAGATCGGCTTGTAGATACTGACCAGAGTCTCGATCGTACTGAGTTCAGTCGCAATGTATTTGGCTTTATGATGCGGCGCAAGGTCAAGCTTTTCAGCGCATAGAAACCTTGGCAGAGCGGCGGCCGTTCGCGGTAAGCACTATTCGTTCTGTGACCGGCGTATCCGCGGACGCTACGGTAACAACGATCCTAAGGTTAATGTGACGGGTGATTGTTTTTGTCAGGGCTCAGACTCCCGCTGGGAAAATCTGGGGGCCGTTAAGGGGACGATAAAAAGTGACCTGCAGTACCTTGTGGTATCAAACGATGTCCGCCGACACCGTTTGATATCAATCAGTTACATCCTAATTGTTGCCCTGTTCACGGCAGAGGCCGCGGGTTCGAGTCCCGTCGTCCCCGCCAATTCTTTTGAAATGGTTTACAGAGAACCCAGAAGCCAATCTGGTCCATTTGGGTCCAATAAGCTTTTGCACCTCCTCTCTCCAACTCATCGAGCTTAATCTCGGATCTCTGGCGAGGCTGAACTGTGAACAGATCCAGCGACTAAACCGCGTATGCGTTTCATAGGATGACTCCCTATTGCTGCCACCCTCCTCCCAGCGACTGGTAAAGCTGCACGAGTGCTAACCGCTCGTTAAGCTGGGCTTGTACCAGGTTGAGTTCCGCCGAGAAGTAATTGGTTTCGCTGGTCAGTACCTGGAGATAGCTCGCGCCGCCATTCTTATAAAGGACCTCGGAAAGTTGATCGGTCTGCTGTGCGGCTTGCGTAAGCAACTCCTGCTGTTCGCGAAACTCCCGATTTTTTTGAGATGCGACGAGTGAATTGGAAACCTGTTCCAGAGCGTTCTGAACGGTCTGCTGATAAGTAAGCGTGGCTTCCTGCCAATTGGCGCGGGCCAGCCTGAGTTGCGAACGGAGCGCACCACCTTCGAAGACCGGTTGACTCACGTTGAAGGCCGCGTACCAGGTTTCAGAGGGCTGCGTGATGAACTGATGCAAGGCGTTGCTCTCAAGCCCTCCCAGTCCAGTAAGTGACAGGCTGGGGAAGAATGCGGCTTTCGCCACGCCAATTTGCGCGTTGGCGGCGACCATGTCCTCCTCGACCTCGCGGACGTCCGGCCGGCGCTCTAGTAATTCTGATGGCAGACCGGACGGAACGTTCTGGGGGGTGGGCTGTTCGGTCAGCACGCGTCCGCGAGGAACGGATTGGGGATTTTCGCCCAGCAGAACGCTAAGCACGTTTTCCTGTTGCTGAACCTGCCGTTCGAGATCGGGGATCGTCTCCGACGCGGTATAGACGAGTTGCTCTGCCTGACTTACGTCGAGCCCTGAGGCCCCACCATGGCTTTCAAGCGTCTGAGTCAAGTGAACAGATTGTTGGCGAGACCCAAGTGTGCGCTGCGATATTTCAAGCTCGCTGTCAAGAGCGCGAAGCTGGAAATAGGCCGTCGCCACGTTAGCAACCAGTGACGAAATCACCGCTCGCTGGCCCCACTCAGAGGCAAGCAGCTGGGCGCGGGCCGCTTCGGTTTGCCGGCGATATTTTCCCCAGAAGTCGAGATTCCAGATGACGGACAGGTTCAGTTCGCCACCATTGACTTGGTATGCGGGAAAGAGGTGGGTTATCTTCGGGTTTTGCTCGCTAAAAACATCCGCGCCCACACTTGCCGAGGGGAGTTGATTGGCGCGAGTAATGCCAACTTGCGCTTGCGCCTCAAGCACGCGGGCCGCGGCAATGCGCACGTCATAATTCTGCGCAATGGCAGTATGAATCAGTTGCGTGAGCACCGGATCCTGATACACCTGCCACCATTGCTCGTTGCCCAGCGACGAGGCTTGCGCGGCCTGTTGCGGAGCGGGTGCACGGTATTCCTGCGGAACATCCACAGCCGGACGCTTATACTTCGGCCCCATCATGCAGCCGGACTCGAGAATTAGCACGGCAACAATTCCTAAGAGCGCAACCTTATTATTCATAGTTAGTCCCCCTGACCGGGCGCTTCGGCGGGCGCGAGTGGTAATGCTCCCCCTCGCTCAGCGCCTGAGACCTTCTCAACCACGTAGAAAATCGCGGGAACAAAGAATCTGCCAATAAAGGTTTCGGCAAGCATTCCTCCGATGACCGCCGTGCCCATGATTTGGCGTGCTACCGAGCCTGCCCCGGAAGCTATCCAGAGCGGTACACAGCCGAAAATAAAGGCGAGCGCGGTCATCATGAGGGGCCGGAAGCGAAGCCTCGCCGCGGAAAGTGCCGCATCGTAGATGGACATCCCGCGTTCGAAGTCCTCCTTGGCAAACGCCACGATCAGAATCGAATTTTTCGCCGCCAGGCCGATGAGCATTACCAGGCCGATCTGGGCGTAGACGTCGTTCTCGATTTGAACCATGTACTGAGGAAGATAAAGGCCCATCACAAGGCGACGCAGCCAGAGCGCAGCGAGTGCGCCGAATACCGCGACCGGCGTGCTGAGCAGCACGCTGAAAGGCACGGTCCAGCTTTCGTAGAGAGCTGCCAAAATCAGAAAAACGAACAACAGTGAAAACCCGAAAATGACCGAAGACGGAACCCCTTGTCGAGCCTTTTGCTCCTGGTAGGACATGCCGATGTAGTCGAAGCCCATTTCAGTGGGCATGGTCTGCTTGAAAACGTCTTCCAAGGCTGCTGTCGCCTGATCGGAGCTGTAACCGGGCGCTGCACTTACGTTGATTTGTGCCGACCGGTACTCGTTGTAGCGCATGGTGAACTCGGGGCCGTAATGGCTCTCAAAGTTAGCCACCGCGGTGAGCGGCACATTCTGCCCCTGGCTGTTGCGGACATAGAATTGTCCGAGATAGTTGGTGGTTGCTCGGTAAGGCGCTTCGGCCTCCACGTACACCTGCCAGGTACGGCCGAAATCGTTGTAGTAGTTGACGAACAAGCCACCCATGTAAGCCTGGATGGTGTTGTAGACGTCGGTTAAACTAACTCCCTGCTTCAACACCTTGTCCTTGTCCACATTGATAAACTTCTGAGGTACGCTCGGGATAAATGTGGTGAAGATCGTGCCGATCTCGGGGCGCTTGCGAGCCGCCGTCATGAACTTCGCCAGATTATCCGAAAGAAACTGGACATTCTTGCCGGCGCGGTCTTCAAGCACGAACGTAACGCCACCGGCTGTCCCGACGCCGGGTATGGCTGGTGGCGAGAAACCGAAGACTGTCCCTTCTGGTAGTCCCCGGAGTTCCTGGTTCAAATGTGCCTTAATGGCTTGAAATTCTTCAGCCTGGGTTTTGCGATCCTCCCAGGGCTTGAACGTTACAAAGAAGAATGCGTTATAGGAAGTCCGGACAAAGCTGAGCAAACTAAAGCCGATGACGCTCGTGGTGTACTGAACTCCCGGCGTGTTTGCGAGTATTTTCTCCACCTGCCTGGCGGCATCACCTGTGCGTTCCATGGACGCCGAATTGGGCAGCTGCATATTGATGTAGAGGTAGCCCTGATCTTCATCAGGCAGGAAGCTAGTAGGCAGATGACTGCTAAAGAACCAGGCTAGAACGCCGGCGACTACAAGGCCCACCATCACCACAGCAGCCTTTCGAATCAAGTCACCCGACCAACGAACGAAGTCGTCGGTCGAGCGGTCCCAGTATTTGTTGAACCACGCAAAGAATTTCCCCAGCGGCCCGCGAGTCTCCTTCTTTGGCTTGAGCAGCAGCGACGCTAACGCCGGGCTGAGTGTCAAAGCATTAAAAGCCGAAAGAGTCACGGAAATGGCGATGGTGACGGCAAATTGCTGATACAACCTGCCGGTGATGCCCGGAATGAAAGCAGTTGGCACAAAGACCGAGGCCAATACCAGCGCAATACCCACGACCGGCCCGGAAAGCTCGCTCATGGCTTTGATGGACGCATCTTTCGGACTCAGTCCTTCCTCAATGTGATGCTGTATCCCTTCCACCACCACGATGGCGTCGTCGACCACCAGGCCAATAGCGAGCACCAACCCAAACATCGAAAGCGTATTGATGGAGAAGCCAAACAGAGGGAACACGACAAATGTGCCGATCAGTGAGACAGGCACGGCCAGCATTGGGATCAGGGTGGCGCGCCAGTCTTGCAGGAAGAGATAAACCACAAAAATGACCAGCACGATCGCAATCACGAGGGTCTCGAGGATTTCTTTCATGCCTTCGGTGACCGGGAGCGTCTGGTCGAGCGAAACGGTGTAATCGACGCCCTGTGGGAAGCTTTGCTTCATCTTCTCCAGGAGCTTCCGGACACCCTGCACGGTTTGAACGGCGTTGGTTCCCGGCAACTGGTAGACGGCGATAACAGCACTGGGTTTGCCATTCAGACGGCCGCTCAAGCTGTAGTCCTGCGTGCCCAGTTCGACTCGGGCCACGTCTCTGACTCGAACCGTTCCCCCATTCGGTGCTTCGCGCACAATGATGTCGCCAAACTGTTCCGGCGAAGTCAGGCGGCCTTGAGCCAGCACGGCATAGGTGAATTGCTGGTTACTCTGCGCCGGCTCGCCACCGACCTGGCCCGCCGGATTCACCGTGTTCTGTGCCTGAAGCGCGTTAGTGATGTCCGTAACGGTAATACCGAGCTTCGCCAACTGGTCAGGCTTTACCCACAACCTCATGGCATATTGTCCGGCGCCAAAGACCTGAGTCTGGCCGACGCCGTACAAGCGCCCGATCGGATCGTTGAGGTTAATGTAGGCGTAGTTCGCCAGATAGGTCGCATCGCGAGTCCCGTTCGGCGAATCCACAGCGATCAGCATGAGCGGAGCGGTGGTCGATTTCTTGAGGCTGATTCCGTAACTGTTCACCGCGGGCGGCAATTGACCGTTGGCCAACTGCTGGCGCGACTGCGTAAGCAGGAGATCCGTGTTGGGGTCAGTCTTGAGATCGAAGTCGACGAACAACGTGGTTGACTGGTTCGAAGTGACGTTCAGGGAGTACATGTACGACATGTTGTCCACGCCGCTGACTTGCTGCTCGATGGGTGTGGCAACAGCTTGCTCAAGAGTCTGCGCGTCTGCGCCGGGATAGTTAGCTTGCAGCCTGATCTCGGGCGGGGCAATCTGCGGGAACTGCGCTACCGGCAAAGTTGCGATGCTGATCGCGCCGACTATAACGGTAAGAAGTGCAATCACGATCGCGACGATGGGCCGCCGAATGAAAAAGTTCGCCATGGCTTAGCGCTCCTCCGTTTCTTTATATGGAGTGGCGTTCACCAGCCCCCCTCCCTTGACTTTGTCTGCTCCCTCGGCAATCACGCGTTCTCCGGGCTTCAAGCCGGAGGTGATCACCCAGAGCTCGCCCACAGTCGGTCCGACTTGTACGGTCCGGAGCTGTGCATGGTTATCGGTGCCGACCACAGTGACCTGATACGTTCCTTGCTGCTGAGCCACTGCCGCCTGCGGCACCAGCAGCGCTCCATCAATGTTTCCGGTTGACGCCTGAATGCGCGCGTATTGGCCGGGCCGCAACAGATTTCTGGAATTGGGGAACTCGCCCACAATCTGAATAGTCCCTGTCTGAGTGTTTACCTGCCGATCGGCAAAGATGATTTTGCCGGGATGTGGGTAGACGCTCCCATCGGCCAGAGTCAACTGCAACGGGATCCGTGAAGCGTGAGTCATAAAGTCCACGCTCCCCGGACCGCCGCCGTCCGCCATGCGCAGGTATTCCTGTTCACTGATGGGGAAATAAACTTTGATCGGACTTACCTGCGATACAGCGGTGAGTACAGCGGATGGTCCTACCAGGTTACCCACCTGCACCGTGTTGATCCCGGCGATTCCGCTAATCAGGGAAGTGACTCTTGTGTAGCCAAGATTTATCGTGGCTTGTTCTACTGCCGCCTGGTCTGCCTCGACGGCGGCCTTCGCCGCGAGCAGCGCCTGTGTATCGGTATCCAGTTGGCTCTGAGGAATGGCATGAGCTTGCGCCTCGGGAATATCACGCTTGACGTTAAGTTCGGCGTTCGCTTTTTGCGCTTCGGCTTGCGCGAGTTGCCCTTTGGCTTGATCAAGCACGGCTTGAAATGGACGAGGATCGATCTCGAACAGGAGCTGGTCTTTTTTGACCAAGCTCCCTTCGTGATAATCCTGGCGAATCAGATAACCGGTCACTTGAGGCTGAATCTGCGCATTGACGTAGCCTTCGAGAGTTCCCACCCACTCGCCATGAACCGGCACGTCTTTTTGAATGACCGGTGCAACTTTGACCACCGGAGGCGGAGGCGGAGCTGCGGCTTTCACCTTGCCGTTGCCGCAGCCAAACGCATTCAGCAGGAGCACCGCACTAACTAAACCTGTAGATATTTGCTTCGTCATTTTCCCCTCAATCGAGTTACTGAATTCCCGCTTCAATCGCGTCACTGGCGTGCCTGAATCGGGACGCTCCTCGGTTGAAGGGAAATGTGGTCCGAGAGTCGTCTTGTCGGTTCAGGCGCGTCAGTCACGCGACTGCGCTGCCTAATTCACAAGCTCTTTCTTCGCAGGAAAGTGAACCATCTCACCGAACAGCTTTGGCAGCTTCACATTCACTAAATGCAAACCGCATACCAGAACCGAGTCGTGCTAAGTTACGCCGAATCAGGGAGTCTCGTTAGACGGTTCAGCACGGAACTGTTGAAAGGGTCAAAAGTGTCAGAAAGACCTCGACAACCGAACTGAGCATCAAAGATCTGCGCGATGAGACCTAAATCACCGCAGAGAGGCAGAGGGAAACGAATTGCCTGTGCGCCACTTTGGCAAGTGTATTGCGTCAGCTCCATATGAGCGAACGATCTGGCGAAGACAAACGGTTTCGGTTGCCTTCGTTGCGCCACCCAGTTGTTCGGTCAAAGGAAATTTTCTATGGAAATCAAAGATCACAACTTTATTCGGAGTCCCATCGTCCAGAACCAGGTCTTCTTTGTCGAAGCGAAATGTACTTTCTGTGGTTTTTCGGTCCTGGCACGCTCAATTGAAGAATTGATCGAACACGAGAAACTGCACCGAAGCCAATGTGGCCCGTCCCACGCCGCTGCATAACACGACTGGCGTGATAGTCAATGTGTTAAATCGCAGAATTTATAAGATACTTGCCGGCAGCTTCGTGATGCCGTCAGGAATAGTCGTCATACCACATCGCCTCCAAGTTCATGTTCTCATCGAGAATGCAAGGCTCATGTCAATATCACTCTGAATTACACGATTAAGTTTCATAGCGTGGCCCGAGATCACAGGTCAGATGGGTGTGAAAGGCGATGAAAGTGTTAAGAGCGATCACCCGCAAGTCTGAGCACACGATAAAGTCTGAGGCGGGCTAGCGATTCTACGCCAGGAACGTTACCGCATCTGATTTCCCATTACTTCCGTCTCAGGGTTCGCCCATAAATCTGTCGTCAGGCCTTATCAGAAATCCGTATCACCGGGAGCTAAACCACAAGAACGCCAAGGAAATTAGCACTGCAACGTATAAACAGGCACAAATCACACCGTTATCCGGCGTTGTGGTGGCATTTTGTTTCTGCTTTTTCGCACTGCTCGTCTCTGGTTCAAGATAGCGAATCACGGCATAGATTTCTGTATCGGTTAGGTCTTCGATATTCCAATCGGGATCATAATTTGTCAGCATAAAAAAACTCTCAGCAGTTCCTTGAGTCATAGCTTTACTCGCCAACATTCTTACCGGCGCGGCGAGTTAGTCCTTTCACTACCTGCTTCGTAAACAGGCCGGCGCAGCGGAATTTGGTGCCTCCATTTATCAATTCGAGAATTACGCTCTCGCCCTCCTGGCTTATCGTCGTGATATGTTTCATCTCGACGACGAGTTCGCGCCCTCGAAGGTCTGCTCTGGCGTTTTCGCAAGCGTTTTTTAGTTCGGCTGCCCAAGGCGCAATGAGCTTTCCTTCCACGATCAGCCGCCGCCGCCTGGCGCTATCAATGAGCGAGATCCTCAACATTGCTTGTTCCTGCTCGCGATTCAAGCAGGGCGAAGGCCAAACCTGCCGAGCTGTAAGTCGCTGAATTGTCAGGAAAGAAATGCCGAGACCTGAAAATAGCGCGGTCGAAGAAGTTGAAAGGGTCAAAACTGTCAAACCTACAAGGAGCGATCAATTAAATCGCGTAACAGGAGGTCTGCAGATCACGCATATTGCTTTGCGTAGATCCCGAATTTCTTCATTCGAGCGAGGAACGTCGTGCGGTTCACCCCTAGACGGACGGCAGCACCATCCATGCCACCGACACGCCCCTTGCACGCGGTGAGCGTTCGAATCATCTCATCGCGCTGCCTTCTTTCAAACTCGTCAATGACCCTGGTTTTATCGCTTTGGGAATTTATTCGGCGGTCGGCTCGCGGTAACTCCACCGTATTCGTCCTCCGGAGTTCTCCCAGAGGCGCTTCCAGGGACCGGCCGCGGGTTACGATCACCGCGCGCTCAATGAAATTCTCCAGCTCGCGGATATTGCCGGGCCATTCCCAGGCCATAAGCCCCTTCATGACTACCGGCGAAATTAAGTCAATCTTCTTCTGCATTTGTTTTGCAAACTTTTGAACGAAATAGCTCACTAGTTGTCGAATATCCTCCTTACGCTCACGCAGAGGGGGTATCCGGATCGGAAATACGTGCAAGCGGTAGTACAAATCACTTCGGAATTCGCGATCCGCAATCATCTGCTCGAGATCGCGATTGGTTGCCGCTATCAGACGAACATTCACCTTCCGCGTGTGCGTGCTTCCTAGCCGCTCAAATTCACGCTCTTGTAAGGCACGTAACAGCTTCGGTTGAATCTCAATCGGAATATCTCCCACTTCGTCCAGAAACAGGGTGCCCTGATCCCCTAATTCCATGCGCCCGATTTTTTGCGTAATCGCTCCGGTGAAAGCTCCTTTTTCATGACCAAACAGTTCGCTTTCAAGCAGACCGGTGGGGATGGCGGCACAGTTCAGCTTCACAAAGGTGCGAAGGTTGCGTCGGCTGCGGTCATGAATGGCGCGGGCAATCAATTCTTTTCCCGTACCTGTCTCCCCCAGCAATAGCACTGTGGAATCGCTCGGAGCCACGGTTTCAACCAGTTCCAGGACATGCTTCAACGCTGGACTGTTCCCAATGATGTTCTCGAAGTTCATCTCGCTTCGGATTTCTTCTTCGAGGTAGAGCTTCTCCTGGGCAAGCTTGTCTTTCAGTTCCGAAATCTCGTGATATGCCATTGCGTTTTCGATCGCGATGGCGATCTGCCCCGCAGCCTCAGCCAAGAATTCGACGTCCTCCGGCGCGAAGGTAGTGGCGGTGGTGCGCGCAAGCGACAGGTGTCCCAGTGCTCGACCTCTAGTCACCAGAGGGATAACGCAGGTGCTCCTTAATCCTTCGCCGATCACTTTCTCGTAAATCTCTGGAGGAAGTTCGTCAGGCCCCATCTTCTCAACAATGACCGGTCTCAATGTCTCAAGAGCGCGTTTGCCAGCTCCCGATACGACATGGGTATCGTCTTCTCGAATGAATCCTTTGCTCTGCGGAAAATCCAGGGCGAACAGCCTGGACTTCCCCGATGCTGAATCCAAAAGCAAAACAGCAACCGAATCGCCGTGCATGACCTCTCGGATATTTGCTGCAATAGCGCGTAACAGATCACGAATGTTCAGGTTCGATGTGATGCGACTCGTCAGATTCAGAAGCAACTTCAGCCGCTCATTCTGCTGTTGGGCGGATCTGAGATTCAAACCGTCATCCAGAGCGAAAGCGACCACACGTCCGATCAGCCGCAGAAAACATATCTCTTCATCGCTAAATGGATTCACTACGTCGCGGATAAGGCCAAGAATACCCAATTGACGATGCGGGGTTGTCAGTGGTATGCGCACCCCTGATCCGAGGCCCATTTTCTTCGCCCATGGCTTGAAGCGCGGATACCGCTCTTCCGTCTCCCAATTGTCAGTATGCAGTGGGTTACGACTACGCACGGCGTCCCACAAGGGTTGTAACTCTTCAACCGGCAAGTCCGGAAAGGGCAGGGCGCCCTTACCCCAAACCAGATATTCGATCTCCTTGGAGTTTTCTTTGACGACAACGAAGAAAAGGTGATCAAAGTTCAGGAGTTTGCCGATTTCATCCGCGAGAATGGTAGCCAACTCTTTTGGTTCACAACACGCCGCGATCATTTCACTGATTCGCAATACCGCCTTATAGCGATGGCTGTCGCTCTGAGGAGGAGTGATTGGGTCTGTGCCAACAGCTTTAGCGTCCATAAAACTGTGTACCGAGTACTTGATTCTTAAGCCGAGTGAATGCTTCAGCTATTTTTTCGGCTCTTCTTGTGCTCCCCCTCCGCCGGCAGCAAAATCAAAGATTTCGATGGCGTGACTCCGGCAGAAGCGTTCAAGAATCCGCCCCTGCTCTTCGAAAGCGACTACGGAACCCTCATGTATATATCCCTCATGTATATATCCCTCATGTATATATATGGATGGAAGTCACGACCCTATAGCTCAGGCTAAAATCACACGCGAGCGACGCCATTTTCCGGTTGGGCGCTGCAACGCGCAGGAATATCCACACCCTCGCGCTCGTCGTCCCAAGCGAGGGCGGACATTTTCCAGTCTCCATCCTTTCGCACAAATTGGATCGTATTCATCCCACGCGTGTCGAAGCGTTTCCCGTGCAGCACCCCCGTCTTGCGGTACGCGAGGAACCGCTGTGCCACATTTCCGAAGATTTCGGTAGTTTCCCATTCCTCACGCTCGCAGAGATCCACCAGGCTGCCATCGTTGAGCAATAGTTCGCGCGGCGTAATGAATTCCGAGATTGAAAACACCTCTGTGTTTGGTCCGCAGGTTCTCACGATGATGCCCTGCGGGATGAACAGATCGTGGATTCGCTGGAGGCTCACGGTTGCGCCAGGCGTAGGTGAGAAAAGCCGGAAGAATTCCGCCGTTAGTTCGTCGATACGGCGCTTGTCCTTGTGAATGGATGGAACATCTGGTGATTGCAAACCCTGCATGGAAAACTTCCTCTGCTTAGCTCAGTGGCCTTCTTCCGCCTGCTTCTCTGAGCGTAAGAAGGAGGCGATTATAAGGGAGTAACGCTTTCTTAGTCCATGTCGGGGAGCCAGCGTTTTAAAACAAACGAACAGCTCCAGATCAACGTTGGCTCGGATATAACCGGCGCGCAGTAATATCGGCAATATGGGAGACTTATATTGCATGAAGAAAATTGGTTTCCTCTCCTTCGGTCATTGGTCCCCTTCACCGCAGTCAGGAACGCGGTCGGCGGCTGACGCGCTCCTGCAGTCGATTGACATCGCCGTCGAGGCCGAGCGCCTGGGGATGGACGGAGCCTACTTCCGGGTTCATCACTTTGCGCAGCAACTGGCATCACCGTTCCCGCTACTCGCGGCGGTTGCCGCGAAAACGCGAAAGATTGAAATTGGCACAGCAGTGATCGATATGCGGTATGAGAATCCTCATTACATGGCGGAGGACGCTGGGGCCGCGGATCTAATCTCCGGCGGGCGGCTACAACTGGGGATCAGCCGCGGTTCGCCGGAGCAAGTCATCGACGGTTGGCGCTATTTTGGTTACAGTCCGAAAGAGGGCGAGGACGATGCAGGCATGGGCCGGCGGCATGCCGAAGAGTTTTTTGAACTGCTGCGCGGCAAGGGCTTTGCTAAGCCGAACCCGCGTCCAATGTTTCCCAATCCTCCGGGACTGCTGCGACTTGAGCCGTACTCCGCGGGGTTGCGTGATCGAATTTGGTGGGGGTCTGCTTCCAACGCAACCGCCGCGTGGGCTGCGAAGCTGGGAATGAATATGCAGAGCTCAACTCTCAAATTCGACGAGAGCGGCGAACCGCTCCACATCCAACAGGCCGCGCAGATACGCATTTTTCGCGCAGCCTGGAAAGAAGCCGGGCACACGCGCACTCCACGCGTTTCCGTTAGCCGCAGTATTTTCCCGTTGCTCGACGACAGTGATCGTACCTATTTCGGACGAGGCTCTAAGGAAGAAGATCAGATCGGATTCCTTGACGAAAGCACTCGAGCGATCTTCGGCCGCAGCTATGCTGCGGAGCCAGGTATTCTCATCGAGCAGCTTAAGAAAGATACCGCGATCGCGGAGGCTGACACTCTATTGCTAACCATTCCAAACCAACTCGGGGTTGCCTACAATTCGCATATCATGGAGGCAATTCTGACTACGGTCGCCCCAGCCCTCGGCTGGCGCTAAATCGCTGCCTTATTGTACTGAGTTGAGCCACGACTCCAGCGCTGCATCGACGTTGAGCAGTCCATTGCCCATGCCGCTGCCCGAAAGATATTGCGCGTGCGCGAGAGCGGCTGCTGCACTCTGTTGGTTTACGGTTGGCGAAATGCTAACCAATAGCGCAGCGGCGCCCGAAACGAACGGCGCACTGAAGGAAGTACCCCATCCCGCCGAGTACGTTCCATAAGGATAAGTGGAAACAATGGCCTCGCCAGGCGCCGCAACCCAAACGTCTGAGCCGTAGTTGGAGAAGGTGGAACGCGTGTTGTAATCAGACGTCGAAGCTACTCCCATTACATGCTTGTTGCCTGCCGGATAAACGGTGACGTCTTCGCCGCTGTTTCCAGCGGAGGCCACACAGATCACACCCTCTTTGTTGGCATAGTTGATGGCCTTTGCCATCTCTCCGGAATAGGAACTGAAGCTGAAACTCATGCTAATCACTTTGCTGCCATTCTGGACCGCATAGTAAGTCGCACGAATGATGTTCGAGAGGTATCCAGTCCCGTCGGATGAGAAAGCTACGAGCGGCATGATCTTCGCGGTAGGAGCCACCAGGTGTACGATTCCGGCTGTCATGGTTCCGTGGCCGAAATCAGCGTTTCCGGGTTGATCGAGCAGGGCGGCCGTCGATTGATTGAGCACTGCGACAGTCGTTCCATTTAGATAAATCGGTCCGCCGCCATCTAACAAGGCGGCAGATGATTGGTTCAGACTGCCGGTTTCTTCGCCACCGGCAGTATTGGTGATGAAGTTATAGCCGGGCACCAGAACCGGCACCAGTGCAGGATGTTGGGTATCCGCGCCCGTGTCGATCATCGCAACAATGCCAGCCCCGGTCACATTGAATGTACTCTGAGCCTGTTGTACCTCGACGATCTGGGCAGCCGGTTGAGTGGCATAGCCGTCCCATACCGGAGCGCCAAAATAGGGGGCCGGGGTCTGATCTAACAGGGATTCAGGGACGGGGCCTGCCGTGGCTTCGATGAGGCTGAGCGGCTGATCAATCTCGGCATCTACGATTCCGGCTTGGCTAAGAATCGTGTTCAAAAACACATTTAGGTTGAGGATGCTGCTGTTGTTGACCGTAATCAGGAAAACCTGACCTGATGGGTCGCCCAGGTTCGACGATACCTGGCAACCCATAAGGACACAGACGTTGTTGACGCCTGGAAGTCCCAGTTGATCGCGCACGATGATCCCGTGTTGTGCGGAGGCCGGAGGTGTGGGGAGCGGAAATCGGGAGCCCAGCTGTGCAGAGGCTGGAAGTGTGGCGGACGCAAGCAAAATCAATGGCAGTATCCATCGGGTGCACTTCATAAAGCGTTCTCCTAAATGGAAACCATCGAGCAGTCTTTCTGTTAAAGATTTCAGCATCGCGATGCCACCCTCTCAAGATTACGATTTACTAATTCGATTGATTACCTAAGTTAGAGCGGTAATAGTTACATCACTTTTTTGCTAACTTCAGGAACCGCAACTACAATAGTCCTGCTGCTCTCGATCCCAAACACTAATTGCATGTCGCGGCCAAGCTTGAGGCCGAAATCGAATTCCCCGGCTTCATTCGTCCGCTTGCGGGAGACTGTATCTCCCTTCGACAAAAGACTGACGGGGACACCGCCCAGTCCGTGTCCGGGGTTCATCGAGTCCAGGAGTTGCCCGACCAACACCATGGATTCCGATCCTGGCGTGGGCTCCATGCGCATATCGATGCAAACGCTGCCTGACTTGTAAAGAAGCTGCCTTGCCGAACCGCCGCCGCTGCGTATGCCCGCCGCCAATGGCTGCAGGTCGCTATCGAATTGCAATGTAGCCAAATCGAGCTTCCCCGACGGGAAAGAAATAACGTTGCGAAGCGTAAAACCAGCTCTTACCGCCTGGAGGGAAGACTCCGGTGGTTTCACGCGATTTGATTGTCTCGTCTGCTCCATCACTGTCCTCCATACATTCTGACTTTTCAAGCACTCTGCGCATTGTTCGTCGAGATGCTGCTGCATCGCTAACGTTTCCCCTCGACTTACTCCGCGTACGAAATTAACCCATTGTTCCGTCGAGAAATGTTCCATACAGCCTCCACTTAAACCTGAGAGTGATGCTTCTATGGAATAAGGGTAGGAAACCATTTAGGAAATAGGTCGTGGAGTGCGCGCAATGTCTATCTTTGGTAACTAAGCGGAGAGGTTACCTACCAGGGTAAAAGGGGCCCAATAATAGGGATGCGGACGATGTTCTCGAAGACTGAGGGTAGCTTTCTGAAGGGCGACCGCCATGTTCTCGCCCGCGGCCAGGTTACGGTAAAACGCGGTCATAAATTCCATGGTGCTGCGATCATGAACATCCCAAAGACTCAAAAGGGCAGCGCGGGAGCCCGCGTAAATCAGACCCCGGACAAGACCTAGCAGTTCATCCCCCCCAGCGACAACGCTCATTCCAGTCGAGCACCCGCTTAACGTAACCAGTTCGGCCGGAAGCTTGAATTGATAAAGGTCAAGTAAGCTGAGGATGGAATCTCCCATGCGTATTCCCGAGAACATCGGACTGCTCTGCCGGAAGTACCCATGAGTGGCAATGTGGATGAACCTGGACTGGGATCCTTTATTCCGCAGCACAGTTGTAGTCGCATCCTTATTGAGAAACAATTCAGCCTGCGGAAAAATACTGGCCACCGCAGTAGCTTCATCGAGGATTAAGGGGGCAGCCGTGTCCGCGACACCCATTACCAATGCCGGCCCGTGATCGTTGACGGGCCGATTATGGCAAAAAGTGTGGATGGTTGCGCTGGGTGCATATGAAACACTAAATTGATCGATCAGATATTGCCGGCCGTCGAACAACGCCTGAAACGGCAGACGATGGAGAGTGCCGTGCGGAACGATGAGCAAATGCCGCCCTGTGAGATACGTTTTCAACGGAGCGAGCAACACATCATAGAGATCTCTTAAGTGTTGCTGGGTTGCCTTCAGAAGAGAGTCGCCGAAGGTGCCTACGTAGTCTGGGCCGAGACGGAACTTGGCAAGCTGAAACTGCAATTTTTCGAGCAGGGAAGTGATGCCTTGCTGATCTTCCGTAAGGGCAACGATTTCCAGTGTCTCTTGCGTAAGAATGACCGCGAGCAAACGCTGCCGTATCTGGAAGTATTCGATCAGCGTCGAATCTGGGGGTAAGCTCTCCCGAACTTCCTTGAGAGTTGCGGCCCGGGAAGAAGACAGCCCCGCGAGAGCAGCTTTAGAAGCGGGCATCTCGCGAACCAGTCGGAGCATTTGATTTTCCCGCTTGTGGATCGCCGCTTCAAGGCCAGCCATGACTTTTTGAGAGGCTTTGGGGCCAAGAAGTTGTTCCTGCGCAAGCCGGTGAGAATGCCAGTTGATATCGGCGCGAAGTTCGAGCGCCTTGTGTTGAATTTCATCCTCCGCGTCCGCTTCCGAATCCTCGTTCCCTGACAATAACAACGAATCCTGAAGGGCACGCGACTTCGATTCTTCGATGTACTCAAAGGCTTTGGCAAGATCATGCTGTTCCGATTCTGGTTCGATGCAGAGCTGGATCAGGCCTTCGAAGATTTCGAGCTTGTCCTCCATGAAAGACATTTTCATTTCTTCGTTCTGCAAACCGCTGCGGGTTTTTTCCAGAAGGCGCCTGGCTTCTTGATAGTGACCATAAGCCTCGCGGCCAGATCCTATCGCCAGGTGAATCCTGCCCATCAGTTGTTGCGCCGCACATGCAAGCACCGGCAATTCGACTTTTTCCAGACCACTAATCGCCAAGGCACATTGTTTTTTCGCGATCTGGAGCTTGCCTGCCAAGAGGTAAGATTGGGCCAACAAGAGCTGGCATTCGGCCAGCTTGCTGGGAATGCGGGCACCCCGAAAGAATCTGTTCGCCACGTGACAGAGCTGCTGCGCTTCGCGATGACGGCCCAGCTCAATCAGAATGGCGGCTTTGTGTACGTCGGCCAGAAACGGCCAGAGTGAGTTTTTTTCCTTTATAAATTGTTTCCGTGCATCATCCAGCATTTTTACTGCTGGCGCGTGCTTATTCTGCCGGGCCATGGCGAGTGCGAGATTTACCAGGGATTTGCCCGCTTCATAGCCCATGCTGAGTTGTTGAAACCCGGTCGAGGCCTCATGGGCCATTTCTTCCGCGGGAGCGGCTAGATTCAGCTGAAGGTATATCTCCGACAGATCAAGCTGACAAAGGGCGACGTGATATTCGTCATGAGAGTTCTTGCACGCTTCCCGGGTCGCCAGCAACATACGGATGGCGCGACTGTGTTCTCCCCGCAGGTAGTGCAGCGCCGCGATATTGTAGTCGGCTTGCGCGACCAGCACGTGCATGCCATGCTTCCCGGCAATCTCCCGCGCTTCCTGATGGGCGGCCAGAGCGCCATAAAAATCGTTGAGATTGACCAGGCACAAAGCAATGTTGTGCAAAGCAACCCCCAGGCCTTCGGGATCTTTCTCGGCATCCGCTAGAAAATGGCGGTGAGCTCGCCGGTACCACTTCAAAGCCTCCGCAAAGCGGTCCTGACGGTGAAAGATGTTGCCGATATTGACGTTGAGGCGCGCGACGCGTCCTCGGTCCTTCAACGCCGAAAACATTCGAAGCGCCTGCTTGGCATTCGTCAGTGCCCGTTGATACTGGCCGGTAAGAATCAATGGTTGGGTAGAAGCGCTTAAGGTGCGAGCAAGCTCGGCGCGGTTGCGGAGCGCGGCAAACATTAGGCGAGCTTTGGAGTGATATTGGACCGCCGATTTGTTCTGGCCGGAAATGTAGAGAGCATTCCCCATTGCCCGAAGGCTACGTGCTCGCGCAGTCTTGTCTCGCAGCTGGTTTGCGATTGCCATTGCGAGTTGCGCCAGCGGTATTGCTCGGGCGGTATTGACCTTGGATTGGTCCCTGATCAGATCGGAGATCCAGACCACTGCTTGGGAGTTCAACAACTCTGCATGGCTGGCAAGGAACTTGGCTTGCGCAGCCTTGTGTTTCAGTCGAGGCAACTCATTCAGCAACTCGTCCGGAGATCCATTGCTGTAAACGGGATTGGCCGTGGTCGCCACCGTGATTAGTAACCCAGTATTTCCAATCGCTCCCTTAGCTTGTGCAGGCAGCTTCTTCGCGTAAAGCCAATCGATCCCGTGGCGAGTTTTAGTTCTTTTGCGACCTCTTCATAGGGACGTGGAGGGTCTTCCAGGAACAACATTTGAACCAGTTGTCGGCACTGCGGGGAAAGTTCACACAGGGCCTGCCGCACCAGTTGGTCCTGCTGCAATTGTGCGATCAGATTTTCCGGCTCTTTAAGGGATTCCGCAGGTGGATCCAGATCGTCAATTTCCTGAACCTTGCTACGCTGAAGCAGTTGCTTCCGATGAAAGCACTTGTTCCGTGCGACCTGGATCAGCCATGCCGGCAAGGCTTTCGGTTCGCGAAGTCGCGGCATTTCACCCAGTAGATCCGTGCAAACAGACTGAAATATGTCCGCCGAATCTTCTTCGGAAAAACCGTAGCGGATCGGAATGGAGAAAATAAGGTTCTTGTATTTGTCGATCAAGTCAGACCATGCCGATTCTTTTCCCTTCAGGCACTGGTCAATAAGATAGGAGTCGGAATTCGATTGGCTACTTCTGGTCCGCTTCGGAGCGGTGGTCATAGTTGCCCCATCGATCCCGCTCCGGAGAGAAACAACTCCGGGGAGTTCCATAGCGTATCTGGATCGAGAGCAGAGGGAGATTGGGAAGATGTCGGGAAAGAAAACAGAGACACAAATAAAACGGTGCTCGCCTGAAGAAGAGCGTTGAGCCGCTCGAAAAAGCAGTACTTCATAGGACACATCCTCTGTCATGCACGAGCGGCCGGCCACGGGGGCCGCAGCTCACTTGCCAGAAGTACGTATGCTAGAAATACCGGAATAAGCGCGAGTCCCGGTATCAACATCCCCCAATGTGAAACTAATACTGAATACAGCTAGATGGCTGTCAGCATACTACCCCAGGTCGGAGCGGGTTCAGCCATCCAGACCCAAGAAAGATAACGTCACTTCTAGGAAAATATATGACGTCTTAATAAGACAGCCTGCATGGGTGAGGTTCGCCACCATCACTTAGAGAGCGTTTGGAGCTAACTTCCGAGTTGTAACTTACTAACGTCCGTAAGAGGTTTTAATAGCACTACGGTTTGTCCTCAAAGGGTACGATGGTAACAGGTCTGCTGCGTCGAAAGATGCGAATGCGAATCTTCCCGATCCTTATCAGGCAAAGCTTTCCCACGGAGTTCTCACTGTTCAACTCTCGTAATGCAGACACTTTTTCCAGAATGAAGTTGGGAACAAGGACTCGTAAGGTATTGGCCGTGCTCACTCAACCCGATTGCCGGAAGGGTGGCGCACGGATTGCATTCAGTTAGAGCATGGCACACTCGACTCTGGCTCCTGAAGACGATGAATCTGATTTGCTCCTTACTTACAACTACGGTCTTCCCCTAGGTAAGAACAAGAACGATTTAAAGCCGACAACAGAAACGCGGCGCTTCCGCTTTCGCTTCGACCCTGGGATGGCAGTACCCGGAACGATTGCCCCCTGGCCTGCCCTTGATCGCACCCTAGAGATTGAAGCGGATGACATCGACATTCTGGACGACGGTCGAGAACAGGCGAGCGAGCGATGAATACTTCAGAACTCAATATTGTACCTTTGCAGCTTGCGAGCCTTTGCCTGGACTGCGAAATGATCACCTCCGGGCGCGCAAATTGTTTCGCTTGCGGTTCCGCGGCGCTGCTCGACATTGCCCGGGCATTGGACGGAGACAAATATGGCAGTCGTGTGCCACGGAAGCGGGCAGCCGGCCACAAATATGTGTGGTCTGCTCGCGCTGGTAGTTGTAGATACGATAGCGTCTTACAGATGGTGAAACAGCTGAAGAGCAGCAGAAATGGAACCGGTACAGATGGCTGCCCTTAGGCTCCTTGTGGTGGAAGACGACGTGGCGAGCCTTGAGCTGATGGAAGAGGTGTTTTCATCTCTTAAGGCAGACGTGCGCGGCGTCGGCGAAAGCAGCAAAGCCGCTGAACTGGTGAATCGCGAGCGTTTCGACGGAATCTTTCTTGATCTGGAAATGCCCAGCATGAACGGATTCGACTTGTCGCGCTGGATTCGCAATTCGTCGTGGAATAGATCCACGCCCATTATCATCGTTACCGGACGCGACGACCGGCAGACCATGCAACGAGTGTTTGCCAGCGGTGCGACGTTCTACCTTCAGAAACCTGTTGACCGGCATAAACTCACGAACTTGTATCGCACCGTCCGAGGGTCGCTATACGAATGCCGGCGGCGATTCCTGAGAGTTCCATTGCACACTGACGTCACGTGTACTGTCGATTCCCGTCAATCAACAGGAAAAACCTGGAACCTCAGTCAGGGTGGAATGCTGATCGATGTCGAAAATCTCAAACCTGGGCAGCGTGTGCGCCTGTCTTTTCGCTTGCCCTCTTCTGGAACTGTGATCGATGCAGACGGGACTGTGGTCTGGGTTGCAGAGAAACGGCAGGGAATTCGCTTCGAGCATGTCAAGAACGTGGAAGCCATACGGGAGTTCATTACAGAAATTGAGAACATGGATGGAATCGGGGGATAAAACAAAAAAATTATTTCTCGAACCTAGTTTTTAGCTGCCGCCGTCGCATCGGGCTTCCGCCCGCCGATGAGGCGGTCAATTTCCTGGTTGAGTGCGGTAGGATTAATCGGCTTCGATACATAAGCATCGAAACCTTCCTTCAGAACCTGGTCTCGATCTCCTCTCATCGCATATGCTGTAGCGGCCAACACGGGCAGTTGAGCCGTCTCTGGAGTGGCACGGATCTTCCGTATCGCGCCAAAACCATCGAGTATCGGCATTCCCAGATCGAGTATTAACAGATCGGGACAAACCTGCCCGATCATTTCCAAAGCTTCCTGGCCATTGCATGCTTCGAATACTTCGAATCCGCGCAGCTCGAGAAGCTCACGCAACAGCTCGCGATTTACCGGGTTATCTTCCGCAATAAGAATCTTCACGATTGCCTCGCTGCGCGCGCCTTGGCTTGGCTTTGAATCGCCTGACGGATCTCGGACAGGATCTGCTGATGCCAGGACCCATTCTTCTGAATCAATGCTTGTGTCTCCACATTCAGAAGTTTGAGTTCATCCTGGGTGAGGTTCTTCGCGGTCATGACAAAAATCGGCAGGCTTTTCAGTGCATGGTTATGGCGTATGTGGCGGATGAGCTCGAAACCATCCATGCCAGGCATCATAAGGTCAAGTACCACGGCGCCGACGAGTTTCGAAGAGAGTACCTCTAGAGCCCGAGCGCCGTGCTGAACGACTTGAGTCTGGTATCCAGCCGAGCGCAAGGTCTCCTCCAGCAACTCTAGCGTTCTAACGTCATCATCCACCAAAAGAATTGCGGAGTCGTCGTCGTCCGGATCAGGGATGTGTTTCCGAAGCGACTCCACCAACGCCAGCTTATTGACAGGCTTGATGAGATAGTCGACCGCGCCGAGAGCAAATCCGACTTGCTTGCTATCGATAATCGACACCACAATAACGGGAATATTTTCGGTTTCGGGTGCCGCTTTCAAAGCGGCTAAAGCTTGAAAGCCATCACCCTCCGACATCAGCACATCAAGGGTGATGGCAGCAGGTTTGAGTGTCCTGGCTTTCCGGATGCATTCAGTGCCCGACTCGGCCATCACTACGCGGTAATCTGATTCCAGATAGCTGGCTATGAGTTCGCGTGCCGGCAGTTCGTTATCGACGACGAGAATTAAAGGTTTTTGCTCGGCCGTTGCGGCGGAAGGGTTGGATGAGGTGCCGTTGATACCGCGGGTTTCATCGTCGGCCAGGCCCGCGGGAAGAGTAAGGCTGAAGCAGCTGCCTTTTCCGATCTCGCTCTCCAACCCAATCGTGCCGCCCTGCTGCTCAACCAGACGTTTGGTGATGGCTAACCCGAGACCGGTTCCTTGCTGCGCGGCAGCTGCGGTTCCTTCAACCTGCTTGAACTCTTCGAAGACCATCGCATGATTTTCAGCGCCAATGCCAATACCCGTGTCCGTCACGGAAATACAAACGAAGTTTTCGTCCTTATAGCACGCAACCTCGATTCGCCCATCCTTCGGCGTGAACTTCACGGCATTGCTGAGAAGGTTATAGAGAATCTGTTTGAAGCGAACGCGGTCGGCATAGACTGCCAGATCAGAAGGCACGCTTTGTTCAATCTGAATATTCTTTGCCATCGCCAGGGGGCGAATCGTGGATAGAACCTCAGACAGCGCGTCGTTTAGTTTGAAGTCTTCGCATCTTAGTTCGAGCAAGCCGGCCTCGATCTTCGAAAGATCCAGGATGTCATTGATTAATTGCAGTAAGTGCGCCGAACCTTGCTTGATGTGACCGACAAAGCGCTTTTGCTTGGGATTGAGCGGGCCGGGGCTTTCGTCAGATAGGAGGTCAGAGAATCCCACAATCGCATTCAGCGGCGTTCTAAGTTCGTGGCTCATACTCGCCAGGAATTTGCTCTTCATATGCGTGGCGCGCTCGACTTCGCGATTGCGAAGTTCCAATTCGCGATTTGCGGCCTCCAGGCTCGCCATAATTTTTTCGCGCTCTTCTTGTGCCCGCTTCTTTTCCGTGATGTCCACGGCAATCACGAATTCAGCGGCGCGACCATCGAAGGTAAGCTCGTACGAAGTTATTTCGACGTAAATCAGGCTGCCATTCTTTTTATGATGCGGCCACACTCCTTCGCTGCGAATGGCGTCACGCGAAGAAGATAGACGCGCGAGGAGAGCTGGTATCTCGCGGGCGGGACGGATGTCGCGAATCGTCATCGATAAGAATTCTTCTCTGGAATACCCATAAGCATTGATGGCGGCGCGGTTGACGGCCAGGAAGCGAAGCGTTTCGCGATCGTAAATCCATGCTGGCTGGGGATTCAGTTCGAACAACTTGCGATAGCGTTCTTCGCTGGCGCTCAGTTCACCTTCCGCTTCCTTCCGAATGGTGATGTCACGGGCAACGGCATAAATGAGCTGCTCTTCGGGCACGCAGACCGCATTCCATAGAAGCCATTTGTAGTCGCCATTCCGGCAGCGATAACGGTTTTCAAATGCGACCGCGGATTCTCCTTCCTGAATGCGGGCAAATACCGCGGAGGTTCTAGTCTGGTCGTCCGGATGAATGAACTCCATGCGCGGCCTGGCCGCAAGTTCCTCCGCTGTAAAACCCAAAACTCTTTCCCAACTGCGATTCAGATTCCGGAACATCCCTTCGAAGCCAATCGTGCACTGCATGTCGAGCGAAAGATCCATGAAGCGATTGCCGGTCTCGAGTTGCGAATAAAGCGACCCCAGGAAAATGGTCAACGCCCATCCCACGCACAAGAACGCGAATCCGAGAATCCATACCCGGTTTTGCACCAGCCGGATCGCCTGTTGCTGAATCGCAACCGGCTGTTCCACGATCACTCCCCATTGGAATTGATCGATTGGCTCGTAGTGGGTGAATGCAGTCTTCCCATCACGCACAAAAATCCCATCGCCCGCCTCTCTCTCGCGTAGGTGCTTAACGGGTTCGTAATCCGCAAGGCTGATGGCCTCGGCGTGAGCGTCGATATTCTGCCGTGCGGCCATCTGGCCCTGTTGGTCGACAAGCAGAATTGTCCATCCGCCTTCGAGTCGCGTATCTACAAGGCGCTGGCTGATGGTGTCAATCGCATCGGCGCCCATAAGGATTCCTATGGGTTTGCCTTGGTCATTCAGGATTGGAATGGCAATCGCAACAACCAGTTCATAGGGTGCGACGGCGGACTTGTATACCCCGGAAACGTAGGGCTTGTTTTGCCGGATAAAACCTTGGTACCAATCGCGATAAGCAAAACTTCGGTTTATCAGCTCAGGCTGCTCGGGAACAATTGCTTGCATCGTGCCGTCGAGGGCGTAGACGCTGACAAATGAGAAGTCCGGGCGCAAGGACCTCGCATTCTGGAGATGCCAGGCAAGGACCTTCAAATCTCCGTCTTTAAAAGCGTGGTTGAAGGTACGTCGGCTCGCAATGGACTGAAGGAAAGTGATGCTTGCGCGAAAGTTCTCTTCGGCCAAAGTTGCTGAGACCCGCGCGATTTGAGCGCTCTCAGTTTTGGCTTGCTTCTGTGTCTGGTGCTGCAGAACCTGGCTAATCGAGTAGGCGAACAGAGCAATGGGGACCACCATGAGCAGAAAAAACAGAAGGTAGATCCGCCACCTGGCTTTCGAAACCCATTGCCCAACGCGGACAGATGTTTTCACCGGGACTCCTTCATAAGGAAACTCTTCCAGCCATTCATCAGAAACGATCTGGGAAGCAGTTCGTATTCTCTAGCTAGCTGCCGGCCGCGGAACCGCGGGACAGAAAATCTGCGGTGCCCGTTCTTACAAGTCGCTCAAATTGGTCGAAAATGTTTGGATCCCACCAGCCTCTGGCCACTTCCTGCTTCATGGTTTGAAGGGCATCGGTGATGGAGAATGCATGTTTGTACGGCCGCTCGGTCGTAAGCGCGTCATAAACGTCCACAATCTGTAACGCACGGGCGGTGACGGGTATGGCCTCGCCGCGAAGCCCATCGGGATAGCCCGAGCCGTCGTATTTCTCGTGATGATGGCGAATAATGGGCAACACGAGGCGAAAGGACTTCAAGGGCGCGCAAATGCGTTCTCCTACCGCGGAATGTTCTCGCATCAACTTCCATTCGTCCGGCGAAAGGCTGGCTGGCTTCAGCAAAATGGAATCTGGAATTGCGATTTTTCCAATGTCGTGGACGACTCCTGCTCTTCGTAAGGCTGTTATCTGGCTTTCCGGTAGCTGCAGTTGCTCCCCAAGGTGGGCAGAATACTCAGCTAGGCGCTCACAGTGACCGTGCGTATACGGGTCCTTGCCTTCAATGCTGCGCGCGAGGGTGAACAGGACAGATTCAGCCCGCTCCAATTCATCAGTGCGCATTTTAAGTTTTAGGAGAGAACGAACACGGGCGAGTAATTCAACCTGATCGATAGGGCGAGTTAGAAAATCGTCCGCGCCCGATTTGATTCCTTGTAGGCGGTCCTGCTTATCGCCCAGAGAAGTCACCAGAATGACTGGGATCAGGTACGTCTCAGGATTGGACTTGATCTTGTCGCACAGTTCAAAGCCGTTTAATCCCGGCATCATCACATCCGAAAGCGCCAAATCGATCTGGTGCTCGGACAGGGCGGACAGAGCGGCTTGACCATCGCTTACGGAAACAACTTTGAAGCCATGCGCAGAAAGCACTTCTTCGAGCAATTCTCGATTGGCAGCTTGGTCGTCTGCGACCAGAATGGTTGCCGGTGGAATTGGCTCCGCTGAATACGACATCACTTCACCAAGGCGAACGATTGCGAGCGTAGGTCTCATGCCAGATTTACATGGGAAATGAGGAACGGCTAATTACCGTAGTGACATTTAAAGCCTGGTGACCCGGAACCCTCGGCTAAGTAACCGTACGGCGGCTATCAGTTACGAAGGTGATCTGTTTTCCTCTTACTAAAGAGGATTAAAGTTTCATAACTCTCAGAGCCTTCTGCCCAGGTACTGTTTTTGTCCCCGCGGCCACCTCTGAGACCGGAATCCGCATGTCGAAAAAACGAGTTCTGATCGGCGAGGACGATAAGTCACTTCGATTTGCCTTGAGCGAATTTCTTCAGGCGCAAGACTATCAAGTGATTGAGGCCACAACCTGCGAGACCATTCGGCAGAGCTTCCGGAATTCCACCCCGGATGCGGCGATCCTCGACTACTCTCTGCCGGATGGAACGGCGATGGATCTGCTTCCCTATCTAAAGCAATCCTATAGTTCGGTGCCGGTGATCTTGCTCACCGGCAATGGAACGATTGAATTGGCGGTCCAGGCGATGAAGGAAGGAGCCGAACAATTCTTTACCAAGCCGGTGCAAATGGCGGCGATTGCTGTTGTATTAGAGAGAGTCTTAAAGAACCAACGAAATCACCAGAAGCAGCTTGCGGGCAAGGTGAAAGAAAAACGCGAATCGGTAGATCCGTTTGTCGGCGTGAGTGCAGCCATTCAGAAGGTGGCGGAAGAGGCGGAAAGAGTTTGTGGCAGCCACTGTCCGGTGCTGATTGCGGGAGAGACCGGCTCCGGAAAGGGCATCCTGGCGCGGTGGCTCCACGATCATAGCCCCCGAGCAGAAGAACCTTTCGTCGATCTGAACTGTGCCGGCTTCGGAAAAGAGCTTCTCGAAAGCGAACTGTTCGGTCACGAGGCTGGAGCTTTTACCGGCGCCCTCCAGCGGAAACTAGGTTTACTCGAAGTCGCGCAGAAAGGCACCGTCTTTCTGGATGAGATTGGAGACATGGATCTCCAAATCCAGCCAAAGCTATTGAAGATTCTGGAAGAGAAACAATTTCGACGGCTGGGGGATGTCCAGGAACGCCATTTAGACATTCGGTTGATTGCCGCGAGCCACGCCGATCTGGCTCAACAGATTCGCGAGAAGAAATTTCGCAGCGATCTTTATTTCCGAGTAAGCACAGTAGTGATTCGCATGCCCGCGCTACGCGAGCGGGTCGAAGACATTCCTTTGTTGGCGCAACATTTTTTCCAACGCATGGCGGTGGATCTGGGGCGAATTCATCTCATTCTTTCCGAACGAACTCTGGAGACCCTGACAACTTACCCGTGGCCTGGCAATATCCGAGAGTTAAAAAACGTAATGGAACGAGCGGTCCTGCTGGCCACAGGGGACACAATTCAACCACGGGATTTGCGCTTGGAGTACGTTTCCAGCGCAGCCGAGAGCAACGAAGACCCGTCCCACCTCACGTTTCGTGAAATGCAGCGCTTCCATATCCAAAAGGTGTTGACGTCCGAGCAATGGAATGTGTCTCGTGCGGCGACGCGGCTTGGCATGACAAGAAGCTCTCTCTACAACAAAATTAAGACTTTCGGAATCGTCCATCCTAACGGGCGCAATTAGACGAACAAAGCGGAACCGCTGGGGATATGTCCCATATCCTTTATGCTTTTGGTTTCTACTCCCGCACTTTGCGCAAACGCGAACCGGTTAGCGGGCTCACCCAGGATATTCTTCGCCCGTAATTCTTCCAGTGTTACTGCGGGGCAAAGAAGATTACATTGCACAAATTCGACTCCCATGTCGCCGAGTATGGTGATGTCGTCGATGGACTCGGCTGCTTCGGCTACCACCGCGCTGTGTAGCGCCTTTCCGAAAGTCACTACCGATTCGACTACCGCGCGGCGCTTCGAATCGTTCTTTAGATCGCGTACGAAATACGCGTCGAGCTTGAAGTATTCGGGATGGCAATCCAGCATCATGCGATAGTTAGACTGTCCGACCCCCACATCGTCAAGCGCGATGCGCATACCTGCTTTCCGCAAGCTGGCAACGGTACGAGACAACTCAGGAATGTCGCAAGTAGGAGCATATTCCACGATCTCCACCGTAAAACGATCCAACGACAAGGAATGCTTATAAGCCTGCCGGCGGAGAGAATCCACAAAGCCGGGATTCTGTCCGAGGGTTGCGGCATGAACATTGACATTGATTCGAAGTTCACGAGGCAAACCGGCAACCTCCGCGCATATTGCTGCAATACAGCTGTTATCTACCGCTCTTTCCTCCTTCTTGCGGCGCACGTAATCGAACAGTATCGGAGCTGCCTCGAAGTGTGTGCCCCGTGGTCCACGAATCAGTGCCTCTACACTGTGGAGTTGATGTTCCCCAAGTCCGATAGAAAAAATGGGTTGAAATCGAACGGACAATTGCTGCGGGTCGAGGATCCTATCCAGCAACGATTTCCTCACGCGGCACCTCCACTGAGCACGGCCACGGTTCTTGCAAGATCCGAAAGGCGCATCGGTTTCCTGAGAAACACGTCCACGCCCTCATTGGCAGCCTCTGCCTTGAGCTCTGGCCAGCCATAGGCCGTTAGCACGACTACGCGGGTGGCCAGGGAGGCATTGCGAATGAACTTCACCAGATCGAGCCCGCCAAAGCTAAGTCGGCTCAGGCGAAGGTCTGTAATCACTACCGCGTATCGAAAATGAGTTAGCAGCGTTTGTGCCTCCTCAATTTCTCCCGCAGTATCCACGGAATATCCAAGCCCTGTTAGATAGTCCAAATAGGCCGAGACTAACTGGTCATCATCATCGACGATAAGTACTTTGGCGTTCATACCACCTGATTAGGCACTTAGACAGCCAAACCTGCAAACCCGGAAACCATTGATAACAAGGGCCAGGAAAGTGAGGCTCTGCTCGAATGTTCGAAGGCATTGCACCATTACGAAATGCAGACAGCGAGATTCAGAACAACTAATCCATTTCTAAGCCGTTGAAACGCACCCCGCTCGATTGCCGCAAATGGCCGGTGTTTATTTAGCAAGTACAGTGTTTCTTGTATTACGCGGGTAATTTGACTGACCGTTTAGAGGGGAAGTACCGTCGTGATAAAGACCATTAAAGCGCACTAATCAAGCAAGTGAGTTGAGAGAGTGATTCCATGAAGCCTATTGTTGCCAAAAAGATAAGTCGCCGCGGTGCTGAACCGCAAGGGGATCTACGATCTCTTCTGCTGACACACAAAATCGAGTTGGTTGGCGAGCTCGCGCAGGCCATGGCAAATCAATTCAATAACATCATGATGGCAGTTACCGGCTATGCGGAGCTGGAATTAAGAAAGACGAGCACCAATCGGCGTGAGTTAGAGCAGGTACTAAAACATGCTACGCGAGCGACATCGTTGATTCAGAAATTTCTAGACTTCAGCCGGCGGCACAGCTACTCGCCGCAACTGCTGGAGCTGGATGGCCTGGTCACAGGGATCGGCGAGCTTATGAAGGAACTCCTGGGTGAGCAGGCAGGCCTCAAGCTAAAGCTCGATGCGAAATCTGGAATCATTCACGCCGACCGAATTGATATTGAGCAGACATTGCTCGCTCTTGTTTTGATCGCGCGGAATGCCATGCCTTCAACTGGACAGCTGACGGTTTCAACCTCACTCACCCGTCTCGACAGCAACTTTATTGACAAACAAGATGGAGCGGAACCTGGTAAGTATGTCGTTCTTTCGATAGAAAATGACACCACTGCGGTTCACGATTCCGGTGTGAATGCGGGTCTCGATCAGAGCGAGAGAGTTAATCTGTCCCTTGCGGCGGTGCGAGGGCTTCTCAAGGACTGCCGTGGGCTGGCGCGTTTTTCGATCAACCCCACGGCTGAGACCAGTTTTAAACTTTATTTCCCTCTATCGGGAAAAGAGGCCGTCGAAACACGAAACCCGCCTCTTCACCGAACTCCAGCGATAGCAAGAACAGTCCTGATCGTGGAGGATGACGATGCGGTTCGTATTCCAGCGGCGGAATTCCTGATGATGGAAGGGTTCAAGGTGTTGCAAGCGAGAACTGGCAGTGAGGCGTTAAGTCTGGTGCAGCAAAGCCGCTCCGCTCTCGACATCCTGATTGCAGATATTTTCATGCCCAAGATGAGTGGGCATCAGGTGGCTGCTGAGTTGCTCGGACTACATCCTGACCTCAAGATTCTGTACATGTCTGGCGACCCCGGCAGACCGAATGGGGACGCCGGAAAAGTGCCCCAGCACGCGACCTTACGAAAACCATTTCGCCTAAATGTATTGAGGGATAAGATCCACGATCTGTTAGGGGAATGAGCTGATTCGTACACCCAGCGAACGGCGGGCAGTCACTCCTGACGCGAGGTCGCGTTCTCGACGATCATGAGAAAGATTGCAGATACCGGCGCCGTCGTTCGGCAACCAAAGCCTTCTCGTAAAGAGGATGCCCGGTATCAGGCTGTGCTTGATTCTGCCCTGGACTGTATTATTTGGGTCGACGAGCGGGGCAAAATCATAGAATTCAACGCCGCCGCCGAGCGAACACTCCGGATTTCCCGCGCTGCGGTTTTAGGCAAAGATCTATCCGAAACCATCCTTCCTTCGGCACTACGCCCTCACTTGCGCAGCGAGCTTTTCGCTTCCGTCGCCTCCAGGGGAGTAGAGCTTCTGGGCACGCGGCTTGAGACCAAAGTGATGCGCGCAGGCGCGGAGGAATTCCCCGCCGAACTTACGGTGACCAGTACCCGAATCGATAAAAAAACAACATTTATCGTTTACATTCGCGATCTCACGGCCCGCCGCCTTGCCGAAGAAACGCTGGTTCGGCTGGCTGCCATTGTCGAGTCGTCGCAAGACGCTATTATCGGGACCGACCTGAAATGCCGGATTACCAGCTGGAACAAAGGCGCCGAACTTATGTTCGGCTACCCCAGCGCGGACGTAATGGGCAAAAGCATTTCCATCCTCTCGCCTTCGGACCGTCTTACAGAGGCGATTACGATTCGCGAAGAGGTACAAAAGGGGATTAAGACAAATAATTTCGAGACAGTACGGGTGGCGAAAGACCAGCGGCGGCTCGATGTTTCGATAAGCATTTCTCCCGTACTCGATTCTGATGGGAACGTGGTTGGCGCGTCGGCTATTGGCCGGGACATTACGGCGTTCAAGCAGACGCAAGATGCGCTCCGTAAAGCGAGTGAAACCAGCATCTATGCATCTCCCATTCCGATCATCGCGGTTGATACCAAGCGCCGGGTGACCTTGTGGAATCCGGCCGCGCAAGCAGTCTTTGGCTGGAGTGAACAAGAAGTGTTGGGCCAGCAGAGTCCGCTCACGCTTGAAGGCGGTACCAAACAATCCTTACTCTTGCACAAACGCCTCCTCGCCGGCGAAACGCTTACTGGCATTGAATTGCGAGGCCGCAAAAAAGACGAAGCATCGGTAGCGATCAGTCTCTCGGCAACTCCTGTGTGGGATGAGAACCGCAAGATCAAAGGCATTATCGCCTTCCTCACCGATATCACCGAAACCAAACGTGCCGAAGAGGTGCTTCGCAGAACCGAACAAAAGTACCGGACGATTTTCGAGAATGCAATCGAAGGTATCTACCAGGCCAGCCCGCAGGGAAAATACATCTCGGCAAATCCTGCGCTCGCTCGCATGTTCGGTTTCGACTCCTCAGACGAGATGATTGAGGCAAGAACCGACGTAAGAACGCAGCAATATGTGCATCCGGAAATGCACGAGGAGTTTGTCAGCCTCATGAGGCGGCGCGGGGTAGTCCAGAACTTTGAATACCAGGCTCATCGCAAAGATGGAAAAGTGATCTGGGTTTCGGAAAGTGCCCGCGTGGCACGGGATGCTCACGGGCAGCTCCTGCATTTCGAAGGGGTCGTTCAGGACATTACCGAGCAGCGCGAACTTGAACAGCAATTGCGGCAAATGCAGAAGATCGAAGCCGTAGGACGGCTGGCTGGCGGCGTTGCGCACGATTTCAACAACGTTCTCATGGCGATCAGCAGCTACTCGGAATTGCTGCAATTGCGAATCCCAGAGGACGATAGCAGGCGAAAGTATCTCGATGAAATTACTAAAGCGGTTGACCGGGCGGCCTCGCTTACCAAGGGACTTCTCACTTTCAGCCGCAAGCAGGTGCTTTCTCCGCATGTGCTCGATCTGAACGCACTCATCAACGATCAGCTTAAGATGCTGAGGCGATTGGTACCCGAGAATATCGATATAAAATTCTCGCCGCGCAGCGCTCAGGCGTTTATCAAAGCAGATTCCACTCAGATAGAGCAGGTGGTGATGAATCTGGTGATTAACGCCCGCGACGCAATGCCGGATGGGGGCCAGGTTCTGATCGAGGTCGGCGACAGCGGGCCTGATGCGAGCGGCAGCGGCATAGAATCTCCCAACACCGCATCCAGCCATATCCTGATTTCTGTTGCCGATAACGGTTGCGGTATGGACGACGCAACCAAGTCGCAGATATTCGAACCTTTCTTCACCACCAAAGAGGCGGGAAAGGGGACTGGGCTCGGTTTGGCAATCGTGTTCGACATCGTGAAGCAGAGCGGAGGCAAGATTTTCGTCGAGAGCGAAGTGGACCGTGGCACAACATTCGCCATCACTTTTCCGCGCGCCGAACCGGCAATCCGGCAGAACATTGAAGAAACAACTGAGACATTATCTCCAGCCACGGAAACCATTCTTCTGGTTGAAGACGAACCTACGGTTCGAGAGTCGATCGCAGAGTATCTCCGGCAGAACGGATATCAGACGCTTTCCGCAAGCGGTGGTCCTCAAGCCTTGTTGATCGCGAGGCAGTTTGAAGATCCTATTCATCTCATGCTTACTGACGTGATCATGCCGCAAATGAGCGGCCGGGAACTGGCAGAGCAGCTTGCGAGCATTCATCCTGAAACCAAAATAGTTTTTATGTCTGGATATTCAGATAACTTGCTTTCAAGCCGGCAGGTTCTCAATCCTGAGCTTGTGCTGTTGCAGAAGCCCATCCGGTTGGCATCGCTTGGTAAGCGTCTGCGAGAGATACTCGACCGCGGTCCGGTGGCCAAGGCAGCAAGCGCTGGAAAATAAAATTAAAACACCTCGCTTCGTGCGGGCCCAACGGCAAAACATGCCCCGGGCTCAAACCCAGACATCTCAAGAACAGGAATCTCAAGAGAGAGAACATCTTGCAGCGGCGGCAATTTCTACCTCACCGGCACTTATTGCGCTAGAGGCCCCTAGTAGTTTCTCGATTCCTTCTGCGGCAACAGGCTTCGAGAATAGATAACCCTGGCCCACCTCGCAGCCCATGTGCTTGAGCATGGCCATTTGCTCTGGTCTTTCGATGCCCTCCGCGACAACTTTCATTCCAAGATTCTGTGCCAACATAACGATGATGCGGACTATTTCATGGGTTTCGAGATCGCGGTCCATCTCGGAAACAAAAGCTCGGTCAATCTTCAGCACATCTACGGGAAACCTCTGAAGACGGCAAAGAGAGGAGTAGCCAGTGCCAAAATCATCGATGCTGAGCCGAACGCCCAGCGCCTTCAATTCGCCCAGGATAACGGAAGACCGGTCTGCATCAGCCATCGCGATATTTTCTGTGATCTCCAAATCGACGCAACTGGGATCCGTGCCGGTTTGCTCGAGGATTTCTGCAATCTCGGCTGCCAGTTCTGGTCGCGCGAATTGCTTGGCAGTGATATTTGCGCTGATGATAAGAGGGGCCATCGAGGGGAATTGGGTGTTCCAGCGTCGGAGCTGCTCACACGCTTCGCGGAGCAGCTTACGGTTCATGGGGAGGATGATTCCAATCTCGTCGGCAACTTTGATAAATTCACCCGGCATCACGATCCCATGCGGCCGTTGCCAACGGCTGAGGGCTTCGAATCCGATAATTCGATTGCTCTGTAAGGAGACTAACGGCTGATAGTGCACGCGGAATTCGTCCAGATCGAGGGCCTTGCGTAAGTCCGCCTCCAGTTGCAAACGGTTAACCGCATCCGATTGCATACCACTATCGAACACCTCGCAACGGGCCTTTCCAGCTTGTTTGGCGCGATGCATGGCGATTTCGGCATCACGAAGCATGTCGCTGGCCTGGGTCGACGCGTCGTTGCTGAATGCAATTCCGATACTGGCACCGATAACAATTGCGTGGCCTTCGATCTCGAATGGTTCAGCAAGCAGGGTTTGAATGCGTTCCGATATGCGAATCGCATCGCTGGGATCGCGAATCTCTTCTGCCAGCACCACAAATTCGTCGCCTCCCGGACGTGCCACTGTGTTTTCACCCACCGGCGCTTCGCCGTTCTTATCGTGGGATCGAGAGCGCGGGATGGTGTCGCTTCCGCACAGGTAATTCTTCAACCGCCGCGCCACCTCAATCAGTAGATGGTCTCCTGCGCTACGGCCCAGGCTATCGTTGAACACTTTGAATCCGTCGATATTGATGAACAAGACCGCAAAACGAAAATCATACCGCCGGCGGGTGAGCGCGATTGCGCGCTGCACGCGGTCCAGAAAAAGCGCACGATTTGGGAGTTCAGTCAGGCCATCGTACAACGCATAACGCTCCAGCAAAGCCTCTGCTCGCTTGCGTTCGGTAATATCGCGGTTGACGATGACTAATCCCTTCGCATCGTCCATGCCGTTGCTCCCGGGAATGGCGTTAGCCGTCGATTCCAAAACACGCCAGGATCCGTCTTTATGCCGAATTCTGTATTCGAGGCGTTCCCCACGCCCTGTCAGATACGCTTTTTCCGCCGCTTCTATCACCCGCACGCGGTCATTGGGATGGATCTGTTCGATCGACGAACTTGAGGCTAGTTCCTTGGAGTTGTATCCCAGTATTTGTTCGTAGGCGGGACTGTTGTAAAGCCGCTTCCCCTGCCGGTCCACCACGGCAATCATATCCGCCGCGTTCTCGGTAATTAGTCGAAAGATGCGCTCCTGCTCCGCGACTTGTCGGCGAAAACGCTGAAACTGGAGATGTTGATAGGCCGTATAGATATCGAAAAGAAGCACCAACGCAGCCAAGGCCCGCACCCATTCTCTAAGGTTTAGTGAATAGAACTCCTCTCTTGTGGTTTCGAAAGCAGAGAAGGTCAAAGAAACAATACCGAACGTTAATATGAGGGTCACAACAATGGCGAATCCCCAAAGCCACCACTCCCGGCTTTCGATCTGGCGAATGCCGCGGAAAATAGACCCTGAACCAGGCTCGTAGCGACTTATCTCTGCCATTTTGAAGCCCCCTCTTTAAACCATCAAGCCGACGCTGCGCGACTTCTTTTGGAACAAAACGTGGCTCTCGTAATACGGGGGGAGGACTTAATCGGGTCTGTTACTACTTTCCACTCCTATCGCACCATTGCCTAAGGGAGCTAAGTGCAATCAGAACTCTTATCGCCCCTCTTTGCGAGATTACATTGGGTAAGTGACCATTGGGGCAGGGTAGGATTGACCGGAATCTGTCACCCAAAAGTAGAAACCTTTGCCCGAGACGACCCAGCCAATCCCTTTCTACCTATGCAGGGCGCTTGCCACTCAGTATCTTGCAGTGCGCCGCTTCGTAAGGTCTTATTTATCATGTAGTTACTGTGCTTTCGCCTTGAATCGCAAAATTCGTATCCCGTCAGGATTCCAAAAATCGTGTCCGCTAATCAAACGGCGTTGCAAGCGATAGCTATAACTTAGTCAAACCCTAGAAACCGTGTGTATTAGTTATAAGTTCTTAATCAAATACCAACGGTGACGCGGTCCCTGCCTGCCGACTTAGATTGGTATAGGCATCGATCGGCAATTCTAAAAAGTTCTTCGCAATTGGATCCGTGCTCGGGAAAAGCGGCTACTCCGATGGATACCGTAATCTGCGCCAGGGCCACATTTCGGTATCGGAGATTGAGTTTTTTGACTTCACTTCGCAACTCATCGGCACGGGTCGCCGCATTCTGGGATGTCGAATCCGGCAGAATCACCGCAAACTCTTCTCCGCCCCACCGGCAGGGTATGTCGTCTCCCCGGAAAAAACCTGTTAGTAACTCAGCGGCGGACTGAAGAACAAGATCGCCGGCATCGTGTCCAAAAGTGTCATTAAAGCGCTTGAAATGGTCTATATCCAGGAACAAAACAGAAAGAGGATGGTTTTTGCGTCGAGCGCGAATCAGCTCACGTTGTAGCGATTCTTCCATGAATCGCCGATTGAACAGGCCGGTCAGAGGATCTCGGATCGACTGATCCCGAAGTTTCTCGCGAAGCTTTACGCTCGCAAGCGAAAGGGCTATCTGAGCCGCAGCACTGGCGGCCAAGCGCTGACGCGAAGCTTGCATCTCCGACACTTCACGATCCGAAGGAGGAAAGTGGAGATGTAACGTGCCCAGCGTTTCTCCCTGCCCCACCATGGGCAGACAAAGATAATCGCCAGCGGGCATTTCGGCCAAATGCGCGCAAGCAACCCCTGCCGACATGCTGCTCCAATGGGGTTGGCCACGACGAAGGGCCCAACACGCCTCGGGAGCAAAGACGGGATAAGAACGGCCTGATTCTCCCCAAGAAACTGCCACCTCAACCAGATTGCGCGATGCCCGGAAGGTATACAAAGCACCCGAAACAGCTTCCGGGAAGAGCTTACGCACCGACTGGTCTACTACCGAACAGGCTTCCTTGGTGGTCGCGCAACATTCGAGCAAGCCGGCCATCTCATTCAGGAGTGTCATTTGGCCGGTTTGCACTTCGAGTTGCCTGATCAACCGGCTGAGCGCCTCACTATGCTCACGTTCCGCCCTCGACGCCCGAACTTGTTCGGAAATATCCTGGCAGATGGTGTAAGCGCCACGCATGCTGCCATCAATGACCAGGGGAACAGCCTGCAGCTCCACATCGAAATTTCTTCCGTCTTTGCGTTGCGCCTGTAACGTCTGTCGCAACGGATGTCCGCCCATGACTTGCTCGGACCAAAGTGTGCCCTTGGCCGCCGTAGCCTTGGGCAAAAGAGAATCAAGGTTGGCTCCAATAAGTTCCCCTGGCTCGCGTTCAAAGAGATTGGAGAAAGCCAGGTTCGCCAGTTCCACAGTCCCTGTCCGGTTGAGAACAGCGATGCCCAAGGGATTATTTTCAATTAAAGCATTCAAGTACGTGGTTCGTTCGTGGAGTTCGCTTGCAATCTGGTGGCGTTCCGTAACCGTCGATCCTACGACCAACCCCGTGGCCGACATCACGAACATGAGAATTCCAATTCTGTCCAGCAAGAGGGGCGGGGGAGGAAATAGATGCATGGCAATCACGATCCCGAAGTTGACAGCGAGGATGCCCGTCACCGCCTGCCGGATACCATGCCGTATGGCCATCCACAAGATGGGGATGAAACTTAGATACAGCAGCTCAAGATGCCCCCAGCGGGGTCCGAACATGATCCACAGCACTGCGAGCACCGCCAGCGCCTGGCCTACGACCTCAAGCAGCGGGCCCAGCTTCACTTCGAAGCGTTCCCACGCGAAAACTGTCTGAGTGGACGACTGAGAATCCACTACTGTCAACTTTCTTTGAATGCGGGGCAGGATGTGGGTCAAGAGAAATGGCGCCAATCCAAGCAGACCGATCTCGTCGCCGATAAACCAGTTTTGTGCCGACAGCCAGTAGTCATGCCAGCGGATCGTGTGATCCACTGCCAGGAATGCCACTCCGGTTGCGGTTGATAGTATGGCCGCCGCCGTGACCACCAAAATATAGCGGGCTACATCCCGGCCTCGGCGCAGGGAGGAATCAATTTTGAGCGGACCTCGTAGAATGGCCGCTGCTGTCCCGTACCAGAGTGCCAGGCTGGCAGCGCCAAGGGTCTCACCAAAAGATAGAAGAGGCTGGTGGTAAATCACCGCGCCGGCAAGAGCATCGGAGAACGCAACCAGCAGGGCGTACCACGGGCTTACGTCGAGCAGGAATGCAAGCGCCAGGCCGTTGGCTGGATACCATGCGGTCTCGCCCAATTTAGAAATGAAGATAGTTCCCGGCAGAGCAAGAACCAGATAGGCCGAAACGAAACCCAGGGACAACAATATATGGCGAGCGATCAGTGGTCGTCTTTGGACCAGGGGAGATCTCGGCGCTGCTCTTGAGTGTTTCTCCTGATACGCTCGAGATTGCTTGAGCATCGCCGTGTCTGAAGTGAATGCCATTGGGGAATTCCCGCCCATAGAAACCCGGTACCTATCTCAAATTAAGAGTGCGTTTAGCTTCAGAAGCGATAAAGAACGCCTATATCCTCGAAGCTATCTATCCCTTTTTCTGAGTCTTGTTGCTGGGTGAGGATCCTGTCGTTGGGTGCGGTCACCGTCTCATGAAAGCGGTAGGTAGCTACGCGCTCCTGCACAAACCAATGCCGGTTCTCACGCGGGGTGGGAAAAGTTAACGTCACCTCCGGTCCGTGACTGCCATTTTGCCAATCGTTCCCGGTCATCACCCAATCGAGACCAACGCGCATGGAAAATTCGCGACGACACTCCGAACACTGACGGAAAGTCACGTCGCGGCCTCCACCAATCTGCGGACGGTTATTGCCCTTGGTGTAATTGGTGGTGGAAAGCTGACTCCAGCGATATCCCGCACCCAGAAACCAGTGCGAGGGTTCACCCAGGAATGCGGGCAGCCACGGGAGCCGGAAGTAGATACCTCCATCGAGATAACGGTCATGGCCGTTGGCATTCGGCTGGTCGGCGTCGTCCACTTTGCGGCCGTCGTCGTACGCCGCAAGGGCTTTCATTACCCAGCGCCTGCTCTCGACATTGATTCCGGTTTCGGCCCGGTAGGCGACGGGAGCATACCCTCCACCCATCAGCGACGGCCCGAAATACAGGTAAGGATGCGGTATCAGCGATGTCAGGAGGTGGTCGACGTCTTCGGGGTCGGCGGGTGCTGTGGAAACGGCTTCGGTCGTTGCGGGAGCTGAAAGTCCCGACGCTTCGCCTGAAGCAAGCAGTAATGGCACGTTAGCCGTTTGTCCCACCATACTGCCATGTAGGCATAGGGACACAGTCGCAACCAGCAAGAATCTCTTTTTCATAATCGCCCTATTACGGTCATAACTACACATCGGCAAATGCATGCCTCGTTCCGAACCAGCCATATCCTGAAGGGCAGAGTCTAGTCGTGTTGTATCTGTGCTTTAGAGTGGGTGAATGCGGGCAGGCTTGAATCAGCGGGGTAGGGGTGGTGTCCAATTTCCGGAATACAGGTCAGCTTTGGGACGCAAAATTGGAAGAAAACCAAGCAGGGTGCGAAGCTCACCTGGCGCGGGTAATACACACGCGTCACCACCGAATCCGTGCAGCGCTCGGCAAAGTAATGAAGTCAGTTGGAGGCGTTGTATGTCTGCGGTGTTATTTCGCCACGCTGAACGTGGTCCAGGGGTATGAGTTCATGTCCCGCAGAAGAGGCTTCTCCCACTCGAATTCCGGATGCTCACTGAGATGCGTGGCCGCCTTGAAGTCCATGCCACAGGCGTGGCCTGCGGCTGCCGTGAAGCTCATTTCCTTGGTCATGTTCGCGTCGGCGGCTTTGTTCTGGACAGCTCCGGCAGTTCCGTAGGGTGGCTGCCAGTCTCCTTCCCCACGCGAAGAAAGATCGATGTGGCCATCGAGGGTGCGTTCGTCTGGATCTTCCTTGTTCTCGAAGGTGTCATAGTGGTCGGCCAGAAAACGCTGTGCCGCGGCAACATCGATCTTGCCCTTATACTCGGCCATGAGTTGCTCCCAGCGCACGTGACGGGCGTTGTTGCTCGCGCTCATGTCATGCGGATCGAAGTTGGTTTCTTCGCGGATGAGTTTCTCGTTGATGGGAAAATTCGAACCGACGAAATAACCGTCACTCTTGCGTTCCAGCGTCACGTTCTTCAGGCCTAGTTCGAGCCGGCCGATTTCGTTTTTCTCGGTGTCGGCAAGCAGCCAGGTATTGGCATAGCCGCCGTTGTTGCCTTCTTTCATAATGCGAGTGAAATCGTCGATCGAAGCGGAATACTGCGCCGCCTTGCGGGCGCGAATAAACTCCGGAATTCCCTTGGAATCGTATCCAGAAAAATTGCCTATGGTTGTTTCCGTGATAACCATTCCGGCCGAGTTCATCACAAAGTCGTCGGCACTGTGAATCACGCCCGGCAGGCCGTCCATCAGCATGCGCTTTCCATTGGCCGGCACGATGTCGTAAATGATGGTCCAGCGCGCGCCATCCAGGTATTCCGTCCAATTATTATGCGCGATCACGATCTTGCCATCTTTGGTATAGCTGCCGGTTGCGACGAACGCGCTGCAATGCTCCGGAACAGAGCGCGAAGCCGTGGTCTTAATTCCGTGTTCTTTGTCGTATTCCTTGACGTAATAATCCCATTCTTGCGCCGCGTTTAACGCCACCACATCCCACAGATCGATTCTCACGCCGTGCGCCGTGGCCCCGTCGCTGATTCCCTGAAGTTCCTCGCGATACTCCGTCTCGATCTTCGGCCACATCATGCTTTTCGCGGCATCCCGGAAGAATTTCCAGTCTTTCTTGTTCAAGTGAGTCTCTTCGAGCATCGTCACGTTTAGGGCGTCTTCAATCTCAGGGGCAAGCAGGTAGCCGTTTTGAAAGCCGATTTCGTGCGGAGATCCCTGCAAATGGACGAACGTCCATCCGTTTTTCGCTGGCAGTCGGTAAGCACCGCTGAGCTCTTCCTGCGGTTTTGCGGCGTGAGAGGATGCCGCGATCGAGAACGAAGAAAAAAATCCTGTCAGGAAAAGCCCGGCCAAAACCAGCACTGATCGGCGCATGTCAGCTCCAGGGAGTATCCAATTCGAATGGATTGTAGCAGAGTTGGCAGGTGGTTCTTTGGGCCGCAGACAGGGCTCATAATTAGGGCATTGCGCGCAAGAAGGCCTACCGCCTTGGGCCGGGGTCAGCGGAAACGACCGAATCCGCGATCCATTGCAGGTAATTGGCAGAACCGTCTTCGATGGTCAGGCATATGCACTCCGGAAGTTCGTAGGAGTGCAATTCCGTGATCGCTTGACGAACCTTGGCGAACGCCGCTGAGGTCGTCTTAATGATCAAAAGCCACTCAGCCGATTCTTCAACGGCACCCTTCCACCGGTAAATCGAGATGATGCGCGGAAGCACACTAACGCAGGCGGCAAGGCGAGCTTGAACTAAGTGCTGGGCGATCTTGTGGGCTTCTTCTTCGGATCCCGCCGTGGTTAGGACGATTCGTTTCTCGGTCATATGTGAGACCAGCCTTGCATAAGATCAGCCTTGGCAATTGCTTTAAACATGCTAACGCAGATCAAGTTCGTCGACGGAGTAGTTGCGGGTCCGGTGTGATTAGAAATGTGCCGAAAAAAATGATGGCGCAAAAAAGCGGCTGGACGAGCCATTGCAGGATTTGGGTAACCAAGTTGGTTCGTGTGATCCCAGCCACGAGAACTTCCGCTTGACGCGCGAGGTGAAGAGAAGTTCACTGGAAAGTTGAGGTCCAATCCGCTCGTATTCTCCTGGAGAAGTTAGCCACATCAGCCAAGCAATGGATTTTCAACTAAAGCGCTTTCCAAAATTCCAAGGTCTTCCTCTGAAGCAGGATGGGCTGCGCCTTGTTGCCCAGCATGCGCCCAGAGCCGAAGCTCTAGCGGCATCTTGGATTGGACGTGTACGGCCATTTTTCTCGGGTGTCTACGCCTTGCGACGGAAATTGGCAACCTTTGCCGTCGCGTTGCTTGCCGGACTTTTATTCCTCCACGTAATGTTTGGCGCTAACGGGATGGTCGTTTACAAGCAGAAGCGAGCTGAATATGAATCTCTGCGTAAAAAGGTTTTGTTGGAACAGAAAGAGAACGAGCTCTACACGCAGCAGATTCAAAGTTTGAAGACCGATGAAAAAGCGATTGAAAAGGAAGCGCGCGAACAACTGCACTACGCTCGTCCGGGTGAATATGTGTATGTGCCCCCCGCGCCGGTGAATGTACCGCCTCCCGCAAACCACTCGGCGAAACGGTAACTCTTTTCCGGTTTTGTCTTCCCCGCTGGTGTGTCTTGACACCTGCCTCGATGGGCTGTGGTATAGTTCGGCAATCGAGCGTCGGTGCGGAGCGGATCTGCCGGGCGACCGATGAAGTTCCTGCCATAACCAGCGGCCCAAAGGCTGTGATCAAAGGAGAATACCGGCTATGAAGCAGTTCCTAGCGATTTGTCTTGCGATGTGTTTTCTTTTCGCGCTCACGGCGTTGGCGTTTGACGATATGGGCAAGGCGACAACCGTGAACGGATGGGTAAGTGATAGCCAGTGCGGCGCCAAGGGCGCCAACGCCACAGCTGAGGCATGCACCAAAAAATGCCTGGCGAAAGGCGCCAAGATGGTGATCGTCACCGATAAAGATCAACAAGTGCTCATCGTTGACAATCCGGATGCGCTCGAAGCACATGTGGGCCACCATATAACGGTGACTGGACATGTCATGGGCGATTCGATCCACGTGGATAGCGCAAAGATGTTGTGAAGAGATTCTGGTCAACAAAAAGGGCGGCTCGCGCCGCCCTTTCGCTTTTGGAGAAGACTTTGTTCCGATCAATCGTTTCCTCGACAAAAGCTATCGAGGACAGGTCCCTGCAGACCAAAGGTTCTCAATCATAAGAGAAAGTCAGATTGTCGAGGTAGACGTTATACGGATTCTGCCACTGGTTCCCATCCATCTGATAGTTGATGGTCACGCCGTACCAGCCCGGAGTCGACCCGTGGTTGTAGGTCCAGTTAAGGTTACTGGTGACGCCATTCAATGTAATGGATTGATAGGTCAACTGGTTGTTGGAAGTTCGCTGCACCTTAATGGTGAGATGATTCCACGCGTTGCTTTTCGGATAGCACGGGATTCCAGTCGGTATCCAGTGAGCGCTCTGGTCATCCCAAACGTCCCATTCGTTGCCGCCGGCGATGCGGCACTCATGGCCGAAGATGAATCCCATATTGCCGAAAAATTGGTTGACATCGAACTCCAGCGCTTGCGACGTTCCCAGGTTATATCCAAAGAAATAGACGTCGTAGGTGAAGTTGTGCAGGGAAGGCACGACGCTCTGATTGGAGTCCGGCATGCCTTGCGACGAGGAAGGACCGATCAGGTGGTTGTTCCACAGTGCATCGGAAAATCCCACCGTGCCGCCGACGTCATATTCAGTGGCATCTCCGCTGAGTGAAGGAGAGCTGACACCCTGATTCATCCAGAAACTAATCCCATCACATGGTGAAGGGGAGCAGTCAACAAAGTTGGGGCCCCGCTGGCCATATTGAGCCCAGCCGCCGCTGTGCTGAAGATTATAGAAGGAGTTGCCCCCGCTCGAAGCCGATGCGCTTACCTGAGTTGCAGGGTTCACGGTGATCGATGCCGATGCCGAGGCCGATGGGTCCGCGGCGCTGGTGGCGGATATCGTAACCGCAGTGCTGGCGGTCACTTGCGGAGCGCTGTAAACACCGGTGCTGGAAATTGTCCCCTGCGATGCTGTCCAGGTTACGGCGGCATCGGTGGTATTGCTGACCTGAGCTGAGAACTGAGTCGACCCGCCGGCGGAGACCGTCGAGGCGGAAGGCGTCACCGAGACCGCAACATCGGTCGCATTCGCCACGGTTATCTCTAAGGGCTGTTGCTTTGAAAGTCCCTTGGAATCAGATATCAACACGCTGAAGCTAAAACTGCCACTTGCACTGGGTGTTCCTGAAATCGTCCCCGTAGTGCTACTCAACACAACGCCTTGAGGTAGTGCGCCGGATGAAGTCGAAAAGGCGTATGGGGGAGTGCCGCCGCTCGCACTGAGCGCTCCACTATATGCCGAACCGACTGTCGCCGTCGGAAGGGTCGCAGTGACGGTAAGGCCAGCGGCTGAATTGCCAGCCCCTGCGGTGCTTGAACTGCCGGGAGCCGAGCCTCCACATGAGCTGAGGAAAACGCTGGCGCAAAGGATTGTGCTGAGTGTGGCAACAACTTGCGGAAATCGCCGCCCAGCCGCAAATATTTTGTGCGCGCGATCGGATAACTGGCAAAACATCGATCTACCTCTACAAAGGAATTTTCGAGAACTCTCCACAGGAGGGTCCTCGAGTTTTACGGCAAGGAGCTCACCGGGTAATCACTGCCGGGATTTAAGCCAGATCGGTGCGGAGTCTCGCGGCACCTTTATTAGCAGACGTTCAATTGCGGCGCTGATACTGCTTCCAACCGTAGACTTACATCGGGGTTGCTTGCGGAGCCCTACTAGGTCTAATTGCAGGAAGGTACAGTGAGGTCAGTATAGCCAAGCTGGGAGCCAGTTGTGAAGGGGCTGGCCGTAAAAATACCCCTCAATTCCTACACAGAAGTGCAGCCAGCGTAACCGCATTCTGCGGCGTCATCGACTCGGCACGTAGAAGAATCTGGAAGTCGATTTTCACCGAATCGAACCTAGTCAACTCCGGTTTTACTTTCGGGAGATCCTGCCATAGAGGCTGAGGGCGCACGAAAGGTCATTGCTTTTGAGTTGGGCTTAAGCTCTGGTTAATGGACGAGCACCGCTCTGCTGGGTAGTTATTTGCAGTGGTTTAGGGAAAGGAAATATGGACCGGTCGGTAGATCACAGTATGGTCGGATCGTGGCGATGCGAATAAAACGATGACAGTCACTGAATAAACAGAGGCGACGAGACATGAACTCCATCGAAATTCCAAAGCAGACTGACCAGAAGAAATGGAAGCAGCTTTTTGAGGGATCGTTGAACCGGTTGAATGGCCGCGAAGTGCCGGCCTCACAGCAGCCAATTTGCCGCGTAAAGCGGCCGAACGTAACGCCTGAGAGCGATTATAAAGCGGCCATTACGGCCGCGGCCGATTCGCTTGCCGCCCTTTGGCAGATCTCGACCCCCAGGCGGCAAGGCATTTAGCGCCCTTAGTCCGTGCAAGCTTCATGGCGATAATAACGGCTGATTTCGCGGCCTCTCGGCGGCGAAGTCAGCCGTTCTCCTTGATGAGGAGACACAATGAGAAACTGACTCCGCAAAAATTTGCACCTATACTGCACCTCCGATACCCGTAGGCCTGTTCTCTGCAAAAGACGCCGTGACTGGTAGACTCGTAGGGTAATCCTGCCGGACTAACGATTAACACCGAACGATTAACAATGGCCATCCTTTCTGGAGAATCCGCCGCAATTGCGGGACTTCTAATTGCAGGAATTCTGCTCTTCACGCTGTTCGGGGAAGCTGCGCCGCCGGTGGGGACCGCGGCGCCGGAATTCTCGCTTACTTCGCAGGACGGCACACCGGTTAGCTTGAAGGATTATCGCGGCAAGTGGATAGTCCTGTATTTCTATCCCAAAGACTTCACCGGCGGCTGCACCATCGAGGCTCATAACTTTGAGCATGACCAGGACCAGTATCGGCAGAAAGATGCCGTAGTACTGGGAGTAAGCGTGGATAGCGCCGACTCTCACAAACGGTTCTGCACCAAAGAAGGTCTGAACTTCAAACTGCTGGCCGATACCGATTACAAAGTTTCACGGCAATATGGGTCGCTGATCAATCTCTGGCTGGTGAAGTTCGCCGCGCGGCGCACTTTCATCATCAATCCCGAAGGCAAGATCGCGAAGGAGTTTATGGACGTCGACCCAACCAAGCACAGTCAGGAAGTCTTGGAGTCCTTGGCGGAACTACAGGGCCACGCGCGATAACTTATTCTTTCTTGGCTGGACTGTTGGGGCTGGCTCCTTTCTGCGCGTTTGCATTTTTTTCATCCATGCCTGCAGAAGGCTTGGCCGGTCTTTCTTCGCCACTTTCGCCTGCCGCGGCTTTGCCTTCGGCCTCCTCCTTGGAAGTGGACGCAAGATACTGCACAATGAGCGAGACGCGGCGGTTGGCGGGATCGAGTGGATTCTGGTTGCGGAGACGCTGGTCGGCGAACCCGCGTACTTGCGTCACCTGATCTGCACCGACACCATTGGCCTGCATCAGGCGACGGGCAGCATTAGCGCGGTCTGATGAGAGTTCCCAGTTGCCATAGGGGCCGGAACCGGCATAGGGCTTGGAATCGGTGTGGCCCTCGATGGATAGCTTGTTAGGAAGTTTTCCTAGTTGCTGCGCGAGATTGATTACCAGTTCGCGGCCGTCGGCGTTTAGTTCTGGGCGTCCGCTATCGAAAAATGTTCCGGAGACGGATTCCATCAGCTCAATGCGCAGCCCCTCAGAAGTGATGGTGATTTCGATGTGGTTCTTGAGTTTGTCGAAATCTTTCATCTCCTTCATTTTATTTTCGATCTCTTCTTTCAACTTGGGCATGTCGTCTTTGGTGATATTGAAGTTGTCGGCGCTTCCGACGTGGATCGAACCTTTCTTCTCCGCGGTGCCGCTGGGATCTTTGAAATATCCGCTGATCGCCTCCTGCACCGGCTTGCTCGAGCCCATGAGCCACATCACCATGAAGAAGGCCATCATGGCGGTCACGAAATCGGCATAGGCCACCTTCCATGCGCCGCCGTGGTGGCCGCCGTGGCCGCCTTTTTTCTTGAGAATGATGATGGGGCGACTTTTATCCATGCAGACCGGCTAACCTTAATGTGCCGCGGCAGCAGCAGCAACTCCGCCGCCTCGACAGGCGGCTTCGAGTTCCTTGAATGACGGGCGCACATGACCCGGCACGGCGCGCCGCGCCACTTCCACCGCCATGATGGGGGCGCTGCCTTTGAGGAACGAAACCATCAATACGCGAAGAACATACAAGTAAGCATGCTCATCGTCGGAGATTTTCACCATGTTGGCGGCCAGCGGTCCAACAAATCCGTAGCAGAGAAGGATCCCGAGAAACGTTCCCACCAGCGCCGCCGCTACCTTTTTCCCGATTTCTTCCGGAGGGCCGCCGAGCGCGCCCATGGTGATCACGACGCCGAGCACGGCGGCCACAATCCCCAGACCGGGCAGGGAATCGGCCATGCTGCTGAGCGCCGCGGTGGGTAATCCGGCCTGATGATGATGAACCTCCAGATCCAGGTCCAGCATTTGATCGAGATCGAAAGCATCTACGCCAGTAATGGCCATGCGAAGCGAATCGCATACGAAATCGCGGGCATGATGGTTCTTAAGCACCTTCGGAGCTTTCGCAAGAATCGGGCTCTTATCCGGTTCTTCGACGTCGCCTTCGAGCGCCATCAGGCCATCCTTGCGGGCTTTGTTCAGAAGTTCGTAGAGAGTTTTGAGTGAATCCAAATAAGCTTGTTTCGTAAATGGAGAGCCACTAAAAACGGCGGCGATGCCTGCGGCAATTTGTTTGAGTATATGCAGCGGATTCGCGATAAGAACGGTGCCGATGGCCGCGCCTCCGATGGTCACAAGTTCCGCCGGCTGGATGAGCACCTTCAGATTGCCATGCTCCATCAGATAGCCGGCGACTACGCAACCAATGACCACGATGATGCCGATGATTGCGAACATAGTTTGGCTGAGTTCTTAAGTCCTTTCTCGATCCGCATTTTGACGACCGGTTTCCTCAGCAAGCGCTTGCATAGCCCTTTGTAAAATAGATTCGACGCTGTCACCCTCGCGTGCGGAAGCCAGTCCAGACGCCAGTGCGAGCGACACTTCCTGCCCCCACCATTTAATCGTCGCGCTTGCCATCATCTTCACCACGCGGTCCTTTACGGTGTTCAACTCCGGCTCGCGGCATCCAGCAAGAATCACGAGAAACTGCTCCTCACCCCAGCGCCCCACAAAATCAGTAGGCCAGACGGTCTGCCTTAATGTTCGGGCCAGAGTCCGCAGCATGAACGAACCCGCTTCGCGGCCGTAATGGGAGAGAAACGTAGGAAGATCACGGGTTTCAAGAAAAATGATTCCGAATGGAATGTGCAATGCTGCGAAAGTTCCTAAAGCCTCGCGTAAATGCGATTGCATCATTGCCTGGTTGGGCAGTCCAGTCAGGTCGTCCACGCAGCCGCGTTCCCGCATACTTTCATCGTTCGGGTTGGGCCCGGTGACGGCAAATTCGTCTTCGAAGGTTTGGATGATGCCAATGACCGAGCCGTGCTCGTCGCGTAGCGGGATCGTCCATGTGCGCACCGGCGGTCGATGGCCCGCACGGTGATGAATGAAGCCATTGCCTTCCACCGGCCTGCCATCGTGCAGGGCGGCATGGATCGGACACTTCTCCACGCACATTTCGCAACTGACCTGGTTGCAATGCAGCAGGATGCTATCGATGCAGGAATGGCCCAGCACATCGATTCGCGAATAGCCGGTGATCCGCTCGGCGCCTTCGCTCCAAAAAACGATGTTCCTTTGCATATCCAGCACGCTGACGCCGACCTGCAAATGGTCGAGAATTTCGCGGTAAATATGGGGATCTTGGAATGCCGGCATACTGCTGCTCAAAAAGTGATTGCTGTTTGTACATCGGCGAAGAAGGATCAGAACTTAAGGATAAGGGTTCAGCTTAGGCTGGCAAACGCAGGCTTTAGAAACGTCGCCGGGTAGCGTGCGGCTTGGCGGGATGTTTATGTGGGACAGACGCCCTCGGCTGTCCATCGGGCGTCTGCGCCGTCCTTGCAATCAGCATCCCGAGTGAAAGGAGGGACCTTGGTTTTCGCCTGCCCCTCAAAACCACTCAATTAGTCGAGATAGTGAAATTCACCGTAATGTTCGCCTGCGTCTCCACCGCTTCCTGACCGTCATAGTGCGGTTTAAAATGCCATTGCCTGACGGCGTCTTCAGCGGCAGAAGCGAGTATTCGTGGACCACTCAACAGGCGCAGATTCTGAATGGCTCCGTCGCGGCCGATCAGAGCTTGGAGAACGACCGCCCCCTGCACTTTCATCTGCCGGGCCAGCAACGGATAGCTGGGCTTGACCGGGCTTGCGACCATAGCGGAGGTATCAGCGGAAATCTGCACGCGCTCGGCTACATTCGCGATCATGTTTTCCGCATTCTGATCGTTCGCAATGGAAGTTACCTCGGGCGCGGGCTGCGGAAGAGTGCCCGGTTGCAAATCCACGCGAACCGAGTTGCTTCCGGGATGCACCACGCGATGGGAGTCACCCGCGACCACTTCCACCTGCAACGGAGGTAGGACGGTGCGGCTGGCCACTACCACGGTCCCATTCGGCGCGGTGGAAGCTGGGGGTTGCGTTGGCGCGGTCAACTTGGGCGCGACGATGGCACGAGCCAGCGCGGTTTTGTGTTTCGCTACATCAGTGGGAACCGCGGTCGAGGGAGCCGTTGACGCTGCTATGGATGTCGCCTTCGCGACCGGGGCAATTTCGACGGGCTGATCAGTCTCTGCATCCGTATCCGGAGAATCCGGGAACCAGAAATCGCGGTCATGCCACAGCACGATGCTCAAAGTGACGAGAAGCAAACACAGGGAACCCAGCATCAGCCGGCGTTGCCGAGGATCATTGACTGCGGAATTCTCTGCCTGCGATTTTTGGACAGCCGACGCTTCCGACTCGATCCGGTTCTGCTTGGATGGGCTCAGGTTAAACATCTTCACTTCGAACGAGTTCGGGTTAGAAGTCTTTACGCTGGACATGGGGATTGTACATCCATATCTGGACGGCCGATCGACACGTTTGGACCGGGTCCACTATCGGGGAGGTTAATGCCGATAGTATGCCTTGAAAAGGGCGGAAAAGCCAGCGAAAGTTTGGATCAAACTGCCCCGGACAAGTCCAAAAGCATATCATTCCGAGAATGGCGAGATTGGGCATTCCAAAGACCGACGGGCGGTGAAACTTTTCCGGCCTCCCGCGAATCCCACTCAGTACCGCATGGACAAATTTCGCAAGATGGATGAACGAAAATTCCGCCAGGTCAGCCGGCGCGAATTGCTGAAGCTGGCCCCGGTGCTGGCCCTGGGAGCATTTGCCATCCCTAAGTGGCAGCCAAGCTTGCTCAAGAAGGGCCTTCATTTTAGCGATTGGACCTCGGGGCATGTCCTCTTCCGCCCCGGCCATTTGGCGACCACTTTTGATAACTCCGATTTGACCCCTCCCCCGAAGTTTCCCATCAATGGTTATGACGTGGACGATCCGGGCGTCGATCTCGAGAACTGGACTTTGACCGTCAGCGGCTCGGTTCGGAAGCCGGGGGAGTACAAGTTGTCGCAGTTGCAAGCGCTACCTCTAATACGGCAGAACACTCGCCACGTCTGCGTTGAAGGCTGGGATGTGATTGGACGATTCGGCGGTACGCGGCTCTCCGATTTCCTGCAATTGATCGGCGCGGATATGACTGCGAAATACATCACGGTGAGCTGCGCCGACGATTACTACGAGTCGCTGGATTGGGAAACCGCGCTGCACCCCCAAACTCTGCTGTGCTATGAAATGTATGACCAGCCGCTGTCGCGGGAGCATGGAGCGCCGTTACGTCTCCAAATTCCAACGAAAATCGGCTACAAGCAGGCCAAATATCTGACCGAATTCAAAGTCACCCACGTGCTCGACAAAGTCGGCTACTGGGAAGACCAGGGTTATTCGTGGTTTTACGGATTATGAACTTATCACCAGGTTTTCCCGGCGTCAGGTTGGACGCCGGGAAGTTTCAGAGTCATAGGCGCTAGACGCGCCTGGAGTCCGAAACCTGGTTCCCGAACCCGATGGCCTGATGAGGTTTTTGTATGAGCGCCGTAATTGAAATCGTTCGCACCACCGGAGACAAGGATGCCGAGCCCGTCGCTACGGGTCGCGCGGTCTACGAGCACCCCTACATCGTTCGCCTCTGCCACTGGCTCAATACGGTGGCTCTGTTTGTGATGGTTGGAAGCGGCTTGCAAATTTTCCGCGCTTTTCCCAGCTTCGGCGCTAAGATTCCTCAAAGGGATCTCTTGCATTGGCCCAGGGCGTTTGCCATTGGTGGTTGGCTGGGTGGTGCGCTGCAGTGGCATTTGACCTTTATGTGGATTTACATGGGCACAGGCGCCTTGTATCTTGGGTATCAGATTTTTAGCGGCAATTACCGCCAGGTGTTGTTTACGCCGCGCGACATTCCCGGCGTTTGGCCGATGGTGAAGCATTATTTCTTGTTCGGTCCCAAACCTCCTGCCCGCGAGGTATATAACCCACTGCAAAAGCAGGCTTATACCACCGCGATCATTCTTGGCATTCTCTCCGTACTCACTGGCTTCGCCGTCTGGAAGCCGATTCAATTCTCCTGGCTTGCCTGGATGATGGGAGGATTTCATTACGCGCGCATCTGGCACTTCGCGGTAATGTGGGCAATTCTCTTTTTCGTGCTGGGACATCTTGTGATGGTCGTACTGCATGGTTGGAACAACTTCGTCTCGATGCTGACTGGATGGAAAAAAAATCCAGAATATTAAGGGTAGATGTAGGTTTTGGGCGCTAGGTCGGCGTCACCCAATACCAAGATTTGAGGCTTAAGACCGAACACCGCGACCCCATGGGCACTACCGCGAGCGCGCCAATGTCTGGACCACACGTAGCCCTGAACAATTCGCAGCAGTCCAGTGACACCCGCGAGCGGTATCTTATTTCCTGCGTGCAGTCCGGCCAGCATGAATTGTTCTACGAATTGGTGCGACCCTACGAGCGACGCGTTTATGCCGCGGCTTTCACCATACTGCGCAATGAGCATGACGCCGAGGACGCCGCGCAGGAAGCGATGTTGAAGGCATTTAAGAGCATCCAGCAATTTCGCGCCGAGGCTCGTTTCAGCACCTGGCTGATCCAGATTACGGTGAACGAATCTCTGATGCGCCGGCGAAGGGAGCGGACTGTGGTCATGGAACCCATGGATAATCGCCGCGATGCCGCAGGTTCCGGCGAAGACAGTGAATATGCGCCCAGAGATTTTGCCGACTGGCGCGAAATTCCCTCGGAGGCGTTGGAGCGTAAGGAGGTCCGGCAGCGGTTGGCTGAGGCGCTAGGCACACTGGATCGAAAATACCGGGAAGTATTCGTGATGCGCGATATGGAGCACTTGAATATTCAGGAGACGGCGGAGGCGCTCGGGATATCAGTGGCCTCGGTGAAAACGCGGCTCTTGCGGGCGCGGCTAATGCTGCGCGATCTGCTGGCCGCCGGATGGAAGCAAGGCTGGTTCAGCCGCGTGCCATTCGAGAAGGGAGCCAAGCCATGGTGAACCATGAGTCGCTGAATTGCCAGGAAGTGTGGCGCGAGATCTCGAATTACGTGGATGGCGAGGTGGGCGCCTCGCTGCGCTCTAGGATGGACGAGCATTTTCCCACCTGTCCACACTGCGCCTCTATGCTGGCGGGCACCAGAAATATAGTCCAGCTTTATGGCGATGAGCGCATGTTAGAAGTGCCTGCGGGATTCAGCCAGCGTTTGGAGAAACGGCTTGAGCGGAAGTTAAAACCGGAAGCGGGTGAAAAACGATTTTGGAATGCGGTATCGAGGTCTTCGCCATGGTCGAGTTGGTCGGCGTGGCTGATACCGGTGGCAGCCATCGCTTTGTTTGTCGGAACGCTAGCGCTGGTCGATACGCTTACGTTTAAATTCCCTGCGAAATCGGTGATGGCCGAGCTCGGGAACAACATTCCTCCGGACATGCTGGTTGTGGTCTCGGATGGATCGAAAGTGTTTCATGTTGCGGGATGTCGGTTCATTCATGATAAAGCCACTCAACGAACGATTACCGCGAAGCAGGCGATGCTCGATGGTTATGTTCCGTGTTCGCGTTGCATGCGGAAGTATTTGAAAGCGTCCCGATCCGGGCAATCTGCATTTGATAGCGCCAGAGCGGATGAGGAAGAAGACCAGGAAGAAATTCTCAGCACGGCAGGAAATTAAGAAAATGACGGCCGCACTGTCCTTAGTGGTTAACAATTCGTTTTATCAGTTCATTAATCAGCAGGCGAGCTGGTCGCGCGAGATCTTCAATCCGTTCAGGTTCCCGAGTGCGGTAACCGCAATGGATTCGGTCTTGAAGAATTCCTTCGCGAGGATTTGCAGGTCCTCGACCGTAACCGCTTCGATCTTTTCGATGAGCTCGTCCAGATCCTGGAAGTGGTCGAAATACATCTCCTGGCGGGCCAGGTTCGACATGCGCGCCGTGCTCGATTCCAGTGAAAGCATCAGGCTGCCCTTGAGCTGATCTTTCGATCGCCGCAATTCCTCCTCGGGCACCGGCATGTTCTTCAGGTTGCGAAATTCGGTAACCACGGATTTCACAACTTTGGCAGCCGACGCCAGCGAAGTCCCCACGTAAACCGCCATGCATCCAGTATCGCGGTAAGGATTGAGATCGCTGTAGATAGAGTAGGCTAGGCCCTGGCGCTCGCGGATGTTCTGAAACAGGCGGGAACTCATACCTCCACCCAGCAGGGTGTTGAGAATATAGCCGGCGTGACGTTTCTCGTGAGCGATCGGGTGGCATGGAACTCCGATGCAAAGTTGCACCTGCTCAAGCGCCTTCTTGTTGCGTAACACGATGCGGGGAACAATTTTCGGCGTGGCGGAATGGAAGCCATTCTGCGCCGGCTTGAGATGTTCAAAATGTTTGACCACAAGATCGACGAAGTGATCATGGTTCAGGTGTCCCGCAGCCGCAACGATGATGTTGCCGGGGGCAAAGCGATGCGAATAGGTTTCAAGCACGGCATCGCGTTCGAATTTCTTTACCGTTTCCTTTGTCCCCAGGATCGGTTTACCCAGCGGATGGTCTTTCCAAAAGTTCTGGGTAAAGATCTCGTGAACCAGATAGTCAGGATTATCCTCGTCCATCTTGATCTCTTCGAGGATCACGCCGCGTTCTCGGGCGATGTCTTCGGCGGTGAACGTTGGATGGAGAACCAGGTCGGTGAGTATCTCAAGGCCAACCGGAACGTTTTCGTCCAAAACTTTGACGTTAAAGCAGATGCATTCTTTAGAAGTGAAGGCGTCCATGTTGCCGCCGATGGAGTCCACTTGACGGGCGATCTCTTCCGCGGTGCGGTGCTTCGTGCCCTTGAAGACCATGTGCTCGATAAAATGGGAGATGCCGTTGGCTTGCGGAGTTTCATCCCGCGAACCGGTTTCCAGCCAGATTCCGATCGAGGCGGAACGGATGTGCTCCATCTGCTCGGTGATGACCGTGAGGCCGTGAGGTAAGACTTGGCGACGAATATTGCGAACTTCTTTTACCATAACAATGTCAGGGTCAAACGTAAGAATGTTCTTGATTCAATGATTTCTGATGCAAAATGGTCTAAGGTGGACGGCTCTTAATTAGATTGTGGAACTACCCCAGAGGGACCACACTATTCTTACACAAATTGAACCGGTCGGTGGAATTGCAAATCAGTATGCTATAAGTATTATATGTATCAATAACTTACGCTAGATTTAATCAAGGTAAACATTCCCCGTGTTGGTGCTCCGTCTAAAGACATGGATCTCAAGTCAACTCTGCTCGGAATGGATATTCAAGAGCTCACTTCGCTAATGAGCGAGCTGGGAGTGCCTTCCTATCGTTCTAAGCAGATTGCCGAAGCGGTGTACCGGCAGCGGGCGGAATCGTTCGCGGAGATTTCCACTCTTCCGCTTGACCTCCGGGACCGGATCGAGAAGAAGGGAATTGCAGTTGGAGCAGCTCGGATTCACAACAAATTTGTCTCGAAAGACGGAACCATCCGGTACTTGATTGGATTCTCCGATGCTCAGACAGTGGAAACTGTCTGGATGCCACAGGGAGATGGCGGAGAAGCTGGCGACGGCAGTGAAGCCGGTGCCGAGGAGGAGAGTGAAACCGAACGCCAGGTAAGATCCTCGGCGCGAACCGTTGCGCGCTCGACGATTTGTATCTCGAGCCAGGTAGGTTGCGCGGTGGATTGCCAATTCTGCCTAACGGCCCTGCTAGGTGTGAAGCGCAACCTGACGGCGGGGGAGATTGTCGGCCAGGTTTGCGCGGTGCTGAAGGATCAGAAGATTTCTCCACCCGAGGATCGCATCAATCTGGTTTTCATGGGCATGGGCGAGCCCTTCCTAAACTACGACAATTTCATAAAAGCATCGCGGCTACTGGTCGAGTGTGTGGGTATCGCGGAACGCCGGATGACGGTATCCACTGCCGGAATCGTTCCACGAATTCACGACTTCGGGCGGGAGACGATTCGGCCGAAGCTGGCGATTTCCTTGAACGCTTCGAATGACGCGCTGCGCACCGAGCTCATGCCGCTGAACAAAAAGTGGAACCTGGATTTGCTGATTGCTGCCGCGAGAGATTTTCCGCTGCGCACCAGGGAATGGATCACGTTCGAGTATGTCCTGCTGGGTGGAGTGAATGACGAACCGGAGAATGCGCGCCAAGTGGCTGGCTTGCTTCAGGGGTTGCGCTGCAAGGTTAATCTAATTGCCCTGAATCCGGGGCCGGGCCTCGCGTTCACCACTCCAACCGAAAATCGCGTGGCCGAGTTCCAGAAGATTTTACGGAGCGCCGGGATTCCCGCCTTTGTAAGGCGGCCACGCGGAAGAGATATCTATGCAGCTTGTGGCCAGCTTAAGCGAACGGTTGAGATTGCCACGTCACCGGAACCGCTGCGGCAAGAACTTCTTCCTTGATGGAAGGAATGACTGGTAGTTCGACCCGTATCGTAAAGCCCTTTATCTTCCCTGGCTGTGCCGCAATCCTTCCATGATGCTGCTGCAAGATGGTGCGGCATAAGCTCATTCCCAGACTGGATAGTGGGCCGGACTGATTAAGAATTCCGGCTTCGCGGGTTGCATCCATTGGCTGGTTAAAAGGTTCATTCGCGGCACAACTGCCGTTGAATAGCCAAATCACGGCCATGCCGTGCTCGTGCTTAGAGCTGATCGTCAGGAGGGTTGCATTTTTCTCGTGTGCATTCTGCTGATCCACCGCCCGGATAGCCGTGTTGAGGATCTGGGTGCAGACCTGAAGAAGCTGATTGGAATCCCCCACGACCAGCGGCATATCGGGCTGAAGTTCAGAATGGATTTCGATGTTCATGCTCTTGCATTGGGGCTGCGACATCCTGACTGCTGTCTGCAACAACGTGGTCAGATTTACTGGCGCCATGGTACTCGGGGTTTGTTTCGCGAAGCTAAGTAGGCTGGCGACCAGTGACTTCGCACGGCGAACATGTTGACCGATAATACCGGCGAGTGCATGCTGATTCGGATTGAGAGGAGTCCTCAGCAACAGATCCGAGTACCCGAGCATGGCCGCAATTGGATTATTCAACTCATGCGCCGCGCCTCCCACAAGCTGGCCGATCGAGGCCAGTTTTTCCGACTCCATGATTTGTGCTTGCAGCCGCTTGAGATTGGTGAATGATTCCCGCGATTGGTTCAGCAAGCGCAGCAACTCACGATCGAGAAAGGTTTGCCGCAGAAAGACCATGATGCCCATTATCAATGCAGCGGCCAGCGTCAGTACCAACCGAAACGAGCGAATGCGGGACGATATGACCGGATCTAGAAGAGCCCAGCCGGCAAACATGGGCAGGGAAAAAACTGTAATCATTCCGAGCCGTGCCAGCCAGACCCCATGAGAAGCCGAACCGGATCGCCTAACATTGGTCTTGCAATCCCCTGACCAAAGCCCGATCAGCGTAATCCAAAGCATCGAGATCGCGAGCGGAATGTCATACAGGCTTCCGCTGTAATAGACATGGCGGCTGAGCGCCCAGTTCGCCACGTAGGAACTGGCGGCGTAGGTGAGGCTGGCACAAAATAAATTGGCGTAAAAGCTTTTCCATCCATCTCTGCTGTTCAACCATGCCACGAACAAGGTAAGAAGGAATGCGACTTTTTCCACCAGGTATAGGAAGTTCAGGTTGGCGCTATAAGCAGCGACGTTGGGGACGACGTATTGCCAGGCCATGACCGCGAAAACATAAAGGTAAGCCCACCAGAACATCAGCAAGGCGAAGTCAAGCTGTCGTAGACGGCTCGCATACTCATCTTGCGGAGCGTGTGGACGGAGCGCCATCGCTGCCATCATGGGAACGATATGAAGAAAAACCACAATATCGCCCGCAAATATGTCAGGAACCTCTTCGCGCAACCAAAACTCAAAGTAAATCCATGTGGCTTGGTAGCAAAACCACAGGGCCATCCCAACGGCAAGAAGCACCCAGAAAACGCGCACATGGCCGCGGGATCGCACGGCATTGGGGATCAACGAGAGAGCGCCAGAAAGCAGCAGGATGCCCTGGATCCAATCACTTAGCGCGGTAAGCTGAAACGAACGCGGCAGGAACAATGCAGCTAGAACCAGTGTCGCCAGGCAGGCGGCGACCGCCGCGGTCCAGACCTTGGAATACGCGCGCAATGGAGGCGTCCTCGCAGCCATTCTAGACTGACGACTCTATTAGCTGGAGTTACCGAAGTAATCTTACTTCCGCGTTCTCGGGCACATACCGAAAGCAAATGAAACTCTTGGCAACTATGGACTCTGGGAGTAGCTTATTGCCGAACTTTATTATCCGATCAATTATTCGGTCGAGGATTGAATGGATGCGAGACAATTCCCTTACACTTAAAGCGATATTGCGGTAGGAGCAAATCGATTGCGTATTGGCGGAAGTCACCATTTATTTGGCCGGCAACAAGTTGCCGCGGATCCCAGCGAGGTTCGCCGAACCGAGCGCTGGCTGGCGACCGCCCGGGTGTTCCTGGCGATCTCGGCTCTAGCTGCGATTTATATGGATCCCACGCAGTTGGGTCAGGCGCCTCTGGCCTATGGGCTGCTTGGTTTTTATCTCATCCATGGCGTGCTGGTAATGTCTCTGCTGCGCCGCAGACAAGAGTCCACACCGGCGTTCCGGCTTCTTATCCATGCGGCGGATATCGTATGGCCGGCATTTATCTCGATATTTGCCGAGGGCCCGCGAAGCCCATTTTTTCTATTCTTCTTTTTTGTTTTGGCTGCTTCTGCATATCGCTGGGGCCTGTGGGAAACCTTAAGCACGGCGGCGGCGGAGGTGGTTTTACTCTGGATTGAGAGCTTCGTCCTGCTGCATGTTTGGCCGGTTCGGGAAGGTAGCCTGCCTTGGCATATTCTAGCGGGCTTGCAAGTGAATGTGAATGAATTTGAGCCGAAGCGCCTGTTCATGTTGTCGGTTTACCTGCTGGTAATGGGCTTATTGCTGGGCTATCTGGCGGAACAGCAGAAGCATCTGCGCGCGGAAAAAGCTGGTGTGACTCGGATGCTGGCAAGGGTGAGGGTGGAATCCGGACTTACCGGGACATTGCAGCAAATCAGCAGGGAAGTAGCCGGCATGTACGGCGCGGAGCATATAGTAATTGCCGCACAGGAGATTCATAGTAAGAGAAGATTCGTTGGAGAGTTAACCAATTCGAAGGGCGAGTTCGGCGATTTTGTCTGGCTGGATTCGCGTCCGCTTGAAGCGAAAGTATATTTGCAGGAGTTTCCCGGTGAGGCGTGTTACGCGCTGTATGATGCGGGCCGCTGGTCTGTAACCGCTCTCAACGAGGACGGTAACCCGATTTCGACGCCGGCAACGGAGGCCTTTGACCAACTGAAGCAGCTGGGACAAAAGAACGAGCGCGGGTTTCAGTCCGTGATTGCAATTTCGTTTGGCTTCGGAGCCGAATGGCGGGGGCGGGTTTTTATATTCGAACCATCATGGAGGGGAGATACTCAGGAGGAGTTGCGATCCCTGCTCGACTTGCTTCGCCAGGTCGGTCCCGCAGTTTACAACGTCTATCTTCTGCATCGGTTGCGGCGGCGGGCAGGGGCAACGGAGCGGGCTCGTTTCGCGAGAGAGTTGCACGATGGCGCTGTGCAATCGCTGATCGCGGTCGAGATGCAGGTAGACGTGTTGAAGCGCCAGGCGGAGAATACCCCGGAAGTCGTGAGCGGCGAACTGGGGCGCATTCAAGGGCTTCTGCGTGAGGAAGTGCTGAAGTTGCGCGAGTTGATGCAGCAAATGAAATCGATTGATGTCGACTCGCGAAGGTTCTTGAGCGTCGTCACCGACACCATGGAACGGTTCGAACGGGAAACCGGAATCGCCGCCCGGTTCGTTACTGACATCGGCAAGCTGGAGATGCCCGATAAAATCTGCAGAGAACTTTTGCGGATCGTGCAAGAGGCCCTGGTAAACATAAGGAAGCACAGCCGGGCGCGGCACGTCCTGGTAAGGCTTGGGTCGAATCCAAATCAGTGGAGCCTGACGCTGGAGGACGATGGCAAAGGGTTCCCCTTTTCCGGTCGCCTTAGCCAGGACGAACTCGATCAGATGGGCAAGGGTCCGATGATCATAAAAGAACGGGTGCGTTTGATTGCGGGTGCGCTCACGGTAGAATCAAATCCCGGTAGCGGAGCACGTCTGGAAATTAAAGTTCCAAGGAGCGGGGAAGTCCTAGATGAATTTTAAAAAGCCACAAGCTGTTCGTATTGTGATAGCCGACGATCATCCGATCTTCAGGGATGGTTTACGTCGGCTCTTGGAAGCCGAGCCGGATTTGAAAGTACTGGGCGAAGCTTCCGACGGCGCGGAAGCGGTAAAAATGGCACGGCAGTTAAAGCCCGACATTTTATTATTGGATTTGGCCATGCCCAAGCATCCCGGCCTGGAAGCCTTACGTGATCTCGGGGCGGGCGTGAATTCCACGCCCCTACGAGTGATTCTGCTGACGGCTGCGGCGGAAAAAAGCCAAATTGTGGAGGCGTTACAGTTGGGCGCTCGCGGCGTCGTGCTGAAGGACTCCGCCACGCAACTGCTGTTGAAGGCGATTCATACCGTAATGGCTGGGGAATACTGGGTGGGCCGAGAAAGCGTCTCGAACCTGGTGCAGTATTTGCGTACGCTCGTGCAGTCCTCTAGCGAGGAAGCTCGGCAGAGAAAGTTCGGATTGACGCCGCGGGAATTGGAGATCGTATCGGCAGTCGTGGCGGGGTATGCAAATAAAGAGGTCGCCGAATACTTCAAGATTAGCGAAGATACGGTAAAACACCACCTGAGCAACATCTTCGACAAATTAGGCGTTTCCACTCGGCTGGAATTGGCGCTTTTCGCTGTGAACCAATCCCTGCCCCTGAAAAGCATCGTTTGAAGGTATTTCTTCAGGCCTGGTTAATCGCGGCGTTCTATCAACTTACCGGCTCGTCCTGATCTAGAGCATGGCACTTTAGAGCCATTGGCGCACTCCTGCTCGCCCCATATGATTCCTTAAGACTGGCCCCGGACAACCAAGTCATCGGTCGTGTTCGTTCTCATGTCAGAACGAATGTTCTTCCCTCGTTCGAAGATGGGCGGAACACTGAAGCATTAGAGGAGCAGGAGCCCCGTGGCAAATATGTTGAGGAAATTGCAGCAAAATCTTTGGAGAGACGAGCAAGGGCAGGATATCGCGGAATACGCGGTCATGCTGGCCGTTATTTTGGTGATCGTGGTTGGAACCGTGAAGCTGATCGGCACCAACGCGGGTACCGTGTTCTCCAACGTCGCCAGTTCGATTCAGTAATCTCTGGGCAATGCCAGCGGAGCTGTCGAGAAGCGCCCGCTCCGGCGCGCCGTTCACTTGCCCAATTATCCCCAATTGAATAATCCAATTAATTTATCTAGAAAGAGATGCGTAACTGCTATCTTTCACTGCCAGGACTCGGAAGTCGGGTGAGGTGGGGGAAGAATGGTGTGATCTCAAACGGCATCTTCTCCCGCGGTGATGTCAATGCGATGGGCTGAGCTTTTTCAAGTTGTATCTGATCGCTCCAGGGATCGAGCTTAATCCGGCCCCCGAGCGGAAGCGCGGCGAGTTGGTCTGTGCGCCGTAGTTCCAGTTGTGGCGCGGAGATTAAAAGTATCGACATCCTGACGTTCTTGCTGCTTGCCAAGCCATCGCCCATGTGCGGGCGAATCAAGTTCGGCAGGCCTGGAGCGCTCTGCTGCAAAGCCTTCAGGAACAACCCCGCATTCGCCAACTTGTCCTTGTAAGGAGAATTCTCCAGCAACTGCAAAGCCTTGGCATCAGCCGCTTCTTCGTCGGCTGGGCTACGTTTGAAGTCCAAGCGCTGAAACGAATCTTCATCGGGAAAGAACATCCGATCACTGAAAGCCAGCTTCGTATCAACCGTATCTCCCAACACGATATGGCCAAGTTCATGCGCGATGATCATGGCCAGGGAAGCTTCATCCGGCAGCACATCCAGCAACCCGCGGCTGATCACGATGCTGTGGCCAATGGTGAATGCTTCCAGCGGCGAAGTCAGCAGCACTCGGCAACGGAGATCCGAACCCAGCTCCAGATTATTGGTCAATACGATGTTATTGGCGACCGTAAGAAGAACTTTGTCCACGTCTCCAGGCGGAGCCATCAATCCAATTTTCTGCAGGCGATCGACCGCATTGTCTTCTGCCTGCCGCTCCCACATCCGCTGCGCTACCACCGGGCTCGCATCGGCCGCCGCATCGCTCTGATCTTTCACCGACTGGGGAGAATCCACCAAAATCTGCGCGAACTCGGTATTCTTGCTGAGAGCTTTCAGATCGTATCCCCACAGGCGCGTCTGAGCGCGAAAATGCAGAGTCTTTCCGAAACTCGTCTTCATATCCGATTCTTCGCTGAAGATGTAGGCGGGCAGCCAGGCGCCAGAACGCAGATTTAGGCGCCAACTGTCGAAGTGCAGGTAATAGCTTGACTTGGCATGGGGATAATAGGTCCCATTGAAACGGACAATGTTATAGCCTTGATCTTCGACCCACATGCGTCCCATGAAACGGCCGGGAGGCGCATCTTTCTTGGGTTGGACGTCGATCACCAGGCAGCGTACTTCTCCCAGAAATTCACGCCGTATAAACGTGAAGTCATAGTATTGCTTCTGAAAATCGGAATCGAGAACCACCATTTGCGCAAAGCCCAGGGGCAGAAAGCGCATGGAAAAAACGCCGGTAAGATGTGTGAGCATCTTCTGTCCGAAACCGGGCTGGCCGATGAATGACTTATCTTCGGGCTCTTCGCTCATGTCGAGCCGGCCCAGAAAGTATTCGTCCTTCACCGGACGTGTGTCTTCCCAGCGATCAGTTTTGAGATCCTGAAGATAGGTCTCAACCATCGGATGCATGTGGCGCATTTGCGCCAGAAAAAGATGTTCTCTTTCAATAACCCGATCCATCACTTCGTCTAAGGAAGATGTGTTGCGGGAGGGATTCTCCTCGCTCGCTTGGCCCAGTGCTGGGTTGCTCGCGACCGAAGATAAGGGCGAATCTTGTGAAAACGCGGGAAGAGAAAAAAGAATACAGGTCAGGAAAAAGAATACTGGCCAAATGCGCATAAAACCCTTCGAAGTGCGATTTACGGTCTTATCGCACGGTTTGTCGCAGCCATTCAGCACCGCACCACTTTCGGACTATCAATTCCCTTGGTGGCGTTTCGTGTATCAACCACCAATTGTGCTTCACGAACAATTTTCTTGTAGTCGTAATCGGAGTGGTCGGTGACGATCACCACACAATCGTATTCGGCAATTTTGTCCAGGTCCGAGCGCTTCATTTGCAAATCGTATTTGCGCCCTTTGCCGATAAAAGGAAAGTACGGATCGTGATAACTTACCTGCGCTCCTTCTTTCTGCAAAAGTTCAATGATGGTGAGCGCGGGAGACTCGCGCAGATCGTCAATATCTCTTTTGTAAGCCACGCCGAGAATCAAAACGCGCGAACCATTCATTGATTTCTTGTGTCCGTTCAGCGCGCTGCCAATGGAAGCCAGTACGTGATATGGCATGTGCGTGTTGATTTCTCCCGCCAGTTCGATAAAGCGGGTATGAAAATCCCACTCCTTTGCCTTCCATGAAAGGTAGAACGGGTCCACTGGAATGCAATGGCCGCCCAGACCTGGCCCCGGATAGAAAGGATGAAAGCCGAAAGGCTTGGTGGAAGCGGCTTCAATCACCTCCCAGATGTCCAGGCCCATGCGCAGGCTTAGCATCTTCAGCTCATTGACCAGCGCAATGTTCACGCAGCGGTAGATATTTTCGAGCAGCTTGGTCATCTCCGCTGCCGCGGGTGAAGAAACCGGCACGGTGCGCTGGAAGATCGAGCCATAAAGAGCCGCCGCCAGTTCGGAGGCCTGCGGGTTCAATCCGCCAACAACCTTTGGAATATCGCGGCGGGCGACCGTAGTGTTGCCTGGATCTTCGCGCTCCGGCGAGAAGGCTACAAAGAATTCTTTCTCCGGATTTCCAACTCCGCGCGCCCCCTTTAAGCCCAGCTTGTTCTCTTTCTCCAGAATCGGCAGCATCACTTCTTCCGTGGTGCCGGGATAGGTTGTACTCTCAAGAACTACCAATTGTCCGGGCTGCAGATGAGGCGCGATGGCGTGCGTGGTGTCCGTGATGAAGCTGAGATCCGGTTCGTGATATTGATTGAGCGGTGTGGGCACGCAAATGATAATCGCGTCCATTTGCTCAATTTTGGCGTATTGGGATGTGGCGGAAAAACCCTGTGCCGTCGCGGCCTGAATCTCTTCTTTGGCAATGCGGTAGATATATGAGCCGCCCTGAGTGAGCGTGTCGACTTTGCGCTGATCAATGTCGAAGCCGGTCACAGTAAACTTTTGCTCGGTGAACAGCAGGGCCAAAGGCAAGCCCACATAACCCAGGCCGATGATTCCAACTCGTGCCTGACGCTGTTTAATTTTGTCTTTCGTGGATTCGACGGTGCGATTTTCAACAGATGGATTGATCATTTTATGACGGATACTCTGGCCTGAAAAATTATGAAAAATATTGAATTTGGCTTCGATTTTAGCATGCACTCATCACGAAACATGCCCCTACAGCGCACGCGAGGGATGTTGAACTTGAGTCACTGTCCGGGGACGGGAAACTATGAGTAGACCCCGTATCGGCAAGCCGCGCTGGCTGCTCGCGTTCTGTCTCCTGGCAGTTTTAGTGGTTGTCATGGCAGCGAAAGCGGGCAATTTTTTGATCGTGGACTCGCCTCGACCCTCCGATGCAATCCTGGTGCTGGCCGGCGAAACCGATATTCGTCCGCGGCATGCGCTGGAACTGCTCAAGCAAGGCTACGGCAAACGGATTGTGCTTGATGTTCCCAGCCAGTCGAAACTCTATGAATTTACCCAGATTGAATTAGCGGAACGATACGTTCACGATCTTCATCTCGACTCTCACATCAATAACTCTGAGATCGATGACCCGCGTTCGCTGGGCACAATGATTGTCTGCCCAATCGAAGGACTATCGACCAAAGAGGAATCCCATGACGCCGAGAAGTGCCTCCAGCGCATCGGAGCCCGGAGCGTCCTGATCGTTACTTCCGATTTCCACACCCGCCGCGCACTCGAAATCTACCGTCATGAACTCCCAGCTCATGTGTACTCCACCGCAGCGGCGCGAAACGACGAGCAATTTGGGGAACGCTGGTGGAGGCATCGCCAGTGGGCGAAAGTCTGTTTGGACGAGTGGCTCAAACTAATCTGGTGGAAGGTTGTGGATCGGTGGCGATGAGACAGCGCCAAGGTCCAGGCAGCGACCTGATCAATCTTTAGCGGCGGAATTTTCTTGTGCCGAACCCAGTAAGCCGATCTTTACCAGTTCAGCCCGAAGCGCGGGCGGGTCCGTAAATACAATGCCGTGCATGCCAAGCGCATTTGCGGTTTCTACGTTGCGCGGAAGATCGTCGACATACACCGTCTGCGCCGGTTCGATATGGTGTCTCTCAAAAAAAAGTTTAAAGATTCGAGGATCGGGTTTCACCAGCCGCGCTTCGCCCGAAAGCAAAATCCCCTGAAACCAGTGCAGAAAGTCGAATCGCTGGAGAGCGCTGGGAAAAGTTTCCACTGACCAGTTGCTTAAAGCATAGAGTGGAACCCTGCAATCGCGTAGCTCCGCGAGGATCCTGACGGTATTCTCGATGGGACCTGCAATCATTTCCGACTGCCGCTCAAACCAGGCGTCGATCAGTTCGGCGTCTTCAGGATGTTCCAGTTTTAGAGCGGCACAAGCCTCGGCGAAAGGGCGCCCAGCGTCCTGCTGCAAGTTCCAGGCGGAAGTGCAAACCGTCGCCAGAAAATGCTCCATGGCGGCCTCGTCGCCCTTGAAAAGCTTGCGATACAGGTAACGCGGGTTCCAGTCGATGAGCACGCCGCCCAGATCGAAGACTGCTACGGTTTGGTTTGGCATCAGGGAATTATTTTATCCCGCGTTTTCGTCCCGGTTCACGGTCTCCATGGAAAATGCGGGCAGACAAACGGCAATGTATTCCGCGCCGCCGTCATATGGCGTGGAGTAGCGTATCCACTCGCCGGCGTGAGCGATTACTGCTTGCCCGCTCGCAACCTCGAGGGAGCCATCTTTGTGTTCGACCCGCAACGTGCCTTTCAGCACGACGGTGAATTCGTCGAACGTGGGAGTTTGTCCGGGTTCTACCCATCCCGAAGGACTGCGCATATGGGCAACGCTCAGAGAGTCGGTATCTGAATTGATCCGCCCAATATATTCGTCAATAAGCTTCGGTTTATTGCCTGCAGGTTGTATTCGCGTGGGTTTCTCGATCAAAGTTGGCATAAATAGTGATAGACACTCGCTGGAAGAATCTCCGTCAAAGTTTAACGTGGTGAGGAGATTCATGCTAACTCTCTGCCGCTTATATGCGAGGCCGCCGCATCGTTTACAATCCATCGCATGTTCTACCGCTCCGATAATCGTGTTGTGGATCAACTACGTCCGGTTGTCCTTACTCCCGAATTCATTACCACCGCCGAAGGTTCCGTGCTGATTGAAGTAGGGAACACGCGCGTGATTTGCACCGCTTCCATCGAAGAAACCGTCCCGCCTTTTATGCGGAACACTGGCAAGGGGTGGATCTCAAGCGAGTATGCCATGATCCCTCGCGCCACGCTCACGCGCACTTCGCGGGAAGTATCGAAGGGACGGCAGAGCGGCCGCACCCATGAGATTCAACGGCTGATTGGCCGTTCTTTACGCGCGGTCACCGATTTGTCGCGGCTCGGCGAGCGCACTATCTGGATCGATTGCGACGTGATTCAGGCAGATGGCGGCACACGCACGGCTTCGATCACCGGAGCGTTTGTAGCCCTTGGCCTCGCTCTGGAAAAACTTGTGACGGCGGGCACGCTGACTTCGGTCCCTCTGCGTGATTTTGTCGCGGCCATAAGTGTAGGAATTGTGGATGGAGAAGTTCTGCTCGATCTCTGTTACGAAGAAGACTCGCGCGCCGACGTCGACATGAATTTCGTAATGACGGCCGGTCACAAAATGGTAGAAGTGCAAGCGACAGCCGAACGCCAGGCCTTCGATGAAGCGCAATTCTCAAAAATGATGGCCTATGCGCGGCAGGGAGTGCAGGCGCTGATCGCCAAGCAGCAAGGAGTGTTGAGCGGGTTGACCCTGCGCCAGTAATGTCGCGAATAGGAGCGAAGGGGTCTCTACTTCAACGAAGTTCTTTACCCAATCCAAACCGTCTTGATATTCATGAACTCCCGTATGCCGTTCGCGGCAAGCTCGCGTCCGTGGCCAGATGCCTTGACGCCGCCGAACGGGACGCGCGGATCCGACGCCACCATCTTGTTAATGAAGACCATGCCGGATTCCAGTTCATTGATAAAACGGTCGCGTTCGCCGTCGTCGTTCGTCCACGCGCTCGAGCCCAGTCCAAAGCGGCTGTCGTTGGCGAGATGAATCGCTTCATCAATATTTTTCACGCGAAACAGCGAGGCGACGGGGCCGAAGAATTCCTCGCGGTAGGCCGGTGAGTCTTTCGGAATGTCGGTAAGAACGGTGGGCGCGTAGTAATTTCCCGGCTGCTTGAGCGGGTGTCCTCCGGTTAACAGCTTGGCTCCGGCCCTTAGGGTTTTCTGCACGTCAGCGTCGAGATCCTTCACTGCGCTGGCAGTAGCCAACGGCCCGAGTTCGGTTTTCTCATCGAAGGGATCGCCAACGCGCAGGTTTTTCATACGCTCGACAAACTGTCTTTCAAAACCAGGCGCGATCGATTCGTGAACGATAAACCGTTTGGCCGCAATGCAGGATTGGCCGTTGTTGATAACGCGGGCGTCAACTCCCGTCGACACGGCCACATCAAGATCGGCGCTGGGCATCACAATAAAAGGATCGCTGCCGCCAAGCTCCAGCACTACTTTCTTGATGCGCTTGGCGGCGGCAATGCCCACTTCGATTCCCGCCTGCTCACTTCCAGTCAGCGTGGCCGCCATCACGCGTGGATCGTTCAAAATCGCATCGACTTGTTGCGAGCCAATCAACAAAGTCTGGAAAGCGCCCTCTGGAAATCCCGCTTCAAGAAAGATTTCCTCAATTGCCAAGGCGCATTGCGGGACGTTGGAGGCATGTTTGAGCAATCCAACATTTCCTGCCATGAGCGCGGGAGCGGCAAAACGGAATACCTGCCAAAAAGGAAAATTCCACGGCATAATGGCGAGGATCGGGCCAATTGGACGATAACGGATAAAACTTTTCCTGGCTCCGGTTTGAATCACCTCGTCGGAGAGGATCCTTTCGGCGTTCTCCGCGTAATACCGGCAACCGGAGGCGCTCTTCACAGCCTCGGCGACGGCCGCCTTGTAAGGCTTGCCCATCTCGAGCGTCATCAAGTGACCGAATTTCTCTTTGTCGCGCTCCAGGATTTCCGCGGCTTTCATCATGCGGCGGCCGCGCTCCGCGAAAGATGTTTTTTGCGCAGAATGGAAAGTAGTGACCGCGAGCGCTAGTTTTTGCTCGATCTGCGTCGGAGTAAGCGCTTCAAAAGTCTCTAACGTTTCACCGGTGGCGGGATTAACGGACGCAATCGGCATGCTCGTTCCTCAATGGGCTTAATGAAGTCTATAGTAGTGTCCAGCCCCCATACCACTTCCGCTTTTTGCGAAACCTTGTCATTCACCGCAAACCGTAAACACAATGCCGAGCCTATTTGGCACTGAGCGTCACCACTTCGGCCACTCCAAGCACCACCGCATACGTCGCAAACAGAAATGCTCCGTATTTTCCTCCAGAGCTTGCCCGAAGCCTTGGCATGAAAGTCGACAAGTGCGAGAGCGCAATCGCCTCTCCGATCATCCCCGGAATCGCCAGCAAAAGCATGGCTGAAGTCCAGTTCGCGGCCGCGATGTGCCTCCACCGAAGAATAGCGATGCAGAGGATGGCCGAGACAATCGGAGACAGCGCGAATGCGAGCCAGTAGCGCAGGCTCGTGCTCTCCAAAATGGCTGGCCCTTGTTTTGCATAGTAGATTGTTCCTCCGATCCAGATCATCAGACCAAGCACGAGCAGGAGTGCCGCGTCGGGTGCTTTCACATTCTCTCCTCGAAGTCTAAGATGTACCAGCCGGTACATTCATAATGTACCAAGCGGTACATGTCAAATGCAACATAGAAAACAAGCTGGACGGGAAGAACTGCTGCGGCGCTGTCTGAACGCATTTGTTAAGGCCGGAACAATCGATCTCAGCCTCGATCGGCTCGCTAAAAGCGTAGGCATCAGCAAACGCATGCTGATTCACTACTTCGAAACGCGCGAGGCCATCGAACAGGAGGCCATGTCACTCCTCGAAGAAATGCTGCGAGCGCAATTTGCGCCCGAGTCATTTCCGGCGGGTGTCTCTCCCGAAAAGGTAGTGACCCTGCTTTGGCAGCGAGCCACAGCTCCAAAAGCAAAAGGAGTGCTGCTCTTGATCATGGACCTCTCTAAGCGCGCATGGAATGGCTCGGCGAGAGCAAAAGCCTTCTACGCCGAACAGCAGCGGCTGTGGGTGAAGTTGCTTGCGGCGTACTTACCGAATAATTCTGAAGTCGAGGAGTTGTTACAACTGTTTCAAGGGGCTGTACTCGCGTATCTGATCACCGGCGATCCTGACCCAGGCTTGCGTTCCTTGCTGCGCCTACTAGGTGATAGGCGAAACCCGGCCTCCAATTCTGGCCGCCGAAGCAAGCCAGATGTGAGAAAGTCACAGAAAAAGTCGCATGGATAACCAACTGCGGCCCAAACGCTTCCTCCTCGGGTGCAATGCCTACTGGTTCGATTGCATTTGAGTCGCGAGCAGATTTACAGCGGATATGTCAAAGAAGTCGGCCAGGTCCGCGTGCCCAGCCAGCGTCTCCCTCTGGTTGCCTTCCACGAGAATCTTCACCTTCAAAATGCCCGGGACATTTGCGGAGAGCGTCTCGATCAAAGACGCCACGGTAAGTTCTTCGACCAGAACGCCGGACCGGTGGCCATCCGCCAAGGCGGCGTTCACGTCGATGACCGCAAGGCCAGGATCCACCAGATACACGCTTCGTATCTCAGACCCTGGCGGCAGGGGATGAGGCGACGACTTATCGAGATAAACAGCGATAAGCGCTCGCAAAACTTCTTCTGCCCGTTGCTGGCGCACCCCGGGCATCGGAATCTGAGCCGATTGGCCACGCAGCATCCCGAGCTCGTCGTCGGCAACAAACAATGTTACTCGCTCGGTAGCTCCGGCAATGGGTGCGACCACGGGCCGCGTGTCAGTCGCCGGAACGGGAGTTGCGGCGGCACGCCCGCGCATGTGCCAGGCGTAAAGGCTCATTGCGAATACGGCAACGAGTAATACAGAAACTGCAATACCCAGATGTCGGGGAATCATGGCGCTCCACCTAGTTGCCCGCGCATGGCGAAGATTCCGTTGGCGAGCGCGCCGGCAATCAGTTGCTGGTAATCCGGTGAAGTGAGCGCGGAAACATCGGACGCAGGTGGCGCCACCTCAACTGCGACCGCTGCGATCACTACATTGTTCAGTGGACGCAGCGGCGCCGTCAGAGTTCGAACTGGAATTTCGATCTTTCTCAGGCTCTCGGCCAGATTCGCCGCAGTCACTTGGCTGATTGGAATCGAGGACAACTGCGCCGTCCCCCAGGGGCGAAACGGCCCATGATCCTCGGAGTCCTCATAGGGAAGCATGGCAGTATAGAGGCGCACTCCGTGTCCCGTGGACGTGGCGTGCAGAGCCACATAAATCGCGGCGTGGGTCGTGTTCGCGAAGGAAGCGCGATCATCGAGCGACAGATTGGCGTCAGAGTCGCGCAGGATAAGCGTCGCAATGCCGCGGCTTTCGAGTTCCTGACGAAGCAGATGAGCAAACGCCAGAGTGACGTCCTTTTCCGCCAGCGTCGGGCTCAGAGCTTCGCCGCGATCCGTGCCGCCATGGCTCGCGTCCACCACCGCGAAGTAGCGCCGAGGAGCGGAAAGTGCCGACGGGGAAGACGCAGATGAGGCTGCCGTCGCGGATTGTGGTCCGCTGGAGCTTTGCACCGGCTTCTGGGGCGGATTGGAATTGGAAGCAACAGCCGCCGCGCTCTGCGATTTCGCCGGGCTTAGAGTAATTGTTCGACCGTCGCTGCTGAAACTTGCGAATAGAGGTGCACTGGCCGCGACCGTGATTTCGGCAGCGCCATTGGATTCCGAATACGTCGCCGAGCGAATGGTTTTGCTGCCGAACGTGAGTGTGGGGGATGCCGGCGCGGCGACCGGGTCATGCGTGAAGGTCATTTGCAGCTTCCCCGGTTCGCTGGCGATCGACGGGTTTACCGGCCCGCTGAAATGAAAAACCAGCTGGGATGCATCGTCGCGAGCCACTGAAGCGGTGAAATGAGTGGCCACATTGCCGATAAAAAGCCGGTCGGATTCCTCATGAAGCGTCGCGGGGCCGCCCAGGAAGCGCGGAAGGAGCGAACTCAACGACCCCACCGGAACCAGGCCGCGCCCATCTTCGATCAGAAATTTAGCGGGCAGGTCGGCGTCGCGTCCTTGAACCAAAGCGCGAGTTTTGTCAGCGGTAAATTCGCCCAAAATGTTGTTGTAATGGATGCGCCAGCGGGTGCCTTCGAGTTTAGCGCTGACGCTACCCAGCGGATCGAGAACTTCAAGCAATCCGACATAATCGTGACCCTGGCGCTGCACAATAGGCAAGGAATAATTAGCGGCGGTGGAATAGATGGAGAGATGTTTGTCTGCCGGTGCCGCCGGGAGCAAAGCGGCAAACAACAAAAAGATGATGAAAGCGCCCCTTCGCCAGGTTCGGCCACCAATCACAGAATTCTTAGCGCTTCGATGGCCGAAAGATCGCACTGAGTTTTTAAAAGTCTCAAACCCGGCAATATTACTCATCGACAGCATAAATCGCTAAACCGCTAAGCAGCTTCGGGTAGAAATCGGTGGACTTCTGGGGCATCACATCGCCCGCGAACGCGATGTCCCGGACCTGAGAGACGCGGCAGGGATTCATCAGAAAGACAATGTTGGCGCGAGGGCCGCCGCTCTGCACGTGTGCTAGCGCCTCCGCCGCATCCCGGACGTAAGACAGATTCTGCTGATCACGAATCGACTCTTCGGAAAGCTTCAGCACATTTTCCAGCAAAACTTTGTGAAGTTGAACCACATCCAGCGCTTGTTGGCGGATGGATACCCCGTGAAAGACGTGCGCCTTCCCTGGGTTGGGATGGTGCAGCAGGAACGCCCGGTTGGGAGTGACCGCCAGAATGGTGGTGCCCGCGCGCCCGCTCTCCCGCAGCATAGCCGTCGCCCGCCCTGCGTCCATTGAGCCATCGACCTGCTCCACGTCAAAGAACTCTTTTGCCGAAGTGCGGAAGGATTCTTCGGAAAAGGACGCTAAGCTATGGACCACGCGATGCGTCGGCAGCACTAACAACGCCGGACTGTTCATGTTTACAAAAGTCATCATCGCGTAGTCGTAAGGCGCCGGCGTAGACCGCTCCGTAGTCCCGGCGCTTTTCCCGGCCTTATCTTTCCGGCGCTCATTGCGATAAGTGAGAGCGGTTTCGTAACGATGGTGTCCGTCCGCAATGATCAGTTTCTTGCCTGCCATCGCTCTCCTGACCGAATCGATCAGAGCCGGGTCAGAGACCTGCCACAGGCGGTGTAAAACCCCGTATTCATCGGTCACCTCAATGTCTGGATCTCCCGTCGTGGGAAGCAGCGCTTCGACCTCACCTGAATCTTCGTAGAGCATAAAAATCTGGCCGAAATGTGCCCGGGTGGCTCGCAGCAAATCCAGGCGGTCGGCTTTGGGCTTCGCCAGGGTCTGTTCATGGCGGTGCACAATGCCTGCGGAATAATCCTCAACCTGGCCCAAGCCAATGAAGCCCCGCCGTTCAAGCTGGGTGCTCGTGCCCGGCAGCGTAAAGCGCTGAGAATAGGCATAGAGCGACGGCGCCGAATCCTGGCGTAATATCCCCTGCTTTCGCCAGTCAGAAAAGTGGCCCGCAGCCCGCGTGTATACGTTATTTTCCCGATTGTCATCTGGCTCGCGAGGGCCGAGGATAATTCGAACGAGGTTGTAAGGGCTGGCCTTTAAATACCGATCCTGCGAAACCGGAGTGATTTTGTCATAGGGTTGCGTGACGACCTGCGACACCGAGACACGTTGCGAGTCGTACCGAAAAGCGCGGAAGGGTTGAATGTCAGCCATGGAAACTTCTGATTGTAGCAAGACCGGCTTGTTGCCGATGGATACGAAGTGAAAACAAGTAGAAAATGCGGCCCAGGCTGGTCAGAGATGAACGATTAAAGATCGAGAATTAGATCCCAAAGATAAAATACCGAAGATAAAAACAGAAGATAAAAGCCGCGAAAGGCAGTCCATTTCCGAATTGTCACGAAGATTTTGCAAAATTGTTACATCGGCTGAGAGCTAGCTATGGTACTATCGCGGCCAATTGAGGTGCTTATGTCCTTCACGCATAAGGATGAGCGCCAGTCGTTCCCCCCCCTGGCACCTGTTCAAAAAACTCACTCTGCCTGCCCGTTAATCCCCACTCCTATTCGAGTCAGCCTTTTCCTGTGGCTCGCACTCGCGGTCTGCATCGGCTTCGCATGGTCCAGCCCTGCCTGGGCTCAAACTGACGTGAATGATGTGCACGTGGTTCCACGCCCAGCGGAGAACACAAGCTCCGACGCACTGCCCAAGGAATCCGTTACTACTCCGCAGCTTGGAACCCACGTTCGCCCCCTAAAGGCCAACGCAGATCTGGTCCTCGTTCCGGTAACCATCACCGACCCGATGAACCGTTTGGTGACCGGACTGGATAAAGAAAATTTCCAGCTTTTCGAAGGTGGTACCAACCAGGAAATCAAGACTTTTTCGAGCGAAGACGCTCCCGTGTCGCTGGGCGTGATTTTCGATTCCAGCGGCAGTATGGCTAGCAAGATGGATCGGGCCAAGGATGCGGTGGTGGAATTTTTCAAAACTGCCAACCCGCAAGACGAATTTTTCATGATCAGCTTCTCCGACGAGCCCGAAGTGGTAAATGACTTCACCAGTTCGGTCGATGACATCCAGAGCAAACTGGTCTTTACTGTCCCTCGGAGGCGCACCGCTCTTCTCGATGCGATTTACATGGGCGTCACCAAGATGAGACAGGCCAAATACGCTAAAAAAGCACTCCTGATCATCTCGGATGGCGGGGATAACCACAGCCGTTACACGGAGAGCGAAATCAAGGCTCAGGTGAAGGAAGCGGATGTGATGGTCTATGCGATCGGAATTTACGACCGCTATTTCCCCACCGAAGAAGAGAGGCTGGGGCCGGCGCTGCTCGGTGAAATCGCTGAATTATCCGGCGGGCGCGCCTTTACCGTGGATAATCCCAACGATCTGGCCGACGTGGCCACCAAAATCGGAGTGGAACTGAGAAATCAATATGTGCTCGGATATCGTCCCCATAACATTCAGCGGGATGGCAAATGGCGTAAGATCAAGGTGAAGTTACTGCCCCCGAAAGGATTGCCGCCGCTGCGTGTGTATGCGAGGACTGGATATTACGCCCCCGAAGAATAATTTGGGTGTGGGCTGGTTAACCTTTTCGAGATGTCTCATTCAGCGTAGCTTTGTCTTTCTTGGGCATACCTTTCAAAGTAGGACCTTTGTAAGCACGGTCGTTGCTTTGTTCGCCGTGCTGGCGCCTGTCCCGGGGCACGCGCATCCCAGTCAGACTCAAACCACTCCGCCCGCGGAAAGCGCGCCCGCTGTGCCTTCCAGCCCGCAGCAGTCTCCTCCAGACAATTCCCAGCAGAGCGGAACCTTTGTCATCCGTAAGGACGTCGACGAAGTCGTGCTGCACGCTACGGTCGTCGACGACAAAGACCGCATTGTCACCAATCTGACCAAGAACGATTTTGCGGCTTATGAAGATGGCAAGCAACAGACGATCATCTCCTTCCATCACGAAGACATCCCAGTCGCCATGGGAATTCTGATCGATAATTCCGGTTCCATGCGCGAGAAGCGCGCCAAGGTGAACGCGGCGGCGCTGAATCTGGTCCGGTCGAGCAATCCGCAAGACGAAGTATTCGTGGTGAATTTCAACGACGAATATTACCTTGACCAGGATTTCACCAACGATCTATTGAAGCTGAAGGACGCGCTCGACAAGATTGACGCCCGCGGCGGCACCGCGCTCTATGAAGCTCTGGTGGCCTCCGCCGATAACTTTAAGAACGCCCGGCTCGAACAAAAAGTTCTGTTCGTAGTGACCGACGGCGAAGACAACGCCAGCCGCGAAACTCTGGAACAGGCGGTGAAACAGTTGCAACAAGAGGGCGGTCCATCCGTATACGCGATCGGCCTCCTCGGTGACGAAGAGCATCCCAAACGCGCCAAGCGCGCTCTCGAGATCATCGCCCAGCGAACCGGCGGTCTCGCCTTTTTCCCCAGGACTTTGGATGAAGTGGATGAGATCAGCCGCCAGGTGGCCCACGACATTCGCAATCAATACACCATCGGCTACAAGCCCACCACTCCGAAAAGCGTCGGCGGATTTCGCACCATCCGCGTCGAAGCGAAAGCCAAAGGCCACGGCAAGATGACGGTCAGAACCAAGAGCGGCTATTACGCCGGCGCGGCTCAGTCCGCGGCAAAATAGATTCTTTTCATAAAACAATTAAATTTGCTTATGTAGGGACAGCCTCCCCCAGCTGTCCATCGAGCGAAGCTCGATTCGGTTTTTTCTCAACCATGGCGAAGCGCACCAGACCGCAGGTCTTCCTCACATTGACGATTCTGGACCCTGCACCTTACCCTGTAGCGTGCATCAGAAAACATTCGAAGACTCTCACCTCGGGGTAGCCGACGATATTACCGATCTCGTCGGCGGAACGCCCATGCTGCGGCTGAGGCGCCTCGTGCCCGAGGGGTCGGCTGACATTTTCGCCAAACTCGAATATCTCAATCCCGGCGGCAGCGTGAAAGACCGCGCCGCCATCGGCATCATTCGCCGCGCCGAGCAGGAAGGCAAACTCGTGGCCGGCGGAACCATCGTTGAAGCCACGGCAGGGAACACCGGCATCGGTTTGGCGCTGATCGGAGTCAATCGCGGATATAAGGTGAAGCTCTTTGTCCCGGAAAATTTCTCCCAAGAAAAAGTCATCATCATGCGCGCCCTCGGAGCGGAGGTCGAGCGCACTCCCGATGCAGAGGGAATGAGGGGTGCAATCCGACGAGCCAAAGACGTAGTTGCCCAAGACAAGCTTGCCTTCATGGCGGGACAATTTGAGAACATGGCGAATCCCGACTATCACTACGAAACCACCGCCCCGGAAATCTTCGAGCAGATGGGTGGGCAGGTGGACGCGGTAGTCTTGGGCTGCGGAACCTGCGGCACGTTTAGCGGTGTGGCGCGTTACATGAAGGACCACGTGCCCGGCGTTCGCACCGTTGCCGTGGAAACGCAAGGATCGATTTTGGGCGGAGGAGAGCCGGGACCACATAAAGTAGAAGGAATCGGAGTAAGTTTTATCCCCAAGACGTTCAACGCCTCCGTGTGCGATGAAATAATCGCCGTGACCGACGAGGATGCTTTTGGCACCGTGAAGCGCTTGGCCGCGCAGGAAGGCGTGCTCGCCGGGTCAAGCGGCGGAGCCGCCGTTTTTGCGGCCCTGCAAGTTGCCCGAAAGTTAGGCGCTGGAAAGCGCGTGGCAACCATCATTCCTGATTCAGCAGAAAGATATTTGTCCAAGAAGATCTTCGAAGGCGGCATTTAATCTCACTGGGTTCTTGGGTCAATTGTCCTTGACGCCGGCAACAAGCGGGTGAAATCCTTTTGAGTTGATTTTAAATTGAGGGTAGGGCCCGGCAAGGGAGTGTTGTCTCCTAAGTCGTTTCATGGCAAGGTTTTGCCCGCAAGTTATTGATGCAATTGGATTGTTTTGCAATTCAGCGCTAAGTCCAAGATTCGAAAGGATCGAGGGGGAGGGGAGGGGTACCGCTTGATCCCCGTCGTCCCATTCAAACCAGAAAATGAAATCTACCCAAAAGCCAGGCTTTGCCACTCGCGCCATTCACGATGGACAAGAGCCCGATCCTCTCACCGGTGCCGTCACCGTTCCCATCTATCCCACTTCCACGTATGTCCAGCAGGGAATCGGCGAGAACAAGGGCTATGAATACTCTCGTGTTTCGAATCCTACGCGCGACCGTCTCGAAGAGAATCTGGCTTCACTCGAAGGCGGAGTGGCGGCACGCGTATTCGGCAGCGGAATGGCTGCAATCAATGCCATCGCCAGCATGCTGAAGGCAGGGGACCACGTCGTCTGCGGTGACGATCTCTATGGCGGAACTCCACGGCTGTTCAATCAGGTCCTTACCAACTTCGGCCTGGAATTTTCGTATGTCGATACTTCCGACGCCAACAACGTGGAGCGTGCCATCCGCAAGAACACTCGTATGGTCCACGTGGAGACGCCAACCAATCCGCTGATGCGCTTAAGCGATCTCCCGGCGATCAGCCAGATCTGCCGTCGCAAAAAAGTCGAGTTGGTCGTGGATAACACCTTCATGTCTCCCTACTTCCAACAGCCGCTGGCGCTCGGCGCGGACATGGTAGTGCACTCGACTACCAAGTTTCTAAACGGCCACAGCGATGGCCTGGGCGGAGTTGTGGTGTGCAGTCGGCCGGAGCAAGCGGAGAAGCTCGCGTTCCTCCAGAAGTGCGCCGGAGCGATTCTTTCTCCCTTTGAATGCTGGTTGATTTTGCGCGGTGTGAAAACGCTCGCCGCGCGCATGGAAGTGCATGACCGCAACGGCCGCATCGTGGCAAACTTCCTGGCGAACCATAAAAAGGTAAAAAAGATTTTTTATCCCGGCCTGCCCAGTCACCCCCAGCATGAGCTGGCCAAGCGGCAAATGAGCGGGTTTGGTGCAATGATCACCTTCGAAACCGGATCGTTCAAGAACGCCAACAAGATGCTGAAAAAGCTCCGCGTTTGTTCCCTGGGAGAGTCGTTGGGCGGAGTGGAAACCCTGATCTCCCATCCCGCCACTATGACTCATGCCGCTCTCGGCGAAAAAGGCCGCAAAGCCATCGGCATTACAGATGGAATGGTCCGCATCTCAGTGGGCATCGAGAACGTGCAAGACATTATCGACGATCTGGAAATGGGCCTCGCGGCCATTTAGCGAGTCGCCATGGCACTGAAGGAATCCGAAGCCATCGTTCTCCGCACCTATCCCTTGCGCGAAGCCGATTTGCTGGTTACTTTTTTCACGCGTACGGAAGGAAAAGTTCGGGGAGTAGCGCGTTCGGCAAAAAAATCCAAGCGCCGCTTCGGCGGAGCCCTTGAGCCGATGACCTACGTTCGTGCGTTCTACGAAGTTCGCGAGCGCCAGGAACTCGCTCGGCTGGATTCCTGCGAGGTGCTGGAATCTCCCATGGCCCAACAGGTCACCTATGCCCGAGCCGCGGCGCTTGCACACCTTGCCGAGTTGCTGGACGAATTGCTGCCCGACCACGAAGCCAACGACGCTGTCTTCCGGCTAACTTTGTCTGTGCTGCATGTCTTAACCGGTGAAGAAATTTGGATGCCGATTACCTATTTCGAGCTGTGGATGACCCGGCTGGTCGGCTTTCTACCGGAGTTGACCGAGTGCATCGTGTGTGGAAAGAATCTCAACGGCAGTCGCGCCTACTTCCATGCGCTGGCCGATGGGTTGATGTGTGTCGAAGACAAGCGGTTGGCGTCGTCGGAGATTTCAGTGGAATCGCGTATGCTGGCCGCGCACATGTTCCGCGCTCCCGTCGAAGGCTTTGCCGGTATGCCGTGGCCAAAGTCACAGGGCTCCGATCTGCGGAAATTTCTAATACAAATCCTGCAGCGGCATATTGAGAAGAAGCTGGTCACCGCGGGGATGCTGGAGAAGGGATCGTTTTAGCCGTCTAGCTGACGGTTCGCCTTCGCTTCCTTTACAATCAGAAATCAACCTGCTTGCTCCCGAACAGCCTGTGCACCCGGTCAAGCCCAATTCGCTGACGTTCCAGGAACTCATCCTGCGCCTGCAAGCATTTTGGGCGGAGCGCGGATGTGTGCTGCAACAGCCCTATGACGTTGAAGTCGGCGCGGGGACCATGGCGCCGGAGACGTTTCTGCGCGTGCTGGGGCCGAAACCTTACAAAGTTGCCTATGTCCAACCTTCTCGCCGGCCGGCGGACGGACGGTATGGTGAAAACCCCAACCGGCTATTCAAGCACATGCAGTTGCAGGTGATCTTGAAGCCTCCGCCGGAAAATGTACAGGAGTTGTATCTCGAATCGCTGGGTGCAATCGGCGTCGATCTGCGAAAGCATGACGTCAAATTCGAGGAAGACAATTGGGAAGCTCCGACGCTTAGCGCCTGGGGAGTGGGTTGGCAGGTGATGCTCGACGGTCTGGAGATCACGCAATTCACTTATTTCCAGCAGTGCGGCGGAGTCGATTTATTTCCCATCTCAGCCGAGCTTACCTACGGACTGGAACGTATCGCCACATTTCTACAGGATGTGGATTCGATATACGACATCGTTTGGGCGCGCGATCCGAAAACCGGACACGAAGTAAAGTATGGCGATGTGAGGCTGGCGGACGAACTGCAATTCTCGGTCTATAACTTCGAGATAGCCGATGTGGCTAGTGCGTGGAAGCACTTCGATTTGTATGAGCAGGAGTGCAAGTCGCTGCTGAGTGAATACAAGTCGAATGGGGACGAAAAAAACGGCGCAACGCAGAAAAAAGAGCGCTTCCCGCTTTTGGCTGCATACGATCTGTGCCTCAAGTGTTCGCATCTATTCAACATTCTCGATGCTAGAGGGGCGATTTCAGTAACCGAGCGCGTTGGAGTCATCGCGCGGGTTCGGGCCTTGGCGGTCGGCATCGCTAAGTCGTGGGTGGACCAGCAGAAAAGCGAAGCCGCCAGCGGGAAACCTGACGAGGAAGAACCTGTTGGCGACAAGCAGAAAACCAACCGGGCGTTATCTCCGGTGGCGTCGTGAGCGAGCGATGTGCCCGAATCACATTATGAGAGTTGCTTTGAGAAGCTTTAAAGTTTAACGGCATGCCAGACTTTCTACTAGAAATCGGTTGCGAAGAAATTCCGGCGCGGATGCTTGGCGCGGCCTCGGAAGAATTGCGAGAACGCGTGAGTGCGTTGCTGAGCAAAGAGCGTTTGGCCGCAACCCAGATTACTTCGTTCGAAACACCTCGCCGACTTGCGGTGATCGCCTTCGGACTTCCCGACGCACAGCCGGACGTAACGGAAAGAATCACCGGTCCCTCAGTGACCGTCGCATATAAGGATGGCCAACCCACCTCCGCAGTGCACGCTTTTGCCAGGAAAACCGGAATCGATGTCGCCCTGCTAGAGCGAATGAGCACTCCGAAGGGTGAGTATTTAGCCGCAAATGTTGCCAGAAAAGGCAGGAGCGCGTCCGAGATTATTGCGGAACACCTGCCCAAAGAGATTTCTTCCATCTACTGGCCAAAAAATATGTACTGGCGCAAAACCAACGAACGTTTTGTGCGCCCAGTGCGGTGGTTGGTCGCAATGCTGGACGCAGAAACGATTCCGCTGGAGTTCGATGGAATCTGGGCGGGGAACACTTCACGCGGACACAGAATTCTTTGCGACGGCAGCGTAAAAATTTCACGAGCCGGCGATGCCTACATTGATGCGCTTCGGAAAGCGAAAGTTCTCGGCCGCGCCGAGCGTGAGCAGCAGATTCGTAAGGCGCTCGACTCGGCTACTCGTACAATCCCTGGCGCACGCTGGCGTGAAGACAAAACTCTGCTCGATAGCGTCGTAAGTCTGACGGAATTTCCCTCGGTAATTCTTGGTAGCTTCGATCCGCAATTTCTTGTCCTGCCGGAAGAGGTATTGGTCACGGTAATGCGTGATCATCAGAAATATTTTGCTCTGGAAGATTCGAGCGGCAAGCTGTTGCCGCATTTCCTGGCGGTGCTGAATACGGATGGCGACCCCGAGGGACTGATCCGCCACGGCAACGAACGTGTGCTTCGCGCGCGCTTCAACGACGCGAGATTCTTTTGGCAGACCGACCAAAAGCGCTCGCTACTGGATCGGCTCGATCTGCTGCGGAATGTCACCTTCCAGAAAGATCTGGGCAGTTACTACGAGAAGACCCGGCGCGTGCAGCGCCTGTGCAGCTGGCTGAGCGAGATCATCAAGCAGGATGGTATCGCGGTGCGGGCCGGAGTGATTCACAAGGCGGCGTGCTTGGCGAAGGCCGATCTGACTACCGAATTGGTGAAAGAATTTACCGAACTACAAGGCATTGTCGGTGGCCTGTATGGTCGAGTTCAGGAACTCGACCCCGGCCTGCCGGAAGCGACCAGGCTGGCAATTGCCGATACGATTTACGATCACTACAGACCCGAGTCCACTGATGACGAAGTGCCGCGTTCGACCGAGAGCGCGATACTGTCGATCGGGGATAAGGCTGATACGATTGCCGGTATGTTTGCCTTGGGGTTGGTTCCAAGCGGGTCAAAGGATCCTTTTGCACTGAGGCGCCAGGCGAATGGCATTGTAAAAATCATTGCGGAAAAGAAATTTCCTCTTCGGCTCAGTATTTTAATGCGCGACGCGAAGGCCGGGTATCAAGGGGCTGCGGCGGAAGGAAAATTCGTCACGGCTGAGAAATTCACCGAATCATTGAAGTCGTTCTTACACGAGCGTATGGAATTTTATTTGCGCGATGTGAAGGGTTATTCTTACGACGTGGTGAATGCGGTGTTGGCCGTTGGTGGCGACGATGTTGTGGATGTACTCTCTCGCGCCGAGGCAGTAAAGCAGGTGATGCACTTGCCTGAATTTCAAGCCATTGGCGCAGCCTGCAAGCGCATTCGAAATATTCTTAGACAAGCCGAAGAGAAGAACATCAAGTTCTCGGCCGAGTTTGAATATCTACCCGACGCCGCGGAAGAAGAAAAGGCTCTGATGGCTCATCTCGAAAGTAGAACAGCCAAAATCGAAGAGCACCGGAGCAAAAAAGAATACCTGGAAGCTCTTCTCCTGCTTTCAGAGATCAGAGAGCCCCTGGATAGATTCTTCGACAAAGTAATGGTAATGGTGGACGACGAAAGAGTTCGTGCGAACCGGCTGGCTTTGCTGCGAACTTTATTAAGAAGGTTTTCTTCGATCGCGGATTTCTCCGAGATTGTGACAGATAATAAAAACTAGCGCGTTGCTCCGATGATTGCTTTGAAAATCTATTGCTCTGAAAATCTTGATTTCGAACATCCTGGAGAGATAAGGACTCATAAATGGCGACAATGACCCTTCCTGAAACTGAAGCAAAAGAAAGAAATAAGAACGCGACCCAATACGTTTATTCCTTCGGTGGTGGCAAAGCGGATGGCCACGGCAAAATGAAGGACACGCTCGGCGGTAAAGGCGCTGGCTTGGCCGAGATGACGAATGCCGGCTTGCCGGTTCCTCCGGGATTCACCATTCAGACCGAAGCTTGCCGCGAGTACATGCGGCAGCAAGCAGTTTCGAGTAATGTCGATCGACAGATGGATGAGGCTTTGGCGAAGCTGGAATCACTGCAAGGCCAAACGCTGGGCGCAGGCGAGAACCCGCTGCTGGTGAGCGTGCGCTCCGGTGCGAAGTTTTCTATGCCGGGAATGATGGATACAATCCTCAACCTCGGGTTAAACGACAAGAGTGTGCAGGCACTGGCCAAGCGAAGCAACAATCCTCGATTCGCGGCCGATTCCTACCGCCGCCTGATACAGATGTTCGGTAACGTCGTGTTGGAGATTCCGAAGCACGCGTTTGACGAAGTTTTCGACGCGAAGAAGAAGCAGAAGAAGACCAAGCTCGATACCGATCTCGACGCCAAGGCCTTGAACGAAGTGATTGAAGAATATAAAAAGGTCGTGAAAAAGCACGCCAAACGCGATTTTCCCCAGGATCCGCACGAGCAGTTAGTGATGGCGAGGGACGCGGTGTTTCGCTCCTGGCAGAACGACCGCGCCAAACATTACCGGCGCATTAATAACATCGACGACATGCTCGGTACCGCGGTAAACGTGCAAGCCATGGTCTATGGCAACCTTGGCGATACCAGCGGCACAGGTGTCGGCTTTACGCGCAATCCCGCGACTGGCGCAAAAGAGTTCTACGGCGAGTTCTTGATGAATGCGCAGGGTGAGGACGTGGTTTCGGGTGTTCGCACACCAGTCCCAATTCTCGAACTCCAGAAGGTGATGCCACATGTCTACGACCAGCTTCGCGAAATTACGACGCGTCTGGAAAAACATTACAAGGACATGCAGGATTTCGAGTTCACCATTCAGGATGGCAAGCTCTACATGCTGCAGACGCGTAACGGCAAACGCACAGGCCTGGCAGCAGTAAGAGTGGCGATCCAGATGGTGGAGGAGGGTTTGATTACAAAAGAGGAAGCTATCTTCCGCGTGGAACCGAATCAACTCTACGACTTCCTCGTGCCTCGGTTGGATGAGAAGAGCACCAAGGTCGAAGTTCTTGCCACGGGCCTCCCAGCTTCGCCGGGCGCGGCCGTTGGCCAGATTGTGTTTACCGCTGATGCCGCTGTGGAAAAAGCCGGGCACGGCGCGAAGAATCCGGTGATCCTGGTGCGCGCGGAAACCACTCCCGAAGATATTCACGGCATGGAGGTGGCCAAGGGCATTCTGACCTCGCGGGGTGGAATGACCAGTCACGCCGCGGTGGTGACACGCGGTATGGGCAAGTGCTGTGTGGCCGGGGCCGGCGACATTGACGTAAATGAAAAGACCCGCGAGATGCGTGTAAAAGGTCAAACCTTCAGGGAGGGAGACTGGATCTCGCTCGACGGTACCACGGGCCGTGTGATCAAAGGCAAGCTGAATTCGCTCGATCCTTCGCCGGACGATCCGGAATTGCAGAAATTCATGGAGTGGGCCGATCCCCACCGCACTATGAAAGTCCGGGCCAATGCGGATATTCCGAGGGATGCAGTGCAGGCTCGGACATTCGGTGCCGAAGGGATTGGGTTATGCCGTACCGAGCATATGTTCTTCGGAGAAAACAAGATTCAGCACATGCGTGCCATGATTCTTGCCGATAACGAAAAAGACCGGCGCATTGCGCTCAAAAAACTTCTACCCTTGCAGCGCAAGGATTTCGAAGGCGTCTTCAAAGCGATGGACGGCTTGCCGGTTACGATCCGCACCCTGGATCCGCCGCTCCATGAGTTCCTGCCACGCCGCGAAGACTTAATGGTGGAAATTGCCACGCTGCCTTACGCCGACGCAAAAGAGAAAAAAGCGCTGGTGGCGAGATATTCGGATTACGGCGCGAAAGGTGCCGGTGATCTGAAGAAATTGTTGCCTGCGCTCCTCAGCCGCGTGGAGCAGTTGCACGAATTTAATCCTATGCTCGGACACCGTGGCTGCCGCCTCGGCATCACTTATCCTGAGATTACTGAAATGCAGGCGCGCGCGATTTTTGAAGCGGCTGTCGCCGTGTCAAAACAAGGCGTGAAAGTGTTTCCTGAAGTGATGATTCCATTAGTCGCCACGGTGAAAGAAATGGCGAATCAAGGAGCAATCGTCCGCCGCGTTGCCGAAGAGGTCTTCAAGGAGAAGGGAACTCGCATCGATTACCTCGTCGGCACGATGATCGAACTGCCGCGCGCAGCCCTGGTTGCTGACGAGATTGCGAAAGAGGCTGAGTTCTTCTCGTTCGGCACCAACGATCTCACGCAAACCACTTTCGGATTTTCGCGTGATGACGTGAACAAAGTACTGCCGACTTATCTTGCGGAAGGGATTCTCAAACAGGATCCATTTGCTGCGCTCGATCAGGAGGGAGTGGGGCAACTGGTCAAGATGGCAACCGAACGCGGACGAAAGACGCGCCAGAATCTTAAAGTCGGCATCTGCGGCGAACACGGTGGCGAACCTTCTTCGGTGGAGTTCTGCTATAAGACTGGGCTGAATTATGTTTCCTGCTCGCCTTTTCGCGTGCTCACCGCAAGACTAGCCGCGGCGCAGGCGGCAGCCGCCGAAACGCTGAAGGTAGAAGGCGGTAGGACCAAGTAGATTCTGGATTCTAGCGAGAGGCGCAGAGTCGACGTGGCTCTGCGTTTTTCTTTTACTGAACTTTCTGCAATCGCGCGATCAGTTTCTGCGCCAGACTTTCTTCCGAGTCGGACCAAAGCAGCCGAGAGCTTGCACCGCTGTGTTTTTCGACCTTCATCGAGAAGTCCACCAACTTCGCTACATTGTCGCGAATCTTTTCGCGAGTTTGTTCGCTGAGTTCGGTCTCCGGTTGCAGGTAGTAAGAATCTAAACCAAGATCGACCTGAATGTGTCCTGTCTGGCGGTATGTTTCCTCGTCGAATTCTTCCCCTTGCACTATGACCTTGACTAAGGCGGGTTCCAATAGCCAATTTCCATTCGACACATCCGGCGTCCACAAGTCCCAATAAGCTTCGAAAACGTAAGCATAGTCGTCATGCACGAGTTCGGCGGCAATAAGAGTGGCTTGACCCGGATCAATCCCACTCGGGAATCGGCGTTCCAGCAGCGTTGGTTCGCTCCACGAGACAGGGTGTAACCCAAAATAAGTCACTCCCGGACGCTGCGTCGAAAAAGGAAACTGCTGCAGAACCGTGAAGGTGTGCGGAAGCATTTCCGGTGCAGAAAAATCGCGGAACCAAAGACTCAAATAAAGTGGATCGGACACAAATTAGCTCGACTCCTGCCGCATGAAGTGCGGTAGCACCATTATAAATGTCGTCACGGGCGAGCGGTATTGGGATCGTCGGACGGAAACGCGCCCCATCGTGTTCCCAGCGAAAAAATGGAGTTCGTTGCAATTCTTTCACTTTGTTGGCGTCTCCGACGGGACAGATTTTGTCCGAATCAGGCATATTTTCTACAGCGTTCAGCAAGTCAAATTAACTACAGTCTGGGAACTGCGGAAATACTGGCAAACCCTGAACGTCCAGAAAATCTCGTCGACTGGCAGCAAACTTTACCAACAAAACTCTTCAGGACGCACGGGTTATTTCTTTCAATCGGCTGAAGACGGAGAAGTTGCACAGAGGGACGACATTTTGGTTCCAGAATTGCACCCTTTTTTCCGTTTTGGCACCAAGGAGGGAGATAGGTATGGAAGCACACAGCCCCTCAGGAAAAGTGTGCTGGATATGTGGTAAAGCCGTTGCGTTGGAAGATTGCAAGGTGGATGAGCAGCGGAGGCTACCGATTATCAAAGCGAAAACAGATGGTCGAGGAATATTTCGAGGCGGCGTCCGACGAACCCGATTGGAATCCTCGTTTCAACATAGCACCAACCCAGCCCGTTCCAGTGATCCGTCAAAACCCAAAGGAACCAGGCCGAGAATTGTCGCTGATGCGTTGGGGTTTGATTCCTCTGTGGTCAAAGGATATGTCCGGTGCAGCGATGATGATTAACGCCAGATCGGAAACAGCTGCGACGAAACCAGCGTTCCCTTGGCGGAGACTCGAGGATCAGAAGACTTTGAACCAGAGAACGATCAAGGCGAAACTGATGGGAGAACTGTCCGAGGATGATTTCAAAACGATGAAGGCGTCCATTGATACAGAGACCAAAAGGATTCAGGAGCAGATAAAGGCTTTGGCAGAACGATCCACTATGGAAGAATTGATCACCCAGACCGAATGCGAAGTCATCAACTTCGGCAAGTCGTGGCGGGAGGCATCTGCCGCGCGAAAAAGGGGAGCTTCAAACAGCCCTCTTTTAGAGGGTTTTGGCATTCGACTAAGAATTGCGCTACTTTTGTCCACCTAACCGCTCGTTAATTCAATGCTTAAGGACGTACTGGCGTCCTTGGTCTTGTTGGCGTCCCCGACGGGATTTGAACCCGTGTTACCGCCGTGAAAGGGAGCCTCGCTCCCGTAACTCTCAGAAAACACTCGGCACGGATGGCTCCGACATTGCCGGAAAGCACCCTCGGGAACTCTTATTGAACCCTTACTGAACCTTTGGAGGCGGCCGCATTTTCTGGTTTTCACTAATTCGGACCCTTCCTTCGCACTTCCCACGAGCCCGTTTGTGGCTAATCGCAAAACGCGATGATTCCTAAACACAAGTGGTTTATCGTTAGAAATCTCGCCAACCACTCGACTAAACAGCGAGCCTTCTCTCGGATTCTCAGACCACTGGCAAACGAGGGTTCCTCGCCAGTTTGGTTGAAGTGATTCGGTAGCGGGCGTGCCAAGGCCCCAATTGCGACTATGGTTGCTGCGTGAGCAGACCCCAGTTGAATGCGAACGTCTTTGAGCCAGTCAGCACCGTGGGGATCGGTCTGCCCGTGGGGTTAAACGGCAGAATGTTTGCTGCGGCCGTCGTAGGCGCGCCCGTCGATCCGAAGGATGCATATTTGTGACACGAGATGCAGGACGATGCAGCGACTGTGCCGTTGCCAACGATACCTTCGATGACCGAGTTTCCGAGCGTGTAGGGCGTCCCATCGGGTGCGGTAAAGTCGACCTCCGTCGATTTTAAGCAGTAGTTTTGCCATACCGGAGACAGATTCGCCCTTTGCATCAGCGCTTTCAGCGCCGGTGTTTTTGCGCATGCTCCGTACTGCGTGTTGTAGGCCGTACGATTCGGCTGTACCACGGCTGTCTCTGCCCCGTATGTATCAAAACAACCCATGTAGTCGCACCTGCCTGGATTCCGCTCGTGCTCAAACGTTCCCCAGACCCAATTGGGGTTCTGCCTGCTGGCCACATGTATTGACAGCAGC
>JBEKWW010000010.1:0-130192 GCA_049512655.1 Candidatus Sulfotelmatobacter sp. | reverse complement strand
TCCGATGATGCAACTCATGTCCCGCAATCATGTAAGCCAGCGCGCGCACGGTGACTTCCTTCCCGCTCGCAACTCCGCGGCGCACCCATGCTGCTTCATCCAGATACCGAAGCATAGAAATCGTCGCCCGGCGTACCGCGATAAAATCCTCTACTACGTCAGTAAACTTGCACTGCGCATAAGGACCGTTTTTCACGTAATCATCCTGCTCGAAACTTGCCAGCGGCGTCGCGTCTGCCCTCGCGATGCGCAAGGCACGATAAGCGAAAATTCTCTCCGAGTCGCACACATGCCCCAGCACTTCTTTTGCGCTCCATTTCCCCGGCGCGTAGCGGTAGTCGCCGTCCGCCTCATCGCGGCTGCACAGTAGCATCATGGTCTGCCGCCGCTGCTGGTCGAGCGCGCCCAGAATATCCTCGCCCGGCACAAGAGAAATATAGCGTTCGTAATACGGCGCGTACTCATCGGGTTGTGGACGCGCAACTAAAAATCCTGGCGTTAACGTCTCGGCTGGTTGCAGCACGGTACCCCTCCTTAGGTTATTCCATCGTTCAATTCGGCCTGGGAAGCCTTTCGCGGAGTCCAGAGCATACTCCCATGTGCTGTGGAAAGTGCATCCAGGCCGTTTCATTTCGGGAAACCTTACACGATGTTGAGACAAAAGGGGATTATGAGAACCTTTATCCCAGCACGTTTCTCCGCACCAAAGCGCGTACCACGCTAGGAAACATTGTTGAAAATAAAGCTTTTCCACAGCGCTCATTATGAGACGACGGAGTACAATTCGGTTTGGTCACGCAAGTGCGGCACGTGATCCCTAATCCCAACAAGGAAAGGAACTATGTAACCCATGTGGAAGCCGACGAATCAACCTCAGACCCCCGGACGTCCTGCTGAGCCGGAGCAGCGTCCTATTGTTCATACCCCGAGCGCGCCTGCAATGATGGCGAACGAGCCTGCCGCTGCGCCGCGTCCGGCGACCCCCACTACCACCACTACCGCGGACCAGGCTACCATCGGCAAGTCGCTGGTGATCAAGGGCGAGGTGACTGGATCGGAGTCGCTCTACATCGATGGCCGCGTCGAAGGCTCCATCAGCCTGGCCGGCAATCGCGTCACCATCGGCCGCAATGGTGTAGTCTCGGCCAACATCAACGCGCGTGAAATCGTGGTCCTCGGCAAAGTGCGCGGCAATCTTACCGCCAGCGATCGCGTCGATATCCGCAGCGATGGTTCCCTCACCGGTGATGTTGTCGCGGCCCGCATCTCCATCGAAGACGGCGCATTCTTCAAGGGCGGAATTGATATCCGCAAAGGTGGCCAGAGCAGCGCGCAAAAGCCAAATGGCAAAGAGGAAAACGCTTCCGTTTCCGAGCCGGCGGCGATCGGCGCGCGAGCGTAGCTTCGTCGAAGTCTGAGTTGGGAAGAAATCTCCTCCGATTTTCAAAGAGCGGGAGATTTTCAAAAAGATTGGCGGCGGACTCGCTTCACCAGCGGGCATCCGCCGCATTTACATTTGCACCGAACTCAATCGCGCCGCTCCCAGAAGTACACGGCAGGTTGCACCACCCTAGGTTGCACCATCTATTCTCGGAAGCCGTTGCTCACCCGCCGCCCGCCGCAGTAGCATTAAGTATCCGACAATGGATTCCGCCGCTCTCCAGCTTGTGCGGTCTCTTTTTTCCAGCATCTAACTAACCGTACGTGTTGCGTTACCCTTCACTCTAAACAGGAGACGTTCTTTTGACTGATTTGGGCTCCCGTTTTCAAATTCTTTTTCTTACCGTCATTTCTGTATCTTCGCTATTTCTCGCCAGCCCATCCTCGCTCTGGGCCGATGGCGCGGCCTTCGATCTCACCGGTCCCAAAGTGCAGGTTCGAGTTCAGCGCGAAGGCCATACCCTCCCTATCGCCGAAGTTCCGAACCTTCAATCGGGAGACCGCCTCTGGGTTCATTCCGATCTGCCCGATTCTCAATCGGTTCACTATTTGATGATCATTTCGTTCCTTCGCGGATCGACCAATCCTCCTCCAGATTCATGGTTCACCCGCGTGGAAACCTGGACGAAGCCCGCCAGCGACGAAGGCGTTTACGTTAACGTTCCCGAAGGAGCCCAGCAGGTCATGGTATTCCTCGCTCCGGAAACCGGCGGCGCGTTCAGCACGGTGCGCAGCGCCGTGCGCGGCAAGCCCGGAGCCTTCGTGCGCGCCGCGCAGGACCTTGAACAGGCCAGCTATGATCGCCAGCGCCTGGAGAAATATCTCGATTCCGTTCGCGAGCCTCTCGCCGATCCTGAGCAGAACAAGCAGCGCACCACTCTTCTCGCTCGCAGCCTGAACATGAAAGTCGACCAGCAGTGCTTCGATAAGCCCACTGCGCAGCAGGTTCCCTGCCTCACCCAAAACCCAGATCAGCTCGTGCTCGATGACACCCACAGCGAAACCCTGGTCGCCACCCTTACTGGCGGACCTTCCAGCGATTTGCTGGTACAGGCCAGCGCCACGCCCACCGCCGGAGCCGGGTATTACAGCGCCTATGTCGGCGCAGTGGTCGACGTGGTTAAAATTCTCGGCTCCGCCCACACCGCTCTATTCCAGTACATCCCCGCACTCGCCCTGCCGAAAAAAGACGACCTCAATCTTCGGCTGAACACTCCGCCTTCGTTTCGCAATCCAAAGTCAGTCATCGTGATTGCTCTTCCGCTCATCGCTCCGTCTGCCAACCCTCCGCTGCGCCCGGTCGACGCCACGCAAGTCTTCTGTCTGAATAATCCCGCGCTAGTCCTGCCCGCCGAAGGCGCTCCCTTGGTGTTCGGCACACAACTCGCCCATGATTTCGTTCTGCACATGCCCATCAAGTCTCCCGCTGGCATCGATCTTCCCGCCGTCCCCGATCCCGCCCGCGGCGGCTTCGTAATCGATACCAAATCCGTGCAGTCGCTCCAGCTCCAAGGCGAGATTACCGGTACACTGCGCGGCATCTGGGGTTTCCGTTCCTTCGAGGGCCCGCATTTCACTCTGCGCGCCTCCAGCCCGCAACAGTGGATCGTGGCTTCGAAAGATGCCAGCGCTCTGATCGTTGGCCGTGAAGATACGCTGCATCTTGAATCGCCCGCCGCCTGCTGTGTGAAGTCGGTGAGCGTGCGCGATGAAAAAAATAAAGTCAGTGACGTTGTATGGAAGGTCGCAAAACCCGAAGCCGCAAAACCGGAGCTCGCAAAAACCAACGCTGAAGACCTGGAAGTAAAAGTTCCCTTGCAGAAGGCTACCGCCGGAACGCTAACGCTGTTGATCCATCAGCTCGGCATTTCGCAGCCCGATGAGGTCCCGCTGCACACTTACGCCGAAGCCGGACGCCTCGACGCCTTCAACATCCACTCGGGCGATGCCGAAGGCGTGCTCAAAGGCACCCGCCTCGACCAAATTACTTCAATGGAAGTCGCCGGTTTGCAGTTCACTCCCGAGGGCCTGTCTCGCGTGAACCAGCAGGACGAATTAAAAGTAATTTGCCACGATGCATCCGTAAGCCAGAAATTGCAGCCCGGAACCGCGCTCGCAATTCACGTCACACTAAAAGACGGCCGTCATTTGGATCTGCAAAGCTCCGTCGAAGAGACGCGCCCCCGCGTCACCGTGCTCAGCAAGAGCGTGCAACTCGATCCCTCGGATTCTCCGTCTTCCATCTCTCTGGAGAATCAGAATGAACTCCCCCAGGATGCGCGCCTCAATTTCTTTCTCAAGACGCAAGTCCCGGAGAATTTTCCTCCCGCCGAAAAAATCGAAGTCTCGACCGCCGACGATTCCTTCCACGTCCAGCTCAGCGAGAAAGACGGCAACTTAACCCTGCAGGATTCGAAGACCATCTTCGGCGTGCTCGATCCGGTCAAGCTGCTCGGCCCCTCCGCCTTCGGCCCGCTCAAGTTTCGTCCCATTGCCGCCGACGGAACCGCCGGAGACTGGCAGCCCCTGGTCACGCTAGTGCGCATTCCGATGCTCGAAGGAATTCACTGCGTGAAGACCGCTGAAGTAAAGACCGCCGAAGCAAAGATCGGCGAAGAGAAGAGCGCCGAAATAAAGACCGCCGAAAAACAATGCACGCTCGATGGCGACAAACTTTTTCTCATCGACGCCGTCAGCACCGACCCCGCCTTCACCAACTCCATCACCGTCCCCGACGGCTTCGTCGAGTCGACCCTGACCATCCCCCAGCCCGACGGCAAATCCATCTACCTCAGACTCCGGGATGATCCTTCGAACGTGGTAACTGTCAATCTGCCGATTGTGAGCGCGCGAAGATAACCGCCGGGGAAACCCGATGTTGAGTTTGGGTTGAGCAGCGGTTTAACCGCTGCGATATAGGTCGCGCGAGGAGCGAACGGCATCCGCCGCCCGGCGGATATGCCATGCGTCGCGCTAAATATCCAGATTCTTCACGTCCAGCGCATTCTCTTCAATAAATTTGCGCCGCGCCTCCACATCCTCACCCATCAGCGTGGTGAAGATGGTCTCGCACTCCGCAATATCTTCCAGCTTCACCGAAAGCAACGTCCGCCGCTCCGGATCCATGGTCGTCTCCCACAACTGCGGAGCCGTCATCTCGCCCAGACCTTTGTAGCGCTGAATGATGTAACCCTTCTTCCCCTGCTCGAGAACGTAGTCGAAGAGCTCCCGCAAAGAGGCATTGTCGAAAGAATTCTTGCCGTCATTCAGCAAAATCTTCGAACCCTCTTCATTAGAGCCCGGCTCTTCCTCTTCATCGGCCGCCGCTTCGCCCGCGCCTTTTTTCGCCTGCTGCTTGACCTCCACAATATATGGAGGCTCTAAATACTGTTCGATCAGCTTGAACTTGGCCGTGAGCTGCCGGCATTCCGCGGTCGATACCAGTTCCCAGTTAATGACGTGCTCTGCCCCCTGCGAATCCACGTAGCGCACTTCCCACAGATTGTGGTCTTCGTCAAAGCGGCTCTCAATTTCCTTGAGCGGCTGGCGCGCATTGCGGTCTCCATCCATACGGCTCGCCACACCCGTGGTCTTCCGTTCTTTCTGCAGCCGGTTCAGTTCCTTTTCCAGCTTCTCAATCTTCTTCGACGGATTTTTCTTGTCGCCCTCAAAATCCGCATGCTTCGAGAGATCAAGCCGCGGCAGCAACTCGGTAATCGCCTCATCGCGCAGCCTTTTGTTGACCTTGTCGAAGAAGTTCAGATACTCCTTCAGCACGCTCATGAACTTCGTCAGGTTCGCGCCGTCGATCTTGGCCGCGCCTTCGCCATAACGCACGACCAGCCCATCGGCCGCGCGCTTGAGCATCACTTTGTCGAAGGCGTCATCGTCCTTGATGTACTGCATCGACTTGCCCTTCTTGATCGAGTACAACGGTGGCTGCGCAATGAACACGTTTCCGCGTTTGATCAGCTCCTGCATATGGCGGAAGAAAAAAGTCAGTAATAGCGTGCGGATGTGCGACCCGTCCACGTCGGCGTCGGTCATCAGAATGATCTTCCCGTACCGCACCTTGGTGGGATCGAAATCGTCTTTCGCAATGCCCGTGCCCAGCGCCGTAATCATGGCGCGAATTTCCTCATGCGCCAGCATCTTGTCGTAGCGCGCTTTTTCAACGTTAAGAATTTTTCCTTTGAGTGGCAGAATCGCCTGGAATCGCCGGTCGCGCCCCTGCTTGGCTGTCCCGCCCGCCGATTCACCTTCCACCAAAAACAATTCGCACCGGTTCGGATCGCGTTCCGAACAATCCGCCAACTTCCCCGGCAGTCCGCCGGAATCCAGCGCTCCCTTGCGCCGCGTTAAGTCTCTAGCCTTGCGCGCTGCCTCGCGTGCCCGCGCAGCGTCCACGGCTTTGTTGATAATCTTTTTCGCGACCGTTGAGTTCTGTTCGAAGAACGCGCCCAGCCGCTCGTTCACAAACGCCTGCACTACCCCGGCAATATCCGAATTCAGCTTGCCCTTGGTCTGCCCTTCAAACTGAGGCTGCGGGAGCTTCACGCTGATTACGGCGACCAAACCCTCGCGCACATCGTCCCCGGTCAGATTTTCCTTCACATCTTTGAACAGCCCCATCTGTTGCCCGGCATAGTTAATGGTCCGCGTCAACGCCATGCGGAAGCCGGAAAGATGCGTGCCTCCGTCGACCGTATTGATGTTATTGGCAAAGCTGAACACCGACTCCGAATATGCATCGTTATATTGCAGCCCAATCTCCATGACCACGCCATTGCGCTCGGCTTCCATGTAGATCGGCTTGTCGTGCAGCACCTGCTTGCCGCGGTTCAAATGCTTGATGAATTCCGCGATGCCGCCGTTGTACTTGAACTCGGTATGCTTCGGCTCACCCGTCTTCGCGTCGGTGGCGCGCTCATCGGTCAGCGTGATCAACAGCCCTTTATTGAGGAATGCCAACTCGCGCAACCGCTGCGCCAGAGTGTCGTAGTTGTACTCCGTCGCGGTGAAAATACTTCGATCCGGCAGAAAATGAACTTTCGTCCCGCGCCGTTTGGCCGCGCCCGCCTTCTTCATCTTGCTGGTGGGCTCGCCCTTCGAATAGGTCTGCTCCCAGGTCGCGCCCTCGCGCCAGATTTCCAGCTCAAGCTCTTCGCTGAGCGCATTCACGCACGAGACTCCGACGCCGTGCAATCCGCCCGAAACCTTATATGTGGACGAATCAAATTTCCCCCCGGCATGCAGTGTGGTCATCACCACCTGCGCCGCGGAAATCTTCTCGCCATCAATCACCATGTCATCCACAGGAATGCCGCGCCCGTCGTCGATCACCGTGATTGAGTTATCGAGGTGAATCGTGACTTCAATCTTGGTGGCAAATCCCGCCAGCGCCTCATCCACGGAATTGTCGACGACTTCATACACCAGATGATGTAGCCCCAGATCTCCCGTCGATCCGATGTACATCGCGGGACGTTTGCGCACCGCTTCCATTCCGCCGAGCACCTTTATCGAATCGGCGTTATAGTCGCTCTTGCCTCCGCCGCTGTTGCCGTTACCTCCGGCTATCGGCGTGACTGGGGTTTTTGTTTTGCTTTCTGCGATCTCTGTATTGATCTCTTTAGTGGCCATGAAGCTCCGTGGAGCGTGCCCGATTTCTGACGCGAAACTTCAGTCAATCCTACTCGTTATCCACTCCCTCAACCCGCTCGTGAGCGGCTCTGGATTCGATTGGACGAACTGACTTCAAGTGATTGAAATTTCTTGTACTTAGGCTCGTTTTACGACTAACAAATTATACCATGAAATCTGGCTTTCATGAGTCGTAAAACCCGCGAATCTCCTCTATAAACCAGGTATTTCCGAAAGCATTCCAGAGGACCAAATCGGTTCCGGCTTCGCGGTTTTAATCAGTTCGATTTCCGGCACCTCACGACGCTCCCTCGCCATCTAACCTCGGAGCCCTGTTAAAATATCGGCAAGGAGATACCGACTTAAAATGGCCGTTCCCGTATCCCAGATGTGGACCGTTTCGAGCTATGTCCTCAAACAAAAGCTCGCCGGCCGCAAGCAGTATCCCCTTGTGCTCATGCTCGAGCCTCTCTTCCGCTGCAACTTGGCCTGCGCTGGATGCGGCAAGATTCAATACCCCGCCCACATCCTGAAAAAAGATCTCTCTCCGGAAGAGTGCTTCCGAGCCGTCGACGAATGCGGAGCACCGATGGTCTCCATCCCTGGCGGCGAGCCGCTCATGCACCCCGAGATCGATAAGATTGTTGATGGCCTGGTCGCACGCAAGAAATATATCTATCTCTGCACCAACGCTCTGCTGCTGAAAGAAAAGATTCATCTTTTCCAGCCCAGCAAGTATTTGACCTTCAGCGTTCACCTCGACGGCCAGCGCGAAGAGCACGACCTAGCCGTCTGCCGCGAAGGCGGATACGATATTGCGCTCGACGCCATCAAAGAAGCCCTTGCCCGTGGCTTCCGAGTTACTACCAACACCACGCTCTTCGACGGCGCCGATCCCAAATCCGTCCGCGCCTTCTTCGACGAAATGATGGACCTCGGCCTCGAAGGCATGATGCTTTCGCCGGGATATTCCTACGACAAAGCTCCCGACCAAAAGCATTTCCTCGGTCGCGCCCGCACCCGCCGGATGTTTCGCGCGATCTTGTCGAATCGCAAAAAGAGCTGGCGCTTCAATCTATCGCCGCTGTTTTTGGAATTCCTCATGGGCAAGAAAACCTACCCCTGCACTCCGTGGGGCATGCCCACCTACAATATTTTCGGATGGCAGAAACCCTGCTACCTGCTCCAGGACGGTTACGCCGAAACCTTTGCCGAGCTGCTCGCGACCACCAACTGGAGCAACTATGGCACCGAATCCGGCAACCCGGCCTGCGCCAATTGCATGGTCCACAGCGGCTACGAAGCTTCCGCGGTCAACGCCACCTTCAGCTCGCTGTCAGGATTTCTAGCCACAGTAAAAGGCACGCTGTTCACAAGCTATCGCGACAAAGAAGCATTGCGCATGCTGGACGAACCGCCCGCGCCAATTCACCCGCTGGTGCAGATCGCGACGCCGTCCACACCCATGCACGAAACCCGAGCATAGTCTCCGTGTCACTCTGTGACACCTCTGTGGTTAAGATTTTGACTTTGATTTTGAGTCGGCCTTAAGAAAATGACAGGCAAAGAATCCGGCCACATCGATCACGAATCCGCTGAATCTGTCCCTCACGCCAATCCCGACGCGCTCGAACTCGCTCCCGGCACCGTCCACGAGAAACTAGAAGGCTGGATTCCGCAACTCGCCACCGACGAAGAAATTCGCGGGGCCCTGGAAAAAGCCTTTGACTACCGGGGCGACGTCACCCTCACTCGCAAAGACGGCTCCAAAATCGAAGGCTACATTTTCGACCGCCGCACCGGCGCCACGTTGAAAGATTCCATCGTCCGCCTCTACCCCAAGAACGCGAACGAAAAAATCTCAGTTCCCTACGCCGAGATCGCCGCGCTGGCCTTCACCGGCCGCGACACCGCCGCCGGAAAAAGCTGGGAAGCCTGGATGAAAAAATACGCCGCCAAAAAAGCCGCCGGCGAAACCAACATCGCCCTCGAACCCGAACCGCTGGATTAATCAGCTTTCAAGCAACTCTGCATCAAGAGTGTATTGTCATTCTGAGCGAAGCGAAGGACCTCCTGACCGCTGCTCCCTCGTCCCACGCGAGCTCGCCGAATCGCGCAGCGCCGAATCACCCTCCCGCGCCCCGCTCCCACGGCGCCGGCACCTTCACCCAAGCCATCCCCGCCGCCTTCGCCGCCTGAATCCCCATTTCGGTATCTTCAAACACCAGACACGCTTCAGGCGCCACTCCCAACCGCGAAGCCGCCAGCAGAAAGGCTTCCGGGTCGGGCTTGCTCTTTTCGTAATCCCCTGCGCAGACCAGCGTATTGAATCGATCGCTCAACTTCAGCGTTGCCAAAGACTCCGTTACCGACTCGCGCGTGCTGCCCGACACTACCGCAGACGGAATCCTCCCACGCGCGGCTTCAATGTGCTCCAAAACTTCCGGCACAGCCGTAAGCTCCGGCAGCAAATCGAAATAAAGATTCTCTTTCCGCCGAGCAACCACATCAGGCGGCATACTCAATCCTTGTCTTTGGTTGAGCGTAGAAATAATCTCGACCACCGGCATCCCGCCCCACTCGTAAAACAACTTTTCCTCGAACTCGCAATTCCATTCGGCCAGCGCCTTTTTCCACGCCTTGTAATGCAGCGGCATCGAGTCGGCAATGGTACCGTCGCAGTCGAATAAATACGCTGTAAACTTTCCTTCAGGAATTTTTAACTTCATTCCGCTCAATTGCCTCTCTCGTATTTCGCTGGTAGTATTTCTGCTGATCGTATTTCGCTGACCAATTTCGTTTAGTGCGCCGACGCTTTCGGCCCCCCTGCAAAATTCAATCCGCCAATTAATTCCTCGATCTCATCTTCGGTCCCGCCAATAAAGGTGAACGACACCACATACCCCCGCGCCAGCATCGCCAGCGTCGACTGCATCAGCACTCGCTTGCCTATGTCTTCCTGAAAATCCCCGCGCACTAAGTTCTTGGTACCAATCGCAAATTCGTACGGCTCGTTTGCGATGTCAAACCCTCGGTCCTCGGCAATCTCGGTCACCGGACCAAAATATTGCGCCGCCTCTTTCAGACCCGGATAAGCCGACACATTTTCCACCGCAATCACAACGGAAGAATTCACGTCCTCGCCCCGCGCCTCCGGCGGTCTCGAAAACGTCGCCAGCAGCACATGCCCGGTGCCGGCGGCCTTGGATTTTTCTCCGCTCTCGTCCCCTGCATCATCTTGCTGAGAATTCATCTCATCGGTTCGTAATACCCACCCCGCGGGAATTTTGCAGGTGAATCCAAATTCCGCATTGCGATAAATTCCGTTCTTCACCGCTCCGGTATCCAGCCGCGAATCCGCCGCAGCCGCGGGTTTCGCAGGATGTTTTGCCGACGAGGATGAAGAACTAGAAGATGTCGATTGCCCGGAAGCTAGGCCGGCTGCAGCAATTACCAATGCGAAACTGAGGAAAGAAAAAATCAGGAAGCTGGAACGAATACGCATCCCCTCAATGTTACAGGAAGGAAATCGATGGATGCTTACCCTGGTCGGCTATTGCATCGTCCATCATCGATCAAAACAATTATTCGCCGCTCGCGCGCCGTCCAGCACTGCCCTTATGATCCGCAGGATACAGCACCACGCAACGGTCGCGCCCCTCGCCGTCGCTCTCCGTACGAAGATCGGCTTCATCGCGCAGCGCCAGGTGCACCATCCGCCGCTCGCGGGATGACATGGGCGCAAAATAAAACGGCGTCCCGGTCCGCCGGACTTTCTCCGCCGCAACGCTGGCCGACGTTCGCAGCTCCTGGAACCTGAGGGTCCGCTGATTCTTGCAATCGAACGCCAACTTCTCATGCTCGCCCGGCGGCAGCCGCAAAATCTCAAACGCCAGCAACTCCAGCGCGCGCAGCAATTCCCCGCCGCGATCCAGCAGCAGCGAAGAATCCGGCCCCGACAAGTCGACGAAGATCTCTGGCTTCTCCCATTCGCTAATCGCCGGCGGATCGACGACGATTCGATACTTAATGTGAAGGCCACCCTGATTCACGACGGCCTGCAAGAATTCGTTAATACGGTTTGCGGCGGCAACTTTATCCATAGTGAAAACTCTTAAATAAAAGGTGTTAGCTCTTACGGGCTAGGCTAGCCAAATTTCATTCGCTCGCAGCATTCATTTTTGCTTCAAGCCTCAAAGTAAGACCTACCGCCTAAAATCTGAAACCTTATTTTTCTCTCTTCCTCGCCCGCTTCTCCATCATCTCTCTCATCTCGCGGCCCAGGCTGGTCCGGTGGCATCATCACCGTCATCATCTTCTGCTGCGAGGGATCCATGCCCGCCTGTGGCGTCATCCGCTGCATGGCAACCATGCTCACCACCATCACAATCGGCAAAATAAAATAAGGATCGCGCGCCGATAGATCGTGTACCCACAGCCAATGCGCGTGCCGCAGATCCAGCGCATCCCGTAGCATGCTGTAATACGCCCACAAGAAAGGCAGTTGGATGATCATCGGCAAACACCCGCCCGCCGGATTCACCCCTTCTTTCTTGTAAATCGCGCTGATCTCCTCGTTCATCGCCGCCTTGCGAGGATCGCGCAAACTGTACTTCTTATATTTCTCCTGGATCGATTTGATCTGCGGCGCCACGCGCTGCATCTTCAGCATCGACTTCATCTGCGTAATCCGCAGCGGCAGCAGCGCAACCGTGATGATCAAAGTCTGGATCACGATCGCCCATCCCCAGTTAGGCACAACGTGCTTGTAAGTCCACTTCAGCCACAGGAAAAGTGGTTTGGCCAGAATTTCCAGCCGCCCGAAATCGACGATCTCGCCAAGATTCGGCTCTCCATTCCGGATGGTCGGCACCGGAACCGCGTCCAGTGATGCCAATTCCTTCGGCCCAACATACATGCGCTCCGCGGTCGGCCCATGCAGTTCGCCCATTGCCGCGCCCAGCACATCTACTCTTGTCAGTTCACTCGCCCCCGGCTTCTGCGGAACCTCCTGGGAATTCCGCAGCGTGATCAGCGCAACTCCCGTGGGATCTTCCGGAATAAATACCGCCGTGAAGTATTGATCCCCTACCGCGGCCCACTCGAACTGCCCGGTCAGCGTATTTCCCCCGATCACGCTCTTCACCAGCAGCCGCTGCGTATATTTGGGGAAGATAAACATGCTGCGGTCGGTCGAGGAGTCGTTGTGGTAGTCAACGCGCGAGGCGGCATAGGAAGCCGGAGTCTGCTCATCTCCAAATCCCGCAGGCCACGCCGGCGCGGTAAAAACTTCCGCGCCCTTGTAAGTGACCGACGTCTCAATCTGCAAAGCGTAGCTCTGATCGAAATGCAGCGTCTTGCGGACTTCCAAATTCTGATCGGCGTATTCAAACGTGATTTGTGCCGGAGCGGTTTGCTGGCCCTCGCTCGAGACCACATACAAAACCGAATTCAATTTATTGCGCAGCGCCTCGTCATAGGTCCACAGCGATAGCGGATACCCGTACTTTTGCGCGGCCTGCGAATTCACCAGATCGAGCGGACCATTCTGCGCATCGTTATTAAATTTCTTCAGGATCCACGATTTCACCTGCGCGCCGCGGTTGGTGAACGTGACTTTATAAAGATCGCTCTCGATCACCGTCTCGGATTCGGAAGCAGCCTGCTTATTAGCGGCCGTGGCGATTTTGCCTGAACTGGAAGAAGATGCGGAAGAACCGGCATGTGACGATCTCGCACTCGTAGCTGGAGCGCTGACTGAGGGCGGCAAAATTGCCGCGGAACGCGGCGCGGTTTGCTCCGTTGTTTCGGCTTTCTTCGGTGCCGCCGGCGTCGGCATGTATTTCTTCAACAGCGGTTGAAAAACCATCAGCACGACAAACGTCAGCAGAAAAACCAGCATGAGCCGCCGCTCGGACCCAGGTTCTTGCTGCTGCGGATTTTTATAGTCGGCCAAAGTTTCCTTAATGCCTCAATTTCTGATCGCGTTAATCTCGGTCGCGTTCGCTCCGCAATTCTCTACGGCTGCATCTCCCGCCGCACCATTTCCGGCTGCACCACCGGATCGTATCCCCCGCGCACAAACGGATGACATCGCAGCACGCGCCCTATCGCCTTCAGCCCGCCCCGCACCGCGCCATACCGCTCCACCGCTTCCATTGCGTATTCCGAACAGGTCGGCACATAGCGGCACGCGGGCGGCAACAGGGGCGAGATCGCCCACTTATAAGCCCTTAGCAATCGCAGCACCGCGAATTTAGCGCACTCCATCATGCCTCGTGTGGCGCGGGCGCCCCCGCCCGCGAGCCTTTGGAAATAACACCGTTCGCACTCAACTTCTGCTCAATTACTTCAAACGCTCGTCTAACTTCCCTCACCACATCCTCAAACTCGGTGCTCAAAATCGTCTTCTTCGGATTAATCACCACATCCGCCGAGACCCCGTTCACCGGGCGAGTCATCCGCACTGCTTCCCGCAATCTCCGCTTCATCCGGTTCCGCTGCACCGCCCCACCCAGCGCTCGTCCCACGGTAAACCCAATTCTCAGCCCGTGTGGCGCAGGCGGGTGTGGAGCGGGCGCCCCCGCCCGCTTCTTTTCGGAAGCTAGCAAATCCGTCGTCGCAGCCTCCACCCGCGCCCAATAAAAAACAGTCATGGTGGCGGAAAAATGCCGTCGCCCCTGTTTGTATACACGCTCAAAATCCGCATGGCGCAACAGCCGGGCCTCGCGCGGAAATCGTGCTGCCTTCTTCGCTGGCATGGAATCCGGCCCCGTCCGCAGCGCGGCCTCCGCCATCAAGCCATTCGGCTGAAACAGATCGCTGGGTGTCTCCGCTATTAATGTGAGCGGCACTGGAAAAAGCTACTCGCGGAATCCGGGCTTTACGGAAACCCGCTTCCGCCCCTTGGCGCGGCGGCGCGATATCACCTTCTGGCCGCCCTGGGTCTTCATGCGCGTACGAAATCCGTGTTTCTTGACTCGCTTGCGCCGGTTAGGTTGGAACGTTCGCTTGGGCATGAAAGATACTGACTCCTGACTCCGTCAACGGTGTAAAGGCAAACGATGAGTATAAATGACGAAGCGCCATCCCGGCAAAGCCAGATCGAGGATAGATATGGAGGCTGTGAAAGTTCCCACCCCCTGCCAAAAAGCTCCGTTCTGACTTTGATCCCGGCCGCTGCCCGTTCCCGCGCCGTTGCAGGCCCGCGCTAGGGATATCACCGGCTACTAAGGAGAAACCTGTCGAGCCCCTGCCCCAATGGGCTCTGATGGGTTCAGCGGTCATGACGCCCTGACACACACTCCGACCCCAGCTATACTCTGGCGGGAGGTAATCCCATGCGCAGCACAAAGCTGTTGTTGACTCTTGCTTTTCTATTTTCGTGCATAGGAAAAGTAGCCTTGGCACAGCAGCCTGCGCCAGTGCATGCGACGGTGCATGCGACGGTGAAAGTTACTCGACTTTACACCGGGGAAGATGGCCTGAGTCATCTCAAGCAAGAAAGCGTGAAATTTTCTGCGGTCCCGGGCGCGCCGAATACCTTGGAGGAGTCAGAGCCAGTCCTCATGAAAAAGTCTTACGTGGTGCGCATTGCTCCGGGCTTCTTTGAAGGGTGGCATAACGCGGATGTACGACGGTACGTGATCACGATCAGTGGACGCTCCGAAATCGAGGTCGCGGGTGGGCAGAAACTTATTGCCCGGCCGGGTCAAGTCGTGCTGGCAGAAGACTTGACTGGCAAAGGCCATACATTCCGCGTTCTTGGCGAGAGCGACTGGGTGGCTCTGTTTGTGGACATGGAAAAATGAGCGGTGGACATGGAGAAATGAGCGAGCGGACGTGGAAAAACGAGCGGCGGTTTGCGGCACAATCTTCTCGCTGCATCATCCTGCTGCACCGCCGCCGCGACAGTTATATCGAAGGCACTTGACACGCCCAACGTTCGGCGTTTGAATCAGCGAGCGATAAAAATTTTCGATGAAGATTTCCGTGCGACGAAAATTTTTTCGTGCTACCATTCGGCACTGTTCGGGTTTAAAAAATTCTTGTTCACCATGGCAACCGCGCACCGCACATTCGGCGCAATCTGCAGTAAACTTAAAGCTCAATTGGCAAGTCGTTAAACGCACTTATTAACAGGCGCCCTCAGCCAGCCGCCGGGACGCCACGGCGGGTATTTCATAAACTATGTCAGTGACAGGCACAACTCTTTCCCCGAATCCTGGTCCTAATCCATGGATGCGCATCCTCGATGCGCTCGAAAAAAAGATCAACCGGCACTCTTACGATACCTGGCTCAAGCCCACGCGTTACAGCCACTCCAGCGGTGGAGTTCTATTCGTCCGCGTTCCCACTGTCGAATTCCGCCACGCCGGCGACAAGTACGCCGACCTCATCCAGGAAGCCATCGATAACCTCGGCCTCGATTTCAACGACGTAAAGTTCGTCACCCCCGAGGACGATCCCGCTGCCACCGCCGTGCGCCACAACGGCGGCCTCTCGGCGCCGCCGGTTTCTTCCGCGCCCGCGCAGGCCCGCTTCGATTGGGATGGCGCCGCACAGCTCAACCCGCGCTATACGTTCGATGCCTTTGTGATTGGCTCCGGCAATCAATTCGCCCACGCCGCCTGCCAGGCCGTCGCCGAACGCCCGTCCAAAGCCTACAACCCGCTATTTTTGTACGGTGGTGTCGGAATGGGAAAAACCCACCTGATGCAGGCCATCGGACATGAGGTCAAGCGTCGCCAGCCCCAGGCCGCCATCTGCTACGTCTCCAGCGAGAAGTTCACCAATGACATGATCAACTCGCTGCGCTACGACAAGATGACCAGCTTCCGCGATAAATTCCGCGGCGTAGATGTTCTTCTTGTCGATGATATCCAGTTCCTTGCCGGCAAAGAGCGTACCCAGGAAGAATTCTTCCATACCTTCAATGCCCTGCACGACACCATGAAGCAGATCGTCATCGCCAGCGATCGCTCTCCCAAAGAGCTCGCTGAGATCGAAGACCGCTTGCGCAGCCGTTTCGAGTGGGGCCTGATCGCCGATATTCAACCGCCGGATCTTGAAACCAAAGTCGCCATTCTGCAAAAGAAAGCCGAGCAGGAAAAAGTAACCCTGCCCAGTGATGTGGCGATGTATGTGGCGCAGAATATCCGCTCGAATGTCCGCGAGCTCGAAGGCGCGCTCATTCGTTTGGTGGCTCACTCTTCCCTGATCGGTGCCGAGATCACGCTTCCCTACGCGCAGCAGGTCCTGAAAAATTTTATCGACTCGCAGGCCCGGAAGATTACCATCGAGTCCATTCAGAAAATGGTCGCCGAACAATTCGGCCTGCGCCTGGTTGAAATCAAAGCCAAAGACAATTCCCGCGCCATCGTCTACCCGCGCCAGATCGCCATGTATCTTGCCAAGCATATGACGGAAGCGTCGCTGCCCGAAATAGGCCGCCAGTTTGGCGGCAAGCATCACACCACCGTTCTGCACTCCGTCGAAAAAATCGAAGAGGTTCGCAAGAACGACAAAGATTTAAACAGGCTGCTGAATAAATTGACTGAGCAATTAGGCGGGTAGGTGTGGCGATTTCTGACTTTTGCACGGTGCAGCGCAGTCTTCCTTTTTCAAGTCTGTGAATGTCATGTGGAAACTGTGCAAGCCCCGGTCGAAATCAGAAGTGTGGCAATCTTCTTGTAGGGTCTCCGCCAACTTCGGGACCGATTTCTCACACGAAGGGCTGGTCCCCAAAGCGGTGACAATAGGCCGGTTGCCAAAGTTTTCCACTTCTCCGAACCGCCTACTGTTACTGCTGGTTTTATAGGTTTTATATTTGATATAAGGGAAGTAATAAAAGTAGCAGGTGGACGGAAGGATCGAAAGGGTTTTTGGAGAGCAAGAATTTTGAGAAGGGTACGGCTGAAGCCGTGCCAATAGGCCGCTCTAAAGATTTGGGCTTTAGCCCCTGAGGATTGCGGGAGATAATTATGCCGGTGGAAGCGCCCGTAGCAGTCGGAACGTCGGTAGGAACTATGGAAATTACCGTCAGCAAGTCGGAGTTGCTGCGCGAACTCACCGCCACGCAAGGCGTGGTCGAACGCAAAACTACCATCCCCATTTTGTCGAATTATTTATTCGAGGCCTCCGATGGCAAACTCTCGCTCACTGCCACCGACCTCGACCTCAGCCTGCGCACCTCCTGCAACGCCAAAGTTAAAAAAGAAGGCTCCTGCACCATCCCTGCGCGAAAGCTTTACGACTACGTAAAACTCCTGCCCGATGCCGACATCACCATCAAACTTTTAGACAATCACTGGGTCAGCATTCGCTGCGGCCGGTCGAATACAAAAATGGTGGGCATGGCGAAATCGAATTTTCCTAGTCTGCCCGCATTCCCCACCGCCGGCGTAATAAAAATTCCCGGCCAGGTTCTGCGTGGTTTGATCGCCCGCACCGGCTTCGCCATCTCCAGTGAGGAGTCGCGCTACACGCTGAACGGCGCGCTTATGCTGCTCAAGCCCGAATCCATCACTATGGTCGCCACTGACGGCCATCGCCTGGCCCACTGCGAGCGCAGCGGAGAAAAATTCGAGGGCGTTTCCGGCGAAATGAAAACCCTCGTTCCCAAAAAAGCCATGGACGAGCTCAAATCCCTGCTCGACTCCACTGACGCCGACACCATCGAGTTCGCCAAAGACGATTCCACGCTTTTCTTCCGCATCGGCTCGCGCCTGCTTACCTCGCGCCAACTCACCGGCCAGTTTCCCAACTTCGAAGCTGTTCTACCAAAGGACAATAACAAAAGCATCGCCCTCAACAGCGACGATCTCAATGCCGCCATCCTGCGCGTCGCCCAGTTCGCCGACGAACGCTCCCGCGCCGTCCGCATGAAACTTGAAAAAGGCGAAGTCAAACTTTCCGCGTCTTCCACGGAAGCCGGCGAGTCCGAAGATTCCATCGAAGCCCCCTACGACGGTGAAACTCTCACCATCGGCTTCAACGCGCAATACCTCGTCGACTTCCTCAAAGCCTCTGGTACCGACGAAGTCCGCCTCGAACTGAAAGACTCCCAATCCGCCGGCCAACTCCGCCCCGCTGAAGGTGACGACTACAAATACCGCTACATCGTCATGCCCATGCGGATCTGAAGTGAAATGGAAAAACCTGGGTGCCCCATTTCTCGCGTCCTTTGCGAGAAGTGGGCCGTCACGCGGCTAGCACAACCGTTAAGCCGGAAAGATTCCAGGGGTTGGCCCTTCCGCGCTTGACCTCGCACCTGTCATAAATTGACCCATCCTGGTTGTTTGCCTGTCATCCTGAGGCGACGGCTTTGGTCGCCGAAGCATCTCTGCACTTGTCCCTTCACCCGCCGCTTGACCTCAGCCCCCGCCTGTCATAAATTGGCCCATCCTGGTTTTTGAAGGAGATTCCCATGCTAGACGGCTTCAAAAAATTCATCCTGCGCGGCAACGTCGTTGATATGGCGGTCGGCGTGGTCATCGGCGCAGCCTTCGCGGGCGTGGTCGGCGGGCTCACCTCGGCCTTTCTCAATCCTCTGATCAAGCTGGCATCAGGCGGTGGCGAAAAGTTTTCGACGTTGCAGTTCACGATCCACAATGTCGCGTTCCCTCTGGACAATTTCATCAATGCCTGCATTTCGTTTTTTCTGATCGCTGCCGCTGTCTATTTTTTTGTAGTCCTGCCGGTCAACGCCCTCATTGCCCGCATGCACAAAGGCGAGAAGCCGCCCGACCCCACCACTAAGAAGTGTCCAGAATGCCTCAGCGAAATCCCCATTGCCGCTCGCCGCTGCATGTACTGCACCCAGCCCGTGCTGGGGAAGGTCGCCTAAACTGGGCGGCTAAAAGCGCCGCAATCGCACCAAGAGAAGGATCAGAGCACCCAGAAGGGCGAGAATCGCGGGCGCACGCCGCAGTACCCGCGTCTCCGTTCTTCTGCTGGCTTCGCCTGGCGGCAGAATGTCGATCACCTGGATTCGGGATTGCCCTTTGAGATTGGGAAACAGGTAAACCGGAATCACTGTGCCCGGAGGGACTGAATCATTGAGTTCCGCTTGACCGCCCGGCCTACGCTTGAGGTAGGGAACCAAATCCATCCATTCTTTCTCGCCTTCCACCATCCCACTCGCATAAACCGAGATGTCGGGCCCATGCATGCCAGCGCTATTCTGATAGTAAGAACGAATCACATGAAAGGTGGTGGCGTGATAGGGCTGTCCCTGCACGCGTTTGAAAGCAATATGCGCGTTCATGAAAGTGACGATGCCAAACAGCAGGCAGGCCAGGAAGGCGAGGCCCAATATTGCGATGGTGAGATCCAGGAGCATTACCCGGATCGGTCGGGAAGACTGCGCACGAGGAAAGGAACGAGGTGCCGAGTTCGCCATAATTCGTGCGGATGCTAATTATCGAATCCTCAAGAGTTTTACACAACAGGAATCGCCGGCTCGCCAAACCGCTGAATCGCCAGCAGCGTTAAATCGTCGAAACGCGCTCCGCGGTTTTCGAAGGAGCGCAGGTCCTCCAGGCAGCAAGCAATGAGCTCCGCTGGAGGCCTCACCGATTGCTGGCGCACGAGTTGCATCACGCGGTCCACGCCGTATTCGTTTTTCGCATCGCTGGCTTCCGACAGGCCGTCGGTATAGAGAAACATTGTGTCGCCGGCTTCCATGTGCAGGCGGGTGACGGAGAACTCCAGCTCATAAAACATGCCCAGCGGCAAACCCGTGGATTCGATGCGCAGCACTCCGCTTTTTCCAACCACGATCACGGGTAAGTGTCCGGCATTATGAAGCTCGACCTCGCCTGTAGCCTTCGCATGGCCGCACACAACCGTGGCGTATTGTCCAGCTAACGCGCTTTCACAGAAGACGCGATTAGCTTGCGAGACCATCTGCTCCAGGGGCAGAGCCATTTTAGTCAGGCTGCGGAACAGGGCATGGAGTTGCGCCATCAGCATGGAAGCGGCCACGCCCTTGCCTGAGACATCGCCCAGCACGAAGAAGAGCTGCCCATCGGACGGGATCAAGTCGCAATAGTCGCCGCTCACCGGACCAATTGGCTCGTAATGGTAGCTCGTCTCCCAGCCGCCGGCCCGGAGCCCGATTTGCGGCAAAAGGTTGCGCTGCAGCTGCGAGGCCAGGTCAAGGTCCCGCTGCAGCGCATCGCGCTGCGGTAGAGTCAGATGGTCAAGGCAGTAGCGCACCAGCGGATCGGCCAGCAGGCGATCCGCTTCCACCGTGTCATGGCATGTTTCGCACAGCCCATAGCTGCCTCTATCCATGCGCTCCAGCGCCGAATCCACTTCCTGCAAAAGACCAGCTAGAACCGCCTTTTGCGGCGCAAAAGCAATCGCCTTTTCCAGGCGGTGTTTGCGCTCCAGCAGTTGATTGTTCAGGAATGCGATCTCCGACGTAACCATGACACCCCCCGCTGCTTACGCGCTATTCAAAGGTAATCTTTAAATTGGATTGTGGCGACCCAGCTTTCGATGCGCGATGATTGTGGCTCGATCCAATTGTCGGCGAGGCATCGCGGATTCGGACTGGTGGACGATGCCTATACCAAGGACAGGGCAGAACGAGATCGTCAGGCCGGTCGTTGCTCAGTTTTAAGGGATTAGAAATGCACGCCAATGAACCGCGAGTAGTTTGTGAGTGGCCGAAAAATCTGTAGAAAAATCTCCATCACACGCATTGACCCGACCATCCGGGGTTTTAACTATGGTCGCCCGTTCCCCACAGTAATCCTGTTCTCGAGCCAAACGTCCGCCGCGCCTGCTGCATCTTCTTGGAAGAAGCTGATAGCCGCCATTTGGAGTGCAACAGAAAGCGGTGAATCCGGTAGCGCAGCGACGTGTCGATAGCGAGGCGCCTGTGGTCCTGGGAACTCTGCAGGGCGCTCGAATCCATGGCCAGCTTGCGGGGATGCTGATAGTAATCCGCCATTTTGCCGGCGCTCATGCCCGGAGTCGCCAACCAGCCCGGGACGCACTCTGAGAGCACATCCACGTCCGTCATCACCTTGTCCAGGCCCCGGCCCGTGGCTGGGCAAGCGCTCTGGGCTGCGTCGCCGATCATCACCACTCCCGGGACCGGATCGAACTCAGTTTTATAGAGATCCACTCGACTGGATTCCACAGTGCCGGTCACGCGATACTCACCCGTAATCCGGTTCAGCTTTGGCAGGTGGCGCCTGAGCATCGCCTCTGGTTGCTGCATGAACTCACGTACCCACGGATCGCTCGCCGAGCGAAAAATAAAAAGATTGGCTCGCATCACATCGCGAAATTTGAACAGCGTCAGGTAGTCAATACAGGTCGACGGGCTCATGGAGTAGTAAGTAAGCGCGTCAAAACGAAAGGGCTGCGATTCGGCAACGAAATCGAATCCGATGCCGAGGGACTGGTCTTTCTGCACCACCCGGCGGCGCATTCCCAGGTCGGCCAGGAAATCTGCGCGGCTGCCACATGCCAACACCACGAGTTGCGACGTTAGTTCCTCGCCGCCTTCCAGCTTAACCCGTTGCACCTGGTCGCTATTAGAGATGGCTTCCACGCGCCCCACACGGTTCACCACCGTCGCAGGCATTTGCGCGCGTAGAGCATTTACCATCTCTGCGTATTTCAGTCCATATTGTTCGATCGGGCTGGTCTTGAAAACGCGGCCGTCAAAACCTCCCCAGACCTCTCTGACCTGCCCGGCATACGGAAGCAGATGGTCGAGCAAACCGAGCTTGCGCAGCAGCCGTACCTGTTCCTTCTCGATTTTTTCAGCTCTGAATAGCGGCGGGCAGCTGGCGTGGAGATCAACCACGATCACGCGACGACCCTGGCGTCCTAATACAACAGCCAGCGCTGTCCCAGCCAGGCCGCCTCCTACGATAATAATTTCCGCGGAGAGGCTAGCGGAGCCGACTGATCCTAATGGTTTTTCTTTCTCTCTCATTGCGGTTTCGTATGGGGATACAAAAGGGGAGGTAGTTAGCATACCGCATTCCCAATCAGCGGGAAAGAGGAAAGCGTAGGGGTCAGTTTCGGTTTCCACACTCTGAACCTCGACTTGGAGTCGTCCCTAAGGTCCGCGTTTTCACCAGCGGACCGAGGGACCTCCTGGCTGGATTTTGCCTTCTTGCTCAAACGGACCCGCAATCCAGGAAAGAATCGTTATTTTCGCACTGGCGAGGCTGTCTTTCCTAGGCTGGTTGTCCTGCATTGTGAGGGCTCTGCCCTGAATTCACTGGGCAAAAAAGTAGTCAAACGACTTCACGGCCGTGAATTCGTCGTCCTTGATATCGAATACGGTGTAGAGCTTGGTGACGTAAAGAATGTCACGAACCTTCTTGGTCAGGCCGAAGAGTTTGAGTTCCCCGCCGGAGTTGCGAACGGCAGTGTAGCTGCTCACCAGCTCGCCCACCCCGGAAGAGTCGAGGTAATCCACATGTGCCAGATTGAGCACGATCTTCTTCTTGCCTGCCGCGATCAGCCCGCGGATGGCCTCGCGAACTTTACCGGTTTCCTCGCCCAGCGTAATGCGCCCGTGCAGATCGACAATGGTGACGTGGCTGACTTCGCGAGTGGTGATGGTCATAATCCGGCTTGGGCGCTTCCGGGAGGAATGTTAGTGGGGTTGGTGCAGTTCGTCAATGCCGGTACTTATGTAGGGACAGCCGCCTGTCCAGACCAGCGAAGCTCGACTGACGATCAACTAGCGGAACTCCAACTCATCACGGAACTCCGCCCACGGAGCGCCAAAACTACGCCGCAGTATAATCCCGTATTTCCTGAATCGGAGAGGTAATAATCGGCGTTGCGTATTCGGGATGCCGGAATTCAAGGTGCATGCCCCGCCCCACATAGCGCAGCTTCAGCATGGATCCTCCAAACGAAGATCCCGCAATCGCTACCTGCACCGGATTCGGGCAAAACTCAGGATGCCCGGAGATCAGCGCATCGCTCCCGCCCAGAAGCACAGCCTTATAGCAATGATTGAGAGTCTGAATTTCGAGGATGGTCGAGGGCGGCAAATCGTGTAAAAAAACTCCGCCTTCAATTTCCGACTGAACGATGACGCGGTTAACGTCATCGGAAAGGTTTGGGTGCGGAGTGAACATACTCTTTGAAACGTTATAGCGAGTGTATCCCAAATCGTCCATCCGGCAGAACCCTATCTTTGCCAATGGTACACGCGCTAAAGCTTGGATGTTAGAACAGACCCGCCGGCTCCGAGAAAGTCGCCTGCACCACCCATTAGCAGAGAGATCAAGGAATGGTGGCAATCGACCCCTTAGGCCCCACAAAGAAGGCCCCGCCGCCCGGCAAAGTGCTGACAGCATTGAATCCAATCCCGGACTTTTTCGGCGGGCTGATCCGCGTAGGGTCTCTCGGCGGTCGAAAATCAAAGATAAACTTGGGCGCTACCAGAAAAAGGCGCACCTGGGCCCGGCTGTCCTCCAGCCCCGCCGCCGCATGCGCCGCCGCCCCACGGTCGTAAGTCACGGCAGAATAATAAGATTGCGGGTAAATTTGCGAAAGCGACCACGACTTACCGCCATCATTGGTAAAGGCCAGATTGGGCCCATCCCAATCGGGATGCTTATAATCACCTCCGGCGATTACACCGTGATTCGCGTCTCGAAATGCGATCGAGAAAATGCCCGCCGAATCCGCCCCATGCACAATCGGAGTCGGGAAAACTTCCCAGCTCAGCCCCCGGTCAGCCGAATGAAACACACGCGCGACCTTCCCGCCGGTAGCAAACCAAATATTGCTCCCCGGAGATGCGGCCCCATCTTTTGTTTTCACCCTTGCTCTTTCCTCCGCCTTGCCGACCGCCGCGGCGCCGCTCCCTTGATTTCCAGGAATTTGATCCCCAAGAATATGGTCCGGAAGAATAGCGATGCAGGAATTACTCGCCGCAAACGCTCCCTCGCCTTCAGCCGCCGCCGGCATTTGCGATGAAGCAATCGGAGTCCACGTCTGTCCGTCGCTGGTGACCAGCAGTTGAAATTTTAGCTGTCCACTCTGGTCCGGCACGGGATCGCCAAGAACGACACCGTGCTGCGAATCCCAAAACGCGATCGAATCAAAAAAAGTTTTTGGATTGCTGCCGGTGAATTGCAGCTGCCAGTGCTGCCCGCCGTCCGATGTGTGATAAATGCGCGACTGCTCCCCCGGCCCGGAAGACATGAGAAAAGCTTCTTCCGCCGAGAACGCAACGACGCCACGAAAATCAAGCGTAGCCGCGCTCGGCACCTGCGCAACGTTCCACGTGTGCCCGCCATCCATCGTACGCAGGTACGTCCCATGGGAGCCCGAGGCCCACGCCACTTGCTCCGAGACCACGCTCGCCCCGCGCAGATTTTCCGTAGTGTTGGAAGATTGAGTCTGCCGCACAGTCTGGCCAAAGGCGGCACTGATCAAAAGCACAATCAGCAGAAAGCGCATGCCCCGCATTGTCTCAGACATTCGCGGGTGACGCGGGTTGAAGATTGAGGTCCATCGTCCAAAATCTCTAATCGAACGTGACTTATTTCGCCACGAACTCGGCAAACGTCGCCACTTTCCCGAAGTAAATGCGCAGCGTGCATTTCTGTCCCACATGCGCGAACGCGACCTCGAGTTGATCGGCAGCCGCTGGCACCGGGTCGGTTTCAATCGTCGAGCGCGCCACGTCCTGCTTCTCATCGTAGGCGGCCCCGTGCGTAACATTCTTGTTAATTGCCAGGCTCCACTTGTCCCTCGCGGGAATCGGATAAACGGAGTACGCCCCCAGAGGTATCGTCGATCCGCCAAAAGTCAGAGGAGCGTCGGTGAACAACGTCATGGCCGTGCCGCCGGGAAGAAACGGTTTTCCATTGGATAGCTTCTCCGACTTTGCGGTTACTGGGTTGTAGCGAATATAAACCTGCCTCCCATCGTCCAGATAACAAGTGGCCGTGGACTCGGTGGAAGCGGACTCGGATGACTGGGCAGAACAGACGCCGGCAAAAAGCAAAAAGACTTGGACCAAAAATGCGGGGACCAGGAACATCGACACGACGGAGCGCGACCGGAACATTTCGGATTTCCTCTGGCCAAAAAGTGTATCGCTGAATTGCGCCGAGTGGAAGAATATTTCATTCGTTACAAGGGCCGTTTGGCAAATTGATTTTTGTGGGAACGACCGCGCCTTGGCCGGCCTGAGCGAAGTCGAAAGGGTTGTCCGGTCGAGCGAAGCTCGACTATTGTCCTCGGGCAAGACAAACCGCCCCGCCTCGTCCTTTCGTCGCTGGTCTTCGGTGACGTACTCCCCGACTCGCCCCATTGCTACCGTGTCTGTGGCCAGTACCGCGCATTTCTTATTTCTACCAACCAGCGTACTGAGCAGGATGGGAGCAAATGGCGAAAACAGGAAAAATAAGAATTCTCTACGGCGAAGGTGACGCGCAAGCCCAATCGGCTCCGGCCGCCGCCTTTGAAAAGGCCGGCCACTCCGTACACAACGCTCTTGGCCGTAAAGCTGTCGTCGAGGCGCTGGATAAAAGTGCGTTCGACCTGGTAATTCTCGGTCCCAGCCTCACCCGCAACGACCGCCATCACTTGCCCTACATGGTCAAGAAGTCCCAAGTCGCCGCCGCCGTGCTCGTGATGCACGCCGACGGAAGCCGCCACCCCTACGTCGACGCCTGCACCGACACCGGCGCCAGCATCGAGAACGTTCTCGAACGCATTCAAAGCATGAAGATCGCCGGCATGATGACCGCCACTGCAGCTGCTGGAAAGTAGCTGCAGCCTGAATCCAAACCCCTTGTCATCCTGAGCGCGCCTTTCGCGTGAAGGACCTCTGCAACTTGCTTGTCGGCCAAAGACCTTTTCGGTCGTGCCGCCCATTCGGTTTTCCAGCGCCCCGCTCAGAGCGCTGCCCGCGAGATCCGAATCGAGTCGGACCGAGTCAGCGCGTTCTTAACCGGAATTCGTTTATCGTTGAAAATATCCCAGCTCATGCTGCTGCCCTTTTTCTAGCGGGATTTCGCGAGGCAGTATTTCTCGCAGGGCCCAATCGATTCGGTCCACCGCTTCCGAGATTATGCAATGCAGCTGCAAATCTTCCGTGCTATCCAGCGAAAGCGAGACCGGACTCAGTGCATTCCGGATGTGATGATTCATCTCCGCAATCACCTGCATCCTCGCCATCATGAGACGTTGTCGCTCCCGGCTCATGTAAACCAACCTCGCCGTCAGGCAACTCACCACCAGAGCCGATAACCCTTCGGCGAGCAGTCTTTCATCGGATCGTCCTATATCCGGCACCAAAATGTAGTGCATGAGTTCAGTCGCAGCGAAGGCTACGATTCCCATTCCGATGGCCGCTACCGCGATAAATCGCCACGAGGTCGGTTCAATCTGGGATCGATCCCCGTTAACCGTTTCCAGAGAATGGGATTCCTTCGCCATGGTGCATTCCTCTCATGTTGGATTTCCGGGGCATATCGCGCATCGCGTCAATCGCATCCGCCGCCCGGCGGGCGCGCCTTTACAACCCGCCTCCAAATGCCACCTGCAAATGGATGATCGCTCACTTATTTTAGTTATCCGCCGGCAAAGTTTTCTTTGAACACTCGATGAGCCACCCATGAGCTTCGATTCGAGCAAGACAAAAAAATGATGATGAGTAAATGGAACCCCCCGATCAAGCTTCGTGGTCGTAGAAAAACTTCGCGCGCCAGGAGGCGTTCGGTATGGTGCTCGACCTACTGAGGTTTTGCGGAGCGGGTGTCCACCTGAACGACCGAAGGGTTGCTGGTTTTGCCTATGTCAACCCAAACTTCACCGAACCGGCCATCGGAATCTGTAGTGAGGATCGTGCGCTTCTCGTCGGCCGTGCCGCTCCCGCCCGGTTTCACGATATTGATTGTTTCCTCGGTCACACGAAGACCGTTGTTGGGATCGCCGGGATTCGCCTGCTCGATTTGCCGGGTGGTGCTATGCCCGCCTGCGGCAGTATTCTGCTGCACCGTGATCTCGCGTCGGACAAGTTGCAGGCTATCGTCGCCGGCTTGCCCCGGAACGTTCGTAGAGTACTTGTCGATTGTGTCGCGCTTCTCTGCCGGACTGGTGTCCGTCTGTTTGCTGACGGTGCGTTCGACGACCGCGAGATTTCCGTTCGAATCGGGCCGGAGCACGCGTTCATCTTTACTTGTCTGGCCGTTTTCTTGTTTGCTGGTGCCTTCTCTGACTTCGCTGAGCTGCCAGCGCCCGGTCCCATCGGAGAGTTGAGTAGTTTTCTTGAAATCGATTGTGCCGTCGCCGCTTTGCGTCTCTCGTTCCACGATCTGTGCCGCTGGAGTAAGACCGCCGTTCACGTCAAGAGTAAGCACCGTGGTGGTCGTCTCCCGCGTTCCACGACTGAGCTGCTTCGAATCCTCCAATTCGCGCTGCACTACCTGCAATGCGCCGTTGGCGTCAGGATTCGAAATGCTGCGAACTACTTTCTCTTCACCGCCCGGAAGGTTGCGCGACTCTTCTTGCTTTTCCTGAATCAGAGTCCGCTCGCCATCCGAGCCTCGGGCGAACGATCGCTCGACATTCCGCACAGTAGTATCGTTGACCTGTACCGACTCCTTTTCCGTCTCTGAGTAGAGCACGTACTGCCCGTCGGGGCCCAAGGTCTCGACCAATGTCTTATCAACGACTCGACCGTCAACTACCGTATGCGTTTTACTGGTGCGGGTGGGATTCATCCCCCCGTTCGGGTCTTCCTGTCGGCTGCTGGCGGTCCAGGACTGATCGCTGGAGGTATTCTGTGCCGAAGAGACTTGCGCGAGGCCCAGTACCGTCACTGAGAAGAGCACCGATGATTTCAGCAATCGGCGATACATCATAAGTCGCGATTTCCCACTTGCCTGCATCCAGTATATATCTCTATATACGCTCGGGCTCGCGAGTAAAATGCCAGTGAATAAAAGTGTAAAGTTGCCGAGTGCCTCAAGAAGGTTGTTGTAAAATCGCGATATCCTTGATGGAGGAATCCTTATGAAACACTTCGCGTTCTTCCTGGTTGGACTCGCAACCGTGGCCGGAGTTGTCGCCCTGGTTGCTCCCACACCAGGCCAAGCGGACGGGAACCCCGCCCCGGTCTTCGTTACCGAAATCCCTCAGGGGTACCGCGACTGGAGGTGGATCTCCTCCGCCCATGAAGCGGGCAAGCTCAACAGTTTAGGTGCTGTCCTGGGCAATGATGTAGCGTTCAGCGCCTTCCGCGATGGAAAGCTTCCATTCCCGGACGGCACCATCATTGCTGCGTTGCATTACCGCAACGTTCCGTCCGACGAAAACAACAAAGTCTTTGGCCAGGCTCAATCTTTTGTTCCCGGGGCCCCGACGAACATTCAGTTTATGGTGAAGGACTCGACCAAGTACGCCGCAACCGGCGGCTGGGGCTTCGGTCACTTCGCAGATGGCAAACCCGGCGATGCGGCATTCATGAAAAGCTGCTTCCCGTGCCACGAGAAGACCAAAGCGACCGACCTTGTCTTTACTCGCTATGCGCCTTGATGCTGATAACTAAAGCAGAAGAGGAAGTAGGCACGGACGAAGGTTCCAGGTGTGTCCGTGGGCGCATTCACGTCGGTGAACAGACTGCGCACGAGAAGAGCTAAGGAACCCCAGCCTTAGCGCGTGGTTGCAGCCGCCAGGTTCTTTCGCAGTTGCTCAAATTCTTTTGCGTCAAGAGTCCCGTCATGATCAGTGTCTACTTTGTCGAACTGTGCCTCTATATAGGTCATGAATTCTGCCTTGGAGACTGTCCCATCATGATCAGTGTCGATGGCGGTCAGTGTTAGCTTCGCTGATGGTTTGCTGGCGGTCTTCTGACCGGAGGCGGTCGTGACACTGACAATCGTTCCCGCGACCAAAACCGCACCGATGATCCATGCAAACATCCAATTGGTTTTCACAATAACTTCCTCCGGGAAAAAGTAATACTTAGCGCGTATCTTACGCCAGTGCGGAAACGAGTTCGAATTTACCGCCAGTTCTGAGTTTGGTTCTCTGGCGTTTTTGCGCAAGGCTGGAATTGGCACAGCATGCGCAATCGAACCTGGTTTCGCAAGAATCTTTAAAGTTAATGCGTGGGAGAAAGACCTTCAAATAGGACCGGAATAATAGCCGCCGGGTGCACTGCAGAGAAAAAGTGGAATCTGCTTTTGCCTGGCCAAAGAGATTCCTCGCCGGCAAGTCTCTCTGGTTCGGAATGACAAAATGAAATTTTTGCTCAAACTGGATCACCACCCGTCCCGTTGTCAAGAGCCTCGTTCCACTTCCCCATTAATACCCGCCCTCAACTCGCGAATCATTTGGAAATATCCGTTAGGAAGTCCACCCAGTTACTAATTGGATTCCCACGGTGCGCCATCCAATGAACCGCAGATTTTTGTCGTCGGCGAAACCGAATAATGAAACACAGCCGAAAGCCGAAACCGAAAAAATGTTTGCAAAAAAAATCCCGCGCCAGCCCTAAACTCCGGCCAGCGCGGGAATCCGAATCAGAACTTAGACCTTAGTCTCCGGTTCCGCAGGTGCAAATACCCTGTTTGCTGCCGACCAATGCCACGGCGCGGCAATCGGCTTCCAGCAAACCTAGTTCCGCAGAGCTGAGAGTCGCATCTTGCGAGGCCGTCTCAGTTATGCGGGAGGAACTCTGGATGTGGGTTGCCCACGCCCGGAGTCCCGCAGTTGGAGTGATCTTTCCGGTTACTGGAAGAGGGCAAACTCCGCCAACCGGCGTCGTTGAAACGATACGAATCGAGCCCGTGGTCGGAGAGATTCCGTTCAGCGGATTATCCAGCAGATTCTTATCTACCGAGAGTGTCTGCAGCCCATTCGGCGTGACCGCGCAGCTGCAGCATTCGGTTAGCTCCTGGAGCGCGTCATACACGAAGATGGCCGCGCACAGGTTGCCACCAGACGTGCCCGCGTTTGTGATTCGTACCGTCCCATCCGGATCGCTACTGTGGGCGTTGGAAAAATAATCCACCTTCAGAGTGTCCGGCGCGAGAGCGGTTTGAGCCAGCGCATACCCCGTACACAGGGTGAGTGCCAGCGTGCATGCAATTAGTCTTGGGGTTGGGCTCATTATGTTCCTCCTTCGTTCGTGGGGTTAACGACACGCCGTTAAAGCGGGGGAGGGACTTTGTTGAGCTTTTAGGGCGTTTCTCTCATCCTATATGCGCCCACAATTCCCCAAGCTGACTAAGCCAATCTCACTAGGGAATTCATTTTCGGAAAAGAGTCGAAGAGTTCGGAAAAGAGTAAGAGTTCGGAAAAGAGTAAAGAGTTAAGAGCCGCGCCGAGCGCATGCTCTTAAAACCGGGTACCGAGGACCGAAAGCTGAGGCCTATGAACGGAGCGCTTTCCCCGACTCGTCCCCTGTGCCGCAGGTGCACACCCCTGATCCGCTGCCGGTGATGGAACCGAGTAGGCATCGCCATGTCAATGGCCGCCGCCCACCGATCACTTCTTTCCCCTAAGCATCTCCGTTACCCGCTGATAATCATCCACGGTCGCGTACTCGATCACAATCTTTCCCTTGCCGTTTCGATCGCTGATCCTCACCCGCATCCCCAGCGTCCGCTCCATCTCCGTCTGGGCCGCTCGCACATTCGGATCCATCCAGCGTGCCCCGCGCGAGGTTTTCTGCTCGCTATTGTCCGTCGGCGAGCCAAATCCATTCATCTCCCGTACCCGCGCTTCAATCTGTTCCAGCTTCCAGTGTTTTTCCACCGCCTCTTTCGCTACCTGCGAGATTTTCTCCAGCGTATCCAGCGCCAGCATTTCCCGGGCCTCGCTGAAACTGAGTTTTCCTTCCAACAGATACTGCATCACGTCTTCCGGCAGCCGCAGCAACCGCATGTAATTCGAGACCGTCTCGCGCGAGACTCCAATCCGCGCCGCAATCTGCGATTGCGTCAATTGGAACTCCGTGCTCAATACCCGGAACGCCTCCGCCTGCTCCATCGCATTCAAGTCCTGCCGCTGGATGTTCTCGAGCACCGTCATCTCCGCGGCCTGTTGCAGCGAAAGCCGCTTCACCAGCGCCGGCACCGTCTGCTTCCCTGCCAGTCGCGATGCTCTTAATCTCCGCTCGCCCAGCACCAGGACGTAGCGTCCTTCTTTCTCCGCCGGCCTTAGCACAATCGGCTGCACCACCCCGTTTGCCTTAACCGATTCCGCCAGCTCTTTCAGCAACTCTTCATCAAACACGGCCCGCGTCTGATAAGGATTGCGCTCAATCGCATCGAGCTCAATCTGCTCCACCGTGCTCTCGGCAGTTGCCGGGGCAGCCGCAGCTGATGTTGGGACACTTGCCCGATCCCCTTTATCATCTCGATCTGCCTTGTCATCCCTCGCCAAGCGAGGGACCCTGGTTTCCTCAACCCCACTGTCACTGCTCTCCCGCGCCACGCTCGGCGTCACCACCCGCGGTCCCGGCAACAGCGACGCCAACCCCCGCCCCAGAGCTTTCCGCTTCTCCAGCTTCTCGTCCTTCTTATCCGCAACTTTTTCCACAACGTTCGTCGTCATCAATCATCCCCCAATAAAATCCCTGTCATTGCGAACCGGGGCCGAAGGCGCAAGGACCATGCTTCCTCTGTTGCCCTGAAGTATATCGATATAGGTAGATATAAAGATCGATATACATCGATATAAGCTAAGCCGTCCTGTCCATCTCTGCCCCTTCGGATGGCCTGGAATCGGCAGCCGACAGCTGCCGCCCCAAAATCTCCTTCGCCAGCCGAATGTAACTCTCCGCTCCCTTTGACCGCGGATCGTATACCAGCGCCGCTTTGCCGTGGCTCGGCGCCTCTGCCAGGCGAATGTTTCTGGGTATAGTCGTCGCACACAACTTCTCGCCAAAAAACTTCTTCAGCTCCGCAATCACCTGCTGCGCCAGGTTAGTGCGCTCATCCAGCATCGTGAGCACCACCCCTTCAATCTCCAGCCCCGGGTTCAACTCCGCGCGAATGCGCTCGACTGTATCCAGAAGCTCACTGATGCCTTCCAGCGCAAAGTATTCCGCCTGCATCGGAATCAAAACCGAATCAGCCGCGACCAGCGCGTTAAGCGTAAGCAGATCGAGCGCGGGCGGACAATCCAACACGATGTAGTGGAAACGATCCCGCAAAGGCGCGATCGCATCCTTGAGTCTGTACTCGCGCCGCTCCGCCTCCACCAGTTCAATATTTGCGCCGATCAGATTCTTGTGCGCAGGAATGATCCATAGCTGCTCGAGTTCGGTCGTGGCCAGAGCTTCTTCGCCAGTGGCATCGCCCATCAGTAGGTGATAGGAAGAAAAGCGTTCCGGATCCTTTACCAGCCCAAGACCACTTGACGCATTCGATTGCGGGTCGCAATCGACAAGGAGTGTGTTCACTTCAGCAGCCGCAAACGACGCGGCCAAGTTGATGGCAGTCGTAGTCTTTCCTACGCCGCCCTTCTGATTGGCAACCGCGATGACACGTCCCATAAACTTTTTTGGAAAGCCAGAGCCTCGGAAAGCATAATGCGATTCCACCTTCGAAACAAGCAGCTAAGCCTGTGCATCGCGAGAGAAAGCTGTGCAAAAGAAGCTGCTAAGTGTTCCGGGTGGAACATCGGGCGGACTACGCACTTTCTTTGCGTTTGAGTGCTCAGGTTCCAGCCGGAACACCCCATCTAATGTTCCGCACGGAACATTGAGGCGAGCTGGTTGGATTGCACAGATTTTGAGGTGTATAAATTTCGTATCAATATGAGATAACCCCACATTTATGTTTTCTAAGCCATATTTATCGGCTTGCATTGGGCTATTTTAATGTTTCCCTTCCACCGATTACTGTTCTGGTTCTCGGGAAGCTATCGCGAGCAGCCGAGAACGGGAATCAGGCACCGAAATTGGGTCGTGCCAAGTGAAGCTGGGGAGAATGGCTCGCGCTTGGTCGATCTGGGACGCCGCAATCAGAAGAGCGAGGCAGCCAGATGGCTTGGTAAGGCGCGCCGCTATGGACAGGATCAAAGGAAATCGTTCAACAGCGCGGAGGGTAACTACATCGTAAGTTTGGGAAAGGGATTCGGCGCGGGCGGTTTGTATATCGATGTTCGTCAATGTAAGGGAGCGGACAACTTCGCGCAGGAACGCGGATTTCTTGTGGTTGGATTCGATCAGGGTCATATGGATTTCCGGGGCCCAGAGTTTGATCGGGATTCCGGGAAATCCGGCGCCGGAACCGAGGTCGGCCGCGAGCAGGGAGCTGCGCGTGCGGAGTACCGAGTGTCGAGTGGGATCGGATTGTGCCGGCAAGGAGGGGTCAGAATCAAAGTCCAAATCTTGATTCACCGGAGAAGCAGGGAATAGGTGGCGGGCGGCGAAGACAGATTCGCCGAAGTGGCGGGTAACCATTTCTTCTTCGCTGCGGATCGCGGTTAAATTGATGCGGGCATTCCAGTGAGTTAGTAGATCGATATACGTCGATATATCTTTTAATTGAGCGGGGGAGAGAACAGCCGGATTTAAATAGGGGGCCAGAAGTTCAGCGATGCGGGCAGAGTGCATGAATTCTGATTGTAGCGCCAGGGAGAGCGCGGGCGACTCGCGCACCAATTCACGGATTTCGGGGGGATGTAGCGGACATCATGCCCTGTCATCCCTCGGGCCGTGAGGGATCATGGTTTCCTCTCCAGCAGCTCCTGCTTTCTCTCTCGCCCCAGCCGTACCTTATTTATCGCCGGAAGTGATTGATCAGATATACGACGAGGGAGAGGACCACGCTCAAGAGTAAAGAGGTGGCCAGAGGAAAGTAGACAGTGGTGTGTTTACTGCGATAAAGGAAGTCACCGGGCAGGCGTCCGAGAGGAAGGTTTGTGCGGGAGAGGAGAATTACGATTACGCCGATGCCCGCGAGGATCGCGCCCAGAACGATCAGGAGTTTGCCGAATGGGGCCATGAATACGAATATATCCGGGTTCATTTTATCGGCGCTATGAAACCAAGAGCGGAAGACCAGATTCGCAAGACAAGATCAGGGTACGGCTTCAGCCGTCCCGCTAAAGGGGCAGCGCAGAGTTGAGCCCAGACTTTTTGAAATCCTTACCTAGGGCGTTCGCGGTATTGTTTGGCAGCGTCATACCACCTAGCTTTTTATAGTCCTTGAGCAGCCTTGTCGATTGAGACGAGTCTGGGAGAGGGCGTTCCCCGACCGCGGAAGGTAAATAATGCACGGCCCTACCCCCAAGAAAATCCACGAAGAACTCGCGCGCCTCATGCGGGAACAGGTGGAGAGTCTCGCTAATAGGACCTACTTGGGGATCACTCCGGAAGAATTGAACCTGGAAAGGAAGCGCTTGCAGCGCATCCGCGAGGTCTCCGCGGATTATCTAGAGGTGTTGAAAGCATTGTCTCGACCGTCTGGGGAGAAACAACCTTAGGGCAATTTGCGTAGTCTTAGGGTGGATCTTGTTAATTCATCTGCCTGAAAGGGAACTGTCATGACGGACAAGCCGAGTGTTACCTTGCCCGGAACTGTTGAAAAAGTTATCCACTCTGCCGATCCGCGGATTCCGGAGAAGGCGCAGATCGCCGTGCAAGGGGCCGATGATCTCTACCGGGAGATTCGTATCGACAATACCCTGATCGACGAGGACGGGCATAAGGTGCGCCTCAGGCTGGGAGCCGAGGTGGACGTGACCGTGGAAGCGGATCCCGCGGACACGCGGCAAGTCTCCGAATAAGGACGGCGGCAGCTAAGTTTGTCTTTTCCTGGAAGATGCCGACCGGCAATCGTCGCCGAAGCGCCGTAGGGCCCAGTTGGCTGATGCCCTGATCGCCAAACCCGTGTCGAAAGCGGCGTTCCGCTCCTTACGCAAGATAAGAAGTCTCGCGGATTTATCGAGTCGGCACGCCATAAGCTTGCCCTGTAACTTTTCGCGCCTCCCAACGGCCGCATAAAATCTCAATCGGGCAAATCTGTTCTAGACTTCTCTTACCTGGATGGGAACTAGGGAACAACTCGGATTTAAATTTGCCGCGCCGGAGCGGAGGGTTTGGACCGTGCGGGCGCTCGTCGCCGCGGTACGCGCGCATGTGGAACGGGAATATGCGGATGCCTGGGTGGAGGGGGAGATTTCAAATTTTCGCGCGCCGGATTCCGGGCATTTGTATTTCACCCTGAAGGACGGGAATGCGCAAATTAGAGTCGTGATGTTCAGTTCGAAGGCGCGGCTGCTGCGGTTTCGTCCGGCGGACGGTATGCAAGTCGTGATGCGGGGGCGGGTGACGATTTATGAAGACCGCGGCGAGTTGCAGATTGCGGCGGAATACATTGAGCCCAAAGGCGCGGGCGGGTTGCAGGTTGCGTTCGAGCAACTCAAGACGAAGCTGGAGGCGGAGGGATTGTTTGCTGCCGAGCGGAAGAAAGCAGTTCCGACGTTGCCGGGGCGGATTGGGATTGTGACCTCGCCGCAGGCCGCGGCCCTGCGGGATATTCTGAACATTCTGCGGAGAAGGCATCATTCGGCGAATGCGGTAATTTATCCGGCGCAGGTGCAGGGGGATTTGGCGGCCGCGGAAGTGGTAAGCGGAATTCGATACTTTAATAAAACTAAAAGTGTCGAAGTGATTATTGTGGGTCGCGGGGGAGGGTCAGCGGAGGATTTAGCGGCGTTTAACGATGAGGGGCTGGCGCGGGCAATAGCCGCTTCGGAGATTCCAGTGATTTCGGCGGTAGGCCACGAGACGGATTTTACGATCTGCGATTTTGTGGCGGATTTACGCGCGCCTACGCCTTCGGCAGCGGCGGAATTGGTAATACGGTCGCGGGTGGAGATTGAGAATCAGGCGGCGGCAGTGCGGGAGCGGCTGGTGCGGGCGATGGAGAGGATTTTGCTCGAAGCTCGCAATGAATTGATGGTGCGCACGCAGCATGGGGCATTCGCCCGCATGATGGATTTCATCCGGCAACGTCAGCAAACGCTGGATGATCTGACTTTCCGGTTGGAGCGCGGGGAGCGGCTGAGGCTGGAGCAAATGCGGCGGCGGTGGGAGATGGCTTCAGCGGCAGTACGGCATTATGACGCGCGCCGGGTGCTGGCGGGCGTGCGCCGGGAACTGGAGACACATACTTCCGCGCTGGGCGGTGCGGTCAGGAATTTATTGTTGCAGTACCGAGTTCGAGCGGAGCGCATGAGCAGAGCGCTGGAGATGCTTTCTCCGCTGGCGATTTTGGACCGCGGCTATGCGCTGGTGTTTGATGCGGAAGGGAAGCTGGTGAGGGATGTGGAACAGGTAAGGAGCGGGGAAGAGATTTCGGCGAAGGTGGCGAAGGGCGAGATTCGGGCGGTAGTGAAGGGGACGACAGAAGGTGATGGGGCGCCCAAGCGGAAAGATAAGAAATAAGAAAAAGATAAGAAATAAGAAATAAGAAATAAGAAATAGAGGTGCGCGTTCTACAGTAATCGTACCGGGAGCTGTTCGGGGTCACCTTCCGACAAGCCTCGAACCCGTTGTCATCCGGAGCAAAGCGAGGGACCTTGGTTCGCGCCAATGCCAGCGATAGCGCCTGCAAATATCCGCCTAATGACGTGTTTATATTGCGCGGACGAGCCGATCTTCTTCAAGCGTGCATTAGAATGAAATGTTCCGAGGAAATAAATTCTGCGGGGATTTGAGGGTACGCGGATGATCACGCCATGGATGAGAGTGTCGTTTACTGTGATCGACATTCTGCTCGTGGCGTTGATTATTTATGAAGTCCTCGTGATGATCCGCGGGACGCGGGCTGCGCCGATGCTGGCTGGACTTGCGGCGGTGGCGGCAGCGTTTTATCTGGCGCGGATTGGCGAACTGGTCACGCTGAACTGGCTGGTGAGCCACTTGCTGCCTTACGTGGTCTTTGCGCTGATTGTCGTGTTCCAGTCGGAGATTCGGCACGTGTTGTCCGATGTGGGACGGCGGGTAAGTTTTTTGCGAGGGAACGCCCAGGAAGGCGATGCCTACGACGACATCGTGCTGGCGGCGAATTTGTTTTCGCAACATCAGACCGGCGCCTTGATGGTGATTGAGCGCGAGATTGGGTTGCGGACGTATATCGAGAGCGGCGTGGCCATGGATGCGAAGCTTTCCTACGATCTGCTGGCGACGATTTTCCGGCCCAGCGCGCCGTTGCATGATGGCGCGGTGATTATCCAGAAGGACCGGCTGGCGGCCGCGGCGTGCTTTTTGCCCTTATCCATGAATCCGGTGCTTTCCACGCAGATGGGGACGCGGCACCGCGCGGGAATTGGTATTACCGAGGAGACGGATGCGATCGCGGTCATTGTCTCGGAAGAATCCGGCGCGATCAGCATGGCGGTAGGAGGGAAAATTGAGCGGGATTTGACGGTGGAGCAGTTGCGCGAAGCCTTGGGAAATGAGTTGCGGCGGTATATGTCCCCTGTGGGATTGCCGACCGTGGCCGAACAAGAGGACGAATCGGAGATAGGAATGGAGTCGCCGTTTCGCGCGGGAGCAGCGATGAGCGCGGAGCGGGAGTCGGAGTCGGAAACGGAGCGTCCGCTGTGATGGAATTATTTCGGCGCTGGGTGCTGCACAATTTCTGGCTGAAGATTTTATCGCTGCTGATTGCGACCGGACTGTGGATGACGATTGCCCCGAATCAACAGCCGGCGGAAGTGGCGGTGCGCGTGCCGATTGAATTCGAGCATGTGCCGTGGACACTGGAGATCAGCTCGACGGCAATTCCGGAGGCGCAAATCCGGGTGCGCGGACCGGAGCGGCTGATTCACGATCTGCGGGCAACCGATATTCATGCCGAATTGGATTTAGCGGCTGTGCAGGCTGGCGAAAGAACGTTTGATTTGACCGCGCAGCAGATTCTGCGTCCGAGGGATCTGCAGGTCGTGCAGGTGGTGCCGGGACAGGTGCACCTGAGTTTCGATACGCGGATGACGCGAGAGGTCGTGGTGCGTCCGCGAGTGGTGGGAAATTTTGTGACTGGCGAACAGATCGCCAAAGTGCTGGTCGATCCCGAAAGAATCACGATTGTGGGTCCGAAACAGCACGTGGAAGGGATGGATGCGGCGACTACCGATCCGATCGATGTTTCCGGGACGACGACCCAGGGGACTTTTGTGACAAATGCATATGTCTCGGATCCGCTGATTCAAGTGGTGCGGCCCGAGCCGGTGCGGGTGATTGTCGTGATGGAGAAGACTCCGGCGGTAGGGAGTGGGCATTGAAGGAAGCAGCATTGGAGTTACTGTCAGTGCCTAAAGGCATGATGTATTCCCGCGCGCATTACGGTACGCCTGGAGGCACACCCTAATCTCAATCCAGAACTAATTGACGTTTCAGTCGCACTGCAATCATTTATGAGCAATCAGAGCAGACAATTATTTGGAACGGACGGAATACGTGGCGTGGCGGGAGCGTTTCCGCTGACGGCGGAGAGTACTTTTCTGATTGGGCGCGCGCTGGGACATGATTTGTTGCGCGGAACTCCCAAGGCGCAAGCAGTGATGGGACAGGACACGCGCGAATCGAGCGGCTGGATTGCCGACCGCGTGGCGTCGGGATTAGCGGCGGTCGGAGTGGAGGTTCACAGTGCGGGCGTGATCACAACGCCAGGAGTGGCGTATTTGGCTCGGTCGCGCGGGATGGCGGCGGGGGTGGTGATTTCAGCGTCGCATAATCCGTGGACGGATAACGGAATCAAAGTTTTCTCCGGCGATGGGTTCAAGCTGCCGGATGCTCGGGAATTGGCGATTGAAAAAGAAATTTTTGCGCTGCTGGAGCGGCCGGGAGCAGCCGACGATACGGCGCTGAAGATCGCGAAGCCTTCTTTGCCGGGAGAAGCAGGGCTGCGCAAGGCTTATATCGAATCGCTGGCTGGTAGTGTGACGGCGGATTTGAGCGGGCTGCGAATGCTGGTGGATTGCGCGAATGGCGCGGCGACGGCGGAGGCTCCGGAGCTGTTTCGCAGCTTGCGGGTGCAGGCGACATTTATACACGTGACGCCGGACGGGAGAAATATTAATGATGGGTGCGGAGCGCTGCATCCCGAGACTCTGGGAAAGATGGTGGCGGAGTCCGGCGGGAAGTTCGATTTAGGTGTGACCTTTGACGGCGATGCAGACCGGGCTCTGTTTTGCGACAGCGCGGGTCGCGTGGTGAATGGGGATGGCGTGTTGCTCCTGACGGCGCGGGATTTGAAGGCGCACGGCAAGTTGGCGGGAGATACGGTGGTGGCAACGACAATGTCGAATATGGGAGTCGAGATTGCGTTGAAGAAGTCCGGGATTCGGATGGTGCGGGCGAATGTAGGCGACAAATATGTTCTGGAAGAAATGTTGAAGATGGAGGCGACTCTCGGCGGCGAGCAATCGGGACATATTATTTTTCGCGATGGCGAGGCAACGACCGGGGACGGATTGCTGACGGCGCTGCGGGTGATGGATGTGATTGTGCGTTCGGGGAAGTCATTGGCAGAGTTGGTGAGCGATCTGAAAGTGTTTCCCCAGAAAATTCAGAACGTGCGGGTGCGGGAAAAGACTCCCTTTGCGCAGGTGCCCGAAGTGCAGCGTGCAATTAACGCCGCGGAGCGTGACTTGGATGGGAACGGCCGCGTGGTGGTGCGCTATTCCGGGACCGAAGCGCTGGCGAGGGTGATGGTGGAAGCGGAATCAGAAGAGAAGATGAAGGCGATCACGGCGGGGATCGCGGAGGAAATCCAGCGGGCGCTGGGAATTTCTTGATCTGTATTCATGATGCGTGACCATGAAAACCGGGAGCGACTCTTCTGCCAAAGATCCGGTGCGCCTGTTCGAGCTGGCTCTGATTTTTTTGAAGTTGGGCACGATTGCGTTTGGAGGACCGGCGGCGCACATCGCGATGATGGAGGATGAGTTCGTCCGTAAGCGGCACTTGATCACGGAAGAGGATTTTCTGGATCGAGTGGCGGCTGCCAGCTTGATTCCGGGGCCGAGTTCGACGGAAGTTGGAATTTTTATTGGGCGCTCGCTGCGCGGGACTGTTGGCCTTGTGGTCGCGGGGGGTTGCTTCATCATTCCGGCGGCTGTTTTGGTCACAGTGATCGCTGCGGCCTACGTGCGGTTCGGATCGCTGCCGCGGGTGGAAGGAATTCTGCAAGCGATCAAACCAGCGGTGATTGCGATCATTCTGCAGGCGGTTTGGAAGCTGGGACGAACTGCCGCGAAGACTTCGGCCCTGGTGGCTATCGGTATTGCTTCAATTCTGCTGAACCTGTGGGGAGCGAGTCCGCTGCTGGTTTTGGCATTTGCCGGGGCTGGCTCCGGATCGGTTTACTTGTGGGGAAGTAGGCGGAGTGCCACCGTGCTGTGCAACTTCGGTGTCACAATAATTTCTCCTGTCAGTCTGGTTGCGCTCGCAACCGTCGCCGAAGTTCCGGTTCGGCTGGGACGGTTATTCCTTTCCTTCTTGAAAATCGGCGCCGTCGTTTTTGGTAGTGGATATGTATTGCTGGCATTCTTGCGGTCGGAGTTTGTCACTCACCTTAACTGGCTCTCGGAAAAACAATTGATAGACGCGGTCGCGGTGGGGCAGTTCACGCCGGGGCCGGTGTTTACGACCGCAACATTTATTGGCTATTTGGTTGCCGGAGTTCCGGGAGCGGCGGTTGCGACTCTGGGAATTTTTCTGCCGGGATTTTTGTTTGTGGCATTGAGTGGGCCGTTGCTTCCGAAGATTCGGCGGTCTGCCGCGGCAGGCGCGGTCTTGGACGGAGTGGTCGTAGGATCGCTGGCATTGATGGCCGTGGTTGCGTGGGAATTAGGAAGAGCATCCGTAACGGACTGGCTCACCGTTTCGATTCTCTTGGTGAGCACAATCGTGGTGTTTCGGTTCAAGATCAATTCGGCTTGGCTGATTTTGGGTGCGGGGCTTGTGGGCTGGGTTGCGCGGGGATAAGTCACAGTGCGAGCAGTCGCGCTTCGCTCGGCGGACAGCCGAGCGCGGCTGTCTCCAGACGAGGGTTTTAGCCGCCGGCGATGGCGCCGATGATGATCAGGGGTTCGGTGCCGTTCGAGACTGCGGCGGGGAGTGGGGCGTCGGGGGATTCAAACGAGAGATCTTCTTCGCAGGCGAAGATGCGCAGGAAGGGGCGCCGCTGGCGGGTGACTTGGTCACGGATGGTGCCGCGCAGCATGGGGTAGCGGGATTCGAGGGCGTCGAGGACGGAGCGCTGGGTAATGGGTAGCGGGACTTCTAGAGTGAGTTCTGCGCCGACGTGGGCCAGGGTGCGGAGATGTTGCGGAAGCATGAGGCGGATCGTTGGCATGAGTAGTAAGTTGCAAGGGAGACGGTCCCTCAGGGGCTAAAGCCCCACACTAAAAGACAAGCATTTATCGCAGCGGTAAACCGCTGCGCCACCCAAAAACAGGCAGATCGCATATTCCAGCGTCAACGTTCAGACTCCGCTCTCTAAAGTCGTGGCTGTCCGAAAACCCTGTTTCACAAAATTCCTTCCGAAACAGTTAGTTCAGCGTCTGCACTTCCACCGAAAGCACGGCCGGCAAATCTCTCACTACCGGCTTCCAACTATCTCCCGCGTCGGAGGAGGCGTAGACCTGGCCGCCGGTGGTGCCGAAGTAGATGCCGCATTGGTCGAGGGAATCGACGGACATGGCGTCGCGCAGGACGTTCACGTAACAATTTTCCTGCGGCAGGCCGTTGGTGAGCGGCTCCCATTCGTTGCCACCGGTGCGGCTGCGGAAGACGCGAAGCTTGCCATCGGGAGGGTAATGTTCGGAATCGCTTTTGATGGGGACGACGTAAACGGTTTCGGGCTCGTGGGCGTGGACGTCGATGACAAAACCGAAATCGGTGGGCAGGTTGCCGCTGACTTCCTGCCAGGAATCTCCGGCGTTGTCGCTGCGCATGACGTCCCAATGTTTTTGCATGAAGAGGACGCCGGGGCGCTGTGGGTTCATGGCCACGTGGTGCACGCAGTGGCCGACCTCGGCGGTGGGATTGGGAATGTATTTGGAGTAGAGGCCTTGATTGATGGGACGCCAGGTCTTACCGGCATCGTCAGTGCGGAAGGCGCCGGCGGCGGAGATGGCGATAAAGATTCGGTTGGGATTGGCGGGGTCGAGAATGATGGTGTGCAGGCACAGGCCGCCGGCGCCGGGCTGCCACTGGGGTCCGGTGCCGTGACCGCGAAGGCCGGAGAGTTCCTGCCAGTTGTGGCCGCCGTCAGTGGATTGGAAGAGGGCGGCGTCCTCGATTCCGGCGTAGACGGTATCGGGATCGGTCAGCGAGGGCTCGAGATGCCAGACGCGCTTGAACTCCCAGGGATGGGGAGTGCCGTCATACCACTGGTGGGTGCCGGGGACGCCATCGTAGGCGAATTTGTTACCGACGGCTTCCCAGGTTTTGCCGCCGTCGTTGGAGCGCTGGATGAGCTGGCCAAACCATGACGTGCTTTGCGAGGCATAGAGGCGGTTGGGGTCGGCGGGCGAGCCTTTGAGATGATAGATTTCCCATCCGGCGAAATGCGGTCCGCTGACTTGCCAGTTGTTGCGCTTGCCGTCAGAAGTGAGGATGAATGCGCCTTTGCGGGTGCCGACCAGCAGGCGGACTTGCGACATGTGGTGCTCCTTACCTGTTTTCGGCAGGGTATCAATGTTACTTGCAGAGTGCAAGTCAGATTTGAGCGGAGGCGGAGAAAATCACTGCTCGAAGATCGGCGCTAGTCTTGCCAGCACCTCGCTCATGATTGCCTCTGGAATGCTTTCCAGCTTCTTTGCGTCGCGCGCGACTAGATCGAGGGCGCGGGGCTGGTCGCAGCGGACGATGCCGGTTGTTTTGGTTCCGGCGCTCGTTAATGGGACTGCGAAGCCTGCTACGCGCGCGAAGTTGCCGCCGCTGGTAATTGGGAGAACGATCGGGACTTTCATTCTCTGATTGAAGGCTTCCGGCGAGACGACCAGTACGGGACGGCGGCCTTTTTGTTCGTGCCCGGAGGTGGCATCGAGGCTGACCAGCCAGATTTCGCCGCGCTTCATTTTTAGATCAACTCCGTTCAGATCAGCTCACGGCCGACGGGCTCACTGTTGAGCCATTCTTGTTCTGGTTTGGAGCGCCGTTTACCTCGGCGAGCTTTGGGTGCGCATTGAGCCAGAAGTTCCTTCAGGGTATAGCGACGGCGGGGCTGCAGATCGACGATGAGGCGTCCGCTTTCGATGGTGATGCCGACTTTGGCGCCGGGCTGCAACTGCATGATGTCGAGCAGCGCAGGCGGGACGGCTAGCATGACGGAGCCGCCGACTTTACGGAGGTTGGTGGTGTGCATTCCTAGCCGTCGTAGTTATACTTTAATATAACATGCATTCGCCCAAACTTTAAAAGCCTGTCGAGGCAAGTTTGTCGAAAGCCCGACAGGCCGCGCGGCTTATTGCGGGAGGCGATACACGCGGAGCACACCGCCGGAGAGCACGGTAAGAAGAGTGCCATCCGGCGATAACGCCACCTGATTTAACCGGATCAACCCGGGAGCCCAGGGCGACGTGCCCTTCAGATTCAGGGCGAATATGGCCCGTCGATCCCGAAGGCTGTAAACCGCTACCCGATCTTGCGAGAGGAATGGGTACATGTCGAGAGGTGCGCTTCTGATCCCTCTGGATTCGCCCTCAAGCACTGCGAACCTGTCACCGCGGATGGACGTTGCGAAGTGCATGGCGATGTTGCGGCCGGGCAAGGAAGCCGTGAACAACTGTTTTCCAGCCACGGTTGTTACCACCACCTGGTTCTTGGTCCCAAACGCTAAGACGTCATCCGCAACGAAAGAAACCGAACCAACCCGGTCGGGAACGGATTGAAATGGCTGCCAACCCTGATCAAGGGATCGAACAAATAGTGTATGCGCCTTCCCGCATCTGCCGATAAGGTAGTGGTCCGATGTCGCCAGGCCGCTGCAGTCTTCCGTCCATTCTGCGTCCGTAGAGAACGTCTCTAGGTTGAGCAGCGTCTTTGGAGCTGATTGACCAGGTTTCCTGCTAAGTGAAAGGAGCAACAACTTCCGACTGGGAGAGACACCTAACGCTCCAAACCCTCCACATCCGTGATCGTCGGATAGCTTTTTTTCGCGCAACTGCTTAAACTCCTTCGACCAAATACGCAGCAAACCCCCGGTGCAGGTCAGGAACGCCCCATCTGAAACCCCCGCGAATCTCACTGCGCCGAGAGGCGTCGCGTACGAATCGAGGCCCGTCTTCTCCCCGGTGCGGATATCGAGAACCAGAACGTGAAGTGAGGTAGGCTCGCCGGAATGGGCGGCGTTCCGCTTGCGTGTACTGAGCCAAGCGACCGCAAGATGGTCGGCATCGATGAAGTCGGTGAAAGTCTGCCAGCGAGCGGAGCTGAGTTCGGATGTGTCATACCCAATTCCCCCCAAATTCACTTCCAGCCGCGGATGGTCCCTGGAGGCGGAGGGCTCAGATACGGCCTGGGCCTGGGAATTGGTGGGCGCCATCAATACCGCGAGAACCATCGTAGCCAATCTTGCGAATGATCTCATTGGAAACCACGCCCCGACGCACTCAAGCGCTTTAGCGCTGTGAGCCCTGAGCCTCGGCCCGAACCGCACGAAAAGATCGTGGTACCCATATGATACGGCCCGCGAGACATTTTAACGGGTAACATTTGGAAAACCGCCGGCTCACCCCAAATCTCTCCAGTTTTGCCCGACGCCCATATCTACCTGCAACGGGACGCTCAGCGCGTGAGCCTTTTCCATGTGCTCGCGGACCAGAAGTTTCATTTCGTCGATTTCTTTTTCGGGGACTTCAAACACCAGTTCATCGTGGACCTGCAGGGTCATTCTTGATTTCAAGTTACGGTCGCGCAACGCAGCGTCGATGCGGATCATGGCGATTTTGATCAGGTCGGCGGCGGTGCCTTGCAGCGGGGTGTTGACGGCGGTGCGTTCGGCAAACCCGCGTTGATTGGCGTTTTTGCTGTTGATATCAGGAATGGGACGGATGCGGCCGAAGAGGGTTTTTACGTTCAGATTGCGGCGGGCTTCTTCCAGAGTTTTGTCGATGAAGGTGCGGACCCCGGCGTACTTTTCAAAGTATGCGGCGATGAATTGTTTGGCTTCGGAGGGTTCGATGCCGAGATTTTGCGACAGGCCGAAGGGCGAGAGGCCGTAGACGATACCGAAGTTAACGACTTTGGCGGCGCGGCGGTGGTCGGCGGTGACCATGAGTGGAGGGACGCCGAACACTTGCGAGGCAGTGAGGGTGTGGATGTCGTCGCCGCGGCGGTAGGCTTCGACGAGCAACGGGTCGCGGGAAAAGTGGGCCAACAGGCGGAGTTCGATCTGCGAATAATCGGCGGTGAGCAGAACGTGGCCGGGTTCGGCGATGAAGGCGGCGCGAATCCCGCGCCCGAGTTCAGTGCGAATCGGGATATTTTGCAGATTGGGGTTGGCGGATGAAAGTCGTCCCGTGGCGGTTCCAGTTTGGCCGAACGTGGTGTGTAGGCGGCCGCTAGAACGGTTGATGAGCGCGGGAAGTGTGTCGACGTAGGTCGATTTAAGTTTGGTGAGCTGGCGGTAATCGAGCACCATGCGCGCAATGGGGTGGTCCTCGGCGAGGGTTTCGAGAACATCGACGGCGGTCGATATGGTGCGTCCCTTGCCGTATTTCACCGGCTTCGGCAGGTTCATCCGGTTGAATAGAACGTCGCCGAGCTGCTTGGGCGAGCCGACGTTGAATTCGGTTCCGGCAGCAATGTAGATTTCTTTGGCTTTTACGCCAATCTCGCGCTCGAGCTCGGTCGACATTTGCGCCAGCGCTGCAGTATCGATTTTTACTCCGGCTTGCTCCATGCGGGCGAGGACGGGAACCAGCGGGAGATCGATTTCTTCGTAAAGTTGGGTGAGTCCTGCCTGTTCGATCTCACCGCGGAACGTTGAGGCGAGACGGAAGGTGATGTCGGCGGCTTCGGCGAGAGTGTTATTCGCAGCATCGTTATTCGCAACATCAGTATTCGTCTGGCTGAGTTTGAGATTGAAGCGGCGCAGGGCGACATCGGCCAGACGATGCGAAGAATAGGTGGGATCGAGCAAGTAGGAGTAGAGCATGGGATCGTGCGCGACGGATTGCAGAGGGATACCTAAGGAATCGAGGGCGTGGATGGCGGATTTGTAATCGTGGATCGTCTTGGGGATTGAGCTGCTTAGGATGGAGCGGAGTTTGTCGGCAGCTGCCGCGGAATCGAGTTTGATGGTGATGGCCGCGCCTGCGGCGGCGGAGATGGCGATGCGGCGGGCAGCGGGTTTCGGAGTTGCTTCGGGAAAGGATGCATCGGTGAGCGGGAGCATCCCTTCTTGGGATTCGGCTTCGACAGCCTCTGCTTCAGCATCCTCTGCTGAAGAAGACCCGCCTTGCTCCTGCTCAACCGCGAGTGCCAGCGCAGCATCTTTCGGCAGAGATTCCAGAATGCGCTCAATGTCTTCTGCTGATTCGGCCGCGGTGTAGTGAGTTTCCGTAACTTCGATCTTCGGCAGAATCTCTTTGAGCAGGGAAGTGAATTCAAGCTCGGTGAAGAGTTGGCGGAGGAGATCGAGATCGGGATCGCCGGCATGCATAGCCTCCACGTTGAAATCGACCGGAACGTTGCAGTCGATGGTGGCCATGCTCTTGCTGAACATGATGATGTCACGATTGTTGAGTAGAGACTCGCGGTACGTTTTCTTCTCAACCTCGGCGGCGTGGTCGAGAGCGTTTTCGACGGTGCCGAAGCGCTGGATGATCTCGACCGAGCCTTTGTCGCCGATGCCGGGAGCGCCGGGAATATTATCGATCGTGTCGCCGCGAAGAGCCATTACATCTATGACGCGGCCGGGCGGAACTCCGAGAATTTCTTCGACTTTAGCGGCGTCGCAGATCAGATTGTCCTTGGGAGGATTGAGGATGAGGACGTCGTCGTTGACGAGTTGCATCATGTCTTTGTCACTGGAGACGACATAAACGCAATACGAGGCGTCGGCGGCTTTGCGGGCGAGGGTGCCGATCACGTCATCGGCTTCGAATCCGGCGAGCTCGAGGATGGGGATGCGGTAGGCCTCAAGGGCGCGGCGGATGTAAGGGATCTGCTCGGCGAGATCCTCGGGCATGGCGGCGCGATTGGCTTTGTAGCCTTTGTATTCGATCTCGGTGAAGGTTTGAGTTTTGATGTCGAACTTACGGACCTTGGTGATGGCTTCGGCCTGGGTGTCGCGAAAAGTTTTGGCGGCCACGTCGAAGACGGCGGCGAGATAGGCGGGAGAAAAATCGTCGCGGAGCTTGCGCAGCATGTTGACGAAGACGTAAACGGCTGCGGTAGGGAGTCCAGACTTGGTGGACATGGAGCGCTGGCGGGCCATGGCGTGGTAGGCGCGGAAAATGAAGCTCATGGTGTCAATGAGGTAGATACGGGGTTGGGAAGGATCTTCTTTCTTTCGCGGGACGATGATTGGCGTGGGTGCGCTGGATGCAATGGGTGCCGAAGATTTTGTGCGTGGGGACAAGAGAATAGTTTAGCAGCGCGGGAGGAGTGGGAGCGAAACCCTAAGACCTCTAACCCAGAGAAACATTGAGGGTTTCACAAAGGGCGACAGGTGACAGGGGTCCGAGGCGTAGAGCAATTCAGAAATTGACTGCGAAGTCGGCCTGCACGGTCTTCCTGCCTTCGCGCGGGTTGTTAGTGAAGACCAGATAATAGGTGACTGGCTCATTCAGAGAGGCGGGCAGCCCAAAGTTTACATTCTGATTGTGAGACGAGTCGACGGAGACGAGTGAGTCGCCTAGGTGGCCGTGAAGGAAACCATCGTATTGCTCCTGGCTCAAGAGGAGAAAGGCGATGTCGGCGTTTTCGTTGGCGGAAGCATCTTGACTGGCGAGAGCGGAGGAGTGAAAGGTTCCGCGGAGTTGCGGCGTCGCGGCGTGCGCAGGGATCATGAAGGCGAAGCTCGCTCCCTTGCTGATGGAAAAAGTTTTGTGCAGAACGACGCCGCTGGTGCCGACCGGGGAAGGGGCGATGTGATCGTTCGCATGGGCCTTCCACGGAGCGCGCTTCTCGGTGGCATCACCGGAATCACCGGAGCTACCCTCAGAGTTGCCGTCCTTCATCCATCGAGCAAGGGGGCCATCGACCGCCATCACCTTCTTGGGATTTTTGATTAGCTCATCCGGGTCTAATTGTTTTACGCCGATGTCCTTTGCATCGGAGCTTGATTCTCCTTCTGCTCGTTGCTCCGGCGACTCCTGCTTGAAATGCGGAAGGCGATTTCCGTAATAGACAAAGGCTGCGATCAGCAAGCCCAGGGAGATGAGCGAAGTCAAAGCTGCTCTCACAACGAATCCTCGGCGTCGGTTGAAATTCTTATTTCAAAATCCAGGTCTTACAACCACGGGCCCATAAATCGCGAGCTCGAATTTGGGAGATCGAGCTCCGGGATTCACTCCCGCGAGAACATTTTCCCAACGGGATTCAGGTCTGGCAAATGCCTAAAGTCACTTGGCGGGATTGCCGTATTCGGTGGTGTAGTGGAGTTGAATTTCGCCACAGGTGCCTCGCTCCGCGGAGTAGACGACGCAGGTATCGAATGGGCGGGAATAGACATGTAGACTGACCGCGCGCTGGTTGAACTCGCGAGGGTTGAACACGCGATGCACCGGCTCGCGCGGGTTGACGGCGCAGGGCTGAGCGGGATTCATCTCAACGGTTTCGGCGGGCTGAATGTGGCATTTTCCCGCGCCAATATCCTGCTGGACCACGTGAAAATTTTCCACCAGCAAGCGGCCAATCGGCACGGCCATCCAGCAATTCTGGTCGCGGTGGTTGTGGACGGAGCTGGACTGCCCGACCTCCCAGCAGATCGCGATCAATTCGTAAAGAGATGTTTTATCGATCAGGTTGCGGGTGTAGTGCTGGCCGTCCCAGCTGAGATAGGGCGTGAGAGAGTCGGGATTGATGGGATTATCTTGCAGGAATTGGCGGAGTTGTTCGGTTCGGTCGAAAGCAGGCGCGGGGAACTTGCGGAATTCGGAAACGAAGTGTTCGATTGGGATCTGTTTTGTCGCCGTCGTCATGGGGTCCTTAGGCCAAGTATAGCGCGGCGGCGGAGCTGTTGCAGGGGGCAGATGTTCCGGCGCATTTTGCGATCATCGTGGCGAGAAGTCTCCATGTAGGGACAGCCGCCCTCGGCTGTCCAGTCGAGCGAAGCTCGACTATGCGGCGCGTGGGTGAAGAGTCGGCAATAACGCAAGCGCGAGCAGGTATGTGGCGACACCGCAGGCCAGCGTGATGTTCAGGCCGAATTGAATCGCGATCACCATCGCAAGAACGGAGCCGAGCACGCTGGCGGCGGCGTTCATGGCCCAGGCCCATTCCACGGCGTTATCTTCGGCCGGGTCGTATTGGTTTGGGTTGGAGTTGAATCGCGAAGCCAGCGCACGCAGGCCCGTGGGGAACGGCATCCCCATGAAGAAACCGAGCGGGGCTAACAGAAGACTGCTGATGGCGATTCGCACGTTGAGTTCAAATCCAACCCATGTTTCCAACCAACGTGGGAGAAAAAAGACATCGACAAGCAGGGCGGCGATTACCAGTACAATCGGCATCCACGCGAGTTGGGTGCGGGGCAGCCAGCGGCGGGAAAAGAAGCTGCCGGCGCCGCTGGAGAGCATCAGTAAAAAGATGACGACGGTGAGCGCATACGTGGGATGTCCCAAAAAAAGTACAAAGCGCTGGATGAAAGCGATTTCTACGAAGATGTAGCCCAGACCAACGGAGACAAAATAAAGAAGGGGAAACGGAGATTGGCGGACCGTGCCGCCGCGCAGGGCCAGAGGAAAAATCAGGAACGTAATCACGGCGAGGAGCGAAATCACCAGCACGAGAAGCAGGACCAGCACCCCCAGGTTAACCTTCCAGTCGATGCCGCGATGCAGGGAATGGCCGTTGGTGAGAATCTGATCTGGCTTCAGCGTAAAAAAGAAAAAGGGAGCGTTGTCGTCAACCGGAGCGACATTGTAGGCGTAGCTGCGGGCGAAGGCGTAAGGGTCGTTGCTGGCGATCAGGTTGCCGAAGGGATTCGGCTGAGGCGAGGAGGGTAAGTATAAGGGATGGAGATCGGGGTACTTTAAAAAGTGCGCCTGGACGGCGGCTTCTTCTTCTGGCGTGAATGCGGTTTTCTTGGCCAGGACAACGACGGGAATGCCGTCTTCATTTGGAAGGCCTTGCGAGGCGACAATGAAATTGCGCGCGGGATCGGCGACGCCAAGACGGTGCAGTGCTTCCATCGCTTCAGCCACGACGCGCAGGGCTTCGCGCGGCTCGCGGAATTCCCAGCGGGTGATGGCGATCATGCCATCGGGATTGAGATGCTCGAAGTACTCGCGAAAGGCTTCGACGGTATAGAGATTGTTTTCGCTGAGGGCGAAGGCCCCGGCAGCCGTTGAAGCCCAGGTATCCACCAGGGTCATCTGCACCACGTCGAATTTTTTCGGCGAGGAGCGCAGGTAGGAGCGGCCGTCGGTGACGTGCATGTCTACATCGGGACGCTGGTAAAGATGTTTGGAGTACGTGGCATAACGGCCACGCATGATGGTGTTGGCGATGATGGGATTAATTTCGATCCCGGTAACGCTGGGGCTGCCGTTGGTCAGGGCGCGGAGCACGTCTACTCCTCCACCGGGGCCGATGATGGCGAAGTTGCCGCGAGGGCGGAGAACATTTGCCAGGGCGGGAGGCGCCGACATAAGAATGCCCTCCCACGGCGTACCCTGCACGTGATCGGGCTCGACATTCATGATGTAGGTGGAGGCGTCGGCATCAATTACGACGGATTTGGCAGGGCCCCAGCGGTCGACCTCGACGCGCGAAAGCGCGTTCCAGCGGGCGAACTCAACCCAGGCAGGATTCCGAAAAACTCCCTTGGCATAAACCACGTCGATCAGCTTGTCGGAGAGATTGGCGGAGATGAGGATTAGAAAAAACGCGAGCAAAGCGCCAGCGAGCCGGCGGCCGTTGTGTGAAGGCGCCCAGACCGCAGCCGCAACGGCCAGCGCTGCGCTGGCCATAAGGATGGTGTTTGGTCCGCCGATCCAGTTGAGAAGCGGGACCACGGCTACACAGGCCAGCGCTCCGCCGCCGAGGTCAGCCCCGTAGAGCAAAGGAATGCGCCGCGATTCGCGGGAGAATATGACGGAAAAGAGAACTCCGGTGAGGAAAAAGGGCACGGCGGAGGTGAGATAGATGACGGTGAGATTGAGAAAATTTTTCCCGGAAACTTCGAGTGCTACGGGCACGTGCAACACGATCTCGAGAACGAGCAGAATCGCGATGGAGTTGAGAAGGCAGAGCCGGGAGCCGAGGGTACGGGTGGTGTTCCTGCTGAGTTGGGGCTTCCGAACGTAGGCGAAAACTCCGCCAGCACCCAGACCAAGCAGCGCGATCGAGATGGCGAGAAAAGCGAAATGATAGAAGAGGATGACGGAAAAGAGCCGGGTGAGGGCAAGTTCGAGCAAAAGCGTGGCGAAGCTGCTAAGGCCTAAACCGGCAAGCAGCGTGCTTTCGGAGACTTCCGGGGCGACTGAGGGCGCGGAAAGCTGAGCAGCTACAGACATAGAGAAGGATGCGCCAGTCTAGCAGATGCGCGGGATGGATTTAGAGATGACTTTGGTTCGTAATCTCCAGTTTGAGGGTCTCAGATTCCAGGAAGTATTCATTAATAGGGCGCTTTGGAGTTGATGTGCTTCAAAGTAACCGGTCACCCCGATAAATGAGTTCTCCACCGATCAGGCGCGCGTCCGATAAGAGGCTGTGTGCTTTTACCGGACCGGCGCCATCGATGTGCAGTACTTCATGTCCGTGAGCGACCAGCCAGTCCGAAACAAGCATGCGATGGCAGCGAAAGTAAACGCGCTCGGCGCACATGTAGGCGGTGCGCGATCTCTCCGCCAGAGTGATGAGTTCAGTCATGGCATTCTGGAATGCAGCGGTAAGCATGTAGTCGGCGTAGTTGCGGAAGCTGGCGTTGCGAAGGGCGATGTGGGGCGAATCGTCGCGAATTTTTTTGCGGTAGCCGCCAAGAGCCGGCATCCACAGGTAACGGATTCCGGCGGCAGGCAAGCTTATTTCAAAGGAGTCGCGATTGAATTGCGGCAACCGCCGGGAGGCAGGGAAGGCGCGGATATCGACTAAAGTTTGAATCTGGTGGGATTGAAGAGCTTCGATCAGATCTTCGAGTGCGCGAGTCGAATGCCCAATGGTGTATAGAGTGGCCACATGGCTTCGATGCAGGAGGATCAGGCCGAGATGCGTTCGAGAGCGGAGACGAGTGCAGCGTCCTGCTCCGGAAATACAGTGCGCAAGTCGAGCAACACGCGGCCTTCGTCTACTCTGGCGACGATGGCAGGGTCGGAGTTGCGGAGTCGAGCGGTGAGTTCGTCCGCGCTGTGATCGGAATGAGTTAATGCGAGCACGCGAGTCGGGAGAGTCGAAGAGGGCGCGGCGCCTCCGCCGAGAAGCGATTCGCCGTCCAGGAGTTCGAGCTTCAGCTTTCGAGATTTGATTTGAGATTTCAATGCGTCGGCGCGCTGGGCGATATCGTTTTTGGAAAGACGCATCATCCGGAGAGCGGGAATGGCGTCGTGGTCCTGACGAAGGTATGCGAGAAGAGTAGCTTCCAGCGCGGCATAGATAAGTTTGTCAACGCGAAGCGCGCGGAACAGGGAATTCGATCGCATGCGCGCGATTAAATCCGGCCGGCCGGTGATCAATCCGGCTTGTGGACCGCCAAGTAATTTGTCTCCGCTGTAAGTAATGATGTCGACCCCGGAGCGCAGGCTGTCGAGGATTCCGGATTCCCCGGTGACCCCGATGGATCGAAGATCGAAGAGTGCGCCGCTACCCAGGTCTTCCATGAGGGGAATGTTATGCCGGCGCGCGAGTTCTACCAGCTCTTGCGTTGAGGGTTGCTCGGTGAATCCCGTGATCTCAAAGTTGGAGCGGTGCACGCGCAGCAGAAGGCGCGTGTTGTTGCTGATGGCGCTTTCGTAGTCGGCGATGCGGGTGCGGTTGGTGGTGCCCACTTCGCGCAAAATCGCCCCCGACTTAGCCATAACATCGGGGATGCGGAACGAGCCGCCGATTTCGACCAGTTCGCCGCGAGAGACGATGACTTCTCCGCCGTCAGCAAAAGTGTTGAGCGCGAGCAGCACGGCCGCAGCATTGTTATTGACGGCGATGGTGGAAGTTTGGCTGGTTTCGTCGCCGCTCATGTTTTGTTGCAGCAAAGTTTGAAAAAGGCGATCTACGTGGATATCTCGCTTCCCGCGAACGCCGGCGGCGGTGTCAAACTCGAGATTAGAGTAAGTTGCGGCGGTTTCGCGGATGTGTTCGATCGCCGCATAGCTCAAAGGAGCGCGGCCCAGGTTGGTGTGCAGAATTACGCCGGTAGCGTTGATGACTGGGCGCAAGGAATAGCGCAGCGAGTGGCGAAGTTGTTTCTCAACGGCTCCGGGTAAAGCTGAAAGGGAGAGAGTTAACGCTGGTTCGTTCAACAGTCCGGTGGCGATTTCCTGCCGCAGCTCGGAGAGTACGTCGCGAGCCGCAGCAGTGGTGGGAGCATGGCCGTAAATGGCCGCGAGTTCGCCAATGGCGGGGATGCGCATCACGTCATCCACCGCGGGCAGTTGGCGGAAAAGCTCGGATTGTACGGCGAGCTTCATGCAGGAATTATCCCACGAGACGAAGCATTATCTCGTGATCGAGTTTCCTGATCCAGTTCTAAAGAGTGTGGAGATAGGCGAGCAGATCCTGCAAATCCTGAGCGTTGAGAACCTGGCTGTAGCCGGGCATCTCAGGACGGCCGTTGCGAATGATGTCAGAGACGCGATCGTCGTTGGCGGGAAGTCCGCTGAGAGGAAGATATTGGTGCTGGAAGATGCCTTTTAGTCCCGGGCCTTTTTTTCCTTTGGTGGAATAGGGCCGGTGACAGCGATCGCAATAATTGTCGAAAAGCTTGCGGCCGGCGGTTTGCTGTGGATTGAGGCCGAGTTCTGCGTCTGACTTGCGGCGCTCGACGTCGCAACCGGAGGAAAAAAGTATCGCCAGCAAAGCTGCGAGTATTGCCGGCGTCCAACGAACTGCAGTTCGCCTGCTGATAAGTTTTCTTGCCGATCCCATTGAGAGCTGGTGAGAGCTGGATTCAATCATAAATGCTGGCGCTGATTTCGCGATCGCTTTCGTTCGCAGTCCGCGCTTTAGCATTTAGAATCTGGAGTTCAGTTGATCATATGAGATCTGTATTTCAGTGGAGCCTGGGTGTACGGACGCTTGAGCTGGGCAAGCGCACGCTGGTCATGGGGATTGTTAACGCAACTCCCGATTCTTTTTCGGATGGCGGGCTCTACTTCGATGCTGATAAAGCGATTACTCGCGGTTTGGGCCTGATCGAGGAAGGTGCGGACATTGTCGACATAGGCGGGGAATCGACGCGGCCGGGAGCGAAGGTTGCGGCGGGGGCAGGATCTGAAATTCGTGCGGAGAGCGCGAAGGTTGTGGTGAGTGAAGAAGAGGAGTTGCGTCGAGTGCTGCCGGTGATTGTGGGCATCAAGCGGGAGCGGGCCGGCGCGGTCATCTCGATTGATACCTATAAGGCAGGGGTGGCGCGGGCGGCCGTCGAGGCTGGCGCGGAAATTGTCAATGACGTGAGCGGGATGCGCTGGGATAAGAAAATGGCGAAGACGGTCGCTGAATTGAAGTGCGGGGTGATTCTGATGCACATGCGCGGGCGGCCGGAAGAGTGGCGAAGTTTACCGCCGCCCACCGACATCGTTTTGCAGGTGAAGCGGGAACTGCGCGAGTGGGCGGAAGCCGCCGTGCTCGCCGGAGTTCGCCGAGAGAAGATTGCGGTGGATCCCGGATTTGGGTTCGGAAAGAATCTGGAACAGAATTATCCGTTGCTGGGGCGATTTCAGGAATTGCAAGCCTTGGGATTTCCATTGGTGGTGGGAACGTCGAGGAAGTCTTTTATCGGGCGCATGCTGGCGAGGGATGGCAAAGATGCTCCGGTGGACGAGCGCCTTCACGGTAATTTGGCGGTACATACGGCATTGATTCTGAAAGGCGCACACATTCTGCGCACGCACGACGTGAAGGTGGCGGTGGAAGCGGCGCGGGCAACGGACGTGATTTTGGGGACGCGGTGAAAGAGGTTTATCGAGCGCTGTAATGTGTGGTTGATGAACGGCACAATATATTTATAAACATTTAACTTCCCGACTGTTTCAGGCAAGCGCTCGAACTCCGGAATTCTCTGGCTGCAAACCGGCTGTAAATAGGGCGTTTCGCCTCTTTTTTACCGGCGAAAGTGACCTTGGTAATGGAAGCGCGTCGAGTGCTGCGCTGGCCTGATGCGAAGCCGTTGTACTATGCAAACTGTGAGTCAGCACTTCAGCAAGAACGCCCATTCTGCTCGAAACATCCACGAATCAGCGAATCAAAAATAGAGAGAATCCTAAGGTAGTGGAAACACCGATACCGGAAACACTGATATCGGAAACACAGATAGCAGGAACTACTGCAGGAACTACTAAAGATAGCGGGAACAAACGGCCCATCATGTCTACTCCTACAAATCCCATTCCGAACGTGCCTACGCCGGCGGCTTCTCCGTCGCCAAAGCCATCCGCAGGTGCAGGTGCCGCTGGAAGTGCGGCAGCCGCCGCCCCCGCCCCGGCTCGAATCTCGACCAACGATTTGCTCGCTGCCATGCTGAGGACGTCGGCGAAGGTCAGCGATTTATTTTTCTCTCCGGGAAAGCCTCCGCTGGTGGAGATCAACGGAAAGCTGTCTCCCGCGGGTGCCGCGCGGCCGCTTACCAACGAAGACACGCGGCGCATTGCGGCCGATTTTATTGGCGACAATCAGCACGCCATCGGGAACTTGAAGACGCAAGGCTCATGCGACGTTTCTTACAGCTTGCCCGGCGCCAGCCGCTTTCGAGTGAACATTTTTATGCAGCGCGGCACGTGCGCCATTGTGATGCGTGTTATTCCCAGCCAGGTCCCGGATTTTGCGGCGCTCAATCTGCCTGCCGAACTGGAAAAAATTGTTGGCCTGCGGAATGGAGTGGTGCTGGTGACCGGGCCCACGGGTTCGGGAAAATCCTCGACCCTGGCGGCCATTATCGACAAGATCAATCGCGATCAGTCATATCACGTCCTTACGGTCGAGGACCCAATCGAGTTCCTGCACCCGCATAAAAACTGTCTGGTGCATCAGCGGGAATTGCACAGCGACACACCGAGTTTCGCTTTGGCTCTGCGCGCGGCCTTGCGGCAGGCTCCCAAGGTGATTCTGGTGGGAGAGATGCGCGACCGCGAAACTATTGAGATCGCGATGGAAGCGGCCGAGACCGGACACCTCGTGCTCTCCACTCTGCACACAATCGATGCCTCGAAGACCGTGGAGCGGATTGTGGGAGCGTTCCCCATGGCCGAACAGCACACGTTGCGAAACCGTCTCGCGAAAAGTTTTCGCTACATTATTTCGCAGAGGCTGATTCCGCGGAAGGATGGCGCGGGACGCGTGGCGGCGATTGAGATATTGAAGTCCACGCTGAGGACACGCGAGTACGTGGAAAAGGGCGAAGGCGACGGAAAAACTTTGCTCGACGCCATGCGGGTTGGAGGCGAAGAGGGCATGCAACACTTCGATGGCGAAATCCAGAGGCTGGTTCGCGCAGGGATTATCGATATGGAAACGGGACTGGCTTACTCCACAAACGCCAACAATCTACAGCTTGAACTGGCTGATTTGTCCGCTCCCGAGGCTGATCCGCTGCTCGAGACGAGTCCCTCGTAGTTGGGCCTGGCCCGCTATCAGTTGAGCTCGATTTTCTCGAAGCCCAGCCCTTGCAACAAGCCGTTAAGGTTCGAAGTTGCGTTCTGTTGAGCCGTTTTCAGAATGCCATCGGCCAGAGCAGCTTCCTGCAGTTGCCGTTCTGCTTCCTGCCGCACCTCCGTTTCTAAATTTGGATCAGTAGGCACCAGCAGCCCGGTTTGCCTGGAATAGACTCGGGTCTTTTCATTGTCGATGCGCGTGCTAAACACTTCGGGTGCGGGCAGGCGTAACTGAACGGATCTGCCATCCACTTTCACGTCGCCCGGCTTTAGATTCGAAAAGTCAATTCCTGCGACAACTTCGCCGTGCACCATCATGAGCAGCCGGTCTCCCGCAAGAAAATCGGGAAAGACGCGGTTTTCCTTGGCGCCGGTAACCAGCTTGTCCATGTTGTAAACGACGGTTTCGAGGCGCTGCAGCTTTTGAATCCGGTCGACCACGGTGGGTTGGGTTACGTCGATACTCAGAGTTCTACCCGTGAATGCGGACCAGGCGTGGGTCAATAAAGCGCGGCCGGAATTGCGCGATAGCAGTAGCGACTCTGCCACGGCCAGGCCAACGATCCCGACAAATAGACCTGAGACGAGCGAGATAAGAATTGCTGCGGACGCCCAATTACTTGCGGCAGAACGGGAATTCGGGACGGCTTCGGGAGGCATGCTTGAGGGTAGCATTCAAGCCACATTTCCCTCCAGCCATGAGCGTTCAGAAAGTTTTGTGTGAATCCAGCAGGATGGTAACCGGACCTTCGTTCGCCAACTCTACTTTCATCGTTTCCTGAAAGCGCCCAGTTTCGCACCGAAGGCCGGAGGCCCGCATCTGTTCTACGAAAAATTCGTAAAGCTGTCGGGCTTTCTCGGGCGGAGCGGCGGCGTCGAAGGAAGGCCGCTTGCCGCGCCGGACGTCTCCGTACAAGGTGAACTGGGAAACTGCCAGCACACTTCCTCCAACCTCCTGCACGCTGCGGTTCATTTTCCCCCGATCGTCATCAAATATCCGCAGACCAACAATTTTTTCCGAAAGATAAGTGGCATCGAACTCGGAATCGTCACGCGCGACGCCCAGCAGAACCAGTAGGCCGAGGGCAATCTCGCCGGTGGTTTCTCCGTTGATGGTGACTTTGGCGCGGCTGACGCGCTGTACGACGGCACGCATTGTGGTTTGACCGGTGCGACCGGCACGTTTAGGATGCAGAAGGTATACCACAGCGTGCGATCAAAGTTTCAGAGTGGCGGTTCGAGATTCTTGCCAATTGTGCTGGGAATTTACCCACTACCAGTTTCGGCGCTTCCTTTACAGCCATTTAGCGGACCGTTACACTACACGTTTGCCCTTTATTGCTGCGCTGCATCTGAGCGATGAAGCGAAATGCAGGAATCAGCGCAGATCGAAAGAGGCTTGAGTCCGAGACATCTAAGTTGAAATCTAATTTGAAGATAAAGCGAGGAGAAACATGGCAGCCGTTGACGAGAAAGTGAAACAGATTATTGTTGAGCAATTGGGCGTGGATGAGGGTGAGGTCACTCCCAGCGCTTCGTTTGTGGATGACCTGGGTGCGGACTCACTGGACACGGTGGAACTGGTGATGGCGTTCGAGGAGGGTTTCGACATCGAGATTCCCGACGAAGACGCGGAGAAAATCCGCACCGTGCAGGATGCCATCGATTACATCTCCAAGCACGCGAAAGGCGGCAAGTAGGTTGGGACGCAGGGTCGTAGTTACGGGCATCGGCCTGATTTGTGGCGTGGGAAATACCACTGGGGAGGTGTGGCAGGCGCTGCTGGCGGGTAAAAGCGGCGTGTCGCGCATCACGCAGTTCGACTCCAGTAATTTCGCCTGCCAGATCGCAGCCGAGGTCAAGAACTTCGATCCGCTGAATTTTGTGGAGAAAAAAGAAGTAAAGAAGATGGGGCGCTTCATCCATCTTGCACTGGCCGCGGCGGATGAAGCGTTCAAAATGTCTGGTTTGAAAGTCACGCCCGAAAATGACGAACGTATCGGCGTACACATCGGGTCGGGAATTGGCGGATTCGACATCATCGAGCGCGAACACTCCGCCCTGATTGAAGGTGGACCGCGCAAGATTTCGCCTTTTTTTATTCCCGCTGCAATCGTGAATCTTGCCGCCGGCCATGTCTCGATGCGCTTCGGAGCCAAGGGGCCGAACGAAGCGACGGCTACGGCATGTACCACCAGTGCGCATTCCGTGGGAGATTCATTCCGCATCATTCAACACAATGACGCCGACGTGATGATCGCCGGAGGCTCCGAGGCCGCGATCACGCCCATGGGCGTCGGCGGATTTGCGGCGATGCGCGCGCTTTCCACGCGCAACAATGAGCCAGAAAAAGCGAGCCGTCCGTGGGACCGCGACCGCGATGGCTTTGTGATGGGCGAGGGCGCGGGAATTCTGGTGCTGGAAGAATTGGAACATGCCAGGCAGCGTGGAGCCACAATCCTCGCGGAGGTTGCGGGATATGGCATGTCAGGCGATGCCTATCACATGACGCAGCCGGCGCCGGAACACGAAGGCGGCTTCCGCGTAATGCGAAATGCGGTGCGGGATGCCGGGATCGCTGCCGATAAGGTCGACTATGTGAACGCCCACGGAACTTCAACCCCGATCGGCGACACCCTTGAAGCTCATGCGATTCGCAATTTTTTTGGCGAACGCAAGATTCCAGTGAGCTCGACCAAGTCCATGACCGGGCATCTGCTCGGCGGCGCGGGAGGGTTGGAAGCTGGAATTACCGTGCTGGCCCTGCGCGATCAGATTCTGCCGCCGACCATCAATCTCGAGAATCAGGATCCCGAGACCAACGCCATGGATTTTGTGCCGAACCGTGCGCGCAAGGCCAAGCTGGAATATGCCATGTCGAATTCCTTCGGCTTCGGAGGAACGAATGGGGCGCTGCTGTTCCGGAAATGGTCAGAGTAAAATTCCAGCAGGCTAACCATCGCACCGAGCGATGGGCTTGAGCTGCCCAGAGTACCGAGGTTCGATCCCCCCGCTCGGCCCCACCCCTTCGAAGTAATGATACTTTAGTACCCCGCAGCTTAGTCCTTAAGGGTCTATGCGTCTCAGCCGGGACGCGGCAAAATAAACTTTCGTACTGTAATTGGGCCCTACAATATGGAAAAGACCTTCGGTACTGCTCTGGCGCCGACCTCGGCCAAGAAGGTGGTTGCACGTGCCGCTCTCGTCAACCTGAAAGAATCTTCTCGATTTCTGCTCACCGAATGCTTCCGGCAATTCGGAATCGAGAGCGTCGTGGTTTCTTCCCGCGCGGCCGAACGCCTGCACCAGGAAAAATTCGAGGCCTGCGTAGTCAATCTCGTCCCCGGCACCGAGGCGATTATGGAGGCCGCCCGCACATCGCCTTCGAATAGCCGCATTGTGCTTTATGGGCTGGGAGGCACTGCGCAGGAAGCGATGCGCTATTCGAAATACGGCATCAACGCCATGTTCGATGAGCCCCTGGAGCGCCCCGCAGCGCTGAAACTGGTGCGCGCCACGCACATGCTGGTGCTGCACGAATTCCGCCGCTACGCGCGTGTCCCCATCATGACCGAGGTGACCGTGGTCAGCAGTGACAGCCATCGCCTGGTTGCTTCGAGCATTGACGTGAGCTCCGGTGGCATGTCGTTGAAGACCGCCGAGGACATGCCGGCGGGAACGAACGTGGAAATATCGTTTTCCTTGCTCACGTTGCCCAGGGTCAATGTGCGGGCAGTTGTCACTTGGCGCAAGAGCAAGTCATTCGGATTGCGCTTCGATCCCAATGACGATCGGCGGCAGAAGGTTAAAGAGTGGATCGCTGGTTATCTGGAGAGTTAGGGCGAGCCTTCAGCATCTGCGGATGGTGGAGCAGTTCGAATGACATTTCATTTTGCCACTCCGAACCGGCGTTCTTTGCGGGTGAGAGCTTGCCCTGAGCGAAGCCGAAGGGAATCTCATCATTATCCGCGTGGGACAAGCTGGCGTATGATTTTGCTGAGCTCTAGGAACTCTCAGCTCGGCAAAGTCCTACGATGGCGGCTTCCGATTCGCACTCTCAACCCGAACCGCCAATATGCCTTGAGCCGCGCCTGGCGCCCGTTCCCAGCGGCTGGTTCATGATGGGCTCAACTACCGGCCAGGATTGCGAGCGCCCGGTTCATCGCGTATGGGTGGATGCTTTTCTTCTCGCGACCACACAGATTACCAACGCAGAATATGAACGCTTTCTGCGCGCGACGGGATCACCAGCTCCGCCGTTTTGCAACGACCCGAATTTTTACCATCCGCAGCAGCCGGTGACTGGCGTTTCGTGGTTCGAAGCGGAGAATTACTGCAAATGGCTCGCATCGCAAACTGGCCGGTCCTACCGGCTTCCCAGCGAGGCGGAGTGGGAGCGGGCAGCGCGCGGCGACATGGAGCAGAAGGAGTTTCCCTGGGGCGACGATGACGATCCGCCGCAATCCTTGCCTGACTATGCCACTCGCTGGCTGAACGGTCCCGAAGTCGTGGCGCAGTATGCTCCGAACACGTTTGGCATTTACAACCTTTGTGACAATGTGCACGAGTGGTGCAGCGATTGGTACGATCCCGCGTACTACGCCAGCTCTCCGGATCGCAATCCTCGTGGGCCGGAGCAAGGCCAGCGCAAAGCCTCGCGCGGAGGATCGTGGCGGCACCATGTGAAAGTTTCACGGTGCTCGGCGCGGTCCAGCATTCCTCCGAATTTTCAGTATGCCGATTATGGATTTCGCGTGGCGTGCAGTCATTAACGCTGGCGCTTGGGTCAATCCCAATGTTGATGGCGTCATCCCGAGCCGAGCCACGCTTCATCAAAGAAACGACCAGGCGTAGCGACCGATCTCCCTCGAGTTGGGACCATCTTCAGGAGAGTCGCCTGCCCCGCCGGGAAACCGCGCGGGCCGTCGAAACCGTGCAGCAGATGGTTTTTCAATATGTGACATCTGCCCTTGCGATCCACAGCCAAGTCATTCCATCATCGCCCAGCACAAAGAACCAAGATCGAGCAGACTCTGAGGTCCATGCCACCAAAAAGCGCCCAGCAAGTTCATGATTCAAAGGAACTAAGCGCCTAAGTAATTTAGAATGTGGCATTTGCCGACACAAATCCGCAAGCACCATGATTCTAAGGATTTTACAAAACAGGGGGAGGAGGGCCCACACCCTCAGGACCTTCGTCATCCCAATATTATTTCTCCCTCCCGGACCGACGAGCACCATCGCAGGAAACTTATGCTAGCCTCTTAAGTTCGACGGCCGGTGCGAGCACGAATGGCATGAGCGTCAAACGACGAAATCCTAACCATGTTCCAGCCAGATCTTCTGCGCGATAAGCGCATCCTCATCACGGGTGGTGGTACGGGCCTGGGCAAAGCTATGGCGCGGCGCTTTCTCGAACTCGGCGCCACCGTTTACATCTGCGGCCGGCGCGAAGACGTGCTGGAGGAAACTGCCGCTGAACTCACCGCCACGGGATCGGTTCATGCTATGCCCTGCGACGTGCGGAACCTCGATGCTGTGGAGGGCATGGTCGAATCAATTTGGCAAGATGGTCCGCTGGATATTCTGGTAAACAATGCGGCGGGAAATTTTATTGCGCGGACCGAGGAACTTTCGCCGCGCGCGTTTGAATCAGTAATCGGTATCGTGTTGCTGGGTACGTTGCACGCCACCATGGCTTGTGGCCGGCGCTGGCTGAAAGAAAAAAATAAGGGAACAGTCCTCAGCATTTCGGCGACTTACGCGCCCGTAGGTTCAGCCTATGTGGTGCCTTCGGCGGTCTCGAAAGCCGGAGTGGAAGCGCTGATGAGAAGCCTGGCAGTGGAGTGGGGCAATCGCGGGATCCGCATGAACGCCATTGCTCCCGGCCCGATTCCTACGCAAGGTGCGTTCTCACGTGTGCTGCCGCGGCCCGAGCTTGAGGAGCTTGCGCTCGACCGTAATCCGCTCCACCGGTTTGGTACTACGGAAGAATTGGCGAATCTCGCGGCGTTCCTGGTAAGCGACGGATCGGGATATATCAATGGCGAAGTGATCCGCATGGACGGCGGAGAATTTTTGCAGGGAGCCGGAGAATTCAGCAACCTGGGACGTGTCCTAACCGAACAAGATTGGGAAGCGATCAAGCCGCGAAAAAAGAAAGGTTAATAGCGCTCCAGTTTTCCTTTAGTCACGCGTGGGATAGACCAGCCACTTCAGCAGCATGTTGACCAGGCTGAGCACGATTGCTCCGATGAAGGCTGCAAAAAATCCGCGCACTTGAAATCCGGGAACCAGCGCTGAGGCGAACTTCAGCATCAGCGCATTGATAACCCACCAGAACAGCCCCAGCGTGATCAGGGTCAAAGGAAACGTAATAATTTTAAGCACTACACCAATAGTCGCGTTGATGAAGCCGATGACCAGCGCGGCGATCAGCGCCGCGGCTACACCGCTTACGTAAATGCCCGGCACCACGCGCGACACGATCCACACCGCCAATGCGCTTAGCACCCAGTTCAAAAGCATCCGCATGATAGCTCCTTGCACAGCTGACGACGACTACTGCAAATGTTCAGGAAACACTATACCAACTCCCGCCGTTAGGGCTTGCGTTTGTGCAGCTGCCCCTGCAGACGGGGCTTTACGGTAAACTACACAATTCAACGTTGAGGAGGATGTGTATGGCTGAAGCGGCAGTGAGCGGTTCCGAATTCAAGAAGCAACTGCGGCAGGGATCGCCCAGGATGGGGTTATTCCTTAATTCGCATAGTCCCACGGTGGCGGAGCAACTGGCGCACAGCGGATATGACTGGTTGCTGGTCGATACCCAGCATGGGCCGATGAACTATGAAAAACTTTCGGCGATGCTCAGCGGCATCGCGAATGGTGGTGCGAAATCTCTGGTGCGCGTAGGCGGGTACGATGACCGTCCGGGCATCCAGCAGGCCCTCGATCTCGGCGCCGACGGCGTGCTGGTCCCTTATATCAATACAGCCGAAGAAGCGCGGCAGGCGATCAGTTGCACGAAGTATCCGACCGTGGGGACACGTTCAGTTTATTTTCCGCAGCGCAGCATGAACAAGGCGGGGCTTTTAGGCTACGCGGGAAATTTTAACAATGACGGCATTATCGCTCTACAGGTAGAGACCGCTTCCTGCATCGAAAACATCGCGGAGATTGCGGCCGTTCCGGGGGTCGATATTCTGTTTCTTGGCCAGAACGATCTTTGCATGTCGATGGGACTTTACAACAAATACGAATTTCCTCACATGTACACATCCCCCGAACTCGACGCTGCCACCAAGAAGCTTGTCGAGCATGCACGCAAGAACAATGTAATTCTCGGACTTTTCCTGTTCGGCACGGCGCGGGTCGGTGAGTTTCTGGAAAAAGGGTTCACCTTCATCAGCGTGGGTAATGATCTGCATCATGTTCTAACGCAGGCCGGGGCTTACGTCGGCGATATGGAGAATGTGTCGAAAGAAAAGGGCAAGCCGTGGAAGCGGCGTCCGACCGCGTTGTTCTAGAAATTCTTTCCTCAACTTTTGAACTCACCATTTCTCATTATTCAATGAACATGCAGTCTCCGTAGGAGTAGAAACGATATCCTGCGGAGACCGCATGTTCGTATGCGCGCAGAATATTTTCTTTACCACCGAAGGCGCTCACTAGCATCAGCAAAGAAGATTGTGGCAGGTGAAAGTTCGTGAGCATGGCTCGGACTGCTTGAAATTCGAAGCCCGGATAGATGAACAAGTCCGCCGCCGCATCTCCAGCTTCCACACTGCCTGATCCCAGGCGAATCGCGTGCTCCAGAGCGCGGACGGTGGTAGTTCCGATTGCCACAATGCGCCGGGAACTGCGAAGGGCTTGATTGATAGCGGCGGATGCTTCCGGGGAGATCGTGTATTGTTCTACGTGGATCTTGTGATCTTCGACACGCTCGACGCGAATCGGCTGAAAAGTCCCGAGCCCAACGTGGAGAGTGATTTGGGTGGTTTCTATTTTACTTTCCTCGATACGGCGCAGAATCTCGGGAGTGAAATGTAGCCCTGCCGTGGGCGCTGCCACCGACCCTCTGGGCTCGGCATAAACAGTTTGATAGCGGTCGTGATCCTGCGAAGAATCGGCGCGTGAGATGTAGGGCGGAAGAGGCACGTGCCCAATGCGGTCGAGGATGCCAAAGAAATCCAGAACCGGATTGAAGCGGATGCGGCGTTCGCCAAACTCGCCGCGGGCGAGCACCTCGGCTTGTAAATCATCCTGCGCGCCAAAGAACAACCGTTCCCCGATGCCGATTTTGCGACCCGGACGGACCAGGCACTCCCAATCGTTAGGTTCGGTGGAAAGCTGCTGGGTTAGCAGGACCTCAATCCGGCCATGGAGGAAATCACGGCTCGCAGGATTCTGCGGGCTAACCGGCTGAGCGCGCGCTCCCTGGCGTCGTCCATAGAGGCGCGCGGGAAAGACTTTGGTGTTGTTGAAGACCAACAGGTCGCTGGGGCGTAGCAGGTCCGGAAAGTCGCAAAAAGTACGATCGGACCAGATTTGATCGGACCAGATTTGATTTGGCAAAGACCGATCGCGCAAGCTTCCGGTGCCGCGCTGAACGTGCAGCATGCGGGAAGAGTCGCGGCTGGGAAGCGGCTGCTGAGCAATGAGTTCTTCAGGAAGATGGAAGTCGAAGTCGGAAACCCGCACGGATTTAGATTATAGGGTGCGAACCGTTGTGCCTGACGCGAGGCCATCCGACGTCGGGAGATTTGACCTTAGGTGCTCCGTCGAAAAATCTGCATAATTAGGTCGGCTTGGTGAAATTTGTTTGTCGGATTGGATCAACTGAGTTAACATTCGAAAAGTATAGCTTTTGCCTCTTCGTCTATCCCCCAAAACGAGTTTTCCATGTCCACGGAACGGAAACACAGGGAAGAAATCGTTCGCTACGGACGCATGTTGCACCAGCGTGGCTTTGTGGCGGCGATGGACGGAAATTTATCGGTGCGCCTGAAAGGCGACCGCATTCTGGTTACACCCACCTGCGTGAGCAAGGGCGCGATGCGGGCCAGCGATATGGTGATTGTGGACCGCGACGGCACGCGGATCGCGGGACGGCGTAATGTGACCAGCGAAATTGGGATGCATGTACTGATTTACCGCATGCGGCCCGATATTCAGGCGATTGTGCACGCGCATCCCCCCACAGCGACCGGCTTTGCCGCTGCGGGAATGGCGCTGACCGAGCCCCTGGTTTGCGAAGTGGTGATGGGTCTAGGATGTATCCCGCTCGCCGGCTATGGGACCCCCGGGACTTCGGAGTTGGCGCAGACTCTTATCCCCTATGTGCCGCAGTATGACGCCATCCTGATGTCGAATCACGGCGTTGTGGCATATGGCGATACGCTGGAACACGCCTACATGAAGATGGAGACGGTTGAGCACTTCGCGCAGATTGCGCTGGTGACCCATCTGCTGGGAAGGCAGCAGCCGCTCAGTGGAGTGGATATCGAGAAATTACTGCTGGCGCGTACAAAATATTTCGGCGGAAAGATGAATGCCTCCATGCCGATTGCCATGGCCAGGACTCCGGAGAATCCAAGCTAAGATCCCGCTTATTGCTTTCGCGTGGGCTCACCGACAAAGACCAGGCAGCCGTTGGGATCGCTGATGTGGAACTCGGTCATGCCGTAGTCGCGATCGAATAAGTCCCGGATGTGATGGCGCTGTTTAAAAGTCCTCACGTGCTCCCACAGAGAGTCGATGCCGGAAACCTCAAGATAAATTTCAGTGTGGCCGCGAACGCAACGCAGAACCTCATCTGAAGCGGCTTTCATGAAGTGGATGGTCTGGCCATCGCGCTCCACGATGGAATATTCCGGAGACTGCCGGATCGTGCTGAATCCGAGAACGTCCTGGTAGAAGCTGAGAGTCGCTTCCATATCGGCGACAGCCAGCATGGGACTGATTCGTTTAGCAGCGTATGCGGTGGTCATCATGTTCCGTTCTAATCGACTTCGTTGCGATCGACAGAGTTTCAACTGCTGTAGGGAAATTCTGGCGTCCCCACCTGACGTATGTGCACTTCGGCGAATTCGCGGGCGCGATCGAGAGAATCCTGCAACCGTTGTTCATACCTGGCGAGATCTGCTTCGTCGGTATCCGGCGGAACTACGATTAGTTTGGCGAAGCGCATCAACACGCGCGAGAACGGCTTCGGAATGATCAAGCGGTCCCAAGTATTGAGCACCCAGGCTTTATCCACGGCGATGTGAAATGCGCTCAAGGGCACGCCGGAGGATCGTCCCAGCGCCACGGGACCGGGTTTTACTTTGTAGCGCGGGCCGCGCGGACCATCCAGGCTGAAGGCGACGGTCCAGCCCTCCTGTAGCGCGCGGCGGAGGCCGAGCAGCGCGCGCACGGCGTTGCGGCTGCTCGATCCTTTGACGGCGACGAATCCGAATTTGCGGATGATGCGTCCCATGTATTCGCCATCGTAGCTGTTGCTGCTCATTACCCGCACACCTTGATCGCGAAAAAGGTAGGTCGCGGGAATGATGCCGGCGTGCCAGAAGGAACCAACCAGTGGCCGCTGGCCGACGGTTTCCTGTCCACCTTCTTCGTGCGAAAGGCAGACACGCAGCGTGGGCCCGACCAGCCGGATAAACCAATATCCCAGGGTGATGATCACGCGAAGAACAATTCTCTGGCGCAGGGTGAAGCGGTGTGGACCGGGCATTGCCTCGACAGCGGCTGGCGCTTCGCGGGTGCTGGCTTCGGTCACGAGCCTATTGTAATGGGATGGATCACCTCTTAGCAGCCAAGTCCACGTAATGTGCGTACGATTTCTGCGACATCGTTCTCCTGGAAGAGGCGAATCGCGGCAATGCCGGCGGCGCCCGCCTGCAAACAAGATGAAGCATTTTCCGGCGTGATTCCTCCTAATGCAAGCACCGGAATTTGTGCGCGACAGGCTTGGTGAAGAGCGGTGAGCCCCTGAGCGTGAGTGAATGGCGCGTCTTTTTTTTCGAAGACGGGGGCGAATAGGGCCAGAGTTGCGGCGTTGCGCACGGCTTCGGCGGTTTCTTCTGGAGAGTGACAGGCTACGGAGATCAGGGGTTCTTTGGGTGAGATTTCGCCGGAGGGAGCGCCCGCCCCACACGAAGCCTTCCAGATTGCTTGAACTTCGGCGCCGCTGATGTCGTGGGCTGGGAGATGAACTCCTGCGGCGCGAACGGTGAGAGCGAGGTCGGTGCGGGAATTGATAAGGAGAGCAGTTCTCGGTTTGCGTTTTTTAGCAATTTCTGCCCGACTGCTACGAAGAATAGATGCCGCCTCGCGCGCCAACAATTCCAGGTCGCGCACGGTTAAATCCTTTTCGCGCAGCTGGATATAGTCAACTCCCGCGTTTGCGGCTTCCGCAATTTTGTCGAGGAGCTTGCTTCTGCGGGATCGCTCCTCGCCGGGAAAAGCGCTGCGATCGGTGATGTAGTAGAGCAGGCAGCTTGCAGCCATCGGATAACAGCTTAACGTTTACGGCCGGATCTTTTATGGCCGAGTCTTTGCGATGTCTGGCAGAACCTCTTTTTCTTTTTTAGACTCTCCGCCGAGGTGATATTCGGTGAGCCCGTCGCGCAGAAACGCGAAGGCCTCTTCGGGTGAATCGACAAACTTAAAAAGATTCAGGTCGTCGGGGGAAATTGTTCCAGCGTCGACGAAAGCCTGAAAGTTCATGATGCGGTGCCAGTATTCGCTGCCGTAAATGACCACGAGAATCTTTTTGGCCAGCTTATCGGTTTGCGCGAGAGTGAGGATCTCGAAAAGTTCGTCGATGGTGCCGAACCCGCCGGGGAAAATCACCAGTGCCTTGGCCAGATAGGCGAACCAGAACTTGCGCATGAAGAAATAGTGAAACTCGAAATTGAGAGATGGCGTGATGTAAGAGTTAGGATTCTGCTCGAAAGGCAGGTTGATGTTCAGGCCGATGCTTTTGCCTCCGGCTTCATGAGCGCCTAAATTGGCCGCTTCCATAATGCCGGGCCCTCCGCCGGTCGTGACCACGAAACGGCGACGGCGGGCGGGAATTTGAATGGACCATTCGGTGAGCAGATGGGCAAGGCGGCGCGCGTCCTCATAGTAGCGCGCCATATCTACCGCTGCCGCGGCGCGCTTGAGATTCGCCTCGTGCAGCGCGCCCGGCACATTCGTTTCGTTTTTTTTCGCGACAGCAAGATTGTTCTGCGCGGCCTCGGTGCCCTGAAAACGAGCGGAGCCGAAAAATACTACCGTGTCCTGAATTTGCTCGCGACGGAAACGGGCGAGCGGTTCCTGGTACTCCGCGAGGATGCGCAGAATGCGTCCGTCGGGACTGTTCAGAAAAGCCGGGTTCTGATAGGCCAGAGGCGCTGATTTTAGCTTTTCGATCATGGGCTGAGGCTCACTTTACCTTAATAACGGATTCTCTGACTCAATTCCTTGGGTTACTGCCGGTCGTGGTAGTGGAGGGCTTCCCAGAAACCGATCCAGATATCCAGCAAGCCAAGGCCACTGCACAGGCCACGGAAAAATCCGGTTGAGACAAGCGTCCGGAGCCACGGAAACGATAGCAGAAGCGAGTTGTCCGTCCATTCGGGAGTCCAAGGCAGGATCACCAGAAGGACTCCGGCAACGGCGCTGATCAGCACGAAAAGAAACAAAGAAGTGCGATGCAGCAATACCTGAATGCGGCCGTAAGCGGGGCGAGCGAGGACGGGATTCGCCTCAAGAAGCCCGGTTGCCGCTTCATTCGACAGAGGTGCAGATTGAGAGGAGACAACACCGTTCTCTACTGGCAGCTTGGGATCAACGGTCACCGGGCGCTCCGCTGGGAGGAACGCCCTCCGAAATCATTCGATGAAAATATTGAATCGCGAAAGACAAGATAAGGGAAAAAACCCATCGAGCTATTCTACGACTTCAGGGGCTTGATGCGCTCGGCCACGTCGCGATAATCGATATTGCGGCCGTAGACTTCCATGAAGTGCTTCAGGGCGGAGGCCTTGTCGCCGGAGGCTTCGTAGGCCGACGCCAGTTCATAGTGGAGAGCGGTGCGAGTCTCTTCGTCCACCCCTGGGGTGCGAAGAGCTTTGTCATACCAGCGAATGGCGGCCTCAGGAACGCCTTTGTCGAGGAAACATTGCGCCAGCCAGGTATAAGTCTGCATGACCTGCGGGAAGGGATGCCCGCGATCGATTGCCTGGCAGGTCTTCTGCAACTCTCCGATGGCCTCATCGAGCAGCCCCATCTCGCGGAAAGCGATGCCTAGGTTGTAGTGAGTTTCGGGATCTTCGTCCGTGGGAGAAGCGCCCGATTCGAGATCTTGGCGCAGTTCGCCGAACATCTCGGCAAGATCGACGCCGGCTTCTTTAACCAGCGGAGAAGCGTTGTCATCGATCGGGATGCTGAGCTGTCCCGGAGCAACTGCTGGCGGGGCGACCCCAGGGGCCGCTGCGGATTGCTGCGGCATTGGCGCGGAGGCTTGCGATGAAATGGTTGAAGTGCCAGAGGACGCTGCGGCGCCGGCGGCTAGAGCAACACTGGCTTGGGCGGCGGGTGTTGCCGCCACGGCTGCAATTTCCTCTTGTGAGGACTGGGGTTGCGCTGCCGCAGGTTCGGTAACTGCAGCGCTCTTGAGGAAGCTATCGCCGAGAGATGCTTCGAGGTCGGCTACGAATTCGCCTAATCCTTCCGCCTGCTGTGTCCCGAAGACTGTGGGTGCGGATTGTCCTATAGGTTCCAGCTCTGGCTGGCCGCTCTGGTCCGCAGAAGATGTTCTGGCAGAGGCGTGTTCCACCGCAGGTTCAGCTTCATGCGAAACCGTGGCGGGAAGAAAACTCTCGCCCAGCGAAGATTCGAGATCGGTAACAAATTCCTGGAGAACGCCGGGAGATTGCTCGGCCTGAAGCGCGATCGCAGGAGCTTCCGCCGCGGGTGGTTCAGCGGCCTCCTGTGCAACAACGGCCTCGGCTTGCAGCACGGGAGATTCAATCTCCGTGTGTAGAGAAGCTAGTTCACCAGCTTCCTCCACCGGCACGGGCTCCGTCGTGGCCGCTGAAATTTCCGGTCCGGCCACATCGTCCGCCGGCTGCTCGATAGCAAATTCGGAGATCGACTCGACAGGAGAGACTTCTTCCGCAACCTCGTCCTGCATCGCGCCGGCTGCGATTTCGGCACGGAGCGCTTGCAGGATGTCTTCGTCATTCGTCAGAGTCTGAAGCTTCTGAAAGCCTGCCGCTGCCTGCTCGGGCATGCCGTGCCCGAGATAGAAGCGAATCTCTTCGATAGTCTCGGCGGTCTGCGCCGGATCAGGTTTTGCATAACCAGGCTTTCGCGATTCAAGTGTTGGCTGCTCGACCGTGGCCGAATCCGCTTCAACACTCGAAATTGATTCGCCGGCCGCTTCGCTGACAGTTGCGTCCGCAGTTTCCGCCTCGAGAGCGTCGGCATCGATGGTGATGGTGTCGTCCCACTCGGAGGAGAGATCGATCTCTTCCTCTTGTGGCGCCGATTCGGCTGCGCCAACAGTCAGCTCGGACGGAGTTTCTTCCGTAGGCGTAGTGACAGCGTGATCGGAAGTTTGAGTCGCGACTTCGTCGCTTACTTCTGCTTCAGTGTCTGTGTCGGCAACGATCGCAAATTCCAGGTCATCCGCAGATTCTTGCGCAGCTGCAGGCCACGCAGCGGGAGCAGGGGACGTGACGTGAATGTGAACTCCCGTGGCAGCGGCTGCCGGGGTGGCAGGTCTGCTGGCTGGAGCGGGAACCTCGGCCGTAGCCGACCGCATCTCGTAACGCTCGGCGAGTTCGGCGTAACGCGTAGCCTCTTCCGGATGTCCGGCTTCGGAGTAAACACTCTGCAGAGTACGGCAGCAAACGCCGGCTTCCGCAAAGCGTGCCGCGCGGGTGTGCAGGGCGGCAAGGCGCTGGTTCAGCCGCAGATCTTGAGGCGCCAGGGGCAGAGCCGCGGTGAGCGGATCCAGCGCCTTGGCGGGCATGTTGTAGGAAATGAAAAGTTCGGCGTCGGTGAGCGCGGCGCGCACCGCAAGCGCCACGGCGTCGGAGTAATGCTGGTGCACGGAGGGAGATGTAGCCTCCAACTCGTCGACGATGATGGCGGCTTCTTCCGCGGAAATTAATTTCTCTGCCGCCGGGCCCCCGAGCTGGCTCACCACCTGCTGGTAATTATTCATGTGCAGGGAGTTGCCGGGCTCCATGGCAGCCAGCTTCTGATAAAGATCGCGTGCGCGAGGCAGATCGCCGGATTGCACCGAGGCGTGCGCCAGTAATTCCAGAACTTCCGTGACGTGGGTAGATTCACCGGCTTTCTTAAAAAGCTCGAGAAGCTTTTCAAGAGAGGCGGGATTATCGCGCACATGCCCGATGATGGAATGCAGATTCTTGATGACTTTGTCCGAGTCTTCCGCCAGCAGCCGGTCGGCATGCTGGTTATAGACTTGAAGCGCGTTTTCGTATTGGCTGGCCTGCATCAGAGCGTCCGCGAAAGCCGCGATCGCAGCCAGGTCGTTGTGGACCGTGAGAAGCTTGCTGGCTAACGTTCCGGCATCGGAGAGCCGGCCGGTTTTTAGATACGCCTTGAGCAGGTCGCGGAGGCCATCCGGATTTGAATCGAGATCCGGCACTTTTTGCAGGCATTCGATGGCGCCTTCAACATCTCCGCTATCGAGAAGATTGCGGCCTTGCATGAGCAGCGCGTAGCTGTTTCCGGGGTCGAGCGTGAGCATGCGCCGCAACACTTCTTCGGCGCCGCTGAGCGAACCTTTGGCGCGCAAAGTTTCCACGGCGGAAGAGAAAATCTGCCATGCTTCGGGCTTCTTGCCCAGGCGAACATAAACTTCCGCCAGCTTGATGCGCATGGCTGAGTTCTCGGGATCCATTTCCAGAATCTTCTGGAAGATGCGAACCGCGTTCTCCAGCTCGCCTGACTTGAGAAATTCTTCCGCGACTTGCAGATATTGCGCGCGTGCGTCGTTAAACAGTCCCTGCTGGGTGTAGAGTTCAGCCAGCTTCAGCAAGCTTTCGAGCGAAGGCTTGAGCTTGCTGATTTTTTTGTACATCGCGATCGCTTTGACCGTGAAGCCTTGCGAAGCATAAGCATCGCCTACAGTCTTGAAGCAATCGGTGGCTTTGCCGGCGTCGCCCAGGCGGGAATAAAGATCTCCGATCGTATTGGTGACCGTAAGATCCTTAGGGTCGGCCTTGATGACTTTCTCGTACTCAGCGATGGCATTCTGCATCTTGCCCTGCTGGACGTACTTCTCCGCAGCGCTGAGCACCTTCTGTTTGTTGAACCCGAAACCGAACGCCATATGAGTACGAACTCCAGCCCTGCCCTGAACCTAAAACCTGCACTCAGGAGACGGATAAACGCTCCTGGGAATGTAACTCTGAAAAAACGTCTGCTGGCCAAACTCCTGTTCCTGAGATGGCCGGTTGGACAAGGGCAATTGTACGGCTGGAGGGGGTGAATCGTATGGTTACCAAGGGTTACCAGAAGGGAGTGTACGACTGGGTTACCAAGGGAATCAGGGGTCGGAGTGCTGCTGGACGCCTCTTCCTGAGGGGTATAAATGTGCTTTGAACCGAATATCCCATGTTGGATGCTGACGTTCGCGACGTGCCAGGCGAGGGCAGTAGTCCGGTAATAAGGATCTTATTGGTGAGGCCCAGAATCTGCGGTGCGCTGAAGCAGGCTATTATCTGCAACTAAAGTTGATTACGGGAGACTCTCCAGACCAGCCAGTCCCTTATGTCCGAATCGCTACGACAGTTCTTTTTGCAGCACTTTCAAGCGCATCGCGACGAGCGTGCCTATGGGCAGCGCAACGGATACCGGAGGGAATGGTTCACTTATGGTCAAGTGCTGGAGATGGCCCTCGGTTTCTGCCGGGACTTGGAGGGGCGCGGAATCGCAAAAGGCGATCGTGTGATGTTGTGGGCCGAGAACTCGGCGGAATGGGTTGCAGCGTTCTTTGGATGCGCCATGCGCGGGGTGGTGGTGGTTCCAATGGATAATGGGGCGTCCGGGGATTTTGCTGCAAGGGTCTCGCAAGAGGTCGAGGCGAAGCTTTGGGTTTGTTCGCGGAAACATGTCTCGGAGATTGGAGCAGATCCTGTAATAACTCTTGAGGAAGTAAAAATTCTCGCCCAAGCGGAACGTGGACGCGGTACCCTCGGCCTTCCCCCAGATGCAGTCATCGGCCGCGAAGACACCCTCCAGATTGTGTTTACTTCCGGCACTACCGCGGAACCCAAGGGCGTGATGATCACGCATGGCAATGTGCTGGCGAACATCGCTCCGCTGGAGCGGGAGATGCAGCCTTATCTGAAGTATGAGCGTTGGGTGCATCCAGTGCGGTTTTTAAATTTGCTGCCGCTGAGCCATGTCTTCGGACAATTTCTGGGAATGTTCTTGCCGCCGCTGCTGGGCGGAACGGTGATCTTTCAGGACGAGTTGAAGCCATCGGAGATTATCGGGACGATACGGCGGGAGCGCGTCTCTGTCCTGGTGAGCGTGCCGAGAGTGTTGCAATCGCTCAAACAAAAGATTGAGCGCGGTCTCGAAGATAGCGGGAAGCTCGAAAACTTCCACACGCGGTTTAAGGCTTCCGCGGGGAAGCATTTCCTGCGCCGCTGGTGGATCTTCCGTGACGTGCGGCAACAATTTGGCTGGAAGTTTTGGGCGTTCATTTCTGGAGGAGCCGCGCTGGATTCCGACACCGAAGAGTTTTGGGGACGGCTCGGCTATGCCGCGATTCAGGGATATGGGTTGACCGAGACGACCTCGCTGATCAGCGTGAATCATCCCTTCAAACTCGGAAAAGGATCGATTGGCAAGGTGTTGCCGGGACGCGAATTGAAAATGGCGGAGGATGGAGAAATCTTGATTCGCGGCGGCGGAGTGGCGGCGGGATATTGGAGCCGGGGTCACGCGACCGGAGATGGTTTGGCTGCCGGGGTCGCAGATAAAGACGGTTGGTATCCCACAGGAGACATTGGGGCGCTCGATGCGCAGGGGAATCTTTATTTCAAGGGCCGCAAGAAAGAAGTGATCGTCACTCCGGCGGGCCTGAATATTTATCCCGAAGATTTGGAAAGCGCGCTGCGGCGGCAGCCGGAGATACAAGATTGTGTGGTGGTCGGAATTGAACGCGGGGGGAATGCCGAGCCTTGCGCGGTGCTGATTTTGCGAGAAGGTGCGCGGGCCGAGCATGCGGTGGAACGCGCAAACCAGTCGCTGGCGGAGTTTCAGCGTATGCGAATGTGGCTGCAATGGCCGCAGGAAGATTTTCCACGCACGAATACGCAAAAGCCGCGGCGGAATGTTATTGCAGAATTCGCGAAGCAACAAATCCTGAACGCGGGGACGAAGAACATTGCGAGTAACGATCCTTTGATGGAGATGATCGGGCGCATTACAGGACGCGGGGCCGTAGCGATGAATGCCGACGCGAAGCTCGATTCTGATCTCGGGTTGAGCTCGTTGGATCGGGTGGAACTGATCAGCGCACTGGAAGATCGCTATCAGGTGGATCTGAGCGACACTAGTTTCAGCGCGGCGCGCACCGTGGGCGACGTGGAAAAGATGTTGCGGGGAGAGGTGAAGCACATCACGTATCATTATCCCGGCTGGGCATTGCGCTGGCCGGTAACCTGGTTACGATGGCTGGCGCGGTATTTCTTGATGATGCCGGCGGTAATGCTGCTGGGCTGGCCTCGCATTGAAGGGCGAGAGAATCTGCGCGGGTGGAATGGGCCACTGCTGGTCGTCTGCAATCACATTGGAGATATAGATCTGGGATTCGTGCAGGCGGCTTTACCGGCGAGGTTGCGGAACCGGATTGCGACGGCGACGGGCGGCGAGGCTTTGGAGAGGCTGCACTCGCCTGCTCCTGGCAGAAACATTTTTGGAAAACTTTATGATCGCATGCAGTGGGTGCTGGGAGTATCGCTGCTGAATCTTTTCCCGCTGCCGCGCGAAGCGGGGTTCCGGCAAAGCTTTGCCTACGCCGGCCGCGCCGTTGACCGCGGATACAGCGTGCTGGTTTTTCCCGAGGGGCGGCACACGGTGGACGGAAACATGAATCCGTTTCGCGCGGGAATTGGATTGCTGGCGAACAATTTGGATATCCCGGTGCTGCCGTTGAGCATTGTGGGCCTGTTTGAGGTGAAACACGCGGGCAGAAAGTTTGCGCGCCCCCACGAGATCGGCGTGCGCATCGGGCGTCCCATGCGTTTCGCGGCGGATAGCGACCCGGCGCAGATTGCTAGAGAACTGCAAGCGGCCGTCGAAGCGCTGGGTAGTCGCGAGTACCGAGTACCGAGTACCGAGAAACCGTAATTGCACCCACTCGCCGCTTGGTACTCGCGACTATCGAATCTGGGCCAATGCATGTCTCAAATCGCCAGCCTCGGGCGCCGGTGTTCCGCCGGGCTCGCTTGCCACCCACGCGCCAACCCGATTCGCCGCCTCATTGATTTCCGCGAGAGAAATTCCGCGCAGGTAGCCATGCACCATCGCTGCGGTGAATGCGTCTCCAGCCCCGACTGTGTCGGCGACCTTCACGCGGAAGCCCGGATGTTCGCAACTGTCTTTTTCAGAGATCAGCAGACTTCCATCGGTTCCCCGGGTTATGCAAACTAATTTGAGCTCATATTCATCCCGCAAACGGTGCCCCGATTCCTTCAGGCGGCGATGCTCCAACCCCAGCAACTTCATGACTCGCGGAAGCTCTTCGTGGTTTAGCTTGAGGATGGTCGCCAGCTTCATCGAAGCGCCGACAACCTCGGCAGTGAAGAAATGTTGCCGAAGGTTGACGTCAAAGATTCTGATCGCGTCGGGCCGCGTCCCAAGCAAAAAATTGCGAATCGTCGCGCGGCTGCGCTCCGAGCGCTGTGCCAGAGAACCGAAACACACCGCGTCAATTTCTCCCGCCAGTTTTTGCCACTGTGCGTTCCAGTCAAAAAAATCCCACGCGATCGATTCGGAAAGTTCGAATCGCGGCTGTCCGGCGGAGTCCACTTCAACTTTCACCGTGCTGGTCGGATGTTCCGCGTCGCGCTGCACAAATTCTGTGGAGAGTCCAAGCTCGCCAAGACGCTGGATTGCTTCATCCCCCAACCTGTCATTGCCCAGACGGCTGGCGGGAATTCCGCGATCCCCGAGTAGAGAAGTAATGTAGGCGAAGTTCGCCGGCGCTCCTCCCAGCTGTTTTCCAGCGGGAAATAAATCCCACAGCAATTCGCCCAGTCCAACAACAGTGCGTGGTTGATTCAGCACAGGAGGTTCCTCGAAGCGATGCCGAGTCTCGGAAGCGAATCGAGTTGCAGAGATGAACGGACTGGAAGAGAATCGGGAACCCTGATTTGAAATCGAGACATAGGTAGGTCTCTGTACCGATCCTGAGGACACGAGGTTTTAAATCCGATCAACTGAGATGAAAGTGTAGTGCAAAAAAGCAGCTCGGCTCTATTCCGGCCAATTATTTTGCAGTTTCGGAATGTTGGTGTTCCCACTGTCTGGTGCGCGAAATCGCATCCTTCCATCTATCCTTCAGTTCGACCGCTTTCGACCTCGACATTCGGGGAGTAAACGTGCGCTTCTCGCTTGCCAGATCTTCAAGTGTCCCCGGTTTCCAGAAATCCGCAGCTAATCCTGCAAGGAAGGCCGCGCCTAACGCCGTGGTTTCCGTTACAGCGGGCCGGATCACCGGCACGCCAAGGATATCTGCCTGGAATTGTATGAGGGCGTCGTTGGCGGAAGCCCCTCCGTCCACGCGTAACTCCGGAAGCGGAGTTGCGGTATCGGTTTGCATGGCGTCCATCAGATCGGCAACCTGGAAGGCGATACTCTCCAGCGCGGCGCGTGCAATGTGCCCCGCATTGCTCCCGCGAGTAAGGCCGAAGATCGAGCCGCGGGCGTAGGAATCCCAGTGGGGTGCGCCCAGCCCAACAAAAGCGGGCACGAAGTAAACCCCGCCATTATCGGAAACGGAATTCGCCAGGGCTTCCACATCGACCGACGTGCGAATGATTCCCAGACCATCGCGCAGCCATTGCACCACGGCTCCTCCCACGAACACGCTCCCCTCGAGCGCGTAATCGGTTTTATTCCCGATCTTCCATGCCACCGTGGTCAGCAGGCGGTTCGTCGATGCGACCGCTTTGCTGCCCGTGCTCTGCAACATGAAACATCCCGTCCCGTATGTGTTCTTGGTAAGGCCGGGCCGAGTGCATTGTTGTCCGAAGAGCGCAGCCTGTTGATCCCCGGCAATTCCGGCGATTGGGATGCCGGTCAGCGCGTCGATAGAGCTTACTTCTCCATAAACTTCGCTGGAGGCACGTACGGTGGGCAGCATCGAGGCTGGAATTCGAAAGATGTCGAGCAATTCCTGATCCCAAGTTCCGGAATGCAGGTTAAAGAGCATGGTGCGGGATGCGTTGCTGGCGTCAGTAATATGCAGGCGGCCACCAGTCAGCTTCCATAGGAGCCAGCTATCGACCGTTCCGAACGCCAACTGCCCCGCATCTGCAAGCTCACGCGCGTGCGGGACGTTAGCGAGAATCCAGGAAATCTTGCTGGCGGAAAAGTAAGCGTCAATCAGGAGCCCGGTGCGCTGCTGGATGAGGCTCTCGTGACCTTGTCCCTTAAGTTGCTGGCAAAATGGCGCAGTCCGGCGATCCTGCCAGACGATCGCGTTGTGAATTGGCTTGCCGGTTGCACGATCCCACACAATTGCGGTCTCGCGCTGATTGGTGATGCCGATCGCGGCGACTTCGCTTGCCTTCACCTGCGCTTTCGCTAGCACCTCCAGCGCAACCGCAACCTGCGAATCTGCAATTTCTTCCGGATCGTGCTCTACCCAGCCGGGCTGAGGGAAAATTTGCTTGAACTCCCGCTGGGCAACAGCTCGCACACGGCCCTGGCGATCGAACAGCAACGCCCGCGAACTGGTCGTGCCTTGGTCAAGGGCAAGGATATATCGCAAAAGCCCTCCTTATTCGCCGGAAGTGGGCTGCGGCTGCATTTGCCGGAGAAAGCGCCGGATGCCGAAATCGTATACCGCCCCACCGATGAGTCCACCGAGCAGTGGCGCAAACACTGGAACCCACCAGACCCGCGGGCCATCGGTAAGGCCATTATTCTTGAAACCGGCCATCGCGGTAAAAAGCCGTGGGCCAAAGTCGCGAGCTGGGTTAATCGCATAGCCGTGCATGCCGCCGAAGCTCATGCCTATGGCTACGACGACCAGCCCGATCATCACAGGAGCCAAGTTCGCTCCCGGCGGAATATTCAGCTCGTCGATGATGGTCAAGACCATCAGCAGGAGCAGAGCGGTCCCGATCACCTGATCCAGAAAGCCAGCCTGCGGCCACGCGGGAAAGGCTGGGAACGTGGTGAAAACTCCGGCAGTTTTTTCCAGTTGGGGATCGAAGCGGTGAAACGCGGGAAGGTAGTTTTTGTAGACCAAGGCCGCGGCTAGGAAAGCCCCGAAAGTTTGCGCAATCGAGTAGGGGATAACCTTGCGCCAGGGGAAGCCGCGAAATACCGCGAGGGTCAGCGTGACCGCGGGATTGAGATGCCCTCCGGAAACTTTTCCGGAAACGTAAATCCCCATGGTCACCGCGAGTCCCCAGCCGAGCGTAATGTTGGTATAGCCGCCGTAGGACTCCGACGGGAACAGCACCACCATGGCCACGACTCCCGAGCCAAAGAGGATCAGAATGAAAGTGCCGAGAAATTCCGCGATCAATTCGGCAATTAGGCTAGGCCTGCCTTTCATATTTGTCTTTGTCCCGCGTGATTCTCTTGCGGCGATCAGCCTTTCCGAAACGCGAGTAGTGTAGCAAGGATTTGCCTGGCTGCAAGTTTGGTCTGCGGGGTTATGAAAGTTTGCCCCAGGGTGCTATTTCGGCTTGACAGGTCAGGCATAGCCTGTAAGATAAGAGAATAATTATTCATCATACTGAATAATTATTCATCATGAATAAAGTATTGAGACAGCGCGCAGTTTTGGAAGCCGTGCGACAGGGTCCCGTGGCCAGCCAGGAGGATCTCCAGCGGGCTCTGCGCAAACGGGGGTTCAAGGTAGGTCAAGCGACGTTGTCGCGCGATATTCGCGATCTCAACTTGAGCAAGACGGCAGCCGGTTATGCCATACCTCAAGGCGACGGGGCTTCCGGATTGGCGTTGCCCCCGGTGCAGCGACTGGTGCGGGAATTCGTATTAAATGTCCGCTCGGCACAGAACCAACTGGTGCTGAAAACGATTATTGGCAGCGCGCAGCCTGTGGCGGCCGCGCTGGATGAGCAGGATTGGGAGGAAGTATTGGGAACGATTGCCGGTGACGACACCATTTTGATTGTTTGTCCCGACAAGGATGGCGCGAAGAAGGTTGCGTTACGAATCGAGGAGATGCTGGCCTGATGTCCGCAAGATTAAAAACCGCATTGCTGGGCGCAAGCGGATATTCCGGACTGGAGTTGACTCGAATCCTCGAGCGGCACCCGAGGCTGGAAAAGCCGGTCCTTCTGCGTCGTGAAGGCGGGAGCGATAGCGCGACAGATCTGGCTCAGGTGTTTCCCCAGTTGGCAGGAAACGGCGGATATCCGTTACGGACGCTTTCATGGCCAGAGTTGAAGCGGCAAGGCGTCCAGTTACTTTTTCTGGCGACGCCGCATGAAGCATCGCGAGCGCTGGTACCGGAGGCGATCGCGCAAGGCCTGCGCGTGATCGACTTAAGCGGAGCATGGAGACTGAAACAGGCCCAGCATCGAGCGATTTACTCGTTCGAAGATGCCGATGCGGTGACGGCGGACGAGCTGACGGAGAGAGCCGTATACGGTTTGCCAGAGTTGAACAGCGACCGCATCGCGTCGGCGCAGCTTGTGGCCAATCCAGGCTGCTACGCGACTTCGGTGATTCTTGCGCTGGCTCCTCTGCTTCGCGCCGGGCTGATCGACCGCACTCGCGGCGTCATTTCCGATTCTAAGTCGGGAGTTTCAGGCGCGGGAAAAGTTCCCCACGCGCGTACTCATTTTGTCTCAATCGCCGAGAATTTTTCGGCATATTCCGTCTTCAACCATCGGCATCTCGGAGAGATGGTCGAACAGCTCGGGCTGGAAGATGCAGAGCTGACGTTCACGACCCATCTTTTGCCGATTCCCCGAGGAATTTTATCCACCATTTATGTGAATTTGAATCGGTCGAAGACTGCCAGCGAAATTGAATCGTGCTTGCGCAATTTTTACACCGGCAAGCACTGGGTAAGAGTTTTTCCCGCAGGGCAGTTACCGCAGTTGCAATTTTCACTGCACACCAACCACTGCGACCTGGGATTTTGCCTCGCCGAGGATGGCCAGCGCCTGGTGCTGGTTTCTTGCGTGGACAATCTGCTCAAAGGTGCCGCGGGCCAGGCGGCGCAGAACATGAATCTGATGTACGGCTGGGAAGAGCGGGAGGGACTGCAATGACCATCGTGGTGAAAATCGGCGGGTCGGCAATGGAAAACGCTGCAACGCTGCGCAAATGCGCCCAGGCCATTGCCGAACTGGCGCAGGATGGCCATCGCGTAGCCGTGGTACATGGCGGAGGCGCGGCCCTGACTCGCATGCTGGAGCGCTTGGGCAAGAAAAGCGAATTTGTAAATGGTCTGCGCGTAACCGATGCGGAGACGCGCGACGTTGCCCTCATGGTGTTGGCTGGAATTGTAAATAAAAAGCTCGTAGCGGCGATTCAATCGGAAGGGACGCCCGCGATTGGTTTCAGTGGCGGGGATGGAATGACGTTCCGCGCGCGCAAAAAATTTGTTCACGGAAAAGATTTGGGATTTGTGGGTGAGATTTGTTTTGCCGACCCGTGCTGGATTGAATCGTTATGGCAGTGTGGTGGCATCCCCGTGATGGCCTCCCTTGCCCTGGGCGCCGATGGCGAATATTACAACGTGAATGCCGATGAAATGGCGGCATCCTGTGCTGCCGCTTGCCACGCCGATACGCTGATCTTCCTCACGGACGTACCCGGAGTGAAGGATGCAGCCGGCAGCGTCATGCCCTGGCTCACCACAAAACAGGCGGCCGATCTGGCGGCCCACTCCGTGATTAGCGGAGGCATGCTGCCCAAGCTGCAAGCCTGCGGGCTGGCGCTGAAGCAAGGCGTGCGCAGGGTGCGCATTCTGCCTGCCGCCGAGGCGGAAGTTTTGCCCCAATTTTATTTGACCAAGCTGTCGTGTGGTACGGAGGTTACGTATTCATGAGTTCTTTATCTACAAGCCGTTTGAAACACGCTTCGCAATCGCAGAAGAAGGAGTTCGAATTGAACACTCACGTGCATGGCAGTCCGGCGGATATTCCCGCAAGAGCGCCGCAGACCTTCTGGTGTCATGACCTGGTTTCGACGCGGGATCTCGGGCCGAAAGGCGTGAACGCCGTTTTGCAATTGGCGGCAATGATGAAATCGCGGCCCTCGGATTTTTGGCGTGCCCTGACCGGGCGGCAAGTCGTCATGTTTTTCGAGAAGCCCTCCTTGCGAACGCGGCTGACGTTTGAAGCTGGGATGGCAAGCCTGGGCGGAAATGCGATGTTTGTCGATCAGACGAAAGAGCGCCTGGACGCGCGCGAATCGCTGAGCGATGTGGCGCACAATCTCGAGCGCTGGGTCGATCTGATCGTGCTGCGCACCTTCTCGCAGCAAACCATTGAGGGCATGGCGCAACATGCCTCAATTCCAGTGATCAACGCGCTCAGCGATCTCGAGCATCCCTGCCAGGCTCTGGCGGATTATCTGACGCTCGCCGAAAGATACGGAGATTTACGCAATCGCTGTCTGGCCTATGTTGGCGATGGCAACAATGTTGCGCATTCGCTTCTGCTCACCGCCGCATGCCTGGGATCACGCATCCGCATCGCCACCCCGCGGGGATACGAACCAGATTCGCAGATCGTGGCGGATGCGTACGAAATCGCAGCAGAAACCGGCGCCGAAATTGACTTGCTCACCGATCCGCACGAAGCAGTTGCCGGGGCAGACGCGGTCTACACCGACGCCTGGGTCAGCATGGGTCAGGAGAAAGAAGAGCAGGACCGGACCGAGATTTTCCCGCCCTACCAGGTAAATTCTGAACTTATGTCGGAAGCCGCGCCGCATGCGGTGTTCATGCATTGTCTTCCGGCTCATCGGGGGCTCGAAGTTACGGATGAAGTCATGGACTCCGAGCATTCGCTGATCTTCGAGCAGGCAGAGAATCGCCTGCACGCGCAAAAAGCGATACTTTATCTATTGATGGGCGGCGGCGATCGCCTGCCTGCGAGGAGGGCTCATGCCTGAAACCGTTGTCCTTGCCTATTCCGGGGGACTCGATACATCCATCATTATTCCCTGGCTCAAGGAAAATTATTCTTACAACGTCATCGCCATGGTCGGCGATGTAGGCCAGGGTGATGACATCGAAGCTGTGGTCGAGAAGGCTTATGCCACGGGCGCCAGCAAGGTGGTGGTTGAGGACCTGCGCGAGGAGTTTCTCACGGGATATGTTTTTCCCGCGCTCCAGGCCGGTGCGGTGTATGAGCACAAATATCTTCTTGGAACGTCGCTGGCGCGGCCTGTAATTGCGAAACACCAGGTCGAAGTGGCTCTGCGCGAGGGCGCAACCGCAGTTGCGCACGGTTGCACCGGCAAAGGCAACGATCAGGTGCGCTTCGAATTAACTTATCAGGCCCTCGCTCCCGAGCTAAAAGTAATTGCGCCGTGGCGCGAGTGGTCGTTGAAGTCACGGGAAGATTGCCTTGATTATGCTGCCCAGCATGGCATCCCTGTCACCGCCAGCCGGGAAAAGATTCATAGCCGCGACCGCAATCTGTGGCACTTGAGCCACGAAGGCGGAGAGCTGGAAGATGCCGCCAACTCGCCGCTTCCCACCACGTGGCAGATGACTCGCTCGCCCCAGGAGGCTCCCGACAAAGAGGAGCAGGTGACCATCGGATTCGAAAAAGGTGTGCCGGTTTCCGTAGGAGGCCTCAAACTCGATCCGGTTTCTCTGGTCGACCTGCTGAATGAAATCGGCGCGCGCAATGCTATCGGACGCGTCGATCTCGTGGAGAATCGCTTCGTTGGGATTAAATCGCGTGGATGCTATGAAACTCCCGGTGGAACCTTGCTGATCGCAGCGCATCGCGAACTGGAAGCTCTGTGCCTTGAGCGTGAGCTCGCGCACTTCAAGCAACAAGTGGCTTTGAAATATGCCGAGCTGGTTTATTTCGGCCTATGGTTTACTCCGCTGCGTGAAGCGCTGGACGCTTTCGTCGCCACCACCCAAAAGGAAATCACCGGCACGGTGACGCTTTCGTTATACAAAGGAAACGTGTCGATTGTGAGCCGCCAGAGCGAGTATTCGCTTTATCGCACCGATCTTTCTTCCTTCACCATGGGCGAGGAATACGATCAAAAAGATGCCGCCGGTTTTATTCGCATCCTTGGCCTGCCCTCGCGCAGCCGCGCCCGCGCGCGTGTGGAGGTGCCGCAATGAAAATGTGGTCGGGACGGTTCCACCAGTCGCTGGATCCGCAATTCGAGCACTGGCAGCGATCTTTCGATTTCGACCGGCGATTGCTGCGCTATGAACTCGCAGCCAGCGCGGCCCATGCGCGTGCTTTGAAGAATGCAGGCGTGCTTTCTGCCGATGAACTCATCAGCATTCTTGAGGGACTACAGAAGACCGGCGAAGAAGCAGTCGCCTCGAAGGGCTTGGTTGATGACGCTGAAGCCGAGGACGTGCACCATTTTGTGGAGAAGCAGTTGGTGGCTCGCATCGGCGACGTGGGATACAAACTTCACAGCGGTCGCAGCCGCAACGAGCAGATTGCGACCGATCTTCGGCTATACGTGAGGGCAGCGATCGATCAGTTGCGGACGGAACTCGCCGAGCTTTGTTCAGTTTTGGCGGAACGAGCGGAACAGGCCGGCACTGCCGCGATGCCCGCATATACGCATTTGCAGCATGCCGAACCGGTCCTGATAGGACATTGGTTGCTGGCTTACGTCGAGATGTTCATTCGCGATGCCGACCGGCTTGCCGATTGCCGCAGGCGTATGAATGTTTGTCCTCTTGGATCGGGCGCAGTAGCGGGCGCAACGCTTCCGTTGGATCGTCCATTCATGGCCCAGGGGCTCGATTTCTCGGGGCCGACCGCGAACAGCATCGATGCCACGAGTGACCGCGATTTCGCACTCGAGTTCGTCAATGCGCTTTCTTTTGTCAGCCTCCATCTAAGCCGCTGGGCCGAGGAGATGATCATTTTCTCGGTGCAGGAGTTTGGCTTTGTGAAATTGCCTGAGGCCTATTCCACCGGCAGCAGCGCTATGCCGCAAAAGAAGAATCCCGACCTGCTTGAGCTGGTGCGCGGTAAAACCGGCCGTGTGATTGGAAATGCCACCGCGTTGGCGGTCACGTTGAAAGGCTTGCCGCTCGCCTACAACAAGGACTTGCAGGAGACTCAAGAGCCGCTCTTCGCTGCTACCGATACAGTGCTCTCGTTGTTGCCGCTCGTTGCCGGTTGGATGGCCGCGGTAGAGTTCGACGAACCGCGGATGCGCCACGCCGCGCAATCCGGCTTCATGAACGCCTGGGCTGCGGCAACATACCTGGTGAAGCGTGGAGTGCCGTCCCGCGTGGCGCACGAGCAAATCGGCAAGGCCGTGAAGCTTTGCCTGGAAAAAACCTGTGAGCTTCAGGATTTGCCGCTGGAAGAGTTGCGCGCAATCAATCCCGAATTCAGCGAGAATTTTTACGAATGCCTGAAACTCGAAGCCGTGCTGGCGATGCACGATGTTGTCGGCGGTACGGCGCCAAATCGTGTGCGGCAAGCCGTTGTGGCGGCGCGACAGAAGATTCAAACGCTGCGCGAGGAGGTCAACCTTCATGCGCACGCGTAAAGCTATTTTGCCCGATGCCCGGCATATTCACGATTTAATCTCAGCTTATTCGCACGATGGTACGTTGCTCCCGCGCACCCTGCCGGAGATCTGCGAAAACGTAAGGGACTTTGTCGTCCTCGAAGATGAGGGCCGCATTATCGGTTGCGGCGCGCTTCATCTTTATGGAACGCATTTGGCCGAAATCCGTTCGATCACGGTTGGGCCGCAGGTGCAGGGCAAGGGTGGCGGCAGCCGCCTGATGAAGGCTCTGATGGCCGAGGCGAAACGCCATCGCGTGGATTGCATCTGCCTGTTTACCCGTGCCCCGGAATTTTTCGCGCGCCAGGGATTTCAGATGGCTCAGCGCGAAGATCTTCCTGACAAGATCTACAAAGATTGCCACGTCTGCCCAAGATTTCACCGCTGCGACGAAGTTGCCATGGTGCGCGGCAAGCTTCCCACCTTCGCAATTCTGCCGGAACCGGCGAACTGGTTGGTAAAGCTGCAAGATATCGCGGGTAACCCGGCATAAGGTTGGCTTTTTTCCGCGCGGAGAAATGTCCAGCCGAGGCGCTCCAGTGCTATCATGCCCAGCGGAACCCAAAATATGTCAATTGCGAGCCCCGGCAGTTCGACCACGGTTTCTCCTGACTCTTCTTCTTCCTCCTCCTACACCGGGCCTTTGACGGTGGTGACTACGCTATTTTTCATGTGGGGCTTTCTAACCTGCCTCAATGACATTCTGGTCCCTCACCTGAAGCCCATCTTCGATCTGAATTACGCGGAAATCATGCTGATTCAGTTCGCCTTTTTTGGGGCTTATTTTTTGTTCTCCATACCGTCGGCGAAGATCATCGATTGGATAGGCTATCAGCGGTCGATGGTGCTCGGTCTGCTGACCATGGGATTGGGCGCGTTTCTCTTCGTGCCCGCTGCCAGCGTTCCGTCATACCCGCTGTTCCTTGTAGCGCTCATCGTGCTCGCAGCGGGAATTACTTGCTTGCAAGTGGCCGCTAACCCCTATGTCACGGTGCTCGGCAAGCCGCAAACTGCATCCAGCCGCTTGAACCTTACGCAGGCCTTCAATTCCCTGGGAACTTTTCTTGCGCCTTTTTTTGGCGGACTGCTGATTCTGAGTGCCGCGCCGAAAACGATGGAGGAGATTCGTGCACTAGCTCCGGACGCACTTCAAGCCTATCGCCTGCATGAAGCTTCCACCGTCAAGCTGCCGTATGTCGGCCTCGGAGTCGCGCTGGTTGTGCTGGCGATTGCCATTGGAAGTTTCAAGCTGCCAAAAATTCCCCAGGCTCAGCACAAAGTCGGCGAAAAGGTGAACGACTCGATCTGGAGACATCCCAACCTGGTATTCGGTGTGATCGGCATCTTTGTCTATGTGGGCGCGGAAGTCGCCATCGGAAGCTTTCTAGTGAGTTATTTTACGCAGCCGGAAATCGGCGGCCTGACCGAAAAAGCAGCGGCCAGTTTAGTAGCTTTTTATTGGGGCGGCGCGATGGTCGGGCGCTTTATTGGGTCCGGGCTATTGCAGAAGATGAAGACCGGGCGTTTGCTGGGTATCTGTGCCGTTTGCGCCGCAGCGCTGGTAATGGTCTCGATGCTAAGCACCGGCCACTTCGCCATGTGGAGCATCATCCTGGTGGGCTTCTTCAACTCCATCATGTTCCCTAGCATTTTTGCTTTAGGAGTCGCGGAACTGGGGCCGCTCACCGGTGACGGCTCGGGAATTCTGATCATGGCCATCGTGGGCGGGGCGCTGATTCCTCTCGCGCAAGGCGCGATTGCCGACAAAATAGGCATTCACCATGCATTCTTCCTGCCGGTCATCTGCTACCTCTATATTCTGTTTTTCGCTTTGAGCGGATCAAAGCCCAACAGCGAACGCGGCATCCCTGCGGCGCGTTAATAATAATTGTGCGGGTGCGATTCCTAAGAATGGAAGTTCGTTAGAAGCGAAGGGGAAGGCTGTATTAGAAAAGGCTAGATTAGAACATGTTCACGGCATGCCCGAAGACATACCGTGATGCCAAAACACAATCCTTGGGGTGGTTTAAGCCTGGACTGAGATCAATTCCGGGGTGCAGCGGGAATTCTGCATCAACTTGACGGCATCTTCGGCGGTAAATCGACCCATGGCCAGAGCCATTTTCTTGTTGGTGGTGGTTTGAATAGGGGTGCGGTCGATGCGGAGGACGTATTCAGCGGCACGCGCTCCGCCACGATTCACTTTCACGAGGAACTTTGTATTCTTCATGGGGCTCCCTTTGGCTCAGGATGACAGTTGCAGGAACATGGAAATGCGTTTCCTGTAGTTACGAACATGAAACTTGGAAGGGCTGGTCATTCAAGTGCTCGAGAGATTAGGAATCTCAGAAGCACCAAGTCCATGTTAAGCCTTTATTACTATTATGTCAACATATGTATAGGCGAAGCTAGGCTGGGGATCATGGTTGTAAGACCTGATTCGCTTGAGGATGAACTTGCTGGCTGTTAAGTTCGCTGGCGTCCCAGCTGCCGCCGAGAGCCTTCACCAGATAAACAGAACTTACCATCTGCTGGCCAAGCAACTGCGTTTCAAGACGCTGGCTGGCGAGAAGAGTCGTTTGCGCAGTGATCACGTCAAGGTAACTGGTGGCTCCGCCGATGTACCGGTTGTTGGCGATGGTAAGCTCGCGCCGCGCATCTTCCACGGCCGCGCCTTGCGTCTTGAGGGCTTGCGAAAGCGTGCTCAGATTGCTGATGCCGTCTTCCACTTGCTGAAACGCCGTGAGAACAGACTGGCGATAGGTCGCGACAGACTGATCGTACGCGGAACGGGCGGCAGCCAGATTAGCCCGGTTCCGGCCGCCTTCGAAGATTGGCTCCAAAGCGTCCGCGCCCAGCGACCAGAAAAGGCTGGGCGCGTTGAGCAACGGCGCAATTTGCGTGCTCTGCCAACCTCCCGAGCCGCTCAGCGTGATCTGGGGATAGAAAGCCGCACGCGCGATGCCGACTTGCGCATTTTGGTACGCCATCTGCCGCTCGGCCGAGGCGACATCCGGACGGCGCTGCAGAATATCGGACGGCACGCCCAGCGGAACCGGAGGAGGTGTCGCGTTCAACGGGTCAACCGGCACGTTCAGCATGGACGCGGGCTGTCCAACCAGTACCGCGATCGCGTGCTCATATTGCGCGCGCGATTCCTGCACTAAAGACAGTTGGGACCGGGTTGCGTCGAGCAGCGCGGCCTGCTGAGCGGGTTCGAGTCCGCTAGTGATGCCTTCCTCATGCTGGCGGTTCACCAGATCCAAACCTTTTTGCTGGTAGCCCACCGATTCCTTCACCACGTTGTATTCCGCATCCAGCTCGCGGAGGCTGAAATAGTCCGCGGCCAGCTCAGCGGTGAGCACCAGTTGCGCGTTCTGAAGATCGGCGGCCGTGGATTGCAGCGTGGCATTGGCGGCTTCAATCCCGCGCCGCACTCGACCGAAGACATCGACTTCATAGCTGATGTTGAAGGGAATCGTGTAAACGCTCTCGGTGTAGGGTGGAACCGCTTGCGTCACTCCATTGATTATGACGGGGACTTCACCGTTCAGCGGACGATTTCCCGATCCGCGCTCCCGCACCACGGAAGGATCGGTCGAGAGCTGCGGGAACAATCCCGAAGTCGCAACCCGCGCCAGCGACCGCGCCTGCTCCAGGCTGTCGCGCGACGCGATGAGTGACTGGTTGGCTTTAAGCAGCTGCTCTTCGTAATCATTGAGCCGTGGATCGTTGAATACTTTCCACCACTCGCCTTTGGGAATCTGGTCTTCAGGTTGCGCGGGCTGCCAGGGTGGTTGCGTTTTCCATGCATCCGGCGCGGGAACCGGCGCCGGAGGACGGCTATAGCGCGGACCCACTGTGCATCCGGCTAAAAACCCGAGCAGTGCAAGCGCTAAGCAAAGTGAAGAACGCTTCACGATGCCCCGCCTTTCTGCTGCCCCTGATTCTGTTGGCTGGGCTTGGCTACATTTACTTGCTGACCCTGCTCAAGTGAATCGGCCGGATTCACGACAATCTGGTCCGTGGCGGATAAGCCGCCTAGAACTTCCAGCGAGGAGCCGTAATCACGGCCAATGTTAATCGGACGCAACTCCACTTTGCTGTCGGGGCCAACCACCGCGACCTGCGCGCCCTGGGCACGAAATAACATCGTATTGATGGGAACGGTAACTTTATCCACATTCGAGCCAACGGCAAAATGTACCTCGCCGAATGATCCCGGCAACAAGCGGCCGTCTTTGTTCGGCACATCGACTTCGGTCAGCAAGGTGCGTGTGTTTGTGTCGATAGCCTCGGCGGTGCGCACAATAATGCCGTAGAACTTCTGTCCGGGAAATTCCTGCAGTAGGACCGGAGTCTTTGCCCCGACCTTGATGTACGGAGCGTAGGCCTGCGGGACGCTGACATAAACCCGCAGAGGGTCGACGCGGGCAAGGTCAAACAGCTCGCGGCCCGCTGCCTGGGCGCCGGCATTGATCAGCGCGCCGGGGTCCACGTTGCGCCGGGTAAGCACGCCATCAAACGGAGCGTAGACGTCTTTAAACCCTTCCAGCTGTTCCAGGCGGCTGACGTTGGCGTCCGCGGCAGCCAGATTGGCCTGGCTCTGCTTATATTGGCTCGCATATTGGTCGGCTTCCTGGGCAGAGACGGAATCGGTCTTGCGCAGGTTTTCCCAGCGATCGGAGGTGATTTTCGCCAAATCCATTTGCGCCACAATCTGCTGGCGCGCCGCCCGGGCCTGATTCAATTCCTGATCGACTTCCGGCGTATCGATCTTTGCAAGCAATTCGCCCCGGGTTACTTTGCTGCCGATGTCCTTGTACCACTTCACCAGATAGCCATTCGTGCGGGCGTAAATCGGAGAGTCTTCGTAGGCCAGCAGCGAACCAGGCAGAACCAGCTCCTCATCGGGCTTCTCCGAGACAGGATTCACCACGGCCACGGTTGGCACGGTTTCTATTTCCGTTTCTTTGGCCAGAGCCCGCTCGTGGCTCATGCGCCCAAGCAAGGTCAGCCCACCGGCAATGAGCAGCACCGCCAGCAGCACACCCACGATGGTGAGAGCCTTGCCCGCCGGCGCCGGAGGAAGATCCGGAGGCCGCTGGATGGAAGGGGGCTGGTGGCGCGAACGCTTCTCGATCTCCTCGATCTCTTCGTCCCGCTGAGCCTGGACCCCAACCGCATGAGATTCCTCGTTCTGATCCCGCTGTGGCCGCTGCGCTTCCGTCAATTTTTCCTGCTCGATCATTCTCGACTCCACTTCGCTTTACCCCGATTGAAAAAGTAACGATTAAAAAATCAACCACTGACGAACCGACCACTCACGAATCAACTACGCCTTTTGTCCTGCTTGTTCCTTCTTCGCTTGTTGACGACTATGAAGAATTGCAAACACGCTAGGCACGAAAAACAACGTCGCGATGGTCGCGAACAGCAGGCCGCCGATAACCGCGCGTCCCAGCGGCGCATTCTGTTCGCCGCCTTCGCCGAGTCCCAGCGCCATCGGCACCATGCCGATGATCATTGCCAGCGCCGTCATCAGCACCGGACGCACGCGGGTGTATCCTGCGGCCACAGCGGCCTTCACGGCAGGAATTCCCTCATCAATCTGTTCGCGGGCGAAACTTACCATCAGGATCGAATTGGCCGTGGCCACGCCCATGCACATCACCGCGCCGGTCAACGACGGCACGCTCAGCGTTGTGCGCGTGAGCAGCAGGAACCAGCAGATTCCTGCGAGCGCTCCGGGCAAAGCCATGATGATGATGAAAGGATCGAGCCACGATTGGAAATTGATCACGATGAGCAGGTAGACCAGGAGAATCGCGCCCACCAGTCCCACAGCCAGGCCAAAGAACGAGGAACGCATGGTGGCGACCTGGCCGCGCACCACGATCCGTGTGCCGCGGGGTAAGTGGCCGTCGAAGGACTTAAGCACTTTGTCAGTCTCGGCGGCGACGGCGCCCAGATCGCGGTCCTGCGTGCTGGCATAAATATCGATCACGGGCGCGACGTTCCAATGACTGACCGTGGCCGCGCGGGTGGCGGGAGAGAGTTGCACCAGATTTCCCATGAGCTGCGGGCCTTGCGGCGAGGTCACAGGAATATCCAACAGGTCCTGCAGGCTGGTCATGCGATATTGCGGCGACTGCACCGCCATCTGGTAGGTAACCTCGTTTTGCGGATTCAGCCAGAAGTTCGGCGAGGTCTGGAAGCTGCCGCTCAGCGAAACCAATGCGCTCTGCGCCACGTTAGCTGCGGTCATGCCGACCTGCGCCACCCGGGTGCGTTCGATCTCCATGTGCAGAGTAGGCAGGGAGAGCAATTGCTGCACGTGAACGTCGGCAGTGCCGGGAATGTGCCGCATTTTATTGGCGATCTGCTGGGCCACCACATAGTTGCTTTGCATGTCCTGGCCAATAATCTGCACGTCGATGGGCGCAGGCAAACCGAAGTTAAGAATCTGGGTCACGATGTCGGCCGGCTGGAAGAAAAACTCCACCCCTGGGAAACGGCGCGGCAAAATTTCCCGCAGATGCCTCGTGAGCCCCGCGGTGGGAGGGTGATGCTCGGGATCAAGCGCGATCAGGATTTCGGCATCGCTGGTACCGATCGTGCCGTTCGAACTGTAAGACAGGTTAATGCCGGAGTTGGGCAGTCCGATATTATCGAGGACAGTTTGCAACTGGCCTTTGGGAATCTCCTCGCGCAGCACATCTTCAACCTGATCGCAGAGGCGGGCGGTCTCCTCCACGCGCAATCCGGGACGGGCCCGCACATGCAAACGGAGCAGACCGGCATCGACCTGGGGAAAAAAGTCCTGCCCTAAGAAGCGGTAAAGCCCCAGCGAAAGCAGGCAGAAGGCAAGAAAGAAAATGACGAACACGCCGCGATGCTCGATGGTAGTTTCGAGTAGAGCTTCGTAGCCGCGGCGAAAATCTTCGAACTTCCGCTCGAAGCCGCGCTGAAAGCGGCCGAGGAATGACTTCGGAGCTTCCTCGCGGTGCTCGTGCCCACGCATGATGTACATCACCAGCGTCGGGATGAGAGTTCGCGAAAGGAAATAACTCGCCAGCATGGCGAAACTTACCGCCTCGGCCAGCGGCACAAACAAAAACTTCGCCACCCCCGCCAGGAAGAACATGGGAACAAACACAATACAGATGCTCAAGGTCGAGACAAATGCCGGCACCGCGATCTGCTGCGCGCCATCCAGAATTGCCTGCCTCATCTCCTTGCCCATGGCAAGGTTGCGCTCGATGTTTTCGATTTCTACCGTGGCGTCGTCCACCAGAATGCCGACGGCAAGTGCCAAGCCTCCAAGCGTCATGATGTTGATGGTCTGCCCGATTGCGCCGAGGAGAATGATCGATACAAAAATGGAGAGTGGGATGGAAATCGAAATAACGATGGTTGGACGCCAGTCCCCGAGGAAGAGCAGGATCATGGCCGCGGTAAGAGCGGCGGCGATCAAACCTTCGCGCAGCACCCCGTAAATCGAGGCCCGCACAAACAATGACTGATCAAACAGCGCCGTGACCTTCAGCGCCGGGGGGAGGGCTTGCGCGGCCTGCGCAACAATATTCTTTACACCGGCAACGATATCAAGAGTAGAGGAGTTGCCGTTTTTATAGATCGACATCAACGCGCCGCGGTTTCCATCCTGCCGGACGACGTTGGTCTGCGGCGAAAAGCCGTCGCGGATATGGGCGACGTCGCGCATATAGATGGTAGAACCGTTGGTGGTCTTGACAGGAAGGTCGTTCAACTCCGCGATGGTCGAGGGAGTTCCGTTCATCTCGACGTTGTATTCCAGCGCCCCCAGCTTGATGGTTCCGCTGGGCAGAACGATGTTTTGCGCATTGATCGCATTAACCACGTCGTTCGGCTGGAGGCCGTAGGACTGAAGCCGCGGCAGGTCGAGATCCAGCTGAATCTGGCGAACCTTGCCGCCGTAAGGAAACGGCGTCGCTGCACCGGGTACCGTCGCCAAATAGTTGCGCAGAAAATTCTGCCCCAGATCGAAAAGTTGCTGCTCGGGGAGAGTCTTACTGCTCAAGCCCAACTGAACAATCGGAGTGGTCGATGCACTATAAGAAATGATCAGGGGGGGCGTGGTGCCTACAGGCAGGCTCCGCACCGTGGTTTGGGCGATGGCGGTGATTTGCGCGATCGCGCCTTGCAGGTTCGTGCCGGGGCGGAAGAAAACTTTGATGACCCCGAGGCCGTACACGGACTGAGACTCCATGTGCTCGATGTCGTTGACCGTGGTGGTGATGCCGCGCTCGGAATTGGCCACGATGCGGTCCGCCATATCCTGTGGGGCCATGCCCGTGTAGTACCAGACGATGGAGACCACTGGGATATCAATGCTGGGAAAAATATCGACCGGAGTGCGGAAGAGCGTTACGAAAAACATGATGATGATGACCAGCGCCATCACCACAAACGTATAGGGACGTCTTAACGCTAACGCAACAATCCACATCTTTTAATAAACCCCTAGAAAAAAGGAAGAGGAACCAGTTAGTCCAAAAGGCAAATACGCTGGTCTGATTTAGATACGATACTCTACGTATTGGATTCTAAATGGTACCTTTTGGTTTTATGGTAGGGTAACACCATGCGCGGTAAGATAATGCGCCAAAAGGTCGCGCCCCTCCCTGTCGAAAGTAATGGCCGCAAGCGGCCTCCCGGCCGTCCGCGCAGCGAGCAGGCGCGTCTCTCCATACAGAGCAGTACCCTGAAACTCCTTGCCCAGAAAGGTTTTTCAGCGCTCACCATCGAAGCCGTCGCGGCCCATGCAAATGTGGGCAAAGCTACCGTGTACCGCTGGTGGCCAGATAAAGCAGCTCTCATCGCAGATGCCTTCGCCAGCAGCACCACGCGGCACTTACACTTTCCCGATACCGGCTCGGTCCGCACGGATATGAGTCAGCAGATGCGGCAACTGGTGAAAGTCTTTCGCAGCCGCCGCGGCCGCATCGTGTCAGCCCTGCTGGGCGCCGGCCAAAGCGACGGCAGCCTGATCAAGGCCTTTCGCGAACGTTTTATGTGGCCACGCCGGCAAGAGGCTTATGCCACCTTGCAGCGTGGCATCCAGCGCGGCGAACTGCCGAAAAAGTTGGATATGGATTTGCTGCTGGACTCCCTGTACGGCCCAATTTACATGAGGTTTCTCATTCGCCACGACCGTCTGACTCCGCAATTCGTGGAAGGCATTTGCGACCTCGCATTCGGTCGGGCTGGTTCTTCCGCAAAATCGTTTCCTTCCGAAGCCGCTCGCACCAATCGGCATCCAAAGCGTTAGCAAAGTCTCGATCCAGATACAGGACCCAGTAGAGATTAGGAGACGCTGGATGCCATCGCGCAACGTGGTTTTTTGGGAAGTCGATACCCAAGCAGATTTTATGCTCCCCGGCGGCAAACTCTATGTGCCGGGCGCCGAACGCTTGCTGCCTAACATTCGCAAGCTGACAAACGCTGCCCGCCAGGGGCGCGTATTCCTGGTTTCGCACGGTTGCTACCACGCAAAAGACGATCCGGAATTCCAGACGTTTCCCCCGCATTGCATCAAAGGCACGGAGGGTGCGGCGTTCGTTCCCGAGGCTCTGACGGACAAAGTCGTTGTCGTGCCGAACGATTCCTCCGCAGTAGTGCCCAAGGATCTTTCTCCGTATCAGCAGATTCTCTTCGAAAAGCAGACCCTCGATATTTTTGCAAGCAGGCATGCTAACAAGTTCATGAAACGATTCGGCGACGACGTCGAGTTCGTCGTCTTCGGCGTGGTTACGGAATACTGTGTCCGCCTTGCCGCCAAAGGATTGCTGGATCGCGGCCGCCGCGTCTCCGTCGTGGAGGATGCGATTGCAACTTTGAAAGCCGAAGATGGCGAGCGCACCGTGGCCGAACTCCGCGACCTTGGGGTACGATTCTTTTCGACAGACGACGCTCTCGCCCTGATTGCCTAGAAATCGATTGGCCGGATATTGCTCGGCCGAACTTCGCTCAGCCGAACCTCGCTCGCCCGGATATCCGCTAACCCTTCGAAGTAGTCCGGTGGTGTCAGTTTCGTGGGTTATAATCCGGCGCACGCATGAATCTTCCTTCCGGCACAAAACTAGGGCCCTACGAGGTCGTCAGCATGCTCGGAGCAGGAGGCATGGGCGAAGTCTATCGCGCCCGCGACTCCCGTTTAAAGCGCGAGGTGGCTATCAAAGTATTGCCGCAGGCGCTCTCCCAGGATGCCGACCGTTTGCGCCGTTTTGAGCAGGAGGCACTCGCTACCGCGGCATTAAACCATCCCAACATTCTCGCCGTATTCGACATCGGAACCTATGAGGCCGCACCCTATGTCGTCTCTGAACTGCTGGAAGGCGAAACTCTGCGTGAACGTTTGCGTGGCGGCGCAATCCCAGTCCGCAAAACTTTGGATTACGCCCTGCAAATTGCTCACGGGCTGGCCGCCGCACATGAAAAGGGAATCATCCATCGCGACCTGAAACCCGAGAATCTATTTCTCACCAAAGACGGTCGCTTGAAGATTCTGGATTTCGGCCTGGCCAAACTCACTCAGCCCGATCTGACCAGCGGCGCTGCCCATACTTCCCTGCCCACCATGACTCAAGCTACCGAAGCCGGCGTGGTGATGGGAACTGCAGGGTACATGTCCCCCGAACAGGTGCGTGGCATCGCGGTTGATCCCCGCTCGGATATATTCAGTTTCGGCGCGATTCTCTTTGAAATGATTTCCGGCCAGCGTGCCTTCCATCGGGAGACCGCCGCGGATACGATGAGCGCCATCCTCAAGGAAGAACCACCGGATCTGAGCGCGACCAATCACAACGTCTCTCCGGCTCTGGAACGCATCGTGCAACATTGCTTGGAGAAAAATCCCGAGCAGCGCTTCCATTCCGCCAGCGATATCGCGTTTGATCTGGAACATATGACCGGCGTTTCAGGCACCAGCGCCAAGGCGATCGCAGTTGCGCCTGCATCGCGTCGAAGCAAGCGGCTCGCCGCAGTGGCAGCCGGCCTCACCCTGGCATTGCTCATGTTCCGCGCCGGATGGTGGCTTGGTCGCGGAAGCGGCTCCGCGCCGCCCGCCGAATATCACCAAATCACTTTTCGCACCGGAGAAATCGGTAACGCGCGCTTCACTCCTGATGGCAGCATCGTCTACAGCGCTGCCTGGGACGGTGGGGATAATCAACTCTACATTTCGCGCAGTGACGATCCCGGCGCGCGCGAACTCGGCCTAAAAGCGGAGTTGCTCTCAATATCTAAAAGCGGGGAGCTGGCAGTTCGGCTCAACACGCAAACTTTCGCGGGTTACGAGCGAGTCGGCACTCTCGCGCGGGTCCCGTTAAGCGGCGGTACGCCGCGTGAAGTTCTGGAACACGTGCAGGACGCGGACTGGTCCGCCGACGGACAGAATATGGCGATTGTCCGTTTCCTTCCAGAGACCAGCCATTGGCGGTTGGAGTATCCCATCGGAAAGGTGCTGTTCGACAGCATCAACTGGATCAGCCACCCCAAAATTTCTGCAGATGGTAAGTGGGTCGCCTTCGCCGACCACGAAAACCCAGGTGGCGACGACGAAGGTTCGGTCGCCGTAATCGCGGCAGACGGCACCGGCCAGGAGAGAAAACTTTCCTCCGGCTGGGAGTCCTTAGAGGGAATCGTGTGGTCTCCAAAGGCCGACGAAATCTGGTTTACCAGCACCGCCACCGGAAGTTCCACCAATCCGCGGGGAGTAACGCTCACGGGCAAGCTGCGGACAATCGCCAACGTGCCCGGCGGGCTATGGCTCCAGGATCAACAGAATGCGATCACGCTGGCGATCACCCACCGGGAGCGCATTGGAATTCGCGGCTTGGCGCCCGGCGGTAAAGAAGAGAAAGAACTGGGGTGGTTTGGATGGTCGATTCTTCGCGACACGAGCCGCGATGGACACAAGATCCTGTTCGAGGAAGAAGGCGAAGGCGGCGGTCCTAACTACACTGTTTTTCTGCGCGACACGGACGGGTCGCCTCCGGTGCGCATTGGCGAAGGCGTGGCCGAGGCGATTTCGCCGGATGGAAAGTTGGCCATAACACAGCCCGCCAAGGGCGGTCCGCTCAATCTTGTGCCCACCGGGGCCGGCGAAGCCCGGGCGCTAACACACGATGCGGTCAGCTATGGTGCGGTTCGCTTTTTGACTGATGGCAAGCATCTGCTGGCGACAGGGATCGAAGCCGGCCATGGCCGCCGCGACTATCTGATCGATGTAGGCACGGGCGATTCCAAGGCAATAACCCCGGAAGGAATTGCAGGAGTGCGAATCTCCCCGGACGGGCATAGCGTGGCGGTTACGGGGTCCGACGGTAAATTGGGAGTCTGGTCATTCGAGACCAGTACCTATCATCCGATCCCGGGCGTGGAGGCAGCCTATTACGCGGATGGCTGGTCGCCCGATCAGCAATCTTTGTACGTTGCCTCCGGCAAGGCTCACCAAACAACATCGCAGGTCTTCAAGTTGAACATTGGGACCGGCAAACTGGAGCCCTGGAAAACTTTCGGTGAAGACGGCCGCGCGGGAGTCAGCGAAGTGGGCGCGCCTCAGTTTTCCTCTGACGGAAGCGCTTACGCTTACATCTACGTGCGGATCCTGTCGGAGGCGTATGTCGTACGGGGATTGAAGTAGGAAGCGCTGAAGTAGAGGGGCACAGGAACTATCCGGCCACAGTCTCAATGCCCACCACTTCGTCAGCTGAGAGGGTAATGCTGGAGCTCGCAAGATCCTCGCTCATATGCTTCGGGCTCGACGTGCCGGTCAGCGGCAGCATGCTTACTGCTCGCGCGAATGCAAAAATAACTTGCGCGGGTGTCGCGCTGCATCGAGCCGCAATGTTGCCGACCATCGGGTGGTGAACCACGTCTACGTTCGCCGTGAGCAGCGAAAATCCCTGATAGACAATTTTGTGTTCGCGGCAAAATAATCTCACCTCGCGGTCCCAGCCAAGCCGGGCATAGCACCGGTTTTGCACGAATGCAGGCGCTTCGGCCTGGACTGCCAGCATTTGTTCAAGATGCTCCAAAGAAACATTGCTCACGCCCAACAGCCGCGTGCGCCCAGCCTCACGCTCTTTTTTCATCGCTTCCCAAACTTCGGCGTCAGCTTCGGCCCAGTTGTACCCGGACGAGGGCCCGTGCAGCACAAAGCTATCGACATATTCCGTGCCCAGATGCTCCAGAGAACTAGCCATGGATTGCGCCACCTGAACCGCAAGTTTTGCCGCTGGGTCATACGGAAGCCGGTGATCCTGACCCGGACGGTAAGTGAATTTGGTTTGAAGAAAAACCTCTCCACGCGTCACCACCCCGGCGCGATAGGCCGCCGCCAGTCCTTCGCCCACTCCAGCCTCAAAATAATGCCGCCGCTGGTTGGCGGTGTCGATGCCGCGAAAACCCGCACGTAGCGCCAGCTCTACCAGAGCCGGCGTTCTTTCTTCCTTCCATGCCGTACCGTAAAGAAAATTGGGCACCGTTGTAGTTTGTGCCGCGGGAGTTCGCTGGGGGACCATGCAGCTATTCTGTCACGAGAACCCTGCCGTGCGTTTGCGATGCAGCGTTACAATACAGCCGTGGTTACTACACGCATCAAGAGCGATCCTAACCGTCAGCCCCAGCACCAACGCCATCCAATTTATGCCACCGAGACGGCCGGCCTTCTGTTGATCGCTTTTCTTGTGCTCGTCATCACCGTGGCCCGCTATTGGCATGCTATCCACTGGAGCATGCGCTGACGCTCGTCGAGCCATCCGCTTCGCCACTGGTGGTCGTGCTCGGACCAACCGCCAGCGGAAAAACCACCCTGTCATTGGCGCTCGCCGAGCGCCTTCATGGCGAAATCGTAAACTGCGATTCCATCGCCCTGTACCGCGAGTTTGAAATTGGCACGGCCAAACCCACCGCTTCTGAGCGATCTCGCGCCCCCCATCACTTGCTCGACTACGTTGCGCCCACGGAGCACGTTACAGCCGGCGAATACGCGCGCCAGGGGAGGAAGGTACTTGAAGAAATTAAATCCCGGGGACGCCTGCCAATCGTCGTGGGCGGTACCGGTCTATACCTTCGAGCTCTGCTCGAAGGACTTTTTCCCGGACCGCAGCGCAGCGAAGAGCTGCGTGAGCGTCTTCGCAAACTGGCAAGCACCCGGGGATCGAACTATCTTCACCGTATTCTTCGGCGTCTGGATCGCGCCGCCGCGGAGAAGATTCACGCCAACGACATCCCGAAGCTCATCCGCGCCATTGAAGTTTGCCTGGCCTCCCGCCAGAAGATAAGCGAACTCTGGCAGCAGCAAGGGAGAGATCCTCTGCGCGGCTTTCGCATTCTGCGCCTCGGGCTCGATCCCGATCGTCAGGCACTCTATGCGCGAATCAACCTGCGCGCCCAGCATATGTTCGACGCGGGATTGATCGAGGAAAGCCAGAGGCTGCTCGAAAAATACGGAACAGCTCCGATTCCGCTATCTTCATTAGGTTACAAACAAGCTCTGCAAGTAATTCGCGGGGAACTCAGTCCCGAGCAGGCGTTGCACGCGGCCCAGCAGGCTCATCGCAACTACGCAAAAAGGCAGATAACGTGGTTCCGTCGTGAACCAGAGGTAAAGTGGCTGCGCGGTTTTGGGGACGAGGAGCAGGTCCAGACCGAAGCGATAGCTGAAGTGGAGAACCAGCTCGCACCAGACTCTTCCTCCTAGCCCATTTCTGCTATCTTTCTCACCATGTCCCGCGCATCCGCTCTGTTGCCCACTCTCCTTATCCTTATCCTTCTTCTGAGCCCAGCATCGGCCCCGGCATCCTCCAAAGATAAATTTCAGCACGCCGCACCCATTCATCTCACCCAAGCCGGCGATAAATGGGCGCACAAAACTCTGCGCCACCTCACGCTCGAAGAGAAAGTCGGCCAGGTCTTCATGATCTGGTGCCGCGCCAGCTTTCTGAACGTAGAAAATCCCGAATATCTCCAGCTGCGCGAGGCCATGAACAAGTATCACGTCGGCTCTTTTGCCATGACGGTCCATGTCGACGGCCCCTACCTGCTTCGCAGCGAACCCTACGAGGCCGCCGAACTTCTCAACAGCCTGCAAAAAGAGTCAAAACTCCCCTTGTTATTCGCAGCAGATTTCGAACGCGGTGTATCCATGCGCCTGATGGGTGCCACAGCGTTTCCTACCGCCATGGCATTCGGCGGCGATGGCAAACTGGAAGACGCGGAAACCTTCGGCCGCATCACGGCGGAAGAAGCTCGTGCCATCGGCATCCATTGGAACTTTTTCCCCGATGCGGACGTCAATTCCAATCCCGTCAACCCCATCATCAACACGCGCTCCTTCGGCGAAGATCCCCAACAGGTAGGCAATCTGGTCACGGCCTATATCAAGGGCGCGCATGAGGAAGGCATGTTGACCACCGTTAAACATTTTCCCGGTCACGGCGATACTGCAACCGATTCTCATCTTGGCGTTGCCAGCGTGAACGTGGATCGCGCTCATCTGGATTCCATTGAGTTGCCGCCCTTTCGCCAGGCTATCGCGGCTGGCGTCGATTCGGTTATGGTCGCCCACGTCACCGTACCCGCTCTCGATCCTGATCCCAACCACGTGGCCACCATCTCTCCCGCAATCGTCTCCGGCCTGCTCCAGGAACAGCTTGGCTTCAAGGGCATTGTCGTAACCGATGCTCTCGATATGGCCGGGCTTACGCATCTTTTCGCCAACAATATTGGCCGCGCCGCAGTCGAGGCCTTTAAAGCCGGTAGCGACCTTCTCCTCATCCCCGCCGACTTTCCAGCCTCTTACAACGCCATGCTCCAGGCCGTGCAGTCCGGCGAAATCTCCCGTGAGCGCCTGGATCGATCCGTGCTCAAAATCCTTGAAGCCAAAGCATCTCTGGATCTCGAGCACGCCCGGTTGGTTGATATCAATGCCCTCTCGACAACAGTCGGCAAGCCGGAAAACCTGGCCTTCGGCCAACAAGCCGCCGATACTGCCATCACTCTGGTACGCGATAATGGCAAGATTTTGCCGCTTAAATCTTCCCTGGAAAATCAGGGAACCGGCAAGGCAAGACTTCCGTATACAACACAGGAGGAGACACACAATCAGGTTGTTGCGGTGCTCTTCTCCGACGATGTGCGGACGGAATCCGGACGCGCCTTTGGCCGTGAACTCCGCGCCAGAATCCCTGACGCGAATGTGATCTATGTCGACCCGCGTATAGCCGCGGCGATGAGCGATGACATTATGAAGGCAGTAAACCAGGCAACCACCGTGATCGCGGCCGTATATGTTGCGCCTTCCGCAGGCAAGGTGGGCAACACCATGGCCATGGCGGACGCTACCGGCGCTCTTCTCCGGCAAATGCTGGATCAGGCGGCGGGAAAAACCGAGATCGTCGCCGTGGGAAATCCATATTTAGCTGAGAACTTTCCCAAGGTCGAAAATTATATGTGCACGTTCTCCAATGCATCCGTTTCAGAGATCGCCGCCGTCAAAGCCTTGTTTGGAGAAATTCCAATTCGCGGTCGTCTCCCCGTGAGCATTCCCAATATCGCTTCCCGCGGTGCGGGTTTAGATAGACCGGCGCAGACTTCCGTTGGAGGGTCTCAACATGCGCAGCCATAAACTTTCATGCCTCATGGCGCAAGCTGGAATCGCCCTACTCGCAATGCTGCTCTTGCCCGCGTGCAGCGTTAAGGTCGACAAAGACGGCAGCGGCGAGGAAAAGAAGGTCGATATCAAAACGTTCGCCGGAGGCATCCACGTCTCGCAAGATGCCAATCCCTCCGAGACTGGCCTGCCGGTTTATCCTGGCGCCCACCTTAAAGCCGACGATTCCAGCGACGACAAAGGCGCCAATGTGAACATCTCGGGCTTCGGATACGGCGTCAAGGTCGTAGCCCTCGACTATCAATCGGACGATGCCCCCTCGAAGATTCTCGCTTTTTACAAAGACCAGTTAAAAAAGTATGGCAACGTTCTCGAATGTCATACCTCCAAAGGAGACTGGAACATCAATATGGGTCACAAGGATTCGAACGAGCTGACCTGCCAGGGCAGTGGCGGCGTCGATACCGAACTGAAAGCCGGCAAGCAGGATAATCAGCACATCGTCGCCGTGCGGCCCGAGGGCACGGGCTCCAAGTTCACCCTGGTTTACGTTCGTACCCACGGAAAAGACACCGATATTTAAAGCATGGTGCATGAAGGAAGCAGGGAAGTTATGTTCCGATCGAAAATTCGTCGACGCAATTTGCTTGTAGCAATGGCAATCCTCACCGTAACTGGTGCCGTGCATCTTGCAGCCGCTCAACAACAAAACAGCAATCAGGATAAAAGTCTCGACGTCCGGAGTTCCGTCGGCGATCTGCATATGGGCAACGACGCAGATGCTCGAAAGGCGGGCCTGCCGCTCTATCCCGGCGCGCGTCTCCATCATGATGAGGACAAAGACAAGAACAGCAGCACCGCGAATCTGAGCCTTTTTACCGACGCCTTCGGCGTAAAGCTCGTAATCGCAAAGTACGATTCCGACGACTCGCCCGCCAAAGTCATTGATTTTTACCGGGAGAAACTGAAGACGTACGGCAAAGTGCTCGAGTGCCACACTCACGAGCACGGCGGCACGCATGCCGATATCGACAGTGATGACGATAAGGACAGCAAGAAATCGAAAGAACTAAAATGTGAAGGAGACAACTCCGGCCCGGTCACCGAATTGAAAGTTGGCACCGAGAATAACCAGCACGTCGTTGCCGTCGAGCCCAGCGATAACGCCGGCCATAAAGGTTCAACCTTCGCCCTGGTCTACGTTCACGCTCGCGGCAAGGAAGGCGATATCTGAGCAAGTCTTCAAGGGATCACAAATAACTGCTCCCCCTCGTGTAACTCCGTGACCTTTGTGGTTTGCCAACTCCGTGCGGAACTGACCCATTACCGAAACCCCCGCTTCCTTGCGTCCGCCATTCTTCCTGCGGTACCTTCACTCTAGTTCGTCTCGATTATCGAATGGACCATCCCTGCTACAAATGCGGCCACATCGTCGAAGACGGCAGGCCTTTCTGCGCGCAATGCGGAGCTCCGCAGATTCGTGTCGAGATGCCGGAACTCATACCCTCCCCAGCTGTTGCAGGCTCAGCCGGAGCTTCTGATTTTGCAGAATCCTCCGGTGTTCCCAGTTCGCTCCGTCTCCCCTTCAGCGCGGCAATCGAATGGACCCGGGCGCTGCGAACTTGCGCGATAGCCGCGCTGGTTGCCGCTATCGTCATGTCGCTCGGGCTTGTAGTGCCGTTGCTGGCTGTGCTGGGCGCTGGTTTTATCGCCGTCACTCTTTACCATCGGAGCAATCCTGCATGGATCGTGAATGCCCGTTCCGGAGCCAAACTCGGCGCGGCTTGCGGAGTTTTGTTTTTCGCCATAGCTACGATCCTGGAATCCATCGCTATGGCTCTTACGCACACCACCGGCCAGGTTCGCGAGAAAATGATGGAAGCCCTCCAGCAAGCCGCCACCCGCACCAACGACCCGCAGGTGCAGGCTGCCGTTGAGCAATTCAAAACTCCGCAAGGCATCGCCCTGATGCTGGTGTTGGGCGCGATTGTTTTGTTCCTCGTCTCAATCGCCGCAGGCAGCCTGGCGGGAGCCCTCAGCGGCGCCATTCTCGCCCGCAAGCGCCGTTAGCTGAGGGTTCGCGTAGGGACAGCCGCCCTCGGCTGTCTGGTCGAGCGAAGCTCGACTTCTTCTCCCCCCACGACGGCAAATTGCACACGACGCATTCCTGACCCCTTGCCGCAGCCCGCGCTCCCCGCGTATGATGCACCGTTTGCCTTCTTACAACATGACCATGCCAGCCAAAGGATCGCTGCTCGATATCGAGCACCTTGAGGATAAGCAAATCCTCGGCCTGCTGAAGCTGGCTCGCCGCATGGATCCCCGCAAGCCGCGCTCCTTGCTGCGCGGCAAACGCATCTTTCTGCTCTTCTATGAAGCTTCCACTCGTACTCGGTCTTCTTTCGAAGTCGCCGCGCAGTCCATCGGCGCGATAACCACGCTGGTGCAATCCTCCGGCTCAAGCATCGAAAAAGGCGAGTCTCTACTCGACACCGCGTATACGCTCCGAGCGGTAGGCGCGGACGCGATTGTGATTCGTCATCCCTCCGCCGGCGCGCCTCACCTGATGGCCCGCCACATCGATATTCCAGTCATCAATGCGGGTGACGGCATGCACGAGCATCCTTCCCAAGCGCTGCTCGATGCCTTCACAATTCTCAAACATAAAAAATCCTTCAAGGGCTTGCGCATTGCCATCATCGGTGACGTTTACCACAGCCGCGTAACCCGCTCCAACTGCCATCTGCTCAGCCGTTTCGGAGCCAGGATCACACTCTGCGGGCCGCCCGAACTCGTGCCGGAAGTCGCGGCGACCCTCGTTCCAGGCCTCGCCATCACCCGCCATATCGAAGAAGCGCTCCGCGGCGCCGATGTTGTAATGTTGTTGCGCGTGCAGCAGGAGCGCCTGGCCGGAAAGAAAATTCAGTTGCAGGAATACATCGCCCGTTATCAGATGACCGCCGCGCGTTTGAAACTAGCCAAGCGGGACGCTATCGTGATGCATCCCGGCCCCATTATCCGTGGTCTCGAGCTGACTTCGGAAGTGGTCGACTGTCCGCAATCCGCCATCGTAGACGAAGTCCGCAACGGCGTTCCCGTGCGCATGGCGATTCTGGCGCGAGCTTTCGGAAAGAACTGATTCAGCAAGGCAAATGACAAATCACACAAGGTAAATGACAAAAGATAAATCCAAGCCGGGATCGCTTCTCATCAAAGGCGGACACGTCATCGATCCCGCCGCGAAAATCAACGCGCCCATGGATATTCTTCTGCGCGATGGCCGTGTGGCCGAGATCGCACCGCCGAACAAAATTCGCGGCGGCTCCGACGAGAAATTCGACGCCCGCGGCCTGATCGTCGCGCCCGGCTTCATCGATCTTCACGTTCACCTGCGCGAGCCCGGCCAAAGCTACAAAGAAACTATTGCCAGTGGAACTGCGGCCGCCGCCGCCGGAGGCTTCACCTCGGTCTGCACCATGCCCAACACCGCGCCCGTCGTCGATACCGCCGAATGGGTTGCGTGGCTACTTCGCCCCGAGCGTGGAGCTGTCGTCAATGTTTTTCCCATCGCTGCCGCCACTCGCGGTTCGCGCGGCGCCGAGCTGACTGACTTCGCCGCGCTCCAGCGCGCCGGTGCAGTCGCCGTCACCGATGACGGCAAACCTATCCTCGAAGATGACGCCATGCGTGCCGCTCTGCGCCTCGGCGCCGAACTCAACCTGCCAGTCGTCCAGCACGCCGAAGATACTCGCCTGACCGAAGGCGCTTCCATGCATGAAGGCCCCACCAGCTTCCGTCTCGGCCTGCGCGGTATGTCCGCGGCCGCGGAAGCCAACATCGTCGATCGCGACGTGACCCTCGCGCAGCAGATTCGCGAGTCACGCCTCCACGTTGCCCATCTTTCCACGTCTGATGCGCTCAAGGCCGTCCGCCGCGGCAAACGCGCCAAAGCCCGCATCACCTGCGAAGTCACGCCTCACCACTTCACTCTGCTCGATCAGGACGTCGCTGAGTACAACACCAACTTCAAGATGAACCCGCCGCTGCGTTCCGCCGCCGATCGCGAAGCCATCCTGGTCGCTCTCGCCGATGGCACCATTGACGCCATCGCCACCGACCACGCCCCTCACGCCACCCACGAAAAGCAAGTCGAATTCGAGCGCGCATCGTTCGGAATCACCGGGCTGGACACCGCACTGGCATTGGCGATCACCCAGCTGCACCGCGACCACAAAATCGCGCTGACCAGAATTGTCGAACTCTTCACCGCCGGCCCCGCTCGCGTTTTCGACCTCCGCGGCCGCGGCTCCCTCGAACGCGGCAACCACGCTGATGTCACCATCTTCGATCCCAAAAAGCGCTGGACCTTCGAAGCCGCCAAGTCGCACTCGCTCTCGCGCAACACTCCGTTCGACGGATGGCAATTTGTGGGGAAAGTGGTGGCGACTATTGTAGGCGGGAAGATTGTATACCGCGCGGAGTAAGACATTTGAACGGGTACTGGGGCGCCGCAGCACAAGTGCGAATCAGAGCCGCCGAGCAGAGTCGCGAAGCGACGCCATTCATCAGCCCCGCACGTAAGTGCGGGGAATGCAATCAAAAAAGATCAGAGCCCCGCAGGGACGAAACCACTACACAATCCCCATCCTCTTCCCCACCTTCCCCAACACCTCTAGCGCCTGCTTCAACTCTTCTTTCGTGTGCGTCGCGGTCACAATCGTCCGAATCCGCGCCCATCCCTCCGGCACCGTAGGAAATGCAATCCCCGTTCCCAGCACGCCTTCCTTGAACAACTCACGGGAGAAATCCATCGTAAGTTTGCCATCCCCAATAATGATCGGCGTAATCGGCGTCTCGCTCGCCGGAGTAGCGCGCCCGCCAATGTCGAAACCGAGCAGCCCGAGTTCTTTTTTCCAGAAGCGCGTATTATCCCAAAGTTTTTCCATGCGCTCCGGCTCGTTCTCCAGAACATCGAACGCCGCGATGCACGTGGCTGCAACTGACGGCGGATGAGACGTGGAAAACAAAAACGGCCGCGCCCGGTGATAAAGAAAATCGATCAGATCGCGCGTTCCGCAAACATATCCGCCCAGCGCCCCAATCGCCTTCGACAACGTTCCCACCTGAATATCCACCCGCCCGTGCACATTGAAATGATCGATCGTCCCACGCCCATTCCGCCCCAGCACCCCGGACGCATGCGCATCATCGACCATCATGATTGCGCCATATTTTTCCGCCAGATCGCACAGCCCCGGCAGCGGGCCGATATCGCCATCCATGGAAAACACGCCGTCGGTAATCAGCAGCTTTTTGCCCGGTTCGTCCTTCACGCTGGCTAACTGCTCCTCCGCGTGCGCAATATCTTTATGGCGAAACACCAGAATCTTCGCCTTCGACAACCGCGCCCCATCAATGATCGACGCATGATTCAGCGCGTCGGAAATAATGAAATCATCCTTGCCCAGCACCGCCGACACCGTTCCCGCATTCGCCGCAAATCCCGACTGGAAGACCACACACGCCTCCACATTCTTGAAGCGCGCTATCTTTTCCTCCAGTTCCATGTGGATCTTCATCGTGCCGGCGATCGTTCGCACCGCGCCCGATCCCACGCCATACTTCCGCGTAGCCTCCAGCGCCGCCTCCCGCAGTTTGGGATGCGTCGTCAGTCCAAGATAATTATTCGACGCCAGGTTAATGACTTTCTTTCCATCAAACGTGCAGACCGCCGCCTGTTCGTCCTCCAGCACGCGCAATTTGAAGTGCGTGCCCTTGGCCGTGAGTTCGTTGAGTTGATCGGTGAGATAAGAAAGCGGATTGGTACGGGTTGCGGTGGTCATGCCTTTACGTCCTCATAGTTCTTGTCACAAAAGTTCAGCGTACCCCGTTGGGATACACCAGAATCTTGCTGGCCTCGCCTGTCTTCAGCCGCTCCATCGCCTTCGAAAAATCCTTCATCGGAATGCGGTCGGTAATCACCGGATGCAGATCCAGCTTGCCCGCCTTGAGCAGCGCGGTCATCTGGTACCAGGTTTGGTACATGCGCCGCCCGTTAATCCCCTGCACTGTGATGCCCTTAAAAATAATGTCTTCGGAAAAATTCAACGCGATCGGTTTCGACGTCAGCCCGAGCAGCGAAATCCTTCCCCCGCGCCGGACAATATCAAATGCCGTGCGAATCGAATCCGGATGCCCCGCCATCTCCAAGACGACATCCACGCCCAATCCGCCCGTCTTCTCCATCACAATGGACTTCACATCTTCTTTCGACGGATCGAGCACATAATCGGCTTTCATCTCCCGCGCAATCTTGCGCCGGTGTTCGTTCACCTCAATGGCAAACACGCCGGTCGCGCCCACCGCGCGGGCTACGGCAATGGCGAATAAGCCAATGGGGCCGCATCCCGTAATGGCCACGGTCTTGGCCGCAATCTCTCCTGCCAAAACTGTATGAACCGCGTTCCCCAAAGGATCAAGGATCGACGCGTACTCCGGCGGAATCGCCGGATCCAGCTTCCATATATTCGATTCCGGAATCACCACATATTCGGCAAACGCCCCATTGGCATCCACGCCGATAATCTTCACGTTCTGGCAAATGTGGGCTTCGCCCGTCCTGCACTGCAGGCATTTGCCGCACGCCACATGCATCTCGGCGGAAACAAAATCGCCTTCCTTCACGCTGGTCACTTCATCGCCGAACGCCGCCACTTCCCCGCAGAACTCATGTCCCGGAATCAGCGGCGGATGAATGCGCCCCTGCGCCCATCGATCCCAGTTGTAGATGTGCAGGTCGGTGCCGCAGATGGAGGCCATCTTCACCTTCACCAGCACTTCGTTCCGCCCGAACGCCGGAATCTTTACCTCGCGAATTTCCGCGCCAGGCGCGGCCTCCGGCTTAACCACAGCCTGCATTGTGGAAGACATCAGCTGACCTCACTACTCAGTTGGAAAGAAAATATGAGAAAATTCTCAACTCGCCGGGCGTCCAGATTAACCCTCAAAATCTGACTCCAAGCAAACGGACGATTGTAGCACCAAGCCTCAGACGCTTTCTTCCGGGCTTTGGTTGCGAAGCCGAACTTGTTGGCAAAAAACTTAACGAGTTAACTCAGTAGACTGTTCGGCCTTCGGAATCTTCACCTTAAATTCTTCGGATTTCCCGCGCGGAATGCTCAACGTCTTCCACTCGCCCGACCGCAGATGCTTGGCCAGCATTACGATCTGCCCACCGTGATAAGCGTAATGTGCGACCTGCCGGTTGATCGCTTGCATCACACTATGCGCTTCACCTCTTATCGTCACCGTGTTCATCACATCGGTGCTCTTTAGAGAATCGAGCGCCGCAAACACATGCGCCCATCCTTCCTCCCACCAGCGCATCACATCGGCCCGCGTAGTTCCCGGCTCCAGTTCGAACTCTCGATCGCGAAAACGATCCGGCTTCTCCCCATCGCTGGTCAAGAAATCCATGAACCGCGAGCGCATGTTCCCCGCCATGTGCTTTATCAGCAGCGCGACCGAATTCGCTTCCGCATCGAGAGTGATGAACAGATCTTCATCCCTCAACTGCGCGATCGCGCCCTCTACCAACCGCTTGTGGCCGCGCATCTGCCGCCGCGCATCTTCCAAGTAATGAGTTGCCAGATCGCTCATAATTCGCTCCAGTAAATTGCTTCACTCCGTAATAAGTTGGGGTCACGAATTCGGTATCGTTGTGACCGGAGGGATAATTGGATAGGGAGCGGTCAAAGTTTGCGGCCGCAACTCCAACTCCAGCTCGAATCCTCCAGTCCACGCCGCCAGCGCGTTATACAGCAACCCGCCAATCGCACCCATCACAAATCCCATCAAGCCATACACCACTGGCATCAAGATCGCGAACACAACACCAAAGCCCATCCCGAAAATACCCATCGCCGGAGATCGGCCATGGTTGGCCATCGAACTCACCATACCGATCAACAGAAAAAACGGCACAAACAGCAGTCCCATGCAGCCATAGGTCAACCCCATGATCCTGGCCACCGACATTACTCCAACCGATTTGACGATGTGCATAGTCTGATTATCCTCCTGCTCAACATTCGAGCGTTGAAACGCAGTGTCGAAATTTTCTTTTTTTCGTCATCGCAGCCGAAAAAAACCTTCGCAGAAATGCAAATTTATGTTGACACTGCGTTCATACTGCCGCAATATCTTGTATCAAGGACGCTACTCCTACTACTAGTAGAGTGGCTTTTTGCATTTAGGTCCCCAAGTCGACAAGGGAAAATCGTTCACGGAGGAACCTTCATGGCAACGAAGAAGAAGGCAAAAAAGAAGAAACACTAACAACCGTCTGCGAGACGTTCTCGCAAGGGCCAAGTTTTTTCATCAGCCTCTCGGAAGAAGCACCTTCCGAGAGGTTTTTCTCATTGAGCAGGGAAACTCCCACCGCGTTTCCCCGTGTACGCCTGTGTTTATGCCGTTGATCTGGGCGCTATTCAAATAGCCGCGACCCACCCGAAAGATCTTCATATCGCCGCCCGCGTGTGTCACAATAGCCAAACAACGAGCCCCTGCTCCCTCAACCTGAGATGAGTCCAAGAAAAAAAACCGCCGCCAAAACCCACGCGGATGAAATCTTGATCCCAGACAAACTTTATTTCCGCATCGGCGAAGTGGCCACGCTCTGCCGCCTCCCAGCCTATGTCCTGCGCTTCTGGGAGAGCGAGTTCCCGCAACTCAAGCCAGTCAAAAGCAGCACCGGCCAGCGCATGTACCGCAAGCGCGACGTGGAGAACGTTGTCCGCATCAAACAACTTCTCTACGAGCAGGGATTCACCATCGTCGGCGCGCGCCAGCAACTCCGTTCCGAGTCGAAACCCGATAAAGGCCAGGCCGCCATCCCATTTCCCGCTCCAGCTTCCCCTGACATGCAGCGCATCCGCCAGGGCCTGCGCGAAATCCTGACCCTGCTCTCCACCCGTCGCACCGGATAGCAAGCTTTAGGTGTCAGGTCTTAGGTTTGGGTGGTTGGGTAGTGGTGGAATTTACCGCAATGTCTATGGAGGGACAGCCGCCCTGTCCTTCGAGCGAAGCTCGACTTCTTGCTCCTCGAACCGCGGCAAATTACACCACTACCGGTGGTTGGGATTGCTAGTCGAACAGAACTGGTTTAGCCTCGGCCCGTGCGTAGTATCCAGGAAAAAAGAGTTGGCGAATTCACAGAACGGCCGCTGGAGGGCACGCCGGTACTCGAAAGATCTGGCGGATCGACCAATGTAAGCTAAGACCGGGCAGCGACAGGCCCAAGACCTAGCCCCTAAGACCTAACAACCAAGCTTGCTCACGCCGCACTCCCGCCCGCGCTCTTCGCCGCGTCAATTCGAATCCGGCTCACCCGCGCCGTTTCCTGAATCAAACTATCCTTGGCCTCGCTCTCTTCCCCTGACATCACCGACCCTGCGGCCAATGCAAACCGCAACGCATCCGCCTGATCTTCAAAATACAGAATGACTTGCCCGGACATAGGTATTCTCCCAAGTACAAAAAATTTCCCGTGCGAGTAAAAGATCAAGACCAGAAACCCAGACCATAAACACAAGACCTGACACCTAGGCCCCAGGTCCTGGGACTTTCAGACGAGTAGCGCGTCACCGAGCGCGACGCAGCGAGCTTTTCAGATTGTCGCGGAGATGCCAGTCCATTCAGAAGTGATCTTCTTGGTTCCGGCACAATGGGAAGGGCAAGTTGAGCCGTTTGCGGGCGTAAGCGAAGCGGGAGTCCGCAGGCGAAATCCCGAGCGCCGTTTGCGAGGGATCTCAGGAGAAAAGTAGTGTCAGTCGTACGAAAGCATTCGAGAGAAATTGGTCGGGACGGGCAGATTTGAACTGCCGACCCCTCGCACCCCAAGCGAGTGCTCTACCAGGCTGAGCCACGTCCCGACTAGGAAGGAACCCGCTGCATCGCATCCGCAGCAGATGGGGTTAACTCAAGGATTTTAACACCCGCCGCCGTACTTTGATTCATCCGCGTCGATTTTTCATAGCGTCCTAATTTTGTCCGATGCAGTCCATCGCTCATCTGACCCTTGTCATCCCGATTTTCCCTACCGATGGCAAGGCGTGGGCCAGGGGTACACTCCCGGAGCGAACTGGAAGTCCGCCGGAGTCGTGATCTCCACCCGCAGCTTGATGCGGGTCAATGCGCCTGCCTTGGAAGCAGTCTTATAGGAAGCAATCCTCACCCTGAGCCATCCCTTCCGCGCATCGTCGACCGCATTCGAGTAGTCAGAAAGTGCCCTATCTGGGTCCGAAGTTTGATAAGAATGGAGAACATTGCTGACCAGCCCGGAAATTCGCTGGTAGTCAGACCGGTCGAGCAGAAAATTCATTTCATGGGGATGCGATAACGAAGACCTGACTGTCTCGCCATAACCCGGCCCGAGAGTCTGATTGCCATTGAGTTGCAGCGGTAAATTCACCGGGTAGATGTAATCTTTCGTGTTCTCTTCTGCCGGCACAATATCCACAAACCACGCGGGATCTTTCTGACTGGTTACTCGAAACAACAACCCCCCGCCTAATTCCCGCTGATAGTCATCATGAGCATTCAGCGTGACCTTGAAGTAGACCGATTGGCAGGAATCTGGCGCTTGCGCCAGGGCGCGGATACCCGCAAGCATACACACCAGCAAAAGCCCGGCGAGCATTGTTTGGCGACGGTTCCAGATCGGCATGGATTTTGCTTAATTCTTTTTTCGCTTGCGCTTCGCTACAGGTTTCTCTTCCAGAATGGCAAACTGAATCTTCTTCTCCACCGGATCGATCCGGTCAACAATCACCCGAATCTTCTGCCCCAAACTATAAGTCTTGCGCGACCGCTGTCCTATGATCTGCCGCGTGTTCTCATGGTAGGTATAGTAATCGTCGTTCAACGAATTCATCGGAACCAATCCCTCGACGAACAGATCCGTTAGCTCCACAAAAAATCCAAACTTGGTCACGCTGGTGATCAGCCCATCAAAGTCTTCGCCCACACGGTCCTGCATGAACTTAACTTTCTTCCACTCCATCAACTCGCGCTCGGCTTCATCCGCCCGCCGCTCCGTGTGACTCGATTCCTCGGCGATGTTGTGCAACTCGTCAATCGGGATAGGCCCTCCCAGCGGTTCCAATGCCGCGTGATCCCTCCGCTTAGACCACGGTGAAGCCCCATCGCTGTCCGTGTGGAGCGGGCGCCCCGCCCGCTTTCCATCCCTAAGCAACGCCTCCGTCGTCAGAGGAAACACTCCCACCGGCACATCCCCATCCTGCCGCTCGGCCGAATCCTGCAGCACATCTTTCAAAATGCGGTGCACAATCAGATCCGGATACCGCCGGATCGGCGACGTAAAGTGCGTATAGCTCGAAGCCGCGAGCGCGAAGTGCCCCACGTTCTCCTCCGAATACCGTGCCTGCTTGAGTGACCGCAACATCAAGTAGCTCACGATCCGTTCTTCCGGCTTCCCGGCAATTTTCGCGGCCAGCTTCTGGTACATGCGAGGCGTAATGTGAACATCCTTGGGAATCTCGACCGTCCTCGCCTGCTTGCCCGTGCCGCGCGCCGCCCGCCGGTCGCTCTTGAATTGCACCCGGTGAACCGGCAGAGCGCCCACCCCCAGGGAATATCCAAAGGTCGCGGCGATCGTCTCAAAATCGTATACCCGCTTGGCATCCGGTTTTTCGTGAATCCTATACAACGACGCGATACGCTTCGATTCCAGATAATGAGCCACGGATTCGTTTGCTGCCAGCATGAACTCTTCAATCAAACGGTGCGCGATGTTCCGCTCCGACCGCGTGATGCTCTTCATCAACCCGAGCTCGTCGAACTCGATCACGGGCTCCGGCAAATCAAAATCAATCGATCCCCGCCGCTGCCGCTTCCGGTTCAGAATCATCGCCAGATCGCGCATCAGTTCGAAGGTCGGTACCAGCGCCGAGTAACGCTGCCGCATCGCCGCATCGCCCTCCAGCACTGCGTTCACGCCGGTATAAGTCATGCGCTCCGCTGAGCAAATCACTCCTTCGCACAACTCATAACCCACAACTTCACCATGAGGGTCGATTTGCATCACGCACGAGAGCACCAGTCGGTCCACTTGCGGCCGCAGGCTGCAAATATCAGTCGACAGCTCCAGAGGCAACATAGGCACGGCGCGGTCGGGAAAATAAACGCTCGTCCCGCGCAGATGCGCTTCCTGATCCAGCGCCGAGCCCGGCGTCACATACTGCGCCACATCCGCAATGTGAACCTGCAACTCAAAGTTTCCATTCGGCAGTTGGCGCACGGTCACCGCGTCATCAAAGTCACGCGCCGTTTCGCCATCGATGGTAACGATCGGTAGCTCGCGAAAGTCGCGCCGCTGGCGCAGTTCCTGCGAAGGAATCACCGGTGAGATGTTCTGCGCCTCTTCAAGCGTGGCGGCCGGGAAGCGATGCGGCAGATGAAACTTTCGTATGATGATTTCAACGTCGACGCCAAAGTCGTCTTCCCGCCCTAGAACTTCAATCACCCGCCCGCGCGGATTCTGCGTAGACGTGGGCCAATCGGTGATCTCTACGTCAACCACTGCGCCTTCCAGATCACCCCATCGCGCGTTACGTGCCGCTTCCTCTCCAAGCACGCGATCAACAGATTTCTTTTCGTGTGATCCTGCGTCTCGCGCAGGCGCCACGACTTCCGAGCCCTCGGGAATTACAATCTCCTGCGTGATCTTGCTGTCGAAGGGCTTTACATAGTTGTGGCGGCTCCCATAGTGAAAAATGCCCACTACTGTGGGATGAACGCGTACCACGGAACGTACGATGCGCCCCTCGGCGCGCCCCTCGGAGCGAGTCGCGATAACATCCACGAGCACACGGTCGCCGTGCATCGCGCTGCCAATCGCATGAGGCGCAATAAAAATGTCGCCCACCAGACGCGACTTCATTGCCGGGCTCAAGGAACTCGCGTCAGGAATGACGAAGCCGAAGCCATCGCGATGCATGGTGAGCCGGCCGGCAACCAAATTTTTGTCAGAGAGCGCTGCAGCCGGCAGCGACCAGCGGTCTGGCTCAACGCGGACGAGTTGCCCACTACCCGAAAGCTTGTTCAGCCGATCGTTGAGGTCCGTGCGGGCATCGCCGTGCACGCCCAGTTCCCGCACCAGTTGCTTGAACCCCGCGGAGCGTTTGGGTTGGCGGGCAATGTGTTTTAGGATGGTGGCGTCGGAGAGCATGCGAGAGCGTGTGGCGGTAAACCCTCAGCTCACAGGATATCGCGAGTGGGAGGGTTCCTGCCTGTCGTTCACGCTGATCGAGTGCAAGGTGCGAATTCGCACGAAGGTTCCACATGCGCAAGCTGCCGATTCGCTAGTGAACGGCCGCTCAGTCGGCGGGTTCGCAAGGAGCTTCTTCAACATCCATTTGGCGCTCCTGCTCTTCTTCCAGCAGGCGTCGCAGTTCCGCGCGAGTTTGGTCAACCAGGGATGTGGCGAACTGATGCGCCGATTGCTGCCGTTCGGCCGAGAGATCCTTCACTCGAAGATTCAGCAGTGGAATATCATTTTCGAACCAGCTCAAAGTTTTCTGTATGCGCGCAACCCGATACTCGGAAGGGATCATGAGGGCAATCTCCGTTCGAGTTTACAGATTGCCACGCTCAGAGGTGGGCGCAAGTCACCAACTGGATACCGGGAGCGCCCAGCGCGTTTACCCGGGTATCTTTAACCTGGCTGGCGCGAGGTTGAGTCCTTCAAGGTGCCGGCCTTTGCTATCTGAGCGTTCAGCCAGCCTTCAAGCCGCTCCAGAGAGCTTTCGGGAAGCTTGCGGAAACGCAGGCCCACCCGGCCTTTGAGGTCAGCCCAGGCCACATCGGTTTCCACATCGAAGGCGATACTGGTTTCCGGTAAGGTGAATTGCAGCCGCGGCGCTGCATTTTTCGGAAGAGCCTGGCGGATCTGGAGCGCGATGCCGCCTTCACTTAGATCGGTGGAATCAGCTTTCAAGTTCTTGTCATCGAACAGCAAAGTCACTGGCATGATTACCGGATGGCGGAAGTAGCGACGTCGCTCTCGCAACATGAATCCCAGCGCGGCGTTAAAGCAGCGGGAGGCGTTCAGTGTAGAGAGCGGCTTATGAAGCACGAAATTCACGCCCATGCCAAATGCTTCCTGAGTGGTGGTTTTCTTACCGTTTACCAGTGCGAACGTTACCGTATTTTTGTTGCTCGGGGTTTGGCGCAGACCCTCAAGTACCGCTGCGCCGCCCGGCAGGTCATCGCAATCGACGATCACAGCATCGAATTTTTCCGACAGCAGGATCTCGCTGGCCGCCTTCGCTTCCTGGCACACCTCGACCTCGATCGAAAGTTTTTCCAGCGTGGGACGCAAGACTCTGAATACTTCAGCATCCCGACTAAGCAACAGGGAACCCAACATGCTCTAATTCTAAGAATGAACCGGGCCCGTGGAAAGTGACGAAGGTCTAGCATATGGAGTCTTAATTCGCCCTCAAAATGTCCAATTTCAAGGAAAAACGCCCGAAAAGGCACGCGACAGAGAAGCGCAACAGCAAAATCGATCCCCCCCGCATGGCTTATCTTTCGCTGGGCTCGAATCTGGGTGATCGCCAGGCGCAACTACGGGAGGCCATTACGCGATTGAGCGCCCTTGGCCATGTGGCAGCCGTTTCCTCTTTTTATGAGACTGAGCCAGTGGAATTCTCCGAGCAGCCTTGGTTCATAAATTGTGCCGTTGCACTTGAGACCAGTCTGAGGCCGATCGATTTGATGGCAGCGCTGCTAGCCATCGAAGAAGAAATGGGAAGGCGGCGCGTGCAGAAAAAAGGTCCGCGCAGCATCGATATCGATATCCTGCTCTTCGACGATGTGGCAATGAAATCCGACGAGCTCACCATCCCACATCCGGCCATTCAGGCAAGAAGATTTGTTCTTGAACCGCTGGCGGAGATTGCCCCGCAGGCGCTGCATCCTCTCTTCCACAAAACCGTTCTCGAATTGAAGAAAGCACAGCCTGAGGGTCAAATCGTGAGAAAAGCCAAATCGGAGTAAAGATTCTTGGACACGTTTTAGGGCACTACGATGCGGCTTCCGGCGTCTTGCGGCGCCAGGATCGTAGGCTCTTTTTCCGGAAATTGCGCGGAAAGAAAATCGATTAAGGCGCGTGATTTGGGACGGCCGTTGGTGCGGCCATAGGCCAGACGGAGCAGGAACACCAGAGCCTTCAGAACGTCGGTGTCGCGCAGAGTGGAGTGACCGGTGTGTTGTTGCTCGGCTTGCCGATACTGTCGGATCATCTCTTCTAACTGCGATGTGACGGCACGCTGCGCCGTCCCAGTCAGCGGCTCCTCATAGTGCAGGCCCGAGTTCAATCGGCGTTCGTAGCTGGTGCACATTCCCGCCAGCGCGCCGATCAAATCGCGATCATTTATCGCGCGATCCGCAGCGGTGGCTTTGAAGAGAGAATAGGTCAAGCCCATCAGCAGGTGTTCATGCTCGTAGGTGAACTGGTCGGAGATCTCCACTTGCAGGAACAGCGCTGCTGGGTCAAACTCGCTGGCTGGGCGCGGCTTTTCATGCTGCCGGGCCTGCTGCAGGTAAGGACATTCGCTGGGGCAATCGAGCGTGACCTCGCGCTGCTCCCCACAGCATTGCGGGCAAATACGCCCGTGAATCGCGGGACAGAACCGCTTTTCCTTGCGAATCTCACAAATAGAGCAACTCAAAATCGTCTTCTCCTCTTCATTCTTTACATTATGGCATCGTGGGTTGGAGGGTGCAGATCTCGAACGCCAAACGGTTCGCGAGACGCGGCGACAAAAACCCGTTTGTGGGCATAATTAGCCCATTGTGGAACCTCTGATTGCGTAAAGGCTTGTAAAAATGGCCATTTTCGCTGGTTACATTCGCGGAACCCGCGTAAAATATGGGTGTTTTCCACAGGGCAGTGATATAAGATCAAGCCCGCTGGAATCAATACAGAATTTTTCCAAGGAGGAAACATGGCTGCAGGTTTGACCAAGACCCAACTCGTCCGGCATATGGCTGAGAAGGTGGAACTCCCCAATAAGACGGTTGCTGCATTTTTTGAGGAACTCGCCGACGTAGCGGTAAAAGAAACCAAGAAGAACGGTGTATTCGTTGTCCCCGGCCTGGGACGTCTGGTGAAGGCGCATCGCAAGGCGCGCGTGGGACGGAATCCGCAGACCGGCGAGCCCATTCAGATCAAGGCAAAGACGGTGGTAAAGTTCCGCGTCGCCAAGGCTGCCAAGGACGCAATCGCCCCGAAGAAGTAGTTTGTGCATGTACATGTGCATGTGCATGTGAAAGATCGATGGTGAAGGCCGGCTTAGGCCGGCCTTCTTTATTGTTGCAAGTTCTCGGGATTTTTGGTGATGGGTCAGTTTGATTTCCACACAACCGGCCTCTCGACGGGCGTCATCCCGAAAGCCCGCGTTTTCACCAGCGGGCCGAGGGATCTCCCGGTTAGATTTTGCCTTCAAGATCAAAACTGATTCACTACCGGATTCTTAGTTTTAGCTGAGAACCGACAACTGAGAACTAGTGATCCCATATGAATTGGATTGTTATCGGAGTCGGCGACATCGCCAAACGGCGCGTCATCCCTGCGATTCAAGCGGAGACGCAAAGCCATTTGTATGGAGTAGTGACAAGGGATCTGAAAAAGGCTGCGGCTTATAGCGCTGATACTCGTGCTTGGAACGATCTCGATGAAGCCCTGCGAGACCCGGCCGTGGAAGCGGTCTACGTTGCGACTCCGGTTTTTCTTCACGCACCGCAAACCATCAAGGCCTTGCGCGCGGGCAAGCCCGTGTTGTGCGAGAAGCCGATGGCGATGAATGAAGCGGAGGCGGCTTCCATGGTGCGGGCAGCGGCAGAGACCGGACGTACTCTCGGCGTGGCCTACTATCGCCGGAAATATCCCAAGCTGAACCGCGCCAAAGAATTAATCGACCAAGGCGCCATTGGCGAGCCTGTGTTTGCTGAGCTCACATCTCATGGATGGTTTGATGGCAGGGAAAGCGACGGAAAAGAGAGCGCTCGCAGCTGGCTGCTGGATCCGGCGAAATCGGGAGGCGGTCCGCTGTTCGATATCGCTTCTCATCGCATCGACGTCCTGAATTATCTCTTCGGACAGCCGATGCGAGTCGCCGGGCAACTTTCAAACGCGGTTCATCATTATGCCGTGGAAGACAATGCGACCGTGTTGATCGAATATGCGGGTGGGGTTCGCGGCATTGTGGATGTGCGCTGGCATTCGAAGGTTAACCGGGACGAATGCCGTATCCGCGGTACGGACGGGGAAATTGATTTAAGTCCGCTAAATGGCCCGGAGCTGCGCCATCCTGGGGGCAGCGAAAGTTTGCCGCCCCACGCCAACTTGCATTATCCAATCATCGAAAATTTTGTAGACTCCGCACTGAACGGGATTTCTCCCTTGGCCAGCGGCGCATCTTCCTACTGGACCGACTGGGTGATCGATCAAGCGCGGCTGCAAAAAGATTTGTGATGTAGAACGGCTACCACAGCCTAGCCGCCGGGACCGTCATTCGAGGCGTACTGCTCGAGCGCTTCCAGTTCGCGGCTCAGATCGTCGACGCGCCACTCCAGCAGATTGCGGATGGAAAGAATCCCGAGCAGCCTGCCGCTGTCATCGGCCACGGGGAGATGGCGGAAGTGGCGCTCCACCATGGTGAGGAGAGCCTCGCTTGGGCCCGTGCCACGCGTGGCCATTTCCACCGGGGTGGTCATGAGGTCGCGGACCGGCGTGGTCCTCGGGTCGGTGCCGGTGAGCGCCATCTTGCGAAGAACATCGCGCTCGGTAAAGATCCCGGCGACGCGATATTCGGAATCGACGACCCCGACGGCCCCAACGTGATGGTCGAGCATTTTGTTGATGGCATCGGCTACCGTAGCTTCCAGCGGAACAGCCGCAATTTCGCGGTCGCAAAGTTCCAGCACGTTCATAGCAGCCTCCTGGTAAAAGCCCTGATCGGCGAAATCCAGATCGGAGAGAAATTCGGATTGATGAATTATGCTCGCGCCGGTCCGCTTGTCAAGAAAAAATGGAGAGTGGACGTTAATTTTTACCAAGGCCGCCGCTAGCGCTGTTCCAAATAGGCATCCGCTTCAATTTCGACCAAAATCTCCGGCGTGATGAGCGCGCTCACTTGCACCATGGATGTAGCCGGGCGAATATCGCGAAAGAACTCTCCATGGGCCTTGCCCACCTTCTCCCAGTCCGCGATATTTACGACGTACATTCGTGTGCGAACCACATTCGACAGGCTGGCCCCGGCTTTACCCAAGGCGCTTTCAATGTTCTTAAGCGTCTGCACGGTTTGGCCGTAGACATCCCCCACCGCCACGATCTTGCCATCCGGACCAGTTGCCGTGGTGCCAGAAATGTGGATGTTCGGTCCGATCCGAACCGCGCGGGAGTAACCCACCACGGGTTCCCAAGGAGTGCCGCTGGAGATATTGATTCGTTTACTGGTTTGCGCCATGGCCTGATTCCTTCCTTATTCGCAGTATATGCGCTGCCAACGGCATGAAATTGGCAGCCGCCGGTGCAGTGTGCCAACAAAAACGCGATACAAACTTTGCAGGAGTTTGCGCCTTCTAATGATTAGCAAAATTGATTCGCTCCAGAAACAAAAGTCACTTGCTTTTGCCATGGAGCTAAGGTAACTAGGTACCCAGCGGAGTTCTTACAGTCCGCACAGGGAGCGGCTTACAAGGGGGACAAATACGATGATTCCGGAATCTCATCCGTTGCGACAGCTTTTCCAGGAGTTGGTTGGGAGGCACTACGCTGAGGAGATAGGGATACGCGATCCGGAAATCGTGGCTTACGTGGCCCACCTCCTGACTGAATTTTGCGAGTCCGATCAGTTATTCAAAATTCACAACGAGGCCGACCGTCCGCTGACGGATTTGGGCGAGATGTTGCTGGAGTCCGATCCGGTCTTTGGGCCGGCCCCCTCATTTGATCGCGAACGCCAGGTACGCAAGCACATTGGAGACTACGCGTTGTTTTTTGCCGGAATGTTTCCCGAGAGCATCAATCATTTTCGCTTGCGGCGGCAGCGCTTGGAAAACTTTGTGGAGTGGATGAAGGCCGGGAAAGAAAGCTACTACATCGTTTCGAAATTTGAGCACTTCGAATATGCGAAAGTAGCGCCTCTGTTCGCCCATCTCTCGCGGGAATTTGAAAGCTGCGTCTACGGACTGAATATGGTGAAGAATGATCTCCAGGAGATGCAGCATCCCATTCTGCAACGAAGCAAAGAGCAGCGCAGCAAAGAATTGTTGATGTAGTTCAAAGCGGCGCGGATCTCTTCATCTGGCATTTAGATCGACTTGGCCGCCAATGCGGTAGAAGCTAATGGCGCTGTTTCCCTGCACCAGCTTCCGCGCTCTCCGCAATACCCCGAATTCACCGCCCGGATCGAACCTCTTTTCGTGCTCTGCAATCAGCAACGACATCGCCCAAACCAACGGAGAATGCGCCAACGCCGTCATTGTTCGCTCGTAAACATCCCGCATATGGTATGGAGGATCGAGGAAAACAACGTCGGCGACGAAGTGTTCCTTTTTCAAGCGCCAGAGAATTCCAGCGAGATCATCGCTCAGGATTCTGTATCCCTCTGTAATTTCCAGGCTTTTCAGATTCTGTTCGATCAACTTCGTCGCCTTGGGCGATGTGTCGACGAATAAGACCTCTTTTGCACCGCGGCTGAGCGCCTCGATCCCCACCGCGCCGGTTCCGGCGAACATATCCAGCCACACGGTGCCCGTGAGTGCCTCAGGATTGCCGGCGGTAAGAACATCGAAAAGCGTTTCGCGCAGGCGGTCGGAAGTGGGGCGTATATCCAGGCCTGCCATCGACCGCAGCGCCTGCCCGCGATACTTGCCGGCGATCACGCGCACGGCGATGAACTTTCGATTATCGAGAGGCGCCGATTCACGAGGCTACTATATCCAACCATGTAAAATAACCATAGTAGTCCCGAAAACTCATGAGAAGTTTTTCCTTACATATTGGCCGGCTCTTCGGAGTAGAAGTCCGGATTCATCTGACCTTCTTGTTCTTGCCGCTCTTCGTTTTCTGGACGGAATATAATGCGCGCGGAACCGCCAGCGGATCGCGGGATTTGGCGCTCGTTGGGATTGTACTGGCCTGCGTTGCCGCTCATGAGATTGGGCAAATGCTGGTGGCGCGGCGATATGGATTCATCCCCAAGGCGGTGATTCTTTTGCCGCTCGGCGGGGTAACGGTTTTCGACGAATCGCACGCCGAGTCGCCCGCTTCGGCTGAGGACACATGGAAGCGCGAGGTTCGCGTAGCGCTTACCGGACCGTTGGTGAATGTGATTTTCGCCGTGCTGGCTGCGGGAGTGATTACCGCCGCGCTGCCGGAAGCCAAGGTCTGGCAGTGGCCGTTGTTTGAACCCGGCAACCTCCCCCGCAGCCTGGTCTGGGCCAATCTTTATATCGCAGGGCTGAATCTGTTACCGGCCTATCCACTGGATGGCGGGCGCGTGCTCCGCGCGTTTTTCGCTCGCACCAGTGACACGGCTGTTGCGACGCGGCGCGCGGTTTCGATCAGCCATGCCATGGCCATGATCCTGATGGTGGCGGGTCTATTCAGCAATACCTGGCTGACCATGGTCGGCATTATTATTTTTTCCGCCGCGCAGTTGGAAGAGCGCGCGGTTGTATTTCAATCTGTGTTGGATAATGTCCGGCTGGAAGAGGTGATGCTCACCGACTTCGCCACTCTATCCCCGGCGGACACGCTGGAAGACGCGCTTGATAAGGCCGTGCATTCCTTGCAGGATGATTTTCCCGTGGTACGCGGCAGCGACATGGTAGGTGTCATCTCTCGCCAGCGGATTCTCGACGCGCTGCGTGCCGAAGGCAATGGCTACGTCCAGTCGGTGATGAACAAGTTGTTCGAAGTTTCGATACGCCAGGAGTCGCTGGCCTCGGCGTTCCGCAAGCTCACCGCGCGGAACCTGAGCATTATCCCCGTGGTCGAAGATGAGCGATTAGTCGGTATCATCACGCTCCAGAATTTAATGCACTCGATGGCGCTGCTGGCCGAGAGCAGAAAACTGCGCCGGGATAACTCGCAGTCTTAGCGCCCTGGCGCCCATGTCTTTCCTTTGAGTTGAGCACTCTTAGAGTAGTTCCACTGCTTTTGCCTGGAGCACCGCCGGAACTGTTTCCAGTTTGCGCAGAACTTCCTCCGGCACGCGGCTATCCACATGAACCACGGCGATTGCCTCACGCGGCTGCGACGAGGTTTCGCCGCTGCGGCGGCCCAGAGAAAAGTTCGCGATGTTGATCTGGTGCTCCCCGAGAATTGTCCCCACCTTGCCGATAACGCCCGGAACATCATTGTTGCGCAAGAAGATCAGATTACGTTCAAGCGGTGCTTCCACATCGATATCATCGATGTGAACCAGACGCGGCGCAGTCCCATGCAGCACCGCCCCTTTAACCATGTGCTCTTCCGTGGAACTCTTCAGGAATAATGACAGCACGCTGCCTGCGCCTCCGGAGGAAGCCTTGGCTTTGTGCGTTTCGTGAATGCGAAGCCCGCGAAGATCGGCCAGGGACGCGGCATTCACCAGGTTGGCTTTTTCCTCCAGCGTCTGATTTAGAATCCCCTTGATGGCGGCGTTGCGAATCAGTTCCGTCTTCCACTCCGCGATGTGCCCGCTGTATCTCAGCGAAATCTCTTCGATAGAGCCTGCAGAAATCTGCGCGAGAAAAGCCCCCATGCGCTCCGCAAGAACGATATACGGTTGCATCTCGGCATATTCTTCCGCCGAAACCGAGGGCACGTTGACCGCATTCTGAATCACGCCATTCTTCAGATACTCGCGAACCTGCCGCGCAATCTGCACGCCCACGGCCTCCTGCGCCTCATGCGTAGAACCGCCGATGTGCGGCGTGAGAATCACGTTCTCCAAAGACTGAAGCGGAGAATTCTTCAACGGCTCCTCATTGAACACATCCAGCGCTGCTGCGGCAACACGACCATCCTTCAGCGCACTCGCCAGATCGGCTTCGTTCACCAGTTCGCCACGGGCGCAATTCACCAGGCGCACGCCCTTCTTCATCTTCTTGAACGCCGCCTCATTGATCATGCCGGTGGTTTGCGGAGTCAGACCAACATGTAATGTGATGTAGTCCGCCGCTCCATAAAGTTCGTCCACGCTGACCAGCCGGATGCCTTGCTCTTTGGCTACGGCGACCGAGACGAACGGATCATGGCCGACGATCTCCATGCCGAAGGCGCGGGCCCGCCGCGCCACTTCCATGCCGATGCGGCCCAACCCCGCGATGCCCAGAGTCTTGCCGCGCAACTCGGAACCTTGTAGCGATTTCTTTTCCCATTTGCCGGCATGCATCAGAGCGTCGGCCCGGCAAAGATGACGCGCCATGGCCAGCATCATGCCGAGCGTCTGTTCCGCGACAGCTACGGCGTTGGCCCCCGGCGTATTCATCACCGCGATGCCCTGACGCGTCGCGGCATCGAGATCGATGTTGTCCACGCCTACGCCTGCCCGGCCTACCACGCGCAGTTTTTTCGCATGCGAAAGCAACGCCGCATCCGCCTGCACGGCCGAGCGCACGATCAGCGCGTCGGCAGTCTCCAATTCCGATGCCAGTTTGCCGTCAAGCTGCTCGGCGGTAAGCACAGTCCATCCGGGTTCTTTCAGTTGTTCCACCGCCGAAGCGGAAATTTTCTCCGCAATAAGAATTTTCACGATGTAAGGGTCCCTTCTTTATGGTCAACTCAGATGAACAGCAACAGCGGACACACTTAAGCTCCAACCAGTTGAGCGGTCTTATCGAGGCCGCGCGCGTAAACTTCCTGCGCAGCTCGCAACGCGGCGCCATACTTTGCGTCTTTGCCGGTAACGCGGGCGAGGACGTGTTCAAGCGCGCCCAGGATGCCGATCGTATCCAGATAATCGTAGTAGCCGATGTGGGCGATGCGGAATAGTTGTCCCTTCATCTCGCCCTGGCCATTGGCCACGACGGCGTCGAAGGATTCGCGGAATTCTTTCACGATTTTTCCGGAATCGATTCCATCGGGCGAACAAATTGCCGTGAGCGCCGCACCTGGGGATGAAGTGTAGAGTTTCAAGCCAAGAGCTTGTGCTCCGGCGCGTGTCATCTCCGCGCAAAGCTCGGCGTTGTCGACGAGCGCTTCGCGTCCCTTAGCCAAATCGCCGCTACCCATTTCACGGATGAACTGCAAAGCTGCTCCCAGTGCGGCGAATAGCGAAGTCGCGGGAGTGTAAGCCGACTCGCCCTTGGCCGCCGACTTCCGTTCTTTACGCAGATCGAAGTAATACCGCGGAGAAGTCGTCGTCTCCATCCGCTTCCACGCGCGCTCACTCACCGCGCAGTAAGCTAGGCCGGGAGGCATCATCAGCGCTTTCTGCGAGCCGCCGATGATCACATCCACGCCCCAACCATCGACATCCAGATGAGTCGTGCCCAGGCCCGTAATCGCGTCCACGACCAACAATGTGTCATTCCCGTTGGCGCGTACAATCTCCGCAATGCGGCGCACATCATGACGCGTGCCGGTGGAGCTCTCGGTGGCTTGCACGAATACCGCGCGAACCTCCGGCGTGACCTTGGAGCGAATCTCATCGAGCGAGAAAGTCTGGCCGTAAGGCATAGAGAGCACGTCTGCCTTGCAGCCAAAAGCCTTGGTTAATCCAGTCCATCGCTCGCCGAATTTTCCGGCCGTGAGCACCAGAACCTTATCCCCCGGTGATGTCAAGTTCGATACCGAAGCTTCCATCACGCCGGTGCCCGAGCAAGCCAGAACCAGCACATCATTTTTTGTGCCGATAAATTCCTTCATATCGGCGAGTACGCGCTGAAACAGTGCGCGAAAATCAGCCGTGCGGTGGTGCGCCGTAAACGCCGCCATAGCGGTCTGCGCTGCCGGCAATAGCGGGGTCGGGCCGGGAGTAAAAAGACGGTTCTTGCGAAGCATAGGCAGAGTCCTTAAAAAAGTAGGATTATGAATCAGTCTCGACGGGGAGGCTTGCTGAATTAGTTTACTGGAATTGCGAATTTCGCGCGGTGACTCTTATCACTAGCTGCCCTATAATCCCCCCATGAGCCTCATCGAACAGATTCAGCAAGACATTATCGTGGCCATGAAGGCCCGCGAGGAGCAGCGCCTCTCCACGTTGCGCATGGTCAAAGCCGCGCTCAAACATCGCGAGATTGAAAAAATGGCGCCGCTCGACGAGAAAGAATCTCAAGCAGTGTTGAATACGCTCATTAAGCAGCGCAAAGACTCGGTAGAACAGTTTACCAAAGGCGGACGGCAGGAAATGGCCGACAAGGAAGCCGCGGAGATCCTTGTGATTGAGAGCTACCTCCCAAAAGCGGCCGGCCAGGACGAGGTGTTCGCCGGAGTGAAAGCCGTGATCGCGGAGATGGGATCGCCGACCATAAAAGAGATGGGAACGGTGATGAAGAATGTGATGGCGCGGTTCGCCGGCGCGGGTATGCGCGTCGACGGGAAAGTCGTAAGCGAAGCGGTGAAGCGGGAGTTGGAGGGGAAGTAGCCTCGGCACGTCTTCACTTGCTTCTCTGCAATTCCCGGTACACTTCGCTTTTCGAGACCCCTCTTTCCTTTGCGACTTTCTTTAATGCCGCTTTCTCATCCAGCTTCTCTTCGCCGATGATCTGCTGAACTCTTTCGCGTATGGAAGGACGGGCGCGGTCGGCCGTTCCCGCGCGAGTCTCCATTTCTTCGGCTTTCCCGATCAGCAGCGTGATTTCGCCCTTAACTCCGTCCCGCGCCTTAAGCGTTTCAAGCACCTCGCCGGCCCGGCCGCGCAAAAACTCTTCGTGCAGCTTGGTGACTTCGCGGGCAATCACCACTTGCCGGTCGTTTCCCAGCACTTCGACAACATCCACAAGCGTCTCCACAATTCGGTGCGGAGCTTCATAAAAAACCTGCGTGCGCGGCGAAGTCTTGATCGCTTCCAAAGCAGCACGCCGCTCGCCACGCTTGGCGGGAAGAAATCCGCTGAAGCGGAACGAGTCGGTGGGCAATCCGCTGGCCACCAGAGCGGAAAGAAATGCCGACGCGCCGGGAATCGGCACGACTGGCAGCCGATGCCGGATCGCCAGAGCAATCAAGCGAAAGCCGGGGTCGGAGATTCCGGGCATGCCGGCGTCCGTAACCAGCGCAATGCTCGTGCCCTCTTGAAGGTCTTTCACCAACTCGGCTGATCGCGTCATCTCATTGTGCTCGTGGTAGCTGACGGTGCGGGTCGTGATGCCGTAGTGGCTAAGCAGTTTCTGCGTCTGCCGCGTGTCTTCGCAGGCAATTACGTCCACTTCCTTCAGCACGCGCAAGGCGCGCAGGGTAATGTCCTCAAGATTGCCGATCGGTGTTCCGACAAGGTAGAGCGCGGGACCGGACGCGAGCGTCTGACCTCTCTCGCTTTTGTCTTCCGCCTGCTTCATTGCCGGAGTTTAACACCGGCGGATTTAACTCTGCCGGTGCGTAACCTTTTCCACATGGATAAAGTTAATGTGTGTATAAGAATCGTTCGAAGGAGTTGAGCACGTGACTGAAAGCGATTTCCGCCGCATCGCCCTGAGCTTACCGGAGGCGACTGAAAGCGCGCACATGGATCATCCCGACTTTCGCGTCTGCGGAAAAATCTTTGCTACGCTCGGCCATCCCGCCAAAGGCTGGGGCATGGTAAAGCTCAATCCTGAACAGCAGCACTACTTTTCCCAAGCCGAGCCTGAAGTTTTTGTGCCTGTCAAAGGTGCTTGGGGACGCCGCGGAGCGACCAGCGTGAATCTAAAAGCCGCAAAGAAGCCCAGTCTGTCGCGGGCGCTCAACGCGGCATGGCGCAATACGGCACCGAAGCGGCTGGGGAAAGAAGTTGCGGAAAGACTTAGGCGCGACGTTTAATCTCAACTTCTCGTAAAAACACCGGACTCGTTGCTTCGGCTAAAGCTCTTTTTTCGAAGCGTCGGCGTTCAAAGCATCGGCGATGCGCTCGATCGCCATGCGGCACTTTCTCATCTCCATCATCGTTTGTAGGGATTGTTCAAACTCCACTTGCAACTGCTGCATGTAGGCCTCGTGCCTTTGCCAAAAAATGGTTTCCAGCCGGTCCGGCGTAGCTTCCGGCTCTGTCAGCCCAGATTCTGTCAGCTCAGATTCCGTCGACCCAGGTTCCGTCAACTCAGGTTCAGTGAGCAAAGCGCGGAACTCAACTCCAAAACAAAAGCCGCTGCGATTTCGAATCACCCCGCCGACGCGGATTTTACCGGCGATCTGGAATTCGACATCCAGAGCTTCCCCAAGTTGCAGGTTGAGGCCGCCATAAAGCTCCATCCCCCCGCGGCTCAACTCGCAAGCCAATCCCGGCACGCGGACGTTCCCACCCTCAGTGTTTGCCGCAATAAACACCGGTAGGTGCACATGATGTCGGGGCCAGCGGCGAGTGTAGAACGCGTCCATCTTGAGATAGTGTCATCAAATACGAGCTATTTCAGAATGCCGGAATGCAACAGATATGCCGCACTGGCCAGACCGATCGTCAGCAGGCTTGCCGCCGCCACCTTGAACCGCCAGTGTCGCGGCTCCTTTTGCTGCAACGCTGAGGCTGCGCGCAATTTATCGATCCAATCCTGCTCGAATTTATTCCGATTTGATTGCTCCCAGATAAGCGTTCCCAGCCGTCGCTGGTCGTCGGCTGCGATTGCTGTGAAGCGAAAGGGCTGTAGTTGGTCCGTGACGGGGCTCAACATCTGCGCGCCTCCAAGCACGGACCCGCCTTGGGTCAGGAACATCATCTTGATCTGCGACCCCTGCGCAATCGGCTGTGGCAGCGAAAGCAGACCACCAGTGAGAGAGATTACCTGAAGTTTGGCCGACGTCCGCTGCCCATCCGCGAAACGCAGCACCGCCGCAATATTGCCGTCCACGTTGGCGCGCGGCACACGCCACGGTTGATGAGTTTGGGGAGGGCTGCTCACGATCGGCTTTCAGTATGGATCGGGAAGGTTACTAACAGAAGATTACTTAAGGGCCACTCATGGTGCAGTTACGGGCCTGGGTGCAGCATCGGGAACTCGGCTCGCGAGTCCAGTGCTTGCGAAACCTTAGCTTGTTGCAAAATCGCGCACACCTTCACCCTAAACCTGCTGCCGAAGATTCGCCCGCAGCGTAAGCGTCCCATCCTCGTTCAGCTTCTGGCGACAACCCCACCGCACGGGATAGCGCATTCCCTTCACCTCAATTTCGGCTCGAAGTTTCAATCCCTTCCAATCGCTAACATTTGGAATCACAAACTGTGCCTGCCGAATCTTCCCCGGTAGCGGATAGCCTGCATCGAGGCAACCGCTCTTGAG
>JBEKWW010000009.1:0-237864 GCA_049512655.1 Candidatus Sulfotelmatobacter sp. | reverse complement strand
GCTCTGCCATAAGCGAAGGGATCATTCACAGCTATCTCCAGCCTATCGAACACGCCATCCCCATGATCGCGACGAAAGATATCGGCGCACTCGCCGGTACTCTCCTGCTTGAATCGTGGTCGGGCAAGCGGGTGGTCGAGCTTGAGGCGAAGACACGCGTCTCTTCGGCAGACATCGCGGCAACGCTGACTGACATTCTCGGCAAGCCGGTAAAGGCGGAACTTGTTCCACGAGCTCGATGGGAAGAGGTCTTTCGCGCTCAAGGTATGAAGAATCCCATACCGAGAATTCAGATGATCGAGGGCTTCAATGAGGGCTGGATCGAATTCGAAGGTGGATTCGAAAGCTCCGTCAAAGGGCAGACCTCGCTCAAAACCGTCCTCGAAGAAATGATTCGGGATGCTCGCAAACAGGCCGCATAGGTCAGGAATTTGTTTTTACAAGGAGAAGAACACTGAAGACACAACAAATGACGAAGTACATTCTTGAAGGCGTGATGGTTGTGAGATTCACCTTCTTCTGCGCTTCGTCGAACGCACAAGCGAAGGAGAAGAAGATGAATGAAGCATTAACCATCAACGGAGACGGCGCTCAGCGCAGTGCAGATATCCATTGGCCCACAGGACAGCACCCGGAAGACGCTGACCTCTTTGCCCACAACGAGATTATGGTGAACGCGAGTTGCGAAACCGTGTTTGCGAATATCGTCGATGCGCAATCGTGGCCGAGCTGGTATCCCCACTCTCACAATGTCGTCGTTCATGACAGCCCGGATAACAGATTGCACGAAGGGACGAAGTTCTCCTGGGATACGTTCGGTGTGCATATCGAGAGCACCGTTGACGAACTCGCGCCCAACAGCCGAATTGGCTGGTGGGGTTTGGGCATGGGAATGAAGGCTTACCACACGTTCCTGCTGGTTAAAACTGGCCAGGGTTGCCACATCATCACCGAAGAGGTCGTGAGAGGTGAAGGGGCCATCAAATTCCGCCAGGAGCAGCCGAACACAATGCACGACGGCCACGATCTTTGGCTAAAGGTCATCAAGGAGCGCTCTGAAAAACAGGACTTAGAGGATCGGTCGGGCAAAAAGATGTCGATTTGCACCACGCACGCACAACCCGCAGCATCCTGAGTGAACCCAAATGATTACTTCTAAAGACCTCGAAACAATCCCAGTTTTTGCGGGTGTCGAAGAGCAGGAACGCGGCCGGCTCGCGCGGCGCGCGGCCGACATTCACCTTGAGCCTGGCGAGTGGCTCATCCGTGAAGGTGAAGAGCCGCGCTTCTTCGTCATCCTCGAAGGTGAACTCGAAGCCATCAAAGACATCATCGGCCAGCGCCAGGTGATTGGTCGCAGTTTCGCCGGTGACTTCTCCGGCGAAACGCCAATCTTCATGGGCACTGCCAGCATCGTCTCTGTGCGCGCCGTTACAAAATGCCGCGTCGCGCGCTTCGAGCGCCAGCAACTGCAGGAACTCGTACGCGAGAGTCCCTCTGCTGGCGAGGTTATCTTCCAAACCATGACTTCACGCTTCGCCCTGGCGCAGAAGCTCGCGCGCGAGACACCTTCTTCGCGGGTCCAGATCTTCGGATCGAAGTACGATCACAAGTGTCGCGCCCTTCGAGCTTTTCTCTCCGCCAATCGCATCCAGTACGACTGGCAACCGAGCGGAACTGAGCCAGAAACCGGCATCATAGTTTCGGTCGAAGGTACATCGCTCGAAAATCCCACCGTCCGCCGCGTCGCTGAGGCCCTCGGCTTCCAGACTGTCTCAAAACACCAGCACTACGATCTCATCATCGCCGGCGCTGGTCCCGCAGGCATGGCAGCCGCTGTTTACAGTGCGTCCGAGGGACTCAAAGTCCTGCTCGTCGAACGCTTCGCCGCCGGCGGCCAGGCGGGTACATCCTCACGCATCGAAAACTACCTTGGCTTCCCTGCCGGCCTCTCCGGCGATGAGCTCACCGAACGCGCCCTCAAACAGGCTAAGCGCTTCGGTGTCGAGATGCTCTTCAAGCGCAATGTTGAGGAGGTGCAATCGCTCGACGACGGCCACTGCGTCACCCTCGATGGCGGAGACCGCATCAGCGCATGTGTCCTCCTGCTGACCACAGGCGTTTCCTGGCATCGGCTTGAGTTTGAAGGCCATGATGAACTCCTCGGCCGCGGCATCCTTTATGGCGCGTCTCGCTTTGATGGTGTCGCCGTCTCAGGCCGGCGAATCTTCATCGTAGGCGGTGGCAATTCCGCTGGACAGGCCGCCGTCTTCTACTCCGGCTATGCTGCCGAAGTGATCATGCTCGTACGCGGCGCCGGACTTACACAAAGCATGTCGCAATACCTTATCCAGCAGATCCACGACAAAGCCAACATCCGCATCGAACCCTACACCCAGGTCACAGGCGTCCATGGAGAGGACCATCTCGAGCAAATTACAACCACTTCGCGCCCGCCCGCCGGTCCCGATTTCACCTGCACGCGCGACGCGAAGGCTCTCTTCATCATGATTGGTGCCGTTGCCAAAACCCAGTGGCTCCCCGCATCAATCGAGCGCGACCCCAACGGCTACATCTGTACTGGCCGGGACATAACTACCTGGTCACTTGACCGCGAGCCGTTCGCGCTTGAAACCAGCATACCTGGCATCTTCTGCGCCGGAGACGTACGCCATGGTTCCATCAAACGCGTTGCCAGCAGCGTCGGCGAAGGCAGCATGTCTATCGCCTATATACACGAATACCTGGCCGTTACACGCTTTGCGGGAAGCCGGCAAGCAGGATGATTGCTGGGCCGCGTCCTCCCTGAATCATGGGAAACGCAAGTCGGCACATCAGCGCATATGGATCCTAAACCCGACATCAGTCTGGCGGGGGTCACCAGATCGCGGGCCGCATTGAAAGGGCGCACCTCTAGCGAAATGGTTGCCGAGATGGCGGTTGGCGCAAGGCTTGTGAAATCGATCAGCAACAGGATTTCGGTAATGTAGCAATTCTCTATTCGCTGGTAGAAATCACGATGGAAACCCTGGGAAACGCGAATCTTTAAGCTGTCGCTCTATGGAAGTCTTTCAGAAGCGTACCGGACGGTGGATAAATACCGGGGCGCACGTCGACTCAGGATGGTAGCCATGAAAGGGCCACCGCTTCCACGAGCCTCATGCCAAGGAAACTGTCAATTTCTTTGATCGCTCAAGCCAGCACGTTATGGCCGATTAGCAGAGAAGGGATATTCGCTTGAACGCGAACATAACCCTGGGGACGCAATCGGGTGCGGGAAAAATCGTAGCACCCGATCGCAACCAGAATCACCAGATTTCAGCCACGCTGTCGGTTACCACCTTGTGGTTTCGCTTGCCCGGAGTCTGGCTGCTGAGAAGCGTCCGGTCTGTTCGGCTGGCCAGATGGCCGATCCGGACGCGCCGGTTTGTTTCCCTCGGGCGTTGCAGGCCGGCTTGGTCTTGGCTGACTTCGATCTGGCTGACTTCGGTCCGGTCCGCTCGGCGTCTCAGGTTTGTTCGGCCGGCCAGATGACCGATCCGGACGCGCCGGTTTGTTTCCCTCGGGCGTTGTTGGCCGGCCTGGTCTTGGCTGATTTCGATCTGGCTGGCTTCGGTCCGGTCCGCTCGGCGTCTCAGGTTTGTTCGGCCGGCCAGATGACCGATCCGGACGCGCCGGTTTGTTTCCCTCGGGCGTTGTTGGCCAGCCTGGTCTTGGCTGATTTCGATCTGGGTGACTTCGGTCCGGTCGGCTCGGCGTCTCAGGTTTATTCGGCTGGCCAGATGGTCGATCTGGTCCCGGCTTCGTCGGGCCAGGCCGAACCGGTTTCACAGGCGCGACAGGTTTGCCTGGCGACGGCCGAACGCCGCCCGGACCACTGCGGGGATGACTAGGTCTCACCCCGGGACGACTCGGAGGCCGGTAGTGAGGCGGACGATATCCCCAGTTGCCGCGGTATCCAGGGCGATTGGCCCACACAATCGGTCGCGGCCGATACCACACACGTGGCGGACGATAAGGATTCGACCAACCGCCCCAATAGCCGTGATTGTAATAGGCACGCCTCCCTCCCCAATTCCATCCCCAACCGCCCCATCCCCACGGGCGATTATCCACAACCAAAGGTCCAATCCCGATTCCAACATTGAAGCTGATCAGTGGTGTCGCCACTAACGTGCCAGGAGCAGGACGAACATATACCAGAGTTGGATCGTACTGCGGTACGTAGACGACCGTCGGGTTCGCTGGCTGGATCACATAGACGGTCTGCCCCGTTGATTGCTGCACCTCCACGCTTTGTTGCTGGTTGGTGCGGAGCGCCCCGGAATCGTATGCCTGAGCGCGCAACCGTTGAATCGACGCCGTAACCGCTCCCTGGTCCGCTGAGAATTCCTGCCCGATCGTGGCGTAGTCGTCGATGTGCTCCGCCATCATCGCCAGCACCGAGGGAAAGTTCACCAATGCTATGAACGCGGGATCGAACCCTTGTTTCTCTGCCGCATCCGTCAGCGCACTACCTTCAAGATCGGCATTTTCCTCGAGCCATGCGTGCACATCCAGAATCTCCTGCGGATTTGTCGAGGCGGTCGCGATCTGCGACAGCAATGCGTCCGGGTAAAGCGCGATCGGAGCGAGGAGTTGATCCAGTTGCTCGGGCGCAGGCAGTGCCGCCTGCGCCGAAAGCACGGGAACATCCTGCAGAGCCAGCAGCGCGATCAACAACGCGATGAGCATGAAACCTGGTTTTCTTCGCATGACGCTACATACCTCCCTTGTTTTCGGACTTGTTCACCGGCGATTTCTTGTTCAGTTCGGCAAGTAGAAGCTTCGCCGAAGCCGAAGCCGCAACCTCGCCGTGAAAGATGACATCGTGCGCGCTGATTTGTCTTCCATATAATTTCTTGTTGGCGCGGTTGTCCGGGCGTAGGGTCGAACCGGAAAGTGAAATTCCGGCAAACAATCCGCGAGCCCGGGAATACGAAAGAATCTCTGCCCGCAACGTCACGTCGGTTTCAGCGGACAGATTGCGTCCTACGGGCCCCGCTGCGGCGGAAATGTCTCCGCCTAGTTTGACTTTGCTTTCAAGAATGCTATGGGCTGAGCGAGGAGTCATGAGCAGCAGCACAAAATCAGTCGCCTGCCCGCCCATTTGCAGCCCAAAGCTTCCCCCTTCGAGCGCCATCATACTCGGAGCGCCCCACGGACCGTTGAAGTCTTTTCCACTACGGCACGTCATGACGCCCCTGCCGTAACTTCCTCCAAATCCGAAAGCAAGCTTCAGCACAGAAGGCATCACGACTACGCAATCGGCCTTGTCGATCACACTCTGTGGAATGTCGTCGGGAATGTTTAAGATTTCCTGCATTACCTGTCCCGCATTGGCCACGCGGGCCTGTTCTTTCTCTTGTGCGAAGGCCGGTAACGCCATGGAAACCAGCAGCATCATTGCAACGCAAACTCGCTTCATAAATTTTCTCCTTGATGAAATCGGCGGATACCATCACTGGTACTCTCTGCCGTTGTTCTCTCTTTGGTCGATTGAATTAACGTATTGCTGACTGCCAATTGCTCCTTGATTCGCCGCAGGTATCGCTCGAACGGCTAAACCTCGCCATAAAGAAATGCACCCGCAATACCAAATCGCAACTCATTGAACTCACAACCTTTGCGATGAATCGAAGATCACGAATCCTTCAGGAATTTTCGAGACTTCGTGAGCCGGACAAGGGATCAGCATCTCTTCCGATCGCAGCGGAGGTAAGTGATATGGCGCTGCTCGCGATGGCCAGATTGAACTTACCGAGGGACTATTTTCCAAGAAGGAAAAAATAGGGCCGCGATTGGGTGCGGCCCTGAGGGTAGGCGACTTTGCAGTGTGGCCTGCTTCCTGCTACATCCAGCATGCCGAGGCTACCGGTTAGGCGTCGGTTGTGCTTGCACGTCTCGATAAAGCCGCTGCACGCTATGTTCTCGCTCGCGGACTAATCCAGTACGTGGGTTATCTAACTCAGAAACCAGCGAGAGCACGATGGCGACCGTCAAGGGCAGTACGAGCATCGCCAGCAACAGCCTCCGCCGCATACTGTAACCCACAACAAAAGAGGTCAGAACCGAGATGGAAAGGTGTACCAGCCAAATGACATTTGGGATCCGTTTTTGCTCCGCGGCAAGCCTTTCTTCGATCAAGTCACGCATACTGCCCAGGGACTGGACAAATAACGAAGTTAGCGAGTTTGGACTTTGCCGAACCACTGCCGCGGTTTCCTCTAACATCTCGTTCTGCACTTTTTCGGCGTGTTCGATGCTACGCAGCATGGCTGGCTCATCCGCCCCAGCCTTGTCAAAGTCAAGGCGCGCATCCATATACTCGCGCAAGGCAAGAACCATTTTCCCAAGTAGCGGTTCCGGCAGCATCTGAGCCCGCTGTTCGACGGTTGCGATCACACTGGTTTCTTCGACGAGCAATTCATTCCGGTGCTCATAATGTGGCAGGGCCATTGGGAGGCTGAACCCCAATAGGAGGCCCAGCAAAACAGTGAGCTCGTCTCGCGCCGATTGAATGAGCGACTGCCGTTCTTCGTCAATATTCGGCGAGACTTGCCTCATTCGAAACCCTAGTTCGACGACCAGTATCAGGCCACCGAATAGTAGAGGAAAGAATATTTCGGTGTGCGCGATGATCCATAGCATGGAGTTCTCCCAAAGAGATCGCCGTTTTCACGACGATTAAGTGACGGAAAGAATAGCCCGTGGTTTGCCGGCAGCCCTTGCCTCTACTGCAGCGGCGGGTCGAGCATCCCTTGAAATGAAGTCCCAAGCAACTTTCCTGCCGCATCGAAATTCCAAGTGAAGATGGCAACCCCCGCGGCCGCACAGGCGTGACATCCGTTGCGCAGCGGGTAGCTTACGGTGAACTGTATTCCGCCGTTGGGTCCAGGTTGTGAGTCCGGCCATATCTTTCCGTCGCGATCTCCTGGCCAGACATCGACATGGGGAAATTGCGCTTTCGTATCTTGGAACTGGGCACTCTGCTTCATGGTTTTGAGGTCAAGCAGCTTGGGATCCTCAACATTGACGATGCGCGGCCGGCCGTTCACCAGCAAAAGACCATAATTGGTATTAGCCCGCAGAGGATATGTGATCCATGCGAAGGCTACGGGACCCTCGTCATGAAACCCGGTCATAATGCCGAACTCGCCATGACTTTGCTTGTAAAGCTCGCGCGTGAACCGCACGGCATCCTCAGGCGCGCCATTCTTGGCCATTTGGCCAATCATGCATTCGACATGGGCGGATGATTGGTCACAAGCAGCGTGTGCTGTCGTCATGAACTGGGCTGGCAATTGCCATACGGCCGAGGCCGTGATCTTAGCTGGCGGAGTTGTTGCTTGGGCCGCCAAGCTAACGGCAAATGAAAGAAGAGTGAGCAGTAAATAGATATAGCGCATGGCAATCCTCAAGACTCGCGATAACTGCAATTTGTGGATAACGTTTCTGCCGCGTTGAAGCGCCTGATCACCCCGCACTGGGGGAAACCAGGCGCTTCGATTCGCTTACTGCGATTAAACTGCATCGTTAATCGTGATGAAGCGTAACGCGAGCCCCGCACCAACCGCAAGCAGCCCAATCAGTCCCAACAGGGGCAGCGTGGTAGCTGTTTCCGGCAGCGCCTCGGCGATGGCAACCGTGTCGACCACTTCCGCGACCTCGACTTCGTCGTTAGTCGGCTGGATTGCCGTCGCTTGAGTTTTCTCCACGGCGGGAATTGGAGTGGCCGTCGGTTTGTCACGCACAGTTAGTACAGGCTCACTTACGTTCTCTGCGAGCTGTGTGGCGCGGGCATTGCGATAGACAAACTCCTGTCCGAAATTGGTCCCCGGATAGTACCAGTTCTTGATAGCCTCCGGAGTACCGGTCGGTCTCTCGTCAAACCGGACCACCGTCTGTGCCGTCGGATTCATCCGGTAGCTGGGAATGGCAAGGATCGTCTTGATCAGCTTGGTGTGATCCGCATTCCAGATCTGAACGATGTTTCGATTCGTGGAACTGTTCATCAGCTGGAACCAGTACGTACCGGATTGTAAGACGGTTCCCGATACTTCCACCGGCTGGCTGAAGGTTAGTTTAGTGGCTTTATTCCAGGTATCAGCTTTAGCGTTGCTCGATACACAGAGTGTGGCGAGTGCGACCAGGCAGAACATGGCGATTTGCAATTTTTTCGATTTCATTTTCTTTCTCCTTATTTAAGTTTTGAATTTGGAAACCTTATGGGCTTCTTTGAATCAACCTCACGCACTTGACTAATGCAATGCACGCGCCAAACACGAACGGATTGAAAACACGTGCGTTAGTGCCGCGTCGAGTTCGCGTGGCTCTCGTGAATTCACGAAACTTCAAGAGGAGGCAGGCATTGAGACATAGAAATCTGCGATCACAAATAAGCGATCCGGTCGAGGTAGAAACTTTTAATCCAAAAGCATTTCGCGATTTGATTTGCGCCGCAACGCCCTGAAAAGCAACGACAACACTAAGACGGGAAGCTCAAGAGACAAGAGCGGCCTCACGGCGAGCGTCTCACTAAAGAGGAGTTTGGTCGCCGGTGTGCATTAGCCGGTATGCATGAGGAAGTTCAGCGGTGGCGTTAAGCCTGTCTTGAAGGGAGCGGTTGCGATGAAACTGAAGAGATATCTCCAGCGCCTTTTGCTGCTGGCAGGGATTTTGTTATTAGCCTTCTATGGCGCCGCCAAACTGCATCAGGTGATCCTGTCTCGATCGGCGATGAAAAGCTTCGAGACTACTAGAGAAGCACAACTGAATGAGCCCAGCAAAGAGAGCCACGCAGTGCAACCAGTCGCCTCTGCGCCCGGCTTTGTCTCGTGGTCGGAGCAGCGCATTAAGCACTACGAGGAAAGCCTGGATGAGCATCTCGCAGCTCCGTTGGCGGTACTCCGGATCGCTAGAATTCACGTGGAGGCGCCGGTACTGGAAGGAACGGACGACTTAACTCTGAACCGTGGACTCGGCCACATCACCGGCACGGCGCTCTTCGGGAAGATTGGAAATGTTGGGATCGCCGGCCATCGCGACGGCTTCTTCCGCGGCTTGAAAGACATCAAGGTCGGGGATCGTATCGAGGTAGAAGAGCCGGGCAAAGTCGAAACCTATGTTGTTGATCGGTTACAGATCGTAGATCCGAGGAATGTGACGGTCTTGCGTTCGAGCGACCGGCCGGAACTGACTCTCGTGACTTGCTATCCGTTTTATTACATTGGCCGCGCTCCGCAACGCTTCATCGTTCACGCCGCGCTCGCCGATTCGGAGTCGCGGATTGCTGCAACTTTTCAAAGCCGATAGTTTGGAAACCAGAATGGTCATTTCGGAGCGCCAACAATCATGGCGGAGAGCCCGTTCTTGGCTATCTGTACACCGATGCATAGCAGAACGAATGCGATCACCCGCAGGATGCCCTGCATGGTCTGGGGACGGATTTTTACGGTTATGGTTGGTGCATAGGCATAGCAGAGCCAAACCAACACTCCCAGAACTACGATTGCCGCCGCAATTCCGAAGTGTGATGCAATGTCCCTCCTGACTGCACCATGCGAAGCGTGCGCGCTCAGTGTTATGGTGACCACAATGCAGCCCGGACCCGCCGTCACTGGGAAGGTCAAGGGATAGAAAACTGAGTCGGCAGGCGACAATAGACGGGCACTAACAGAAGATTGCTGGTCTGCTTTATTACCCTGATTGTTTAGCAATTGCCACCCCATAGAAGCCAGGACCAGTCCACCCGCGAGCTGCACGACCGGCAGCGAGATATCGAAAAATTGCAGTAATAGAGCTCCGATCAGTTCGATGATCAAAAGAAACAAGATGGTGCTTACCGCCACTTCCCGTGCCAGTTTGGCGAACACATCACGCGGCAGGCCGCCAACAATACCGAGAAAAATTAGCGCGGAACCGATTGGATTAACCACGGGCAGCAGTGCGCTGAACGCCAATGCGAACTCGCGGAAAAACATATTCATAGATTGTCCCTCCGGCTGAAACCGGCGGAGTGTAGGAAGCATACACCGCTCGGTGCGGCATGTCCCCATCGGAGGGACGCCCCAGAAAAGGCAGAGGATCTCCCTGGAGAGTGTGCGGATTTAGCGCGCAGCCAGAGTTCGCGCATTCACAAACGAATTGATTCAGTTCCCGGTGCGAGGTGTGTCGAGGCGGGAGACTTTGCCGGTATCGAGTTCGTATTCCGCTTCAACGACGCGAAGTTTGCCCGAGTCCACAGCTTCGCGGAGGATGGCGCTGTTGGCTAGCACGTCTTTCGCGCTTTGATGCACGTTCTCTTTGATCGCCGCCTCGACGAGGTCGTCTGCCTTGGCGTGTGATTTCGCCAGCGCGACAGCCGGGTCGATCTTGTCTACAATCGCCTGGAGATTTGCGCTTGGCATCTTCTCGCCCGAGCAGGCGGCGTTGACGGCTCCGCATTTCTGATGACCCAGCACGACCAGCAGCGAACTGTGAAGGTGCTCCACGGCATATTCCATGCTTCCCAGCGCGACCGGGTCGGCAACGTTTCCAGCCGTGCGCACCACAAATAGATCGCCCAGGCTTTGATCGAAGATCAACTCCGGACCGACGCGGCTATCCGAACAGGAGAGGATAATCGCATTGGGCGATTGGCTCGAAGACAGCTTGCGGCGCAGCGCAACCACATCGTGGGATCGCGTTTTGCCGGAGACGAAGCGGGCATTGCCGGCCATAAGGCCTGCCCAGACGTCATTTGCTGAAACTGCTGGTTGATTCCCCGGCGAAGGATGATGCGCTGAACTATCGGCTGGCTGCTGGGCAAACGCAGCACAAGACAAAACTATAACGATCGCTCCAAAACGCAATGTTCGTTTCATCGGGAGCCTCCGGTGGAACATTCTAGTGGAAACTTAGTTGCACAAGTCAACTTTTCATTGACCCGTCGGAATTGTGTAACTTTGATCGAAAAATTGTGTCGAAAATGACTTAGTGTTGGCGAAGTGTTCGTCCACTTGTGCATGGCTACTGTCCTGTGCGAGCACGGCCAGGCCATGGTTCCCCTCTGGAGTTCGGTGCAATTGAAGTCAATGGACCAACGGCTCTCGAATGAGCTAGCCGAATGAAAGAATAATGTGCCGCTCTTCCCTTGGACACGTATGTCTCCACTATCCTCCCCAGTTGACTCGCGCTTTTCTGGCGACAATGGGTTGTCCGACGTCGCAGTGTCATTGCCATGGTTGATACTTGCGACGCGCATGTAATCAAGGACGCTCACACGTACCTGGGCGATTGATCCTGGCTGAAATGAATCTGGGTATATAGTGGTGCGCGGAGAAAGGTTCTGAACTCGCGTCGCTATAGATTGCGTTGTCTCGCGCTCCATCTATCGACAATGCCGAAGCTGATCTGCTTGCGCCCATTTTTCGGTTTCATTATTTCTCTGACTCTCTTTACGATTTCATCTTCCGCACTCGACCCCAACCGCCAGATCTCCCAATATGCCCACACCGCCTGGCGGATTTCTGACGGCTTCTTCAACGGAACTCCGCAAGCCATCGCCCAAACCGCCGACGGCTACCTATGGATCGGGACCGAAGCTGGGCTTGTGCGTTTTGACGGGGTGCGATTTGTTCCGTGGATCGCCCCCAACGGTGAACATCTGCCAAGTTCACGCATACATTCTCTGCTCGGAACCCGTGATGGCAGTCTATGGATCGGCACCTCGCGGGGTCTGGTCAAGTGGAACCATTTTGAGTTAACCAGCATTCAGGGCGGATCCGGGTTTATCGAGTCCCTCGTCGAGGGACCCGAAGGAAAGGTTTGGATCACTCGGAGCCAGGTGAATGACCATGCTGGCCCTCTTTGCGAAGTGGCCGAAAATGCACTCCACTGCCACGGTGCTTCGGAAGGAATACCGTTCTCTTTCGCTCAGCCGCTTTTCGGCGATGCACAAGGGAATCTCTGGTTCGGCAGTTCTCTTGGCGTGGGCCATTGGGTGCCGGGCAAGGTCGCGTCGGGCGAGGCAACGGCATTTACCGTGAAAGCCCTTCGGGGCAACGACCTGCTTCGCGGAGTCACCGCGATTACAAGCGGGACCGACGGCTCGATCCTGGCAGGAGTAGAGCGAACCGGAACAGGCCTCGGGCTTCAACAACTCACTCAGGGCGAGTGGAAGGATTACTCGCTGCCGCAACTCAATGGTGCGCAAGTAAGCGTCACAGCGCTGTTGCGGGACCGCAATGAAGGACTCTGGATTGGCACCGCCAATAGTGGCATTTACCACGTGCATGGAGGCCGGGCGGAGCACTTTGGCGGCGCCGACGGGTTATCGAGCGACTCGGTCCAGAGCTTCTATGAGGACCGGGAAGATAATGTTTGGGTCGCGACCTCGAGAGGCATCGATCGTTTTCACGACACTCCGGTGATCAGTTTTTCCATTCATGAGGGCCTGACCTCAGAAGATGCGGACTCCGTGTTCGCTGCGCATGACGGCACCGTCTGGATCGGAAACCTGGATGCTCTGGACTTTCTCCGCCAAGGCAAGCTCTCCTCCATTGCGAAACGCAATGGACTGCCCGGAAGACTGATCACCTCGTTGCTGGAGGATCACCAGCACCATCTGTGGCTCGGCATAGATGATGGCTTGGCTATTTACGACAACGGCAAATTTCATCCGGTAAAGAAGCCCGACGGCAAACCGATCGGCATCGTAACCGCCCTTATAGAAGATACTGACCACAACATCTGGGCCTCGGTTACACAGCCGGCACTTTTTCGGATACAAAACCTTGAAGTAGCCGATGAATTCGTCCCCCCGCAAGTTCCACACGTCGTGTCGATGGCTGCCGACGTCAGTGAGGGCGTGTGGTTGGGCTTTTCGAGCGGAGTCCTGGCACGCTTCCGTCATGGCCATTTGGAACCTTTTCCGACCCATCGTCCCACGGGTCACGGGATTGTCAATCTGCTGGTCGAACCCGACGACTCAATCTGGGGAGCGACTCAGGATGGCGCCTTTCTATGGCGAGACGGAAAGGAGCAAATACTCGATACCCACAACGGTCTCGGCTGCGACGAGGTTTACACCCTTCTCCAGGACAACAACGGCTTTCTCTGGCTGGATACGCAATGCGGATTCGTAGTGATCGCTCCGTCGGAGATCGATCATTGGTGGCAACAACCGGGCGCCAAAATAAAAGTGAGAACCTTGGATGTGTTTGACGGCGCCCAGCCGGGCCTGACCAATTTTCGTCCCGAGGGATCCAAGGCGCCGGATGGGAAATTATGGTTCGCCAACGAAAATGTTCTGCAGGCAATCGATCCGGAACATCTGGATACAAACAAAGTTTCACCGCCAGTTCAGGTGGAGCAAATCGTCGCTGACCAGAAGAAGTACATCCCGCGCGAGAACCTTCGCCTTCCGCCGCACACGCGAGATATTGAAATCGATTACACAGCGCTCAGCTTCGTCGCTCCCCAAAAAGTGCGTTTTCGCTACAAGCTTGAGGGACACGACTCGAACTGGCAGGATCCGCAGGATCGCCGCCAGGCTTTTTACACCGACCTGCCGCCGGGCCATTATCGCTTTCGCGTGATCGCCAGCAACAATGACGGCATTTGGAATGAGGCCGGAGCGGAAGTTCGCTTTGTCGTCCTTCCAGCGCTTTACCAAACGGCGTTGTTTCAAATCCTCTGTATTGTGCCGGTGGCGGGAATCCTCGGCCTCCTTTATATGCTTCGCCTGCGCCGTCTGTCCGCGGCCATGCGAGCTCGCTTTGAAGAGCGGCTCGAGATCCGGGAACGAATCGCAAGAAACCTCCACGATACTCTTCTGCAAGGAATCTACAGCGCTTCCATTCATTTTGATCTGGCGAATAATCAGATTCAGGAGGACTCACCGGCGAAGCCCGCAGTGAAACGCGGTCTGGAACTCCTCCGGCAAGTGAACCGGGAAGGGCGCAATGCCCTGCGCTCCCTCCGTTCCCGGCAAGCCAGCTCCGAAGGACTGGAACAGGCTCTTTCCCTGCTTTCCAAGGAATTTGCTTTTCCGGAGAACATTGACTTTGTCGTCACTACCCACGGCCAGCCTCGCGCGCTGCGGTCGCTCGTCCGGGATGAGGCTTACCTCATCGCCCGCGAGGCGGTGATTAACGCGTTCCGCCACGCTCAAGCCTCAAAGATTGAAGTTGAGGTAGGTTATGGGTCACGCCGTTTGCGTGTTATGGTGCGAGACAATGGTTGCGGAATCGACTCCCAACTGCTCCGGACTGGCCGAGAGGGACACTGGGGTCTCCCGGGCATGCGGGAGCGGGCCGAAAAGATTGGCGGAAAACTGAACGTATTGAGCGGAGTCGACGCGGGAACAGAAATGGAACTCTCCGTGCCTGGCATGCTTGCCTTTCACGACGGCTCCGCGAGCCGGTTCTGGACTTGGCTGCCCCGGTTGTATCCACGGAAGCGGCAAAGCACGTCCGAAAAATCAAGTGAAGGACAACCGAAGTGAACGAACCAGCAAAGATTCGCGTTCTGAGCATCGACGATCACCCTCTCGTACGCGAGGGCCTCGCGGCTTTGATCAACTCTCAAACCGATATGTGTGTCGTGGCCCAGGGCTCGGCCGGCCACGAGGCAATCAAATTCTTTCGTGAGCTTCACCCTGACGTGGCTCTCATGGACGTGCGACTGCCTGATATGAGCGGAATCGATGCCATGATCACGATTCTAAGCGGTTCCCCGCAGGCCAGAGTCATCATGGTTACGTCTTCCGAAGGGGACGTCGAAATTGAGCGTGCGCTTGAGGGCGGAGCAAAAGGCTACATACTCAAAAGCATGCCGCCCCGGGAGGTTCTCGAAGCAATCCGCAAGGTGCATGCTGGCAAAAAGGCCATCCCGCCTGAGATTGCCATGCAGCTGGCCGACCACATGAGTGACGAGACCCTCACCGCGCGAGAAATCGAGATCCTTCAGCAGGTAGCCGAGGGCAACCGCAACCGCGACATCGCTGACCGGCTGTTCATATCCGAAGGAACTGTGAAGGTTCATCTCCAACACATCATGGACAAACTCGGAGCCAGCGATCGGACGCAAGCCATCACCATCGCCGTCCGGCGGGGCATCATTCACCTCTAAGGTTGGCCAATTCTCCGGGCGGCATCCCGAGCAGGAATATCCCGGAATATCACTTTAGTAGTATTCAAAAATTTAAAGTTCGGGCGATTCGCCCGTGCCTGGGAGCAGATACGTTTGTGCATGCGCTGCTTTTCACCGCAGTGTGTGTAAGGAGAAGAGAGATTGCAGCGTTGGTACAGAACATTTCCGCACGGCTTGCCCGGCATCGGTTTGCTGGTCTTGCGGCTTGCCATTGGCGCGGAGCTTATCATCGGGGCGTGCTGCATGCTGGACCAGCAGGGCTTGAAGTTGGGAGCCTGGCTGCTATCTTTCCTCGCGCTTGGAATCGGAACCGCTTTTGTGCTGGGCTTTCTGACCCGGTTGGTGGCGGGCGCTTCAGTGCTGGCCGCTGCCGCGGTTTGCCTTTGGCATCCCCCCTGGATGTCCTTCCTGAACCTGCCGAATCTCGACACAATCTGCGTGGCGCTTGCGATTGCGCTGCTGGGGCCGGGCGCTCTCTCCCTGGACGCCTGCTTCTTTGGCCCGCGCAAGATCGTCATCCCTCCTGCAGCAAGGTCTTAGGCTGTTCCTCACTTTTCGGGCCTCCCCTCGGTTTCGTACTTTGCAAACTGCCGACTCAGCCCTTCTAACCAACGGACCCAATATCTGAAAGTGGTATTCGATGACGCCCCTGGAGCCATACCGGAAAAACTGCTTATCGCAAGATGTGTTCGACCCCGCACGGGCTGCATAGTAGGTCCATCAAAAACGAAGATTCACTCGCTATGGAGGGTTTGCTATGAATTACATGGTTTCGGATGTTGAAACGGCTTCGATGCCCGCGGGAGAGATGCACGAATTCATCTCGCACTCTGATCAGCCTTCGGCCTCAATCCTGAATGCGCAGGTTTTCACGCGCCTGATGGAGGCCGACTCGAAAGCTTATCTCAGCGCCCGGCACATCAAGCAGGTAATGGATGCCATGCCGCAGCACATGTTCATCCTCGAACCGGATGGAACTTTATCGTTTGTCAATCGCGCGGCGCGCGAATATCTTGCACCGATTGACGCCGTCACGTCGACGGAGCGCCTCCGCTCAATCATCCATCTCGAAGATGTCGACCAACTCTTGAGTGCCTATCACGATGCCATGACCCATGGAATCTCAATTGAAGCCGAAGCTCGCGTCCGCAGCAGGAACGGGCAATACCGCTGGTTTCTGCACCAGTTGCTTCCCTTGCACGATGAAGACGGCCAGATTGTCCGCTGGTGCGGCACCCGGATCGACATCGAGGATCTCAAAGGATCAAAAGAGCAGGCGCAGCAGGAGAATCTGGCGCTGCGCGAGGAAATCGAAGCTATGTCGATGTTCGAAGAGATCGTCGGCACCTCGCCCCGTTTGCAGGCCGTATTGGCGCGCGTCACCAAGGTTGCGCACACCGACTCCACGGTTCTGATTACGGGCGAAACTGGTACCGGCAAAGAGTTGATTGCCCGCGCTATTCACAAGCACTCGAACCGTGCGAACCGCCCGTTTGTGAGCGTCAACTGCGCCGCCATCCCCCGCGACCTGATCACGTCCGAACTGTTTGGACACGAAAAGGGCGCTTTCACCGGCGCCCTGCAACGCCGCGTCGGCCGTTTCGAGCTGGCCGAGGGGGGCACGCTGTTCCTCGATGAAATCGGAGAGCTTCCCGCCGAGACCCAGGTCGCCCTCCTGCGCGTTCTACAGGAAAGGGAATTTCAGCGTGTCGGCAGCAATCAGACAATTCGCGCCAATGTGCGGGTCATTGTGGCCACGCATCGGGACCTGCCTGCATGCATTGAAGCCGGCACGTTCCGCGCCGACTTGTACTATCGCATCAATGTTTTTCCGCTGGAGGTTCCTGCGCTGCGCGATCGCAAGGAAGACATCCGCCTGCTGGTCGAATACTTTATCGATCGCTACGCGCAGAAGACCGGAAAGCGTATCCGGAACATCGAAAAAAAGAGCCTGGCCCGTCTGCAATCCTATCCCTGGCCGGGTAACATTCGTGAATTGCAGAACGTCATCGAGCGTTCCGTAATTCTGTGCGACTCGGAGAATTTCTCGGTCGATGACAGCTGGCTGTCGACCGCGCAGCGCTCCAGCCGGCCTCTGGCGCAAGAGATGACCGCGCAGGAAAAAGATCTCATCGAGACGGCGCTGGCGGAATGCAAAGGCCGGGTCTCCGGTCCTGCGGGTGCGGCTGCCAAGCTCGGCATGCCGCCCTCGACCCTAGATTCCAAGATCCGCACTCTGAAAATCGATAAGCACCGGTTCTACACCAACTAGTCTGTCTGGCTCAAGCGGGAGATGGCTTGCCGAACGTCCATCTCCGCCTTGAGCAGATTCTTCTCCTTTACGTAGTCGGTGGTCTGTGCTCCGGAGCTTGGCTCAACTTCAAGCCAAGACTCCGGGCAAGTTGAATGGCATTCAGGAAGGTGTCCGGCAAGCTAATGATCTGGCCGACCTCGGTTTCTGGAAAGTCTATCTGTACATCATTGCCGAGATTGGCGCTCGCGAACTCGATCTTCTTGACGGAGACAGAACCTATTTCAATGAAATCATCTACGAGATCGATTCCGCCATCGGAATGTCAATGGGGAACCTGAACCCGCAGGATAGGAATTAACAGCTTTGAGTTTGTGCAGTCCACAGACAGTGACCCACATACCATAGACCACTCTCATGGCCACCTTCGTCGTCCAGGCGCGCCAGTAACGCAAAGCTACGAGCTACAAAATGGGTTACTGAGCAATTGCTTCAGGCCGTTCGGAAAGCCGAGTGAATCACCGACATCTGCTCAGGCGTGTACTCGCAGCTCGCCACCACTCCATTCTGTAGGACGGGGGAAACCGGAGACAGGCGGGACGTTCCCAGTTGTTTTAATAGCGAACGTCCCGTCTGTCCCGCATTTTGTTTGCCGCCCATCGAGTTTCCCTTACTCGACCTCCAGCCAATCGTCGCTCGGGTTAAATTCCTGAATCGAGGCTGCGATCTTCGCCGTGTCAGGACCCAGATCGCGCTCGTAAACGACACCATCTATGCCGCTCATGAATGTCATGATGCCGGTTTCTGCGTACTTGACCGGGGTTGCCAGGATCGCGAAGCCTCCGGTCATCTTGCCATTCATGATGTAGCTCTGAGCGCCGCCGGGCGCGTCGTCGCCTTGAGCCGTCAGGATGCGCAGTTTGTAGCCGTCGATGACTAGCGGAGCATCCGGAGCGAGCGCCGCGACCGACGGTCCGGCGAAGTCACCGAGGTTCGCGAGCGGGCTGGAAACCCGCTGCTCCAAGACAGGCCAGTAGAGCCCGTCCTGTTTGCCCGAAGTGCTGACGATGTGCTGGGCGAATTCGGCCGATTCCCCATGCGCGGCAAAATAAATCTCTTGCGCGTCGGCGAGTGCCGCGCAGGCGTCGATCGCTAACAGTTCGTTGCGCCCGATCTCGCGCGCCCTGAGTTCCTCAGTACCGGCAACGGCATCGAAGTACCACTTGCCCGAAGCGTTCTTTGCGAGCGGCACCGGGAAAGCGAAGTTGTCTGCGCCAATGTAGAGCACGCGACTGCCGTCGGTCATGTCGACCCAACGATTCATCTTCTCGTACTTGGACGCGAAGGCTTGCATGGCAGCCTTACCGGCTTCATGATCTCCGGTCGTCAGCAGCGCCTTAGTGTCAACGCCAAGGATTTTTCCCAGAGCTGTCTCATCGCTGCTCGTGGCGGCCTTCTCCAGTGCAGCACCAGCTTCGGTCGGTGATGGAAATGTAATCTGGGCACCTTCAGCTGACACCGAATTTCTTGTCTTAAGTTGTACAACCACTAGAGCGAAGGCGGCGAACGCCAGCACTCCGATTACAACCCGCATCCATTTCTTCGTCGTTTTGTTCGCATTTGATTTCATTTTCAATCTCCTTATGAAAGTTCTGATTCGTCTTTTTCTTTTCTGAACGACTGATCTTCTGAACGACTGATCTTCTGAATGACCGATATTGATTGCCCGGTTATTCGGGCTATTACCGGCGGCGTCCGCCTCCGCCCGAGTGGTGCTCAGCCGGTGCGTGCATTCTTGCCATACGTGGCTGGGATCGTCGTCCTTCCATGCTTCTACGGCCGCGATTGCTTTCCATGCGGTTGGCCCGTCCGTCTCCACTCATGCGCGAAGAGTTGCGATCACCGTTATCCGCGGCTGTACGCTGAACGCCGCCATTGCCCCCGATCATTCCGTGATTGCCGTTCTGCCCGCCATTCGGACCATGGTCTCCCCAGCGGCTGCCGTCAGCGTGAGGCGTTCCATCCGAATGCTGAACGCCACCATTGCCGCCAATGAGCCCGTGATCCCCGTTGTGTCCGCCGTTTGGCTGGTCGTTCGGGTTAGTGCCAGGAACATCGTGATGAAAGTGACCGTTAGGACCGTAATAGCCGTTCGGGTGATAGCCGCCGTTTGGTCCGTAATGCGTATCGGCGCCAGGACGATAGCCAGAATTATTCGCCCAGGGGTGATAGCCGTTGTAGTGCGTGTTGTTCCAGGTGTGGTTATTGATATAGGTGGTGTGGTTGTAGATGATGGTCGAACCGCCCCCACCCCAGCCGCCGCCCCAGTTCACATTCCAGGAGTGCCAGCCCCAGCCAAAGCCACCGCCCCAACCGCCTCCACCGAACCAACCGCCGATCGTGATCGGCGCTCCGAAGTAGAGTCCCACGCCCACGGACACAGGCAGCGCCGGCGCTACGTAGTACGGCACCACAACTGGGGCGCCATAAACTATCGTTGGGTTGTATTGCGGAACGTAGATCACCTGCGGATTTGCCGGCTGAATCACGATCGTGTTTGGCGATGGTGTAGTGACTATGATCTGCGAGTTCGATTGCAGCGTTCCTGCCGCTTGCGCTTTCGCGCGCATCACTTGTACGGCGGCCATCACGTCGGATTGCTGATTCGCGAATGCCTGTCCCAGGCTCGACGTCCACGAGAGGTTATGAGCCAGGTTATCCAACACAGAAGGAAACTGCGTCAGCGCCTTCAGGCTGGGATCCCAGGATTGCTGATCCACCGCTTGCGCCAGTGCCTGCCCGGTTAGGTTTCTGTTCTGCGCCAGCCAGTCATCGGCGTATGCGACCTGATCCGGATTCGTAGCGGCCGCAAGCACCTGCGCCACCAGCGCATCGGGATACAGCGCGATGGGAGCTACCAGTGCGTTCAGCTGATCTGACGACAGCGGCACCGGCGCTGGACTCTGTGCAGCCGCCGGTGCTGAAGTAGTTGGCGCCGCATAGCTCGTCGCCGCGTACGCCGAAGTTTGCGGCTCAGACGAGTAAGCCGGCGTCGGAGCCGATGGCGGGGCCAATGTCGAAGCCGATGTCGGAGCTTGATAGCTAGTCTGTGCAGACTCTTCATAGGCCGATTGCGCTGTCGGCGGAACCAAGGCTGGCTGAGTCGAATACGCCGCCCCGCTGCCGGATGGAACTGCAATGGAAGCAGTAGCCGGACGCGTGGCTTGCCACGGCGCATGCTTGCCACGGATCCCGTAGGTTCCCGACATGGTGTCTCCAAAAACGTCTCCCGAAAAGTGGAGAACATTGCGAGTCACCGTGTTGAATCGGATGTGATGGCCATGGACCTCGCCCTCGATTGGGCCGGATTGGACGGGGCCCTCGAAGTACCCGGTGATGTGATTGCCGTATTGTGCAATCTGGACGTGTTTTATCTCAACCGCACCGTCGTTCACGCGAGTGGAGTAAATCGTCCAGTCGCCTTGCACATTGTCTGGCGGTTGCTGCGCCAAAGTGATTCTGCAAAAAATCAACGACGCGAGAATAAAACCAGCAAGCCTCACTGTCGCGCTCATTCTCTTCATAGCATTTCTCCTTGAATCTTTGCGGCCGCCTGATTTCAACGCCGCTCGACGAGGAGAAATGCATTCGGCGCGCCAAACGTAACTGCATGACTTACATGGAGTTCCGAAGCATTCGGGTTCACGAGCTCTCGGGAAATCCCGAAATTAAACGAGGGACCGGCAGGCACCGTTCAGCAGGATCGGTTGCTGCTCCACCATGCAGAAGATCAATCGCGGGAAAGATCCATCGCACAGCGTGGCGAGAGTGAACAGCGCGGAAATAAAATCGGGTGCGGGCCAGATGGCCGCACCCTTCCCGCACAAAAGATTTTGATCGCTGGAATCCTTAGCCCTGGAACGCTACCGGTTGCAGAGGCCTGCGCAACGCACAGGCCCCCTACCCTGCAGTAACGTTTTTCACTTCGCGGCCGGCACCCACACCGCGTTAGCAGAGGCGAGTTCCACCCCGGCAACTTCGGTATTGATCGACACGTAGCGAAGCTCTGGCTTTTTGCCGGCTCGTGCAGAGAAGCCCAACAGGTATTGGTTGTTGAGGATGTTCTGCAGTTGGTCGAGATACGGCGCGAAACTCGCCGGCTGCTGCAGTCCCAGAAAGAAGGACTCGCCGCCAGTTACATCGGAAAGCTTCGCAATGCCCATCTGTCCATTCGTGGCTTCCCAGTAGTTGCGGTCCTGGCGGCCCACACCGGGCGCATAGATTGTGTGAATGATCGTGCCCGTACGCATAGCCACGTCACTCGCCGAATCGACGTCGGGATTGGTGTACAGGCCGCGCGAAGGGATGGAGCGACGGGCGCGGTCGATTCCATCCGTGACCATCAGAACCTCATGGCGGTTGTCGCTGGCCGGCCAGCGCTTCATCAGATCGATCACCGAGAGGTAGGGGCTTCCGTAGGCGCCCGCAGAACCCAGAGGCAACCGCAGGGCGTTGGCGGCCGCTGCATGGTCGGTCGTGAAGTTCTGTGCGATCTGAACCGTGGCGTTCCGCATGTATCCGACGCCGATCGCAGTCGTCGACGGCTGCGCGTTGATGAACGACCTCAGATCATCGAGGTGCATTCCCAAAGCCGGGTTCGAAACGTCATCGATCAGGATGAAAAGATCGAGGCCCGCTCGATCGCCCTTAGCCGGAATCCACTCCGTCACTTTCAGGCGTTCTTTACCCCGGGTGACGGCGATGTCCTGTTGGCTGAGTTCAGGCATGCGTTTGTCGCTTGGCACGCTTGCCGTGATAGTCATTCTTACCGGTACGCTAGCGGTCATTTCTTGCGCATTCGATGGAGTGGCGGTCATAACCGCGGCGGCCATCGTTACTACGGCGCACAACATATTCTTGATTTGTGATTTCATGATTTGTGGTTTCATGGTGCTTCCTCTTTTCATTTCGTTTTTCGAGTCTGGATCGAGTCTCGCGTGTAGTAATGCACGCTCCGTTCCAAAGGCAACTGATTGAAAACATGAGCAATGCTGCGAATTACTGCTTCGAGGGCCTCGGGAATTCACGAAGGTTCGCGACCGAGAAAGAGAAAGAAAGAGAAAAAGAGAAATAGTTCAGGAAGAGCCAGGAAAAAAGTGCCATCTCTGCAAAAGGCGCATGCCGCAGAAGTAGAGAGGGACGACTTTGATGGCTGCAGTTAGCTCGTCGAAAACTGGGGGAAACCGGCCTCATCATTTCCACCAGCCGCGCTCTCCGCCGATGGTGAACATCAGTCCGCTTCGAATCTCGAACGGTGCCGCGGGGAATCCAAAAGCAGGCTGATAATGTTGGCTAAACAGGTTTTCGATGCTTGTGTAGACCTTCGCGTAATGGGTCAGCGAGTACCCTATGCTAAGGTCGAACTTTTGATATCCCGGCGCTAGATTCCGGTTGGGAAGCAACATGGTGTTTCCGAAATTCGCATCTGAAAGGAATGTGCTGTCGTCGCGACGTCCTACAAGGTATCCCGTCAACGCGGCGTTAATCTTTTTGTAGTTGTAAAACAAAGCGACACTTCCGGAGTGCGGTGCGCGATGGAATGGCCGGTTGCCCTCTAGAGGAGCAAACGCACCGATTGGGATGCTCGGGAACAGAGGATTGAAAGACGGGTCTCCAAAGGCTTTTGTAACCAGGCCATCAAGGTATGTATATTCGCCCTGAAACAGGAATCCGTGTCCTAGATCATGTTTGTATTCGACTTCGAATCCTTTGCCCCATTCGGAAGTTGCGTTCACGTAGGCCCCGAAGTCCGGCGTGTTATTGGCAACAGCGGGCGGAACGCCAATCGAGATCAGTTCGCCCGGATCGAGGAATGCGATCAGGTTATAGAAGTTGTTGTCAAAAAACGTGATGCCTAGGAGCGAGCGTCCACTGAACAGTCTCTGTTCGACTCCAAAATCGAAGGTTCGGCTTCGTTCTGGCCCGATGGGTCCAACATTATATTGCCTGGTTAAAGCCGGGCTTAGGACGTCGATGAGTGCACCCGCCTGTTCGAACGTGCTCGCTTCCTTAATTCCTTTGCCAAAATTGAACTTGAGTTTCGTTTCACCGAACATGCCAGCGTTGCTTGGTTTTCGAATGTAATAAGCCAATGACACACGTGGTGTGGCTGCAAAGCCGAAGAATGAGTTGTGCTCCAACCCCACGCCGAATGTTGTGAAGAGGCGATGCGCAGTGCTGCCATGACCTTGTAGCATCGTGCTGTAGTTGTTTCGCGTAATGCCTTCGCCGTCTTCATGTTCATAGCGAAAACCAAATATCCCCGTCCAATCCTTGAAAAATTGATAATCGGATTGAGCGTAAAGCGAACGTCGCGCTTCATTGTCGGGAGATACTTCCGGATAAGTCCCTGCGAAGTCAAGAATGGCCTGACCGGTTACGCTGTAGCCATTCGCTCCCCGGATGGTGACTACATTCCCTAATGTGTTGCCGAAGGAGGGCTCGCCAACCTGAAATGGATCGACGTAGAGTTCGTTATTCTGCGCAAAATTAAACTGCACTAGGTTGTGCCACTTCTCGGTCGTTTGTTGCTGCGCCGATACGCTACCGTATGTGTTCCGGTTCGTCTGCCAGGCCGCGTCCGAAATTCCGTAGAAAAGAATTCCGTTGGGACTTCCAACATTGCTTCCAACGTGGCGAAATGTTGCGCGAATTCCAGTCGTCGGATTTATTTGCCAACCGACATTTGTGCTGACCGTCTCGTTGTGGAAATAATCATTCTGGTAACTGCCTTGAGTTTGGAAGTTTGAGAAGTCGGCGAGGTAATCAAGTCCATGCACCAAGCCGCTGAGCGACACGTCTTGATGCAGCGTTCCAAAAGTGCCGCCGTCCGCTGAATATTTCAGCTCCGGGATTTCCGTCGTACCGCGCGCCGAGGTGATGTTAACTACGCCACTCAACGCATCACTGCCGTATAGAACGCTGTTTGAGCCGCGAAGGACTTCCAGGTTGGCGACTCCGTTGTTAGAAAGCTGGGCGAAGTCGAAATCGCCCCCGATCTCATTCACCGGAATACCATCGACCAGTACTTTGTTAAAATCCGATTCGCCGCCGCGGATCAACAGCGACGTGGCTCCTCCCCGCTGGCTCGTCTGGACAACTTGCGCACCGGCCACGAGTCGCAGGTTTTCGAGGACATCCAGCTTGTTGAGTGCGTCGATTTGCTCGCTGTCGATCACGCTCACCGAGGCCCCCACCTGAGATTCAGGAATGGCAAATCCCGTCGCTGAGACAACAATCTGTTGGGCTAGCGGACCAATGTTTAGCGTTACCGTAAACTCTTCAGTTTTTCCATCTTTCCCGACATCGACCGGAATGGTTTGCGTAGCGAATCCAGCTGCTTCAACTTGCAGGCTGTAGTGGCCTTCCTTTGGGGACGGCAAACTGAAAGATCCTCGCCCATCGGATTTCGTGACGCCGATGGATTTGTCACCCTCAAGAAGGATAACTTTTGCGTCGACAACGCGACTGCCGAGCGGATCGACAATTTTCCCGCGCAGAGTTGTAGTGGATTGTGCGTGGGAAGAGCTGGCAAACAGCGTCAGCGCGATAATCGTGAATGTGATGATGCAGCAAGAGCCCATCCGGACACGATAGAACGATAGCCTAGACATCAAAGTCCTCCTTCGCCCTAGAAAGAGCGGACCATATGCTTAGGCGGGACCGGTCTCCTGACTCGCGACCTACTACTAAATCGACTGCGCCTTCCCACCCTTGATAGGCAGTGGCTTGTGCAGCCGTGAAAACGATCGCTTACAGTTGCGGGGCAGTGGCGGATTTTCACCGCGCTTCCCGAACATCCCACCAGCATTGCTTTTACGCGAAATCAACCACGGACAAACATTATCCGTGGCCACTTAGTGTGTGTTGAAAAAACACACCTCCAAACCTCAACTCTTCAGAACTGAGAGAGTGCCGGTGAGCGTCCGAAGAACAGAAGCAGAAATACAAAACCTGCGGTCGGACATAAACATCTTTTCACTGGTACTCTACAGAAAGAATCGTCACCGACGCTCCCTTAGAGAATCGATTCGAATCGATGTGAACCTGGTCGGTCTCCTGGCTCGCGCTTCTCCGGATCGAAGTAACCTTCCCAGTGCATCCCTGCACCAGTGGCGTACTCGCCTCGATCCTCCGCACTTACAGTGGCTGGGCCGCTCCGGATTTAAACCGGATTCCCATACAACACCAAGTCACAAGTTTTATACGGCATGGAAAGATGCTAGTCAAATCGTGTTCATCGAAGCTGCATGGGCACCTAAGATAGAATCCGTTATACCTGACGGTGAGAAAGCGTATGGCGCAGGCGGCGAATCTCGAAGAGTTGATGGAGACGGACGAGTACCGCTTGGTTCGGGCCGGACGTTTTCTGATCACCGAGCTATTGAAGCCCCATCGTGTCCTCAGCACTTCGACGCGCAATGGCGGCCAAACTGAAACTCTGCGCTATCTCGTCAATCACCAAAGTTGTGAGGGCGCCGACCATCGCGAACGTCACGCGCAGATTACTGCAACCGGCCCCGAAAGCTACCACGACGCAGCCTGCGCCGAGATGGGGCTCGATGGAAGCCTCGCCGCAGTCATGGGAACTGCGGCAAATATGAACTATGCAGCGATCGTGCAACATCGTGATGATGCGATGCTGGTCACGGCGGTGGTTACGGCAGGTGTCCAGGGTAACGCTGCTTGTGCGGGAGATCCAGCGTCATGGCGCGAAACCGAAACGGGCTGGGAAAAAGTTCCGACAGTCGGCGGGACCATCAACACAATCCTCCTCAGCAATCACTCCCTTACTGAAGGCGCTTTGGCCCGAGCTGTTGTAACTATGACAGAAGCAAAAACAGCCGCACTTTATGAGCTAGCGGTCAGCAGCCTGTATTCAAAAAACCTCGCAACTGGAACTGGCACTGATCAGTACTGTGTCGGCGCGCCGCTGAACGCCGGCAAGCCGCTGACCAGCACAAGTCCGCATGCGAAACTTGGAGAACTCATCGGACTCGCAGTGAAACAGGCCACACTGGAAGCACTTCGCTGGCAAAATGGACTGGAGACGAGCTATACGCGCTCGATCTTTATCGCTTTGGGACGCTATGGGTTGAACGAGCCAAAGTTCTCCGAGGACATTGCGCCCTTCATGACTGAGAGAGAACTGGAACTCTTAAAGAAGAATTTCAAGTCAGTTGTGTACGAGCCAAAGGTCGCTGCTGGGGCGTTTGCCATCGCAGCCATTTTAGACCGCATTCGTTTTGGAGCGCTTCCGGCCAGTGCGGTACAGGATATATTCCGTCAGCAAGTAGCGATCCTCGCCGCAAATCTTGCGGCAAAGCCCGATCATTGGCCATATTTTTATTCGCAACTTTCTGAAGCAGATCCGGCTCAACCGGTAACGGCCGTTCTTTCGGCGATTGCGCTAGGCTGGTCCTCCAAGTGGAAGTAGACATACTTCGTCCGCACGCGACGCTTCTTGCAGGAGCAGTGTTGCTCGATTTCTTAATCGGCGACCCGGTTTATTCCGCTCATCCCATTCGCTTGATCGGCCGCACGCTAAGTTGGTTCGAGAATCTTCTGCGAAAACTTGGAGCAAATGGGTATGGCGGCGGAATCGTACTTTTTCTGCTATTGAGCACTGTGTGGGTTGGAGGTACCGGCGCCGTCTTGGTGGAACTGCAGAAGTGGAACCACTACGCTGCGTCAGTTTTTTATTTATTCATGGCTTACTCCTGTTTGGCGCTCCATGATCTCGTGCGGCATGCCTGGGCAGTCGAGGCCGCGGCCCGCCGTAACGATCTTGAAGGAGCGCGCGCATTCATTTCGAAGCTCGTCGGCCGAGATACTAACCGCATGGATATCGCTGCCTGCCGCCGTGCTGCGATAGAGAGCTTGAGCGAAAATCTTACGGATGGATTTGTCAGCCCACTTTGTTGGTATGTCGTTGCAGGACTGCCCGGCCTTGTGCTCTTCAAAGTCGTAAGTACGATGGATTCCATGGTGGGTTACAAAACACCGCCATACCTGAAGTTCGGTTGGTGCGGCGCGCGGCTCGACGATGTAATGAATTTCGTTCCCGCGCGAATCACATGGCTCCTGCTCACGCTTTTCTCGTTCCTCATTCCCGGCTGTTCGGGACGAAAAGCATTCCGCGTCGGCTGGCAACAGCACGCAATTCTTCCCGGACCAAACTCAGGATGGAGCGAAGCGGCCACCGCGGGAGGCATTCAGCGCAGGCTGCTCGGCCCCATCTGGGCAAAGGGTCTGCTCGTTACCGATGTCTGGCTCGGCGACCCTTCGGATCCGCCGGCGGGAAGCAACTCCGATCTTCCTCTCGCCGCGCTCCTCAACGTCGCGACCGGGGTACTGGCGGCGGCTCTTGCGGTATTGCTTGCAATGAAGGGCATTTGACGGTCCATTCTGCTCTGTGTAATCCTCGTGTTGTTCTCAGGTGCCCCAAAAGGGCTTAATAGGGAAGCTGGTGAAATCCCAGCGCGGTCCCGCCACTGTTACGAGGTACGCCGTTTCGTAGTCCCACTCGGCGACGATCATTAGCCAAGACGATCGCTGGGGAAGGTGAAACGGTTCACGGTGATTGACGCTGTGACCTCGGAGTCAGGAAACCTGCCGGGGAACGGTGTGCGACTTGCCTGCGGAGAACAGGAAGCGTGCGAATCGTCTTTCGACCCTCTCGCCGCTCCGGTTCAAAAGCGAATTCCGTACATCCAGCCTGACACCAATATCATTATTAAAAGAGGTAGTCCATGAGCAGCATTGCTACCAAACGCGGAGATGGCGGCCAAACCGGTCTTGCCGGCGGCGTCCGAGTTTCAAAATCAAGTGTAAGAGTCGAGGCTTACGGCACGGTCGATGAATTGAATGCCGCGATGGGTCTGGCGCGCGCACTCTGCCAGGACGAAGACTTGCGAACCAGAACCGCGACGATTCAAAAGGAACTCTTTCGCGTCGGATCCGCCCTGGCCACACCTGCGGAGAGCGCTAAGGCGCAAGTGCCGGTGACACCCGAGTTGGTGGATGCCCTCACCGAGCAAGTCCATCAGATCGAATCCATCGAAGGCGTCCTCTCCGACTGGTCGATTTCAGGGGAGCATGTCGCCGCCGCGGCTTACGATGTTGCCAGAACTGTTTGTCGGAGAGCTGAGCGCAACGTCGTGCGGCTCGCCGAATCTGGTGAAGCCGTCAACCCAAATGTTTTGGCCTACCTGAATCGGTTATCCGATCTGCTCTGGCTGTTTGGACGCAAGCTGGAGTTCGATGCGGGAGTGAGCGGTTCCCTGCGGGCCGCCAACGGCAAGTCCGGCCCTCGCTGGTCCCGCGCTTGGTAACTCTCTTGGAGAATTGATTACCAGAGACCTGATCAAAAGAGATGCCCCTATGTCCACCATTTCCGTCAATTCTTCTTTACATAGAATTCTGATAACAAGATGCTCCAGCCCATGCGAACCATCGTTCCTCCGGTACTGCTGATCCTGCTGGTTGTAGCGATTGCGGGAGCAGTACACACCTATGCCTCTCCGCCCGGCGGACTGCAATTGCCCGTCCTGGAAACAGAAAAAGGAGATGACCGCGTTCGGATGGGCAAGTCTCAATATCCGAGACTAGCGGTCGATAGCGACGACGTCACGGTTAGCATCGCCCGTCCCGCACACCGCGTTGTCTCGCAGTACTGGTCCATCGACGAGTTTGTTTATTCAGTCCTGCCGCCTCAAGATGTGGTTGCAGTGAGCCAAAGCGCTTACGTGGAAGAAATCAGTAACGTTCTCCAACGCGTAGAGCGATACAAACCCGCCGTCGCAACCGATGTCGAACGGGTCGTCGCGCTCGATCCAGACTTAATGCTGGTATCCAGAGAGGGTCGGGCGGACTATACAAGTCTCGCTCGGAGTTCCGGCGTACCCGTCTACCGCATCGAGACCAGCTTTGAAACTCTCGATCAGATCGAACAGAATATTCGACTGGTTGGATATATGACCGGACAAGATGAAAGCGCCGCCAAAGAAGCATCCCGGTTTCACGAGGCGATTGAAAAGGCAGTATCCATGCGACCGCCAGGGTCGGCGAAACCCCGCATCCTTGGCCTGGGCGGAAGCTACAGCTACGGCAGCGAAACATTATTTCAAGATATTGTGACCCGGCTTGGCGGCGTCAACGTCGCAGCCGAGAACGGAATTGTGGGTTACGACTCGGTGAATTTCGAGCAAATCGTGCGCTGGGATCCGGAGTGGATCATCGCAGGCGCAAAGACGGGGAGTACGAAGCAAGTTCTGGCTAACCTAATGTCCGATCCCGCAATCTCTTTAACCCAAGCGGCACGAAACGGCCACATCGTCATAATCGATAACCGGGTTTTTTTGCCGATGTCTCCCTACACTTCGACTTTTGTCCAGGCAATGGCCGATGCAATCTACGGACCACAACATTCGGGAGGAAAGCTGTGAGTGCAGTCGCACAGAGCAATCCACTCGCGGATATTTCGTCCACGTCGCGACTGCGCTTATCCATCTTTTACGGGTTTCTCCTGCCGGTTGTCTTTCTGTCCCTTCTTGCCGGTGTGGGTATCGGAAGCACGCACATTTCCTGGTCGACGATTTTGCGCGTGGCCGAATTCAAACTGCTCCCGCAAGCATGGACATCGTCGGTCCACATCACGAATGCAGACGAAGTCATTGTATGGCTGATCCGCGTCCCTCGGGTCATCGTCGCGTTCTTCGTAGGAGCGGGCCTCGCCGCGGCCGGCGTTCTATTGCAAGCTCTTTTTCGCAATCCGCTTGCCGAGCCTGGCTTGGTCGGTGCGGGTGAAGGAGCGGTATTAGGGGGAGTGATTTCATTCGTGACCGGCTGGAGTGCGACGTCTGTTCTTTCTTTACCGCTGATGGCGATGGTCGGCGCGCTTCTCGCCTTGTTCATCGTTTACGCGATGTCGACTCGCGGCGGTGTAACGCCGGTGGCCACACTATTGTTAGCGGGAGTCGCCACCAGTGCGTTGTTGAGCGCGGTGGCAAGTCTGCTGCTTTCCGTGAATATCGTGAATTGGCAGATCGCGCAGGAGATTGTCTTTTGGATGATGGGTGGGCTGGACGCACGCACCTGGACTCACGTCTGGCTCTGCGCTCCCTTCGTCGTGCTCGGCATTGCCGCATCCCTGCTTCAGACACGCGATTTGGATCTTCTTCAATTGGGCGAAGAAACCGCAGCGTCATTCGGCGTCGACGTGGAATCCTCCAAGCGCATGTTGACGCTCACGGCGGCGATTTTGACCGGAGCCGCCGTTGCGGTTGCAGGACTGATTGGTTTTGTCGGGCTGCTGGTTCCCCATGCTGTGCGCCTGATTCTTGGTCCGTCAAACCGAACTCTGCTTCCCGCTAGCGCTCTGACCGGTGGTGCATTTCTAGTTCTCTGCGATCTGCTGGCTCGTACGATTCACCCTCCAACGGAGATCCGGCTGGGCATCGTCACCGCACTTTGTGGCGGTCCTCTGTTCATCTATCTGCTGCTTCGTCAATATCGCGGGGTGGCGAACTGATGAGTATTCTCGAAGCGCGAAACGCCAGTGTGAAACGCGGGGGCCGCGCGATCTTTGGTCCAGCTTCGGTCCGTATAGGAGCCGGAGAGATGACCGCCCTGATCGGGCCTAACGGCAGCGGCAAAAGCACTCTGCTGCGCTTATTCGCCGGCCTCTGGCGCCCCGATAATGGGGAAATGCTGCTGGATGGCAACCCGGTCCACAGTCTCGCCCGCAAGGAAATAGCCCGCCGTGTAGCCTTTGTTCCTCAGGAAACGCAAATTGATTTTGCATTCACGGTAGGTGAGATTCTCGCCATGGGACGTTACGCCCATCGCGGACGGTTCTCCCCACAGTCCCAAGCCGATCACCACGCCATAAACTCTGCGGCAGAATATTGTGACGTCACTCATCTGATCAATCGCGCAATCAACACTCTTTCCGGCGGCGAGCGGCAACGGGTGTTGATCGCTCGTAGTCTCGTCGTCGAACCGGAATTTATCCTCCTGGATGAGCCGACGGCAAACCTCGATATCCATCACGCGCTGGATGTACTTCAATTGTGCGAATCCCTCTCGCGCAAAGGAAAGACCGTAATCGTTGCGACGCACGACTTCAATCTTGTAACGCGGTACGTCGCTCGACTCATTCTTCTTCAAGCAGGGCTTGTAATCGCGGAAGGCCCGCAGCAAGAAGTCCTTGGCCCGCAGACAATTCAGGAAGTCTTTCACGTTGAAGCAGAAATGATTCCGACCAAGACTGGCCATCCCGTGTATGTGTTTCATCAACGTACAGGGTTTCAGGGCAGCGTTCAGGGCACTCGGCTGGATTAGGGATGCGAAACGTATTTGTGGTCATTGACGGCGTCAGTCTCCCGTCATCGCATTCCACCTGGCGCTGAAACTCGTCTGGTTTTCTCTTTAGTTCTATAGGATTGAATCCACCACCTCGGCAGGCTATTCTATCTACCATTCTCGGGGGACCCTCGCCATGCGTTGCAACTTCGTTCTGCGCACTTTTTGCTTTTTTTTCTTCGGCCTACTGCTCCTTCCATCCTGCCCGGCGCAAACTCCGCCGGAGAGCCACTTTTTCTCCACCATCGGGGAGGAACGTTTCTCGACCTACCAGATGACGGGAAATGGCGATCTCTGGCCCTCATGCTGGGCAAGTGACGACAACCTGTATGCAGCCAATGGCGACGGTACCGGCTTTGGCACGGTTTACACCGACATGGCGGTAAGCCGCATCAGCGGCACCCCGAGATCCTTGACCGGTACCACCATCGCAACCAATGTCGGCACAAACTGGAGCGGCAGTGTCTATACCCGCAAACCGACAGGAATGCTCTGCCGAGGAGGAGCCATCTATCTGGCGTTTCAGAATCTGAATGAATCGACCTTCGATGACGCGCCAGCGGCCTCGATCGCCAAATCCGTGGATAACGGAGCCACCTGGACCTGGGATGCAAACGTGCCTATGTTTGGCACGCCCAATAATGCTGCGAGTCCAAAAGCATACAAGTTCACCACTGTCTTCTTCCTTGATTATGGCCAGGACTCCGCGAACGCGATCGATGGTTACGTTTACGCCTACGGTCTGGACAACAACTGGCGTTCTCAGGAGACGATGTACCTTGGCCGCGTGCCTGCGGACAAGGCACAGACACGCGCGGACTGGGAGTTTTATGCGGGCACCACTGCAGATGGAGCACCCGTCTGGACGGCGGACATCACCCAGAAAACGCCCGTGCTGACTGATACGCGGCTGCTCTATCCCGTGATGTTCGGACCGGATTGCCCGCCCTACGATCAGGTGATTGCGCAGGGCGGCGTCACCTATGACGCACCTTTGCAGAAGTATATTTTTGCGTCTTGGTCCTGCAGCACGCATGAGCTTTATGAAGCGAGTAGGCCTTGGGGTCCGTGGCAGCATTTTCAGTCGACAGACTTCGGCCCGCTTCGTCTGAAGCAGAACCGCGGACAATACGGCACCAGCATCCCCTCGAAGTTCATCAGCGCTGACGGAAAAACGCTGTGGTTGCAGAGCAACGTTTGCTGCGGTGGCAACTCTTATCGGTTTTCTTTGCGCAGAGTCTACCTTAAGCCGGCCAAGCCGTCCTCGCCCAGCAATGGCCCATCGGTTGATAATCTGGCGCTTTCTCCTGGCACGCGCGCCATCAGCAAGAGCACACATTTCGGATCCCTCTGCGGGCGTAAGTGCTCCGACCAGTTGAATAGCGGAGATGCGACCTTTAGCGAAGACGATTATGACGAGCAGGTAAAAACGGTGGACTGGTGGGGCTACACGTGGCCCCAGGCTTACAACATCAACCAGGTGGTCTACACCACCGGGACCATGTTCCCGAACGGCGGTTGGTATGAGGCGAAGCTGCGCGTGCAAGTGCGGCAGAACTTCGCATGGGTGGATGTTCCGGGCGCTACCGTAACGCCTGCGTATCCCTATACTGCGGACGCCGGCAGCTTTACTACCTACACCTTCAACTTGCCGAACACATGGGGAGATGGCGTGCGCATCATCGGGCAGCCGGGAAGCACTGGCTACTTCACCTCCATCAATCAACTGGGGGTCTACTTCCAGGCGGGGGATGCAGGTCATTGAGCATTTATGGCCGGTGGCCCACTCAAGCCGGGGTTTGGCTTGAGTGGGGACGGTCAGATGTCGCAGACTTCGACGGTGGTCGAAACTAGATTGTCCTTATGCCGTGGGGACTCACGCGATTTCAGCACAGTGGGCAGAGTCTTTTCGTTACGTTCTGCTGTTACCATCGCCGGCGATTGCTAACCACGGATGCAAGCCGGCTAATCTTCGATGCGGCCTTGGAAGGGGTGCGGCGAAGTTTCAATCTCCTGGTTTACGGGTATGTGGTGATGCCGGAGCACGTGCATCTTCTGCTTAGCGAACCGCAGGAGGATCGGGAGTGGGGTGCAAGTGACCCACTCAAGCCAAAGGACGGCTTGAATGGGCCACCGGCCTACAGTAATCAGGGATTAATGAAAGACAGCCATGTGCGGAGATGGACATGTTACTGAGCTCCTTGCGGCTCAAGATCGCAGTGTCTGTGGTTGCACTATTGACGCTATTGGCTGTGTTTGGATGCACGATCTACGAATGGTGGCCCGGCTGTAATTTTGCCAGTAGATTTGCTCGTGATTATGGGAAGCCTGACGGTGAGCCTTTGATTATCGCGGCCGCTGAGGCAGGTTGCACCGGGTGCGTTCGTACGCTGCTCGGGCGCGGCGTTGATCCAAATATCGATGATCGCATTTATGGAACACCCCTGGTAGCCGCGGTTCTGCATGGACACTATTGGACAGCGCGTTTGTTGATTAAAGACGGCGCGCGCGTCAATGACGGCGTTGGTCCAAGTACTGCGCTCTGCCAAGCGATGGGGAGTCGTAATAGCGAGAATCCAGGCGATGACATGATCGAACTCCTACTGAACTCGGGCGCTGCACTGCAGTGGAGGGGAGACGCAGACATATCGAACTACAGTGTCTTGGACTGCCTGCATCACTCAGACTCTGGCCCGAGTCCCTCGGTAGAGGCCAGAAGATTTGCTCATCTTGTGAACCATGGATTCATAAATGTATTCAATCAATCACCGGAACAGTACCAGGCATCAGTTCTGAAGTCCCTCTATGCCGACGAAATCAAGCAGCTAGGGGCCCATGGGGCGAAACTGAACTTAGATGCCCGAGATTCCGAAGGTAAGACAATCGTCTCACTAGTACCTGGAACTTGTGACCGTGTGCGCCTCCTTGTCTCAGTGGGTGCTCAGTATGCGCCAACTGACGCGGAAGCCATCAACAGATGTGCGAAATAGCACGGTACGTTTTTTGCAAGGGTGGGCGGCGATGCTGCCCGCACAACTCTCGTCCGTTCTACACTGCTCGTTGTGTATGCCGTAGTCCTACCCGCCCTTCGCAAAGTACGCGAAGGACGGGGCACCCGCACCCGCGCCGTGGCGGCTCCTGCAGTTTGAAGGGCGGGCCACCCGCCACATTTGCGGCGGCGGCGATATCACAGAGATAGGCGGCGCTGGTCGAATCGAAACGGCCGGTGGCCCACTCAAGCCGGGTTTTGGCTTGAGTGGGGACGGTCATATGTCACAGACTTCGCCGGTGGGCGAAACTAGATTGTCCTTCTGCCGTGGGGACTCACGCGATTTCAGCACCGTGGGCAGAGTCATTTCGTTACGTTCTGCTGTTACCATCGCCGGCGATTGCTAACCACGGTGCAAGCCGGCTAATCTTCGAGTCAGCCTTGGAGAGGGTGCGGCGCAGCTTCAATCTCCAGGTTTACGGGTATGTGGTGATGCCGGAGCACGTGCATCTTCTGCTTGGCGAACCGCGGGAGGATGGTGAGTGGGGTGCAAGTGCCCCACTCAAGCCAAAGGACGGCTTGAATGGGCCACCGGCCTAAGTAGGAGCAAAGCAATCGATGAGATTCTAAAAGGGTGAGTCATATGGAACAGACCAATATCTTTCCCAAAAGAATACGTGGGCTAGCCATTACTACAGGCGTTGCGTCTGCATTTGCTCTTTTTCCCGCCCTTTTCCTTCACTTTCCAGCCCTGTTAATTGTGGGCGGAGTTATTCAACCGCGTTTCCCTAGTACGGGCAGGTGGCTTGTGTGGGCTGGCGCATTGGGGCTGGGGCCACTTTTAATCACATATGACGTCATGCTGTTTCCGCATCCTTTCATTCTGCCAGGCTACGTGGCGTTCACATTCCCGGCGGCTACCATCCTCCTTGTATGGTGCTATGCGGAACTGGCCTTCGATGGCCTGGTGAGAATGCACGCTCGGCATTCTCTTCCACGCATGGAGAGCCGCCAAGTGGGGTGGGGCGAATGGATCGTTGCTGTTGCCCTTAACCTTTGGATAGGACGGGGCGTGTACGGTTTCCTAAGTGGATATTATGCCAGCGATCGGCACGTCGCCCCATCTGTCGTCGTCGTGGCAGCCGCAATGACGCTACCGCTGGTAGCAATTGTCGTAGCCTTCGACATTTGGCTGACGAGTAGAACTATCAAATTGAGGCGGGCGGACGTCTGAAAGCGAATGGACGGGTGGCCCCGTTTTTTGCAAGGGTGGGCGGCGATGCTGCCCGCACAACTCTCGTCCGTTCTACACTGCTCGTTGTGTATGCCGTAGTCCTACCCGCCCTTCGCAAAGTACGCGAAGGACGGGGCACCCGCGCCGTGGCGGCTCCTGCAGTTTGAAGGGCGGGCCACCCGCCACATTTGCGGCGGCGGCGATATCACAGAGATAGGCGGCGCCGGTCGAATCGAAACGGCCGGTGGCCCACTCAAGCCGGGGTCTGGCTTGAGTGGGGACGGTCATATGTCACAGACTTCGCCGGTGGACGAAACTAGATTGTCCTTATGCCGTGGGGACCCACGCGATTTCAGCACAGTGGGCAGAGTCTTTTCGTTACGTTCTGCTGTTACCATCGCCGGGATTTGCTAACCACGGATGCAAGCCGGCTAATCTTCGGGTCAGCCTTGGAGAGGGTGCGGCGCAGTTTCAATCTCCAGGTTTACGGGTATGTGGTGATGCCGGAGCACGTGCATCTTCTGCTTAGCGAACCGCAGGAGGATGGTGAGTGGGGTGCAAGTGCCCCACTCAAGCCAAAGGACGGCTTGAATGGGCCACCGGCGAGAGATGTCCTAGTAAACGGGCTTTACAAATGTCCAGGTGTCAGTCCTTAATGCTCAATCGAAGATCCTCGTTCGCCGTCGCTATCGTGACAGTGTTCCTACTCGCGGCAGGGGCCTCGCCATTCGTCCTCGCCCGAAGGGCTCGGGCTGAGGCTCGAAGATATGTAGCTGCGGTCATGAACCTGCGTATCGGCACAACATACGACACCGCCATTGCGCAACTACGCCGTGCACAGATTCCGTTGGTCCTGCCGACGACCTGTCAACATGACTGCGTCCTTTTATTCGATTTTGACGATAAATGGCTATACAGGCTACGCTGGGCTGCCCCACTTGAACTTGCTGGACGGCTCGACTTTCGGGACCAACAACTTGTCTATAAATCGACATCAATGGGGCACGAATCATGTTGCTTCGTTACGGTTTTGGAGTCACCGCTGTCAAGTTCGACAATCTCGCTGGGGAATCTAGATTCGTCGGGACGTCCGGCGAAGCCCGTTGTCCAAGTTTCGCCCCTCGATTTCAGCGAATATCGCAAGGATGCCTACTCGCTTAATGTTGCGTGCATCGGCTCGATAAAGGCTTGTGCGGTCGACGAATACTTGCCAATAGTCACTTCGTTTCGTAGGCAGCATGGAACCGCCGCCGAATAGTGGACGGGTGGCCCATCTTTGCATTGCACCACCGCACGGAGGGTGCCCCATCCTTGCGTTTTTTGCAAGGGTGGGCGGCGATGCTGCCCGCACAACTCTCGTCCGTTCTACGCTGCTCGTTGTGTAATGCCGTAGTCCTACCCGCCCTTCGCAAAGTACGCGAAGGACGGGGCACCCGCGCCGTGGCGGCTCCTGCAGTTTGAAGGGCGGGCCACCCGCCCACATCACACGAAGGGCCTAAACGGCCGCCGGTGGCCCACTCAAGCCGGGTTTGGCTTGAGTGGGGACGGTTAGATGTCACAGACTTCGCCGGTGGGCGAAACTGGATGGTCCTTATGCCGTGGGGACTCACGCGATTTCAGCACAGTGGGCAGAGTCATTTCGTTACGTTCTGCTGTTACCATCGTCGGCGATTGCTAACCACGGTGCAAGCCGGCTAATCTTCGAGTCAGCCTTGGAGAGGGTGCGGCGCAGCTTCAATCTCCAGGCAAGTGCCCCACTCAAGCCAAAGGACGGCGTGAATGGGCCACCGGCCATTCACGCGGGGGGCCCAGGCCGGGTGCCCCATTTCTCGCGTCCTTTTGCGAGAAGTGGGGATTTTCGCCAGTACCCTCTCGCGCTCAACCAGCGCTCTGTAGAATTTCCACCAAGCCCAATCGTTGATTCGAACTATTCATCCACCTTGCGCGATGAAGCCAGGAACGCCTGTTGTCACCACCTTGTTGAGTCTCTGCCTCGTCTGAATGCGATTGATTTCGTTCAACGCATCCTCCGGAAGCGCAGAGATATCACAATTCTCTCGGGCGCGCGCCGCGCTTTTGGGTGTGGTCAGCAACGCCGTGCCACGCTGCACCGCCCATGCCAGCAATACCTGTGCCGGCGTTTTTCCTACTCGTGTGGCGATTGCCGAAACGACAGGATCTTCAAGCAGCCCCGGCTTCATTCCGTGACCCAAAGGCGCAAAAGCCAAAAACACAATGCCCTTTTCTTTGCAGAATTCCAGAAGCTCCGTTTCCGGCAGATAGGGATGGGATTCGACTTGTACGACGGCTGGTTTGATTCTTGCCGCCTCGTAGATGGGTGACAATTCCTTCAGGCTTATGTCCGACAGTCCTATAGCCCGGCACCGGCCGCGATCCGCCAGACTTTCCATCGCTCTCCACGTATCCAGAAGAGTTATTCCGGTGTCATAGATGACATTGCCGTTTTGATCCCGCGGATCCTGCTCATCTCCGGGCTGAAATGCATAGGGAGTGTGAATGAGGTATAGATCCAGATATTCGAGCCTGAGTCTGTCGAGGCTCGCCGTGAAAGCCGGTTCGACGCGTTCGGGCCGATGGTTGGAGTTCCACAACTTCGTGGTAACAAAAATGTTCGCGCGCGCGATCCCATTCGCGGCAAGCCCGGTCTGCAACGCTTCGCCCACCTCGCTCTCATTGCGGTATCGTTCCGCGCAGTCGAAGTGTCGAAATCCGGCGTCCAATGCGTCTCTCGTCGCAGTCTTCGTCACCGCGAGGTCGGGAATGAGGGTGCCAAAGCCAAGTGCGGGTATCTGGCCGGCTCCGTTATTAAGCGGCAGTCTCGTCATCCGAAGATCGTTCATACTAAGATCGTTCGGACGAAGATCGTTCACGTGAAGATCACGAGATTCAATCATGGTTACACCTCAATCTATTTTTGCGGCCGGTATCCCCCTTGGATGCAGTGAGCGAGCATCTTAGCGACAAAAGAATCACCTGTCTCGGTATTAAACATCGCGTCATACAGATGGATCTCTGGCCAGTTCAGCTTCAAGTATCGTTTAACGAAAGCGGCCCGATCCATATCGATCGTGTCGACGTCCGTTATTGCTTTTTCTTGGGGTATGCCAGCCGTGACCAGTCTGTGGATCTTAGACGTGCGCGAAGCATAGAGAAACGCTCGAAACACATCCTTGCGACTGCGAAGAAAATATTGCGAGCCCCGGCCAACGATTACGCAAGGACCATCAGAAAGTGCGTGATTGACTGCCAGTTCGGAAACGGCTGCGATGCGACGCGCATCCAGCAGTTCCAGCCGGTCCGTTGGCGGTAAGGCCCCCTCGAACGCTCCTCGGAGAAAAGACTTAAAGACGCGATAAACCGCGGGATCATTTTTCCATTCTCGCTGCTCGACTGCTTGCGGCGTGCTGTTGGTCAGCCGTGCGATTTCCTGAATTAGTTCGTAGTCCCACAGCTTCCAGCCCAAAAGTTCGGCCAGCTTGGCGGCGATCTCCGAGCCGCCACAGCCAAATTCACGTTCGATAGTCACCGCTCGAATCATCATGACAATGCCTAACCGGCCGCAATCTGGCCGCCCGCTCCCGGATCATTCTTCTTCAGAAACAACGCTACGAAGAACATGGCAACGGCTAAGACCCCGAGTACCCAATACGCGTCTATGTAGGCTAGAGTATGGGCCTGGCGATTCACTGTAACGTAAAGCCTGGCGATCGCGTCCCGCTTCGCGTCAGGAAGACTATGGCCGAAATGGGCAGCGTGTCGTGACAGAGTGTGAAACGAATTGCGAAATGCCGGACCATCCGGTGTGACGTGTCCCACGAGAATTTCCTGGTGATATTGCGCGCGCCGCACCGCCACAGTGGTTACCAGCGAAGTTCCGATGCTGCCGCCGATGTTGCGCATGAAGTTCACAATGCCGGAAACGCTGTTGCCCTTCTCTTCGGGAACACCGACGTATCCCGCCATGGTGGTGGGAACGAAGAGGAAACCGATACCAACCACCTGGCAGACGCGAAGCCACATAGCTTCCCCAAAACTGATATTCAGATCCAGCGAGTATGAGGTGTAGAACAAGCTGAGGGCCAAAGAGATCCATCCGATAGCGATCAGCCACTTGGCCGGAACCTTGGTCGTCAAGCGGCCGACCACGGGCATCATGAACAACAGCACCACGCCACTTGCGGAAAGAACGCTTCCCGCCAGTTCTGCGTTGTAACCGACGAGTGACTGGAGGAACTCGGGAATAATAACCAGCGTGCTGAACAGCATGACGCCCATCATGAACATCAACAAATTGGCCGCCGCAAAGTTGAGGTTCTTGAATAGGCGTACGTCGATGATCGGGGACTTGCGGAACCACTCCCAGATCACGAGACCCACTAGGCACATAGCAGCGGTGATCGCCAGGGTCAGAATGAAATGCGATCCGAACCAGTCGTCTTCCTGTCCTTTGTCGAGAACAACCTGCAGAGATCCCACGCCCAGCGCCAACAACGCAATGCCGATGTAATCAACACGGATGCCGGCGTTCTTAATCTTTTTCAGGAAGGGTGGATCCTCCACCAGAACCATCGTCAGGTAGACGGCGAGCGCGGAGACAGGCAGATTAATTAAAAAGATCCAGCGCCAGGAATAGTTATCCGTGATCCAACCGCCGAGCATGGGGCCGATCGTGGGCGCAAGGACAGCCGTGATGCCGTACAGGGCGAACGCAAGTCCTCGTTTTTCCGGAGGAAACGCGTCGTTGAGAATGGCTTGCGCCATAGGCTGCAAACCGCCCCCGCCGGCACCTTGCATAACCCGGAAGAGCAGCAGCATCGGCAAGCTAGGGGCGAGACCACACAGCAGCGAGCTGACTGCAAAAAGCGAGAGCGAGAAGAGGAAGTAGCGCTTGCGGCCAATGACGCCTGCGATCCAGCCGCTCATCGGCAGCACGATAGCGTTTGCTGCCAAATAAGAAGTAAGTACCCAGGTACTATCGTCGTAGCTTGCACCGAGGCCACCTGCGATGTAGGGCAGCGCAACATTGGCGATGCTGGTGTCGAGTACCTCGAGAAACGCGGCCAGAGAGACAGCCGCTCCAATCGCCCAGGGATTAACCTTGGGTACCCATACAACATTCTCGGTAGTCAGCGTTGCAGACGCGCCGCTCATCGCAGGTAAACCTTGGCCTCGATGTTCATCCCGGGGCGAAGCTGATGGTCACGGTTCTCACCCGGCTCCAACACAACCTTGACCGGAATGCGCTGGACTATCTTCACGTAATTGCCGGTGGCATTTTCCGGAGGCAGCAAGCTGAACACTGGACCAGTAGCGCCGGCAATACTATCGACATGCCCCTGGTAGGAACGCCCATTGGAGTCGCAGCTGATCTTCACCTTCTGCCCCGGCCGCATGTGCCTGAGTTGGGTTTCTTTGAAGTTTGCCGTGATCCACACTTGATCCAGCGGCACCACCGTAAGCATTTGCTCGCCGGCATCCACATTCAATCCCACCACCACGCTCTTCGTTACTTCACCGCTAACGGGAGCAAATATCCTGGTGTAGCCCAGGTTGAGTTTCGCCTGATCGAGTTCGGCGCTCTTCTGCGCCACATCGGCAAGGGCTGAAAGCGCGCGGGCGCGCGTCGACGCTACCCGCTGTGGTCCGGCCTGGGCGGATTCATTGCGCGCAATCGTTTCGATGAGCCGGCTGCGTGCCTCATCGACATCTTGTTCTGCTGCCGCCTCTTCCGCGTTGGCAGCCGCCACTGCGGCAGTGCCCGTTTGTGCGGCGGCTACCGCGTAATCGTAGGTCTGCTTCGGTACTTCGTCTTTCACCAGCAAAAGGTGATAACGCTGGACGTCGTCCTGCGCCTTCACATTTTCCGCCTCGGCCTCCCGAATGCGTGCCTGGGCGGCTGCAACTCGTTTTTCTCCCGCGGCGATTGCGGCTTTTGCGTTTTCAATGTCCGACGATGTGAACTTCAGCTCGCTGGCAGTGTCCACCGAGCTGATCGGTACATCGATGTTGAGAGCACGAGCCGAGGCCTCCGCGGTTTCAAGGTTCGCCTGGGCTTTCGCCACGGCGACCTGATAGTCTTTTGGGTCAATCTCCACCAGCGTGGCGCCCTCCTGCACATACTGGTTGTCTCCCACCTGCACCGTCTGCACGTAGCCGGAGATCCGCGCACTCACCGGATAGAGGTGAACATCGACTTGCGCATCGTCGGTGCTCGCGAAACTCGAGAGGTAGCGCCACAGGAAGACGCCAGCGACAAGAACTACTACTATGGCAACGCCGATAATCCAGCGCTTGCGGGAACGCCGTGCCGGATAGACCAGAGGCGGGATCGTGCTGGGCGTTTCCATTGCGCTACTAGGCTTTGAAGACGATGAACTTTCCGGACTCTCGGCCGTCTCTTTGGCAGTCTCCCGGTCGGGCATCTTATTGTCCTTTCAAATACAGTGCGTAATTCGATTCCGCGAAACCGATGGCTCGCGCCAAGGAAATTTTTGCGACGTTGTAGCGGTAGAGGCTGGCGATATATGTGTCGTTGGCGTCCGCGAGGGACTCCTGCGCCTGAACCACTTCGATGTTGTCGGTTACCCCCGAAGAGAAACGATCGCGCGATTGCTCCAGGGTCTGAGTAGCGAGCCGGACCGCATTCTGCTCAACAGAAACTTCCTCGGCGGTATCTTGCAAATCGAAGAAAGCGTCACGCACTTCCTGGTCGATGCCGGCGCCCAGGTCTTCCAGTCGTTGCTTGGCCCGTGCCAGCTGAGAATCTGCGACAAGGTTGTCTCCGTGAACCCTGCCTCCCTGGAAAATCGGCAATCGGAGCTCTGCGGCTGCGTTCACCGTGCCATGATTCGACGCAAAGTTGGTGCCGATGGACCCGTAATCCGCAAGGGCCGAGAGTACTGGGTAGCGCTCGGCTGAAGCCGCCTTTTTTTGCAACTCAGCAGAATGTACTTGCTCGGCTAAGCTTTTATAGTCGGCGCGAGAGCTGTACGCCCGCTGCAATGCATCGTCGAGGGATGAAGTCGTGAGCGGCTGATAAGCGACTTCCGTGGTTATGTCGAACGCCTGACCCGCCGGAAGTCCAATCGCCCGCGCCAGAACCAACTTCTGCTTGGCAAGATTATTTCGTGCAACGATCAATCTTTGTTCGCGTGACTGAAGCTCGACATTGGACCTCAATACGTCAACTGCCGCCGCAAGCCCGGCTTGCTTCTGGTCGGTCGTCTGATCGAAGAGCACTTTCGCAGTGTCGCGCTGGGCCAAAGCGGACTCGACTTGCGACCGGTCGGCAATGACCAGCAGATAATTGGACACAATCACCAGAACAATCAGCTCGCGGGCATTTTTGTAACTGTACTGGGCCGATTTCGTTTGTGCAGCCGAAGATCGTGCACGTTCAATCGACTGCCAATTGAAGACCGCTTGATCAACATAACCGCGTGTGTCGAAGACCCCGAAGGGGCCGATTACGGGCGGGTGGCCGGGAACATCAATGCCGATGATTGCCTTTAGATCGTTCTGGTGAACACTGAAACTGGTAGCAGTCGTCAGATTTGGCAGCAGCGCGCTCAGTGCCTGCCATCGCTCGCCTCTCGCTCCGGAGACAGCGTCGCCGGAAAGTAGCCCGCCAAGATTTTGTCGCAGGCCACGAGCTACCGCGTCTTCCAGAGAAAGCGACACCGCCGTAGGACTGGCTTTACCCCTGGGGACTCCTCCCAGATAAGGACTTTGCATCTGAGGATCTGGGGTATTTTGAGCAGCAGCCTCAGGAGTGCCATAGGAGATTGTTTCCTGGCTCGTAGAATTAGAACCAGACTGTCCATAAAGCGCAGCTGCCAGCACAGCCATGCAGAGCGCGGCCAGCCTTATACAAACCCTCGTACGATCAGCAATCCATACTTTTAAAGTTTGGAAATTCACGCTGCCCTCTGGACATTTGCGATTAAGCCAGAAGGGTGGAGATGAGTCTATTAGACGATGGTATTGACCAATACCTTTGAATAAACCGATTGATGCAGCGAGCACACCGGTCAATTCTTTGGCTGATGCATGCCTAACCCTCGCGTTCCCTTCAGGAGTACTCAACGCCCGTAGCCAGCCAATTCGAAAGTATTGGTCAACACCTTCGTCCAATAGCCTGATTTTTATAGTTGTGGCGTAATCGTGCAGATGGGTTGCGAGGATTGAGGAGATGACATCTCGAGCGTTCCCAAAACGCCAACACTTAATTACGGAACAAAATTGCGGAGATCCAATGCTCTCAAAATGTGCGAATCCAAACTGTGAGACTACATTCCGTTACTTTCATGAAGGAAGGCTCTATCTGATTGACCCTAGGGAAGCGCTAGCTGGATACAAGCCGGGATGCTCAAGCAAGTCTGCGCAACTTGAATATGTCTGGCTGTGTTCCTCCTGCTCTCTCTATTTGACGATTCAAATTGACCAGGAATTAGGCACAAGGGTGGTTCGGAAGTTCGAAGCGAAGTTTGGAGCAAAGTCTGAAGCGAAGTTTGAAGGCAAGTTTCAAACAAAGAACGGCTCTGGGTCCGGTGCTTCAGGCGACGACAACCCACACACGGACATCGCCTAAAGAAACCCAACTACCGGCATTACGCATCGCGTGCCTCTCTCGACACAAGTGCTCCAATACCTTGGGTTCTGACCCTTCCACGAGGCCGCTTGCATGCAGTGATCGACTGCATATGTCGCGTTAACTTAACGCGTGCTCGATGCAACCTCGCCTTCACTGTTCCCACCGGCAGCTCCAAAAGTTTGGCGGTTTCTTTGGCTGACAACTCTTGCATGCTGTGCAGATGCAGGACCTCAACATAGAGTGGCTTCAATTTCTTGAGCCCTTTTTCTAGTAGAACGCGGCCCTCGTTCGACAGATATTCCTGCTCAGGGTTCAGCCTCGTTTCCACTGGATGAAATATCGTTCGAGCCTCACCTGTTTCAGTTAACTCATCCAGCGATGTTTCTTTTTTTCGCCGGCTCACGCGCAAGCGCATCAAGGCCGCATTCATGGCAATACGCGTGAGCCACGAGGAGAATCGCGAATGCCCACGGAAGCCATTTAGATTGCGGAATGCATCGAGAAATGCGGTTTGAACGGCGTCCTCCGCGTCTTCACGATTGCGAAGAATGCGTTGGGTAGCACGAAGTAGAGCCTCCCGATGCGGCATGACAAGACACTCAAATGCCGCCGCATCGCCAGCTCTCGCAGACGCCAGGAGAGTTGCCTCTTCGCTCGTAATGAATAAAGGCCCGACGGTCGCTGCATCGTTCAGTTCGTAAGTTGTTGCGGCTGACATTGTGTTGCCTCTCATTTTCTTGATTTGCCTGACTTGCCCAATCGCAAGCAGCATCGCGGTTGTTTGCGAATGCTTGTGTGATTAAGCCAGAACCCATGAGAGGAATCTATTGGACGATGGTATGGATCAATACCTTTGCATCAATCAGCACGCGTTGCGGAACTTTGTTGCGGAATTTTGTAGTCGAAATTGCGCAGGCCGCCGGTGCGAATATGTCATTGTACCCAGAGCATTCGCGCGTGTACCTGCTTCACAATTTCGGCACTGGGCGACTAAGGCTGGTACCCTTCCGCCATCCACTTGGCGAATAAGTCAATCTGAGATTGAGGCCAGGGACCTTCCCCCTTCGGTGGCGGGGGAGGCATGACGGCGCCGCCTATGCCCCGAATGCGGTCGTAGATGGCGTTCGCATGCATCTTTACATCGTCGTAATTTGCTAGATTGAACGCCTTGCTCATCCCACGAATGTCTCGATCTGTAAACAACGGGCGTATATCCGCTTCAAAGCTTGTAAGTTTTGCCATTCGATCCTCACTGAGAAAGGTTTTCTTAGAGATGAAGAGTTTATCCTCTACTCTCTCATTCTTGTCCAGTTTTTCCTTCACGCTCATTCCACCCGTGGAAGCGCGAGAAGTCATCCGCATTCCACGACTCGCGGAGTCCCGGAGTACTCAGATCCCAGTCTGGGCGGATTGTTAGGAACCTACAAATCCTTGCACCAACCCGGCGATCTGATCTGCTGCCGAGTCCAACGCGAAATGACCGCCATCGACAACGTGGACTTCTGCGCGCGGCACATCCTGCCGATACCGCTCCGGCTCACCGGGGTCGAACGAGAGTTCATACTTACCCCAGATCACTAGCAGGCGCGGCTGTTTCTCGCGCATCCAGGCTTGCCATTTCGGGTATGAATCCACGTTGGTTCGGTAGTCGTAGAAAAGATCGCTTTGGATTTCAGCCTGGCCGGGCTGGTTGAGAAAATAGAATTCATCGGTCCATAGATCGGGGTCGTAGCGTTCTACATTCGGATCGTTTCCCACGTGACGGTTGCGAGTTGTCGCCAGCGAAAGCAAATTTGTGCGAAGTGCGCTTTCGTTTGGAGCGCGATCAGCCCAAAAAGCTCGCCGCGTCTTCCAATTCGCCCCCAGGCCTTCGTTGTGCGCCACAGCATCTTGGACGATGAGAGCCTCGACCCGCTCCGGATGGGAGAGGATCATCCGAAAACCCACGGGGCCTCCGTAATCCTGCATGTACAGCGTGTAGCGCGAGAGTCCACGCGCTTCGGTGAAGCGATTCATGATCTCAGCGATGTGATCGAACGTATAGGCGAATTGCTTCGGGTCAGGCCAGTCGCTATGCCCGAATCCTGGATAGTCGGGCGCAACCAGGTGATAACTATCCGAGAGACTTGCGAAGAGTGGCTCGAACATTCGCGAAGAAGAGGGCAAACCGTGCAGCAGGAGGATCGTCGGCGCGTTCTTCGGACCAGCCTCCCGGTAAAAAATTGACAGCCCATCGATCTGCGCGGTGCGATAAAAAGTCGGATGCTTCATGCTTTGTTCCTCTCGCCGCTTACGGACTTGGGGTTCCTGAGCAAACGCCGCGGCTCCTGCCCGCCCACGTAAAGGATCGTGTCGAAATCTCCCGATTTCATGTCGGCAAGCTTCGCCGTCTGCGAAAGCGCCTTCTGTGCCGCGGGGTCTTGCTTGAACCGCGTCATGGCGGGCGTTTGCCCTTCTGGTCAATCGCTCTTCGGATCGATGGGTGGTTGCCCACCTTTTGGTGAGGCGAGAGTCACCTGTACGCCGGCATCCCCGAAGACAAAGTATGGAGCTGCGAATTCTTCCTGCCAGAAGCCGGTCCCGCGGCCGGTGTTGCCGAGGACGTCGTGCGAGGTTAACACCATCAGTATTTTCACCATTCTTCTCCTTAATCTGAATGCCCAGTCCGATTGAATCGGACACATGCGAGGATCAGATCAGAAGTATCGTGGGCGAACAATTGGACGATAGTATTAACGATACTTTGGTATTGGCTATCCCGCTAAATGAGCGCTCGCGACGTGTCTTCACATTCATACGCCTGAGCCTCCCAGCACGATTTTCGATTGCAGAGAATGAGAAGATTTCTGATAAACTCCCCTTTAACAGAAGGGCGTCCTCAGCCAATCGCAGACATCATTAAATATGGGTTGAGCCGACGCACGTTGGCCAAAACGGGGTTAACCCATGCCGGATGCTACGCCGATCGTGTTCGTTGTCGACGACGACATCTCTGTCCGCGAATCACTGGAATTGCTGATCCGCTCTGAAGGCTGGCAACCGAAAACATTTGCGTCCGCCCAGGAATTCCTCGATAACCCACGAGTTCTTATTCCAAACTGCCTTGTACTTGATGTTTCCCTTCCCGGCCTTAATGGGCTAGACCTTCAAAACCTCGTTGCCGGCGAACGGACGGATATGCCGATCATCTTCATTACGGGCCACGGCGACGTGCCCATGACGGTCCAGGCCATGAAGGCTGGGGCTGTGGAATTCTTGACCAAGCCATTCAATGATGATGTGCTGTTGACCGCCATCCGGTCAGCCCTGGAACGCAGCCGGGTTGCTCTTAGCCGCGAGGCGGAGATTCGGGTACTCCGGGACCATTATGCGTCACTATCGCAGCGCGAACGGCAGGTCATGGCGCTTGTAGTCGCTGGCCTGTTGAATAAACAAGTCGCTGGGGAACTCGGTATCAGCGAGATCACGGTGAAGGCACATCGGGGCAAGGTGATGCAGAAAATGAAGGCCGGCTCTCTTGCCGACCTGGTGAGAATGGCCGCGAGGCTCCGCCTCGTACCTGCGGCGATTACGGCGGCGTAACAACCAACCGGAGTGAGCCAACCTATCGGAGGAGGACAGCATGAAGAAGACCACAGCACCGATTTCCCTTGCCGGTTCCCGGCTCGGCGAAGTGCGGCATGTCTGCGCATTTTTCAATAGCGACGAAGAAGAGTATCGCGTGCTGCTTCCGTTCATTAAGGACGGCTTCGAGTGCGGCGACAAGGCGGTTCACGTGGTCAATCCGGATCAACGTCACGACCATCTGCAACGGTTGGCCGCGGCTGGCATCGATCTAGCCGCCGCCCAGCAAAGTGGGCAATTAGAGGTTCGTATAAACACCGAAGCTTACATTCGGGACGGCTGTTTTGATCAGGATCGAATGCTGGCAGCATTCGAGCAGATGGCTAGCGGCAATGCCAAGGGCGGATTCCCGCTCAGCCGTATTTGCTGCCGGATGGATTGGGCAGTTGAAGATCGATCCTACATTGACGATCTGGTTGAATTCGAATCGCGCGTGAATGGTGTGTGGCGTAACCACGACGACGCGGTGATCTGCACCTATCAACTCGGCAAATTTGGAGGTGACACGTTGATTGACATCATGCGGACTCATCCCATGATCATCATCGGTGGCCTCCTGCACCGGAATCCCTTCTACGTGCCGCCCGAGGAATTCCTGCGCGAGGTCCGCCGACGTAGGGCCGTGCGGCCTTTCTCGTCTTCCACGGCTGCCTGACACGCTCGGTTGACCATGGAAGCCCAACCCGAACTTGTTTCCGGCGAAGTCAAGCATCTTCAACGGTGCATTAACGATCTTGTCAGCCTGCTTGCTCTTCCCGCCATCTGGAGTGGCGGCGATCCATCCCAGCTTCTCCATACCCTGCTGGATGCGCTCATACGCATGCTGAGCTTGGACCTGGTCTCTGTGAGGCTGACAGATCCAGTTGGCGGCGCGATCGTTGAGGTAGTCCGACTCGCCGAACCGCAAAGACAAAGACAAAGACCGATGCCTTCGGCGCACGAGATCTGTGAAGCGCTCAGCCAGAGTTTTAAAAACGACTCACAGAAATGGCCGCCGCCGCTTCGGAACCTTATGGGTGAGGGAGACGTCTCGATTGTGTCTTTGCCACTGGGGCTACAAGGCGAACTCGGCGTAATCGTGGCGGCGGCTGAACGGACGGATTTTCCCGGGCAAACGGAAACACTTCTTCTGAGCGTGGCGGCGAATCAGGCGTCCATCGGGCTACAAGAGGCATGGTTCAGGAGTCAGCAGAAGCGTATCGCCGACGAACTCGATCAGCGTGTTGCGCAACGGACGGCCGAACTTGCCGCCGCCAACTCAGAGCTGCAACTCCAGGTTGGCCTGCTACAGCATCTTCCTGTATCCGCCTGGACGCTCAAGCCGGATGGGACACCGGATTTCGTGAATCAAGTTTGGCTTGAATACTCCGGTCAGACCCTCGATTTCGTCCGGTCGCATCCCGAGGCCTGGATGACTGCGATCCATCCGGAAGATCGGGAAACCGCATCGAGGAGCTTTTGGGACGGAGTACGCTCGGGACAGGGTTTTGCGATGGAAACCCGGACTCGTCGCGCTCGGGACGGGACCTATCGCTGGCATCTCAATCAAGCTGTGGTCTTGCGCGATGCAGCAGGAAAAGTCCTAAAGTTCGTCGGTGCGACCACCGACATCGACGATCAGAAACGTGCACAAGAGAAGTTGCGCGGCAGTGAGGCACGCAAGACAGCCATTCTGGAATCGGCTCTCGATTGCATTCTGACGATCGACCAGGAAGGTTGCATCACTGAGTTCAATCCTGCTGCGGAGTACACCTTCGGCTACCATCGGGACGAAGTCCTGGGAATGCCTCTGTCGAACGTCGTCATTCCATTGTCTCTTCGGGAGAAGCATCGGCAGGGCTTTGCCCGCTACCTGGCCACGGGCGAAGCGCAGATGCTGGGGAAACGGATCGAAACGACGGCAGTGCGGGCTGACGGAAGCGAATTCCCGGTCGAACTCGCAATCACGCGCATTCCATTGGAAGGACCGCCGTCTTTCACCGGCTATTTGCGTGACATTACGGAACGCAAACGGGCGGAAGAGAAGTTGCGGCGCAGCGAGTCATTCCTCGCGGAAGCCCAACGCTTAAACTTAACTGGCAGCTTTTCTTGGTTTTTGGACACGGACGAAATCACCTTCTCGGAGGAACTTCACCGCATCTTCAATTTTGAGCGGGGCACACCCCTGACGCCCGAGCGGATCAGTGGCCGAGTCCACCCGGAAGACATCCCGTTGTTGTCCGCAAAAATCGAGGAGGCGCGACTTGGCGGTGGTGAACAGGACTACGAAATCCGATTGCGGATGCCAGACGACTCGGTCAAGTACCTGCACACGATCTCTCACCGAACACGAGACGGGGCGGGCCGGCTTGAGATCATCGGCGCAGTCCAGGATATGAGCGAACGTCGATCCTCTGAAGAGGCGCTCAGCAAAGCCCGGTCGGAGCTCTCGCACGTGGCCAGGGTTACCAGCCTTGGAGTATTGACGGCATCTGTCGCGCACGAGGTCAACCAGCCACTTTCGGGCATTGTCACCAACGCTAGCACGTGCCTGCGGATGCTGGCCGCCGATCCTCCTAACGTAGATGGCGCTCGCGAAACTGCGCGGCGCACCATTCGCGATGGCAACCGCGCCTCTGAGGTGATCTCTCGATTGCGCTCGCTCTATGGCAAAAAGGATCCCATGATCGAATCGGTGGACCTGAACGAAGCTACGCGAGAGGTCCTTGCCCTGTCCTTGAGCGAACTCCAGAGAAATCGTGTCATCGTGCTCCAGGAACTTGCGGATGGCCTCCCGCTGGTCGCGGGCGATCGTGTGCAGTTGCAGCAGGTCATCTTGAATTTAATTCGGAATGCGTCAGACGCAATGAGTGCGGTTGACGATCGTCCACGGCAGTTACTGATCAGAACCGAAGCGGACGAAGACGATCATGTGCATCTGACGGTGAAGGATGTTGGGGTCGGATTTGCCCCTCAGGCTGCCGATAGGCTCTTCGAATCGTTCTACACTACCAAGAATGAAGGTATGGGAATCGGACTCTCTGTGAGTCGCTCGATTATCGAGAGTCATCATGGGCGACTATGGGCAAGACTGAATAATGGTCCGGGGGCGACGTTTGCATTCTTTATTCCCCGAAGTACCGATCGTAGCTCCGATCAAAGTTCCGATCAAAGTTCGCATCAAAGATTCGACGATGCCACGGGTGCTGACGATAATCCTGAGATTCCGACTCCTGACGTGACAGATGCAGCCTGAGGAATCTTTGGTATTTTGATTCTGCGAACTTTTCCTGGCCGCTGATTCGCAAATTTGCCACCAATACTAAAGTGCAATAGACAGTGCCTCCTCAAGTAGCGCACCCTCGCGTTGTGGTGTACACCCGAGAAAAGATCTCTCCGGAGGATAGTCTTGTCCTCAATGCGTTGCGCGGATTGTCATCGGCAGCGTTCCCTGACCAGCACATCGACGGCCTCAACCAACCCGGTGCGAATCAACGAGACATTCCCGGTGCCGAGGCTTGGAACGGTCGCAACACGAAAAATCTATGACCGTCATACTTGTATCGGTGGTCGATGATGACGAATCCGTACGTGAGTCCCTGCCCGACTTGCTAAAGGAGTTCGGCTTTGCAGCCCGCGCTTTCTCGTCGCCGGAAGAGTTCCTCGCGTCCGATTGTATCGGCCAAACTAAATGCCTGATCCTCGACATCGCCATGCCCAGGATGAGCGGAGCCGACCTTCAGCGGGAATTGAAGCTTCGCGGGCGGGAGATTCCAATCGTCTTCATCACCGCTAGCACGGATAAGAGTGTTCGCCCGCGGCTCCTCGAACATGGCGCCGTGGAGTGCCTGTTCAAACCATTCAGCGACACGGCTCTGCTTGAGGCCGTCAATTCGGCACTTCATCTGAAGTGAGAGTTCAGCACTGTACTCGTGCTCTTCCCTTCTACTTAAATGGTTCGAGTTTGCCGAGGATGGTCGGAAGATATTCCGAGACCGTCGGATGGATATGCATGGCTCGCTGGACGACCGTATAGGGCGCCTTCGCATACATCACGTCCAGCAGAACGTGAATCACCTCGTCGCCTCCAGTTCCAAGAATCGCAGCTCCCAGAATTTGTTTGGTTTCGGCATCGACGCAGATTTTGACGAAACCTTGCATCTCACCTTTTTCGTAGGCCCGGCTCACTTTACTCATCGGAAATTTCACAGCCAGGGCGCGACGTCCGGATTTTCGTAGCTCCGCGTCCGTCATGCCGCATCGCCCCAGCGGCGGATCGACATATAGGGCATAGGCCTGGATTCGGTCGGAAACCCGGCGATGATCGGCATTGAAAAGATTGTCCGCAACAATTTCGTAGTCGTTGTAGGAAGTATGCGTAAAGGCGCCGCGGCCGTTACAATCCCCCAGCGCCCAGATGCCAGGCACATTGGTTAGCAACTGGTCATCGACAACGATGTAACCGTGCTGGTCGGTCGTGACCCCGGCCCGTTCGAGACCTAGGTCGCTCGTATTGGGGATACGCCCGACTGCTAGAAGCACGTGCGTGCCTGCCACTTCCTTCGGATCTTCGCTACATTCCATGAGGACGGCGACAGCGCCATCGCGTTTCGCCAGGGAGATACACTTCGCATTTAGCCGGAAGTGTATGCCCTCGGCCTCCAGGATTTCGCGCACCGCTTGGGAGACGTCTTCGTCCTCTCGCCCAATCAGGCGCGGTCCCATTTCCACAACCGTGACTTCGCTCCCGAACCGGCGATAGATCTGGGCGAACTCCAGCCCAACGTAACTTCCACCGACAATAACAAGATGCTCGGGCAAGAAATCGATGTCCATCATCGAGGAGTTGGTGAGAAATGGAACATCGTGAACGCCCGGCATGTCGGGAACCCGCGCGCGCCCGCCAACATTGATATAAATCTTGTCGGCTTGCAGAACTTCATCGTTGACCGCAACCGTGTTCGACGACTGAAAGCGTGCCTGCCCCTGTATGACCGTACAATTCTTCGTTCCCCGGAGCAATTTCTCCACTCCCGTGTTTGATTTCGCGGAGGCTGCGTCCTTGCGGGCTTTCACCCGCTTGATATCGACGCGCACATCCCCGTTGGCGAAACCATATTCCACACCCCGGCGGGCGACATGGATCGCATAGGCACTCGCCACCAGCGTCTTGGTCGGGATGCACCCCGTATTCACGCAGGTGCCGCCAAATTTCCCGCGTTCGATAATCGCCACCGTTTTTCCAGCGCCCGCAAACCGTGCTGCCAGGGACGGCCCCGCTTGGCCGGTCCCGATAATGATTGCGTCGAAGTGCTTCATCGTGGCGGTCACTGTGCCCCCTCTATATGGATCTTGCCGTCTTTGGCAGCCTCTTCGGGGGACTTGCCCTCCTGACGCGCGACAATGTAGGCGGCGTACCAATCCGGCCAGTGGTGCTTCGGCGCGGTAGGTTCGTATTCACTGTGGTGCTTCTCGGCCTCTTGCAAAAGTTCGGCCAACGTCGCGACATCCAAATTGCTGAGTCCTCGGCCGGGCAGCCGCGTTGTGACTTCCTGGAAAAGCCATCCGTTACCGTCGGGATCACGAAGTCTGGCGAACGAGTTGTAGGTGGCGTGTTCAGGTGCTGGCCCGCTGATGCGACCGCTGCCATCGATCTGGAACTGTGCGCCAGGCGTTCCCGGGTGGAACACCTCACTCACATCAATACCGCGCGCAACAAGATCTTTCCGCGCTGCCTCCAGATCGGAGACGATCAGGTAGAGCCCCTGGGCCGAACCTGGCGCGGCGGTTGTCATTTTCGTACCAAATTGAACCGAGCACCCTGAGCCGGGTGGCGTGAACTGAACGATCCGGAAACCATTATCGAACCGGAAATCGGCGTCGAGCCGCCAGCCGAGTTTGGTGTAGAACGCCTTCGAGCGGTCAACATCCGCGACCGGAATGACCACCACCTCGAACTTCATATCTACTTTTTCAGCGATAGCGCCGCCGATCGGCTCACTGTTCGGAAACGCACGCAGAGTTGCCATATTTCCTCCTCATTTGTCAGCTAAGTGGCTGTCCAGATTTTTGCATACTCCGGCTAACTTCCTCGGCCGGATGTTGATCATCGCTCCGACCAGACCAACCCCAATTAGGCCAGAATCACGACGACAAATCTATGGGACGAACGTATCGGTAGTGGATGGGAAATGGGCGAGCTACATCGTTCCAGGATTTGACGGGCGAAAGTTCCGAGACTCCGTTGTCTTTGTCGATAAGAAACAAACGCTGTGGATCGGCACCGAGACGGATGTTCTCTATCATATTCACGACGGCGTCGTCGATCACTATGGGAGCGCCAATGGGTTGTCCAATGATTATGTAAATGCCTTGTTTGAGGATAGAGAAGGAAATCTTTGGGTCAGCACCGAGGGTGGAATTGATCTGTTCCGAGACAACGCGGTCATCGATTTTTCCAAAACGGAAGGGATCGTAGGAAGCGACGTCCGTTCTGTTCTCACGGTAAACGGCGATGCCGTGCTGCTGAGCGCCATCCGGCAAGCCCTGGAACGCAGTCGTGCAGCCCTTAATCACCAGGCGCAGATGCGCACGTTGTGGAACTGCTACGCGTCCCTTACGCGTCGGGAACGGCAGGTCATGAACTTGGTGGTCGCCGGCCTGTTGAATAAGCAGGTCGGTGGAGAACTCGGCATCAGTGAGATCACGGTGAAGGCGCACCGAGGCCAGGTAATGCAAAAGATGAAAGCGGGATCTCTCGCCGAGTTGTGAAAATGGCGGCGAAACTCCCCGTCAAAGCTCTGACGGGGGCTCAGGCGACCCCAGTTCCCTGTTCACGGTCAATCCCCGGCCGGGCAACTCTTTAATCCACGACTACAGAAGCAAGGTGTCGGTCGATACCATCGTCTGATAGATTATTCACCGCGCTTTCTGGCTTAATAGCAACTGATACAGGACGCCCTCTGGCGCAAAATGTTCCCTCTTTGATAAATACTCTCACAAGGGAAACGATTTGCGCCTTGGTGGCGCGGCCGGTTTCGGCTTTTTCACCCAACTGTTCATGGATGCTTGTTTGCCCCACTTGGAGATGAATCATGAAAGCAATCGTTGTCCACGAATATGGCGGTCCGGAAGTGCTGAAGTTTGAGCAGTACCCTGACCCGGTTGCGGGTCAGGGCGAGGTGCTGGTGCGGGTTGCCGCCGCCAGCGTGAATCCCATCGACTACAAGCGGCGTGCCGGATTAACAAAGGATTTTTATCCCATGCAGTTCCCGAGCCTCATAGGAGTCGATATGGCGGGGACTGTGGTCAAGATCGGGCCCGGAGTGGAAGGATTTTCCGTCGGCGACCAGGTGTTCGCCATGGCGGACAATACTTACGCTGAGCTTTGCGTTGTGAAAGCCGCGGTTCTGGCGAAAGTTCCAAAAGGGCTCGATTTGATCCAGGCGGCGGCGCTGCCACTGGTGACGGTGACTGGCAACCAGCTCATGTCCGCTACGGGCATCAAAGCCGGCCAGACGGTTCTCGTCGTAGGAGCTGCAGGAAATGTCGGGCGTTCGGCGGTATTCACTGCGAGGCAGCGCGGGGCGAACGTGATCGCGGGGGTTTTGAAGAGGCAATTGCAGATTGATGAGGCGAAGACCATCGGCACGGATCAGTTGGTCGCAACCGACGACGACACTGCAATTGCGAATCTTCCGCCGCTCGATTCGGTTGCGGATGCCGTCGGCGGAAGAATTGCCGAGAAGCTGATCGCCAAGGTAAAGCCGGGAGGCGTATATGCATCGGTTGTCGAGGCGCCGCAGAATGCCGCGAAGTACCCATCTGTAAAATTGGCGCACGTATTTTCGAAATTCGACAGAAAAACGCTCCAGTTCATGGCCGAAGCGGTGCGAGATGGCAAGCTGGTAATCCCGATTAGCCAGAAACTGCCACTTAGTGAAGCGGCCGAGGCTCAGGCAGCGGCAGAAAAAGGTGGTATCGGGAAGATCTTGCTGGTGCCTTGAACTCTTTGCTGTTTATCTGCAACAGCAACATACAACCGATACCATCGTCCAATTGTTGAAGGCCCTGCCCTTCTGTTTTGATAACGCTATGCTGCAGATTCGATCAGAATCTGCATATCGAGAACGTCTTTTTCGGAAAAGTCTTTTGAAGATAACTCTGTAGTCGGTGCCCCGTCCTTCGCGTCCTTTGCGAAGGGCGGGAGACGGAAATGCTGGAGCAATTGAGTTGATAACTTCATCCATCAATCACCCCGTCAATTTGCCGGCGAGCCAGTAATCGACACTGAACCTTCCCGGCCCGGAGCAGATTAGCCAGATAAAGAAGAGCACGTACAAGACTTCCGGAAGATAGAGGAAATCGTCGAGCCAGCGAAGCGGTGAAAGTCCTTTAGGCAGCGTGGAAATCGCACTGGTCAGGGTGGCGACAATCATATCGATCAATAAAGCCATGCTGGCCGCACTCGAAAGAAATCCCACGGTCACCAGGGATCCGCCAACAAACTCGACACCCGCCACGAAATAAGCCGTCTGGTGGGGAAACGGGACTTTGGCCTGCACGAGCGTGTCGTAAACCGGTTTCGTGCCACCGGCGACAAATAATTTATGTCCCCCGGAGATGGCGAAGAACAGCCCGATCGAAACCCGTACCACCAGGATGGCATATTCTTCCCAATCACTCCTACCCAGCAGTGCAAACTGGACCCACCGTTTCCAATCCATCCCTTGTCCTCCATCGAGAATGTGCTGCGGCGATGCTATCGAGGTTATGTGTCCATTCGTTCGACCCATTGCGCGCGCCATGCGGGAGGTGCGAATGGATCCGCGAAGTACTGGGTTTCCCGCGCAACCTTATCGCCCCTGAACTCCATGATGCTCACGGTGTAGGAGGGCTTGCCGTCATAGGTCAGGATGTATTCGGTAACCCAAAGATCACCGCTGCCAATGATTCGTCGGATGCTAAACCGCTTGTTGCTCGGCTGACTCGCGCGTTGGCCCTGTATGTTGCGTCGACCCCGGGTTCGCTCGCCTGACTGCGGGTAATCCAGCACCGCGTCCTCGTGATAGATCAGGTGCTCGGTTTCAAAATCGTTGGCGTCGGACGCCGCCCAATGCTGATCCAGCACCGCACGGATCTCTTGATCTCGCGCTCCAGAATGCTGCTCACTCTTTTGTTGATCGTTCATCTGTCGACCGTTTATCTGTTGATTGTTCTTCTTAAGCCATTATGACAAGAAACTAAAGGTCTTCCTACGAATTGCTATTTCGCGGATCGTCTTTCGCGTTGAGATATTCCAATCCTAGCGGCCCAATCGCGGTCACTTGCGTGACATACTCGCCGGATTTCGCCCAGTGGAAATGGGACGTGTTGCCCGGAAGAATGATCACGGCGCCGGGCGGATAGGCTTCCAGCTTACTCGCATCGAATTCCTCACCCAGCCCAATATAAAAGACGCCGGAAATCACGGTGTAGACTCGATCCTCTGGATGCTTGTGAGGCATCAGCTTTACGCCGCGGGGTGCCTTGACCCTGATTGTGTAAGGGCCGGGCTCCGACGGCTGGCCCACGATGACAGCCAGCCGGACCGACGGTGGGAACGCCGGGAACGCTTTCCAATCGACATCTTCGGACAAGGTGGTCTTGAAAACCCCCTGCCCGGGTTGGTGAGTTCGGACTTCGCTTTGCTGAGCACGCTTTGCGGCGCTCGCTTTCTGAGACATACAAACCTCCTTCTTGCGGAAAAATGTGAAACGCCACCGCAGGCGCCGAGCGCCTAGCCTATCGCTCGATTTCACCGAGGTAGTATCCGAGCCGATTTTCGACGTCCCCCGGCTTGTGGAAGCCGCGCGCCATCAACGCTTTGATCCCCTGCTGAGCGGCGGGTCGACCGAGCGAAGCAATGCATGCATCCCACCCCGCGCCGAGCTCAACATCCGGCGGCAAGCTGGTGTTGACTAGGCGCTTGGTCTGCGCGATCGCCCATTTGTCGAATTTCGCAATCCGGATCGCGAGTGCTTCCACGAACGCATCCAGAGCGGCATCGGGCAAAGCGCGATTAATATAGCCATAGGCCTCGGCCTGCTCTGCTCTAATGTCTTCCGAGCTCAAGAGCACTTCAAGTGCGCGGTTTCGGCCGATAAGCCGGGGAAGCCGAGCCATGGGGCCGCCACCGGCGACCATCCCCACCCCTACCTCCCATTGCGAGATGATAGTTTTCTCGCGGCTGGCAAAACTCATGTCGCAGGCCAGCGTAATCTCGCTGCCGTTGCCAGTCGCCCTGCCGCGGATGAGGGCGATAGAGGCGACTGGCAAGCGAGTCAGACGCGCAAGAAAGTCCGGCCAGGGCGGCAAACCCGTGGATCCATTCGGCAGTGACGTCAAGTCCTCGATCTTGGCCGTGAAATCGGAGTGATTCAAGAAGTAGTCGTCGACCGCGCTGTCGAAGACCACGACCCTGACTTGCTCGTCGGCCTCAAGAGCGCTGATGACTTCCTGAAACTGCTGGACCATTTCCGGTCCCATAACGTTGATTGGCGGATTGTTGATGGTGACACGCCAATAAGCGGGCGAACGCCGGGTCACCCGAAGCTGTGCGGATTTCTTAGCTGCATTCATCTCTGTGAGTTTGGCAGGTGCGTTCAGAGTGGCCATTAGAATTGTCCTCCATATTTTTGCGACATATAGCTGCCACCATTAAGCAAGAACAAAACGGGCCGCGCAATTGGACGATGGTATTGCCCATACATTCGTATCGCTCGCGATGTCTTCGCGCCTCAACCTCGGTACTAAGGTGTCATGGATACTTCGTCCAATTGTTTTGTTCCCTCACCTCTGGCCTAATCGCAATCGTTCCAGATGCAAGTTGATGGGCTTAGAAAACTTTTAGTGAAGGAGAACACACCATGTCTGAACTTGTGACGAAATTTGTGGCGCAAGAACAACAAGAACGGAAGATAGAAACACGTAGCACCCTAAAACGTGTCGCCGTCTTTACCACCGGTTTGACGGTCGGGGCACTGCTCGCCGTCTTTATTGCCACCACCGTTCACGCGCAAGACCAAAGCCAAGACAAAGATAACGATAAAAATAGGGATAAGGACAAGTACTCGCTGAAATCGCCGAGCGGGATTGCGTTCTCCGACTTCCGTGAATACGAAGACTGGGCTGTCGCCTCTTCGGCCCGGACTGACGAAATACTCAAGGTCATCGTCGCTAATCCAACCATGATTACGGCCTACAAGACCGGCGTTCCCGTCAACGGCCAGCCTTTCCCCGATGACTCCAGGATCGTGAAGCTCCAATGGAAGCCGAAGAAGAGCACGGAGGCGCAGTTTGCCGTGGATGTGCCGGACGTCTTTACTCAGGCCTTCGTCATGGAAAAAGACAGCAAGAGATTTCCAAAGACCGGCGGATGGGGATACGCCTTGTTCAACTACGATGCCGCATCGGACAAGTTCGCGGCTGACCCCAAAAGCCTCTCAGACTGCGGAAACGCGTGCCATACCGCCGTGAAGGCGAAGGACTATATCTTTCACCCATACGAGAAGCGTTAACCCGCGCCTGTAGATCAGGAGTCGAAATCTGACGAAAGAGGCCTTATGACTACCGCTAGAGTGACAAGGATCTTCCACCAACCTGCTGCGTTCGACTCAGTTGAAGTCAGTTCTTTCAGTTGACGTCTTTATTGTTTCGTACAATCCACATCTCTGTAAGCCAGCCTCTCATTCATTCCATTGCCGTATCGGCATAACCAGGTATAGCTCGGTGCGATGGGGCAAATGCGCCACGTAGGGCATTCCGTTCGATGGATCACGATTCAATCCCTGAAAATCTTCTTGATGGGGACTGACAATCATCAAATGCGGGCCAACGTGGAACTCGTGCCCCGAGGAACCATCTTTCGACTGCCAGGCGCCGAAATACATGTACGAGATGCCAACGCGATCAATGTGCGGCGTTCGCCCAGCGAGGCTGTCCTCCATCCACCGCAGGAATATCGGATCGAAGCACCCTGGCTCATCGTGCGGATAACCAGGAATAGCTGGAAGACAGGTCCATTCATTCGATCCTTGGCGAAGTACCGGGTATTCACCTCCATGAGCCGATGGCCAATCGAGCACAGTCGCGTCCTTGGTGATGAATGCCGGGCCGCCTCGCAGTGCGTCCGCGATCTTCTCCGCGTCAGTCACCGGCAATCGATCTGGCGACTGCGTAAAGGCGGTAGCCACTGTTAAGAGAACTGTTGCTAGTAGCGTGATTGCTGCGTATGAAGTTTTCATTTTTTTCCCTCTCCATATTTCCCCTATTTGGTTGCACTCTCCCATGGCTCACCTACCCTGATACACTGGCGCGCGTCCTTGGGCTTCGGCATCTCGCCCCTCCTGAAAATCTCGTGTGTGAAAGAGCGCGCCAAACTGTGCGTCCAGTTTGGAAAGAGCGTCGGCTTCGGCGGGATCAATCGCAAGATGCGCGGAAAGCAGTGTTGCTTTAATTCCGAGCGGCCCGCACGCGGCGACCTTGTTTGCCATCTGAAGTCCTGCCTCCAGCGCCTTTTCAGGCGTTGACGCAACTTGCTGCACTTCTCCGATCCGATATGCTTCTTCAGCACTCCAATGCTCGCCCGTTAGCATGTAACCCATTGCATTTCCCCATCCCACTTCACGGACGAAGCGGACGGTCGATCCTCCTCCTGGGAATCGGCCGTGGGTATTCTCATCCTGTCCAAAACGAGTGCCCGCCGACGCAATCCGGATATCTGCACCCAAAAAAAATTCATGGGCCATATTCCAGGTGTCGCCATGCGTAACCACGATCAGTGGCTTGGTGAGGCGAGGAGCGCGCTTGGCAAGCGGATCTATCGTCCCAGTGCTCGCGATCCAGGGCTTGCCCGTCCCTGCGAGCGACTTAAATCCCTCAACGTCGATACCTCTTGAAAAATTATCCCCATGGCCAAATAAGATCGCGGCGCGCAGCGAGGAATCGTGGTCATATTGGTAATATGCCTCGGCCAGTTTTTCGAAAGTCTCAGGATCAATGCGGTTCTGGATATAAGGCCGATTAATTCCGATGAGAACGATTTGCCCGCGGCGCTCGATCGTGACCTTTGCTCCGGAACTCAACGGTACGCCCTGAAGCGTTGTGACCGGGGCGTCAGTCTGTTGTCGTGTGTCTGTATTCTGGGCGCGAGCGAGGTTAGGCAAAACTCCCACCGTGGAAGCGCCGCCAAATACCGCCGCGATTTTAAGAAAACTCCGGCGGCCTAAATCATTCAGATAAGTCATTTTATTTCCTCTCCTTTCGTTTGATCGGAAGTCACGCAATGCCGGTTCGGCGCCAACACTCCCAGTCAGTTTGCATGGACAGTCAGCGCGAAACATACTGGGCCGGTCCATTCCCATAGGACCAATTCTCTTTTGGCACCTCAACCAGGTTGATGAATACATCTTCCTTACGAAGCTTCACTCCTTGATGGAGGCGCTCCGTAAGTTCTCTATAAAAACTTTGCTTTAGCTCCACAGATCGTCCTGCGTTGAGCGTGATTTGAGAGGAAATACAATCGTCGGTGCGATGGACGCCAAGATAGTCACGATCAAGCGGCAACGCGCTCTTGCGATGTTCGGTGATTACCTGAAAGCGATCACCCTTGGGAACGTTAAGAACATCCACCAGGGTCTCGTAGACAATTTCCCCGACTTGAGCGCGATATTCCTCCGATTTTCCTTCAATGAGGTCGGTCCGAACAATTGGCATTTCTCCTCCTTTGATTGGAACTGATTGGAACGCCCGTTCCATCTTGCGTCCGCTCGAATTAGTTACTAAACCACCGCGTGTATGTTTCTTCTTTCGTCTTTACAGTCTTCTTAGATACTCAGGCGTGCTATCTGTTACATGCATTGTTAGAATGCCTCTCATGCGCGATGTGCATTCAGGTAAGCCGCAATCAGGTAAGCTGCATTTACGTAATTTGGATCTGAACCTCATACATCCCCTCCACGCGCTTTTGGAGGAGTGTCACGTCACCCGTGCGGCGAAACGAAGTTTCCTGAGTCAGTCAGCCATGAGCCGGGCGCTGGAGCGGTTGCGCGATATGTTCGGAGACCCTCTGCTTGTTCGTAACGGACGCGGCTATGAGCGCACAGTGCGGGGCGAGCGTGTATTGCGCGACCTGGAGTCCCTCATGCCCCGGCTTGAGGATATGGTGCGAGGCGAAAAATTCGATCCTGCCCGGAACGAGGAAGTATTTCGCGTGGCCATGAGCGACCATGCCTCAATGATTGTGCTGCCATCACTCTTGGCGAGCATGAGGAAAACAGCGACTCAGGTGAAACTCGAAGTGTCCGCGTCTGGGGCTGAGACTTACGAGGACGTCGCGGCGGGTAGAATCGACACGTTTCTTTGCGCGGAAGAAGCGCCTCCTTCCCTGGATTCCGAAACCATCTTTAACTTGGATTTTGTTTGTCTGGTCGGCACGGCTCTCCGGGTTCGTGCCCGTCATCTTACGCTGAAACAATATCTCGAATTTCAGCACGTCCTGGTCGAGATACGCGAGGGGCAACAGGCTTTAGTGGATCGTGCTCTGTCGCAGCTGGGCGTAAAGCGGCAGGCTGCGGTCACCCTGCCATTCTTCGTGCCTGCGATCTTTGCCGTCGCGCAGACTGACTTGGTTCTCACCGTGCCCCGCAAATTAGCGAAGATCACCGCGGTCATGGCTGGTGTGCGCATCGTGGAGGCGCCTCGTGAGATCAAGTCCTTTCCCTATTTCATGGCATGGCATCCCAGACTCACCAATGAACCTGCTCACCAGTGGTTTCGTGAACAACTGCGGTCGGCGGTTAGGACCGTTTGATCAAATTGAAGCTGACGTCGTTTGAGGAAAGTCGATACTGTCACCGTCGATTTCCCGGTCTATCACAGACTTCCGAAGACGGCATTTTCCGCCTGAATTCGGAAAACGTTTGCTGCAACTGCGCACTTCGTCGGACTTTGTTATGTGCGCTATGGTAAACGATTACTGGACATAGCCCAAAACCCGTGATTCATTACTATTTACCGTTACTTACCAAGGGACGCATCCCGAAGTTTTGAAGACGAAAACTATGCTACAACGCTTGCGGGAACAAGTTCTAGAGGCAAACTTGGAACTGCTCCGGAAAGGTCTGGTCCTCTATACTTTCGGCAACGCCAGCGGAATCTCGCGGGAAGAAGGCCTGGTGGTCATCAAGCCCAGCGGCATCCCTTATGAGCGAATGAAACCGGAACACCTTGTGGTGACGGACCTCTCGGGCAAAATCGTGGAAGGAAATTTGAAGCCGTCCTCTGATCTGCCCACTCATTTAGTGCATTACCGGCAATTTCCGGAGATCGGTGGCGTCGCTCATACCCACTCTGAATATGCTACCGCCTGGGCCCAGGCCCGCCGTTCCATTCCGTGTTTTGGCACAACCCATGCCGATTATTTCCATGGTCCGGTACCGGTAACGGCGGGAATGACCGCGGAAGAAATTGCCGATGCCTACGAGGAAAACACCGGCCATGCCATCGTCCGCAGCCTGAAGCCGACAAATCCCTCAGCCATTCCGGGCGTACTGATGGCCAATCACGGGCCTTTCGCCTGGGGAGAGAATGCGGAGAGCGCCGCTCATAACGCCACAATTCTCGAAGCGATGGAGCGGATGGCCTGCCTGACACTGGGCATCAATTCCGCGGCCCAACCGGTTGCTAACGCTTTGCACGACAAGCACTATCTCAGAAAGCACGGCAAGAACGCGTATTACGGACAAATAAAGGATCGGCAATGATGCCACTATCAGCAGCGGTTGTGCCGACCCACCTGGTTCACCTCGCCCCCGTCGATCTGATCATTGTGGTCTTTTATTTCGTTCTCGTGCTTTCCATCGGATGGTACCTAAAAGGCCGCGCCAACACCGGCGAAGATTTTTTCATGGCGGGCCGCGAAATGACCGCATGGGTCGCTGGCTTGAGTTTTCTTTCCGCCAATCTGGGCGCGCTCGAGTTGATGGGGTGGGCGGGATCAGCCTATCAATACGGCATCCTGGCGGCCCACTGGTATTGGATCGGCGCCATTCCGGCCATGCTCTTCCTGGCGCTGGTCATGATGCCGTTCTATTACATCTCCAAAACCCACTCCGTGCCAGGGTATTTGCAACTCCGCTTCGGCGAACCCAGCCGCGCGCTCTCCGCGGTTTCATTCGCCTTCATGACCGTGCTGATGAGCGGCGTCAACATGTTTGCCATGGCCAAGGTCATGCAAATTGTGCTGGGCTGGGATATTAATTTCAGCATCTGGATTTCTTCGCTGACAGTCGCCATTTACGTGACTTTGGGCGGCCTGCGCTCCGCCATTTTTAACGAAGTCTTGCAGTTCTTTCTCATCTGGGCCGGAGCACTGCTCATCCCGATTCTTGGCCTCTACGAAGCTGGCGGTTGGACCAATCTCAAGATACTGATTGCCCATCGAGCTTCCGAACAATATGTCCACCTCTGGGCTGGGTTGGGATCCTTCAGCAACAATCCCATGGGAATCAACTGGGTCGGCATCGTCTTCGGATTGGGCGCGGTCATTTCGATGGGCTACTGGACCACCGACTTCCTCGTGGTGCAGCGCATTCTGGCGGCGAAAGATATTCGCAGCGCGGAAATGGCTCCCATCATCGGCGCCGGATTCAAAATGATCGTTCCCATCATCGTGATCCTTCCCGGCCTGCTCGGTTTGGCCGTGCTGCCCGAGAAACTGGTTCCCGAATCGCTGGCCGCGGCGACCGGCGCTCATAGCTACAACGACGTACTCCCGCTCATGCTGGCCCGTTATTGCGGGCCCGGTTTGCTCGGCCTTGGAGTGACGGCCTTGATTGCCGGTTTCATGTCCGGCATGGCGGGAAATGTCAGCGCATTCACCACCGTCTGGACGTATGACATCTACCGTCCATTCATCAATAGAAAAGGTAGCGACCACCACTACGTAAATGTCGGCCGATGGACCACGATTCTGGGTGTCCTGATCAGCGTCGGCACAGCCTACCTGGTCATGCAGTTTGCCAGCATCATGGATTACGTGCAGGCTTTGTTCAGCTTTTTCATTGCGCCCCTTTTCGGCACGGTTGTCATCGGCATGTTGTGGAAGCGGGCCACCGGCCCTGGCGGATTCTTTGGGTTGCTCTGCGGAACGCTTTGTTCCATCGGCATGTGGACCTGGGTCAAGCTCGATCCCTCCGCGCTGGCCTATGTGGCGCTGTCGCCGCACGCCAAGGGACTCGCCCAGGATATGTTTCAAGCGCTCTGGTCTTTTATCACCTGTGTCGTCGTAACCGTGGTTGTAAGTCTGGCGACAAAACCCATGCCTGATAGTCAATTGAGCGGCTTGGTCTACGGCTTGACTGAAGTTCCCTCGATTGGGGACGTGCCGTTGTATCAAAAGCCTCTTTTCTGGGCAGGGGTCGTGACGGTTGTCTTTATCGCACTGAACATCATTTTCTGGTAAGCGGAGGCGCGCGGGATGGTTTCAATCTGGTTCTTCATCGGGATTTCACTGGCGGTAAACGGCGCGCTGATCCTTGCCGCCGGAATTTATGAACTGGTGCATCCTCCGGAGAATCCAAGTGTAGTTCTGTTCAACTTGCACGCTAGCGTGTGGTGGGGCGCGCTGCTGCTGTTAGCCGGCCTCGCCTATCTATTCAAATTTGCGCCTCAGCGAAAAACATAGAAATTGTTTTATTCCGAAGCAGGAGCTTTATGGCCGAACAAAAACAAAAGATGACAATGGGATTGATTGTGGGCAACCGGGGTTTCTTCCCCGATCACCTCGCTAAGACTGGACGGGAAGAGATGATCGCCGCTTTGCAGAAGGCTCGCATCCAGGTGGTGGCGCTCACTCCGGAAGAGAGCAAGTATGGAGCGGTTGAGACCAGGGAAGAATCGCGGCGCTGTGCCGAACTTTTCAAGCGCGATCGCGAGAAGATTGACGGAGTCATCGTCACCCTGCCCAACTTCGGCGAAGAGCGCGCCATTGCCGACGCGCTGCGGCTCGCCGATCTTCATGTGCCCGTGCTGATTCAGGCCACGCCCGACGATCCCAGCAAGATGACCATCGCTTCGCGCCGCGATAGCTTCTGCGGCAAAATGTCAGCCTGCAATAATCTTCGCCAGTATGGCATCCCTTATTCCATCACCTCGCTGCACACCGAAAGTCCGGACTCACCCGAATTCACCAAGGATCTGCAATGGTTCGCCGCGGTATGCCGGGTAGTAAAAGGCTTCCGCAACCTTCGCGTGGGCGCCATCGGGGCGCGTCCCGCGGCCTTCAACACCGTTCGCTACAGCGAAAAAATACTGGAGTCGCAGGGTATCTCAATCGAGACCCTCGATCTTTCGGAAGTGCTCGGGCGCATCGAGCGTATGAAAGATAACGACGACCACGCCCAGGCCAAGCTCGCCGCCATCAAGAAATATGTCGATTCCGGCAGCGTGCCGGCCCCGGCATTAATGAAGATGGCAAAACTTGGTGCGGTGGTCGACCAGTGGATGGCGGCCACGGAAGTTACCATCAGCGCGGTGCAGTGCTGGACTTCAATTGAAGAAAATCTGGGCGTGGTTCCCTGCACCATCATGAGCATGATGAGCAACGAGCTTCTCTCCAGCGCCTGTGAAGTGGATATTTGCGGTGTGCTGGGAATGCATGCTCTGCGGCTCGCTTCTGAAACTCCCTCGGCACTACTCGACTGGAACAATAACTACGGATCGGATCCGAACAAAGCCGTTTGCTTCCACTGCTCGAATCTGCCCAAGCATTTCTTCCGCTCGGTGAAGATGGACTTTCAACAGATCATCGCTGGCACTGTCGGAAAAGAAAATACGTTCGGAACTTGCGTCGGCCTCATCCGGCCCGAGAAGATGAGCTTCGCCCGCTTCTCCACTGACGATACTTCCGGCAAGATGCGCGGGTATGTGGGCGAAGGGCGCTTCACCGACGATCCTCTGAACACCTTCGGCGGCGCTGGTGTGGTGGAAATCCTGAACTTGCAGCGCTTGCTACGCTTTATTTGTGAACGCGGGTTTGAGCATCACGTAGCTGCAAATCTTTCCACCGTCGCCTCCGCCGTCTACGAAGCCACCACGCGCTATCTCGGTTGGGACATGTATTATCACGGCAACGACAACGGAGCTTGTTGATGGCCATCGTGGCGGGAGTGGATTTCGGAACGCTGAGCGTTCGTGTTTCCTTGGTTGACAGCGAACGCGGCCTGATCGAGTCTGCCAGCGCCGAGTACCCGCTTCATCGCAAGCGCGAAGATCCCGAATACGCCACGCAGTCGCATGATGATCAAATGCGCGCGCTGGCTCTCCAGCCCCTTGGCAAGTACTACCTCTGGTGCGACCACCGCGCCAAAGCTGAAGCTGCCGAGATCACCGCCGCCGCGCACCGCGAGGGTTTGGAGGCGATCAAGTGGTGCGGCGGAGTCTATTCCTCAGAGTGGGGATTTTCCAAGCTGCTGCACTGGCTGCGCCACAACCCGGAGAAGCGACGCGAGTTTGTCTCCGCATTCGAGCACTGTGACATGGTCGCTTGGGATAACGGCGATCGTACCGTGCTGGTGAACCCCAACCTGCGCGGCGTTACCCTGGGTTGGAATTTGCAGAGCACCGCGCGGGATGAACTTTTTGCGGCAATCGAAGGCACGGCATTTCACACTAGGGTAATCCTCGATCGAATGGCCGGCAACGGAGTCCACATCAAACGTGTGATCAATGCCGGAGGCATTCCCCAGAAGAATGACGTGTTGAACCAGGTGTATGCCAATGTTCTCGGGCGTCCCGTGCTGTTTCCGGCCCGGAGCGTGATCAGTCTCGACTCCGCCATCTTCGCTGTTCTCGCCGCCGGCACCTTCAAAACTATCGAAGAAGCGCAGGACAAGATCTGCCCTCCCAACCGGACCTTTGCGCCGGAAGATTCGGCCCAGCGTATTTACGGCGAGCTATATCCTCTATATAACAAGCTATACTTCCGCACTGGGTCAAGATCAGCGCGTGGACAATGGCATCGGCGTTATTCTGCCTGCGCTGATCGCGCTGGCCTCTCGCAATGGACAAGAGACAAATACGCAATAAGACCGAGGCCCATTAATGAATATTGAGAAAGCCGTGAGCTTGATTCTGTTGATCTCGTCGTTCGCGCTGGTTAGCATAACAGTGGAGGCTAAAACGAAAGTGACAAGCCAACCCTATGGAAAAGTGCCGGATGGAACTCCGGTCGAACTTTATATTCTGAGCGACGGCCCGTACGAAGCTCGCATCGCCACTTACGGCGGTGTTCTGGTTTCCTTGACCGCACCGGATCGCACCGGAAAGACAGCCGACGTCCTCCTCGGCTTCGATACTCTCGATGGATACGTGGCCAACTTCAACGGCCCTGCCGACGCCTTCTTCAGTGCAATTATCGGCCGCTATGCCAATCGCATCGCCCATGCCAGCTTCACGCTCGATGGGCAAAAGTATTCTCTGCCCAAGAACAATGGCGACAATACCCTTCACGGTGGTCCGCACGGTTTTAATAATGTGGTCTGGAAGGCTAAGCCGATCGCCAGTGGGGTGGAACTGACCTATGTCAGCAAAGACGGCGAAGCCGGCTTTCCCGGCAATCTGACCGCTGTGGTGCGCTATACCCTGCAAAAAGGCGATCTACGCATCGAGTATTCCGCCACCACCGATAAAGATACTGTGCTCAACCTCACGAATCATGCGTATTTCAATCTTGCCGGTGCGGGAAACATTCTCGACAATCAACTCTCACTGCATGCTTCTCGCTTCACTCCAGTGGATGCGGGACTGATTCCGACTGGAGAATTAAAATCCGTCGAATCGACTCCCTTTGATTTTCGCAAGGCTACCGCCGTCGGAGCGCGCATCAATGCCGATGACGAACAGCTTCATCTCGGCCACGGCTACGACCACAACTGGGTGATCGACGGCAGCGCGGCAGGGAAACTAACCGAAGCTGCGGAGGTTTACGAACCCACCAGCGGCCGCGTGTTGAAGGTTCTTACCGATCAACCCGGCATCCAGTTTTACAGCGGTAACTTCCTCGATGGAACGGTCGAAGGCAAGGGCGGAAAACCACTCGAACTTCGCTCCGCATTGTGCCTGGAGACCCAGCACTTCCCCGACTCGCCGAATCATCCCAGTTTTCCCTCGACCGAGTTGAAACCCGGAGAGCGTTATCACACGGTAACGGTCTACAGCTTCTCGACCCGCTGAGAAATGGCTTCACAGGTTGCGGAAAAACTCGGATCACCGAGCCGCGATAAGCGGCCGCTGAAGGCATCGGATCTCTTCCCTCTCACGACAAACAAAGAGGAGCCATAATTCGGCTCCTCTATTTGCTGCCCTTCACCGACCGCTACTTCGCGATTTGCGAAAACACTTCCGGCAACACGGCTGTGCCTTCCATTTGCACGGCGTTCAGCAATCCCGGATTCAAGCCCAACGCCTTCACCATCGTGGGCGCTACTTGTATGGTTGCGGTCTCGGACGAAACGGTTTGCGCGCTGAAGCTCGGATTCGCCACCAGCAGCATGACATTAGTATCGTCATGTGCGAATCCTCCATGGTCGCCAATCATCGCCGTGCTGCCCGAATAGGTCACTCCGATATTTGGCGTCACAATAATGTCCGGTGTCCGTGGATCCTCTCCCGGCGCAAGGCCGCCTACGTTATAGTTGGGCGCCAGAGTGCCCCCGTAAAGAATCTCCCCTAATCCAATCTCCGTGGCATCGGTTTCCAGAATTCCCACGGCCGTCTCCACGTTTACGCCCTTTTTTAGCCAGAGCACGGAAACATCGTCTTCGGTCGCGCCAATGCCGGTTGAGTTTAGCGGCGATTCCGAGTACGGAATCATATTCCCCAGCAGGGTCGCCGGAGTGTCCGCGCCGTCCGCAACATATCGAGTCGGATCAATCGGCGACTCGCCATGCTTCGCCGTTATAATCACTAACGTATTGCTGTAGATGCCGTTACTCTTCAGCGCGCTGATGATCTCGCCGATCGCCGTATCCACGTACTCGATTTCCCCCAGCAACTTCGCGCCAGGCACGGCCGCCGCGTTTTTATAACCACCTACCGCTACGCCCGCCTCGTTGACCGATTCGCCCACGTAAACCGATTGGAAATTCATTCCGAAGATCGCCGGAACCATCGCCGGCGCGCCCGCATGCGTCTTGCCCGCAATCTGATTCAATAATGCATACACCTTGATCGCGTCATAGCATTGAATATTTTCGAAGCTGGCATTCCACGCCGCCGCGCCGATTGGATCGCGAACCGGGTCGCACGCAGCGCCTTCCACCGTCTTAACGCCGGGCAGCGGAACCACGGTCGAACTGACCTCAGGCGAATAATAATCATCCAGCCCATTGCCGCCGGGTCCTCCCACGAATGAATACGACGGATGCTTGTCGATCCATGCTGTATATCCGCCTGCCGCATGAATCACCCCGAAGGCGGTATTTACACGAATAAAATTCCACGGATAAACCGGCGCGCATCCATTCTGCGGATCGCGCTCCAGTTTCTTCGGATCAATCGAGGCGATCCCGCCCTCCGTCAACCCAGCTCCCGGCGCGCCACCATTCAGCTTGGTATCGTCAAAATCGGGCCCTTGGTCATTATCGGTCGTCGTGCCGAGCGGCGCAGTATACGGAACGCACGGTCCCGCAGCCAAACCGGTGCCAGTCTTTTCCGCTGGCGGATCGAGCGACCGATCATAGGCTACATCGTAATAAAGCCCAGTCGATTTCGGAGTGCCCCCGGAAGCCAATGCCGCCATTCCAGGAAAAGAATCCGACGGTTTAGAGGAAGTTGCATTTACGTAATTAATCGCGGTCTGGCTCAGCGCCGCCATATTCGGACAATAAGCTTCATCGCCATTTACGCCCGCAACGCCATGCGTGCAGTTGTAAAAGTCCACGGCATTATGCCGTCAATGCTCAGCAGGAGCACATGTTTGATTTTGCCCGAACCTACAGTGTTCGTTTGAGCGGTGAGTAGATGAATCGACGACGTCAACGCACATACCAGCGCAACGCCCGCTAATACTACGTTCTGCACTTTCATGGGAAGCCTCCAGAAGATTAAGGATAAGAGGCCTTCACACCATGGAAGTATTAATTCTCCGTAAATACTCTTCTCTTCCCGCACTCGCCGCTAAACAAAATAAAATCAGCCGCAATGCTTCGTATCAGGGCCGGGTCGCTCGGAACAATGACTCTCAACTACACCCACTCTGGGTCACGCCGTAAGTCCCAATTCCTCCATCTGACTCCCGACGATCTTCAACCCAGCGGCAGCCACATTCTCTTCCAGGTGCGCCACCTTCGATGTTCCGGGAATCGGCAGCATGACCGGCGATCGCGCCAGTAGCCACGCCAGTGCGGCCTGCGAGGGCGTAGCTTTCAGTTCCTTCGCTAGCTTCGCCACCGGACTCTCCGTCCCCGCCGCCTTACCCGCCGCCAGGGGAAACCAAGGAATGAATCCCAGGTTTTCTTTCTCGCAATAATTCAGAACGTCTTCCGACCCTCTGTCAGCCACGCTGTAGCGATTCTGCACGCTCACGATGGGAACAATCTTCCGCGAGTCCTGAATCTGCTTCACGCTTACTTCCGACAAGCCGATGTGCCTGATTTTTCCCTGCGCCTGCAATTCTTTCAAAGTCCCGAGCTGATCTTCAGCCGGCACCTTAGGATCAATCCGATGCAGTTGGTATAGATCGATCCGCTCCACGCGCAAGCGCCGCAGACTGCCCTCGCAAGCCGATCTGAGGTGTTCGGGCGTTCCGTTTTCCACCCACTTGTTAGGACCCGGCCGGTCAAATCCACCTTTCGTAGCGATGACCAGGCCTTCGCGATAAGGATGCAATGCCTCGGCAATTAACTCTTCGGCCACCTCTGGACCGTAGGAGTCCGCCGTATCGATAAAATCGATGCCCAATTCGACAGCTCTCCGCAATACCCGAATGGCTTCGGCCTTGTCTGCAGGAGCTCCCCATATTCCCTCGCCGGTAAGACGCATCGATCCGAATCCCAGCCGTGTAACCCGCAAATCTCCACCCAGCAAAAATTGGCCCGCCTTGGCGGCAAGTCCCTTACCATTTTCCGATGCTGACTTTTTCTTTGCCATAATTCCCTCTTCTGATTTCTCGTTTCGATGTTCCGTTTCGATAGTGTTGACTTTCGTTCAGAACTCTTTGTTGCCTTTGCCCTACCCCCGCAAGCGGCGGTAACGCTGAATCAACGAATTGGTCGAGCTGTCATGCTTCAATTTTGGTTCCGCAGCGCTCTGCAACTCCGGCACAATCCGCTGCGCCAGGGCTTTTCCCAGCTCCACTCCCCATTGATCGAACGAGTCGATGCTCCAGATCGCACCCTGCGTGAATACGCTGTGTTCGTAAAGCGCAACCATCGAGCCCAAAGTTCTTGGCGTCAGCTTCTCCGCCAGGATCACGTTCGTCGGGCGATTGCCTTCAAATACCCGAAACGGAATTTGAAAATCGGGTACGCCTTCGGCCTTTACCTCTTCCGCAGTCTTTCCAAAAGCCAGCGCTTCCGCCTGCGCAAAAATATTCGCCATCAATAGATCGTGATGATCGGTAAACTCGCTCAGCGGCTTGCAAAATCCGATCAGATCGCACGGGATCAGCTTCGTTCCCTGATGGATGAGTTGGTAGAACGAATGTTGTCCATCCGTCCCCGGCTCGCCCCAGATAATCGGTCCGGTCTCATAGTTCACGCGCTGCCCCTCGAGATCAACATGCTTGCCGTTGCTCTCCATCTGGAGTTGCTGCAGATACGCGGGAAAGCGTTTCAGATTGTCGGAGTACGGCATGATGCCCAGCGTCTGCGCTCCGAAAAAGTTGTTGTACCAAACTGTAAGCAGCCCCAGCAGCACCGGCAGATTTTTCTCCAGCGGCGCGGAACGGAAATGCTCGTCCATCTCGTGGAATCCGCCGAGCAGTTCCTCAAATCCTTCCGGCCCAACCGCAATCATGGTGGAAAGCCCGATGGCCGAGTCCATCGAGTAGCGCCCGCCAACCCAGTCCCAGAATCCGAACATGTTTTCCGTGTCGATGCCAAATTTCGCCACGCCCGCGGCGTTAGTCGAAACCGCCACAAAATGCTTTGCTACCGCGGCATCGCTTTTAAGCGCGTTCACAATCCAGCGGCGCGCCGTCGCCGAGTTGGTCATAGTTTCGAGCGTCGTGAAAGTCTTGGAAGAAAGAATGAATAAGGTCTCGGCGGGATCGAGATCGTGCGTGGCTTCGGCAAATGCAGCCCCATCGACATTGGCCACAAAACGAAATCTCATCGACCGGTCGGTAAAAGTCCGCAGCGCATCGTAAGCCATCTCCGGCCCTAAATAGGAGCCGCCGATACCCACGTTGATCACATTCTTGATCGCTTTGCCGGTGTGCCCCTTCCATTGCCCGCTGCGCACGCGCCTGGAAAATGCCGCCATCTTATCCAACACTGCGTGTACTTCAGGAACCACATCCACTCCATCCACTTTGATCAGCATGCCGCGTGGCGCGCGCAAAGCCACGTGCAGCACGGCGCGCTTTTCCGTCACGTTGATCTTCTCTCCGCGGAACATAGCATCGCGGCGCGCCGCGACACCTCGCTCGTTGGCCAATTGAATCAGCAGCCGCACAGTTTCATCGGTGATTCGATTTTTCGAGTAATCGAGATAAAGGCCGACGTTCTCCACTGTCATGCGCTCGCCGCGAGTGGGATCGTCGGCGAATAATTTCCGCAGCTGGATATCTTTGATTTTTTCGTAATGAGTTTGCAGTGCCTGCCACGAAGTCGTTTCCGTGAGCGTCTGGGTCATGAGTCTTTGGGTCATCGGCTTGCCTCTTTCAATTTGCTTGCTGCGGCTTCGGATCGATCTTGGGATCGATCCATGGCCCGTCATGATTGATCAACTGCTGAGCCTCGGCAGGACCCCATGTCCCCGGCTCGTAATAATAAAAGGGAGCGACGTTGCCCAGAATCGGCTCGACCGCTCGCCATTGCGCTTCCACCACGTCCTGACGGGCGAAAAGTTCATTCTGCCCGCGTAGTGCGTCCCCGAGCAATCGTTCGTAAGGTGGCATGTCGCATGCGGTCTGCTCCGTCAGCGTAAGTTCCACATCGCTGCCGGTCATCCGCTCTCCCGGCGTTTTCACCCGCACGCCCATCCCAATCACGATCTCCGGGCTGATCCGCATGCGCAGATGCGCCGAGGCCGCGGGCACAACTTCATCGAAGGTTTCCAGCGGCGGACGCTTGAACACTACGAAAACCTCGGTCGCAGTGACTGGCAAAGATTTGCCCGCGCGGATGTAAACCGGCACGCCCGCCCATCGCCATGTGTCGATAAATAACTTGAGCGCGATAAACGTTTCCACCGTCGAACCTGCGCTAACCCCCGGCACGGATTGATAACCGCGATATTGTCCGCGCACGACATCGGTTGGAACAATGGGTCGAAGAGACTTCAGCAACCCGGCCTTCTGGTCGCGAGTCGACCCGTGTTGCCCTTCGGCAGGCGGGTCCATGGTGAGATTGGCCAATATTTGCAGCAGATGATTCTGCACCACATCGCGCAGAGCACCGGCTTCGTCATAAAACTTTCCCCGATCCTGCACTCCGAAATCCTCCGCCATGGTGATCTGGATGCAACGCACATAATTGCGATTCCAGATGGGCTCAAAGATCGGGTTGGCGAAGCGCGTATAGAGAATGTTCTGCACCGGCTCTTTCCCAAGGAAATGGTCGATGCGAAAGATCCGTTCCTCCGGAAAATACTTCTGCAAAATCTGGTTCAGCGACTGCGCCGAAGCCAGATCGCGTCCGAACGGTTTCTCCACCACCACGCTCGCGTTGTCGGCGCTGCCTGATTTGGCCAGCCCCTCGGCCACCGTGCCAAAAAGGCTCGGAGGAATCGCCAGATAATGCAACGGCCTCTTCGCATCTCCTAACTGTTTGCGAAGTTCAACAAAAGTATTCTGGTCTTTGTAATCGCCGTCGACATAGCGCAACAAACCGTTCAGTTTTTCGAAGGCCTCCTGATCAATGCCGCCATTCTTCTCGACACTCTCTTTTGCTCTCGCCTTGAGTTGATCCAGATTCCAGCCACTGTGTGCCACGCCAATGATCGGAATATTCAGACCTTCGTCCCGCACCAGCCGTTGCAGCGAGGGAAAAATCTGTTTGTACGCCAGATCGCCGGTCGCACCGAAAAAAACGAAAGCATCAGACTGGAAATCCATCAGGCCGCCTCCGGCTTATCGGCGGGCTTTTCCTTGTGGCCGCCGAACTCATAGCGCATCGCTGAAAGCAGCCGGTGGGCATATTCATCGCTGCCACGAGAGGCGAATCGAGAAAACAGCGCCGAGCTGATCACCGGCGAAGGAACGCCTTCGTCCACCGCCGCCTGCACCGTCCAGCGCCCCTCCCCGGAATCCGATACCCGTCCGGCAAACTCCGAAAGATCTGGTTTTTCCCGCAAAGCCGCAGCCGTCAGATCGAGCAGCCAGGAGCCAATCACGCTGCCGCGCCGCCAAACCTCCGCCACTTCCGGCAGGTTCATGTCGTACTGGTAAAGCTCAGGGTGGCGCAACGGCGTGGTTTCCGCATCGTCTTCCTGCTTCTTTTTCCCCACGTTGGCATTTTTGAGAATATTCAATCCTTCCGCCAGCGCCGCCATCATGCCGTACTCAATCCCGTTGTGCACCATCTTGACGAAGTGCCCCGCGCCATTCGTACCGCAACGCAAATATCCATTTTCTGAAGTCGAAGCCTCGCCGGTTCGCCCCGGCGTGCGCTCAGCCGAGCCGGCCCCCGGCGCCAGCGACTTAAAAATCGGATCGAGATGGCTGACGATCTGTTCTTCCCCGCCGATCATCAGGCAATACCCGCGCTCTGCTCCCCATATACCTCCGCTCGTCCCGCAATCGACATAATGAATTCCCGTTCTCTTCAATACCTCCGCGCGTCGAATGTCGTCGTGATAATAGGAGTTGCCGCCATCGACGACGATATCGCCCGATTCGAGCACCGGCGTCAGCGAAGCCAGCACCGAGTCGACCGCCGCTGCCGGAACCATCAACCACACCACCCGCGGCTTGTTGAGCTTCTTGGCGAAATCCGCGATGCTCGTGGAAGCCTTCGCTCCTTTATCCACCAAACCCTGCATGGCATCCGGACGCTTGTTGTAGACAACACACTCGTGGCCGGCTTTGAGAAGCCGCTGCACCATGAAGGAACCCATTCGGCCAAGACCTATCATTCCAAGTTGCATCGTTTTCCTCCTCAAGGTTGTCGTGCTGGTTTGTCACAACAAGATTATCGCAGCGTTAAGTCAGATTGCTTAAGTTAGGTTGTTTCGCTCAGATTGTTTAAACACAGATTGTTAGGATCGCGCGCTCGATTCAAAATTCCGCGATCCAAATTCCTTGGACAACCGCCCCGTGACGTCGCGCTATGCAGCAATGGAGCATCCTTGGGAAGCGGTTTCCTGCATAAGGGTTGTGAGAAATATTTCACAGATGCCTCAGGTTAAAGTCAGTCAACTCGTGGTGTTGCTCAATTTGAATTTCCTTCATAGCACGCTGCCTCAGAGGTTACAGAAAAGTTCGATCTCCATCTTGACGTTGATTTGGTGGCGCAGCATGTTGGTTTTGGATGGCGCAGCGGTTCACCGCTGCGATAAATCTCCTTTTTCCAATGGCGGCTTCAGCCGCCGAGGGGCTGATGATTTTCAAATGAATCCACCGCCCAATTCGTAGATGAATTACCCGGCACGTTCGTTGCATCTAAGTTTGCTCACCGGGGATATAATCGCCTCAAATGGCGGCTCGTGCAGCCACCCAAATCAAGCGCGAATTCGATTGCGACATATTCCTTGCAACCATCGGAGACGGAAGAAAGTTTCTGCCCTCCACCAGGAACCAAACCATATTCACCCAGGGCGATTCCGCCGATTCCATCTTCTATGTGCGGAAAGGCAAAGTCAGGCTCACTGTGGTATCCGAGGCCGGCAAAGTAGCCACCATCGCCATTGTGCACGGAGGGAATTTTTTTGGCGAGGGATCACTCGCCGGCCAGCTTCTGCGTATGAGCTCCGCTTCCGCCATGACCGATTGTGAACTCCTCCGGATAGAGAAAAGAGCGATGATGGACGCCCTTCACCGCGATCCCGCACTTTCTGAACTCTTTGTGGCGTATTTGCTCGCCCGCAACGTTCGCTATGAAGAAGAAGTCATCCACTTGCTTTTCAATTCCAGCGAAAAAAAGCTGGCACGAGTTCTCCTGCTGCTGGCTCATTTCGGCAAGGAAGGAATTCCGCAAACCGTCGTTCCGAAAATCAGCCAGGAAACCCTTGCCGAGTTGATTGGCAGCACTCGCTCTCGCGTTAACTTTTTCATGAACCGCTTCCGCAAGCTGGGCTTCATCGACTACTCCAGCGGCTCCGAAGGCGCCCTGCGCGTCCACAGCTCTCTGCTAAGCGTCGTTTTGCACGATTAATCTGTTGCCCCCAACCACGTTGTCATCCTGAGCGCTGCTCACCGATTCGCGCTCGCGAATCGGTAGGCGGAGTCGAAGGACCCCTGCACGGGTACTATCCCTTGCTCCCCGCAAAAAGCCTAGTAAGCCTATTGACAATATGGTACAGTGTTTTCGACATTCGGCGGCCCCTTGCATCGACTTCGTCGTCTTTGGATTAGGGGCCAGCTCAAGGAGATCACCCCCATGACTCTCTTCATCGAAAAAACCTGGCTGCTCTGGTGGATGCTAGCAAATGTGCTCGTAGTCCGCTGGTTCTACGTCTTATCGACTCGAAGCAAGATCGAAACTCCCGCCGCGCTCTCCTCGGAAGAAGACGAGATGCGATACGTGCTTTCATGGCAGGTCTTGCGAAACGCGCGGCGAATGGGCAAACGCGCACGGCGGGCGCTCCTCGGGCAGGTGATCGTCAATCGATTCCGCCGAAGCACCACCCCGAAGCCCGCCTAAGGCAAAAAACGCCCTCACCATCGCTGTCATCCTGAGAGTAGCGGGCCGATTCTCGCTTCGCGAATCGGCCCGCGAAGTCGAAGGATCCCTCCCCTTTTTGCGCGGCCGCCATGCTGGATCGTTCTCTCCGCGTCCTGCAAACACGTGAACTCAGCTCGACACCAATCTTTTTCAGGTTTTTTAGCCGGAATCGGTTCCCGCGAAATAAGTCATACTACTTCCGTCACCAGCCCCCACGTGCGCCGGTCCGCTCCCTGTGTCATATTGAAAACTGATTCATGGAGTTACTCGAAAACATTCCTCTAGCCCCGCTGACCACCCTCCGCATTGGCGGGGCCGCTCGATACTTTGTAGAAGCTCTTAGCATCGGCGAAGTACAAGAGGCGGTCGCCTTCTCGCGCTCCCGCAATTTGCCCCTGTTTGTGCTGGGCGGCGGCAGCAACGTGCTGATCTCCGACACCGGTTGGCCAGGACTGGTGCTGAGAATTGCGATCCCCGGCATCGAGCAGCACGCCGGCCATGACGAAAATGGCCGCACTGTTTTCGACGTAGGCGCCGGCGAACCCTGGGACCGCTTTGTCTCTCGCGCAGTCGTGGCCCGCTGTGCCGGAATCGAATGTTTGAGCGGCATACCCGGCAGCGTCGGCGGAACGCCGGTCCAAAATGTCGGCGCATACGGGCAGGAAGTCGCCGAGACCATCGTCTCCGTGCAGGTGCTCGATCTTAGAGACGCGCAAGTCCGTGAGCTCTGTCCCGAGGCCTGCGAATTCAACTACCGCTCCAGCATCTTTAACCGCGGCGAAAAGAGACGATTCATCGTGCTGGGCGTCAGCTACGCCCTCACCCCAAATGGCAAGCCCCGCCTTGACTACGCCGATCTCAAGCGCCACTTTGCCGGGCGTGAATCCATGCCCAACTTAGCCGAAACCCGCGAAGCCGTTCGCCATATTCGCGCCTTGAAGGGCATGCTCATCGTGCCCGGCGAGCAGGAAGCCTTCAGCGCCGGATCGTTTTTCAAAAATCCCGTGCTCACCCTGGAACAGCACCACGATCTGGAACGTCGCGCCGCTCTCCGCGGGCTGACCGTGCCCAGTTACCCGGCGCTCCAATCGCAAAAGAAGGTTTCCGCGGCATGGCTCGTCGAACACTCCGGATTCTCCAAAGGTCACGGCTTCGGTCCCGTGGGGATCTCGAATAAGCATGCTCTCGCTCTGGTAAATCGCGGTGAAGCCTCCGCAACCGATCTCCTCGCCCTTAAAGATCAGATCCAACAGCGCGTCGAAGAAATCTGGGGCGTGCGCCTCGAGATGGAACCAGTCCTGGTGGGCTTCTGATCTCCCATTACTTTGAATTTCAGCAAGCAAAATCCCCTCCGAGCGTTCTCCCAAAGATATTTCTGAACAAATCAGGCCCAGGGCGGTCTTCATGAGTGAGGGTGAATCATTGGTGATGGGAGAGGCAATCCTGAGCCGCGCCTTGGCGACCACGCGCAGCAATGACGAACTCATCGAGGACCTGGTGCGGCAGCACTCGCAATTGGTCTATCGCATCGCCTATGCGGCGCTAAGAAACCATCACGAGTCCGAGGACGCGACTCAGGAAACTTTCCTCCGCGTCCTGCGGTATGGCCGCAAGCTGGCCACGGTGCAGGACCACAAGGCTTGGCTGGCGCGCACTGCGTGGCGGGTTGCGGTTGACCGGAGCCAACGGGTAGGCAGCCGTCGCGAAGTTCCAATCGAAGCCCCAATCACCGATTCGGAGAAACTGGCCGCGGAAATCCGATCCATCGGTCCCACCGCGGATGACACCGTGCATTGCTCGGAAGTCAGCATGCAGTTGGAGCGATTGATTCCCGCCTTGCCCCGGAAACTGCGGGAACCTTTAATTTTGTCGGCGGTGGAGGAAATGTCACCCCGCGAAGTAGCGGCAGCTCTGGGAATCAATGAAGCGGCAGCACGTTCCCGAGTGTTTCGGGCACGGCAGATTTTGCGCGAGAAGTTGGCGGCAAATGCTGGTTGGAAGCAGAGGTGAAAAAGCATGGACAGTCACTGGAGAAATGGCAATCTTGAACCGCGCGGCCAAGTTAACGAGCTTGATTTGCAAGTCGACGCGGCGCTGGCAAAATACACGTCCGTCGAGCCCATGGCGGGACTCGATGATCGCATTCTCGCGAACTTGCGGGCCGAACGGGCGCAGGTTCCAGAACGCGCCTGGTGGCGCTGGGCCGTTGCCGGAGCGTTGGCAACTGTTGCCGTGGTAGCTCTGACCCTGGCCTGGCGCTCGGGCAAGTCCTCGCTTCCAGTCGTAGCCGATCACTCGTCAGCCGCAACCCAAGCTTCAAAGGAACCGGCAACACAGGTTATATCGAGCGGCCGGGTTGTATCGAACGGAGACGCAAACCAACGTCTGCACGCGTTCAATCCGGCGAGAAGACGAACCATCAATCCTGTTCGTCGCGAGCCCATCGTGGCAGCTAATCTCAGGCTCGATCAACCCATGCTCGATCAGTTTCCGTCGCCCCAACCGCTGAGCGAGCAGGAGAAAATTCTCCAGAGCTATGTTGCGGAGTACCCGGAAAAAGCCGTGCTGATCGCGCGTGCCACAAGCGAAGCATTGCAGCACGATCTCGAAGAGATGAAGATGAAGGCCCTCGCCTCTGACCAACAGCACGCGGATTCGGAAGAACAGCATCGCGACACGTCGGAAAGATAAACATACAAATAGGAGAACAAAACAATAAAGCCATAAGGAGACGAATCATGCGTAAGGCATTAGCGGTTTTCACTATTGCAATCCTGGGATTCATGATTGGTTCGAGGGCGACTACGGTCGCGCAAGACTCGGCGGCGAAGCCCGAGATGAACGCAAAACCATCCAAGCGCGCTGAGAAACCGGTGCACGCCTACCGCGTCGACTTTTCGCTGAACGAACTTGAAGACGGCAAAAAGATCAACACTCGGCAATACTCGGTCAACGTGAACTCAGACGAATCCAATGAGATTAAAATCGGCACCCGGGTCCCGGTCGAGTCCAAAGAGGGGGAGTTTCAGTACATGGATGTCGGCACAAACGTCTGGTGCAGAATCGAAGAACGCTCCGACGGCGTTGCCTTATCGGTGCGCGCCGAGAACAGCAATTTCGCGATTCCCGACCAGGGCACTGGCCACGACGCCCGCCCGGTCATACGGCAACTCAAGATCAGCGGCAGCACTCTGGCCCTGCTGGGCAAACCGATGATCGTGGGCAGCATGGACGACCCCAACTCAAAGCGTCAATTTCAATTGGAAGTGACGGTAACGAAACTGAGGTGAGCCGTGCGGGCGCAGACTTTGCGGCAATCTCTGATAGCTGATTGTTGATTTAACATCAAAAGCTAATGAGCCTTTGATTTTCTCCAATCAGCCGTCAACAATTGCCCTGGGTTGTCCGCCTCCCACTCGCAACTCAATCGGCGTCGCCCCGGTTCGTAACCCGCTAGTCGGCTTTGCCCCGCTAAAAGGGTGGGCCCTGCGATCCGGCTCCGGCGACGCCTCACTCTACTCATCGGCAAGTCTTGCCGCCTCTTTAAAGACCTTCACAAACATTTCGCGCGTCAGCTTGCCGGTTTGCGTGTTCTGGTTCGACGGATGATAAGAAGCCAGCAACACTTTCCCGTCCGGTAACGGGTAACTCGCGCCATGTTTGAACGGATATCCCAGTCGATTCAGCGGCAAGCCCCGTCGTTTTAAATAGCTCAGATAAGCGTCGAAGCCAATTTTACCCAGCGCCACCACCACCTTTACTCTTTCTAGTCCTGCAATCTCACGGTCGAGAAATCGCGAGCACTCCACCAGTTCCTGCGGCAGCGGCTTGTTATCCGGCGGAGCGCAGCGGACCGCCGCTGTGATGTAAAGGTCCTTCAGCTGTAGCCCGTCATTCCGATCAACCGCGACAGGCTGGTTGGCGAATCCCGTCTCATACAACACGGGAAACATGAATTTTCCCGATGCATCGCCCGTAAACGGTCGTCCCGTGCGATTGGACCCATGCGCGCCCGGTGCCAACCCCATCACCAGCACACGCGCATCGGGATCGCCGAAGCCCGGCACCGGCTTTCCCCAGTATTCGCAATCCCGGTAGGCGCGCCGCTTCTCCCGGGCAATCTGCTCGCGATACGCCACCAGCCGGGGACAAAGCCTGCAAGCGATTACTTCGCTGTTGAGCACAGCCAGCCATCGCGGCAGACTCACTCCCACGTTACTCAACTTCGCTAATGGCCCACTTTTCAATTCCAAAATCCCCACTTCCCAATTCGACATACATATGTACGATCGCGTACAGCATCAACCGTATGGCGCATCGCCCTAGCGGCGATTAGCGTGGAATTACCCTTTCCTCGTAGCCGCCGTCGACCTGACCAGACGTGGCCGGCCCAGCAGCCTGTCAAGGGCGTTTAAGGCACGACGGGCACAATTTTGCATTCTATTCTGATCGTCGACGACAGCGCGATGATTCGTCACTCGCTGCGCTTGTGGATCGAGCAGACCTTGCAGTGCAAGGTCTGCGGCGAAGCCGACAACGGCCAATCGGCGATTGAAAAGGTTGAAGAGTTGCGCCCCGACATCGTCATCATGGATTTTCAAATGCCCGTGATGAACGGGCTCGAGGCCTCCCGCAGTATCCTTCGCCGATCTCCAGGCACCGCCATCGTAATGTTTACCATGCATCCTTCCCCACAACTGATGCGGGCCGCGCTGGAAGCGGGTATTCGAGATGTGGTTTCAAAAACCGACAGTCTGGCAGATCATTTTTCCGTCGCCATGCAACAGATTCTCGCCTGACTCTGCGCCTGGCTTCCTGCCGCGATGGGAAGATTTGCGCGAAGTTGTAAAAATGGGTGTCCGTCCGTTTGACGGTCCTCTCCTTCTATCTTTACACTCAAAGTTAACGCCGTATGAATTCGAATCCGCATTCAACGGCCCCTTGAAAGGCAAACGTGAGTCCCACAGAAACTAGCGAAGCCACAAAAAACGAAACCGCGAAAGACGGTGTAAAGCGCGAGATCTCGGTTGAGATTCCGGCAGCCGAAGTAGCTCGCGAAACTGAGTCGCAAATCCAGCGCTATCAAAAAAGCGCCCGGTTGCCCGGCTTTCGCACCGGACACGTGCCCGCCTCCGTCATCAAGCAGCGTTTCGGCGATGGCCTGAAGAATGATGTGATCGAAGCTCTGGTGCCGCGTTATTTCCGCCGCGAAGCCGAAAAACAAGGCCTGATCCCCGTCTCCCAGCCGCGCGTCACCGATCTTCATTTTCATGATGGCGAACCGATTCGCTTCAAGGCAAGCTTTGAAGTCCTGCCGGAGATTCGCGTTGAAGGTTACAAAGAGCTTCGCGCCGCCAAGCCCGACATCGCCGTCACCGGCGACGATGTCGAGCAGGCATTAAACAGCGTCCGAGAGCAGCACGCCACCTACACCACCGTGGAAGGACGCACTCTTGCCGAAGGCGATTTCGCCCAGGCCTCCATGGACGGCAAGCCGAAAGATAGTAAGGACGTTAAAGAGGCCGCCGCCAATCCCGTGCACATGGATGACGTGCTGATCGAAATCGGCGGGAAGAATACCGTTCCGGAGTTTTCGCAAAACCTTACCGGCGCCGCTGCCGGTGAGGAACGCAATTTCGAGGTAAGTTATCCGGAAGACATTTCCGACAAGCGCCTGGCCGGCAAGACGTTTGTTTATACCGTCAAAGTCAATGGCATCAAGCAAAAGAATCTGCCCGAACTAACCGATGATTTCGCAAAAGAACTGGGCGAGTTCACCAGCCTCGATCAAGTTCGCAAGCAGATACGCGACAACATGGAAGCGGAAAAGCGCCACGATGCGGAGCGCGAAGCCAAAGACAAGCTGGTTGCCGATCTGGTGAAACAGAACGACTTCGAAGTGCCCGAAGCCCTGGTCGATAGTCAGATCGACTTGCGCCTGGAGCGCGGTCTGCGTGCCTTGGCCGCGCAGGGCATGAAGATGGAAGACTTAAAGAAAATGGATCTGGCCCGCTTGCGCGCCGGTCAGCGCGAGCAAGCCATTCACGATGTGAAGTCTTCCTTGCTGCTCGAGCGCGTCGCCGAACTCGAAAAAATCGAAGTCAGTGACGAGGAACTAAACCGGGATATCGACGCTCTGGCGAAGCAGTCAAAACAAACGCCGGAAGCGGTGCGAGCCCGTTTGACAGAGGATGGGGGCCTCGATAGAATCCGGATGAGAATCCGCAGCGAAAAGACCCTCGATTTTCTTTATCACCAGTCCGCGTAAGCTTTGGCATAAAGAAGCGGACACTTTCAACCCTCCCCGAAAGACGAGAACGTTATTGCGGGGCGGAGTGTGGCAGGTCAGGTAAGCATGAAAAATGATCCGCAAATGATGTTGGTACCGATGGTCATCGAGCAGACCGGGCGGGGCGAACGCGCCTACGATATTTATTCCCGGCTGCTTCGCGACAACATTATCTTTATCGGCACGCCGATTGACGACAACATCGCCAACCTGGTGATTGCCCAGATGTTGTTCCTAGCCCAGGAAGATCCGGAGAAAGATATTCAGCTCTACGTGAATTCTCCCGGTGGCTCCATCACGGCCGGCATGGCAATCTATGACACCATGCAGTACGTAAAGAATGATGTAATGACGCTATGCGTGGGTCAGGCCGCGTCCATGGCGGCGTTGCTGCTGGCAGCGGGTGAACCGAAAAAACGATTAGCCCTGCCTAACTCCCGCATCTTGATTCACCAACCGTCCATGGGAGGCTTGTCCGGTCAGGCTACCGACATCGACATTCATGCTCGGGAGATTCTGCGCATGCGCGAGATAACAAACCAGTTGCTCTCCAAGCACACCGGGCAGAAGCTCGACAAAGTGGAGAAAGATGTGGAGCGCGACTTCATCATGAACGCGCAGCAGGCTAAGGAATACGGAATCATAGACGATATCATCTATAAGACCGTAAAAGCGGTATGATCGGCCTTCGCGCTTGAAGAGTACCAGGGAGTACCGAGCCAATCCTCGGTACTCGTAACTCGGTACTGGTTATTGCGAGCGTGTACTGAGAGAAGGAGTAAAGGCGAGTGAAAACCAAGTCAGGCTCCGATGAGATTTTGCGCTGTTCGTTCTGCCATAAATCACAGGACGCTGTAGCCAAGCTCATCTCGTCGCCCAGCGACTATCCCCGCGCTTATATTTGCGATGAGTGCGTAGCGGTCTGCAATTCCATCCTGGAAGACGATCGCACTGCGACCCCGGCCAGCACCACGCCGAATCAACTGCCCAAGCCGCAAGAGGTCAAGACCTTCCTCGATGAATACGTCATCGGACAGGAGCAGACCAAGAAAAAGCTGGCAGTCGCGGTTTACAACCACTACAAGCGCATCTTCATGAACCGCCAAAAAGCGGCCGGGGATGGCATCGAACTCAGCAAGTCCAACATCCTGCTCATCGGTCCTACTGGCACCGGAAAAACTTTGCTGGCGCAAACTCTCGCCCGGATGCTGGACGTGCCCTTCGCCATCGTCGACGCTACTACCCTGACAGAAGCCGGCTACGTCGGCGAGGACGTCGAGAACATTATTTTAAAATTGCTGCAAGCTGCCGAGGGCGATGTCAGCCGCGCCCAGACCGGCATTATCTACATCGACGAAATCGACAAGATCGGCCGTAAGGACGAAAATCCCTCCATCACCCGCGACGTTTCCGGTGAAGGAGTCCAACAGGCACTCCTGAAGATCCTGGAAGGAACCATCGCCAACGTTCCGCCACAGGGCGGCCGTAAGCATCCCCACCAGGAATTCACGCCTGTCGATACCACGAACATTCTCTTCATCTGCGGCGGAGCCTTTGTCGGACTCGAGAAAATCATTGGTCGGCGCGTCGGCAAAAAATCTCTCGGCTTCCGCTCCGGCGAAGAAGCCGAAAAAGATGAAGCCGTCATCGCCCGCAACAAGCGCAACTTCGAACTTCTCAGCGAGATGCAGCCCGAGGACTTAATCAAGTTCGGATTGATCCCCGAATTTGTCGGCCGTCTCCCTGTGATGGGTATGCTCGAAGATCTCGACGAATTTGCCTTGATCGAAATTCTCACTCGCCCCAAAAATGCCATCGTCAAGCAGTACCAACGCCTTTTTGAGTTTGAGAACGTTCGGCTCAAATTCAGCGATGAAGCTCTGCGCGCCGTTGCCCGCCAGGCTATGGCTCGCAAAGTAGGCGCCCGCGGCCTCCGCATGATCCTCGAAGAACTCATGCTCGACTTGATGTTCCATCTGCCCAGCCAGAAGAAACTAAAGGAGTTCGAAGTTACCCGGGAGATGGTTGAGAAGCGCACCGCCTCCTTGGCCATGATGGAAAAGGCCGGATAAATGAAATTTGCTTTGAAAGGCACGGCTTCAGACATTGCCGAAAAACTCGATTCCAGCGGTCTTCGGGAAGGGCACGGCTTCAGCCGTGCCGTAAGAGCAGCGTTTTTGTGGCCGCTTTAGCCGCTGAGGACGACGGCTCTCAAATGAGCCTATTACTGAGAAAGTCTTGCTTGCAGTAGTAAACTGATCGCTGTACGGTAGGGGAAGGTGGAACGCGTTCTTTGCCAGCATAAAGATCGATTCGTAAAGGCCTTCGGACTCGTTTCAGGCCTTTACGGCATCAGGGTATGCCTTCAGGCATACCGCAAAAGTTGAAAGAACGCGTACGCCTTTAGGCGCTGCGCAACGGTAAGTTTTGCTTCACCCCAGGGAGATTGAGTGACCACATCCAAGGAAAAATTCGAAACCAAAAAGCTCCCCATGATGCCCATCCGCGACGTGGTCATCTTCCCCTACATGATGACCCCATTCGTCGTGGGCCGCGAGTCCAGCGTCCGCGCCTTGGAAGAGGCCTTGGCCGCTGACAAGAAGATTTTCCTGGCTACTCAACACGATGCCTCCATCGACGAACCCAAATCGAACGAAATTTACCAGGTAGGCACGATCGTGAACATCGTGCAGAGCCTCAAACTGCCCGACGGCAATATTAAAGTTCTAGTTGAGGGCATCGAGCGCGCCCGCCTTCTTCAAGCGACTGATTCCGACGGTTACATGCAGGCCTCCGTACGCGTCGCCCGCTACCCGGTAGAGATGAACGCCCAGATCGAGCAGGGTATGCAGCGTGTCACCACGCTCTTCGAGCAGTATGTAAAGCTCTGTCAGGCCCTCAACTACGAGACCATGATTTCAGCGGTTCGGATGGAAGATCCGAGCAAGCTGACTGACATCATCGCCGCGAACTTGCAACTGTCCATCGAAGAAAAGCAGGAACTTCTCGAAATCTTCGATCCCTCCGAGCGCCTGAACCGCATCGCCGATGTGCTCGACGTCGAAATAGAAAAGCTCAACGTCGACCGCACCATCCAGTCGCGCGTCAAGCGCCAGATGGAAAAGGCGCAAAAAGAGTATTACCTCAACGAAAAGATCAAGGCCATCCAGAAGGAACTAGGCCGCGGCGAGAAGAGCGAATTCGACGAACTCAAGAAGAAAGTCGAAGCCGCCGGCATGCCCAAAGAAGTCAAAGACAAGGCCATCCAGGAACTTAAAAAGCTGGAAGCCATGCCTCCCATGTCCGCGGAGTCCACCGTTTCCCGCAACTATCTCGACTGGCTGCTGGCTGTGCCGTGGAAGAAGCGCTCCAAAGAAATCCGCAACATCACCCGCGCCGAAAAAGTTCTCAACGAAGACCACTACGGCCTCGAGAAAATCAAGGAGCGCATCCTTGAATTTCTCGCCGTGCGTCAGTTAGTCAAAAACCCTAAGGGCTCGATCCTCTGCTTCGTTGGCCCTCCCGGCGTCGGCAAGACTTCTCTGGGAATGTCCATCGCCAAGGCCACGGGACGTAAGTTTGTCCGTATGTCGCTCGGCGGCGTGCGCGACGAAGCCGAAATTCGCGGCCACCGCCGCACCTACATCGGCGCACTACCCGGCCAGATCATCCAGATGATGAAGAAGGCCGGCACCAAGAACCCAGTTTTCATGCTCGACGAAGTCGATAAAATGTCCATGGACTTCCGCGGCGATCCATCCGCCGCTCTGCTCGAGGTCCTCGACCCTGAACAGAACTTCATGTTCGTCGACCACTACCTCGACGTCGAATACGATCTCTCGCAGGTCTTCTTCGTGGCCACTGCCAACGTCATGCACACCATCCCTCCCGCGCTCCAGGACCGCATGGAAGTGTTGCGCTTGCATGGCTACACCGAGCAGGAAAAAGTCGAAATCGCCAAGCAGTTCCTGGTGAAAAAGCAGATGCTGGCCGCCGGACTTTCCGAAAAGAACGTCAAATTTTCCGACGATGCCATCACCACGCTCATCCGCGCCTACACCCGCGAAGCCGGCGTGCGTAATCTCGAACGCGAAATCGGCAACGTGTGCCGCAAAGTCGCCCGCAAGGTCGTCAAAGAAGGCGAGAACTATACCGTCGCCATCACCGGAGAGAATGTCACCGAATTCCTCGGCGTGATCAAGTTCCGCGATACCTTGGCTCATGAAAAGTCCGAGGTTGGCCTGGTCACCGGCCTCGCTTGGACCGAAGTCGGGGGTTCCATCCTCAGTACAGAAGCCACCGTCGTTGACGGTAAAGGCAAATTAACCCTGACCGGCAAACTCGGCGATGTCATGCAGGAATCCGCGCAAGCTGCACTATCCTACATTCGCTCGCGAGCTCACCGACTCGGCCTGACCCGCGATTTCTACCGCAACCTCGACTTGCATGTGCACGTTCCTGAAGGCGCAATTCCGAAAGATGGCCCGTCCGCCGGCATCACCATCGCCACTGCCATCGCCAGCGCTCTGAGCAAAATTCCCGTTCGCCGCGACCTCGCCATGACTGGCGAAATCACCCTGCGCGGCAAAGTCCTTCCCATCGGCGGATTAAAAGAAAAGCTTCTCGCCGCTCATCGCGCCGGCCTTTTCGAAGTCATCCTGCCGCGTGATAACGAGAAAGATCTTGCCGAAGTCCCGGAGAATCTCCGCAACGCCATGAAGATGCATTTTGTCGACACCATGGACCAAGTCCTGCAGATTGCGCTGGAGTCGGCACTCCCTTCGCTCAGTGAAGAAGAAGCCACCCATCCCATCGCGCCTCTCACCGACGTCCCCGAAGATAGCCCGGCCGCTCGTCAGTAGCGGCCCTCGGCTTAAATTGTTGCCCTTGCGTCATCCTGAGTGCAGCCGTTTTTCAGGCGGAACCAAGGATCTTCCGCTAACCGAATCTATCTTTTATTCGTCTCTATTCGCCGATGTACAATCATCAACGACCACACAAGCTTGGAAAACTCTGACATGTCCAACCTCGAAATGCCGAATGGCGAAATAGCCCTTTTCCCTGACCTGTTGCGCCAAACCCACAGGGATCGGCACTCCGGCATTCTGCCCTCGCAGTCCATCCAAAATCTAATCGATGCCGGGCAGATTGCCGGCGATCGCCCCATCACACCGCTGCAAGTCCAGCCTGCCAGTCTCGATCTCCGCTTAGGCGATATCGCCCACCGCGTCCGCGCCAGCTTCCTGCCAGGTCCCTCCTCGACCGTCGACCAGAAGATCAAAGAGCTTCGCATGTCGCGCGTGGATCTGACCGGAGCCCCGGTCTTTGAGAAGAATTGCGTATACATAGTCCCGCTGCTGGAGCACTTGCATCTGCCCGAGGGGATTTCCGGACGAGCGAATCCCAAAAGCACAACCGGCCGGCTCGATATTTTCACCCGATTGATTACCGATTACGGCACCGAATTCGATAGCGTCCCCGCCGGCTACAAAGGCAACTTATACGCGGAAATTGTTCCCCGCACCTTTACCGTTGGCATCCGCGCCGGCACCCGCCTCAGCCAGCTTCGCTTTATTGAAGGCACCGCCGGCTCCGAAGACCGGGACATCAAGAAGCTCGATCAACAGGAATCGCTTGTCTATTTAAACGACGAAAGCCCCGTCAAAGCCCGGCTGGATCGCGGTCTGCGAGTCACCGTCAACCTGGAGGCAAGCGAGCCCAACGAAATCATCGCCTATCGCGCCCGCTCGAACGCCCCGGTCGTCGAACTGGACCGCGTCGATCACTACGATCCCGACGAGTTCTGGGAACCAATTCGTGAGAACAAAAGAAAGAGTTTGATCCTCGAGCCGGGAGCTTTTTATATCCTCGCTTCCCGCGAACGGGTGCGTGTTCCCCCCGATTATGCCGCGGAAATGGTCCCATTCGATCCCTCCGATGGCGAGTTTCGCGTCCATTATGCGGGATTCTTCGACCCCGGCTTCGGCTACGGATCGAGCGATATCAAAGGCACCCGCGCCGTGCTCGAAGTTCGCGCCCACGAAGTCGCCTTCTTAATGGAGCACGGCCAACTCGTCGGCCGCCTCAACTACATGCCCCTTCTGAGCCGCCCCGACAAAATCTACGGAACCAATATCGGCTCTTCCTATCAACACCAGGCCCTAACCCTAAGCAAACAGTTCCGCCGAAGTTGAAGCCCGGCAATCTTTATGTAGGGACAGGCCGCCCTCGGCTCTCCGTCGAGTGCAGCTCGACTCTTGGCCTCCTAACGACGCCGACGTGCCCCGTCTTCCCTTGCCAATTCCCCCTCCCTGTTGCAAACTTGAGCATGAGAGTAATGGCGCGATTCACCGCCTCGGCTACCGACCCCGCGCACTTCCCTGCTCCCACGCTGCCCGAAGTCGCTTTCCTCGGACGCTCCAATGTCGGCAAATCCAGCGTGATCAACACCCTGGTCGAGTCCAAGATGGCTCGCACCAGTTCCACCCCGGGCCGCACCCGCGCCATTAATTTTTTCGAAGTGCGCTGGCCCGGCAGACCCAACCCCGAGGTCATCTTCGCCGATCTGCCCGGCTATGGATACGCCAAACTCTCTCGCGAAATCTCCCAGGAATGGCCCAAATTTATCGAGCCATATTTGAACGACCGTCCCACGCTGGCCCTGTGCATAGCGCTTATCGATGTAAACGTCCCGCCCCAGGATAGCGATCGCCAGTTGATCGATTTCCTCCAAGCCTCTGGCCGCGAGTTTTTGCTGATCGCCACCAAAAGCGACCGGCTCTCCAACAATCAACTGCGCAACGCGCTCAAGACCTTGGCCGAAGCCTATCCCGCCGCTCCCGTAATCGCCTTCTCCGCCAAAACTCGCGCCGGACGCGATGAAGTATGGAACAAGATCCGCCAGTCCACCGCCAACTTTTCCGCCCCCGCATTTCAATCCTGAATTCGCACAAGCGTGCCCTTCTCTGGCAGTGCTGCATTTTTCCTTTTACCGCCTGTGTCATCCTGAGCGTAGCCGTTTTCAGGCGTCGCGAAGGATCTCCCGCTTCACCGGCATAATGCGTAAGCCGAGCTGCACCACACTATCCCTTTTCTCCATCCATTCATCTTGATCCGCTATCATGTAGGACCATGGCTCTGTACCTGATCACAGGCATCGGCGGTTTCATTGGGTCCTCTCTGGCGCGCGAGCTCCTGCGCCGCGGCGAGCAGGTCCGGGGAGTAGACAATTTTTCCACCGGCAAAAAAGATAATCTCTCTGGCATTCTCGAAACCATTGATTTTCGCGAAGCTGATATCCTCGATCTCGAAGCCATGAAGCTGGCTTGCACCGGCGCGGATTACGTTCTCCATCAAGCCGCAATCCCTTCCGTCCCCAAGTCCGTCCTCGACCCGATCGGCAGCAATCGCGCCAACATCGATGGAACCGTAAACGTTCTCGTCGCCGCCCGCGACGCCAAGGTAAAGCGCGTCGTCTACGCTGCATCATCCTCTGCCTATGGCGATACGCCCACGCTGCCAAAAAAAGAAGAGATGACTCCGGACCCGATCTCTCCCTACGCCGTGGCTAAGCTGGCCAGCGAGCGCTACATGATCAGCTTCTACCGCTGCTATGGACTGGAAACCGTCTCCCTCCGCTACTTCAATATCTTCGGCCCGCGGCAGGATCCCTCGTCCCCCTATTCCGGAGTATTAGCTAAGTTCATCACGCAAATGTTGCGCGGAGAGCAACCCACCATCTTCGGCGACGGCGAACAGAGCCGCGATTTCACCTACATCGATAACGCCGTCGAAGCCAACCTGCTGGCCTGCAAGGCTCCGCCAGCCGAGGCGGCGGGTAAAGTATTCAATATTGCCACCGGACGCCGCGCAACTCTCAACGAAACCTTCAAACTGTTGCAGGAGATCACATCGTATTCGGGATCGCCGGTCTACGCCTCGGAGCGCGGCGGCGACATCAAGCACTCGCTGGCCGATATCTCAAGAGCCGAAGCCGCATTGGGTTACAAACCAAAAGTAGATTTCGAAGAAGGCTTGCGCCGCACGGTTGAGTGGTACCGGGGAAAGTGAATGTCAGCACTCAAGTGCTGAATATCGAAGTATGTGTGGGGCCGCGTCAGTTGGTTGTCGCTCTGCGAGTTTGCCCCGGCCATGCTCGATGAAAACCAGGCGATCACACTCGTTATCCCGAACTCTCTGTGTCCGATGGATTCGTCTGATTTCCGGATACCGGGTGTCGGAATTGCTCTCGCCCTCCGTTCCGCACAATTGTCGGCATGTTGAAAGTTGCACTGGCACCACATCTGCCCTCGTGCAGATGTTCTCCCCCAGATTGCCGCAAAGGACCAGTAGTTTGAAACGTAGAAGTGACAACGTTAAACGTCTTGAGATAAGGAACCCCGTCTAAAAGGTTCGCCAGAATCCTCAATGATTCTGGATACCCGCTTGAATCGTAGGCTTGCGCGTCCCTTTGGTGTTCCCAAAAACTGATGGTTGCGACCTCTCGGCCATCTGGGACTGCCAGGGTAATCAAACCTCGGAAGCCTTCCTGCGTTCTCAGCCAGGGAAGGATTTCATACTCTATAAGATTGGTAAATTCCGTAAGGGAATTCGGTTTCAGACGTACAGCAACCTTGCGGACAAACATGGCCCACCTCCGAGTGCGCTGGCTGCCACTTTCCTGCACCACACTCTCTATACAGATATGGTGCAAATCAATCCCCCAACGTTACGTTCGAGGAGGCCTTCATTTGGCGAAATCGGGGTGGATGCAACCAAAACCCGCTAAACAAAAAAGGTCGATGAGTGGAATCGGGATGTCACGCCAACAATCTGCGCCTGCGACCTGTCGCATCATCGGCAAAGTCGGATGGCCGCTTGACGTAAGATTGTTGCCCCTTAGAAAAATGCTGTAGAGTGTCGCCGAGCCAACCGCCGCCCAACGCAAGGCATCTCAAGGACCGCGATTTGATTTCCGCTTCTGGTCGTAAGGCCCTCCAGTCGTCAATCGCCGAAGCATTGCTTTTCTAGGGCGATATCTCCCGTGCATCCACTTGCACAGCACCGGCGGCGGTTCGGACTGCGTTCGTTCTGGTCCCTGCTGGTCCCTGCGTCGCTACCGATATTTTTCAACCAAAAATTTATATGCAATAGGAGAACACTAACGTGAAACACATCAGGAAATGCGGCGTCCTCGTTTTGGTCACTGCTGGCACGGTGGCTTTCGCGCAAGTATCTTCCAGCCAAACCGCTCCTACAAAGTCCGCCAGTTCACCCGTGGCTTATGTTTATGTATCCAGCAGTCCCAGCAGCGGTACCAGTCAAATCAACGCTTACAGCGCAAGTTCCAGCGGGGCACTAACGCCCGTCTTGGGTTCGCCTTTCAACCTTGGCAGTGAAGGCGTCTCCCAATTGGCAGTGACCGGCAAGTATCTCTTCGGCTCTGCCAACTTTCAGGACATCTATTCCTTCTCGATTGCGTCCGATGGCGCGTTGCAGCAAGTCTCGGTCATCGACGCCAGCAGCTACAATACGGGCAATTCGGGCGGTCCCGGATATTTGTTCTTGGATCACACTGGTGTCAGCTTGTATGACGACGACTACGACGCCTACGGAACCGGGGATAGCGCGTACCAAGCATTTTCCATCGACGGCACGACAGGACAGCTGAATTTTCTGCAAACGGGGCCCGATGGCGGAGAGATCGCAAACGTTCCTCTGAGTTTCATCGCTAACAATCTTTACACCTATGGCGCTGGATGTTATGAAGGGTCCGGAAACATCTTCGGGTACAAGCGGGACAGCGATGGAAAATTGAGTGCGTTGAATGTCAATCCAACAATTCCGGCGGCACCCAAGGGTGAAGGCCAATATTGCCCTTATCTGACGGCTGCCGATCCCAACGGCAATTTGGCTGTCACGATGGAGCCGAATAACGATATAACGCCCAGTGGGCCGGTGCGAATTGCCGTCTATTCGGCTGACAGCGCGGGCAACCTGACCACGACTAGCACGGCGGAGAATATGCCCAAGACTCAGGCTGGTCCGACGTATGGCATCAACGATATCTGGATGTCACCCTCAGGCAAGCTGCTGGCGGTGGGCGGCACCTCCGGCTTGCAGGTGTTTCATTTCAACGGGGCAAACCCGGTCACTACTTATACGGGCTTACTGACCAAGGACGAGATCGACCAGTTGTTCTGGGATAACGACAATCATCTTTACGCGTTGAGCGCGACTGCAGGGAAGCTGTACGTATTCACGATCACTCCAACATCGCACAGTCAGGCGAAGGGATCGCCTTACACGATAACGGGAGCCGAGAACATTCAGGTCCTTCCCAAGTAAAACGCCATTGGCAAGAAAGCGCAAAAGGGTGGTAAAAAGGTGGTAAATTCACTACCCCTAATAAGGAAAGACCTAACCTATAACCAAAGTCAAAAGAGGGAGAGCGCCCGCCGGTCCTCTCTAGAAGTTCTTTGCGGCTTTTCCGGGACAAACCATCGTTTGGGCCGGCTTACCTGCCGTTCCAGTCCCGACGCAATCGTCTTGCTAGTGCTGAAAAATCTGGAGCGCTTCGTGGCCAGCTTTGGGGAACTCTTTATCTCACGGGCAAACTGCGGCAGATTACAAACGACCGAACCTAAGGTAAGGTCGCGACCCTAGCGCTGAAGCCCGAGAGGCTAAAACCCCGAGCCATTACGTTAGTGATCTACGTCCAGATTACCCATCTCGGTAGAGTTGAACCATGACACTCTCCTCGATGGTAGTTTCGCGCGATTGGCAGGAAGTCAGCGTTCTCGAATGTATTCTCGGCAGCTTACACATGGATGTTGCGGTGGAAAGCGAACCGCAGCGCGCCCTGTCCCGTCTCACCTCTTCGAAGATCGACGCTCTAATCGTCGATTGCGATCTCAATGGTACTGGCCAGCTTTGTCGTGAACTGCAACAGGAAGCCCCGCTGGCCAATACCGTTCCTCTTCTCATCATGGGCCGCTCGCCCTGCACACCCGAAGCCCACTCTACGGGCGCTATCTACGCCTTCGACAAGCCTATTTCGGTCGAGCAGGCGGTCCGCACGCTCTCCGCCGCGCGCAATATGATCCTCGACGGTCGTCTCCGCTATCACCGCGCGGGCGTTGAAGTTCCCGTCACACTCAGCGGCCGCCGCCAGAAACGCATCGGGGGTCAACTCGTCAACCTCAGCCAGGGAGGATTGCAGGTCCGCGTAAACGACGGCTTCGACGCGAAGGATTTGCGAAAGGCCTGCTTCGATTTGCCTGGCACGAAATTCGGCATGAAAGCCGACGTGGAAGTTGCCTGGTCGGACGATCAGGGTAACGTTGGAGTTCGCTTCGTGAAAATCGAAGCCCAGAAACAACAAACCCTGCGGGTCTGGCTGGCACAGCAATATTTTGCAAACTGATGTCTTTCGAGGCCGCGCAGAGCGCCTAAGATGCTATTTCGAGCCGTTTTCCCCCTGTAAATACACGCTCGATGAGATCGTGGCATCAAAATAGGGCTGGTAAATAGGCTACGCCGATAGTTTAATTGACATAACTGGTTCAGATGTCCACACTTCCAACCAGCGAAAGGGCCGTCCAGAGCGCAATGGCAACCGTTCCCAGCAAACCGGCAGGAGACCGAGGACCCAGAGCCTCGGGTTCCGCATGGCCCGTGGAACCAGGCGGCCCCAGGCCGCCGCAAAGCGCTTCTGGGAACGGCTCTGCCTCAGATCGCGCCCCAAATTCCGGCGACGCTTTGCAGGCGCTGCTTGCCTTTTCCGCCATGCACCAGCAGGTTCGGCGGCGGCGCGCGTTGGCTCTGCGTCATAGCGGCTTCGAGGTCATCCAATCCGAGGAGTTTGAACCGGCGGAACACTTTGTTCTGGATGAAGTGCTGCAATCGGTCGCGGAGCGCGCCATCTCCATCACCGGCGCGGACGGCTTGGGAATTGCGCTGGCCGAAAATAATGAGATCGTATTACGCGCTTCCGCGGGAGCAATCAAGCCGGATGTCGGTGCGCGCATCCAGCGCGACTCGGCGTTTTCCGGCGCCTGCTTTCGTACCGCACAAATCATCCGCTGCGACGATACCGAACAAGACGATCGCGTAAATGTAGATGCTTGCCGCAAGCTGGGCACGCGGTCCATGGTCGCAGTGCCTTTGTGCGGCAGGCGGCGCGTGATTGGATTGCTGGAAGCCTTTTCCGCCGAGGCGTTCGCCTTCAACGACAGCGACGTCAGCAGCCTGGAGCTTCTCGCCGAACTGATTGTCTCCGCGCTGAAGCCCGAAGATGAAGATCGCTTCGCGCAGTCCGCGCAAGTCGCCGAGGCGGAACTGACCGCTCCGGAACCGGTTGCTCCTGCAATCGTTGCTCCGCAAATCGTTGGTTCTGAGATCGTTGCTTCTGAGATCATTGCTTCTGAGATCGTTTCTCGGGAGATCGCTGCCTCTCCGATCCAGGCTGAGCCTGCCTCGCCGGTTGCACATAATATTTCAGAGAACATCGCAAACGCTCCAGTGGCGGCTTTGCCGATTGCAGAGGAAGAAAAAGTTTCTTCCATTACACCGGGCACGCTTGAGGAAATCGCACCTTCCGCACAAACCGACCGGCGCGCCCAGCAGGATGTGGCTTTCGGTGAAATGCCTTCCATTGTGGCTGCGCCCGAACCCGCATCCGAATCCACACTCAGGAAATATCCCGGCCTCCAGATCGTATTTGTCCTGCTAGTGGTTTCTGTCCTGGCCGCCTCGGGCCTGTGGTGGAAGCTTAAGAATTCGCACCTCGAAACTGCGACGGCTCCCGCGCAGCAGAATGCGACTCCAAATACAGCTTCGCCGAAACCTCCCTCTTCAACTGCCGTTCCTCCCGCCCAGAATCAGACGGCGCAGAATCAGAAACCGAATTCCGCTCCAGTCGCCGACCCAGCTACGGGAGAAACTTCGAAGCTATCGCGCATTACCGGCGTCCGGCACTGGTCCTCCGCGGATTCCAGTACCGTCGTGCTCGACCTGGAAGAGCAGGTGCAATACGAAGCGCATCGCCTTCCAAATCCGGACCGCATTTACTTCGACCTGCATGAAACCACGCTCGCGCCTGAACTGGAAAATAAAGTTATAGAAATTGGCGATCCGCTATTGACCAGGGTTCGCGTGGCGCAGCCCAGTTCAGGCCTCACCCGCGTCGTGCTCGAAACCAAGGGCAATGCGGCGTATTCGGTGAGTCTGGAACCGAACCCTTACCGGCTGGTGGTGCAGGTCAACAAGCCCGGCGCAACCAAGTCGCAGATCAATCTTTTTCCCGGTACGGCGGAAGCTGCCCGGCAATTGGCCATTGTGATTCCTCCGCCCACGCATGAAGATTTGCAGTTGCGGGCGCGCGTTCCGAAGATGCGCATTGTGGTAGACGCCGGTCACGGCGGCTGGGATCTGGGAACGGTGGGGCGGCGTGGGCTGCTCGAAAAAGATGTGGTGCTCGAGGTTGCGGAGCGGTTGGGCAAGCTGCTGGAAAGCCGGTTGGGCGCGGACGTGATTTTGACGCGCAAGGATGACACCTACATTCCTCTCGACGAACGGGCCGCCATTGCGAACCAGGCGCAGGCGGATTTATTTGTCTCCGTGCACGCGAACTACAGCGATCTGCCTTCGGCGCGCGGGGTGGAGACTTATTACACAAACTTTTTCTCATCGCCAAATACGACCGACATAGAAACGCGCGACGACGGAAGCGGCAACCACGCTGCGGTCACGGCAACGCTTTCCGCGGCCGATTTGCATGACCGCATCGAGCAATCGCGGCGCCTGGCGGCCAGCGTGCAGCACTCGCTTTATGGAACGCTCTCGCTACAGAATCCGGGACTGCGCGATCGCGGCGTGAAGGAAGCCTCCTACGTGGTGCTTACCCAGACGGCGATGCCGGGAATTCTGGCGGAGGTTTCGTTCGTCAGCAGTCCGACCGACGAGCAAAAGCTGCGCAGCGACGGTTACCGCGAGCAGATCGCCGAGGCTCTCTACCGGGGCATCGCGCGCTACGCGGCGACTTCGCGCGGCGTGAAGATGGCGAGCGCGGCGAAGTAGCTTCACGAGTTGCAAGTACCGAGTCGCGAGTACCGAGTTCGGCTTCTGCTTTTTGAGTTTCTACTTTTCCTTCATCCTAGCCAGGGCTTGCCGTCGATTTCTCCGGGACCATATCCAGCAGGAACTTTCCAATAACTCCCTGCACTCTTTTCCGGACTTCTTCCATGTTGACGTCCACCGGAGCCTTCATGAGGCGGGCGCTGGCGGCCGCTTGCTCGACAGCATTTTCTTCTTCTTCGTTTTCGTTCGAATCTTCTTCGGTTAAATCTTCGTCGCCTGAATCTTCTTCGCTGGAATCTTCCTCGACCGTATCATCCTCGGCCAAATCTTCCGCAATCAAATCCTCGCCGCCTGAATCTTCTTCGTTTTCGCTTTCTTCTTCTTCGTTTTCCGCCAGTGGTTGTTGCTGCCGCGCCTCGGCTCCAAAGTCGCTTTCATACCATTGCGGGCCGCGAATGCAGGTTCGATCTACATCATCGCGATCAATCACCACGTCGGTCGAACTCATGGCCTCGAACCTCGTATGCTTCAAGTTCGAGCTGGCGATTTGCAGGCCGTAGAGCATGAGCCCGGCGACTTTCGGCTCCATCTGGCCACACGCGAGTTGCTCGAGCACCTGCATGATCGCTACCTGCACGGAATTCGCATCTTCCAGCAAGCCCATCGTATACATCGGACGCGGCTTGACCTGGTCCTGACCATATCTCCTGCTGCCATCGCGCATGCGATGGTGAAAATAGCAGTGTCGTTTACGGCGCAACGCCGGAGACCCGCACTGCGTGCCATTGATCTTCACATGCTGACATCGTGGAACATCGTTCATACCCATGTAGTGTTTCTCCTAACGTAATCTTTGGCGCACCAATTTGCGGGTACCCTCCCCTGTTGCCCTGATCTTTGGAATCATGGGCGTAGCAAGAAGCTCGCCGCAAAATCCATTTGTCAAAGGACTTAGATATCAAAATCCTTGAGGTCAAGGATTTAGGGCTTGTCGCGGCTGGTTTCGACCAGTACGACATAGCTATAGGAATGATCTCTCAATTAGCTTGTGGATAACAAGGTTGGATGTCACAGGTGGGAGGAGTTTTGGGGGGATTTATCGGGCTTAGGAATTGGAAATTATCTCTTTGCCGTCGCGCTTGATTGCGAGAATAATCCTGCAAACAGCGTCGCTGCGCGACGAGGACAGCCGTGGGGCGGCTGTCCGTGCATATTCGCTTTAGTTTCCGGCGTATTTTTGGAGCCAGTTTAGTTCTTCTCTTACTTTGATTTTGCCGTGCCAGGGATTTTTGGCGAGGTCGTGGCCTTCGCCGGGGAAGATTAGCAGGGCGTTCGGGACGCCGAGCGAAGACAGGGCGTGTTCCAGCAAATAATCTTCCAGAACGGCGACGCGGATATCGTCGGCACCGGCGACGATGTGGGTGGGGGTTTTTACTTTGTCGATTTGGAAGATGGCGGCTTCGTCGTGGTAGCGCTTGGGAGCTTCCCAGGGGCGTCCACCGAGGAAGTAGGCGTCGTCGAAGGTGGTGTCGTCGTTGCCCCAGTTGGCAACGTGCTCGACTGCGCCCGCACCGGTGACCGCGGCTTTGAAGCGCGTGGTCTGGGTGATGAGCCAGTTAGTCATGTATGCGCCGTAGCTGTACCCGCCGACGGCGAGATGATTGGGATCGGCGATGCCGGCTTTGACCAGGGCGTCGACGCCTTCGAGGATATCTTTGCCGGGGCGGGAGACGATTTGCGGGACAATCTGCTCGAGGAATTTATCGCCGTATCCGGTGGAACCGCGATAGTTGGGTTCGAAGACGAGCCATCCGTTGGTGGCGGCGAGTTCATACCACTGGTACCAGTCGGCGGCGAAGTGGTTGCCGTCGGCGTCGGCGGGGCCACCGTGAATGAAGGTGAACATGGGAAGATTTTTCTGATCGAGTTTGCCGGGAGGGTAGATCAACATGCCTTCGACGGTTGTGCCGTCGTCGGCTTTCCAGGTGAAGGGATGGCCCTGGGGAAGATCTTTCTCGGCGAGAGTTTCGTTGAATGCGGTGATGGGACGAGCTTGATTTAGTTTGTCGGGAGAGTCGGCGATATAAATTTCGGCAGGCTTTTGCAGCGACGAGTAAATGAAGGCGACGCGCTGGGAGTGCGGGGCGGTGGAAAGTTTTTCGTAGGTGCCATCCCAGCCGGTGAATTTGTGAAGATCGGTTGAGGGATTATCGGCGGAGTAGATTTGGACTTCAGTGCCGATGCGGGCGGATGCGAGAATCCCTGCGCCATAGGGACCGTAGCTCTCGACTTGGCCGGGGAAATCTTTGGACCATTGTTCGACTGAGGCAGTGACGGAATCAACCGAGTAGAGATGCGGTTGCAGATCGCGGTAGGGGCCAGCGACGTCTCCGACTTCAACGGTGAAGAGGATGTGGCGGCTGTCGGAGGCCCAGTGGAGTTGGACTTCCTGAGCTTGGTTGTGGGTAAGGCGGCGGGGAGTGGCGAGAATGTTTTTGCTGTCGGCATTCGCGGCTGAGGGCGGCTGCGCCATATTTTGCGTCAGATCGAGAGAGTAGATTTCGTAGTCGTCGTATTTTTCCTGGCGCTGGTTGATGGCGTTCGAGAGGAAAGCTAATTTCGCGCCGTCGGGGGATGTGACGAGATTGTCGACGCGTAAAGGGGTGGTGGCGATCGGGTGGGCTCCGGGAGTGAGATCGGAGTCTTTGTCCGAGTCTTTCTTCGTTTCGGAGTCAGTGGTGTCCTGAGCGGGAGCGGCGGTGTGGCGGGCCAGGGCGGAGGCGACGTCGAGGGAGAAGATGGTGTCGCCGCGCTCGGAGGCACGGTACTGGACAACATCTTTCCATAGTTTTTTGTAGTCGTCTTTTTGAGTTTTTGTCCACGGGTTGCGAGTGGCGTAGTAGAGCGTGCGGGAATCGGCGGACCAGGAGAAGGTGTGGACCTCTTCGTCTCCCTGGGTGAGCGGGATGGCCTCGCCGCCGGCGGGAGAGATCAGGTAGAGCTGATCGACATCGTCGGCGTCTGCATTCTTGTCTTTGTTCTTATTGCCGCTGCCTTTTCCTTTCCCTTTGTCATCGGAGTCGGGATCTTTGTCTGCATCAGTTTTGCGCTCGGAGAGAAAGGCAATCCAGCGGCCGTCGGGGGACCATTGGGGATCGGTGTCATGGCCGGACTGGGTGAGTTGGATTAGAGGAGCGTCGTTGCCTTTTGCGGAGTCGCGATAGAGCCAGAGGTCGTGACGGAAGATTTGGCGGTCCCAGTCGGCGCGCTCGGTGACGACGACGACGGAGTGGCCGTCGGGCGAGAGAGCGATGGCTGGGTAGCTGATGGAGTTGAAGCATTCGTCGAAGGAGAGTTTCGGTTTGGAGTCGGCGGAAGCCAGGGTGCAGGTCAGGAGTGCCGCGTAGAGAAAATAATTTTTGAAGGAGTGCATAGAGTTTGTGGGACTAGCGTTTATACATGGCGCATTCGCGGGAATCAAGTCGGGTGGAAAAACGGTAGTGGGTCAGTTTGAATTTCTGAATCTCACAAGGAGTCATCCCGAAGAGCCCGCGTTCTTACCAGCGGGCCGAGGGATCGCCCGTGGCACACAGCCTGGTAGCGGAGATCCTTCGCTCCGCCTGAAGAACGGCTACGCTCAGGATGACGCCATCAACGAGTGAAGAGGCCTTCAGGAATTCAACCTGACCCACTACTGGAAAAACAAACAATTAACCACAGAGAGCACGAAGGTGCACTAAGGAAAAGCGAAAAATGCTTTAACACAGGGGGACACAGAGGAGAAAAGGATTGGATTTTGTCTGCTTCTTTTTTTACTGAGCGGGCTCGGCGGATTTCAGGGAGTCGTCGAAGGATTGGGCGGGGTGGGACATGCCACGGGAGATGCGCCATCCGTCGTCGAAGCGGCGGAACGGGGCGATGGAGCGGTAGCGGAGGTCGGAGCGATAGACGGATGCGCCGACTTCGTTGAGCGGGTTCCAGTGCCAGGTGAATTCGACTTCGGCGGTATTGCCTTGTTTCGAAATGCCGGTGACGGCGATGAGTTCCCTTCTGGCGGCGAGGATGTCGAAGGAGTTTTTGGTCGCATCATTGGGAGGGATCAGGGATTGAATCGTTTCCACACCCGCGGGAGTGAGCGTCAGGGCCCAGCATGGGGGTGGAGCGATCTCTGGAGGGCAGACGGCATGAGTGGCGGTAATCCAGCCATGATGCTGAAAGGCGGTGGATTCAGGCGAGGAGTAGTCATTGTTGGAGACGATGCCGGTGTGTACGTGAAGTTCCAGCGCGGCGCGGAAGGTGCTGGAGGCAGCGATCAGATCGGCGGCGAGGCGGCGGGTGAGGAAGTCGCTGGGAGTGCAAGCGGGAAGAAAAAGAGTAAGGAAGAAAAGCGAGAATAGGATTTTTCGCATCAGGGAAAGTTGCGTTTTCGATTCTAATCCAGCGGACGGGGCGGAGGGAATCGTGAGGGATGGGTTAATTTGAAAACCATCGTCCCTTCGCGACTGCTGCGGTATTTATGGCACGGCTTGAACGTTGTGCCGCCCCAAAACTCACGTATCGGCATGATCCGGAGGGAGCGGCCAGGTGTCGCGACCATGCTGGCAGTGGAGGGGTCCTTCGACTGCGCTCAGGATGACAGTCGAATGGAGGTGAGAGGCGAGAACGGACGGGAGGTGATTTGGCCTTCGAAGTGAGTGGACCAGCGGCCGGGGATGGAGGTTTTGCAATTGGGGCAGCGGGCGTCGGGGGTGAGGCGGTAGTTTTGGATCAGGTATCCATAACGCTTGATTAGAATTTCGTCGCAATGCGGGCAATGGGTGTCTTCCCAGCGGCCGACCTGGCCGGGAAGGTTTCCGGCGTAGATGTAGCGGAGGCCGGATTGGCGGCCGATTTCGACGGCTTGCAGCAGATCTGCAACGTTGGTGTCGCGGGCGACATCATTTTGCATTTTGTAGTCGCCGTGGAAGGCGGTCACGTGCCAGGGAATGTCTGGCGAGATTCCGGCGAGAAATTCGGTGAGGCGGCGGAGTTCGCCGGCATCGTCGTTGAAGCCGGGGATGAGGAGGGTGACGATTTCGAGCCAGAGACCCATCTGGTGAATGCGGCGAATGCTGTCGAGGATGGGACCGATGCGTCCACCGAGTTCGTGGTAGTGGCGGTCGTCGAAGCTTTTGAGATCGACTTTGTAGAGATCGAGGTGAGGACGAAGAAATTCGAGGACTTGGGGAGTGGCGTTTCCGTTGGAGACGAAGCCGGTGATGAGTCCGGCGGCTTTGGCTTCCTTGAATACGGCGACGGCCCACTCGCTGGTGATGAGCGGTTCGTTGTAGGTGCTGACGAGAATTTTTGCGCCTTGGGCGAGGGCGTCGCGAACCAGGAGTTCCGGCGAGGCCTGGTGCGGAGGCGATACGGCGCTGGGATCGCGCAGAGCTTGCGAGGTAACCCAGTTCTGGCAGTAAGAGCAGTGGAGATCGCATCCCATCATGCCGAAGCTGTAGGCCAGGGCGCCGGGATGGGCGTGGAAAAAAGGTTTCTTCTCGACGGGATCGCATTGCGTGCCGGCGGTGTATCCCCAGGGGACGTAGAGCGTGCCGCCACGGTTGTAGCGGACTTTACAGACTCCGGGCTGGCCTTCGGGGATGGGACAGCAGTGTCCGCAGGCGAAGCAGCGGACGCGGTTGTTGGGGAGGTGGTCGTAGAGATGGGCGTCTGCTTCGCGGACGCGCTCATCGAGGATGGTGCGGAGGGTGGGCACTCTGCTTTCATTTTAACGCCGCAGCGAGGGTGGGGCGCAGGGAAGCCTTGGGGTTTGAAGTCATCGAAATATATTGGGGCAAGCAAGAACCCAGGTCCCTCGCTTTGCTCGGGATGACACGACGAAAGACATTAGGAGATGACACCACGGAGTGGCACGAAGGATGGCCCTAGTTGGGAGTGTTTTTGGCGGATTCGCGGGTTTGGAGCCATTGTTCGGCTTGCTGCTCGATTTCTTTTCGTTGGGCGGAGGTGAGGCGGGTGGCGATGAAGGGGGCGAGGACGCGGCTGGCGTCGTCGCCGTTGGCGCGGGCGAGGACGGTCCAGAAATAGGCGCGCGTGTCATCTTTTGGAACGCCGCGGCCGCCCCAATAGAGAGAGCCTAATTTCGATTGCGCAGGGATGCTGCCATGCTCGGCGGCTTTGGTGAACCATTGCGCGGCGATGGTTTCGTCGGGCTTGATTCCCTGCTTCTCATCCCCCGCAATGTAGAAAAGACCAAGAGTATTCTCGGCGGATGCGTCACCCTGGGAAGCGAGTTGCCGAAGCTGCGCGAGATTCGCGGAATCGGCTTGCGGCGCGAGAGCGTCTGCTGTTGAAGCGTCTACCGGAGCGTTTGAAGAAGCGAAGACCGTGCGTTCGATGCTGTGGCGGGATTGCAGTTGTTCCTGAATCCACGGGGCGAGCATGAAACCGAGAGCGAGAGCGATCGTGGCTGCGGCTGCGATGAGCAGCAAGAGATGCGTGCGCGGCAGATGGATTCCGCCAACGTGGTCGCGGGAAGCAGAGGCGTCTTCGCCGCGATTGCCGGCGCGCTGGTTGGCGTTCTTGGGATCGGGGGATGACGAGAAAAGAATGCTGCCGGAAGGCGGAGTGAAATTGCTGGGAGAGGAAGGTGGTTTAGTTGGCGTATCAGGATCGACGTCTTTATTTTTGGCTTTATCAAAATCTACATTTTTATCGAAGCCGATCTCCTGCATGTAGGAGTCAACGGGAAGAGAAGAATAGTCGTGGACGGCGCGGTTGAAGGCGGCGATGATGGTTTCAGTCAGGCGTTGCAGGACGACGGTATCGTTCTCAGAAAAAGCGTTGGAGCGTTGAGAAAAGAGTTCGAGAAGACCGACGACGCGATTTCCGGCGGGGAGCGGGGCGGCCAGCATGGAGCGAATGCCAAGGGCGCGGCAGGTTTGAATATCGACCCGCGGGTCGGTTTCGGTATCGTCGCAGCGAAGAAGTTTTGCGGTGCGCACGCATTCGCCGGAAAAACCTGAGCCGATCTCGAGGGCCAATCCAACGGGTGGAGCGCTGGGGCCGGCACTGGCGCGGCAAATCATGGAGCCGGGATCTTTTCCCTCGAGCGCGATCACTGCGCCGGAGGCTCGCAGCAAGGACTGGCAGCGTGAGGCAATCAGAGTAAGAGCGGCGTGCAGATCACCACCGAGCGACTCGACTTCACTCTGGATGGCGGAAGCGGCGGCGAGAACGTCGGTGTGGTTCTGCGGCGGAAGGGACGTCGAGAAATCCGCGGGGAGAACAGAACTGTCTTCCGCGTAATCGGCCGCATAGTCGGCGGCAGAAAGAGAATTCAGGAACAACCATTCTTTCAGGTAGCGCCTGGCGGAAGCGGGGAGTTGCGGAAGACTGAGTCCGACTCGGCCTTCAGAGATCCAGACGACGCGGCCGGTGGTCCAGATGGGCTCGGGGGCTTCGGCAAGGTCCAAACACAAATCGAGGATCTGATTAACTACGACCGGCAACGAGCATTGCAGGGCCAGGCCGGCTTCGCTGATATCGAGCACTTCGTAGAGCTCGAGCATGGAACTGGCGGAAGCGGAGCCCAGAGTGGCGTAGGCGGGGACATGGGCTTTGTGGCGGACGCGGCTACGACGGTTCGAAGCGGCGGGTCGTGGAGCGGACAAAATGGCCGACATGAGATACAAAAATGACGCGCATACATATTAGCGCGAGATAGGTAAAAAGTATGCAAGAAGAATTTGAAAATAGTGGCTAAGTTTGGCCCAAAAAGGCACCTTGTTTGGCAGGCCAATTGCGTTATTTGGGGGTTTTGTAGTTTTGACGACCGAAGGTGTAAACCGTTCGGCGGGAGGATACGGTTTCGGGGGCAGAGCCGGTGGACTGATTTGGGAAAGTCATGGGAGCAGGGGCGGTACCGGCGGATGGGGGTTAGGGAGATTGCACGGGTTGGCGAGAATTGGGAGCGTCTCACGGGGAATTTATGAGCTTTCTTCTCGAGTTCGTTACGAGGCAGCGTACATGGCGAAGTGTTGGGGCGGGTTGCGGGTGAGGACAGAGAGTAGTCGAGCTCTGTCTGCTCGACATGGACAGCCGGGTGCGGCTCTCCCTACATGTTTTGCTTAACGATATTTTACAAATGGGGGCGAACCGAGGGGCATCTATATAGGTAGGCGGGGCGGGCAACCTAAGAGGAGATGGGGCCACTCTAATTGCGCAAATCGAGACACTATGAATAGACACGCAGTGTTGTTACCAAGAACTTACGGGTCACAACGGTGCAGCGCCATGATTGCGATGGCGCTGTTGAGCTTTATGGCCGCAATGCCGGCATGGGCGTCGTTAGGCGGAGATACTTCGTCGGTGCAAGCGGATCAGGTACACATGCAGGGAACCTTGCGCACGACCATCGCCGAGAGCTACACGGTGCATGAGATTCAGAATACGAATGGAACGGTGGTGCGGGAATATGTGTCGGCACAGGGGAAGGTTTTTGGAATTGCGTGGCAAGCGCCGTGGCCACCGGATATGAGGCAGTTGCTGGGGAGTTATTTCGATCAGTATACGCAGGCAGTGAAGTCACAGAGCGCGGCACGCGTGGGACGCAGGCCGCTGATGGTTCAGCAGCAGGGGTTGGTGGTGCAGATGGCGGGGCATCCGCGGTCTTTCGCAGGCAGGGCTTATCTTCCGGATCAGATGCCGACGAATGTTAAGGCCGAGGATATCCGATGATGGGGCTAAGAAGTTTTCTGACATTTACTGCGGGCTTGAGCTGCGCGTTTTCAGTGGCGTGCGGCGGGGGCGGCAAGAGCAGCACAACAACGACTAACCCAGGGCCAACGCAAACGATCGTGACGTCGGGGGCGAATGTTGCGCCGATTGTGGTGAATTCGGGACCAGCGGCAAGCGTGGGTTCTCCCTACGCGAATGGAGCATTTGCCACGGTCACGGTGTGCGTTCCGGGTACATCGACGTGCCAGGCGATTGATGGGGTCCTGGTGGACACGGGCAGTTCGGGCTTGAGAATTCTTTCGTCCGCGCTAACCTCGGTGACGCTGCCACAACAGAAAGCTGCGAGCGGCGACCCGGTCGTGGAATGCTTTCCGTTTGTCATCGGTTATACGTGGGGGCCGGTAGAGACAGCGGATGTTGCAGTCGCCAGCGAAAAGGCTAGTTCTGTCCCCATACAGGTTCTGAGCGATTCGGATTACACACCTCCCACGGCTTGCTCAAGCCTTGGAACTTCCTCGGATACGCTGGCGAACCTGGGTGCAAATGGGATCATCGGGGTGGGATTGTTCACGCAAGATTGTGGTAGTTACTGCGAGGCAGTGCAGACTGCGCCCGGCAATATCAACCTTTACTATGAGTGCTCTTCTACAAGCAGCTGTACGCCCGTTGGAGAAAGCCTGGCGCAGCAGGTGCTAAATCCGGTATCTCTGTTTACGACCGACAATAATGGAGTGATCATTGAGCTGCCGGCGGTTTCGGGAGGAGCGCCGAGCGTGAGCGGGTCGTTGGTATTCGGGATCGGGACGGAGTCAAATAATGGCCTCGCCGGGGCAACGGTGTATACAGCGGATTCGAGCGGAAACTTCACCACTACTTGTAGTTCGCCCTGCACGGGAACCACCGGCACCGCGCCTTACCCAGGCTTTATTGACAGCGGTTCGAACGGTTATTACTTTCTCGACGACACCGTCACTGGCGTGCCTCCGACGTGCAGCGACAATACGTCTTTTTATTGCCCCAGCAGCACGGTCACCGTTACCGCAACCAATGAAGGTGTCAACCAAGCCAGTGGAAGCGTGAGTTTTCAAGTGGCCAATGCTGACACGTTATTTTCCAACTCCGCCGATTTTGCTTACGGGGATTTGGGCGGGACATTCGATACGCCTCTAAGTTTTGATTTTGGGCTGCCGTTCTTCTTCGGGCGGAATGTGTTCACGGGGCTGCAGAACACGACGAACTATCTCAATGGGTACTGGGCGTACTAGCGGGCGGGAAGGCTAGAAGCTATTCCATACAACGGGGGGAGCGCGCGGCTTTCCCCAGGGGCTAAAGCCCTCATCTTTATTGGCGCCGAGACGGCACGACTTAAAGTCGTGCCCTTCCCGAACCCAATTTGTGAGATCCCTTCAGTGGCGCGGGTTGCTGTCGTTAGAAGACAAATCGAGTTTCGCTCGATAGACAGCCCTTCGACTACGCTCAGGACAGGCTTAGGCGGATGTTTCTACCTAAACACTTCCCGAAACCAATCAGAATTCCATTCTCTTTCTGAGTCCGAGTTTTATTTGGCGGCGAGACGGGATTGATGGATGCTGGAGATGCGGGAGATGGCGGCGACCATCATGCTGGAGAGCAGTTGCATGGTGGCGACGTCTTTCTCGTCGAAGGCGCTGGGGGAAGATGAGAGGACTTCGAAGACGCCCAGGGTACGGCGAAAGTGGCGCAGGGGCGAGACGAGGATGGAGCGTACGCCCAAGCGGCGGCAACTGGCGAGATCGACGCGGGGGTTGCGTTCGGCATCATGGCAAAGCATGACTTCTCCGCTGCGGACGGCTTCGGCGGAGATGCCAGCGTCAGTTTGCAGGCGAACGCCGAGATCGGGAGCGGTGCGGCCGGCGCGGGCGCGGCAGACGATCTCTTCGCCGGCGCGCAGCGCGATGGCTGCGCCGGTGGCTCCGGTGAGATGCTGGGCGCGCTCGGTGATGGCGCTGATAGCGGGTTCGAGATCGAGTTCGGCGGCGTGAATTTCTATTTCTTCGCCGGGGTGCACGGCACGGAATCCGGAGGCTGGGTGCGCGGCGTTGGCGACACGAAGCTGGCTGCGAAGAGCGGCGGAGGGAATGCGATTCTGGTGATCCGCATACATGGGAACCTGCGGGTCGGGAACGGTGCGCAGGAGATCGCGGACAAGACTATCGAGTTCGGAATCGGTGATGAGATGCGCGGTGCGCTGACTGCCGAGAGATCCGCCCATGACTCGGGAGAGGCTTAAGAGCGAGGTGTTGCCGCAGGCCAGGCAATAGGGACGACTGTTGCTGCTGATCAGCTCGCACTGAATGCAGAATGTGGCAGATTGCAGAGATATGAAATTTACGTCTTTGAATGTGCTGCCGTAAACGGTCTTGCGATCCATTCCAAACATAAATACATTTCCTCTAAATTTCGAAAACCCGGCGAGCACTTAAGGTAACAGGGTTCGAGGAGCGTGGCGTTAGCCTAAGGGGTACTGGGCTGTGGAAAAAAGAGCGTTACCGATCAACTGGCCGGGGCGTATAGCAAAGAAAAAAGTCAAAGGCTTTGACAAGAGGAACACAAGGGGGAAGCACAGAGGGAACCCGCCGACGATGAATCGATATCCTGGAGCCCTGGCAGGAATGATCGTGCGCAAGGAGTTGCAACGCGTACAGGGTTTTCCGGGACGATCTAGGGTCTTATTTCTTCCTGTCGGGGATTGATTCAGCGTGGGGGGTAGGTTAGACTGATGCAAGTTCGTAGCGGTTATCACTTTTGACTGTGGAGGAGATATTATGCAGTGGACAGCACCGGTTTTTGAGGAAGTTTGCTTGAATTGCGAAATTAATTCTTACGCCAGCGCGAAGCTTTAATCCGTCAGACCCTCCCTTCAATTTTTCTAATTTTTTCACAACACTTATCGGAAGAAGATAGGTGTGTGTCCTGCCTGAAGTTTCCAAAATTCCGGTTTATAAAATTCATACCTGAAGGCTCGCCCTGATAGGAATCTCGTCGGGGAATTTTTACGAGCGAAGAAAAACGTCAAAAGCTTTAACACGGAAGACACCGGGGAGCACCGAGGGAACGGCGATGGCGGGTGCCGTCACTTTAGCCTGCTTGGGCGGTGGCAAATCCGCGCTGATCGGGATGAGGAATTTCTTGCACACTGGGCTGAAGGGTGCGATCCAGCGCATCCGCCAGGGATAGAGAGAGAGACGAGGTAAGAAGATTGATATCGAGTTGGAGATCGCGCTGCGCGTAGAGGCGATGAACAACCAATGCACCGCGATGACGGTTGATGGAACTGACGAGATCAAGAGAGAGGGTCCATGCGGCTAGACCTTCGAAGGGCTGCCTTCCAGAATTGTCCAACCGAGAATTGCCAGATCCAGAATTACCAGACCCAGAATTGCCAGATCCAGAATTACCAGACCCAGAATTTTTCCACCAGCGAAGAAAAACTTCCGAGCGACGGTCGGGCGATGAAGTATCCGGATCACTGGGATGGAACTCGCCGCGAAAAACGTGGAAGCGAAGATCGAAACCATCGAAGTCATTGGAGCCGAAGGCGGCTTCCAGTATGCGGCAAATCTGAGCGTAGTCGCGGGCCACGTTGAGTTCCTGAGCGGCGCGGCGGATAGCAAGATTATTGATGACGATCTGGCGCTGGTCGAAAGTTCTCTGGGCGGCGCGCGCCAACTCACCAAGTTCCAGGTAGCCAAGACGCTGCACTCCGATCCAGATGCCGGTTCCCACCACGGCGAGAACCAAACCAAGAGAACTTCCTGTAGGCCAAAGCAAGAACAAACTAAGCAGAGCGAAGATGGCAGAAACGGCGTACAGCACGATGACGACCTGGCGATGCGACAGGCCGTGCTGTAAAAGTTTGTGGTGGATGTGTTCACGGTCGGCGGTGAAAACGGGGCGTCCGCTGATCAGGCGGCGGAGAATGGAGAGAGATGTCTCCAGGATCGGCAGCCCGAAGGAAACCACCGGGATGGCGACGGCTACGATGGTTGGCGCCTTTTGGGTTCCGGCGAGAGCAAGGGCGCTGAGGAGAAATCCGATGAACAGGCTGCCGGAATCTCCTAGAAAGATGGTTGCGGGATTGAAGTTGTAGCGGAGGAAACCGAGGATGGCACCCGCGAGGGCGATGGTCATCACGGTAACGAGGGAGTATCCGGTCTGAAGCGCAACAACAAATGCCACCAAGGTGGAGAATAATGCGGAACCTGCGGCGAGACCATCGAGGCCATCGATGAGATTGAAGGCATTGGTAATGGCCACGACCCAGAGAATGGTGAGCGGCAATCCTACGAACCAGGGCAACTGATGCTGGCCGAAGAGGACGGGAATATTGACGATGCGGAGGCCGCCGACAAACAACATAGTGGCGGCGACCGCCTGGACGGCGAATTTGATGTAGGGGCCGACGGAGCGGAGATCGTCATAGACTCCGAGAAGAAAAATAAGGGAAGCGGGCACCAGAATAGTTGCCAGGGTCTTCGAGGAAAACGCGGAATGCAGTTGAGGAACGTAATAGCACAATGCCACGGCAGCGGCCATGCTTAAGGAAAACGAAGTGAAGATGGCGACTCCGCCGAGGCGCGGCAACGGGGCCGAATGCAAGTGCCTCTCGGTAGCTGGGAGAGCGACCCAGCCGCGCGCAGATGCGACATCGCGCACATAACGAGTGAGGACGAGCGAAAGCAGAAGGGGCAGGAAAAAAACCCCGAAGAACACCACTGTCAACGGTTCCTCCGCTGGATTACCGTTTTAAAGCGTCGGTTCAACGCTTTTTATCCGACTGTGGAAAAGTATGGAGCAGAGGCGAGCTGGTTGGTAGTGAGTTTGCGGGTTCCCCAGAGGGTTTGACGTCCCTCGGCGGCTGAAGCTGCCTTGGGAAACGGAAGATTTATCGCAGCGGTGAACCGCTGCGCCACCCAAATCAACATCAAGATCGAGTTTTTCCGCAAGCTCTGAAGACGTGCCCTGCCCTTTCAAACCAAATTCAACCTGAGATTACCGAAGATGGCGGGTGTATTCGGATGTTCATGAGCAGAATGAGCGCCGGAATGCTGCAAAACCTGTGCTAAGCTTTGCAGCGATAATCTCCCCAAATAGAGGTTTCCGGATGGAGTTCAGCAGGTTTCGTTTTGGGCGCGGTATTGGTTCGGCAGGGTTCGCTCTGATTTTAGTTTCCGGTTGGAGTTTGAATGTGCATGCGCAGAATGCCCCGGGATCCACTGCGGGGAGCCCAGTTCCGGCTTTGCCCGCGGTTGAACCGATTTCACAGGCGGCGGTGCGGAGTACGGCAGGGGAAACGGATTCAGTCAAATCCGGTTCAGCCGGATCGAACGATTTAGTCAAATCGAATTTAGTCAGATCTGGGGACGCGACGCTGGCGAAGAGTGGGGACATCGGTGAGGAGCGGTCCGCATCTCGGCTCCGGCTGGGGCCGGGAGATTTGATTGAAATCAATGTTTATAACGTTCCGGAATTATCGACCAAGGCGCGGGTGGGAAACTCTGGAGATGTTTATCTTCCTTTGATCGATTACGTGCATGTGGGCGGGCTTACGGTGGAAGAGGCGCAGGGGCTGATGCAAAAGCGACTGGAAGATGGCGGATTTGTGCGTAGCGCGCATGTGACGCTGCTGGTGGACGAATCGGCTTCGCAGGGAGTAACGATTCTGGGGGAAGTGAACCGGCCGGGAATTTACCCTGCGATGGGGCAGCGCAAGTTGTATGACTTCATCTCAGCGGCGGGAGGATTTTCGGCCACGGCGGGAAGAAAAGTCAGCATCATTCGGGAAAACAGCGTGTCAGGGGCGGTTACGTTGAATCTGCCGAGGAACCTGGCCGAGGATATGAAGGATGACGTCGAGATCCTTCCAGGGGACACAATTTCGGTGCCGCGAGCGCCGGTGATTTATGTGGTGGGGGATGTGGGACGCCCGGCGGGATTGCTGGTGGATAACGGGAGTTTGACCGTGCTGCAGGCACTGGCGATGGCGGGCGGGGCAAACCATACGGCGAAGATGGGCGGGGTGAGAATTATCCGGAAGAGCGCAACGGGAATGACGGAGACGCGCGTGCCGCTGAAGAAAATTCTAGAGGCGAAAGCTCCGGACTGGACGCTGCAGGCGGATGACATTCTTTTCGTGCCGTTGAGCGGATTCCGGCAGGCGGCGTCCCAAGGCATTAGTGCGGCGGTGTCGGCGGCGTCCGGGCTGGCTGTGGTCGCGGCGCATCCTTGATGGCGGTGCGGTTTTTTTGGCGGCCGAGAAAGAAAGTCAAGGGCTTTAACACAGAGGACACAGGGGGAGTGCAGAGGAAACCGTGCTCTCGCTGATACAAATCGTTCTCAGGCAGCTGCACCCGCCGTTTTCTGTTTTGGTGACTGCAATAATTCTTCGAGAACAGTGATGTATCTTGCTGCTGTGTGAGCGCGAGAATATTTGCGCAGGATGTAATCTCTCCCGTTGAGTCCAAGTTGGCGTGCGGCCTCGCGATTCGCCGCCAGATATTGAATTGCATTGGACAAAGCATCCGCATTCTCAGGCTCGATCACAAGACCAGCGCGGGAATCTTCCACTATGGCGCGGGCTTGTCCGTCAACGCCAAGGATTACGGGACGGGCGCAAGACATGAATTCGAGCATCTTCGTGGGAATAACGGTTTTGAAGACATCGGCTTTTTTGAGAAGGACGAGGCAAACATCAGAAGCGGCGATGTAGGAGGGGATTTTTTCGCGCGGCTGTTGAGAGACGAATTGGAGATTGGTTAGCCCGCGTGCCCGCGCCATTGCGACGATTTTTTCTTTTTCCGCACCTTCTCCCACGATCAGGAAACAAATTTCTGGATTTGCGTCTTTGAGCTGAGCGGCAGAAGAGAGCATGATTTCCAGGCCGTGCGCCATACCAAGTGTACCGATGTAGGAGACGACGAATTTTCCCTGAAGTTGGAGTTGGCGGCGTAAATCTTTAGTTGGTTGAGCGGGGTCTGGTCGAAGAGCGACTGGTTGAGGCGCGAAAAGCCGGGTCTCCACTCCGTTTTCCACGATCGAGATTTTTTCGTGGGGGACGTTCCAGTTTTTTACCAGATGATCGTGGAAGGCGGGGGTAACTACGACGATGTGATCGCTTTGACGGTAGAGGAAGCCGGCGATGCCAGAGAGGGTTTTGTGCAACGCGGAATTCTCGTTGCCCATGCCCACTGCGGTAAGGGATTCCGGCCAGAGGTCGCGGACTTCGAAAACGAAGGGAACGCGCTTGCGGCGGGAGAGCCAGTATCCGGCGAGTCCGACGAGGAGTTGGGGAGAAGTGGCGATGACGACATCGGGGCGGGAGAGAGATAGGCCCGCGAGCGCGGCGGAGACGCAGAAAGAGCTGTAATTCAACATCCGCTCATAGGCTTTGCGATTGGGAAATGGAAGCAGCCAGGTTCGAGCCACGGTGACGCCGTTGATTTGCTCACGCGCGAAAAGCCGCTTGAAGCGAGCGCGATAGTCAGGCGGGATTTCGCCGGTGGGGTGATTGGGAAATCCGGTCAAAATGGTTACGTGGTGGCCGTTGTCGGCCCAGTGCTTTGATAATTCCGCCGCTCTGGCGGCCGGCGCACCCATTTCGGGCGGGAAATATTGCGAGATGTATAAGATATTCATACTGCTATTGAGCAACGATGTATTCAGCAAAGCTTCTCTTCATCCAAGCTGTTTCAGGAAGCTTGATCGAAGCCGGTGACGCCAGTTTCGCGGGCTGCGAACTGTGGTTGCACCGTGACTGGTTGACCGAGACAGCGTGACTGCTCCAGCGCAAATGTCGTCATCATCGTGCCGATAACTTCCGACAAAGGTATTGGAGAGGCTGCGCCGGTGCGGAGCGATGCGGTAAATGCTTCCCATTCGCCGCGGTGACCTTTGTCCTGACGCAGGAGCGATCGGAATACTTGTTTGCGGCCGTCGCGTACCAGTTCGAGGCGACGGAAATCTTCGAGTACAGCGATGCGGCCGCCACCAAAAACTTCGACTCGTTCTTTTGAATAGGATTTGTCGCCGTTGGCGAGATAGGTGATGGTGGCTTGCGAGCCATCGGCGAATTGCAGCGAACAGACGACGTTATCGTTGCTGTAGCGCCCAGGATTGGGCAGGCCGCGGGTTTCAACTTCGACCGGAAGCGAACCAGTGAGGAAGCAGAGGAAATCTACGAAGTGGCAAACCTCGCCGAGGATGCGGCCTCCGCCCTGAAAAGGATCGTTCAACCAATGGTTGGCCGGAAGCCATCCGGCATTCACTCGATAGTGCAACGCGAGAGGCTCGCCGGCGGGTTGCAGGAAACTTTTCATTCGGAGAGCGAGCGGCGCAAAGCGGCGATTGAAGCCGACCATGAGGAGCGGCGGACCGGGAAGCGAATCGTGAATCGAGAAAATTTCGTTCAGCTGCGATTCATTGAGGCAAAGAGGCTTTTCGCAGAAGACGTGCTTGCCGGCTTGCAAGGCGGAGATTACTTGCGAGGAGTGGAGGTGATGGCGCGTGGCAATGACAACGGTATTGATTGAAGGATCGTTGAATATCTCATCATCGTTGGTGGAGCAGGATTGGAATCCGAACTTGCCGGCGGCATGGCGGGCGTGAGAGCCGCTGGCGGCGTTGACTGTAATCAGCTCGATGCCGGGAAGTTTTTTCAGCACGGGGAGCAGCGTGCCGGTCGCGAAACCTCCGGCGCCAAGAAGGCCGATGCGGATCGATTTGTGGCTGGCGGCTCGCCGTGCAGGGACAGCAATATTTGTGAACGAGCGATCGTCGGCATTTTCCGGATAAGTGATCAGGACGCCGAGACAATTTTCATAAGCCTTCCCGGTGATTAACTCGTAAGCGGCTGGAGCCTGGGAAATTGGAAAACGATGCGTGATCAACGCGCTCAGATTTAATTTGCCGCCGGCGAGGAGTTGAAGAAAGGCTTCCATATTGCGGGTTTCGGTCCAACGAACGTAGCCGATGGGGTAGTCGATTCCCTTCTGCTCGTAGGCGGTATCGTAACGTCCGGGGCCATAGGAGCGGGAGACGCGGAAGTCGAGCTCTTTGTCGTAGAAGGTTCGCCGGGGAATATCCATGGCGACGGTTCCAACGGCGACGACGATAGCGCGGTTGCGGGCGACGGCACCGGCCAGATTGACGGGATCGTTGCTGGATGACTGCGCGGTTATCAGAACGGAATCGGCGCCGTGCCCAGCGGAGCGTTGCAGGCATAGATCCTGGAATTGAGAAGGGGATGTGCTGACGGCATCGGCGCCCAGGCGCAAGACGAATGCGGCGCGCTCGGAAGAAATATCCATTCCGAGGACGCAACAACCGGCTGCTTTCAGAATTTGAACGGTGAGCTGGCCGAGCAGGCCTAATCCGATGACGGCTACTACATCGCCGAGTTTGGCTTCGGCATTGCGAATTCCGTGAAGCGCGACAGCTCCCAGAGTGGTGAAGGCTGCTTCTTCAAAGCTGACTTTATTCGGCTCGGATGGAATTCGCGCGAGCAGAAGACGCGGGATACAGGCGAACTCAGCATGCACGGCGTGACCGGCGCCGGCGCAGGCCACGCGGTTGCCGGGATTGATATCAACAATTCCTTCGGCTACGGCAATCACGGTTCCGGCGCTGCTGTAGCCCAGAGCGGTGGGTTCATCCAGACGAGAACGAACAGAGGAAATGGTTGAGGCGATGCCGTCCCGACTCATTTTGCTCAAAACTTCACGAACCAGGTCAGGGCGGGTTCGAGCTTTTTGCAGAAGGTTCTTACCCGCGAATTCGGAAGCGGCCCTTTCGGTGCCGGCGGAGACCAGCGAAGCGGCGGTGCGAACCAGAACGCATCCGGGCAGCAGTTTGGGCGCGGGAACTTCCGTCACGTTGATTGCAGCGGTGCGGGCGTCCTGGAGAATTTGTTTCATGCGAGGGGCGAGGTGACGGGAGCCTCGGATTGTTTTGCAGCTTCTACACTGCGTGCACCGAGATTGCGGAGATCGAGGTTCACTCGGTAGATCACGGAATTTTTCCTGGAGAGTTCTTCCGCGGCTTTCGATTCGGTAGAAGTCGGTTCTTCATTAAAGATCGAGATGACGCTTCCAGTTTGCCGAGCCTTTACTTGCTGGCTGGTAAGCACCATGGTGACAAACCGGACAGGCAACGACGAACAAGTTTGGCAAAGGATGGAAATTGCGGGGCGTAGATCTCCGTAGGTGGCGGCTTCCCAACCGTACTGGGATACTTCATCATGCCTAGATTCACCGTGCCTAGATTCACCGTGCGTAAAAGCTTCTCCCGGCGCAGACCAGATAGGTTTGCCGGCCCTTACAACGCTCGAAGTGCCGGCGGAGCTGGAAAAAATATTCCATGTTACGGGTGAGTGTATTGATTCCAGCGCCACTGCAAACGGATCGTGTGAAACTTTGATCGGCAAATCCGCAGTGAGCCAGTGCAAAGACAAAGTGTGTTTCCCGGTACCCGCAAGATCGTCTACGATGACCCAGCCACAATTGGGCAACCACTGCACGGAGCGCTTGTGGACTACGCCCAGACGGCAATAGCCATCGTGCTCGCCTTCAAATCGGTCGGACTTAACACTCTTATTCGAAATGCTTACGTTGCCCGAAGCTTGCGCCCAATCGACCCAAAGAAAGCGGCCGGCGCGGCGCATCTGGTCTTCGCCATCGACAGTAACAGTATTATGAACGGCGGTACGGGCAAATCCATTATTCCAAGGCGGAGGACCGTTATACAGATAGGTACCCGCGTCGCGTGCGAGGTTAATGCCTTTCCACCAAAGGTCAACGTGCAATTGATCGGCCTGGAAAGGACGACGCGTGTAACGGCCAGCGCGGATCATGGCCCAGGAAGTTTCGTCGCCTATGCGGAAGTATCCAGTTTTAATGCATTCAGTTTTAGTGCATTCAGTGTCAGCGGCGGAAACAACGATTGGTGGTGACTGAGTTTGTGGCGAATGCGCGGGCTTGAGGCCCAACCATAGTGGAGCTTCGTCCCAAGGACCGGGCGGAAGAGCGGGCCGATCTTGATCGGGCGGATCAAGAAGAGCGGCTCCTAATTGCAATAGAGGGCGGAGATCGCGATACGCAGCAGAGGTTAGCGGGAGGATCAGGCTGCCGTCGTCAGATCCGTAGTTGGGAGCGAGGCCACTCTCCAGGTCGGCCCACTGACGCAGGAAATCGAATGCGGATTGCGTGCGGGCGCGGATACTCGCGTGTAGAGGTGTGCGGTGAATTTCGGAGAGGCGCAGGGTCCACAAGAGAAGGTGGAGAATCATGCGCTGGTAGTTGAAGGAGTGTTGCTGCGAGACACCCTGGGGGGTGATTTGATCGAGAACGGCTTCGCGCAGCAACTCCGCGCCTTTCTTCTGCCAAGTTTTTGCGCTGGATAGTTCGGGAAAGAGCGTGCCGGCGGTCCAGAGTCCGACGGCCTCGGTGATCAAATGATTGCTGCGCTGGGAGCGAGCGTAGGCGAGGCTTTGAGTGGTCCGCCAAGCGTGAGCGGCGATCATGGAGACTAGTTTGGAGACTCGCTCATTCGTGGTTGAAGGCGAGTGGATGAAACCGTGGAGCGCAAATGTCCAGGCAAGAATGCGTAAGGAGCATTCCTGGCCGCAGATCCACAAGGGTCCGTGCATGGGTGGATTTTGGAACGACCAGTCTTCGATGGCAGTCCAAAATGCTTCGGGAAATCTTTCGTCGCCGGTGAGCGCATAGGCGCGCAGGAGCGGATAGATGAACAAAAATCTGGAAGACTCAAGAATGAACTTCAGATCTCCGCAGGCGGGCGAAGCGAAGCGCATTCGAGTCCACGGCTCGCGGGGAGAAACGCTCTGGCCGGTAACCGGATTTTGAAACCAGCGCGGGGGGAAGCCGCAGTCGAAGGAGAGCGATCCGAAAAAGGGCAGATGACCGGTGAGGATGAGTTCGGCCTCGGCGATTGCGGCCGATTCTCCGGTGGGGCCGATGATTTCGCGGAGTCGCGGTCCCAGGGCTTTTGCATCCGTGAAGAAAAATGGGATCGCGCCGTCGCGGCGCGCGGAGCGCATTGAGGCTGCGTTGATAGCGGGTGCGATGCGCTTCAGATCCCAGGAATCCCAGCCTTGCACGGATCGCATCTTTCGTGACAGGAGGCCGCTGCCACGCTGGACTTCATACTGAAGACGCAGCATAGAGCCGCGAACGCCGAAGGCTCGGCCGGTCTGGAGCATGGTGTTGAGCTTGCCCATATTTATTTACCCATGCGCCGTTTGAGTGAGGGTGCGATGGTGGGTGAGTCGTTCAGCCGCTTTTGAGCTGAGCCACTCGTGCATGACGAAGAATTGGCCGTTTTTATTCGAACTCGTATTCGTATGTTTATTTTTGTTTTTATCTCTATCGAGATCGGGCTGAGGCTGCGCCGAGAGATGGCCGCGGTCGAGACCAGCGACCACTTCGGCAGTTTTCTCGACGCCAAAGGCGATGAGGCGATGGCGAAGTTCGCTCAGAGAATCGCATTTGTTTTCTGGAACAAATTCATATTTCTTCAGAATCGGGCCGGTGTCGATGCCAGAGTCCATGTAGTGGATGGTGACGCCGAGGGGTACATTCTCGAGCAGAGACCATTCCGGACTGCTCATACCGCGTATTTCCGGCAACAATCCGAGATGGACGTTGAGGACGCCGCGGGTGGGAATTTCCAGCAGACGTGCGCGCAGGATGTTGCCACCAGTGAAGACGATCAGGTCGGGCGCACATTTGGTGAGACGGGCCAGAGAATGATCGGAGTTCATGTCGTGACAGAACGTGACAGGAAAACCATAATGAGCTGCAACGTCTCTGAGGCTGCGGAACGTGGCGGCCTCAGATTTGAGCATGGGATCGAGATAAGGATTATTTGCAGATGGCTGGCTGGTATTGGGAGAAATTAATTTCGAGAAGGCGTAGCGTACGACTTCTGCCGAACCCCACTGGCCAAGCTTGCGCAGGAGAGTTTTGGAATTGAGGCTGGAAATGGCGAGCGCTCCGACCGGGACGTAACCGGACTCGGCGAGGTGCGCGGCCATGGCACAGGCGGTTTCGCTATACACGCTGGGAGCCAGAATTACGATGCGCATTGCAGGACCTTTTCCGCAGATATGTCAAACGATTGCTTGATGCGCGATTCGAGCATGAGGGCATCGGCGAAAAATTTGCAGCCCCAACTGATGTAACGAAATGGCTGATAACTGCCCCAGATCGGGTAAGATCCGCTGACGCCGCCGAGGATTCCGGCGCGGTCGCGCAGAGGAATCAACTGTTTGAGCATCTCGTTCATCTTGAGAGCCGCGTTGAAATAGCGGAGGTCGTGGGTGAGCTCGAACAGGCGAAGCCAGACACAAGACATTTGCGCGTTGCCGGTGAGGCAACTAAAACGGCGGGGTGATTTGAAATTATCATCGTAAGCGCCGGGAAGGAATTTGGTGGTTTCGAACCTGCGCAGCAATATCCATGCGGAATTAGCGACGGCGTCGATGGCATTATCGTTATTGCGAGGGCGCAGGACGGCGCATTCCAGAGCTCCCTGAAGAACATAGGCGATGAAGTGAAGATAGGCAGGATGACCCTGGAGGTTAATTCCCTCTATCCAGCCGTTCGAGCGGAAGTGCGAGAGAACCCAGTCCAGATTTTTTTCGGCGGCCACCGCGAATTTGGATTTGCCGGTTTGGGCAGCGAGTTCGGCCAAGGACCATGACACCATGCTGTAGTAGGTGTGTGCGGAGTTCTGATAGGCTCCGTCCCCGGCCCATGAGCCGTCTTGCTGCTGCGTGAGAATGAGCCAATCGCCGGCCGCCAGAGCGGAAGCCAGAATATCGGGACGGGCCGTCTCGATATAGGCTCGAACCAGTCCCTGAAGAATCTGGCCGGTATTGAAAATCGAGGGCTGAGCTGGGGCGCCGTGAAGTCCAGCGGGGAAAGCTCCCGACGGCATTTGCAGGGAAAGCAACCAGTGAGTGGCGCGGTAAGCGGCAAAAGAGGTGCGGAAATTTTCCGCCGACCTGGCGGATTCGTACCCCGCGAAATCGTACAAAGTTGGAATGAGGTAGCCGGTGACTTCCGGGTAGGATTGCGAGTATCCGGTGAGCAGGCTGTAGTAGGCCGGGATGCCGCCATCGGGGCGCTGGGCTTCGGCGATCCAGTGCATGACTTTACTCAAGACGTAGGGGCTTGCGTACCTCGTCTTGGTGTAGGAGTAAAGATGCGGACGATCAACGGCGATTCGGAGTTTGTCAGATACGATTTTTTTTAACAGTGGAGCGGTGCGCTGCGGTGCGCGGAGGAGGCCGGCGGCTTCGGTTATCGCCTTGGTGAGTTTCCGGTTCAAGCGCTTGCCGTCTCCGGTTTCGCAGTGAGATCTTCCATTCGCTGCTGCGAGTTGACGTCCAGGAAAACCCGCGTCCAAGTTTCCAGCGTGAGCAACTGCCAGATTTGCATGGACCAGTCTTCCCTGCCGCTGCGATGCTCATCGACAAAACGCCTTACGGACTGCGGGCGGAATAAGCCGCGGTTGCGAATGTTTGTATCGGAAAGCAGATCGTCCACCATCTCGCGCAAATCGTTGGCGAGCCAATAGTCGACCGGAGCGGCGAAGCCGGCTTTGGGCTGGCGCAAGACTTCCGCGGGCAAAATATTTTTCATAGCGCGGCGGAAAATGTGTTTGGTGGTGGGATGCAGAGACCCCTTCAGCTTCCTATTTGGCGGAACATTCCAGGCCACAAATTCGGCGAGTTCGCGATCGAGAAAAGGAACCCGCACTTCGACGGAGGAAGCCATGCTCATCTTGTCGTTGTAGTTCAGGTTAAGACTTACCATAAAAATCTTAGTGTCGAGGTAGAGCATCTGGTTCAGGAAGTCGGCGTCACTGACAGCGTTGAAGCTGGAGTTGTGGCGAAAAGCGGGATCACAACCGGCGAGACGATCCTGAAGATCGGCGTTGTACAAATTCATTTTTTGCGAGCGGTTCAAGTACGTTCCGTTCTGAATAAAACCTTCCTGCGGAGTGAGCGAGGCGCTGCGGGCCATTTTCTTGGCGAGGCGAACAGCGCCTTTCAATGAGGAGCCTCGCAATCCGGGCAAAGTCGAAAGTGCGGACTGGATGCCGGTGCGGAACATGCCGGGCACGCGTTGGTAGAGTTGGGCCAAGCGGTGCGCAGCGTGTTTGCGATATCCGGCAAATAGTTCATCGCCGCCAACTCCGGAAAGCAAAACCGTCGATTGCTTGCGGGCTTCGCGACAGACGAGATATGCGGCGATGATCGCAGGATCAGCGGTGGGCTCGTCCATGTGCCAGGCCAAGCTGGGCAGCAATTCGGCTACGTCAGGCTCGACGACGATCTGTTGATGTTCACAACCTAATTGACGCGCCAGGCGCGACGCGACACCGGGGTCGTCAAGAGTGGATTCGCCGAGGCGATATTTCTCAGGAAAAGTGATGGTGTAGGTGCGGACTGGTTGTTTGGCGGCGCGAGACATCATGGCCACAATCGCGGAGGAATCCAAGCCCGCGCTGAGAAAGGCGCCGACGGGAACGTCGCTGATCATCTGCGACTCGACGGATTGCCGGAAGCGGTCGCGAATCTCTTCCGCGAGATCGGACTCGGAACGAGGATAGTGGAATGCGGCGGGCGGGAAGGTTAGATCCCAGTACTGCCGGATTGCCAGTTCTCCATTGCGAAAGGTGGCGCAGTGTCCGGCGGGAAGTTTATAAATTCCGCGGAACATTGTTTTGGGATCGGGAACCCACAGGAACGTCAGATATTGGTGCAGGGATTCGAAATCCATCTCGGCGCGAATGGACGGCACCTGGAGCAGAGCTTTGACTTCCGAAGCGAAGGCGAGTTTTTTTCCTTGATGGACGTAATAAAGAGGTTTGACTCCGAAATGATCGCGCGCGAGAAACAGGCTAGGGATGCTGGAGCGGAGATCGCAGATGGCGAAAGCGAACATGCCCTTCAGACGGTGCACGCAGGCGGCGCCTTCCTGCTCGTAGAGGTGGATGATGACCTCGGTGTCAGTGTTCGAAGAGAAGCGATGGCCTTTGCTTTGCAGCTCGCGGCGAAGTTCGGCGAAGTTGTAGATTTCTCCGTTGTAAGTGATCCAGACGGTGCCATCTTCATTGCACATGGGCATGTGGCCGTCTGGCGAAAGATCAAGGATGGCAAGGCGGCGGCTGCCGAGGCCGATGTAGGAGCCATCAGGAAATCGGCGCTCCCACAGACCATGGTCGTCCGGGCCGCGGTGCGCCTGGACGCGGGCCATGCGGCTGAGCACGTCTTTGTTTCCCCAGTTTGCGAGCCCGGCAATGCCGCACATGGATTGGTTTATCTCTCTCTCTAGCTGCCAGCCCCTAAAGGGGCGTGGAATCCGATGAACTTGCGGCATCGCTAAAGCGTTGCCCTGACACGAACCTGTTGCTCAGCTACGAACCTGCTGTTCTTCAGACTTCCGGCGAAGCTCGTAGATCTTGGCTTTGGTGTGGAACATTTGAACGGCTTGAAAACCGGCGTAGAGCAGGCCGGGAACGCCATCCAGGAAACCGCAACGAAAAACATAGCGATACAGAAACAGCAGAATCGGAGAACCCGGAACTGCGAAAAGTTTGCGCTTGAGCCAGCGGCGGCGCTGCGCCTGCGAGCCGGTGAGCGATGGCGGAAGCTCATGGGAGTTATTTCTCTGAGCATCGTTTCTCTGCAAGAGGACGCGGGACTCCCAGTTGGAGTATTCATCATGCTTTCGAATGTAGTGGGAAAGGGATTCGACGTTGTGGTGGATGAGGGGATGGAGCAACTTTCCGGTTGCGCCCTGGACAACGACGTGTTCGTGAACTTCCATGTCGGCCATGGAGGCATCCTGATCTTGCAGGCGGCATTCGTAATGCGCTCTGCCTTGACGAAATAAAGACGTCTTCCAAAGGCCGACGTCTCCGTGGCGGAGGGTGCGACTGAGAAACTTAGTGCGAAGCTGGATGGAGTAGGCGTTGAACGAGGGATTCTTTATCGCGCTGCGAATTTCGCCGGCGAGTTCAGGAGTAAGGATCTCGTCGGCATCGAGCAGAAGAATCCAGTCGTGAGCGAAAGAGAGGGTATCCATGGCCCATTGGCGTTTTTTGGGCCATCCGCCGCGATAGTGGAATTGCATGACCTGAGCTCCGTGGGATCGCGCGATTTCCACGGTTTCGTCGGAGCTTTGCGAATCGATGACGATGACCTCGCCGACATCCTTCAATGCCAGCAAGCAACGGGGAAGATTTTTCGCCTCATTGCGGACGGGAACGATGACACTGACGGGAAGCTTGCTATCCGACTTAGCGCTTACAAATTCGCAAGATGTTTCCAATTGAGTCATCGCGTTCAATTCGAAAGATGCAGCCGGCACCAGGATTCGAGCACATGCAGAGACCAAGGACGGGACCACGATGTGTGGCCTTTGAGAAAATCCGTGAAAACGCGGCGCGCCGCGCGTTCATTGATGTAGGAACCTAGAGGGCTAGAACCGATCGCGCTCAAGGAGTCTTCCATGACACCGCGCAAATCTTCGCGCAGCCATTGATCAAAGGGTAGAGTGAAACCCTGCTTGGTGCGGTGAACGATGCTATCGGGCAAGGTTCCTCCGAGAGCGCGGACCAGCAAGGGTTTCGGGGTACGAGAATCCATTTTTCGCGAATCCAGTTTCGATGAACCGGGCAAGGCGAGAATGCGGCGAGCGAGGTGATGGTCGATCAACGGAACACGCACCTCCAGGCCGTGCGCCATGCTCATGGAATCGGAATCCCGCAAGAGAGTGTTGAGCATGTAAGAGCGGGATTCAAGATAGGAGACGCGGTTGATGGCATCGAGATGCTGGGCACGGTTTAGAGAGTCCAGCAAGGGAATTTCGGCACGCGCCGATGCTTCGCTCCCCGATACCCCATGGGTTGCTCTTGCGGTTAGCAACTCACTTTGCTGCTCGGGGGTGAAAACCATGCGGGAGAGAAAATAAGGGTGAATCACACTTTCATCGTCTTCGGCGAGGGCGGTCAATTTGCGATTCTGATCGCTGGACGGAGCGGCAGCGGCGAAGGCACTCGCCAAGGGTCTGGAAGCGAGGCTTGGGACCTGCTTCCACAAATCGGTAAAGCGCTCCATTCTTGGAACGGTGCGGAAACTGGAGTAGCCGGCGAACATCTCGTCGCCGCCCAGACCGGAAAGAGCGACTTTCACCCCGGCCGCGCGCGTATGTTGGGAAACGAAGTAGGTATTGACGCCGTCGATGGTGGGCAGATCCATGGCCTGAACGGCTGGGCCGATGGCTGCGAAAAGATCGGACTGGGAGACGGTGATCTCGTGATGGTCGGTGTGGAAATGCCGGGCCACAGCGCGGGAATGCTGAGCTTCGGAGTATTCGGATTCGCGAAAGACAATCGAAAATGTGCTGGGCTGAATGCCGTTGCGATGGAGGATGCCGACGAGAGCACTGGAGTCGATGCCGCCGGAGAGAAAGACTCCGAGCGGAACGTCACTGACCAGTTGCATGCGCACGACTTCATCGAGCATCGCAGAGATATTGGCTTCGACTTCGTCGCGCTGCTCGGGTGCGGAGTCGGCCGTAAATTCGGAGGTGGGATCGAGCAAGTCGAAATATTCTTCTTCCACGACCCTGCCACCTTGCCAGGTGAGGAAATGGGCGGCGCGGAGTGCGGTTACATTTTGGATCAGGGTATTGGGATCGCAAACCGAACCGAAGGTCAGATAATTCAACAATCCGGCGGAATCGATCCGGCGAGGAACAAGGCCGGTCTGCAACAGAGTGCGCACTTCGGAAGAGAAGATGAAGTAGCGATCCGATTGATAGTAGTAGAGAGGTTTGATTCCCATCGGGTCGCGGGCGACGAAGAGGCGGTGGTGGCGGGCATCCCAGATGGCGAAGGCAAACATGCCGCGAAATTCATGAAGGCAATCCTCGCCCCAGTGCGCGTAGGCTTTGAGGATCACCTCTGTGTCGGAAGAACTATTGAACCGAAATCCCGCGCACTCAAGCCGGGTGCGAATCTCGCGGAAATTGTAGACCTCTCCGTTATGCACGATCCAATTCCCGGTGGCGGGATCGTGCATGGGTTGATGGCCTGAAGAAGAGAGATCGAGAATGGCGAGGCGGCGGCTTCCGAGGCCGATCTCGATAGCTGGAAGGGCGGGGTCGCGCAGAAGCACCGTGCCGCTATCGTCGGGGCCGCGATGGGCGAGCGAATTTGTGGCGCGTAGGAGTAAATCCGGCGCCACAGCCGCGTTGAACCCGATGATGCCGAAGATTCCGCACATCCGAAGCGAAGACCTCTTCCTCTATGGCACTGGCTTCATCTTACGTGGAGGGGCTGTGAGTCTTGTGTGCGAGAGGTTGCCAATCTTTGTTCGTGCCGGAGTGGGATTTATGCCGGCGCAGGCAATTTGGCGAGCTGTCGCGCCAGTTGGAGCAATTGGTCAACGTGCTTGTCCCAGCTGAAATCGTGGGAACGGGATAGTCCGATTTCGCGCATTTGCTGGTGCCGCTGGGCTGAACTGGACACTTGCATCACGCGCTCCGCCAAGATTTCCGGGGAAAAGCGCGGAAAATACAGCGCGGCCGCGCCACAAATTTCGCGGTGGACGGGAAGATCGGAGGCGATCACCGGAAGTCCGCTGGCCATTGCCTCCACCAAGGGATGGGCGAAAGTCTCGGCATAGGCGGGCGTGGCGTAAATGTCGCAGTGGCGATAGAGGTGGTGAAGAGCGGCATAGTGGACCGCACCGAGTTCGATGACCTCGGCCGCAAGGCCGAGTTTCTGAACCAGCGCGGCGGCGTTCTCCGCGTGGTAGCTTCCGGGATTATCGGGGGAATGAAGTTTGCAGGTGAGAACCAGCCGAACGGCGCGAGGATGTAGATATTTTTTCAGGAGTGCGACGGCGCGAATGAGAGTTTCAAAATTGCGGTAGTAGTTGTAGTGGCTGACGAAGAGAAGACGCACTGAGCCTGCCGTGGCGGCGAACTTCTGTTCCGTCTCGGGCGGTAAGGCTTGCTCTTGCTTGAAAAAAGTATCGGGGTTGAATCCGTGGTGGATAAAGGAAACGTTCTGACCGGTCCATTGCTGCAACTCTTGCGCGAAGGTTTCGCTGGGAGCAACGGTGCGGGAGGCCGCACGCACTGACCAACGCGCCAGAGCAGCTTTGATTTTGGTATCGAGCAACATGCGATAGTCTCCACGGTCACGGAGGTCGCGAAGAAAATCCGCCGAGGTATAGAGCGCGTTTCGGCTGAGAAGAATTTGCGGCACCGGCGAGCGGAAGAGAGCAAAATTTCCGGTGGAGAGCAGGATATCGGCTCCTGAAGCCCGGAGGATGGCTGGGACTGCGCGCTGCTCGTACCAGAATCTTTGAACGATGCCTTGCGGATATTGCTCGGCAAGAACTGTGACACGCTCCGATTGGGCGATTTCATGGCGCAAGCTGTTACCGACTAATAGTGTCACGCGAGCATTATTGCGGGCAGCCAGACATGGCACAACGTTGCGGATGTAAGTGAGGCCTCCTCCTGCACTGGCCGCAAGCGCATTGATGAAAATGTGGGTCATAATCCGGGAGCTGATTTGGCAGCACGGCCGGTTCGTGATTTCAGTGATGGGTCAGTTTGCAAAACCGTTAACCACCAAGGGCACGAAGGAATGCCTGCGAATCAGGATGAAGGTTTCACCAGATTGCGCAGACTCCTACGGCGGCCGGCCCACCAGAGATCGACGATACCGGAATAAGCGAAGCGATATTCGGGCGCGGAGTAGCGGGCTTCGATTTCGCGCCGCCAGAGCAAGGAAGGCTGATCGCGCGCGGCATGGACGATGCCGGCGCAGGGCGAGAAGCAGAAGCGATGGTAGCGGCGCGCGACTTCCCATGCATTCCGGTCGATAGAATCCCAGCCGAAGGTCCAGGCAAATGCTTCTACAGGTTTACCGGTCCAGGATGCGAGCTGGCGGGCGCTATCCACGATCTCCTGCTCCAAATCGGCGGATGAAAGATTCAGCAAGCGACGATGAGTTGCGGTGTGGTTTCCGATGGCGTGGCCGCGCGCGGCCAGATCGGCAATCTGTGACGGGCTCATCGGCTTCCAGTCTTCGGATTCATGGTGCTTGGATTCGCAGCCGGAGTCGCAGCGGCTATTGAAATCAGGATTTATTTTGGTGCGATAGAAATGCAAGGAATGGGGCGAGCCAGAAGTCTCCGCGAAGGCGGGCACGATGAAGAATACTCCGCGACCGCCGAACGATTCGAGCAGAGGTGCGGCCACGGTGTAGTTGCTCTCTCTGCCATCGTCGAATGTAAGAATCAGAAGAGGCTTGCATGCGGGTTTGGCTTGGGTGCGAGGCGCCCACAATCCGGCGAGATCTTCGAGGCTGCCGATTTTAAAATGTTGCGAGGCCCATTCCAGCTGCGTACGGAAGTTGGCGGCGAGGGACGGAGGAGTTTCGTGCATGGCAACTACGAGGGCTTGCGATTGAGGGTCGAGAGTTTGGAAGTGCATCTCCTGCGCGCGAAAGAGTGCGGCTGCCTGAATCGCCAACGATCGAGTTCGAGTTCTCAGGTTCATGGCATCAACAATGCGCCGCCGAGCGATGGCAGCGCTAAATAAGCGCATCGCCATCGGCCGGGACTGAATACCACGGTTGGGCGGGCAATCGCTTCACTTTATCCAGAAACCATCCGGTGGAAGCGTCAAAGGCGCGCCACAGGAAGCCACGCGAGCACAATAGTTTTTTCCGCTCAGGATTTTGGTTGCGCAGAACTATTGCGTCCACTACTGAGCGATAGCGCTGGGCTAAAGCGCTGACGATTTCCAGCCACTCCTCACAACTAGCCTCAGGGTAGACATCAAGAAGGTTGAGAACGTTGATCTGTCCGCGATATCCACGTTGGCGGATGTTCACAGTTACCAGAATTTCGCGCCTTGCGGATCGGCTGCGGAATGCAAAGGCGGCGGTGGTTTCGTCATGAGCGGAGAAATAGCGCCAGCGAATATAGCGCAGGTCCCGCAGAGCGGTAAGTTTCTGAGACGGCCCGCCAAGAGAAAAGTCATTCTCTGGAAGATCGTTTAAGAGCTTGCCGACTTGCTCAGGCGATGTAAGGAGCCTCAGAGACGTGGAAGAATGCGCTGGGAGTTTCAAGGGGCGGCAGAGCTTTGCGAGGTTAGAAATTGGGCTGGAGGCTAAGCGGGTCACGAGGCGATGCGAATGTTTGCGATGGGCAAACTCCTCGGCGACCGGCGGCCAGTGGAGCACGCCGAAAAGTTCACCGTCGGAGAACGGAATGGGAGTGGCTCCGGCGGCTTTCCACAGGGCGGCAGCATCGGCATTTGCGGAAGAACCAAAGAGAGGCGCGGGAATGCGAGTGTAACGCAGAAAAATTCGGGCACCCTGGCCGCGGAAGGTTTCCTCCACATAAAAGGAACTCGATCCCATGAGATGGATGATTTGATCACCGATTCGAAAGGTTTGAGGACTGCACAGGATACATCCTACGAGCCGATCTTGTGATCGTCGATCGTTTGATCGTCGATCATTTGACAGTCGATCGTTTGATCGTCGATCGTCTGATTGTCGATCTGGCGATCGCAGGCCGAAGCCCAGCGGGTCTTCCGGCTCGCGGGCTGGATTCTGAAGCAAGAACCAGCGAAGATGATCTTCCACTGCTTGCGGACTTCGTCCGGACTGCGAAGCAATGAAGCCGGCAATCTCGGCGAGATCGTTCTCCGCGAGAGCGACAACGTTGGTACGCGAAGCCGCGAGATGGGCTGGAGTGGCGGCGGTCTTGGTTGCGACATTCATGGTGCGGCTTCCTGGTAAATCCGGGCCAGATGACGAGCCTGATGGGTCAAGGTGAAATCATTGACGATGGTGGTTCTTGCGGCCTGACCGATGGAGGCGCGCAGCGCGGGGTTTGGCAGCAAGGTTTGCAGTCCCTCGGTGAGTTCTTTGAGACCGTCTACGGGGATGAGCCATCCGTTAATGCGGTGGCTGATGATTTCATCAATTCCCTGCCCGCGGCACGCGATCACAGGTTTGCCGCAGGACATGGCTTCCAGATAAACGCATCCCAAGCCTTCGTAGCGACTGGGCAAAACGAAAATCGAACAGTTGCGCATGGCCTCGGCAACTTCGCGGCGGCTTCGCCGTCCAAGAAAGTCAACGCGGGAGGAGATGTTCAGATCTTTCGCCAAGGTGACAAATCGATGGCGATCGGCGCCCTCGCCGATGATGGTGCAGCGCAGATCCGGGTATGAATCTTTTATGGCAGCGATTGCTTGGAGGGCAAGTTCCTGGCCTTTTCCGGCCAAGAGATTTCCGACCATCAGGAGATTCGGCGCAACGGTTTGCGCGGTAGCTGGAGTGAAGAGTTCGGTGTCCGTACCGTTGTAGACGACTTCAGTTTTGAATGGCTGAGTGTTAACTGGCTGAGAACCGGCTGAGTGAAAATCGGCATTGGTCAACGATTGGCGAACTTTTTCGCTGATGCAGATTACTTTGGCGGCGTTCGCATAGACGCGCTGGGAACTTTTTCGACGCCAGCGCGCGGCGAATCCAGTCTGAAAACAACTGTTGAAGACATCCAGGCCATGGATGGTGACGACATACGGGATGCCGATGGATCGCGCCAGAAACATTGCGGCATGACCGCAAGGCAGGGCAGCATGAGCGTGGATGAGGTGCACGGGCGATCGGCGGTGAAGTTGGCGAACTTTGTTGACGAGCACGGCTCCGAGAAAGTTGCCTGCGGTGGAAAGTCCGAAATTGCCGGGGAGCTGGGGATAGCGAAGCCATTCGGCGGCAAACTGCGGAGATGTTTTCCTGGCCGAGCGATAGATCGAGTCGACAGCAATCACGGAAGAAGTAACGCCTTGAGACTGGACCTGTTGAAGAGATTCGGCGACAAAGCATCCGCTGATCTCATCGCCACATGAAGGATAAAAAGGGGTGAGAGTTAGGACGTGCAGTTTTGCGAGAGAATTTTGAGCCAGCGTGGGCGCGTGGAGCGAGGGTGTTGCGAGGGTCGCGGTCATTGGCTGAAACTTCCTGTCAAAAAGTTACTTTCAGCGTTCTGTGTGGAGCGTTCGAGAATCAGCTCGGCGAGGCCGGCGATGGTTACGAAACGCGGGTCCTGCAAATCGTCTTCGGAAAACTGCATGCCAAAGTGCTGTTCAATTTCCGTGACGAATTCCACAATTTCCATCGAGGTCAGCCATCCCGCCTCGAAGTAGTCGATGTTGGCGGACGAGGAGACGTTTTGCTGCTTGGTTCTTCTGCCTTTGCTTGCAAACCAGGCGGCAAGCCATTGCATTATGCTCTCGGTCAAAGGGGCCTCGGTCTTGGGTCTTCGGTTCATCTTTCAATGGCAACGCAGCGGACTGGAGAGCCGTCACAACCTTTCAGCTTTAGCGGCAACACGATCAGTTCGACCTCCGGGGTGGTGATCGATTTGAGATTGGTCAGATACTCGACGAGAACGACCTGAGCTCCCAACAAAACTTTATGGTTAGGAGAATCTTTGGGAGTGCCGCGCGAGTGGGCGGGGTTATCGGGGGATGGAGTGTCCATGGCAATGAGGCGAACACCTTGTTCGACGAGCCATTGGGCCGCCTCTTCCGACAGAAAAGGGTATTCGTTGTAAAACTTGAGGTTGCCGAAATAATCCGACCAACCGGTGCGCAGGATGAGGCGCCCGGGGACTTGATTGTTTAATTTTTGCTTGAGACTTGCGACGGTGATCTCTTGCAGCGGTGCACAACCGGTGAAGTCTACAACCGTGGCGGGACCGATGAGGACATCCAAGGGAACATTGTCGATGGTGCCGCCGTTGGGAATGAAGTGACGCGGGGCATCGGCGTGAGTGCCAACGTGCGTGCCTAAAACGATTTTGCGAGTCTCGCGGCCTTCGATGCCGTGCCGACCGAGGATGGAGATTTCCACGACGGGATGCCAATGCGTGGGAAAAGTCATCATGCCTTCTTCGATGGGCAAGGAAAGATCGATGATTTTCATATTTACTCTTGGGTCTGGATCATGAACAGGCCGCGATAGCACGCTCCGGCTCCGGCTTGCGCAGACTTGAACTTAACTGAAATTTCTCCGCTACTAATTCACGAAGGCGAGCTTTCTGCACTTTGCCGCTCGCAGTCCGCGGCAGTTCGTCGATGGCGATGTAGCGGGCGGGCTGCTGGTGCGCTGCCAGGTTTTCTTTCGCATGACCGGCGAGGGCAGGCAGCAAGGAATCGAGATCCAGCCCGAGTTCGAGTTTTAAGACTGCCACAATATCTTCGCCATAGAGTTCGTGAGGAATGCTGACGACGGCGACCTCAGAGACTCCGCGAACTTGCAGCAGAGAGTCTTCGATGGCGGCAGGACTGATGTTGATACCTCCGCGAATAATGATGTCCTTCTTGCGACCGGTGATGGAGAGAGAGCCTTGTGCGTCGAGCCGTCCGATATCGCCGGTTGGGAACCAGTTCGAGGGCTGCACCTCCAGCAAGTCGCCGGCGGCATTCAGATATCCAGCCATGAGGTCAGGGGTGAGAATTTGCACTTCTCCTTCTCGGTCAACATCGGATTGATCAACGCCGGCACAATCTTGTGCGTCGGTTCCGATTCTTATTGCTACGCCGGGCAGAGGCTCGCCCACGTAGCCGCTATTGCCATGACCTGCGTGGGAGCGGGCGGTTACGAAGAGAGTTTCGGAGAGGCCATAGTTTTCGATCAACTGCACGCCGTAGCGAAGCTCGAACTCATCTTTCACTTTTAGCGGAAGCGGCGCGAAGCCGACGAAGGCATGGCGCACCGAGGCGCGGCAGAACTGTTCTCCGGTGCGGCCGCGATCCATTCTTAAGAGGATCGACAGTACGGTTGGGGCCATCCAGAGAGTGTTGATCTGGTGCTTTTTGGCTTTTTCCCAGAAGTGAAGGCTGGCACGCGCATCGAAGACATGATCCACGACGACGCTGGCCCCGCACAGGAACGGCAGCACGAGCAGGTTGTAGAAGCCGCCCATGTAGGCCATGGAGAGGGTTAAATAAAAGCGAGAGTTCTGGTCGATATTCTGAGCACAGGCAAACGCCGCGGCGTTGCGAAACATGCTTCCAATTTTGTGCGCCAGGCCTTTGGGTTTTGCCGACGTGCCTGAGGTATACATAATCACGAGCAGGTCGTCGGTCAGGAGATCGGCCAGGAGATCAGCCATGAGATCGGCCGGATGATCGGCTTCCGCGGTTTGAAGCAAGACGAAGGACGGAGCGGGCTGCAGATGGTCGATGACGATTTTGTTGGGGTCGGTGGATGCTCCGATTGCGTCGCTGGCGGTTGCCAATACACAAATATTTTGGTGGAGCTGTTTTAGCGATTTAGCGATAACCTCCGTTGCCATCACGAAGGAGGGTTTGCAACTTTCCAGTATGAATTGAACTTCGCTCTTGCTGAGTGTGGGATTGATTGGGACGATGACGGCGCCAAGATACATGCAGGCAAAATAGAGTACGGCCAGTTCGCTGCAGTTGGGGATTATCACGCCGACGCGGGCGCCCTTTTGCAAGCCTCGGCGGTGCAGCTCCGCAGCAAGGGCGCAAGCCTGGATATGAAATTCGCCGTAGGTGAGCTCACGACCGGAAACGGCATCGACCAAGAAGATGCGATGTTGGTTATGCTCGACAACCTCTGTGATGGTCTGACGAATGGTCATTGTCGTTGCATGATCACGGTATTGACTTGAGCTAAGTTCATCAGTTTCGAAATGGCGGCCCAGCGGTCGATTTGGCCACGATAGGCATGGCTGGGATCGAGGCGAAGGATGCTGCGGCCGGGAATATCGGTTTCGAAACGCGGGAAGTGGGCGGCCGTAATGACGATGCCCTGCTCAGAAAGGAGCTGATCGATGGAAACGGAATCCTCGGCGCTGGGCGGACAAAGGAGCAGCGCGACGGCGATGCCGAGATCGAAGTGCATACGATCTGAAAAATCGGCCATCTGCCAGCAGTTCTCCGGAGATACCGGTGGCATTTTTCCGTGGACTACGACATTGCGAAAAGATTGGCAACAACAGTTCAGCAGTTCGGCGTCCGGACTTCCGTAGATGATGAGGCAAAATTCGCCGAAGCGCTGGGCGGCAGCCAGCAGGGCGTCTTCCATGTAAGTGGCGTAGAGGCGCCTGGATCGTACGGGCAAGACTCTCTCTTCGCCAATGATCTCTTTTACGTAGGGCGGCCATTCCGAGGCCCATGCGCCACCGTCTTTGTCATTCAGAAAAAATGAAATCTGATTGCCGGCGATTCTCAGGACTTGTTCAAGAACGTCGAAGGAACCGTATGTGATTCTACCGAGCACAATCGGTCCCTCGGCGAGAACTAAATCGGCCAGAACCAACTCCGAGGAAGGCGATTCAGAGGCGACCAGTTCCAGCACAGGCCGGGCGCGGCGTTTCGCGCAGGTAACGATCATGCCTTCCAGCAGCGATTGCACGGATGATAAGGAACTGCTGATGCTTTGCGGAGAGATGCCGGGTGCGGAAAAGGAAGTCAGCCGCTCACGAGGAGAAGTTGCCTGGAGCTTTGGCAGACTGCCGGCGACGCGGGTCAGCATGGTTTCGTCCAACTTGACGGGATCCAGTTTTCCCATGGCCACGACAAGTCTGCGCAGATCGACGCCGTGTTTTCGGGCAGCATCGGCGACTTGGGGAAGAAATGAAGAATGAAACTGGCTGCATCCCATGGCAACGGAGGTCATGTCGTAGAGTTGCATTTGCGACATGAGGGGACCGATAAATTCTTCCGCGGCGTCCATTACGGCGAAGAGATCAAGTCCGGTTTCGATGCCTAGATTATTGAAAACAGCCACAGCAACTTCGGTGGGGACGTTGCCGGAGCTGCGACCCAGGCCGTAGAGCGTGGTGTCGATGAAGTTCGCGCCGCAGCGAACCGCTTCCACGCTGTTGGCGACGGCGAACTGCAAGTTGTTGTGTCCGTGAAAACCCAGTTCGCAATTGCAACGGTCGCGCGCCGCGGAGATGTATTGGCGAACGTCCTCGGGAAACATGCTGCCCGCCGAATCGACGCAGTAGACAACGTCGGCGCCCGCATCTGCGCCGGCGCGCGCCTTTTCTGCGAACGCGGAAGGCGGGATGCCGTAGGTCTTCATAAAATTGAGGCAAGCCATCAGCCCCAACTCCTTAGCCAAGCTTAAATACGGGAAAGCATCTTCGATTTCCGTAGAGTTGTAGCCGATGCGGACGAAGTCGAGACCGGCTGCACGGGCGGACTTGAGCTGATCCGTGGTGCCGATGCCGGGGATGAAGAAACATCCGATCGCGGCGTTGGGGGCGGCGCGCCTGGCAGCGGCGATCAGGCGTTCGTCCGAAGCTGGCATTGCACCTTTGCCGGCTTGCGCAGCACCCAGGCCCAACCCGTGGCCAACTTCAATCCAGCGCACGCCGAGTTGCCCGAGCGCGCCGACTAAGATCGCAGTATCGTTTTCCGTGAACTTGAAATCGACGGCATAGCTCCCATCGCGAAGCGAGCACTCAAGAATTTCAACCCGCTGCGGAGAGCAAGTGCGCGATGTAATCACGTTTTTTAAGTCCAACTTTTGGCGTCCCAGGGGACTTGCCATCCGACGATCTCCGCGATGCTGCCGACAATTGAAGTGATTGGTTGAGCCTCCATATTATCGGCGACATTTGGGAGTAAAACGGGTAGCGAGGAAGATACGGGTCATCTTTCTGGTAAATCATCGTGGGGGAAACATAACGTTGGTTTCGGTCGAGGCCGAAAGAAACCAGGGTCCCTCGTTTCACTCGGGATGACAGGGTGAAAACGGGATGATGGGGTTGCTTCGGGATGATGGGAGCACTCGTGTCAGGGGTCTGCAGACTATTTTGAGCAGAGAGAGGTAACGGCTTGCACGACTCCTTGAGCCCACGCGGCCGGGGAGTACTGGTCAATTCGAGCGCGGCCTCGGCGGCCCATCGCAGTTCGCAAGGTGGAATCCTCCGCGAGGTTTTTCATGGTGGAGGTTAAAGCAGTCACGTCTGCGGGGGCGACGACAAATCCAGTCGAGGCATGCTCCACCAGGTCTGCGGTGCATCCTGCGACGTTGGAAGCGACCACCGGCAAGCCGCAGGCCATGGCCTCATTTACTACCAAGCCCCACGGATCGCTATGAGTGGGGAAGATGAATGCGTCTGCAAGAGCGTAGATTGCGGGTAATTCTTCACGATGCATGAAATTGAGAAATTGAACGCGGCCTGAAGTTATTTTGGAAGCGCGTTTCGCGAGCTCGGCTTGCTCGGAGCCGCTTCCGACAAAGACTAAAGCGGTTTGTTTTTGGATTTCAGGACTGAGTTGGGCATAGGCCTGCAGAAGATCGAAGATGCCCTTCTCTTTCACTAATCTTCCGACGTAGAGAAAATAATGCGCGGGCAGATTATGAGCGGATCGGACACGGGTTTCGTCCTGCCGCGCCGCGGTAGACAGTTTAGAAAACAAACAGGTGTCCACGGCGTTGGGCGCGGTAAAAATTAAGGCCGACGGGATTCCGAGTTGCTCGAGGTAATGCGAGGAAGACTTTCCGGGGACGAGAAATGCCGCGCAGGAATTGAGAAAACGTGACTTCATGAATTCGATGATTCGATATTTCGGCCGCCGATCGAAGCTGGTGCTTTCAGACCAAAGGATGAAAGGTGTGCGATTGGCTTTCGCCCAGCGTGTGGCTTGCCAGTAGGCCAGATGGTTGTATCCGCCGCAAAGCACGACATCAGGCCGGGCGTGATTCAGGGCCCGGTGCAGGCCGCTATTGAGTAAAACTCCGCGACCGCCGAAGCGCTTCCGCCAGGATGGCAGCACCTGCCAGGAAAACTTTATTTCATCTTTGTAGACGCGCCACTGGCGGAGAGTGGGATCGTTCTCCGACAAAAAGATGACATGCAAAGAAATTTCGGGCTTGGCGACGAGCGCGTTGAAGACAGGGATGCGATAAGGAGCGATGATTTCGGTAACGATTACGAGGCGGGGGACGCTTGACTTCAAGAGGGCGCACCATTACGACGCGCACTATTACGATGCTGAAGTGCGAGGCGGGTGAAGATCGACTCCCACTGGCGAGTGATCACGTCCCAGCTGAAGCGAGCGATGTGCGCGCGTCCGCATTCTCCCATGCGGCGGCGAAGATTGGCATCCTCGATCAAGGGTGCAAGTTGCATCAACATTTCAGCGTCGCTGCCAGCGAGGAAACCACTCATGCCATCGAGCACGGTTTCCGGCTCGTAGTCGCGGCGGGCAATTACGGGTAGGCCACAGGCAGCGGCCTCCATCAGAACTCGGGGCGACCCCTCCCAACGCGAAGGGAACATGAATATATCGGCCCTGGCAAATTCTTCACGAACGGCCGTTCTGCCGAGCGGCCCGCGTAATTCGACATTGGATAAAACCTTGCTTCGCTGCCGCAGCTCTTCGGCCATCACGCCGCCACCGACGAGAACGAAATCGGCTTGCGGAAAACATTGTGCGGCTTGGAGGACGATTTGCGGACCTTTAAAAGTACGAAGCGCGCCGACAAACAGAATGCGCACTCTGGGGTTCGGCGATCGATTCCAGTTGGGAGTGAATTCAGTGATGTCCACTCCGGTAGGGACGATCTCGCTAGGCAAACCGTAATGCGATTGCAGGCTGCTCTGAACTTTGGCGGAGTTGCTGAAGAGATAATTGCAACGCAGGATAGTTTCTTCCATCAAACGCTTTGCGCCGGGAGTTACCGTGGCATCCTGCTCCAGGTCACTTTGTGATTCGATTGTACCCACGATGGTACATCGATTTCTGCGGGCTGACGGCAGTTTCAAATACCAACGGCTGGCAGGAGAGGCCTTCAGGTAAAACAGAATTTCCTGCGGGCCAAAAAGAAATCGACTCAGGATCGGGAGGGTTCTGAGTCTGCTGGGAAGGCCAATCAAGCGAGTGTTTGGACGGGCGGAAATTTGTGGGGCGGGCCTGCCGCTTACGAACATGGTCACGTGGAAGCGATCGGGATTGAGGCGGCTGACGATCTCCCGCGCGTTGATCATTTGGGCATTGGTCAGGCCCTCGTCAGCGAGGGAGTCCACCAGGATGTCAATCGGTTTCATCTTCGATTACATCATTACGGCCGGAGTGAACTTTTCGTTTGAAGTTTGGCTTGCATCGGTCAGTTTTCGCGTAATGCCGCGCAAGCGCATGCGAAGATGTGCATCCGATCCGCGAAGGGGATGAGAGCTCCGCAGATGCTCAAGAGCGGCCTGCAACAAACGCCGCCGGTCTGCGCGATTTGCGCTGTTATGCAAGGGATGCCGCTCCGCGGGATCAGCTTCCAGATCGAAGAGTGATTCGGAAAGAATCTTATTCTCCTGATTGAAGGTGAGAATGAGTTTATAGCGCGGCTCACGAATGGCGAGCTGGCGAAAACCTAGACTCTGCCCGGTGCGAAAAGGATTGGTGGAATCGGCGACACACTCGGCAATTGCGGGCGGCGGCGACGGCCATGCGTTTTCTTGCTGGAGGTTCGGCCAGTAGTTTGTCCCTTGGAAGTCGCCGGGGATTGGAGCGTTCGCGGCAGCAAGCAGAGTGGGTGCAAGATGCAGCAAGCTGAACGGATCGCGGCGAATGTTTTTCTTTTTATCTCCAGGCTCGGCCACTCCGGGAACGCGGATCAGAAGTGGAACGTGAATTAGTTCTTCGGACAGAGACGGCGCGTGATAGCGGCCATCGTGATCGAGGAATTCTTCTCCATGATCGGCGGTGACTGTGAAAATGCAATTTTCCCAGCGATGCGAGCGGCGCAGGACTTCCACGAGACGAGCCAATTGCGTATCCACCCAACGAATCCCCGCGTCATACATGGCAATCATTTCTTTATTGTGCCGATGGAGGCGATGGCTTCCCAAATCAGAGCGATTCCAGAAAGCATTGAGGTAACGGGCGCGCGAAGCGGTTTGGCTGTTCCCAAGAAGTTTGAGAGCGTCTTCCGTGGGGTAGTAAGGGGCGTGCGGATCCATGAAGTGCAGCCAAAGAAAAAAGGGACTGTCGCCGATTGACGACAGCCATGCTTCCGCCTGGTTAACGATGACATCGGCTGCTGGAAAGCGGCGGAGTAAGTCGAACGACGGGGAGTGAAGGGCGGATCGACGCTGGCAATAGCGGAAATAAAGCTCGTCGTAGGCACTCCCGGTTGCGGGTATTTTATGGCTGAGATTAGCCAAAGCCGCATTGAGTCTGGTTTTCCAGTGGCTCTCGATTTGCGATGGAAGAACGGAATCAGAGGGATGGACAGGCAAATCGTCGTCATTCAAATCATGGTCCTGCAAGAAATCGAGGAAAGTATCGAAGCCGAAATTGTAGCCAAACTGGGGGGACAAATAAGGATTGGCCGCGCCAAAGAAGGCGGTGTTGTAACCCGCGTCTCTAAGGACGGAGGCTAGATTGATCTCGCCAGGAGCCAAGCCGAGTACTTCGCGCCCAAGAGCCAGTGGGTAACGGGACGCCATGATTGCGGGGAACGAATAATAAGTTGGAACTCCGGCCACGATGGCGTTGGAGAAGACGAAACTTTGTGCAGCCAATTGGTCGAGGAACGGAGTGGTGGGGACTCCATAACCCATAAAGCCGCAATGATCGGCGCGCAGGCAGTCGATGGTGACGAAGATCAATGACTGTCGATCTGGCTTTCGATCTGGCATTACGATTGTCCTACTGCTGCCGCAAGTAGACCGGCGCTGAATCTCTGTTTCGTTACTGAAACGCGGACGGCAGTTTGCATCGACTCAAACTTGCCGGTCTCGACCAAGTCGTACAAATCTTCATCCCGAAGGTACAAGAGATCGGGATACTTCGACTCCAGCGCGGAGAGAAATTCATCGAGAAGCTTCACGGTGGGGCTACGAAAATTTTTTAGCGCTGAGTGGAAGTTGATCGAATGCACGGAAATAATCGCGGGGATGCCGCGGGCCAGGCTGAGTTCGGCTTTCTTAATGCAGGCGTCCAAAGAGAATCCTTCCGCCACCGCGGGCTCGAAATCGATGGTGCGATACAGATGGAGCGGGCCGTTGAACTCGGCGTTGGGATGGAAGTGAGGCGGGGTGGGGATTCCGGGGCCATTCTGCGCCACGCGGATGCCATGTTTTGCCCAGGCGCGATGCGTGGCGAAGTCGGCACGATATCCGGGAGCGCAGGCTGAACGGGGAGCGGCGGAGAAGAATTGTTTGAAGGCGGCGACGGCAGTTTCTATGAGACCTTCCTGAACGTTGGAGTTCAAGAATTGTTCTTGCCCTGGTTGGCTGGGGTCAGAGTATTCGAATCCGATCCACGGCATGCGCCAGTGGATGTAGGGCACGCCCGCATTCCACAAGGTTCGCAAGAGAGACGCGCGTTCCCTTTCCTCTGCATTGTCACTGTCGTGGCGCAGATAGCGCTCGGTGGAAGGATGACAGAAGTGGGTTAGACCGTGCAGCGCGGGCGATAAAATTCCGGCTGAGATGCCGCTGCGATACGCCTCAAACAAACCGGGGCGATACCAACCATCCGGCAAACCGGCGGTTAAGGGACGAAGGTGAATCTCCCGAAAATTACCAGCACTCACTTTAGCGAAATCGACGTTTGCCAGAATGAAATTCATTCCGAGACAAGCGGGACGGCCACTCGAATCGTGGTGACGGCTGAGCATGGAGGTGATGGCTTCGACGTCACCGGCGGTTTCAAGACTGTAGAAATCGTAGGGACGCTCACCGAGGTTCACACCGGCAATACGTAAGTGTTCCCAACACTCGGCATCCCGCACTCCGACCCTGCCCCAGTCGTCGCTTTGAAGCAGAACCAGCGGCCGCGCGAAGTGAAAGCCCTGTTCCGGGAGAATGGAGCGTCCTCGGCGCCAGGCTCTACGAAACACATCTCGTATCGGGGGTCTATTCGGATTCGGCATGAGAGGGCGGCTCATAGATACCGGCTCACAGATACCCCAGGTCTTTCAGTCTCTGTTCCACGGCCGCTTGTTCGGCACGATCCAGTTCTACGCTGTCTTCCCGCAGCAACTCTTGCAGCAGAAAAGTCAGGAGTTCCTGAACGTGGAGAAACCTGCCACCGAACTTTTTTTCGGCGGCTATACAAAGATCTTCAGGAAGCTCGATTTTGCGCCACTGGTTCACGGTCGTCCTCTCGGCCGGCATCTGCATCTTCGTCGTCATCGTCATTGCGCGAAGGCTCCTCGGACGCGGTTCCAGGCGGCATTGGCGATCAAGCGGTCGTCCGCGTCCAGACCGATGAGAAGAGCAGTGATGGTGAATGCCGCATAGACGAGCGCAAGCGTGAGCAGGACGTTCATCCACTCGACTTTGGCGAAGACAGATACCCGAGTCATGAGCAAAGCGATAAACAGACTTAATCCGACAGGTGGGAGCAGTTTGAAATAACTGGAGTTGTAAGGCGAAATCCGCAGTGCGGAATTCACTTCGATGAGATTCCAGATGTTCACGCCTATGTTGGTTATCGCAGCGGCCACGGCAGCTCCCCAAGCGCCCCAAAGCGGCACCAGCCAAATGCTGAGCCCAACCATAATCACGGCCATGGTGGCTTGCACGCGGACCAAGCGGCGCTGATTGCCTGACATCAACAAGAGGAAACCTACGGAGCCAACGCCGCAGTTTACGAGTTGACCGCAAGTTCCGATAACCAGGATTGGCCAGCCGGTGGCGAAATCACGGCCGAAGATACGCATAATGGGTTGCGCGAAGACGATCATCACAAAAGCCAGAGGGCAGGTGAGGCCTAGCATCCATTTGGTGAGAGTCTGAAACATGCGGCCCAGGAGAAGGTGTTCCCCGCGGGTATGAAGATCGGCGATGATGGGCCCGAAGACTTGATTTACCGATTGCAAGATAATGATCTCGTAGGCCACGAGGGCGGCAGCGACGGAATAGATGCCCACCTCGTAGGCTCCACGGAAATACCCGAGAGCGACCCGGTCCGCCTCGCCCATGAGGAATTCCATGAGCCCTACTCCGAGCATGGCAGCGGAAAAGGACCAAACCTCTGGGGCGAGGGAAAGCCGCTTCAGATCAGGAGAACGGGCTGCGGACGGCGTTAGCCGCCAAGTCATAGCGACAAGGAGCGCGACGACAACGATAGCGGATGCAATCTGCGCCATCAGGTATCCCCTTAGGCCAGCACCAAGAGAAATCAACACAATCGTGATGGCCACGGTGAGCGGAGTGGCGATGAAACGAGTAATTACAGTTCGGCGACCGACCTGTTGGTAGCCAGCCAGGACTTTGCTGAAAAAAGAGATGAGCGCGCCGGTGAGCATGATGGCGGCGAACAGCGGAAGATAGTGAACGAGTTGGGGAGAGTGATAAAAGCGAGTGACGATCCAAGGGCCGATCTTGAGGAGAACAACCGCGAAAACCAGATTTCCGGCAAGCAGTATTCCAGCGCCGTTCCACAACAGGGATCGAAGGGCGGCAAATTTGGCCGCTGCGGAGTAATGCGCGACGAATCGCATGGCAGCATCAGGAAGTCCGAATGCGTTCACCACGCCCAGGAAGCTAATGATGGTCATTCCCAGCGCATATTGGCCAAGGGCATCTGCCCCCAAGACCCGCGCCAGATAGATTTTGAAAAAGTAACCGAGACCGGCGGAAAAAATTGTTCCCGCGAAAGCTATTCCGGAGTGCCGCGAAACCCGCCCCATCTCGGTTTGAAAGCTGAGTTTTGGCAGGATTGCAGGAGAAGGCTCGGGTGCCGACACCTGAACGATTGCCTCGCGGTGCTGCTTCTCGTCGGTTTGTACTTCGGACAACAAATCACCGGTATCCTTAATTCCTGCCGCCAAGGAGTGGCGCAGTAACGAGGCTTAGCGGGAGTACCGCTACTTGAGCGTTAAAAATTGGTTTTACTCCCCGCACTTTATGATCGGACCACAAACTGCCAGGCCAGAGGAGTACCGCGCTTGATGCCTTGGGCGGCGGGTTTGCCCAATACGTCCGCCAAGTGGCGGGGATGGAGGCCGTTGCCGGGCCGAATAGAGCGGACGTTTCGCGTGGTGAATATTTCTCCGCAGTTTACATCTTGGACTACGAATAGCGAGCGGCGGAAGGTGCGGCTGGATTCATCTTTGCCGCTGAGGCCGAAATGTATTGTTCCGAGGGCTTTCTCGGTGGTTCGAATTGCGTCGGCCATCGCCTTGAATTCGTGAGGCTCGAGCGAGAACGCGCTGTCGGGGCCGGGGGCGGAACGCGAGATCGTGAGATGTTTTTCGATGATGCAAGCCCCGAGGGCGACCGCGACGACTGGAACTTCGACTCCCATGGTGTGATCGGATAAGCCCACGGGAACTGCGAAACGGCGGGCCATCTCCGGTATGGTGCGGAGATTCATTTCTTCCACCGGCGCGGGATATGCGCTGGTGCATTTGAGCAAAGCGATTTGTTTTGCACCGGCGTGGCGAGCGGCTTGCAATGCTTCCTCAATTTCCTCGACTGTCGCCATGCCAGTCGAAATGATGAGAGGTTTGCCTGTCCCGGCCATTTTTTGGATCAGGGGAATGTCGACCAGTTCGAATGAAGCGATCTTGTGAGCGGGAACGTTCATCTTTTCTAAAAAATCAACCGCGCTGGGGTCGAAGGCGCTGGAGAAACAGTCCATTCCAAGACTTTCGGCCAGCGATTTGAGGCGCGGCTGCCAATCCCAGGGCATGTGAGCTTCGCCGTAGAGGTCGTGCAGGGTTCGGCCGTCCCAGAGTGTGCCGCCGCCGACGCGGAATTCTTCTCGATCGCTTGAGATGGTAATCGTGTCTGGAGTGTAGGTCTGTAGTTTGATGGCATCGGCGCCTGCGTCTTTAGCCGCGTGCACAATGCGCACAGCCTGGTCGTAATCCTGATTATGATTGGCGGAAATTTCCGCGACCATGTAGGCAGGAAATCCGGGGCCTATGGATTTGCCACCTATGTTCAGTAAGGCGGTCATGCGCTCGCGGCCTCGACTTTCTCGACACTATCTTTTTCGACAGGCTGCACATCCTCGGGACGAAGAGCCAAGGCTCTGCCACTTTGCAGGATTTCGCGCGAGGCCCGTCCGTGATTCAGCAACAAATCCAAGACGGACGCATATGGAGCAAATGGGCCAAAGCGCTGATCGTAGGTGGGGTGCATGTAATTCTGAAACCGGACCTGTAAATCACTTTCCGCGAATAATGAGAGATCGTCCAATAAATAAACGGCGGAGCGAGGCGAGACGTATTCTGTGGCGCCCAGCAATTTACAAATCGATACCAGCTTGAAGGATCGTTGGCCGTCCGTATTCAAGGATGAAGAACGAACCACCGGGGTAGTAATTTTCAACTCCCCGGCAAGCCACTCGATCAGATCGATATTCAGATCGAGCAACTGCCCTCCTGAAGAATACCGCTGGAGGATTTCCCTCAGCGGAGGATAGTACAGATGGAAATAGCGCGCCTTTCCATAATTCACTTCGACGGCGCGCGCATGTTTTTCCCAGAACTGAGGATCGCGAATGATGACTTGGGAAATTGGCTGCCCCAATCGGCCGTGGTACGCGACCGGAACGGTCAACCACTGAAGTCCTGTGGGGGTCTTGATGCGGTTTCGGTGGTGCCAGGACTGCTTCACAAATTGTGCGTCATCGAGAAATACAAATTGATCGACCTGGTCGACCAAGTCGAAAAATCCACACCATGGCAAGTAAGCGGGTTGCGAGATCGCGATTTTCATTCTTTCGCCTCTAGCAAGCTATCGTCCATCTTCATCTTGATCTTGCGAGGCCTGGGATCGCCTCCGCCATGATTGCGCCTCACCCGGCCATTATGGATCAAAATCTCGCAAACCCGCATCGCGCCATGTCCATCAACAAGTTTTCTACCCAGCATGGAGAAGCGCATCCGCCGCTCGGGAGAATTTGCCAGCTCGACTAGCACGGCAGCGGTTCGCGATGCATTGCATTCTTCCGGGCTTCCCAGGGCTATAACAAGTCCTTCGTGCTGCAATTGAGAAATCATCTGCTCCTGCACTGGAGTTCTGGCGTAGCAAAGAACGCAACAACCCATCGAGAGTAGTTCCCACAGAGTTCCGCCAGCTGAGGTCAAAGCAAGATCGGCCCAGGCCATCAGCTCCGGCATGTTCGAAGGATTGGTCAAGCAACGCACTGCCCCGCCGGATTGCGCCGCGAGGCTACGCACGGAATCAGCATGAGGATTGCCGGCACCAAGAACAACAACGGCCTCCAGTCCTGTCAATCTGACGGACTTCAAGGCTTCGACGACGAGCGAGGTGATGTCGTCAGGATCGCTGCCGCCCATCGTGACCAGAATTTTGCGGCCGATTGCCGGTATCTCGCGCTCCAGTTTGCGCCATGACTCGAACTCACGCCTCAGCATCGCAAAACGCAGACCGAGGAGCAACTGGGTAGGCTTCTCACGATTAACGTATAGGCTTTCGCGGGCATGAGGATTCTGGTTCAGTACGACGTCGGCGTAGTAATGGTCCGAGTGTCCGTGGTCATCCAAGAAAAGCAGCCGACAACCGGAGCTCTTGATAATCGATTGGTAGTTGGCCCCGAAGTGATATCCATCGACAACGATCCAATCGGCTTCGGCCTGTGTCGCGAGGTGTGCGGTCTCCATTGCGTCCGCGTCGCTTCCGGGGTCCGCGCTTATGTGCTGGACTTCCATTCCCTCTTCGCGCAAGCGTTGTTCGAGAGTTGGGAGGACGTTTGCGAGTGCGAAAATGCAACGGCCTCCTGAATCCTGCCAGGCTTGCGCGAGCGCAAGGCAACGCATTACGTGGCCGGTTCCGATGGCAACATGCGCATCCGCTCGAATTAGAAGTATTCCGGCGTTCACAGTGCTCACACCTTACTAGACCTGACTAGACCCGCTCGCTTCAGCTCGCCGCAGTTGCGTAGACCTGGCCCGAGGAAGCCAACAGTTCGCGCAAGCGTCCGGGCGCGGCGGGCTGCCAACAATCTTCCTGGACAGTGGCGCTTCCGGAATGATTCCGCAAGTATTCGGGGATTCTCGCAATCTCACCCGGATCATTCAAACCGATCCCGACCTGGAAGCGGATGAACTGATCGACGTATCCGTAGGGGCCGGCCTCGAGCCACTTGCACAGGAAGCAGGGAATGCCACGAATAGCGCACTCCATAGCCACAGTCGAGAGAATCGTGATTCCAAACCATGCCTGGGCCAGAAGATCTTCAGTGAGTGGACCGCTTACGAGCTGCACGACTGTTCTTTGCTCGCCGTGAAGAACCCGATCGATCATACGGGTACGCTCGTGCTTACTTTCTGCGGGATGCAACTTCACAATTAACTTACGGCCATTGGCCAACGCCAGTTCGGCCAAAGAAGGCAGAATGTCAAGATAGAACTCACAGGCTCGGCCACCGGAGTCCTCATAGGGCTCCGAAAGAAACAAAATATGCGAACCCTCACTCTGGGGAAAGGAAGAACGGTTGGTACGGATTTCGGTAAATGCCGGGGCGGCGATTTCGACTCGTTCCGGCGGGACCCCGCACTTGCCCACCAGATAATCTTGCTCCATCCGTCCCTTGGCCCAGATTACATCTGCGTGGATTCTCTTGAAGAAGTAGCGGCCATCCAAAGCTCCATGGTGACCGGCGACGTTGGGGATACCGCGAACTTGCGCCAACAGTAGCGGGATACGCGTGTAAGGATTGCTATCGTCCGCGCAAAGCACAGCCTGGACCGGTTCACGGTGCAATACGTTCAGCCAAGCGTCCCGAACTTCGAAACCATGTTTGAGCCAACGCGGAAAAAGATTCAGACAGCCCACCGAGTTGAGAGCCTCAAATTCGGGAACTTCATTTAATTCATCCAACAAAGTGCGCGACTTGCGCAGCAAGGATTGATTTTCCATGCTCCGGTTACGCAACGATGCGTAGTGCGAGAGCCGTGCAGCCGCAACGTTGTGCGGAAGATTCCGCATCCAGCCGCTCCCGCGAGTGGCGATCAGCAGGAAGTTCTCCTCTGGAAAGGTATTGGCGTACGCGATGCCGGTGCGGGAGACATTCACGTAAGCGGTGGGAAGTAGCACGACCGGTCCCTGAGCGGGTTTTGGCTTGCGAAACAATCGGCCGCGAAACTGATATCCCGGATCGTATTTATCACACAAGACATCGAGGATTTGAGAAGGGGAAAGCCTTCGGCACGCCTGAAGATAGTGCGCCAGGTTATGCTTGCGAGCGGGTTCGCCTGGGCCGACCACGTTAACCCGCCCCGGCAGCAAATAGCTCAAAAGGCTGGCGTGCAATCCGGGACGTGAAACGTACAGATCATCGCCTGGGCGCAGGGTTTCCACGAAGTGGCGCAGGCGAATAAACGTCTCCAGTTCCCCATGCAGCATGAGTGATAAGAGTTCCCACCAGTCCAACCCATGCTCGTCCATCAGGCGACCGGCGCCGAAATTCATTAAGCGCCGCACCTGGCGCAAGGGTTCAAAACCAGTCTGCAACGACTCCAGGACGGTGACCGGACAGTGGAATTGATCGGTCCAGGCTTTATAGCTTTTGTGGCCGGTCAATCCGAGATCGACGATCTTGTCCCATGCCCCATTGGACCAAGGTGCGCGCTGTGCATCATCACCGGGATGTACAAGGAGGATTTTCATCCTAGGACAAGTTTTGCGGAAGATGAGGATTTGTATCAGGCTTCACGCAGAGCCTTCTGAGATATCGAAGAGTTCATTTCAGAGAGTTCCGGATGCTTATCCACGAGGTTCAAGATTTCACGGAAGGTACCGCCGCTTCCCAATCGTTGGTAGATCGCGCGTACCAGGGCCAGGTCTTCGGCGGTGTCGACGGTCCAACGATGAGAACTGTAATCCGCCTCTGCAGTTACGGACAAAATTCTGAATTGCGACGGATTCTCATAGATGTAGGGGGTTACGTGTTCGCGTTGATAAATACGAGTAGCGTCGCGGTGCGCCCGCTCTAACGCAGCGAAAGTCAGGACTTCCGCGTCCAGACCGCGGGGATAAGTGTCAATCACGGTGTTCGAAGCATAATCGACATCCGCCGCCAGAAAAACCTGCACCACCTTGTCGACAATGCCCGAGTCGATCAGGGGACAATCGGAGGTAACACGCACGACGACGTCCGCGTTGTGGCGACGCGCCGCAAGGTAATATCGATCAAGCACGTCCGCCTCGCTGCCGCGGAAACACGGTATTTCTTGAGCCTGGCAGAGAGAGACGATAATGTCGTCCTGCGACTGCTGGGTGGTGGCGACGATGACCTCATCAAGGAGTGTCGCGCTTTGAAGTCGTTCGACGACCCATGAAAGCATGGGACGGTCGAGAATTTGTTCCATCACTTTGCCGGGCAGCCGAGTGGATGCCATTCGGGCCTGGATGACTCCCACAACTTTGCGCTGTTTACGGCCATGCATCATGTGATCGGTCTCTAAGCGCACAATCTGCGGCACCGCCAGGGCAGATTCAACGAGCGTAATGCTGCAAAATCTTATTGACTGCTTCCACCACATGGCCGACATCCTGATCCGTCATGGAGTGAAACATCGGCAAGCTTATTAAAGATTCATATGCCTTTTCCGCGACAGGATATTCACCGTTGCGTGTTCCGAAGCGTTCGCGATAGTAGGGATGGAGATGCACGGGAATGTAGTGGACATTCACTCCGATGTTTTCGGCGCGCAAGGCGCGAAATACGTGGGATCTATCTACGCTGAGTTTTTCGAGCTTCAGGCGGATGGGATAAAGATGCCATGCAGGCCTGGAGCCGGAGCGAACCGCAGGCAGAGTTATGGAGCCCAGATCCTGGAAGGCATCTGCGTACCCAGCCGCGATTTCACGTCTGCGGCGGAGATTTTCGTCCAATTTTTTCAACTGCGAAAGGCCCAGCGCACAGGCGATATCGGTGAGGCGGTAGTTAAAACCCAGGAGCACCATTTCGTAGTGCCACTGGCCTTGGGCCTGACGCTGCCGGGCGTCGCTGGATATGCCGTGATTGCGAAAGCGGCGCAGGGTCTCGGCGAAATCGGCACGATCGGTAGTCACCATGCCGCCTTCGCCGGTGGCGAGATGCTTCACAGGATGAAAACTGAAGACGGTCATATCGGCGATGCTGCCGACGCGGCGATTCCGATATTCAGCGCCCAGGGCGTGAGAGGCGTCTTCGATGACGATCAGGTGGTGACGACGGGCGAGTTCTTGCAGGCCGGCCAAGTCGGCGGGATGGCCGGCATAATCCACGGGCAAGAGCGCGCGAGTGCGCGGAGTTATTTTTGCGGCTACTTTTTCGGGATCCAGATTCAGCGTATCGGAGGAGACATCGGCAAAGATGGGCGTGGCTCCCTGATAGAGAACGCAGTTAGCCGTGGCTGCGAAGGTCATGGGAGTGGTGATCGCTTCGTCTCCCGGTTTGAGGCCCGCCGCGAAGGCCGCACCGTGCAGCGCGGCGGTGCCGGAACTGAAGCTTACCGCATATTTCGCGCCTACGCGGGCGGCGAAGGCTTCCTCAAATTCCGCGACCTTGGGCCCGGTGGTAAGCCAATCGGAGCGCAAGACATCGACTACGGATTGAATGTCATCTTCGCCGATGGACTGATGCCCGTAAGGAAGGAGGGTTTTGCGTACCGGAGTTCCTCCATCGATAGCGAGCGCAGGGCGAGTCGTGGTCAGGACAGACATATTAATGTGGCCTTCCGAATCCGGTGCATTTGGTCTACACGTTAGACCGCAGAAGCGGGAGATCCTTCGCTACGCCTGAAGAACGGCTACGCTCAGGATGACGAAGTCGTGTAAAGGCCAAACGAGCGTTAAGCCGAAGCATCTATACAGCCACCGGCGTTTGCGCCACTGCTCTGAGATCGAGTAGTTCCTGCATCTGCTCATTGGTCAGCCATCGATCATTGGTATCGCTGGTGTAGTGAAAGCCCTGGGGCACTTGGCGCGCATGAATCCAATTGCCTCGTTTCCACCAGGGATGCGATGGCTGGATGACGAACATGTCATCGAGTTCGACGGCAGTTCGGGCTTCGTCTTCCGAGAGCAATACTTCGTGCAATTTTTCTCCGGGACGGATGCCGATGAACTCCACCGAGCAACCAGGCGCCACGGCTTCGGCCAGATCGACCAGGCGCATGCTGGGAATTTTCGGTACGAAGATTTCACCGCCGTGCATCTGCTCGATGGAACGGATGACAAATCTGACGCCATGCTCCAGCGTGAGCCAGAAGCGAGTCATGCGAGGGTCGGTAATGGTGATCTTGCCGCGTTTCCGCTGTTCCAAAAAGACCGGAATGACACTGCCCCGGCTGCCGACAACGTTTCCGTAACGGGCGCAACTGAAGTGAGTTTCCTGCGCTCCGGCATAGGCGTTGGCCTGGACAAAAACTTTTTCGGCGCAGAGTTTAGTGGCTCCGTAGAGATTGACGGGGTTCACTGCCTTATCGGTGCTGAGGGCAAGCACGCGCTGCACTCCGCGGTCGATGGCGGCATCGATTACATTGCGGCCACCCATGATGTTGGTCTGAATGGCTTCGAAAGGATTGTATTCGCAGGCCGGCACCTGCTTGAGCGCGGCGGCGTGCACGACAACCGAAATGCCCGAGAAGGCGCGCAGCAAGCGCGATGCGTCGCGGACATCGCCGAGGAAATAACGCAAGCTGCTGTGATCGAAGCCGGAAGTGCGCATATCATGCTGCTTTAATTCGTCGCGGCTCAGGATGACCAGGCGCTTGGGGTGGTACTCCCGCAGCATGATCTCGATGAACTTCCTGCCAAAGGAACCCGTTCCCCCGGTTACCAGAACTTCCTGTTCGGACCAATTCATGGGCATTGCCTCAAGCAGTGGCTCGTTTTTCCCCTGATTATTCGCACCTGTGAAGAACCCGCCGCCCGCCGCACCTGACGTTTCAAGCGTTGCAAACGTTTCATGTTTCGCTTGAACAATTGCAACGTAGTATAGCGGAGATTCCTGTGAGTAAACGCAACTTGCAGGTTGCAAGTACAGCACTGCGTATTCAAGTCGTAAATTGTTTTCGGCAAAGGCGCTGCTAGAATGTCGGCAAACCTAGATTCAGATTTTTCAATTTGCGGACGGTGAGCCAGCCATCGGATCGCCGGCTTTTCAGGATGCGAATGCGGAGCAGGACGCGGATCGTGAAAAGCAAGAGGAGCATTCTTTAAGAATAAGTATGGATTCCGGACCGCTGGTACAGGCCAACACTCCCATTCTTCGCGAGATGCAGCCGCTGGGCGCAGACCCTGGCAGAGCTGCGGGGACGCGTGTTTACCCGGAGTTGCTCTCGCAGGAATCTGCGCTGGGAGAATATTTCCGCATCCTGCTGAAGCGCAAGTGGACCGTGGTCGCGTGCCTGGTGACAATTTTTTCCGTGGTGGCGATCGCGAGCCTTAAGATGACTCCGGTTTATGAAGCGCGGGGAACCATTGCGATCAACAAAGCGGATTCCGGGCTGGTGAATTTCAATAACTCCCCTACTTTTAATGTCGACTACTACGATCCAACCGAACTGGAAACGGAAGTAAGAATCCTGCAAAGCGACTTGTTGGCGCTGCAAGTGATCAAGGAATTGGCGTTGGACCGCCGGCCGGAGTTTGGGGGCAAGACTCCGGCGCTGCCTTCTACCCTGGATCTTGCTCCCGATGCTCTGCAGGCGGATACGGGGCGCACATCTTCTTTGCTCTCGTCTTTTAGAGGCAACCTGGCTGTCGCTCTGGTGCCGAACAGCCACATTATCGAAGTGCACTACCGCAGTCCGAATAAAGAGCTCGCAGCCACCGTGGTGAACACGGTCATGAGCACTTATGCGGAGAATAATTTTAAGTCGCGCTTCGATTCCACCATGCAGGCCTCGGACTGGCTCTCAAAGCAACTGGTCGACTTACAAATGAAAGTAGAGACCTCGCAGGAAAAGCTGGTGCGCTACCAGAAAGAGCATGAAATTCTGGGGATCGATGACAAACAAAATATCACCACGGCGAAGCTTGACGAATTAAACAAGGCGTTGACGTCGGCGGAGTCGGAGCGCATGGATAAGGAATCCGTGTATCGACTGGTGCAGGCCGGCGATGTTGACAGTATTTTGTCCGCCGCGAGTGTGGTCGATTCGTCCGCGGGTGGAGCGCAGACTCCTTCGTCATTGTTGGAAAATCTGCGGGGGAAAGAGGCGGACTTAAAAATTCAAGCGGCTGAGTTGAACACGCAGTTTGGTCCGGCATACCCGAAGCTGGCGCAGGTAAATAGTCAAATCAAAGAAGTGGACACGCAGATTCTGGCGGAAATCCGGAAGGTCGGAGGCCAGATCAAAGGGCAGTACACGGCGGCGGTGCAGCGAGAGAAGATGCTGCACGACGCGCTGGAGAACCAGAAACAAGAAGCCAATAAGCTGAACGAAAGTGCGATTGAATATAGCCTGCTGAAACGCGACCTGGATAGCAACCGCCAACTCTACGAAGGGTTGCTGGAGAAACTAAAAGAGGCGGGAGTTTCGGCTGGGCTGCGATCCAATAATTTTAGAATTGTGGATGTGGCGCGCGTTCCCACATATCCGATTGAACCAAACATTCCGCGCAACCTGGCGTTTGCTTTCATGCTGGGACTGACGACAGGAGTAGGGCTGGCATTTGTTATCGAGGGATTGGACAACACGGTACGCACCACCGAGCAGGCGCAAATCATCTCCGGCTTGCCTTCGCTGGGAATGATTCCTTTGGGATCGAGAAGCGCGCGGGAAGGCGCGAATACGAAGCGACTGGCCATCGCCAGCTCGAAAGAAGCCGTGGAATTGATCACGCAGGTCCGGCCACAGTCGCAGATGGCGGAATCCTACCGGGCGCTGCGCACGTCGCTGCTACTCTCGAATCTGGGTGCGCCTCCTAAAGTAATTATGGTGACCAGCGCGCTTCCGCAGGAAGGCAAAACCACCACCAGCATGAATACCGCAGTGGTACTGGCGCAAAAGGGGGTGCGGGTGCTGCTGATCGATGCGGACCTTCGCCGGCCGAGTATTCATAAAACCCTTGGCATGGCACCACGCAGCGGGTTAAGTAATGTGCTGACGGGCAGCGCCACGCTGGAAAATTCCATTACACGATCTTCGATCCTGCCGAATCTGGATGTGTTGCCCGCCGGAACTCCGCCACCGAATCCTGCCGAACTGCTGGCCTCAGCAAACATGCGCGAAGTGCTCGAACGGCTTCGCGGGCACTACGATCACATTGTGGTGGATACACCTCCCACGCTCTCAGTGACTGACGCGGTGGTTCTCTCGCCGCGGGCCGACGCGATCATCCTGGTGATTCGTTCGGGCCAAACCACAAAGCAAGCGTTGCGCCGCTCCCGCGATGTTCTGGCGCAGGTGAGTGCGAAAGTATCTGGCGTACTACTTAACGCTGTCGACCTGAGTTCGCCCGATTACTACTATTACTACGAATATCAGGGCAAATACGCGAGCTACTATCGCGACGACGCCCGGCAAGATCTCCACGATGCCGACTCCGAGGAAGCTGCCGAGCCGTCATCCCATAGTGCTTGATCAGGATGGATTAATCCAATCGCGCACTGTCAGGTCGCGTCATCGGTTCGCATCATTAAACGACTTGGACCGGCAAGCCGCTTTGTAAGGAAAAAAGGAAATGGAGTTATTGCTCAATTCTGCGCCGCGCAAAGGATTATTTGGCGGCGCGGCGGTTGCATTGTGTGCGGTTTATGTTCTTCTGGCGGCGCGCTTGTACATGGCGACACTTTTTGGGGGAACGGCTGAGTTCGCGAGCCTACAACGAGCCGCCCGCCTCGATCCGTGGAACGCGGAGTATCGAGATGACCTGGGGCGCTATTACGCGCTGGCAGAGCGAGACCCGGCTGCGGCGATTGAGCCTTATCATGCAGCGGCGCGATTGAATCCGCACAATGCGCGCTATTGGTTCGATCTGGCTTCCACCTATCAGGTGTTAGGAGATACGCGCGAGCAGACGAACGCTTTAGCACAGGCGATCAAGGCCGATCCCACTACTCCAGATGTGGCGTGGGAAGCGGCGAATTTCTATCTGGTGCAAGGGGATGAGCAGAAAGCTTTGCGCGAGTTTCGCGTAGTGCTGGAGAATGAGCCGACGCTGGCGGATCCGGCGATTCGATTTTGCTGGCGCATTCGTCCCGACGTGGATGCGCTGTTGCACGATGTGGTGCCGGAGCGCCCGGAGGCCTATATTGCGTTTCTGGATCTGCTGATGCAGAAACAGGAGACGGCAGGCACTGCCAAGGTATGGGCGGCGATGGTTGCCGCGCCTGAGCCTTTTGAACTGCGCCACGTGTATGAATACTTTATGTATCTTTTGAATCACAATGACGTCGATGAGGCACGGTTAGTGTGGCAGCAGGCCGCTTCACGCTTTGGCTTGGCCGGTTATCTTCCGTCAGAACGGAATTTGATTGTCAACGGAGATTTCAATCTGGACGTTTTGAACGGCGGATTTGACTGGCAATATGAGAAACAGCCAAGTGTGACGCTCACGCTCGATCCGAGCGACTTTCATAGCGGACGACGCTCTCTTCTGATTGCGTTTGACGGGCCAAGCATAGCGGACGCGGGAATTCGGCAATTTATTGCGGTGCAGCCGAATACTCATTACGAGTTCTCCGCTTACTACAAGAACGGCGAAATGGAGGGAGCCGGCGGACCGCATTTCACCATTGACGATTTTTATAGCAAGAATATTTTTTATGATAGTGACGATTTGAAAGAAGCAGGATTTTGGAAGTCCGTCTCGGGAGAGTTCACCACGGGACCGGATACAAAGCTGGTGGTGCTGCATGTCCGGCGTGTGCCGGAGGGAAGCCCGATCCGGGGCAAGGTGTGGGTCGACGATTTTCGGCTTGCGCCCAAGCAGCCTTAACAGTTCGAACGGGTGCGTTGGATTCTATGACCGCAAATATTGCCGACATGCATAGCCGCAAACGCTCGCTACAGATGGAGAATGCGTTGCTGTATGGCGTGTTCGGCCTGTTGCTGTTTGAGCCGCTGGCTTTTGGCGCCGTCGAACCGTGGTCCATCTTCGTGATGGAAGCCGGCTCGATGCTTCTTTTTTCGGTGTGGATCGCGAAACAGATTTTCGATAGAGAAGTGAAAGTGCGCTGGAATCCGCTGTTCCTGCCGATGGGTATGTTCGGCACACTTGTTGTGACGCAGCTTGTATTCCGCGTGACCGCTTATCCGCACGACACGATTGTGCTGGCTCTGTTGTACTTTGCCTATGCGATGCTGTGCTTTCTGGCAACGCAAGCCGTGGTTCGCGAAGCGCAGGCGCGTGGGCTTGCGATTGTTCTTTCGGTATATGGAGTGGCGGTGGCGTGTTTCGCGCTACTTCAAGGCATCTCGTCAAATGGGAAGCTTTATTGGCTACGACAGCCGCGCATGGGGGGGTGGATTTATGGCCCGTATGTGAATCACAACCATTATGCGGGGCTCATGGAAATGCTGGCGCCGATCCCGCTGGTCATAGCGCTGACGCGTATGACTCAGCCGAAAGTGCGGGCGCTGGCTGGAGTGGCGGCAGCCCTTATGGTGGGGACAATTTTTCTCTCCGGCTCGCGAGGAGGCATGCTCGCCATTCTGATTGAGCTTGTCATTCTTGCGGTGTTGCTGGTGCAGCAGAAGCGCGGGGTTCGCACGGCGGTTGGCATCGGGGTTTTTCTGGTTGTTGTTTTCGGACTTCTGACCTGGGTCGGCGGTAGCGAACTGATGGAACGAATTGCCACGGTAGCGCCCGGCCACTCCGACCTTACGGCAGACGTTCGCGCCTACATCAACCGGGATGGCTTTCGCATGTTCCTGAAGAAACCGGTTCTAGGTTGGGGGTTGGGGACTTTTCCGGTTGTGTATCCGGAGTTTCGTACGTTCTACACCAACTTTTTTGTGAATGAGGCGCATAACGACTATCTTCAGTTGCTGGTGGAAATGGGCGCACTGGGATTTGCGACTCTGCTGTGGTTTGTGGTGACGATCTACTCTGGCGCTCGCAGGAAAATTGGCGGGTGGACCGGGGATATTGGGGGCGCGGTCCCGTTGGCGTGCGTGCTTGGCCTGAGCGGAATTCTGGTACACAGCGTGGTCGACTTCAATTTGCAAATTCCGGCTAACGCTGCGCTGTTCTATGTGATGTGTACGGTCGCGGCAGCGGAACCCTTTGCCAAGCCGGCGCGGAGGCGCCACACGGTGCGCAGCAAAGTGCAGGAAGAAATGCCGGGCGCAGGGGAATCGGTGCAGCGATCGGCGGGTAATTTTTAATTGCGGCTGCGGGTGACGCCAAGGAAAACCAAGGTCCCTCGCGTTGCTCGGGATGACACGCGGGAAAACTCCTCAGTCTTCGTACTTACTCCCAGTTTTTTGCTCCTACTTTTATTCCCACTCAATGGTTCCGGGCGGCTTTGAGGTTATGTCGTAGACGACGCGGTTGACGCCCTTCACTTCGTTCACGATTCGAGTGGAGATATTTTTCAAGACTTCATGGGGCAGCGGAACCCAATCCGCCGTCATGCCGTCTTCGGAGTTCACGGCACGGATGGCGCAGGTGTAGGCGTATGTCCGCATGTCGCCCATTACGCCAACGGACATCACGGGCAGAAGCACTGCAAACGACTGCCATATTTTTGTGTATAGGCCGGCGCTCTTGATTTCGCCAACGACGATGTCATCGCATTCGCGGAGCAGCGCCAATCGTTCGGGAGTGACCTCGCCGAGAACCCGCACCGCCAGGCCGGGGCCGGGGAACGGCTGACGTTGCAGGATTTCTTCCGGCATTCCCAGGTCGCGACCGATTTTGCGGACCTCATCTTTGAACAGATCTTTCAGCGGCTCGATTAACTTCAATTTCATTTTTTCGGGAAGGCCGCCGACGTTGTGATGGGACTTGATCACCTGGGAGGGTCCGCGCACGGAGCGGGATTCGATCACGTCCGGATAAAGCGTTCCCTGCACAAGGTAGTCGACGCTTCCCTCTTCTTCAGCGATCCGTTTCGCTATACGGAGCGCTTCGTCTTCAAAGACGGCGATGAATTCGTTGCCGATGATTTTGCGTTTGGTCTCCGGATCGGTCACACCTTTGAGCTTGCCGAGAAATCGATTGGTGGCATCGACGGCATCGAGACGCAGGCCAAGGTTGTCACGCAACGTCTGCTGCACTTTTTCGAACTCATTTTTTCGCAGGACGCCGTTGTTAACGAAGATGCAGGTGAGACGGGAATTTCCGTTCGCATCCCTGAGAGCGCGATCGACCAGAACCGCGGCGACTGAGGAATCGACTCCGCCGGAGAGAGCGCAGATTGCGCGTCCATTGCCGACTTGATGCTTTACCTGTTCGATCGTGGAGTTGATGAAATGCTGTGGAGTCCAGGAAGGTTTTGCGTTACAAACCTTGAAAATAAAATTCCGCAGAATCTCGGTTCCATTCAGCGTGTGGTGAACTTCGGGATGGAATTGGACGGCAAACCACTTCTTCGCAACATTTTGAATTCCTGCAACTGCGTGCGAGGTCTTTGCCGTGAGTTCGAAGCCGGGAGGCAACTCCAAGGCTTCGTCTCCGTGAGACATCCAGACGGGTTGCCGCTTGGCCATGCCGGCGAAGAGGACTGACTCGGCGACAATGTCGACCACGGCGTGGCCATACTCACGCTTGTCGGCCTGGCGAACTTTGCCGCCAAGGGTATGCACCATAAACTGCAAGCCGTAGCAGATGCCGAGGACGGGAACTCCGAGCTCAAAAATACGGGAATCCGCGGGCGGGGCATCCTTGTCATAGACCGACCAGGGCGCGCCAGAAAGAATGATGCCCGCGGGGGCGTGGGCCTTTACTTCGTCCAGCGAAGCAGTGCACGGGAGCACGACGGAGAAGACATTCTGTTCGCGGATGCGGCGGGCGATGAGTTGGGTATATTGCGCGCCAAAGTCGAGGATGACGATGGATTCGTTGAGAGGGGATTGGTTTTCCACGGATGAGTTTCTCAAATCGGATGGCGCGTGTAAAGGTGCAGGGTGGGGTGGCTAATAGGAGATCCCTCGTCCCGCTGGTGAAAACGCGGGATTTCGGGATGACGCCAACCAAAAAATGTGCCGCTATTCGCGATTACGTTTCCAGCGCGAGATTTGGGAGATCGCTCAGGATCAGTTCGTCGCGATCAATCGAGGACTCGATCGGAGGGGCAGGTCGGCCGGGGAGCGAAGGAGTGGAGGACGCAACGAGCAACGCAGGCGGCATTTCGGCAATACAGATGTAACCGGCGAGACGGGCCATGTAAAGCCAGTCTGCGACGGCGAAATAACCTAGAGCCATGAGGATGGCGCAGGCGATCACGAGCCGAAAGGAAATAATTGGCAGGAAAGCAAGCGGTAGAGAAAACGCAGTACCAGCTACGCTGAGGGCGCCGAGGTGAGCCAGGCCAGTCCAGATGCTGACCGCCAGCACCGGACCGAGATGGTTCCGCGAAAATGAAACGGCGGAAGACAGAGCGGTTAGGGCATCTTCACCATTGCGAACTGCGAATACTTCGGCAAGCGAAAGCCACCAGTCCAAGGCCCAGGCCGCGGCAAACAGCAATCCAGCCAGAAAGAGAAACAGAATTAGCGTCAAACCCGGGCGCGGGTGAGCGTTGGAGGATGCGAAGCCGGAAAGGATCGCGCTCCCGCCAAGAGCGAGAAACAAAGCGAGAACGACGGAGACGCGAAGGAAGTTCAGTTTGAGCAATCCGCGAGTGGAGCGGGATTTCGGGGAAACATGGGCCTTCGCGGGGGCGGGCTCCGCAGGAGGGTCCGATGGGACCTGGATGGTTGCGATGCCGGCGAAACGGGTTTGGAAGTAATCCGTGAGGGCGCGGACGGTGGCGAAGCGTCCGATAGAAGCAGCGACGATCCATAGGGCCGAGAGCGCCAGTGCAGCGAGCAATGCGGCGAATACGGCACGGCTTAGGCTGCCTTGCAGAATGTGGGAAAGAGCGCGCCCAATGAATGCGGGCTGACGAGTTGATAACAGGAGGGTGTCGGCCCGGGAAACAGGAAGGGTGTCCAGGTATTCGACGAAGAAAAAGAGGGCCAATGCGCAGGCGACGGCGCCGGTCGTCCAGCGCCAGGCGATTTCGGTGAAGGTAAGTGAAGGGCGGTGAAAGGCGGCGCGGAAACCTTCGACGGTGGGCGAGGGAGGCATTTGCGGTTCAGTGGGTAGGATATCGCAAGGTTGATCCGCGGGATGGATTCAATGTCTATAAGTGGGGAAAGTCAAAATCTTTAAACACAGAAGGCACAGAGGATCCCAGGGGAAAACCGAGGGCAAGAGGGCTTTGATCCACTATCCTGCCTGATTGCCTGTCGTCTATTTCACGACAAAGTTCACCAGCTTGGCGGGGACGTAGATCTTTTTCACGATCTGTTTGCCGACGAGGAGCGACTTGATTTTTTCGTCGGTCAAGGCGTGGTTAAGAACTTGTTCCTCCGGAGTATCGGCGGGCACGGTGATGCGGCTGCGCAGCTTGCCGTTGATCTGCACGGGGATTTCAAGTTCGTCTTCTTTAGCGAGCAGGGGGTCGTATTTTGGCCAAGGAGCTTTGAGCAGATTGCCTTTCTCGCCCAGCATCTCCCAGAGTTCGTGGGCGAGATAGGGGGCGAAGGGCGCGAGTAGGAGGACGATCACTCTCTTGCTTTCCGCCAAATCTTCCGCAGGAATGTTGCCGTCAGAAATATCTTGCTCCATACCTGAAAGAAGATTGTTCAATTCCATCAGTGCGGAAATCGAGGTATTGAAGTGCCAGCGGCCATTGAAGTCATCCGATATGCGCTTGATTGTCTGATGTAATTTTCGCTGGAGGGTTCGCGCAGCAGGTCCGCGCTGGCTGTCGACCGCCTTCGATGCCGGAATCCTGCCAGTCGAGGTCGCGGTCGGGTGGGGCGGCGAAGAGGCTGTAAAGGCGGGCGGCGTCGGCGCCGTAGCGGGCGACCATTTCATCGGGACTGACGACGTTGCCGAGGCTCTTCGACATTTTTGCGCCGTCTTTGATCACCATGCCCTGGGTGAAGAGACGCTCGGCGGGTTCATCGTTGGTGATGAGGCCGAGGTCGCGCATGAATTTTGTCCAGAAGCGCGAGTAGATGAGGTGAAGGATGGCGTGTTCGACGCCGCCAATGTATTGGTCGATGGGAAACCAGTACTGCGCGGCTTGGGAATCGAAGGGTGCGCGGTCATTATGCGCGTCGGTGTAGCGGTAAAAGTACCAGGATGAATCGACGAAAGTGTCCATGGTATCGGTTTCGCGGCGTGCGGGACCTCCACATTTGGGGCAGACGGCGTTCACGAATTCGGTAACGCGCGACAGAGGTGAGCCGCCGGCCAGGGTGATGTCGACATTTTCCGGGAGAAGGACGGGCAAGTCTTTCTCGGGCACGGGAACGATGCCATCTTTTTCGCAGTAGAGCATGGGGATGGGGGTGCCCCAATAGCGCTGGCGGGAGATACCCCAATCTTTGAGGCGATAGGTGATGGTGGGTTTTCCGAAACCGTTTTGTTCGGCGAAGGCGGACATGGTTTTGATGGCTTCGGCGCATTCCATGCCGCTATAGGGGCCGGAGTTGATCAACATGCCTTCATGGCCGACGAAGGGGAGTGGTGGCTCGGTGATGGTTTCTTCCGGGTCGTTGGAGATGGGAAGAATGACGAGGCGGATCTCGAGTTTATATTTCTTGGCGAATTCGTAGTCGCGCTCGTCGTGGGCGGGAACGCTCATGATGGCGCCGGTGCCGTAATCCATGAGGATGTAATTCGCTACCCAGATGGGAACTTTTTCGCCGTTGAACGGGTTGATGGCGTAGCGGCCGGTGGGGACGCCGTGCTTCTCGATTTCTCCGATGTCGCCGGCTTCTTTGGCTTTGCGCTGCTCGGCGATGAGCTCATCGACTTTAGCGCGAAGATCGGGATTGGAGGCGGCGAGATCATCCACCATGGGATGCTGGGGCGCGAGCTGGATTGAAGTCGCGCCGTAGATGGTGTCGACGCGGGTGGTGAAGACCGAGATGGTAGCGCCGGCGGGGCCGAAGCCGGAGTGTTGCGGCTGAGAGTAGTCGAGTTTGAAATCGACCAGCGTGCCTTCACTGCGGCCGATCCAGTTGCGCTGCATGGTGCGGACTTTTTCGGGCCAGCCCTCAAGCTTTTCAAGATCGCGCAAGAGTTCGTCGGCGTAGTTGGTGATGCGCAAGAACCATTGTTCAAGTTCACGCTGCTCGACGAGAGTATCTTCGTGACGCCAGCAGCGGCCATTCACCACCTGCTCGTTGGCGAGCACGGTGCAACACTTCGGGCACCAGTTGACGCGGCTTTTTTTGCGATACGCCAAACCCTTTTCATAAAACTTGAGGAAGAACCACTGATTCCAGCGGTAGTAGTCGGGAAGGCAGGTGGTGACTTCGCGGGACCAATCGTAGGCGAAGCCGAGGCGGTTCATCTGCGCCTTCATTTTGGCGATGTTGTTGATGGTCCACTGACGCGGCGGAGTGTTGTTTTGAATGGCGGCATTTTCGGCGGGCAGGCCGAAGGAATCCCAGCCCATGGGGTGAAGAACGTTGTAGCCGTTCATCCACATGTAACGGGCAAGAGCGTCCCCGATGGCGTAGTTGCGGACGTGGCCCATGTGCAGAGCGCCAGAGGGGTAAGGCAACATTTCGAGAACGTAGTATTTCTTTTTAGGCGAACTGTGCGGATCGGCGGCGTAGAGCTGGGGATCGGCTTGCCAGCGGGTGAACCATTTGGATTCGACGCGTTGGGGATTGTAGCGGTCGTCGTTTGGCCGGTCTTCATTTGGCCGGTCTTCATTTGGACGGTCTTCATTCGGACGATCGTCATTCGGACGATCGCTGGTTGAAGGGAGTTCCTGCATTGCGTTTTCTTGCGGCATAAGAGCCTTACCGGCGGTTGCGAGTGAAGCTTAGATTTTACAATGTCGCGGCGGAATGTGCGGCGTTCGGGCTAACTGAGGATTTCCCAGAGGCTCCAGAGAGTTATGGCGGGACCACCCCAGATGTACACGAGCGACTTCCAATTCAGCTTGACGACGACGTCGCGTTGGCTTTCCGTGGAGATCACGAATGCGCCTTTGCCCTTCATCAGGATGACGGGCGGATGAAGGTCGAATGCCTCGGTCGAAACGGAAGTTGCAGGAGCGCTCAGACCGGAGCGGAGATACCCGTAGACTTCCTGGCGCAATATGTCGGCTTCGCCCGGACCGATATAACCGGGGCCGATGCGGGATAACTCATTGCACTCGGAAACAGGATCTTTTATCGCCCAGGGATTGGGCTGAAGGGCGCCGAGAACGAAAATCGTGTCGCCGGGTCTGATGGAGTATTCCTGAGCGAACTCGGGATTGTCTTCCGAGTAGCGCGAGAAGGCGAAGAAGAGCTTCCCGTACTCCGAGCGCTCGCTGGAGGGTGGCATGAGCAATTCCGAGCCTTGCGGGTAAATCATCAGAATCCCAGTGCCGTCATCGATGAAAAGAGGCGCGCACATTTCCCGCATCTGCTTGCGGAGGTCGCCCTGCGGATTGGATTCGACGGTGAGGCGATAGTAGAGGCAGTCAGCATGGCTGAGCGGGGCGACCAGGGCATACGGACCGACGGCTCTGCCGGTCAGTTCAACTTGTCCCATGGCGGCGGAAGCGATGGTAGTGCGCGGAGTGTCCATGATGAGGCGCTTGCGCTGAAGCAGACGAAAGCCCCGCCAGAAGAAATAGGGGCCTGCAAATATGCCGACGACCGCCCAGAGCAAGGGATGGGTGAAGAGCCAGTACAGAAGGGTGATCATAGGCGCGGCCAGAATACATCAGCCAGATTGGAAGACAAGTCGATTTGGAGTTACGCTACCAGCTTCTTTAAGGCATCGATGTTACGGCGGTCGTCGCCGGGCTTGTCGATGGGAGTTTCGGCGATGAAGGCGGCGTGGGCGAGGCGGAGATCGTTGAGCAGAATGCGGAATGTTTGCTTGCCGATGGTCCCCTTGCCGATGTGTTGATGGCGGTCGAGTTTGGAGCCGCGCGGGGCTTTGGCGTCGTTGCAGTGGACGACTTTGACATTGTTCAGGCCAATGGTTGCGTCGAGGTGTTGAAGGGTGGCGTAGAGGCCGTCTTCGGTGACGATGTCGTATCCGGCGACATGGGTATGGCAGGTATCGATACAGGCGGCAGCGGGGACGATGCCGCGGAGGCGGTCAATGACTTCGGCAACTTGCTCGAAGCTGCCTCCGAGAGAGAACTCGGCGCCCGCGGTGTTTTCGATCAGGATGGTGAGGCCTGCGGCTTCCAGGTCAAGACCCTGCGTGGACGCGGCAATAGCGGCGGCGGTTTGCAGAAGTCCGGCCTCGCGATCGGAGCCTCGGAATGAGCCGGGATGAAGGACGAGATAGTCGGCACAGACGGCGAGGGCGCGCTCGACCTCGCCGCGGAAGGCTTCAATGGATTTCTTTAGGAAGAGCGGATTGGTGCTGGCGAGATTGACTAGATAATTGGTGTGGATGACGAGCGGTTTGAGATCGTATCGGGCTCGCAGGCGCAGCATTTCATCGCAGAGCGGGTGACTGAGATCGTAGGGAGCCCATTGGCGCGGGCTGGAGGAGAAAATCTGGAGCGTGTTGCAGCCAAGGCGGTAGGCGCGTTCGGCGGCATTGTGGATGCCTCCGGCAGTAGAAGTGTGGATGCCGATGCGGCGGGAAGTGAGGCGCGGCGGGCGTTTGGGCGCGGGACGGGCGAGGATATCTTGCTCGCGGGCCATGGAATGGGGCATTTAGAAAGTATAAGTCGGACGCGAATTTGCGAAGGGGCGTAAAAATTCTTTAACACAGAGGTCGCAGAGGGGCACAGGGGACGACGATTGCGGAATCTGCGGTAAATGAGTTGTTTGCCGTGCAGGGACGGCAACGGTAGACTTAATGGACAGCTAAAGGGGAACCTATGTTAGTCGTGATGAAGGCGCAGGCTACAGAAGAGCAGGTGCGGCGCGTCTGCCAGAAGATTGAAGAGTTGGGATACCGGCCGCATGCCATGCCAGGGGCACAGCGAACGGCAATCGGCATCACTGGAAATAAAGGCGAGGTAGAGCAGGGCACGCTCGAAGAGATGGACGGCGTGCAAGAAGTGATCAAAGTTTCGAAGCCTTACAAACTGGTGAGCCGGGATGTGAAAGAGGACAACACGGTAATCCGTTTTCCGGGCACAGAGGCCACGATAGGCGGGGCCGGATTGGCGATTGTGGCGGGACCGTGCGCGATTGAAAACCGGGAGCAGGCCTTTGCGGTGGCGGAGCGGGTACACCGGGCGGGAGCGCAGTTTTTTCGTGGCGGTGCATATAAGCCGCGGACGTCTCCCTATTCGTTTCAAGGATTGGGCGAAGAAGGGTTGCGGATTATGGCGGAGATTCGCGATCAGTATGGGATGAAGATTATTACGGAAGCGATTGATAATGAGTCGCTTGATCTGGTGGAAGAGTATGCGGATGTGATCCAGATTGGGGCGCGGAACATGCAGAATTTTTCGCTGCTGAAGCGCGCCGGGCGAGCGAAGAAAGCGGTGCTACTGAAGCGGGGGATGTCGGCGACGCTGGAAGAATTTTTGATGGCTGCAGAATATATTTTAAGCGAGGGGAATTACCGCGTGGCGCTATGCGAGCGCGGAGTACGAACGTTTGCGGATCACACGCGGAACACGCTGGATCTTAGCATTGTTCCAGCGGTGCAGCGGTTGAGCCATCTGCCGATTTTTGTCGACCCGAGCCATGGTACGGGGAAGCGAAATAAAGTTACGCCATTGTCGCGGGCGGCGGTGGCGGTGGGAGCGGATGGGCTGATGGTGGAGGTGCATAATCAGCCGGACCAGGCGATGTCGGATGGTCCGCAATCGCTGTTTCCCGATCAGTTCGATGAGCTGATGACGCAGGTGCGGCAGATTGCGGCGGTAGTGGGCAGGACGGTGCCGGGAATTGGGGTGCGGGAGACGGTGGGGGTGGTATCCAAATAAAGGATTCGGCTGATCTTTACTCGGGCAGGTCACTTGACTCGGGCAAGTCACTTGGGCAGGTTTTCTCGATGTGCAAAGAACTGTAAACATTGTGGCGTTTTTGTGGGATCTGGTCCAAGCTTAAGCAAAGAGTCGAGCTTCGCTCAGGGCAAGTAACCGAAGGCGGCTGTCACTGCATAAATATTTTGGAAGAGGTTTCTCTGGGGTTGCTTCTCATGTTTCGTCGATACTCTAATTCCCGTGGAAAGATCATTTTTCTGGCGGCGGCTTTGGCTGCTTTTCCTGGCGCGATGCTGGCACAGCGTGGGGGTGGCGGGCGCATTGGCGGTCCAGCGGCCGGTGGGGCTGGGCTGAACAACGGCAATCACGCGACTGGCGTGGATGCCAAAGACGACTTGAGCGACTTCCACCAAATTATGGCGGTGCAGGCGAGTCCCGAGCAGAAGCTGGCCTTTGCGGCGATGTTGAAGAGCACGGCGGCGGCAAGCGCGCAGGTGCAAGAGTTTGTCGACCAGTTGAATAAGGAAAACAGTCCGCAGGAAATCGCGAGCCGCGATAAGGATCTCGGGGACGCGGTGGAGATGGCCAGAACTTTGAACAAACGATTTCTGGAGGGTTTCTCCGAGGCGCAGAAATCCGGGTTGAAGGAGATGATCAAGCGGCTGGGCAAGGCGGATTCGGAGGTTGGGCAGCAGGCGCGGGCGCTCGATCAGGCGTTTGAGTCGAAGATAGCCAGTTCCCAGATGGCGAATGTGGCGAGTGGGTTAGAGCATACTCTGGAGGTTTTCCAGCACGAGCAACTGGGGCTGGGCGAGGAGATGAGTATCGAAGGCGCCAGTGGCAGCCAGGAGGCCAATTATGCGCTGCCAGCGGTGAAAAATACAGCCAATATTGGCAACCAGGCGATTTCGATTGTGACCTCCGGATTGGTTTCGAAAGCGGCGGTGGAGGGTGGGCAGAACACATTTTCAGTTAAGCTCACGGCCGACATCACGGACCTGCAACACAGCATGACCGAGGTGATGCGAAATCAGCTTAATCAGGCGAACCGGTGCGGCGAGAGGATTGAGATCGCCACCGCAGAGTTGACGCCGGAGCAGCCCGCCGGATTGATGACGGCGCAATTGCACTACGAGCGCTGGACCTGCAACCCAATGCTTGGCCGCGACGACATGAACGAGATGGTGGAGGGGAACGGAACGATCGCAGTGAAACTGACGCCTGGGGTTGGGCCAGACGGCACGCTGCGCTTAACCGCGGAGATGGAACGGGTGGAAGCCGAGGGGCTGCTAGGCCAGCTGCTGCGGTCCGACTCCCTGGGCGAGAAGCTGCGGGACAAGATCGCGGCGTCGATTCTTGCGGCTTTGGATCAAGGAGGCGATTTCAAGGCTGCGCTGCCTCCCGGTACTCGAGATTTTGCCAGCCTGAAGCGGGCGCATTTTCAGGATATGGGGGCGGGACGGCTGATGGTGGTGATGGATGGAGAGATTCGAGTTTCAAACGAACAAGTGGCGGCACTCACGACTGCATTGAAGCAACAATCGGCCACGGCGGAACGTTCTGTTCTGCAGCCGGAATTGATGACACGGTAGGGTACGGGGCTAAAGCCGATCTTTTTGAGCACGCCGCGGATGAAGAGACTGCTTCTCTTTGTACGAATCTGCTTCTCTTATACGAATCTGGTTAGTCGTGCAATTTGCCCTCGTTCGACGAGCAAAAGGCGAGCTTCGCTGTTTGCAGTTTGGAGTAGCGCAGACAAAAACCAAGATCCCTCGCTGCGCTCGGGATGACAGTACTAGCGCTCGACAGTACTAACGCTCGGTGGACAGTCCCTTCGGTTCCGCTCAGGACAGGCGAGGGCGGCTGTCTCTACATAAGCTATCCCTACATACGCTGTCCCTACATCGAACTCTTACGGCTGAAATACGATTCGGGTGCCGGGTTCAGGACTGTCCCAGAAGGCTTCGATCTCACTGAGTGGCGCGATTTTTTTTCTGAATTCGAATGGCTTGGCGGCGGCAGCGGCGAAAAATTCCGCAACGGCGGCGCGGAGCTGATCGAGCGATGCGCTGCCGAAGCCGCTTCCCAGCAGCTCCAGCCCGGAGCTGCGCAGCGACGTGGCATTCAGCGAAATCGTCGCACCGGCACTGGCACCGATCTCGATGTATCGGACCCGCGGCGTTGACTTCATAAGGCCCTTGTGGGAGAGCGCATCGAGCAAGCATTCGGCTGGTGTTCCCCAGACGTAGTCAAGCACGACGTCAACGCCCGCTTTGGCACACTCGTTTTTGAACGCTGCCACCAAAGCCTCGCGTGGCTGAGCGAGCGAGATGACGGCGTCAGCGCCCAGCATAGGCAGCCTTTCGAGCGTCTCTGGATTGCGTCCGGCGGCGATGACCCGGCGTGCTCCTAGCCGTTTTGCGATCTGCACCGCAAGCTGCCCAGCCACGCCAGTAGCGCCGAGGATGAGCACGCTCTCGCCAGCGGCGAACTTCGCCCGCCCCATGAGTGCAGCCCAGGACGACATAGCTGGATTGGCGATCCCCGCCGCAGTCGCGTCATCCAAGCCTTCGGGCAGAGGAATGCACATCCACTTCGCGGCCAAGGCGCGTTCGGCGAAGGTTCCATAGGGAGGTCGCGCGATGCCGAAATAGACCCGGGAGCCATCCTCCAACCGGCCCACGCCGTCGACTCCGGGTATGAAAGGAAGCTCGCCGGTGGCGGCGTAATGCACTCCTCTGGCAAGCGATTTAACAATGGGATGAAGGCCAGCGGCAGTTACGGTGACCGACATCTCGCCTTCCGCTGCCACAGGATCGGAGAAAGTGGCGTAGCGCGGCGACAGATTAAAGTCTGAGACTAGAGCGGAACGCATGAAGAACTCCTTCGCTAATAAGAAGTGAAGGTGCAGTTTTAAATTTTATATTCTCCGAAGATCGCCGTGCCGCAATGATACGTACTTCGGCAGGCGACCGGTCTACCATAGATACGCCCAGGCAGGAGATCCTTCGTTCCGCCTGAAAAACTGCTGCGCTCAGGATGACAGCAATCCAGGCAGCTGGCTACTAGGGGCGAAATTCATCTGGTAATCTTACAGCTTCGAGATTCCAGGTGGGGAAACAGCTTTTCTCTTGCGCAAACTCCTTCTGATTGCTGTATCGATCCCGCTAGTAGGCGCCGCCGGATGGTGGTACTTCCGAGAAAAACCTTTTCCAAGTTATGGGCCAGCTTACCGCGAGTATGCCTACGTCTCAAACGGCAAGAGCAACACGGTGAGTGTGATCGATCTACGCACGTTTGAGCTGGCAAACAAAATCAATGTGGGCACTGGGCCGACCGGAATCGCGGCCAATCGCGAGAAAAACGAGATCTATGTGGTGAATACGGGCTCGAACAATGTAAGCATCATCGATGCCGAGAAGAATGCCGTAGTGGCGACGATTGGGGTTCACGGGCGGCCATACTACATCGATGTTGCGAAAGATGGAACGCGGGCGTATGTGGCGAACTCGGGTTCGGACAATGTTTCGGTAATCGATCTGAACCGGAGAATGGTGATAGGGACGGTGCGGGTGGGATCACAACCTGGACTGGCGAGGGTCTCGCCGGATGGAAAAACGGCAGTGGTGTCGAACCGGGGTGACAATACGGTCTCCGTGATGGATACGAAAGCATTGCGGGTGAGAGCGACTTTGCCGGTATGCGAGAAACCAGAGGACATCGCCATATTGCCGGACTCGAGCAAAGCGTTCGTGGCTTGCACAGGATCGTCACAAGTGGCATCGATTGGCCTGGCGCAGGATGGAGCGCCGCAAGGCGCGAGTGACCGGGTTTTGGCGTTGATCGATGTAGGACGGACTCCGGTGGGCTTGGCGTTGAAGCCAGATGGCGGCGAGTTGGCGGTTTGTGACTTTGATTCGGACAGCATTTCATTGATCGAGACGGGGAACGACGAGGTGGGAAGCAGCACTTTGGTGGGCGAACATCCGGCACGAGCCTTGGTGACCCGGGACAACTCGCGGCTGTATACCAGCAACTTTGGATCGAACAGCGTAGCGGTTTACGACATAGAAGCGGGACGGCGCATTGCGACGCTGGCAGTGGGTAGCAGTCCGGAGGGTTTGGCGCTGTCGCAGGATGAACGATATCTGCTGGTGCTGGATACGCAGGCGGGGGACGTGACGGTGATCCAGAGGCGCGCTTCGCGGAAGCTGGAACCATCGGAATATTCGCTGCTCACAATGATTCCGGTGGGAGTTCAGCCAAACGGAATCGTGGTGAAGGCGTTCATGGTTGGCGGGGCAGCCGCCAAGAAATAGGCCTGTTTGGCAATTTGCAAAAACTGTTAACCAGCAAGGGCACGAAGACACATAAAGGAATGCGTGGGGATCGATGTGCGCGGGGAAATTCCCTGAGGCGGCGCAGGAATTACCCGCAGTCTCGGGTCCTTCGACTTCGGAACTGCTTCGCATTCGCGAAGCAGTTCCTTCGCTCAGGATGACAGGGTACGAAAGATCACAATCCTACTCAACACTAGACTGCGGCGGGTTTGGCGCAGAATTTGTCGAGGGCGGATTTGAGATCGGCGGCAATGGCCGGAGCTTCGCGGGATTCGATGTCGCGGCGAGGCATCATGTAAACGAGTTGACCGTCGCGGAGGATTGCAATCGAGGGCGAGGACGGGGGTTGGCCGGTGAAATAACTGCGGGCGCGTTCGGTGGCTTGCGTGTCTTGTCCCGCGAATACGGTGAAGGCATGGTCGGGGTGAACGGCATTTTGCAGCGCCATGCGGACAGCGGGGCGCATGCGGCCGGCGGCGCATCCGCAGATAGAATTTACAACCACCAAAGCTGTTCCCTGCTGGGCTTTCAGAGCCTGATCAACGTCTTCTGCGGTGCGTAGTTCCTGGATGCCCAGGCGGGTTAGTTCCTCGCGCATGGGGATGACCATAATTTCGGGATACATTCGGAGCTCCTTCAATTCTTGTTTCTAGACTGTTACTTGTTTAGTTTACCTGAAAGCTAACAGTCTGAAGAGTAGCGAGGCCTGCAACTGGGTGGATCAGATGCAAAACCGTTAAACCAGCAAGGGGCGCGAAGGTATACGAAGAAGTGCCGCCTTCTGAAGCGCGGGAACAACCATCGAGCGGTAACCGGCACCTAATGCGCTGCCGTTGGGGTTCCGGTTTTGTTGCAGGAAGTTGTGGAAGGCAAATTCTTTCAGGGGAAGGCTCACAAGATGGAGAAACGTTCGCGGTCGCTCGGCTCGTGGTTGTTCGCGGGGGTGCTGGCAATTTCTTTTGTAGGCATGGGCTGCGCCCATCATCATTACTACCGTGTTTACGATCCTTACTATAGCGATTACCACGTGTGGAACGGGGTGGAGGTTGATTATTACCACCAGTGGGCGGTGCAATATCACCGCGATCCGAAACGCGATTTCAGGAAGCTTCCGCCGGAAGAGCAGAAAGAATACTGGACCTGGCGGCACAGCCACGGCGACCAGCACTAGGGCGGACACTAAAAGTAAAAGCCTTTCACCACAGAGGGTACGGAGGGTCACTGAGGAAAAGCCAGAGGACTTTCATGGCTTTACTCAGTGATCTTTTTGTCTTTTTTGGCTGAAGCATTCTTAGGTAGTGGTGCAGTTTGACCGGAAGAATGGCGTGCGCGTGGGAGATCCCTCAGCCCGCTGGTGAAAGCGCGGGCTTTCGGGATGACTCCGAAAAAAGTGAAGCGCAAGACTTTTCAAACACCACCACTACCCATTCTTACGAGCACTTAGCGCAGAAATACGTGGGCGGCATCTTCGGCGTGGATGGGCAACTTGCGGCGCGCGCCGGTGGTGACGTTGTAAACCACCAGCAGGTGATCCTCGACCATCAGGATTTCGTTCTCACTTAACCAACCCACCAACTGGGCGTGGGGAAGAAATGCGATGCGGCGCGGAGAATCCTCCACACTTTTTATTTCAAGCGCGGGAAGATCCGCCAGGGCTTTGCGGATGTGCTGGGATTCTTCGGGATTGGCCTGGCCCTGCTCGGCAAGCTGGATGGGTGTATTCGGCTTGCTGGTAGAGACGATGGTCAGCGCCACTGACTTTTGATCGGGAGACAATTTTCCATTCTGGGTGTAGAAGCTGACGTCGTAATCGGGATTTTTGTAAGCTTCAATCTCATCGAAGACTTTCAGAGTTTTATCGCGAAGACGCAGCACGGTCTGATCGTCACTTTCGTTGGACCATCCGCAACATCCAGTATCGGGGATGGCTTCGAGAATGACATCGGGATTTGGAACATCCAGCAGGTTTCGCAACGGAGGGGTCACGGGCGCCGGGGTCCACTTGCCTGTGTTTTCTTCGAAGATGGAAGTGGATTGATAGACAGGTTTGGTCTGACCGGCGACAAATTGGGTGAGGAGAAAAAACTTTTCCACTCCGCTCTCCGGCACCCAGACCTGGCCATAGGCGCAGGTTTCCTCGCATCCACCCGTGGGGCAGGAGCACTCGGGAAGAGATGTGGTGGCGACTTCCTGACGATTGGCCCCGGCGAGATCGGTTTGCCAACTTAGCCATGTGTTTTTCGTGGAGAGGTCGACGCCATCGCGCTGCAAGCGGCGGGCCTGATTGGAAAACCAGAAAAGAGATTTGCCGTCGGATGACAGAAAAGGGGTGGGAGCGGATTCGGCGATCACAAGATTCGATCCGGCGGTGGAGGTAGTGCGGGAAACATCGCGAGTGAGCGTGCTTGCCTGATGGCCATCCCAGAACCAAACTTTGCGCTCCGCGGCAAGATCAGTTTCCATCAGTGGCAGGGCGGCGGGCGGAACAAACAACATCTGCCCTTGCGAGTTGACGGAAAATGCCGAGAGCGAGGCTGCGGCCCCGGTAGGAATTTTGACGGTTTGCTTTTCCGAAAATGTTGCGGGATTGTACTCGACGGCCTCACCGCTGGAGCGTATTACCCACAGACGTTTGTTCTGTGCGAGGGCACAAATTGAGAGACAGAGAAGGGCTGTTACCGTTAGAGCTTTTCCTGGCATGAGTGAATCGATTGTAAATCGGGGGTGGCGGGATAATTTGAAAAACATCGTCCTCAGCTTTCAGTGCCAGCCCCTAAAGGGGCTTCTGAATCCAAAGAGCATTCGGCATCGCTGAAGCGATGCCCTGATACGAACCTGGTGTTTCTTCTACAGGCGCAAGCTGTAATGCATAATCGGGACCTCGCCACTGCCACGGGTCTTGCGTAGAATAGAATGCTGAACGCGAATGAGTTTTCGTCCATGAGGAACTCAGCAATGAAAAACTCAGCAACGAGAAACCAATGACGGCCACAACCCAAGTTCGTACAGAGAATCCGGCTGCGCAGAGTGGCACGGCAGAGCTGCCTGAAGTTCCACTCACCACGGAAGGCTATAGTGTTTTGCACCAGATGATGCGGGTGCGGCGCACGGCATGGCGCGCTTTGGACGCGGTTTTGCGTGCGGAAATCGCGCAGGAAGCTGCGGCGGTTCTGGGCAAAATGGAACAGAGGACGGAGGGGCAATCGGCGCTGTTTTCTCTGATCGGGCATAAGGGCGACCTGATGCTGGTTCACTTCCGCAATTCGTTTGCGGACTTGAACCAGGCGGAACTGGATCTGGCTGGATTGCGGCTCAGCGATTATCTGGAACCGACATCTTCTTACCTCTCGATCATCGAACTCGGGCTGTATGACTCTACTCTGAAGATTTACAAAGAACTGGCGGCGCAAGGAATTCAACCGCACTCCGAGCAGTGGAAAACGGAGATTGAAAGCAAACTGGCGAGGCATCGAGAGGCGATGCATCCGCGGCTGTTTCCGCAAATTCCTCCGAATCGTTACCTGTGTTTCTATCCGATGGACCGGCGGCGCGGCGAGGAAAAGAACTGGTATACGCTGCCCATTGAAGAACGCGCCCGGCAAATGAATGACCACGGGCTGGTGGGACGCCGCTACGCAGGCGAAGTGAAACAGATCATTACTGGATCGATTGGCTTTGACGATTGGGAGTGGGGCGTCGATTTATTTGCCGACGATCCGCTGGTGTTCAAAAAGCTGATCTACGAGATGCGCTTCGATCACGTGAGCGCGGTGTATGCGTTGTTCGGGCAATTCTATGTGGGAGTGAGATGTCCGGCAGCGGGGTTGGAAAAATTGTTGAGCGGAGTATTGCCGGGGTAGCTCGGGGCGGGAGATCCCTCACGCGGCTGACGTACGCCGCGATTCGGGATGACGGCCTCAATGGGGGAATTTATGTCAACGCTTGGACTTATTGAATATAAAGATGCCAGCCCGGAGGTACGAGCGGTTTATGACGACATCATGGCGACGCGGAAGACAGACTGGATTAATAATTTCTGGAAGGCGATTGCGCATGATCCCGCCACGCTGAAGCGCACGTGGGAAGACATCAAGCAGATCATGGCTCCGGGGGCGCTTGATCCGCTCACCAAAGAGTTGATCTATGTGGCGGTGAGCGTGACCAATCAATGCCATTACTGCATCGCGTCGCACACAGTGTCGGCACAAAAGAAGGGCATGACCGACGCGATGTTTAAAGAATTAATGGCGGTTGTGGGCATGGCGAACGAGACTAATAAGATGGTCACGGGATATCAGGTGGAGATCGATGAGCAGTTTAAGAAATAGTTGCCTATTGGCCCTAAAGGGGCGTTTGAATCCTGAGAACTTAGGGGATCGCTAAAGCGATGCCCTGATAGGAAACTTGAATCGATGTTTCTTCGGCGCTTTATGAGGAAACTTGAATTCGTGAGCTTTTAGATCGGCCTTTCGGCCGCGAAAGCGAACGCCTTCGGCCTCCAGCCGCAGCCGCTGTTCGATGGCGGAATCGCCGCGGAGCTTGATCTCTCCTCCTGCGCCCAAGACGCGCTGCCAGGGCAAATTAAAGCCGCGATGAAGCACTTGCGCTACCAGCCGCGCGCCACCGGGGAATCCGGCCGCCCGAGCGATGGCCCCGTAGGTGGAGATTTTTCCTTTCGGAATGCGGCGGATGGCCGCTTCGATGCTTAAGCGCCTGATCCCGGAATCTGACAACTCCTTGCTGCCGGGTTTGGTCCTTGCCAGATGGCGCGAGGCTTTGCTTCCCTTCTTCATACCGACCGGCGGGTTAAGCCGCCCGACGGAAGGATTCGACAGCGTCCGAAACGGAGTTGAAGGCGTCAAACACCGTGATCAACTTTGTGATTTGCAAGACGTCGCTGACGCGTTGGGTTAAGTTAGCCAGCTTGATGGTGCCTCCGGCGTTGAGCGCGGTGGTACGCAGCGCTACCAGCGTACCCAGACCGCCGGAATCGATGTAGCTCACCTCCGCGAGGTTCAACACAATACGATTGTTTTCCGAAATAGCCTGCTTTACGTTTTCGCGCAACAGCGAAGATTCGTCTCCAAAGACGATGCGGCCGATACAATCGACGACGAGAACCCCGTTTTCGGTTTGGGTTGATAGTTGCAACTGCATAAAACCTCCCTGATGCTCCAGGTTTGAAGAATTAGCCTAGCGCTTGGGAAGAGGTTTTAGCAAGTTGCGAGAGGCTGTGGGTAGGTGCAAAAAGCGTCAATTATAGAGGGTACGAAGGTACACGAAGGGAATACTAGGACTGGTCGAGCGTGTGCGAGATGAACGAGACAAGAAGTCGAGCTTCGCTCGACGGAACAGCCGAGAGGCGGCTGTCCCTATATAACCTAAAACGGCTTACGGGCGACGACTTCGCTATCGCGGATAAAAAATTGTGCGGAACATTTTTCGGATCCGCAGATTACGGGCACGAGGCCGTTGATCTGGCGGCGCGTGATCAGGCCCAGCATGCCGCAGGAAGGGCAGGCCAGCACGGCCCAATAGGGATCTTCTTTCTCGCCGACTTCGCCGGCGTTTTCCAGCACAAAGACGGTTCCGGGTTGCATGTGTTCCGGGATCCACTCGTTGATCAGATCCAGTTCGCCGACCATATCTTCCCCCTGGTGAACCAAGCTTTGACGCAAGTTTTCTACCTAAGAAGCTTTTCTAGCACGCCGGCGTGCGGCCGGCGAAGTTACCGAAGTATTCGATTTTCTTGCGATGACCTCGGCGCGGACCTGACGCACCGCGTCGCTAAGGCAAATTCCTAGAATGGGTTGGTCAGAATTTTTCAAGATGTCGACGATCTGGCGCTCCGAAGTCTCCAGGTAAAGGCGTTTGCCGTCGGTGAGAAGGTGAACATCGGAGTTGCGGTCAACGATGTCGGCGAGTCCCTTGCCAAGCTCGCGCTCCAGAAAGCGCATGACCTTTCGTACTCCCTGCAGAGAGAAGCCTTTGCGCCGGAGTTGGCAGATGACGGCAACTTCGGTGAGATTCTGCATTGAATAAAGACGACGATGGCCTTCACGCTCAGGCTTGACGACGCCGCGCTCGTCCCACCACTGGAGCTGGCGGGCGGTTATGCCGGTGAGGGCAATGACCTGTTGTGATGGAAAACGGTCCGGCATAATTTGTTGATTCTGTTTAAAACAACTCGTGCGCTGAATGTTTAAAACATTCTAGACAGGAGTTGGCGGGAGTCAACGGAGAAACTTGCGGCGAGGGGTAACTAGAAGAATGCTGGGAAAAGCTTTTAGTTGAGAAACTGCAAAACCTTTGACACAGAGGACATAGGGTCACGGGGTAAATCTGGGACTATAGGCCGCCGCCGCCGACGAAGTGGACTATTTCGAGCCGGTCGCCGTCTTTGAGGACGGTTTGGGGCCAGGTGCCACGGGGGGCAATTTCGCGATTGAGTTCGACGGCGACCCGATCTTGCTTCATGTTGAGCGATTCGATCAGGGCCGTGAGGGTAAATGGGGCCGAGGGAGGATCCGCGATGGTATGGGGTTCTCCATTGATGTGTAGTCTCATGGTTTGGTTTTTCTCAGGGATTTATTGTCTCACGCACGTATTGTGCCTTCACGAGAGGAGTGCGGGGAGTGTGGTAGTTGAGAAATTAGAAAATCTTTAACACGGGGGACTATCGGACGACGAGGCCTACTCGGTTTTACGCAGCAGGAATTTGCGAGTGACGGTGCGGCCTTGATGGTTGGCTTGGATGATGATGGAGGAATCGGGGAGGGCCGATTCCTCGACTTCGAAGGAAATCTCGGCCTGGCCTCCGGAGTCGCTGGTTGCCTGAGTGTAGAAGGGCGCGGCTTCGGGGCGGGAAAAGCGAAAAATCAGGCGAGCGCTGGGGACGGGAGAACCGTCCTCGGTGATGCGCAAGCGCATCTTTAAGTTGCGGTCGGAGTGAACCGAGTTGGCGTTCTCCCACTGGAGATCGAGTTGCTTAATGCCAGCCAAGGATTCGGCTTCAGAGCGATCCAGTACGGCTTCCAGGTTCCCCTCCCGGATGGCCTCAAGGACGGCGCGATGCTGGTCGCGAAGTTGTTGCTCTTTCTGGGAATCACCAAAGCTGACATTGGCGGAGGACTCCGCGTAGGAGATCGCCTTTTTCCCAATGCACCTGCCCCGCACGAATACCTGAGTCTGGAGCAGCTGCTCGCTCTCGCGGGCTTCACTTTGCACGTGATAGATCGTGTCGTCGTGCTTTACGTCGGTATTGAAGCCGAAAATCATGGAAGAACTGAATAATTTGGAGGTATTTTTTTAAAGCATTAATAATATTTGCGATTTGAGCTTACAACATTCAGCAAAAAATGCCGCCGATTCCGAAACCCTAAGCTTGCCAAAAACATCCGAAATTACCAAGCGCGGATTTTTTTCCAGCGAGAGCGGGCAAATTGCCCGCGCAAGCTTGACACTCGCGTGTAACAACCCTAATCTAGAATGTTTAATTGATGTACCGCGCGAATTATATATACGCTCTCCTATGCCAGACAATTACTTCCTTCGCTACCTGCCGTTGCTGATCCACGTTGTGCTGGCGAGCGCGATTGCAACTGCCATTATCACGCTTTCGTGGCTGATTGGGCAGCGTAAACCTACCCGGGCCAAAATGGAAGCTTACGAATGTGGCATGCAGCCGGTGGGGGATTCGCGCGGGCGATTCTCGGTAAAGTTCTATCTGGTGGCGATGTTGTTTATTCTCTTCGATGTAGAGGCGGTGTTTCTGTATCCGTGGGCGGTAATCCTGCGGGATCTGAAGCATTTTGGGCTTTGGGAGATGTTCGTTTACATCGGAATCGTGCTGGTTGGATTCTTCTATGTCTGGAAGAAGGGCGTTTTGGATTGGGGGCCGGAAGCCGTCCGGCGGGGAGCACGTTAAATGGCTCTGGTGCCTGCAATTACCGATATTGAGCAGCTCAAGGGTCATCCGGCCGTGGCGCGATTGCTGGCCTGGAATCCGGCGGCGGTTGCGGAAGTGAAGTTCGACCGCGACGAGATGACGATCGTTGTGGGCCGCGAGAACATTCGCGAAGCGGCGGCGCTGCTGCGGGATCATGCCGATTACCCATTCAACTATCTTTCCGACATCACATGCGTCGATTGGTATCCGGCGGAGCCGCGATTTGAAGTGATTTATCACCTGCTTTCGATTTCGAAAAAGGATCGCGTACGGCTGAAAGTGCGACTGGGTAGCGCGAGTCCGGCAGTGGAGTCGCTGACTGCGGTGTGGCCGGGAGCGAATTATTTCGAGCGCGAAGTTTTTGATTTGTTTGGGATTCGATTTACGGGGCATCCTTATTTGGTGAGGCTGCTGATGCCGGAGGATTGGGAAGGGCATCCGCTGCGGAAGGATTATCCGGTGGAGGGTTACCGGTAGATTTCGGCAGAAAGTTTACCGGGCTGGAGAGTCTTTCGAAAGTCAATATCTTCAACACAGGGACACAGAGGGTCGCAGCGTAAATCGAAGGAAGCAACTCTAGCAATCGCACTTTTATGGCGCATCTAAGTCCAACACCGGTACTTGAACCCGCCCAGGATCGGACGATGATCCTGAACATGGGGCCGCAGCATCCTTCGACCCATGGCGTGCTGAGGGTTTTGCTGGAGATTGACGGCGAGACCATTGTGCGGATCATGCCGGATATCGGCTTTCTGCACACGGGAATCGAGAAGACGTGCGAAGCGAAGTTTTATCAGCAGGTGGTGCCGCTGACCGACCGCATCGATTACCTGTGTCCCATGACCAACAATCTTTGTTATGTGTTGGCCGTGGAGAAATTGCTGGGGCTGGAAATTCCGCCAAAGGCGCAGTGGATGCGGGTTTTGATGAACGAGTTGACGCGGATCAATTCGCATCTGGTTTGGCTGGGCACGCATGCGCTCGATATCGGCGCCATGACGGTCTTCTTATATTGCTTCCGCGAGCGCGAAGAAGTGTTGAAACTGTTTGAGGCGATTTCCGGGCAGCGCATGATGACCTCTTATTTTCGCGTGGGAGGATTGGCGCTGGAGCCGCCGCTGGGATTCTTTGATCGAGTAAAGAAGTTTGCGGGATATTTTTCCAGCAAAGTGGATGAGTACGAGAACCTGCTGACGGGCAATCCGATCTGGGGGATGCGGACCAAGGGCGTAGCACGGCTTACGGCGGAGGATGCGATTGCGCTGGGAGCAAGTGGCCCGACGCTGCGGGGCAGCGGAGTGGATTTCGATCTGCGGCGGGACATGCCGTATTCGAGTTACGAGAAGTTCCAGTTCAAAGTCCCCGTGGGCAAGGATGGCGACGTTTTTACGCGCTACATGTGCCGGGTAGCGGAGCTGAGAGAATCGAACAAGATTGTGCAGCAGGCGCTCGAGGGGATGCCGGAAGGGCCGATCAAGGCCGACGCGCCGGGAATTGTTCTGCCCGACCGCGAGAAGATGAAGACGCAGATGGAAGCGCTCATCTATCACTTCAAGATTATTACGGAAGGCTTTGCAGTACCGGTGGGTGAGGTGTACCAGGCGGTGGAGTCTCCGCGCGGGGAGATGGGATATTACATCGTCAGCGACGGGACGGCGAAGCCTTATCGAGTGCATATGCGGGCGGCGTGTTTGGCGAATTTGCAGACGCTGCCGAAGATGTGCGAGGGAGGGTTGATTGCAGATGTGGTAGCAGCAATCGGGAGTATCGATATCGTGTTGGGAGAAATCGATAGATAGGTAATCCTGTGAATCTCTTGGATCGTGCAGGGCCAAACCCTTTAACACAGGGGGGACACAGAGGTGCACAGAGGATTTGGATTATGAAGTTTTCTGAGGAATTCGAGGCGCGGTTTGCGGAGATGGTGCCGCATTATCCGACGAAGCGGTCGGCGCTGGTGCCGACTTTGCTTTATGCGCAGGATGAGGTTGGATTTCTTAGCGATGAGGTGATCGCGGAGCTGGCTGGGCGGCTGGATCTGACGGAGCTCGAAGTCCGGAATGTGATCAGCTATTACTCCATGCTGACCACCAAGCCGCGCGGAAAGTTTAATGTGCAGGTTTGCACGAATATTAGTTGCCTGGTGCGGGGCGGAGAAGAGATTCTGCGGCACTGCGCGAAGCAGTTGGGCGTGGGGAATCGCGGAACGACGCCGGATGGGTTGTTCACTCTGGAAGAAGTGGAGTGCATTGGAGCGTGCAGTTGGGCGCCGGCGGCGCAGGTTAACTATGACTTTCATGAGAATTTGACGACGGAGAAGATGGATCGCGTACTGGAGGAGTACAGGAAGAAGGCGACGCAGTAGGAATTTATGATTTTTGATTGCTGATTATTGATTGAAAGGCAATCGGATTAGGCAGTTCAATCAACAATCAGAAATCAACAATCGAAAATGGCTGATCTCGTTTCACATCCCGATGAGGTAAAGGTCGTCTCCCGGCGGTTTGGGATGGGGGCGACGAACATCGACCGTTATCTTGAACTGGACGGCTACAAGGCCGTGCAGAAGGCGCTGGGCATGGAAGCGGACGCCATTATTAATGAGGTAAAGAGCTCCGGGCTGCGGGGGCGCGGGGGCGCGGGATTCTCGACGGGTATGAAATGGTCGTTCGTGCCCAAGCAATCGGCCAAGCCCAAGTATGTGTTGTGCAACGGAGACGAGAGCGAGCCGGGGACTTGTAAAGACCGGCTGATTTTTGAGCACGATCCACACTCTGTGATTGAAGGCGTAATGATTGCGGCATTGGCGGTGGGCGCGACGAGCGGATATATCTACATTCGCGGCGAATATCGATACCTGTCGGTCATCATGCAGAAGGCGATTCGCGATGCCTATGCAAAAGGGTTCGCCGGGAAAAACATTTTCGGCAGCGGGCGCAATCTGGATATTTATTGGCATGGCGGCGCCGGAGCCTATGAGGTTGGAGAAGAATCAGCGCTGATGGAATCGCTCGAAGGCAAGCGCGGCATTCCGCGAATTCGGCCTCCCTTCCCCGCTGTGGTTGGGCTTTGGGGCGGCCCGACGGTGATCAATAATGCGGAGACGCTGGCCAATGTGCCGCACATTATTCTGGGCGGCGGAGATTGGTTCGCGAAGCTGGGCACGCCGAAAAATGGCGGGACGCGGCTGTTTTGCCTGAGCGGAAACATCGCGAAGCCCGGGGTTTATGAACTGCCCATGGGCTACAACCTGAAGAAGATGATTTACGAGGTGGGCGGCGGGATTCCGGGTGGGCGCGGGTTGAAGGCGGTGGTGCCGGGAGGATCGTCTTGTCCGGCGCTGACGGCGGATGAAATCGATGTCGCGATGGATTTTGATTCCGTGGCGAAAGCGGGGTCGATGCTGGGCTCCGGAGGGGTGGTGGTGGTCGATGACGCGCAGTGCATTGTGAAGTTCGCGCTGCGGACGATGAAATTTTATAAACACGAAAGTTGTGGATGGTGCATCCCATGCCGCGAGGGCACGGACTGGCTGGAGAAGACTTTGACGCGGTTCCATCGCGGCGGCGGGCTGATGAAAGACATCGACAATATGCAGTATTTGTCGGAGAACATGCTGGGGCGGACATTTTGTCCGCTGGGCGATGCGGCGGCGATGCCGACGATTGCGTTCGTGAAAAAGTGGCGCAAGGAATTTGAAGATCATTTGGACGGCAGGCCGTGTCCGTTTGAAAAAGAGGGCGCGGTGGAAGAGTTGCCGGTATTGAGTCATTGAGTGGTGCTTGGCGTGGTTATTTGTCCGTGCTCCTCAAGACTGCAAGCAGAAACCATGGTCCCTCGCTTCGCGAGGGATGACAAATGGGTAGGGCAGGTGAATCACTGACTCGCGAAATTTTATGGCTGACGTAAACCTTACTGTTGACGGAAAGAAAGTGACGGCGCCCACGGGCACGTTGCTGATCGAGGCCTGCAAGATGGCAGGCATTGAAGTACCTTCGTTCTGCTACTACCCCAATCTTTCGCTGTGCGGCGCCTGCCGCATGTGCCTGGTAAAGATCGAGAAGATGCCGAAGCTGCAGACTGCGTGCACGACGGTGATCGGCGAAGGGATGGTGGTCACTTCCGATAGCGAAGAGATCAAGCAGGCGCGGAAGTCGACGGTCGAAATACTGCTGGGAAACCATCCTCTGGATTGCCCGGTGTGCGATGCGGGCGGCGAGTGCGAATTGCAGGACATGACATTTTCTTATGGGGCGGCCGAATCGAAGTTCATGGAGGCCAAGAACCATAAGGACGAGCAGCAGTGGTCTCCGGTGGTGTTTTTCGACCGTCCGCGGTGCATTCTTTGTTTTCGATGCGTGCGGGTGTGCGGCGAGGGCATGGATGTCTGGGCGCTGGGGGTGCAGAACCGCGGGGTGAGTTCGATCATTGCGCCGAATAAAGAAGATCATCTGGAGTGCGAAGAGTGCGGGATGTGCATCGACATCTGCCCGGTGGGCGCGCTCACTTCCGGGGCGTACCGGTATAAGACGCGGCCATGGGAGATGAAGCATGTGGGCACGATCTGCACGCACTGCGGCGATGGCTGCAAGACCACGCTGGGCGTGCGGCGCGCCGATAAGGGCATGGAGATTGTTCGCGGCGACAATCGCGACAAGAGCGGGACGAACGGAGATTTCCTGTGCATCAAGGGCCGATATGCGTTTGATTTTGCGAACCATGAAGAACGGCTGATGAAGCCGCTGATTCGCAAGGATGGCAAGCTGACGCCGGCGACCTGGGAAGAAGCATTTGAGCTGATCGGAAAGAAATTTGCGGAAGTGAGAGATCGCGATGGCGGAGCGGCGATTGGCGTCATCGGCTCGACGCGGACGACGAATGAAGAAGATTATCTTTTGTCGAAGTTCGCGCGAGTGGTGTTGCAGACGAATCATGTCGATCACCACCGGACAGCGGACTTCCCTGCCCTGGCGGCGGCGGTGCGGGGCAAGCAAGGCGCGACGGCCAGCGTGGCGGATGTGTATACGGCTCCAGCGATTCTGTTGATCGGGAATGATCCTACAGAACAGCATCCGCTGCTGGCGTGGCAGATTCGGAACAACGTGCGGCTGCATCAGGCGCGGTTGTATGTGATCAATTCGAAATCGATCAAGTTGCGACGGCAAGCGACGAGCTACATGGAAATTCCCGGAGCAACGGAGTCACTGGCTGCCGCGTTCCTCGCAGGGCAGGACGGCGCTCTGGATGGAATTCTCACGCCTTCGGCGGATAAGCAATCGTGGATGACTCTGCGTGAAAAACTGCTTGGCGAGAACAATCTAGTCATTATTTTCGGGTCTGAGATTGTTGGCGAGGGGCTCGCCGACATCGTGAAGTTCGGCGCCTCCATCGCAGGGACGAAATTCGTATGTCTCGCGGATTATGCGAATTCTCGCGGGGCGGCCGACATGGGTTTGTATCCCGATCTGTTGCCGGGTTATCACCCAATCGCGGGAAATAGCGCGTTCCATCAGGAATGGGGAGAGATCCCGCAGGCGGCCGGGCTCGACTTGCAGGGCATGGTCGAGGCCGGAAATTCCGGCAAATTGAAAGCGCTTTATATTGTGGGATCGAATCCGATTGGGCGCGGGAACATCGATCCATTTGCTTTCTCGAAAAGCTTTGTTGTGGTGCAGGACATGTTTCTGACAGAGACCGCGGTGATGGCCGACGTTGTATTGCCCGCGGCGAATGCTTACGAGAAGACCGGGACGTTCACCAATACATGCGGCGATGTGCAATTAGTAAAGAAGGCCGGCGAGGTCACGGGCACGAAGTCCGACTTCGAAATGATCGTGCGCATCGCGGATGCGATGGGATTCGATGTTCGCAAGCTGGTGCCGTTTGGAGAAGGAATCCGCGCGGGAACCCGCGCCGACATGGGCCAGTCGCGTGGGGCGCAATCGGGCGAGGCCGACCGTCATGCGGTGTGGCTGGAGGCGCACGGACTGGAACCGAAGATGAGCCCATTCGATCCCACGGCGATTTTGGATGAGATTCAACGTTTGGTTCCGGGATATGACGTGTCTCGCATCAACCTGCTGACGGGCAACAGCCAGCACACATCGTTGACGGATGCCGGACCCGGAGCTGCGCACCGAACCGAATCTATTGTTCCGGCGGACGATAATCTTTTTACTTCGGGCACGTTGGGACGGTATTCGACCGCATTGAAATCGGTGCTGGAGAGTCATGAGCCGAGACCTGCCGAAGTTGCGGCAGACTGATCCGCAATATTTTATTCATTGCAGTTGGAGAGGAAGCAAGGGCTTTGCCGATTGGCGTTTTCATATTCGTGTCAGTGATCAAATCAGCGATCATCCTGTTCGTGCTGCTGACCGCGGTTGCGTATACGGTTTGGCTGGAGCGCAAAGTTGTCGGCCATATGCAGAACCGGTGGGGACCCACGCGGGTGGGGCCGTTCGGCTTGCTGCAACCCGCGGCCGACGGGCTCAAGTTTTTATTCAAGGAAGATTTAACGCCTCCACATGTTTATAAGCCGCTGTTTCTTGCGGCGCCGATGATCGCGGTGATCTTCGCGCTGACGTCGATTGCGGTGATTCCGTTCGGGAATTCGATTCCGATTTTCGGGTACAGCATTCCCTTACAGATCACGGATGTGAATATTGGGTTGCTGGTCATTCTGGGTGTGACCTCGATGGGCGTGTACGGGGTTGCGCTGGCGGGCTGGTCCTCGAATAACAAGTACTCGCTGCTGGGCGGGCTTCGAGCCAGCGCGCAGATGGTGAGCTACGAGATTGCGTTGGGATTGTCGCTGGTTGGAGTATTGATCCAATCCAGCAGCTTCAGCCTGAGAACGATTGTCGAGGCGCAGGGCGGAAGGTTTCTAGGAATCATTCCGCGGTGGAATATTTTTCACGGACAATTCATCGGTTTCTTTATTTATTTGATGGCGGCATATGCGGAAACCAACCGCATTCCGTTTGACCTGCCTGAAGCCGAGACTGAACTGGTTGCGGGCTACCACACGGAATACAGCGCCATGAAGTTTGCCATGTTCTTTATGGCGGAATACGCGAACATGATTACGGTGGCTTGCCTGGCGACAATTCTGTTCTTCGGAGGGTGGAACGGGCCGCTGTTTGGGCCTCCACTGGTACGCGCACTGCTGCCGCTCGTCTGGTTCGTGGCGAAAATCTTCTGCTTTCTGTTTCTTTATATTTGGGTGCGTGGGACGTTGCCGCGCTTCCGCTATGACCAATTGATGTCGTTTGGCTGGAAGTTTTTGTTGCCGCTGGCGATTGCGAATTTGGTGGTTACGGCAGTTGCAGTGGCGTGGTAGGAGCAGGTCGTGAGTACCGAGTACTGAGTTGCGAGAGGCATTAGCCGCTCGGAACTCGGCGCTCGATACTCAGTAGTCGGTACTGACTTCATGAGCTTTCATCTCATTTTATTTTTGGCGTTCGGCGTGGTTTGCGTGGGCGGAGCGGTGAATCTGCTGGCGCAGCGCCATCCGATTAACAGCGCGCTGTCGCTGATCGCAGTGATGGCGGCGCTAGCGGGCGAGTATCTGCTGCTGGGAGCCGAGTTCGTGGCCGCGGTGCAAGTGATTATTTATGCAGGCGCGGTCATGGTGCTGTTCGTGTTTGTGATCATGCTGCTCAATGCAGGCGTGGAAGAGGAAACCAAGGGGAGCCGGGTTGCGGTTTTGTTGGGCGTGCCGGGAATTCTGATTGGCGGCGTGCTGATGGCCTGGGTTGTACTGCAGCACTCGGGCACCGATGCGGTGCCGATTGACGCGCTGCCTGGGCCTCCGACGACGATTGCGCAGCTTCTGTTTCATGATTTCCTGTTGCCGTTCGAAGTCACGTCAGTACTGATTCTTATCGCCATCATGGGCGCCGTGGTGCTGGCCAGCAAGCCGGAATCGGCGGCGGGGAAGGTGGACTGATGGTACCGCTGTCTTATTACTTGCTGCTGAGCGGATTTCTGTTTGCATGCGGCGTGGTCGGGTTCCTGATCAAGCGCGACATCATCAGCATCTTCCTGTCGATTGAGCTGATGCTGAACGGAGTCAATCTCTCTTTTGTAGCGTTCGCCGCACAGTGGCATGCGCTTGCGGGCCAGGTGTTTGTGTTTTTTGTGATGGTGGTCGCGGCGGCGGAATCGGCGGTCGGACTCGCGATCATTATTTCGGTTTATCGTACGCGCGAGACGTTGAATGTGGATCAGGTAAACCTGCTCAAACTATGAACCCGAACCTAAATCTCTGGCTGATTCCGGTTCTGCCGCTGGCGGGAGCGGCGATCAACGGCTTTTTCGGCAAGAAGTCGTCGAGAACGGCGGTGACCACGGTGGCGCTGTTTTTCAGCGCGGCGGCTTTCGCGATGGCATTATTTGTCGCAGCGAAGTTTTCTTCGCTGGCTCTTCCTTATCAAGAATACGTGGCGCATTGGATGCGTGCGGGAAGCTTTACCGTCAACTTTGAGTTTTACCTTGACCAGCTTTCTCTGGTGATGTTGCTGGTGGTGACCGGAGTGGGATTCCTGATTCACGTGTATTCGGTGGGCTACATGTGGGAAGATCCCAGCTATTACCGCTTTTTCAGCTACCTGAACCTGTTCATGTTTTTCATGCTGACGCTGATTCTGGCGGGCAATTACCTGGTGATGTTTATCGGATGGGAAGGGGTGGGGCTGGCTTCCTACCTGCTGATCGGGTTCTGGTTTACCAAAGATTCGGCGGCATCGGCGGGCAAAAAGGCCTTCATCGCAAACCGGGTTGGCGACTTCGCATTTCTGATTGCGCTGTTTCTTTTGATCAAACATTTTGGATCGTTGAATTTTACGCAGGTATTCCAGAGCGTCGCGCCGCTGGGCGCGGAGACGGCTGGCGCGGGATTGCTGACGGCCATCGCGATTTTGCTGATGGCGGGAGCGGCAGGAAAGTCGGCGCAGATTCCTCTTTATGTGTGGCTTCCGGATGCGATGGAAGGTCCCACGCCGGTTTCGGCGCTGATCCATGCCGCCACCATGGTGACGGCGGGCGTCTACATGATTTCGCGCTCGCATGTGATTTTTGAGCGGGCTCCGATTGCGCTGACCCTAGTCGCAATCATTGGAACGCTGACCGCATTCTTTGCGGCGACGATTGGCATTGCGCAGACCGATATCAAGAAAGTTCTGGCGTACTCGACTGTCTCGCAGCTCGGCTACATGTTCATGGCGTGCGGCGTGGGGGCGTTCTCGGCGGGAATTTTCCATTTGATGACGCATGCATTTTTTAAAGGCCTGCTGTTTCTCGCGGCGGGGTCGGTGATTCATGCCGTGGGCGGCGAACAGGACATGCGCAAAATGGGCGGACTGCGAACGAAGATCCCATGGACATTCTGGTGCATGACGGCAGCCACATTGGCGATCTCGGGAATTCCGGGCTTTGCCGGATTCTTCAGCAAAGATGAAATCCTGTGGCGCGCGTATCAGGCGAGTTGGGTTTACTGGCTGGCGGGAGTAGTTACCGCGTTCATCACTTCTTTTTATATGTTCCGGCTGTGGTTTATGACGTTCTTTGGCGAGTACCGGGGAGAAAGTGAATCGGGGCATGGGCACGACTCGCACGGAGCGGCACACGGGCATGGCGGAATTCATGAAAGCCCGAAGGTGATGGTGATACCTCTGGTGATTCTCGCGGTGCTTTCGGTGGTGGGCGGATATGTGGGTGTACCGGGATCGCTCGGCGGGAGCAACCGGTTCGAAAAGTTTTTAGCTCCGGTTTTCCACGGGAGTGTTTCTACGGGTGCGGAATCGACTCAGGTTGGAGAGCAAGGCGCCGCTGTGCGAGAGACCGAAGGACCTGAGCCGAAAACCAGCGATTCAAAGGAGCTGATGTTTACGGGAATTTCCGTGCTGGCAGCGTTTCTTGGGTGGGGGTTGGCATGGCAACTTTATTACCGCAGGCCGGAGTTGCCGGAAAAGATTGCGGCGGCCTTCTCCGGAACGTATGAACTGCTGGTGCACAAGTATTATGTCGACGAATTGTACGGAGCGATTTTCATTAAGCCGCTGATCAACGGGTCGACCAAAATCTTGTGGCAAGGAATCGACCGGAAGATGATTGATGCGACGGTCAACGATGCCGGAGATGCTGCGCGGCGCGCCTCCGATGAAGTGCGCCACATGCAGTCCGGTAATATTCGCTCGTATGCGGGCTGGGTTGCGGCCGGTTCGGCAGCGGTGATTGCGTTCATGATCTGGGTATGGACGGGAGTGAGATGAACGAAGATACTCTGAGCTCCATCATACTCACGCTGGTGGTTTTTACGCCGCTGGCAGGCGGATTGCTGCTGATACTTTTCCCGCGGCGCGACCGTGACATTCGCGTTTTTGCGCTGGTTATTTCGCTGCTTACGTTTGCCCTTTCATTGCATCTGCCGGTGCATTTCCATCGTGCGCAAGCGGACTTTCAGTTTCAGATCGACCGGCAGTGGGTCTCCACTCCGAACATCCACTACCACATGGGGCTGGACGGGATTTCACTCTGGCTGGTGGTTCTGACTACTTTCCTTACGCCGCTGTGCGTGCTGATTTCCTGGCAATCAGTTCACGAACGGGTGAAAGAATTTTTTATCCTGCTTCTGATTCTTGAAACCGCGCTGCTGGGTGTGTTTGTTGCTCTTGATCTGTTTCTCTTTTACTTTTTCTGGGAAGCCACGCTGATCCCGATGGCTTTGATGATTGGAATTTTCGGTCACGAGCGCAAGGTCTACGCCGCGATCAAGTTCTTCATGTACACCTTTATCGGGTCGGTATTCATGCTGGCCGCGATCCTGTGGCTCTACGCGCAGACCGGCACGTTCGACTTTGTGGCGATTCGCGAGCAGATTATGAGCGGAGCTTTGCCGCAGTTCGCACATGCCGCTCAGTGGCTTTTCCTGGGATTCTTTCTGGCGTTTGCGGTGAAGATTCCGCTGTTCCCCTTTCATACGTGGCTGCCCGACGCGCACGTGGAAGCGCCGACGGCAGGCTCCGTCATGCTGGCGGGTGTGATGCTGAAGATGGGGACCTATGGCATGTTGCGCTTCAACATTGGACTGTTTCCGGAGCAGGCGCGACAGAACGCTCCCTGGATCATGGCCCTGGCGCTGATTGGAATTATCTATGGAGCGCTGGTGGCGATGGTTCAACCCAATGTGAAAAAGCTGATTGCGTACTCGTCGGTGAGCCATTTGGGATTTGTGGTGCTGGGGATTTTCAGCTTCACGCAGGCGGGATTGAACGGCGCGATGTTCGTGATGCTGGCGCACGGAATTTCAACCGGCGGCCTTTTCATGCTGGCTGGGGTTCTACACGAGCGGAGGCATACATACGAGATCAGCGAGTTTGGTGGATTGGCTTCGATCATGCCAGTGTATGCGGCTTCGTTCCTGGTGATTGTGTTGGCGTCGGGCGGATTGCCGCTGCTCAATGGCTTCATCGGCGAATTTCTGGTGCTGAGCGGAGCGTTCCAGGCGAAACCGATCTACGGCATTCTTGGCGCCACGGGCGTGATTTGGAGTGCGGCATACCTTCTGTGGATGTATCAGAGAGTTTTTTATGGCAAGGTCACGCACGCGGAGAATAATTCCTTGGACGACCTGTCGGGATTTGAAAAATGGGCGGTATGGCCGTGCGCGGTTGCGGCGCTCATCATGGGAGTGGCTCCGATTGTGTGGCTGGCTGCGATCGATCCCGCGGTGCAAGCGGCGTTGACGCCATTCGCACGCGTGGCGAGCAGGATGGTGGGCCAATGATCGCGGAAGTAATGTTGCCGCAGAGCGCGGATTATACTCGGGTACTGCCTGAGATTGTTCTCACGGTTTTCGGCATGATCGTGATGATGCTGGAACCGCTGCTGGATGAACGAACCGGACAGAAAATTCTTGGGTTACTCGCCTTTGTCGGTTCCATTGCGGCGCTGGGAGCAACCTGGTTCATGGCGCAAGCCCCAGGTTTGGCTTTCTGGAATACGGTGCAGGTGGATGGGTTCAGCATCTTTTTTCATGTGCTGGTGATTGCGATTGCCGCAGTCGTAATCCTTAGTTCTTTCGAATACATGGCAGTGCAGCGGATTCGCGCTGGTGAATATTACGCGCTGATTCTTTTCGGCACGGTGGGCGTGGCGCTGATGACATCCGCGGTAGAGCTGGTTTTGGTTTTTATTGCGCTGGAGATTTCTTCCATCGCTTCCTACGTGCTGACCGGATTCCGACGCCGTGCTGCGACGAGCGCGGAAGCATCCTTGAAGTATTTTCTGCTGGGTTCATTTGCCACCGCGTTTTTTCTTTACGGCGTGGCCTTGATGTTTGGCGCCACCGGTTCGACGCATATCGATGAAATCAGCAAAGCCTTGCTGGGCGGGCCGATTCCGGTGCTGGCGTTTGTGGCAGTGGCGTTCATGTTCGTTGGGCTCGGCTTCAAGGTAGCGGTTGCGCCGTTTCACGTGTGGACTCCCGATGTCTATGAGGGGGCGCCGGCGCCGATTGTAGGCCTAATGTCGACGGCTCCAAAGGCAGCAGCCTTTGCCGTCTTGCTGCGAATTATCTTTGTGATTCATGTTCCCGGAATGTTCTGGGTGGTTTGGATCGCGGCCGCACTTTCGATGACGCTGGGGAACCTGGGGGCGTTGGTACAAAACAATATAAAGAGGCTGCTGGCGTACTCCTCGATTGCTCACGCCGGATATTTGTTTATGGGGTTTGCAGCAGCGCCGCAAGCAGGGACATCCGCGGCGATGTTCTACACGGCCTCTTATGCCGCCATGAATCTGGGGGCGTTGGCGGTGGTGAGCCACTTCGCCAATTCCGGCGAACGCTATGTCACAATGGAAGACTATGAGGGGTTGGGCCGTAGTTCTCCGTTGCTGGCGGCGATGTTGACGATTTTCCTGCTGTCGCTGATCGGCATTCCCATGACTGGCGGATTCTTCGCGAAATTTTATGTGTTCGGCGCAGCCATCAAGGCCAAGCTGATCTGGCTGACGATCATTGGCGTGCTGAACAGCGGAATCGGCGGGTACTATTATTTACGCATCATTGTCATGATGTATATGCGGGAATCGCGCAAGCCAGTTCCGGTGAGCCCGATTCCCTTCCCGCTTGGGGTTGCGATTACGGTCTGTATGGCCGCGACACTCTACCTGGGTATACTTCCCGGCTCCGTGCTGCAATACACGCAGACTTCCGCGCAACAATTGATTCAGCAGGCCCATCCGTAGTCACTTCGGAGTGTCGACGAACTGGCCTTTCGTACATCCCAAGGTAGTGGGCTAATTTGAAAACCATCGCTCCTCGGCGGCTCAAGCGGGCGGGGAACAGGGATTTATCGTAGCGGTGAACCGCTGCGCCACCCAAAATATCAACATGGATTTTTCCCGCAAAGGCTGAAGCCGTGCCTTTCAAAGCAAATTTAAACTGAACCGCCCGCACATTCTAATGGCGGATTGACAAGCCTTCAGCCGTGCGCCATCATGGATTTCAAAAGATGAAAAAAATCTCTTTCGATTCGTTGAGGGGGAAGACGTGTCGAATTGGAGGACTGAATGTACCAGCTCACTTGCGGACTATGGGTTGAAGATCGCGGACAAGATATTGCCGAATATGCAGTCATGCTGGCGGTGATATTACTTCTGGTGGTGGGAACAATTCGGTTGATCGGGACGAACGCCAATACGGTTTTTTCGAACGCAGCCAGTTCGATCCAGTGAGTATTGGGAGTGGTAGTCGGTTTATAAAACCGTTAACCACTGAGGCCGCGAGGGTACACTAAGAAACGCCCGCGGATGGTAGCGTTATGTTCCGAACTCATTGAGCCGACTTCGAAACTGAAGGCTTGATCCGCATCGCCGGATCGCCGAGCAGATTGTAGGTTTTGCGGACGCTAAGGTCGCTGATGCCGGCTTTTGCTTTAAGAACCGCGTCTCCCAGCGTAGACGGCGACTGGCCCATCGCATTCTGGACTATCAACTTGTCAAGCGTGGTTTGCGGCGGCGACTGGTTCAATCCGCTGGAGGCCAGCACGGCAACGGCACCTCCGTTGGGAGCGAGAATCAGCGTTACCGCCAGTGGCTCGCCGTAAACATCCTGGAAGAATCCGTTCAAGCAATCCATGATGAGGAAGACGGGCAAGGAATTGCCGTTGGTCAGCGTGGGCACTGTGCCAGTGTCGAACAGATCGTTGCCGGACCATTCTTCCTCGGAACCATGCCCCGCGTAATTCACCAACACCTGCCCGGAATTGATTGCATTCAGGATGGCCTGCCGCACATCCGGCAAACTCATGGAACTGGCGAAGGCGTCGGTTGTTTGGATGGTCGAGGGCAGTTGCGCCTGAACCGTCAAGCTATCCTGGGTAAAATTCTCGGTATCGTTTGTATCGGCGACCATCAATGCCTGCGACGTCCACGGTCCATTGGTAGATGTGCCTTCATAGGTTCCAATTTTTGCCGCCAGGAGTTGAGCCTCGGCCGGGGTACTCACCGGCAGGCGACCGGTCGCGATGGTTGGGATCCCTGAATTAGTGAAATCAGAGAACCAGCCATCGGAGGCTGTCATTAGAGCGGGGGTGGGTACGATTTTTGTTGGAACCAGGTCCAGGTAGCCGAAGCCGAGATAATTTCGCGGATCAAGCGATGCGCGCCCATTCAGCAGTAGATACTTCGGCGCGGTATGCCAAACCTTCCCGGCGGTTTGCAGGAAATCGCGAATGGCGTAGGGGCTGCGCTGGCCAAAGGTGAACTCGTCATATAGAGCGTCCACGGCAATTACTGTGGAGGACATACCCTCCGCGTTGTGAGCCTGGAGGATGGGGTCAAGATCATTCATGAGCATTTCGTGTGAGACGACGACGAACTCACTACCGGCCTGCGAGCTGTGCCAATGAGATGGATGATTTTTGTAAATTCCCGCAGGCGAAGAGATGCGATCCTTCCCCAAAGCCAGCAGGGTATGCCATTCGGGGCTCGTGGTTGACCAGGGCACTTGCACTTCGACGGTATATTTGCCCGACTTCGTTGTAGTTGTAGCGCCGGGCGTAAGTTCCACCGGCTCTCCGGGAACGGTGATGTCGAATACGGAGACGGATGCCGTATTAAATCCGGTCAGGTTCAGTTGGTCCCCAGCGCGCCCGGTCAATATCAACTTGTCGGAATCGGCGGCGTAAGCGTGAGGATAGGTGACGCGAATGCTTTGCAGCAGGCTGGTGTCGTACTCGCCGTCTTGAGCGGTCAGGGTTACGGTGTTTGCGCCCTCCTGCAACACGCCGGGAGGAACATCGATCTGGAGTGCGCCCTTGGCCTGCCCGATGAAATTTATATTGCCGAGGGTTGTGCCGTTCAGCGCGACGGTCACGTCGTGCGGGAAGGCGAGGACGATGCCCTGAAGGATCACTTGCAGATGCACGGGTTCGGTTGATGCACTGTCGAGATGCGAAACCTGCAACGTTTCATCAGCCGGAGTGGTTGAGACCAGTGGTCCGAAGAAATTATTTCCATCCGCCGTGATCAACGCGGCGAAGTAGGTTGTCCTGGGAGCGATCTCGATGGTGAACGGGAAGCTCGGCGGCGGCTGATTCGAACCGACCGAAACCGGCGCCTGCTGGATGCGTTGGCCGGGAGTCTCTTCCGTCGCGAGCCAGTAGACGCGGTCGGCGGAATATTGAGTATCAATTCCCATGCCGTGGAAACAAAGGCTGGCTTGTGAACCGAATCCGCCGGGACCGGCCGTTGCGCCTGTGATCTGGACCGGCTGCTCAATGGCTTCGGCATAAAGATGCAGAAGAGCGGGATCGACGGTTGGATCCAAACCAGCTTTGATCAATTTAGGCTGCGTGACGCAATACCAGCCTTCATGATCCACAAATATTTTAATTGCGGGATGCGCGGCAAGTTCGAATTGCTTGTCGCGCTGAGTTTGAGTTGGCCTGACAAGCCGCGGAGTGGGTTCAACCGCATGGCTTTGGGCGCTCGGCGTGGCTGAGGCCTGGGACTGATTGAGCTGATTTAGGGTCAAGGATGCGGTGGAAGTTGCTTCGTCCGCGGGCGCCGCGCCCGTGGAGGCTTGCGCAGTCACGGGCCCGTGCAGTACGCGGGTACCGTTCACGTCCACATCTTCGAGCCAGTAGAGACCGGTTCCGGCGTTTGCGGAAGAATCGATCCACGAGTAGGTTTTGCCGGAATGCTTAGGCAATGCGCCGCTCATGAGCAGCGCCGACCCCGCAATCAGCGAGGAATTGAGTTGAATCCGCTGGCCACCCTGCTCGCGGTAAACATTAAATCCCAAGTTGTGAGCTTCGCCGCCCGTTTTCCATTGCAGAAGCACACGAGTCGCGCCAGTTTTATCCTGGCCGCGTTGCGCCGAAAACGACATGAGCTTGATCGCGGTCGCCGCGGTGATGGTTTCCACTTGCGTGGAAGTGTTGGGCGTGGTCATTTGATCGGCGGTCACGCTGCCCGTGTTGGTGGCGACTCCGGGCGCGCCTGCAAGAGTGAGAATGCTGATGGTGGCGGTGGCGCCGTTGGCCATCGTACCAAGCAGACAAGTAACGGCTCCGGCGGCTTCCGAGCACGAGCCGGTGGTTGTGGAAGTGGAAAGCCAGAGCACGTTCGAGGGCAACGGGTCAGTTACCGTAACATTGGTGGCGCTACTCGGGCCGTTATTGGTGATCGCGAGCGTGTAGACCAGCGGATCTCCGTCAGCAACGGTGGGGCTGGGCGTTGCCGTTTTCACGATAGAGATGTTCGCGCTGTTGGCGTTGGCCACGACGACCAGCGCGGTTGCAGTGTTGCTGGTAAGACTGGGAACGATGTTGCTGGCGGTAGAAGTGGCGGTTTCCGCAATAGTGGTGCCGGAGGTTGTGGCGGAGTTCACCTGCAGAACCAGCGTGAAATTGCTCGAAGCGTTAGCGGCAAAACTCGCATCCGTGCAGGTGATGGTGCCGGTTCCACCTGCGGCCACGCCGCCGCACGTCCAGCCGGCGGGGGGCGTGATCGATTCAAAGACAGTATTCGGCGGCGTGGTCTGAGTAAACGTTGCCGTTGTGGCTGCCGCGGGGCCGTTGTTCGTAACGTTCTGGGTGTATGTGACATTGCTGCCAGCGGCGACTGACGTTGGCGCAGCCACATTGGTCACAACCAGATCGGCTTGCGTGGAGAGAGCGACGACATCGGCGGCGGTAGCCGTGTTATTCGCAGAGTTGGGATCGGGGGTTGAGGAATTCACCGTAACCGTATCGTTGATGGCGGTTCCGGCGGCGGTGCCCGCAGTGACTTTCAAGATCACGGGAAAGCTGGCCGCACCAGAAGCAAAGCTGGGGTTGGTGCAGCTTATGGTTCCGGCGCTACCCGCAGCAGGGAGAGTGCAAGACCATCCAGTGGGAATCGGAGTCAGAGAAACGAATGTGGTATCCGCAGGAGTGGCTTCGGTAAAGGCCGCAGCAGCCGCGGGACTGGGCCCGGCATTGGTTTCAACCTGGGTATAGGTGATGTTGTTGCCCGCTATCACTGGCACGGGGCTGGCTACGTTGGTCACGGATAGATTTGCCGAGGCCCCTACCAGCACGCTGGCTGAAGCGGTGTTGTCGGTAGAGTTCGGATCGTTGGCCGAGCTGACTGTTGCCGTTTGGGTGATGGTGGAACCGGAAGTTGCGGTCGGGCTCACGGCGACGACGAAAGTAAAGTTGGCGGTGGCATTCAGTGCCATGCCGCTCGGAGTTGTACAGGTGAGAGTAGCCAACGTGCAGGTCCAGCCCGCGGGCCCAGTGAGCGACACGGCGGAAGTGTTGGCAGGAAGAGTCTGGGTAAATGAGACGCCAGTGGCGGCGGCGGGCCCTGCGTTGGTGATGGCCTGGGTATAAGTGATATTGCTTCCCGCCGATACGGGATTTGGACTGGCCGAGTTGGTAACGCTGAGGTCGGCTTGTCCAGCTCCGGCAACCGCGATGTTAACCGTGGCCGAATTGTTGGTCGAATTGGTATCGCGAGTCGTGGTGGTAACGGTATCGGTGTCGGTGATGATGGTTCCCGCGGCGGTGCCTGCGTTTACGGTAAAAGTAAACGTAAATGTCGCGATCGAGCCAGGAGCTACGCTGGGATTCGTACAACCAGTTATCGCACAAGTCCAACCAGCCGGGAACGGACCATACGAAACAAAGGTGGTGTTTGCCGGAACTGCTTCATCGAACACCGCTGCGGTGCATGCACTGGGGCCGGAATTGGTGACCACTTGTGTGTAAGTAATGTTGCCGCCGGCGGCGACTGGACTGGGGCTTCCGCTGTTCGTAACAGCCAAGTCGCAGGCATCTGTAACCGGAGTTGTGACCACGGTGCTGTTATTCGCTGTGTTTGGGTCGGAAGTGGTGGAAGAAATCGAAGAATTTGCAGTGATGGTGGTGGCACCGAGAGTCGATGGAGTGGCTACGACAACGATGATGTTCGCGCTCGCGCCCGACGCCAGACTGCCGGGGCCAGTGCAGGTCACATTGCCGGTGGCGCCTACCGCTGGCGTGGTGCAGGACCATCCCACGGGAATGGAGATGGAAGCGAAAGTGGTATTGGTGGGAACGGCTTCCAGAAAGGAAACTCCGGTTGCTGCCGCAGGACCGTTGTTGGTCACCGTCTGAATATAGGTAATGTCGTTGCCGGCAAATGCGGAAAGCGGCGTTGCCGAGGTGCTCAAAGCTACATCGGCCTGGGTGGATGAAGAAGCGACGACGTCAGTCGCAATCGCGGTGTTTGCTCCGAGGGGCTGATTCCCGGCGTTGACGGTTGCAGTATCGCTGATCACCGTGCCACTAGCTGTGCCAGCGGTCACTTTATATACAGCTGAAAAGCTTCCAATAGTGCCCGCGGCCACACTCGGGTTGGTGCAGCTTACTGGCGGAGATGTGCAGGTCCAACCTGCTGGAGCTGAAATCGAGACGAAGGTTGTATTGGCAGGAGTGGCTTCGGTGAAGGTTGCGGCCGTAGCCGCAACGGAGCCGACATTGGTCACTACCTGCGTATAGGTGATGTTGTTCCCGGCCACCACGGGATTTGGCGACGCGGCATTGGTTACGGTTAATTCGGCTCCCGAGGTTGCTCCAACCACGGTGGAAGCAGAAGCTGTGTTATTCGCAGTGTTGGGATCGGTTGCCGAAGAACTTACGGTAGCCGTATCCGTGATCACGGTTCCGTTCGCGGTTCCTGCGGTCACTTTCGTGACTAATGAAAAGGTAGTGGCCGTGCCGCCGTTTAATGTGAGATCGGTGCAAATCACATTCCCGGCCGCACCGACCGCGGGAGTTACGCAAGTCCAGCCAGCAGGGTACGCCAACGAAACAAACGTGGTGTTGGCGGGAATGGCTTCGGCCAGCGTGGCGTTGTCGGCAGCGCTGGGTCCGTTATTCGTAACTACTTGTGCGTAAGTGATATTGCTGCCCGCGGCAACAGGATCTGGCGAGGCCGTATTGGTCATGCTAAGGTCGGCGCTGGAGACGACACTGGCCACGTCCGTGTAAGTATCGTTTAAAAGATTTATTTCGCTGCCGCCGCCGACGATTGCAGTATTCGTCTCCGTGGAAGGAGCGGTCTGCAACACGCTGGCAGTAATGGTGATTGAGGGATAAAAACTATCGGCGGTCAGGACGCTTGAGTTGATACAACTGACGGTTTGCGATGCAATGGTGCAAGTCCATCCAGTACCAGTGGCGTTGGTTGGGGTCAGGCCGGTGGGCAGAGTATCGTTCACCGTCACCGTGCCGCTGGAGGAACCCAATGGACTGATGTTCTCCACTGGAATGGTGTAGGTGGCTATTGACCCGCGAGTGAGAGTGGTTGGGGCATGGCTCTTGGTTAGAGTCATGTCGGGAGTGCACTGTGCTCCGGATTGAATGCCGGAGGTCGAGGTGATGGTGGCGTTAGTGACGGCGGTTCCCGAAGCGCCGGATGTGGAGCCGTAAGCTACACCAGGGTTTTCAGTGAGGCCGTTCGCTCCACCAGCAACGCTCACGCCGGCAGGAGTGCCGGAAACCAGCAGAACACCACCACCGCCGCCGCCGCCGGGGCCGTGGCGATTCGCCAGAGTGTAAGCTTCGATTTCCCAGGCATTGCCGCCACCTCCGCCATTCGCCTGAAGAGTAAGTCCGCCCTCGCCGCCATTCGCGGAAAGAACGACGATGGAGCCACCTGCGCCACCTCCGCCGCCGGCATCGTTTAGGGTGCCGTTATAGGCAGCGGAGCCGTTCGCGGTAAGGGTTGCGGTTCCGCTGAGAGCATAGGTACGAATGATGATGATGCCGCCGCCGGTCGCACCGCCGCTGGCTTGGTTATCGCCGTCGGAATTGTTGCGCGTGCCGGCGCCACCGCCGCCGCCCATGGCAACGCGGTTGATGGTTGCAGGAAACGCTGCGCCACCTTCGCCACCGACACTGAGATTTGTGTCCCACGAGTCGCCGCCGAAACCACCGGCACCGCCATTACCACCACCCCCACCGCCGGCGTTTTCATCGTTGTTGGCAGGATCGGCGTCTGTGCCGCCGGCGCCTGCATTACCTGGCGCTCCGCGCGCCATACTGCCATCCGTGCCGGCAGTGCCGCTGGGATAGCCGGTACTGGTCTGGAGGAAAGTTGCGCCGGACTCGACCCAGGCAGGCGTGCCTGCGATGCCTTCGCCTTTATTGGCATCATAGCCGGCCTCTCCGCCGACTGCGCCGGTATAAGTAGCCGGAGCAGGCGCGTGATAATCCGTGCTCGCGCCCGCTCCGCCGGTCAATTGCATACCTGCACCGCCGCGGAAGCCTAAGCCGTTCACGGAGACGGTCGCTCCGTTTAACGTGAGAGTGGCCGAAGAATCGATGGCAAGCACTCCGCCTGTAGAACCGTTCCACGCGAGTGCAGTAGGCGGCGTGGTGGCGTTGAAAGAAGCCGTAGTGTATTGCGGGACTACGATTACCTGATACGTGCTCTGTCCCTTGGTTGCAGTGGGAGCGGCGGCATTGTAGTTAAACACCAACCCGCCACCTGCGCCCGCTCCTGAAATTGTGACCGTTCCCCCGGTTGCAGGGATGGCGCTCTGCGCTGTGACAAATTCGTAATCGCCGGCACTATTCAACGAAGTAAATCCCTGGCCGGTGTCACCGTTGCCATAGGCGACGTTGTTCGAATCGTTAATGCCGGCATCCTGCATTTGGATCACCAGCAGAAGGGCGCCGGCGGCAATCGCGCTTCCGGCACCGGTTGCCGCACCAACGGGGATGGAAGTTGCACCCGCAGTTACGCTGGTTTTGCCGGGGTAATAAGTGTTCAGAACCCCCGTGAGATTTGTTCCCGGCACCGCTTGGGCAACGGTGCCGCAAGCCACCGATTGCACCGTAGCCAAGGAAACATAAGTATTATTGCCGGTGTTTGGATCGGGAGGCGTGCCGGAATCAGTGACGGTAGCGGAGTTCGGATAAGCGCCGGATGCGCTGGCCAACACTGTTACTGCAATCGTCGCAGTGGCTCCACTCGCGAAGGAAGTGGGCAGGGTGCAAACGATCGGCGATGCCGAAGTGCACGTAGTGCCCGTGCTTGGCGTCACGGACACCAGCGTCAAGCCAGTATCGGACCAGGTATCCGTCAACACGGCATTGTTCGCGGACGAGTGACCGTTGTTCGAAACCGTGATGGTGTAAGTTGTGTTCGATCCCAGAAAGACCGCGCTGCCTACGCTGGTGGTAACGGCGAGATCCGCACTGGATGGATTGATGGAGACAGCGCCCATCGACCAGTTGGAATTCGCGCTGAAGGTTTCAGAAAGCGGGACGCTGGGAGCGCCAGTGCGGGCGCTGGCGCTGCCGGTTACATCCGGAGGATCCTTGGTGGCGCAGAAGATAGCACTGCACGTGGTTAGATTCCATTCAGAAGCTTGCGGCCCCGGGATGGTGATCGTTTCAGGACCGCCAATCGCCACGGTGTCCAACACCATGCCGTTCACAACGCTGGGTACGTCCAGTTCCGAATATCCGGCGCCGGCGCCGTTGGCCGATACAAAAGAACCCAAGGGCACGGTTTGATCGACGCCGGTAAAAGTGACTGCGCCGGCGGCCACGCCCACAGTCTTCCCGGCGGCGATGGTAACGGAAACGATGACGTTGTTATTTCCGGTTGGAGGCGCGAGCAGATACCACATTTCTACACGGCGCGTGTTTGCCGCGTCGTTCTGCGATCCCAAGAACTTAAGAGCCGTGCCCTTGTAGGTAACGCCAGAGACTGCGGCTGCGGTAGAGTTCGTGATGTTCATCGACACTCCCACTACCAGCAGCAAGTTGGCGCCGGTCGTGGTAGTGGTGTGGGCAAAGGTGAGAGTACCCGTGCCCGTGAATTCCTTGTCGGAACTCGTGGCAGCATCTACTGCCACTTGCGCGTAGGAATTCGATACCGCAAGAATAAGGAACAGGACGGCAAGGCCAAGAATACCGCTGCCCGTGCGCGATGATCGCAATGCGCGCAAAGCTTTGGCCGCCAGGTATTGTGCGCGCGCTGCGCCGCGGAGCAATCTACCGCCGAATCCCTTGAGTTTCGCTGGAACCATTCTCTTTCCCAATTTCACTTCCTTGGCGACGACGACACCGAGGATTTGATCGCTGCGCGCGGGAGGGTCATCCTGCTGGCCGCAATCGCCGCGCGTCACGAACAAATCTTTGGACGGGTCGGCCACAACTAACCGGTGGACCCGGAAGCCATCATTAGAATTCAATAAGACAATATCGCCCTTCCGTAATTTGCTCACGATTACGGCGGTAACATGAACAATCTCGCGGTCACGGATACAGGGAGACATGCTGGCGCCGCGCGCCTCAAAGCGCACGGTCAGGCCGCGACTCAGCAGCTCGCGACTGATTGCCTCAAACCGCGCCGAATCGGATTCGGGGTTAGTCATGGGCACGCGTTGATCTGGAACTCTCGGCTTGGGGATTTGCTTTCGGGTGGCGCAGCGCTTCAGCGCGCTGACAGATAAAATTTAGAATGGGCTTCAGGCCCTGAGGGATTTCCTCAGCGCTAGTCATTGAGCTGCAGAATGGTTTCTACAGCGCGCTCATCGGGCTCGAAAGAATATCGATAGCAAGGGACGGAATCGGCCACGCGCTCGAGAAAACTCAACGCGTTCTCCACATATTCATGGCGATGAAAGGGGACGAAGGCGCGAGCAAATAATTCAGCAACCATCTGGCTGCGGGTAAGCCGGGTGAGAACATTGCCGTGGCCGTGTTCGAGGATGAAGATGCGATTGAGCGGGGCGCGTTGCGGGAGAGCGAAACATCCCTCGCCATGCCAGGGAGTGCCGTACATGAAGATTTCGCTGGGATCGTCGCCGGGATGGAGTTCGCGCGCCGGGCTTTCGCGGATAATGATGCGGTCGTCGCTGAGGATGTCGACTTTGTGGAGCGAAGTCCACAGCCGCGCCGTCGTGCTCTTGCCCGCCCCGGAATGTCCGACAAACAAGTTACTCGCACCATCGGGTCCGACGATGCCGACGCCGTGCAGTTCGATCGCACGCTCCTGGGTGAGGCGGTGCATAATCAGGAGTTCGTCGAGGGGGTAGCCCAGCGGGGATAGGAGGTAAGGCATCCGGACGCGTAACTCCTCACTTAACTGGAGCCGGGCTTTAGAGAAGCTCCGGTCGATAAAAAGTCTTTTGTGCGGCACTGCTTCGAGCGCCGCGGCATGGAAGTCAAACCTGAAGCCCGGCTCGTCCTCGTACAACCGCCAAGTACACCCAGAATCGAAGATCTGAGCGGCAGGAAGTGTTTTTAGGGCTGGCAGCCACTCAAGCTGAATGGCAATGTCGGGATTCTCGGACTCGAACCGAAAGGCATCGAGAGCCGGACGATGGGTACTCCCCTGGTCAGTGTAGTTTTGAATTTCGAGGCTAATGCCTCCGATGCAAAAACCGCTGCGCGCCGTGGTGTTGATCGCTCGCTCCATGGTTCTTGCGTTCGCCGGATCAAGATCCAATACTGTTGCAGACACCGACTGGAGTACATCCAAAGGCAGAGTTGTTACCACCGCCGCTGAACGTCTTGCAATGACCCAAAACGGCTTCCTCGGGACGCAGACTAATCGTCATTAATTTTGGCGGTTCGTACCCCTTCCTATCTTGTTGTTCTAATTTGCGATTCATTGGGCCCTTGCCTCTTGGTACAGCTTTCAGTGGCAACCGCAACTTCCGCAGCTGCTCACGGTGGTCGGGTTGTTCAAAATTGGCAGTATCTGTGACGGTCCCATCCAGCTCTCGACATCGATTTCCTTGCACTGAATACGGGACGCGGATTCACGCAGTTCATCGTGACGACTTCCATGGGCACAAAATTCGCAATCACCATGGGCTGGAATTTCGATTCCTATGACCGCGGCGCGAAGGTGAGCCACATGACAAAGGAACTCAACCGGGCTCTCCCTGTCCCCGTTTTCCATCTCGCCATTCGCCGGACACATACCGCAGAGAGATTGAATGCGGCATTCGACGCATTTCGTGATTCGGGTGCGCTTACGCGTTCGCAGTTTGAGCAGGGAGTCTTCCCAAACCCGCATCAAACCATCTTCCTGAACTCGGAACGTCTCCTGCTGGGAAATCACACAGATGCCCATCTCTCCGTAGGCGTTGATGGCAAATGAGTTTATCCCTCCGCCGCAGAAATACACGGTGTCGCTGTCGGCGAGATTCGGGGATTTCTCCATATCGTGTTGTGCCAGGCGACGATATTCGCTCACCCCTTTTGGGGCATTCATATCGAGCGCCACAACTTCCTCTGGCGTAAGCCGTACTGCAAGCGGACTCTGAGAACAGTCAATGCGCGGATTAATTTGACCATCAAACTTGAAATCGACACCTAATTCTTCTTCCGCGAACTGCCGCATGGCTCCGATCTCATGTTTGTTAATGCTCGTAGCCACGGTTTTCAACTTCAGCGGCAATCCACGTTCGCGCAATAACTTGATTCCGCGCAGGCAGCGGTCATACGAACCGGGAATCATAGTCAGAGCTTCGTAGGTTTCACGAGTGCGGCCGTAGAGGGTAATCTCAATGGCGAAGGGGGGATACTCGACCAGATAGTCGGCGATCTTTTCGGTGATGAGGGTGCCGTTGGTGAAGAGGGTAATGAGAAATCCCTTCTTCTTGGCGTAGGTGTAGATCTCGAGGAAATCCTTGCGGGCAAAAATCTCGCCGCCGGTGTAGAGCAGCCAGAAGGTGCCGATCTCGACCAGTTCGTCGAGCATGCGGAAGTGTTCTTCCGTGGTCATTTCGCGGCTGCGCGCGTCCTGGTCGCCCATGGGAAGGTTGTTGTAGCAGTGCTGGCATTCGAGCGGACAGCGCCGCGTGACTTCAATGGAAACCTGCATGGGCGCGCGCTGGCCGGCTTGCTTCTGGTGCAGGTCCGCGCTGAACGCTCCGTAAGTCAGTTGATCCATAGTTGGCCTGATTCGCTAGAACCCTAATCTGATCTAAGAACTACGAGTGGCAAATTCCGGTAATGGTCGCGCTTCGGCCAGGTCCACCGAGAGCATGTCATTCAGAAATTGTTTTACATCGCGCTCTGCCTGCTCGCACTCGACCGCATACTCCCGCACCACGGCAGCGGTTAATTCCGCGAGAGTTTTGGGAGATTCCAAACATTGCCAGATCAACGATCCGGTTCCGTTGAAGCTGTAGATGGAGGCCAGATCGCCGACTTTGCCGCGGATAGGAACGATTAAAGTTTCTCCAGCCACGCTGCGCGAGACCACACTGGTTGAACGGACAAAGACGGAACGGACGAAGATATGTTCAAAATGAGAATCCTTATCGTTTTCAATGAATTCCGCAGCTTGCAGCGACAGAGTTTCCATAGGAAATATTGAAGAAGATCCTCAACATTGGATTACCGCAGAAGTAGCTTCATAAAGCAATTGCGCGGATGGTGGAGGTGCTCGATTGGTTATCAGTCGAGGTGGTTCGCTAGCGGTGAGTAGAATGGCATTCCGCGCGTAGTGCTCAGGAAGAGAACATTTCCGATTTCCGAAGAATCAAAAAGCGAAATTTTATTTTTTACGAAAACTTCATGGTTACTCTGGTTACCGGCGGGCATGCTGGAACATGACTATGATTATGGCGGGCCCCGAATGAAGAAACTTAGCTTTGTGCTTTCTCTGACCAATAACGATAACGACTACCAACTCGAACAGGCGGCAGCGGCCGAGAAAGCTGCGCGACGGCTCGATGCCGACCTCCAGATCGTCCACGCCAACAACGATGCCGTAACGCAGAGCCAGCAATTGCTGGGATTTGTGCAAGCGCCAGAAGGTTCGCGTCCCGATGGCATTGTGTTCGAACCAGCCGGAGGCACCGGTTTCCCGCAAGTAGCTCGCGCGGCCGCGGCGGCGAAGATCGGCTGGGGAATTCTAAATCACGATGCGGATTACATTCACCAGCTTAGGCAGGCTTTTCGTGTGCCAGTTTTTTCCATTAGTTCCGCGCACGAAGCGGTGGGACAGATTCAGGGAAAACAAATTGCGGCGCTGCTTCCTAACGGAGGGATGGTGCTTTACATCGAAGGACCGGCAAACAGCGCGGCGGCGAAAGAGCGCACCGCCGGAATGAACCGGGCCAAGCCGGCAAATATTCAACTGAAGACAATGCGGGCGAACTGGACGGAGAAGAGCGCACACAAGGCGGTTAGTTCCTGGCTGCGACTGCGTACTTCGCAGGAAACTCGGATCGACCTGGTGGCCGCGCAGGACGACAGCATGGCGATGGGCGCCAGAAAAGCATTTGAAGAGATGCCCCCGACCGAGCGCGAGCGATGGCTCAAGATTCCGTTTGCCGGATGCGATGGGTTGCCGAAGACCGGTCAGGCGTGGGTGCGCAACGGCACGCTGGCGGCTACGATTTATATCCGGCCAAACGCCGATCTCGCACTGGAGATATTAGCGGACGCGATCCGCAATGGTTCGCAGCCGGAGGAGCGAAAATTGCTTGTTCCGGAGTCCATGCCGTCGCTCCCTGAACTGGCGGCGCGCACGGTAAAAAAACTGCAACGATCCGCGGGCATGTAGGCGATTCTGAGGAATTATAAGCCGCGTAATTTCCGTGGTTACGGCAAGAGTCGAGCTTCGCTCGACTGGACAGCCGAGGGCGGCTGTCCCTACATGAACCCCTCGGTGGCCTCCCGGCAGATTTTGGCTTAAACTCACTCTTCCACGCTCTCACTTCCAGACTCTCACGGAGGCAGTTTGGCCGGCCTAACAAAAATCTCTCCCGCGCTCAGGAAGCGGGCCGCGCAGATCACCTTGCTGCTGATGGACGTTGACGGAACGATGACCGACGGCGGCGTAACTTTGCTTTCGCAACTGGACGGCAGCGCGCTCGAGATAAAGACCTTCGATGCGCATGATGGTCAGGGATTGACGCTGGCGCGCACCGCCGGGCTGAGAACAGGATGCATTACCGGACGCGAGAGTGCGGCACTGCTGCGCCGCGCGAACGAAATGAAGATGGAATTTATTTACATGAAGCAGGCACTGAAGATGCCTGCCTATGAAGAGATCCTGGCGAAGGCAGGAGTGACGGACTCCGCCGTGGCCTATGTGGGTGACGACCTTCCCGATATTCCGTTATTGCGGCGGGTGGGGCTGGCCATAGCCGTAGGCGATGCAGTGCCCGAGGTGAAAAAGGCGGCGCACTACACTACGAAAGCGCTGGCCGGCCGCGGTGCGATCCGCGAGGCTGTGGAACTTATTCTGAAATCCAAGGGCATTTGGGAAGCGAACATCGATAAGGCGAGGGCGTGAGACGTTCGGTTGCCGGTTAACGGCAGAGAGCTGCGCCGCCGGCGATACCGGCGTCCTTGCCATAGTGCGCGAGCAGCAGAGGGATCTCCTGGCTATGGGAATTTACAGTCCAGCGAGGAAGTAGCTGTTCGATCTCACCGAAGAATGGGCTCATCATCGCTCCTGCGCCTCCGCCGATAATGATGACGTCAGGCTCGAGCAAATCGATGATGTTACCCAGCCAGACGGTCAAATAAAACGCGGTCTCCTGCAAAACCTCTTTCGCGAGCAAATCACCGGCTTCGTAAGCTTTGCCAACCATTTCGCTGGTAATGCGATCTATCTTGCCCCCGGCCAGTTCCAGGATTGCAGAAGTTCGCCCTGCCTTACCTGGTCCTTCTTTCAATATTTTGTCGGAAGTTCTGCGGGCGATGGCGGGTCCAGAAGCCAGAATCTCGATGCAGCCCAGCTTCCCACAATTGCAGCGAGGGCCGCGATAATCGATGGTGTTGTGACCGCCCTCAGCGGCGGAGCCAGTTCGGCCATGATAGATGTGGCGATCGAAGACAATTCCGGTGCCGATGCCAGTGCCGATGGTTGCGCAGAACACATTGCGGAATCCGCGACCGGCTCCCCACAAAGCTTCGGCCAGAGCCGCGGCGTTGCCGTCATTGTCGACTTTCACCGGCAGATTGAAAATCTTGACCACTTCGGCGGCAAGGGGAAAGTTTCGCCAGCCAGGAAGATTGGGAGGATTGATCACTACGCCGGATCGCGGATCGAGAGGACCGGGAGCGCAGATTCCAATGCCTGCAATCTCTCCACCGGCTCCGCTGATTCCATTCTTGACTGAGTTGATGGCGGAAATGACGGCAGCCAAGCCGGCGGTTGCATCGTTGGCGACCATAGGGGTCCGAGTCTGGAAGGTGATTTCGCCGGTAGAGTTCACGGCTCCGGCAGCTACTTTTGTCCCGCCGACATCGACGCCTATCAGTAACTGGTCAGCCGAATCCGTCACAAGATCCATCCCTGGTTGCTGCCTCAGCGGCTAAAACCGCCATTGGAAACAGCGGAGTGATGGCAACCGTAAACCGCTGTGTCACCCAAAATCAACACCAAGACCGACTTTTTTATAACCTCTGAAGCCGTGCCGTAATACGAATCTTGTTCTCTTGCAAGCCAATCTTGTCTTCTTGCAAATTGAATTGTTCCCTTGAAATTCCGCTGGCGGCGGGACGATTGCAGCCGGTCCTATGCAGCCTCAATGGTAAACTATCTTACGGTCGGGGCGCGTAGCTCAGTTGGTAGAGCAATGCCCTTTTAAGGCATGGGTCGAAGGTTCGAATCCTTCCGCGCTCACCAAGTTTCCTCAACTCCGGCCTAGGCATTAGGCGAGACTTCTTCGGCCTTCATCTTTCCTTCCTCACCAGAGCGCCAGTGGTGGGCGAAGATCAGCCAGGAAGATATCCGAAGGAAAGACTGCGTAACGATGCTAATTGCAGCGCTGCTTGCAACCCTTCGCAGGTTCAGGACTTCTCATACCGGGACTTTTGACGGCGAGATTGTTAACACCAGGGTTTTTCACACCAGGAAATAAAGGACAAAGGAAATGCCATATCAGCCCATTGAGAATTATGGAGTGATCGGCAATATGCGTACCGTGGCGCTGATCGGCATGAATGGTTCGCTGGACTGGTATTGCTCTCCGCACTTTGATTCGCCCAGCGTCTTTGGGGCGATTCTCGACGATAAAAAAGGAGGGCGATTCGAGATCTGCGCCAAGGCAAAAGTGGTCCGGCACAAGCAATCTTACTGGCCCTCTACGAATATCCTTGTGACCAGGTTTCTTTTGCAGGATGGAATTCTTGAACTGGAAGACTTCATGCCAGTGGGATTGCCTTCCGGCTCGCCTGAGTACCGTCACTTGTATCGCCGCGTACGCTGCGTGCGAGGGGCGGTGAGGGTTCATGTGACCTGCCATCCGGCGTTCGATTATGGCCGTCAAAAACACCATACAACCGTCGAACACAACGGTGCGCGATTCAAGGGCGGCAACTTTAACTTAGAACTTTCGACCAAGGTTCCGCTCAAGAACGATGGCAAGGGCGGCGTGACCGCCGAGTTCGTGCTCGACGAAGGCAAGTCCGAAGTCTTCCTTCTGAGGGACGATTGCGCCGAAGGGAGTTTGCCGGCACCACCCTCCGAGCGAGAAGCTGAAGCTTTGTTGAAGCGAACCGTCAGATTCTGGCATGACTGGCTTTCCAAGTGTACCTACCACGGGCGGTGGCGGGAGCAGGTCTACCGATCGGCACTGGCGCTGAAACTTCTCAGTTTCGAACCAACGGGTGCGATCATTGCGGCGCCTACGACCAGTTTGCCGGAAGTGGTGGGAGGAAGCCGCAACTGGGATTACCGCTATACCTGGTTACGCGACGCCGCTTTCACGGTTTATGCGATGGTACGCCTTGGCTTCAAGAGCGAAGCAACCGATTTTATAAGCTGGATCCACAAATACGCTTCTAAAAATATGAACGTGAAGGAAGACTCTGCGGTGGTTTTCACGATTCACGGTGAGAAGAACCTTCCGGAATACACCTTGGACCATTGGGAAGGGTATTGCGGATCGTCGCCCGTTCGAGTGGGCAACCAGGCGGTCAACCAATATCAGGGAGACATCTACGGCGAGTTCCTGGACGCTCTCTATCTGGCCAACAAGTACGTGAGCCCGACCGCTTATGATCAATGGCTGATGGTCCGCGGGCGCCTGGACTGGATTTGTGATAACTGGCAGCGTCCTGACGCCGGTATTTGGGAGATGCGCAACCGGCAGCAGAATTTTGTTTATTCCAAAGTGATGAGCTGGGTGGCGCTCGATCGCGGAATCCGCCTCGCTCAAAAGCGGTCGCTGCCTGCCAACCAGTCGAGGTGGCTGATTGAGCGCGACCATATTTACGAGCAAGTGATGGAGCTGGGCTGGAACGAGAAGCGCAAGGCGTTTACGCAATATTATGGAAGCGATGATCTAGATGCTTCGATACTGATTATGCCGCTGGTGCTGTTCATGGCGCCGAACGATCCGCGCATGCTCAGCACTCTGGACGCCATTCTTAAAAATCCTCGCGAGGGTGGGCTGGTCAGCAATAGCCTGGTGTATCGCTATCCGCCGGAACCCAGCGTCGACGGACTTCCGGGACAAGAGGGCAGTTTCAACATGTGTTCTTTTTGGCTGATCGAGGCATTGACTCGCGCCAGCATGGCGGTGCCGGAGAAGCTCGAGCACGCCCGGCTGTTGTTTGAAAAAATGCTGGGATATTCCAATCACCTGGGCCTCTACTCCGAGCAGACGGGACCGCAAGGCGAGGCGTTAGGAAACTTCCCGCAGGCGTTCACACATTTGGCGCTGATCAGCGCGGCATTCAATCTGGATCGAATGCTGGGCGACCAAATCTGAGTTGCCGGGTTTTCGGGACAACTTTTCGGAGTCGCAAAACCGTTCACCGCTAAGGGCACGAACCTACACGAGGTAAAGACGCACTCACTGTTCGATTTTTGTGGTTTCGCTCGGTGGTTTTTGCGTGACCTGATGAGGAGTGGGCAATTGAGAATTATCCCAGCCGCCGCCCAGAGCCTCAATGAGCGCCACGGAGTCCGCCATTTCTTCGACCTGCAAATTGTTTAAGGTTTGCATATCGGATAGCACGGTGATTTGGGCCACCAGCACATCGACGTAGGGATCGATCCCGGTTTCGTAGCGCGCCTCTTCGAGCTGGAGATAAGTTTGCGCCGACTTCACCGCGTCTTTTTGTTGCTCAACTTCCTTCGACAGAATGCGTACTTCGGCGAGCCCATCCTCAACCTGCTGGAAAGCATTGAGAACAGTTTGCCGGTAACCGGCAAGATCGGCGTTGTAGGTGGCAACATACTGCTGAACGGTCGCCCGGCGCAGGCCGCCATCAAAAACGGTTTCAGACACCGATGAACCCACTGACCAGAAACGGCTGGGCCACGAAAGCAATTTGCCGGCTATCGTACTTTCGAAACCACCTTCGGCGGTCAAATTGAGACTTGGGTAGTAAGCCGCGTAAGCGATACCAATCTGCGCGTTGGCTGCGGCCATGGTGCGTTCGGCGGCGGCAACGTCGGGACGGCGCTGCAACAATTGCGAGGGAACGCCGACTGGGATCGGAGGCGGAGCTGTGGTCACCGGTTTCACTGGGATGGAGAAATTTGTGGCTGCTTTGCCTACCAGCATGGCAATCGCATGCTCATACTGAGCGCGCGCGACACCTACGTTGGTCGCACCTGCCTGTGCACTTTGCAATGCGGCCTGCGCTTCAACCACGGAAATCTGATTCGTGATGCCGGTTTCGTATTGCGCACGGGTTAAATCGAGTTCTTTCTGATCGGCCGCGACGGTATCGTTGTAGAGCTTCTGGAGGGCATCCTGGCCGCGAATTTCGAAAAAATACTCCGCCAGAGCTGCTTGCTCGGTAAGCGTCTCATTCTCCAGATCGGCTGCGCTGAGCTGCGCGGAATACTGCGCTGCGCGCACCGTGTTCCGCACCTTGCCCCACAAATCGGGCGTCCAGGAGGCTTCCATCGGAAGCTGATAAACCGTGGTCTGCAGTTTCGAAGAATTAGTAGAGGTTACGCCGCCCGTGCTCACGCCTCCTTGGTTCGCCGAGGTTCGCGCATGCGTGATGGAGGGCGCAGCGGTTATCGTCGGGTAAAATTGCGCGTGGGCCTCCCGCACCACGGCACGGGCTTCCATGAAGTTTTCGAAAAATTCTTTGATGTTTTGATTATTGATATTCAAGTCGTCTTCGAGCGCGTTCAACTCGGGATCGTTGAAGATCTCCCACCACTTGCCGCGCAGCATGGCATCGGAGGGCTGGGCCACTTGCCATGGTCCGTTGTCCTGGAATTGCGTGGTCGATTCCTTGTATTGGGGAGCGGGCGCCTGCGGCGCGGGAGCGTGATACTTTGGTCCCACCACGCAACCGGAGGATAGCAACAAGAGCGCGCCCGCACTTATCGCAATCATCGAGCTTAGAGCTTTTTGCCGAAAGATCGTCATGACTTGGCTCCCTCAAATACTAACGAATTTCATCGCTGCTAGTGGGTTCATTTCTATTGCCCCTCAGCGGCTAAAGCCGTATAAAAACGCAGCTCTTACGGCACGGCTGAAGCCGTGCCCTTCCCGAACACCGCTCGAATCAACGGTTTCCGGCACGCTGTGAAGCCGCACCCTTCAAAGCAAATTCGAATTGAGCCGTTCTTTTCGAGAACAAATTCAAATTGATCCACAAGCTCATCGCTAACTCATTTCCGCAGCCGGGGCGGACAGGCTGTCACGCGACTTTCCTAAAACGCGAAGCCGCAATCGATCGAGGAACAGATATACAACCGGGGTCGTATAAAGCGTGAGCATCTGGCTCACAATCAATCCGCCAACAATTGTGATTCCCAGAGGCCTTCTCAGTTCCGATCCCGTGCCAGTGCCAAAAGCCAGGGGAATGGCGCCGAACAAGGCCGCCATAGTTGTCATAAGAATCGGGCGGAAGCGGAGCATGCACGCCTCGAAAATTGAATCCGCGGGACTCTTGCCCTCCTGTCGCTCGGCAACCAGAGCGAAGTCGATCATCATGATGGCGTTCTTCTTCACGATGCCGATCAATAGCACAATGCCAATGATGGAAATTACGCTCAGATCGACCTTAAATAACATTAACGCCAGCATGGCGCCAACGCTGGCAGAGGGCAGGGTCGAGATGATGGTAAGGGGATGCACCAGGCTTTCGTAGAGTATGCCCAGCACAATATAGACAGCCAGCAGTGCAACTGTGATCAGGGTCTTTTCTGTACTCAGCGACTGTTGATAGGCTTGCGCGGTTCCTGCGAAGAAGCCGCGAATGGTCTGCGGCGTGTTCAGTCTGCGCTCGATTTCAGCAATGCGTTCGGTGGCATCGCCTAAGGAAACTCCGGGAGCCAGATTGAAAGAGACGGTTACGGAAGGAAATAGTCCCGTGTGGTTCACGGCGAGCGGCGTGGTGCCGGATTGGGCAGAGGTTATCGTGTTGAGGGGTACATTGCCGGATTGAGGCGTATTGGCGCCGCTGGATGAACTGCTCGAATTATTGTTACTACTCGAACTACTGCTTGAAGAACTGCCGCTCGAACCGCTGCCGCTACTAGCCGAAGCGCCACTGCTGCGCAGATAAATATCTTTCAGCCCTTCGGGGGTCTGCCAATATTTCGGGGCAACTTCGAGGACTACATAGTATTGATTGAGCTGGGTGTAAATGATCGACACTTCCGCCTGGCCGAAGGCGTCGTATAAAGAGCTGTCGAGGGACTGCGCGGTTGCTCCTACTCTGGCGGCAGTAGCGCGGTCATAAGTTATCAACTCCTCCAACCCGCCGTTCTGCTGGTCGGTGTTCACGTCTTGCAGCCCCGGAGTTTTTTTCATCTCCGCTAAAAGCTGCGGGCCCCAGGTGGAAAGATCCTGAATGTTATCGCTCTGAATGGTGTACTGGTAAAGCGCGTTGCTGGAGCGGCCTCCGATGCGCAGGTCCTGCGCAGCCTGCAAGAATGCTGAGGCTACCGGCAAACGGTTTAACTTGGGGCGTAAACGATTGATGATCTCGGGAGCGCCGATCTTGCGCTCATCCAGCGGCTTGAGGCTGATGTAGACAAAGCCTGTGTTGGTGGCTCCCTGGCCCCCCGTGAAAGCAATTACATTGGCGACCGCGGGATCGGCCTTAATTATTCCCACCAACTGCTTGATGGAGTAATCCATGAAGGGAAACGACGCATCCTGCGGCCCTTGGAGTCCTCCGACGATCGCGCCAGTGTCCTGCTGGGGGAAAAAGCCTTTCGGTATCCTGACAATGAGGACAACGTTTAGCGCGATGGTAAGCGCCAGAACGATCAGCATCAGCACCGAATGATTCAGTGCCCAGGTTAAAGTTCGGCGATAGGTTTCAAGCAGCCAGGTGAAACCCGCCTCACTCATGCGGTAAAGCCGGTTATGAGCTTCCAGCTTATCTTCCTTCGCAGGGTGCGACTTCAGCAGGTGCGCACACATGGTGGGAGTGGTGGTCAACGAAATCACCATCGAGACCACAATCGCGGTGGACAGCGTGACAGCGAACTCGCGGAAGAGGCGGCCGACAATACCTCCCATCATCAAGATAGGAATGAAAACCGCAATCAAGGAAACACTGATCGAAAAAACGGTAAAGCCGATTTCTTCCGCACCCAGCAGGGACGCAGCGAAGGGCTCCATTCCTGCCTCGAGATGGCGGGAGATGTTCTCCATTACTACGATGGCGTCATCGACCACGAACCCGGTGGAGATGGTAAGCGCCATGAGGGAAAGATTGTCCAGGCTGTAACCGAAAAGATACATCGCCGCGAATGTGCCGATTAGAGAGACCGGAACGGCTACGCTGGGAATCAGGGTGGCGCGGGCATTGCGCAGAAAGACGAAGACCACCAGAATAACCAGAACCACGGAGATCATTAACGTGGTTTCCACGTCTTTTACCGAGGCTTTGATCGTGGTGGTCCGGTCGAGAACGATGGTGGTGTCGATGCCCTGCGGAATGGAAGCCTTGAGAAATGGCAATTGGTCGCGGATATTCTGGTTGGTCTGAATGATGTTCGCGCCGGGCTGGCGGAAGATGATCATCATGACCGCGGGTATTCCGTTCAGATATCCGGCGGAGCGAATGTTCGATACCGCATCCGTGACCTCGGCGACATCGGAGAGCCGGACCGCCGTGCCGTTGTGGTAGCCGATGATGATCGGCTTGTAGTCCTCGGCATGGGAGATCTGATCGTTGGCAATGATGTCGGCCGTGGTGGTGCCGTCAGATATTTGACCTTTGGGCTCGTCCGCATTCTGGGTGCTCAAGATGGCCTGCACACCGGCCAAGGTCAAACCATAGCTGTTGAGTTGGGTTGGATTCACGTCCACGCGGACGGATGGCAGCGAACTGCCTCCCACGGATACCTGTCCCACTCCCTGGATCTGGGAAAGCTTCTGCGACATCACGGTGGAAGCTTCGTCATACAACTTGCCAGTGGCGTATTTCTTGGAGGTCAGGCCGATGATCATGATGGGAGCGTCGGCGGGGTTGACCTTACGGTAGGTGGGATTGCCTGGGAGATTGGTTGGCAAATAGGAACGGGCGGCGCTGATGGCCGCTTCCACATCGCGCGCCGCACCGTCAATGTTGCGGCTCAGATCGAATTGAATGGTGACCGAAGTGGTGCCCAGCGAACTGGAGGAAGTCATCTCCGAGACTCCCGCGATATGGCCAAACTGCCGTTCGAGCGGGGTAGCGACGGAAGAGGCCATGATCTGGGCGCTGGCTCCGGGGAGGGTTGCAGCAACCGCGATGGTGGGGAAATCGACCTGAGGCAACGGCGAAACCGGCAGCACGGTGAAAGCGATCGCGCCGGCGATGGCGATCGCGATGGTCAACAAAGTGGTTGCCACCGGACGCCGAATAAATAGCTCAGAAGGGTTCATGCCTGCTCTGCCGGATGCGCCGTGCCGCTGCCGCTAGAGGATTTGCCAGACCTCCAGCGAGAAAATCTGTCTCCCAAGCTGTCAAAGAAGATGTAAATCACCGGAGTGGTGTAGAGGGTGAGCGCCTGGCTTAATATGAGTCCGCCGACCATCGCGATTCCCAGGGGACGCCGAATTTCCGAGCCGATGCCGGTTCCGAGCGCCAGGGGAAGTCCGCCGAGCAATGCGGCCATGGTGGTCATCATGATGGGACGGAAACGGAGCAGGCTAGCGTCATAGATGGCGTCGGTGGAATTCTTGCCATGCTGCCGTTCTCCCTCGAGCGCGAAATCCACCATCATGATTCCGTTCTTCTTCACAATACCGATCAGCAGAATGATGCCGATGATAGCCACGACACTCAGATCCTGATGGAAAAGCATCAGCGCCAGGAGAGCACCTACTCCGGCGGAAGGAAGAGTGGAGAGAATGGTCACCGGGTGAATGAAACTTTCGTAGAGCACTCCGAGCACGATGTAAACCGTCACCAAAGCCGCAAGAATTAACAGAGCCTCATTGGAGAGCGAATTCTTGAACGATTCCGCCGTGCCCTGAAACCCAGCCTGCAGGCTGGCGGGCATGTGCATGCCGGCTTGCACTTTATCGATTGCGGAAATCGCGTTTCCCAACGCAGCGTTGGGCGCCAAATTGAAGGAAACGGTAACCGAAGGAAACTGTCCCTGGTGATTGATGGAAAGAGCTTCACTGGTGTGGTGGATGTGAGTGAACGCACCCAGCGGCACCGAATTGGCGATTGCCGCGGTGGTCGAGGTATTGGGAGCGGCTCCGGACCCTGGCGAAGATGAACTATTGGTCGCGGCAAGCGCATTCTGAGGCGGAATGAGAACGCCGGAAGCAGGCGTATAAGGCAGCGCCGTGGTGGTGGAGTTCGATCCGGCGGAAGCCGAGCCTGACGCCGAGAAAGAGGAAGAAGCTGCCGGCCCGGAAGTTCCCGAGGATGCGTTGGCCTGTATATAAAGGTTCTGCAAGGTGCTGGGACTCTGCTGGAACTGTGGTTGGGCCTCCAGGATCACGTGGTATTGATTGAGCTGCGTATACATCGTGTTGATCTGGCGCTGGCCAAACGAATCGTACAGAGTGTTGTCGATGGTAGAGGGAGCGATGCCAAGCCGCGAGGCGGTGACACGATCGATATCCAGCGAGACCGCCATGCCGCCGTTCTGCTGATCGGTTGCAACATCCTCCAACTCCGGAAGAGTTTGCAGCTTGGCGACGAAGCGATTAGTCCATGTATTCAGTTCGTCCGCATCGGGATCTTCGAGCGTGTATTGATATTGGGTGCGGCTCACCCGGTCATCGACGGTGATGTTTTGTACGGGCTGCATGTACAACGAGATGTCATGCACTTTCTGCAAGCTGGATTGCAACCGGCGCACCAGGTCCTCAGCGCTGATGTGGCGTTGCTCGAGCGGCTTGAGATTGATCGACATGCGGCCGCTATTCAGCGTGGTGTTGGTTCCGTCAGCTCCGATAAAGGAAGAAAGGCTCTCGACGGCCGGGTCCTGCAAGATGACTTTCGCGAGTTCCTGCTGCTTCTCCGCCATCGCCGGGAAAGAAATGGTTTGCGCAGCCTGGGAGATGCCCTGAATAACCCCGGTATCCTGAGTGGGGAAAAATCCTTTTGGGATTACGATGTAGAGGAACACCGTAAGGACAAGAGTGCCGAGAGCTACAAATAACGTGATGGTCTGATATTCGAGGACAAATTTAAGAGTGCGACCGTAGAAGGCGATCATGCTCTCGAAAGCGCGCTCAGACGCCTGGTAGATGCGCCCCTGCTGTTCCTTGGGCTCGTGCCGCAGAATCCGCGCCGACATCATGGGAGTAAGCGTCAGCGAAACCACCGCGGAGATGACAATGGTGACCGCGAGCGTAACGGCGAACTCGCGGAAAAGCCGGCCCACTACATCTCCCATGAAGAGCAGCGGAATGAGCACGGCAATCAGGGAGACGGTCAGAGACAGAATGGTGAAGCCAATCTGCTCTGCGCCCACCAGCGCCGCCTCCATGGGCTTTTCGCCTTCCTCGATATAGCGCGAGATGTTCTCGATCATCACGATGGCATCGTCGACCACGAATCCGGTGGAGATGGTCAAGGCCATGAGCGACAGATTGTCGAGGCTATAGCCGAGCGCATACATCGCGGCGAAGGTTCCAACCAGCGACAACGGAACGGCCACGCTTGGAATGATTGTGGCGTAGAGACTACGCAGGAAAAGAAAGATGACCAATACGACCAGGCCGATGGTGAGCAGCAATTCGAATTCAACGTCCGACACCGAGGCCTGAATTGCGGTGGTCAAATCGGTAAGCGTGGTGACTTTTATGGAGGCAGGAAGATTGGCTTCCAGCTGGGGCAACAGCTTTTTAATGCTCTTTACGACGCTGATGGTGTTCGCCCCCGGCTGGCGCTGGACGTTGACGATGACCGCGGGCGTCTGGTTCATCCAGGCGGCTTGAGTATTGTTCTCGACGCCATCGATAATTTGCGCGACATCGGTGAGCATGACGGGCGCGCCATTGCGATAGGCGACCACGATATTGCGGTAGTCGGCGCTGCTGACCAATTGATCGTTGGAATCAATCTGGTAGTCCTGGCGAGGACCGTCAAAGTTGCCTTTCGCGGCATTTACGCTGGCCTGGGTGAGCGCGGTGCGCAAACTCTCCATATCGATTCCGTAGGAGGCAAGCTGCACGGGATTGGCGCGGATGCGCACGGCGGGTTTCTGCCCACCGCTGATGCTCACCAACCCGACTCCGTTCAACTGCGAGAGCTTGGGGGCGAGCCGCGTGTCTACAAGATCTTCCACTTGGGGCAGCGGAAGAGAATCAGAGGTGACGGCAAGCGTGAGCACGGGAGCATCGGCCGGATTGGTCTTGTTATAGACCGGCGGCACCGGAAGGTTCGAAGGAAGATAACTTTGCGCTGCATTGATGGCCGACTGCACCTCTTCTTCGGCAACATCAATGTTGAGGCTTAGATTGAATTGTAGAACGATGACCGAGGTAGCACCGGAACTGGTGGAGGTCATCTGGCTGAGACCCTGAAGTTGGCCGAATTGCCGCTCCAGGGGCGCGGTTACGGTGGTGGCCATCACCAGCGGATTGGCGCCAGGATAAAAGGTTTGCACCTGAATGGTTGGGTAATCGACCTCAGGGAGCGCCGACACCGGCAACTGCGTGTAGGCAACGATGCCTACCAGCATGATCGCCGCCATCAGCAGCGAGGTCGCAACCGGCCGCATGATGAATGGGCGCGACGGACTCACGGGGCCTGGCTCTCGCTGGATGCGCTGGGCAACGCCTGCTTGGAAATTGTGATCTTGGAATCGTTTTGCAGCTTGTCAAAGCTGCTATTGGCCACTACATCGCCGGGATTGATGCCGGTCACCTGAGTGGTTTCGCCGTCCGACACTCCGACCGTAATGTTGCGAATCTGCGCCGTATCATTCTGAATAACATAGACGAAAGCAGTCTGGCCGTTGTGCTGAATGGCAGAGGTTGGAATTAAGGTCACACCCTGCAAGGTATTTACCAGCAGCCGGGTATTCACGAATTGATTGGGAAAAAGTGCTTCGTTCTTGTTGTCGAACAGGGCTCGCATCTTGACCGTGCCGGTGGTGGTGTCGATCTGATTGTCGAAAGCGAGCAGCTTGCCGCTGTCGAGCTTATTCTGCTGGGCACGGCCAAACGCATCGACGGTTAATTGCTTACCGTGGCGAGTTTGCGCCTGCACCTGAGGCAGATTATCTTCCGAGATGGTAAAAATCGCGGTGATCGGCGTCAGCTGAGTAATCACCACCAGAGTCGTGGTACCGGTCGATTGAATCAGGTTGCCGGGATCGACCAGCCGCAATCCGACGCGGCCGTTGATCGGAGAAGTAATGTGGCAATATTCCAGTTCCACCTGATCGAACTGCACTGTGCCCTGATCGTTCTTTACGGTGCCTTCGTCCTGCAGCACAAGTTTTTCCTGATCATCGAGCGTCTGCTTCGGAATACTGTTTCTGGCCCACGCATCCTGGTAACGCTTCAAGTCCATTTGGGCTTCAGCAAGCACGTTGATATCGCGTTCGAGAGCGCCCTGGGCCTGTAGAAGCTGGGCCTCGTAAGTACGAGGATCGATATCGATGAGCGGGTCGCCTTTATGAACCAGTTGCCCCTCTTTGTAATGCACCTGAGTTATGACCCCAGTGACCTGGGCGGTAATCGAATCGGTGTAGACCGGGGTCACGGTGCCGATGGCATCGATGTAGACGCCGATATTTCCCTTTTGCGCAGTGGCCACCGTAGTGGTGACCGGGCCGCCGAAGGCGCGGCGTCCCGCAGAGGCCGCGCTCTTGTTTTCGTCCTGATGACGAAAGACGAGGACGAGAATCACCACAACGACCAGAGTCAGCAGCAGCCACATGAGCACCCTGCGCCACAAGGGACGGTGCGGCTCGCTCGCGGGAGGAAGTTGGTGCTGCGGATCGACAGACGTAGCGGGCGTTTTGTTTTCCATCCTTTAACGACACCAGTTGGATTGAGATTTAACCTGCAACACGAGGACGATTAACCTGCGATGACACAAGAAACATTATCAGCGCACTGGCCCACCCCTGGAACCAGCTGCATTGAGCAGCTTTCTGAAAGAACGTCTCGCGAGCGGCGAGCCTGGGCGGCATGTGGGAAAGTGATCCCGGCTTCTATTATCAATCAATTTAAAGTGCTCCAATAGCTCACCATAATATCATCGGATCGATATGAATTGGCCATAACCTTACCCATTAGAGACGGGTTTATGTTATCGCAGCGTAAAGAATCGGTAATGGAACGTAAATGTTCGTAAGCTGGGCAGGTACCGTTACTCATTGCAGGTAGATAGGTGGTTTAGGAGCGGAGTTTGGAGGAGTTGCGAGCCGCCGCGTATCACAATCCGGGAATCCAATGGACGGCATTGCTACGGAAAATCTTCTGAAGAACAGGCTGCGGCAGATTTAATCCTTGAACCTGCTTTCCCTCGAAGCTGAAAGTCTCGCCGGTCGCCAGATATTTCCAGTCGCGGGCGTAGGTAGATCGCCAATCTTTGAGCGTCTCCTGAACGTCAGCATCGGGAAGCAAATCGAGGTCGGTTCCATAGAGAACGCGGTCCTGATACTTGATGAGAAATGCGCGCACCTTTTCCGGAGGGGTCAGCATGAGGTAATCCATTCGCGCCGCCATATCGATGGCAAAATTCGGATACTTGTCGAAGTGAGCGGCGATGTTATCGAGGTTTCGCTCCATGCTGCCCAGATGAACGCCCACCATGCGTAAATCCGGATTTTCGGCGAGGATGTGGTCACGCGCCTCCAGAATCTTCTGCTTCGATGGAAAGCCCGGACGGTTCGCCACATACCATTGCGGATTTTCCTGATAGTAAGACCACGACGGATCGGAGGGATCGGGTGGACCCCAGGCCACATCGGGCTCGGCGAGGTGGGTCATGAGTGTCTTACCGTGCGCGGCGATATCTTTATAAATCGGCTCGAGTTTGGGATCGTCGGCCATGATGTATTGACCGCTCGAATTCTTGATCTCCATTCCGATGTTCTTCCAGATTTTTACCGCAACCGCCCCGTGGGCAAAATCGCGGTTGATCTGCTTGATGGCGTCGGCAGTGAAAGTTGCGCTATCAAACTTGTAAGGGTCGAAGGTGGTGCAAAGGGCAACATGGCCATGACCATTTTTCACCAAGGCAAATCCTTCATCGACCTGTGGCTGCAACTGCTTGCGATAGGGGAGGGTGTCATCCATCACAAGAATGTCCAGAACCTTCAGGTTCAGCTGTTCGAGCATCTGCTGAAATGCGGGATCGGTCTTGAATACGTGGACATGAACATCGATGGGATGAATCGCCGCGAACCCGCGGAGGGCGGCTTGTTCCGCGGCTGAATTTTCCTGGCTGTCGTTCTTACTATTACTGGAGGCTGGATTGCTGGAGACTGGCGTTTGCGCCGCGGAATACAGGGAGATGCAGAAACCCAGCAGCAATTGAACGAGTATCGACGAAGCGATACTTCCTGGATACCTTTTCGACAGAACCGTCATCCGCGACTCCTCTTCCTCTATTTCTATCCTCATATCTACTTAAGATCAGAATAAGAATTTCAATGCGAATTGAATGGCTCTGGGCTGGGCTGTGCCGTAAGTGTTGGCGCTTGAGGAGCCGGCCATCCCGGTAATTTCTCCGTACGTGGTGCCGATATCGGCGAGGTTGCCGTCTGGCCGACCGAAATTGACATTATTGAAAGCGTTAAAAAATTCGGCACGGAATTCAAGCGATAGACGCTCATTGATCTTGGCATTCTTGACCGCAGCCAGATCGGCGTCGAAAAAGCGGGGCCCACGAAGAATATTTTTCCCTGTGTCTCCAAAGGTGCCCATCGCATTGGGCACAAATGCATTGGTGTTAAACCATTCCTGAACTTCGGCAGCATGCGATCGGCCACTGCCGAGAACGGCTTGCTGAACATTGGCCACGGCAAGATCGGCACGGTCGCCTAACATACCGCTCAAGGAATTATCGACGCCGCTAAAAATCGAGAACGGAAATCCAGTCTGCCAACTTAGAGTTCCGGAAAGTCCCCAGCCATTCACAACCTGCCCGATCAATTTAGGTACGCCAAGGTGAGGTACTTCGTATTCGCCGTTAATCTTGAAAGTCTTGTTGAGATCGTCATCCGAGGGACCATAGTCGAAATAGCGGCCGCAGTAACAACTGTTGGTTAAATAGGGCGATCCTCCCGCCGGCGCGAAATCATCCAGTTCCCTGGCCCAGGTAAAGTTGGTAAGGAAAGAAAAGCCATGGGTCATGCGCTTTTGGAGGGTGATCTGCGCCGCGTTGTAGTTACTGTCGACTCCGGAATTAATGGAGCCGATCGAGCCGTAGTTGGGGTAAAGCAGGCGCGAGGACTCGTTGGCTAAGGTCGAGTTCGGCTGGCCAGTTGCCGGATTATTTCCCGGTATATAAATCGCGGGATTTAATTGCAGCAGACCGCTTTCCTGATCGCCCGTGCCGCTGAGGTGATGTCCGTTATTGCCCACATAGGCAACGCGCAACATCCAATCCTTCTTGAAGCCGCGTTCCGCAGTCAGGTTATAGGCCAACACCATGGGCAAACGGAAATGACGGTCGAAAATCTGATTGAAGGAAATGCCGCCGTTAGGGAAAACCGCAGTGCTCGCGTTTGGATTTACAGGCCCAAACTGCCCGGGAAATGGATTGGTGACTCCGCCGCTCCCGAAGGGATCGGCCAGGCTCACGTCAGACAAATTCACGATAGGAGCGAAGGGAGGAACACCGACCACGTCCTCGAAGGCAACCGTGTTGGGCGCTTCATAGTAGTAGCCGGCTCCGCCGCGTATGCTGGTGTTGCCATCTTCTGTGATCCGGTAGGCAAAGCCGACGCGCGGCCCAAAGTTCTTCGCGTTGTTGTAAATGGAAGAGTTCGGACATCCAGGGTCATGATTTTTCCCGCCAAATAGCATACCTAGTGGAGCAGTAGGAAATCTTTGAGACTGCGCTCCTGGAACGAAGCAGGCAACGCGGCCGTCGCTATCGGTGTAGGGGAAAAATGGATCCCACCGCAAGCCAGCGGTTAACAAGAGCCGGGGAGTAGCCTTCCAACTATCCTGCACGAACAAGCTTTCCCTGTACCCGGTGAAATTCAGATAGAGTCCGCCGCCTTGGGTGAAGGAAGAAACGAGCCCGGTTTCGAAGTCCGCAAAAGGACTGCCAGTAAGACCCTGAAAATCGAAAACTCCGCTTTCCTGGTATTGATTTCCCATGGGCAAGCGAACCCGTAGAATCTCGCCACCGAACTGCACCTCATGCTTTCCCTTCATCCAAGTACCAATCTCGCGCAACGATTGATCGCCACGATTCCAGATTCCGTAAGGCGTACCCGGCAAAAAAATGTCGCCGCCGATGGTCACGTTCAGGACCGGACCGACGCCGCCGCCGAGATTTTGCGGCACTGCAATATTCACTCCCGCGTCTGCCGCGCTGAATGGCGCCGAGGAGAGAGTCGAGCCGTTCTCGCTGTTGTACCCGAAATAGCTGCTCAACAATAGAGTGGGCGAGATTGTATAGATATCGACAACACTGATGTTTTTCAAAACTAAATGTTCGGCGTCGCCGCGCAGTTGCAGGAGATTCGTGGAGGGTGGAATAAAGACGGGATCGGTATAGTTCATCTGGAAATAATGGCCGCTCAGGTGATGTTTCCCGATATTGAAGTCCACCTTGGCCAGATACTCGTCCGTAGTTTGAATATCTGGTCCGCCATTGAAATTAAGCTGATCGTTAGCACCGTTGGGTAGAGGAATATGGTTCAGAAAATAGGTAGCAATGGGGGATACGGTCACCTGGTTATTCAGGTAGGGCGCCCCGGTTAACGGATTTGCCAACTGAGTGGTTCCGTTGCCGCCCGTGCATATGCCGGCAACGAAGGTTCCACCAAAATTTGTGCAGAGATCGCTAAAATCGCCGGTGCGCTCGGCTGCGTTCGGGACCGAAGCAATCTGTCCGTTCTGCGCGGTGCGGAAGCGCGTTCCCTGATAGCTTCCGAAATAAAACAGGCGGTTCTTGATGATCGGACCGCCGACACTTCCGCCGAATTGATTCTGTTTCAGCGGATTCACCAATCCGCCGGAAAAATAATTGCTGGCATCGAGAGCGGAGTTTTGAAAAAACTCAAAAATATCACCGTGAATACGGTCCGTGCCCGATTTTGTAACCACGTTCACCACGCCGCCAATCGCGTTCCCGAAGCTGGCGCTCATATTACCGGTGATCAGATTGAACTCCTGAATCGCGTCAGGATTCGGAAAAGGCACGTTGGCATTGATGTAGGTGTCGTTGGCGTCGACACCATCCAGCAGATAGTTGACGCCGTTCGCGCCGCCGCCGTTCACTTTGGCGTACTGCTCACTGGGAAAGACTCCGCCCTCGCAGTTGGCAGCGCAGTAGTTGGCGGTTACGTTGGTAGTGCCGGGCGCGAGAAAAACCAATTCTTGTACGTCGCGGCCGTTCAGCGGCAGTTCGCTGATTTCCCTCTGATCGATTAACTGGCCAACCGTGGCAGAGTCGGTGGTCACCAGCGAAGCGTTTGCGTTTACGACAACCTGTTGTGAAACCAGACCAACTTGCAATTGAACGTTCTGCGTGGCCGCTTGCCCCAGGGAGAGCACAATTCCCTTCTGAACGTAACTCGTGTAGCCCGGCATGGAAACCGTGATCTGATAATTGCCCACGGGCAGGCTGGGAAAAAGATATTGCCCGGCGACAGTGCTGGTGGTGGTCTGGACATATCCCGTTCCCACATCTTGAACCGCGATAGTTGCTCCGGAAACGACTGCGCCGGATGGGTCCGTGACGATGCCGGCGAGCCTGGCGGTTGTGTATTGCGCCCACGACGAGATCGCGGAGGTTAGAAGCAGGATGAAAACCGAAACGAAGCGACTAATCGAATGCGGGGACAACGCGTGTGCGATTTCCTTTTTCATCGTCTACCATTCCTCAACGGCTGGAGGATCGAAACCAACTTCTGTAGCACACTCTATTTGCAGAGCCTGCGGCCTTATCGTTACGCGAACCGCGTCTTGCTGGTTTGTAACGATTCCGTTCGCTACGATTCCGTTCGTCTCCAATCGAATTGGAGAAGCCCGAAATCAGGCATAAATCCTCACGTTTTGAACGACGCGGCTTATCACGCCTTCAGGGCTCGGCCGGTCCGGCTTCAGGTTGCAGCGCAGGGAGAAAAAAAGACCGAGCAACTGGCCGAACAGGATATCCACTGGAGGACGATAATCATCCGGCACCGCCGTACGAATGTCGGGGGAGAGATAACTTTGTGCGAAACCATCCAACGGTTGATCGGAGCGGCCACCCACTACAACTTGAGTTTTTACCAGCCGCTTTTGCATGAGGTCCTGCAAAAGGTCCCGCTCGTAGCGGGCCACTTTCTCATCACTCGATAGAAATGCCACCAACAGCGTAGTTTTATCGAGAGCTGCCATAGGGCCATGGCGCAATCCCATCACCGATTCCGACATGGTTAGAATTCGGCCTGCGGTCAACTCGAGGACTTTCAAGGCGGATTCAACGGCCACGCCCTGGAGAGCACCCGAACCGATAAAACAAACCCGCTCGTAGCCCTCCGCAGCCAAGGCATGAGCCGCGTCGGCTGCAGGGGGAAGGAAAGTTGTTCCCGCTTCGACGAGCCGGCGCAGTATCGCTTCGTATTGCTCTACATGGTGAACATGGGCCATGCACTGGCCGAACACGACCATATTTGAAAATGAACTGGTCATGGCCAGAGAACGGTCGTTTACCGCATCGTCAAGAGCGACGGAGAACGCCTGCTTCTTGCCGGCGACGCTGCGAATCATGCGGCCTTCCGCATTACAAGAAACGACAATGTGGCGAATTTCGGGCCAGCGGGATAGAGCTTGTTCGAGAACCGACACGCCCTCCGGGCTATCGCCAGAGCGGGAGAAGGAAATCCAAAGATATTTTTGACCTGGAATCAGCCACTCTTCAGCATGAGTAAGCAAGCTGGTGCTAGGCACAGCAATGACTTCGGTCTTCCAGAGCCGGCGCAGCAAATTGGTAAGAGTTCTGCCCACATAGTCAGAGGTTCCAGCCCCGACCAGAAACACAGTCGGTTTTGAAACAGACGAATCGCTTAACCCGCTGTCCGCAAGGAACTCCGCAAGTTGGCTGCGATGTTGTTGAAAGATACGGAATGTCGACTCCCAGGTGGCGGGCTGCTGCGCAATTTCGGCAGGAGTGTACAACAGGCCGCGTTCGAGCTTCTCCTCTTTCGAAAGATCGAGAAGCTTAGCAAGAGCATCCACGCTGCAAATTCCTCTGTATTAGTCTGCCCGTTACGGCAAAAAGATGAGATTCTTTACTTTCGCGAACTTACGATTGCTTACGCATATAAACATTTACTTGCGATTTACCGGGAAGTCAAGTCTAAAAAGCACGCTCTGGAGCGACATTGAGTATTGCCTTGGCTTTTTGGTGGACAAATGAAACCCATAACGTTAGAAAGGAATACTTGAAGTTGGACCAGCTTGCAACGGTAGCACGCATGCGAACAATTTTATGTTAATCGAAGAACGTCGAAGGGCCATCCTGGAAGCTTTGCGCATTGAGGGCCGCGTGCTGGTTGCGGAGCTGGGGAAGCGCTTTCATGCTTCTCAAGTCACCATCCGCAAGGATCTGGAAGATCTTCATTCCAGCGGGAAAGTTCAGCGCACCCACGGCGGCGCGCTTCCCATTCATGAAGGAGCGTTGGAAGATCCCACTCTGCGGGAGAAGGAGAAGCTGCATCGCAAAGAAAAGATTCAAATTGCTACTGCGGCGGCCAACATGGTGGAAGAGGGCCAAGTGGTCATTCTGGATTCTGGAACTACGACTACGGCCATTGCGAGAGCGCTGCGCCATCATCAGAACCTGACGATTATTACCAACGCGGTAAATATTGCGGCTGAGCTTTCGGGTTCGTCGCTCGACGTAATTCTCACCGGAGGAACGCTGCGTAAGAATTCTTTTTCTCTGGTGGGACCGATCGCGGAAGAAACTCTGCGCCGCTTGAATGCCGACATTCTTTTCCTGGGAGTCGATGGCTTCGACGTCCACACCGGCCTGAGCACGCCGAACCTTCTGGAGGCAAAAGTGAATCGCGCCATGATGGATGTGGCTCGCATCGTAGTGGCGGTTTGCGATTCCAGCAAGTTTGGACGCCGTAGTCTCTCTCTGATCGCACCTCCCTCCGCGGTTCACCGGATTATCACCGACCGGCTCGCCCCGAAAAACGATATTGCTCAACTGCGCAAGGCGGGCATCGAGATCCTGCAGGTGAATACCGGCGAACGGGCTTCGTCATCGGAAAAGCCCAAGCGTCCACCCCATAAACGCGAGAAGTAGAAACTGCCATTGTAAGTCACCATGTCAAGCCACGGGCTGCCGCAGGAGAATTCATTTGCCACAATTTGACGTAACTATTGCCGGAGAACTCAATCTCGATCTGATTCTCTACGGCCTTCCCGAGCAATTGGCCCCGGAACGCGAACTCTTAGCCGAGAACATGATGCTGACGCTGGGAAGTTCCTCCGCGATCGTGGCCCACAATCTCGCCGCCCTGGGCAGCCGTGTAGGTTTCGTTTCCTGTATCGGCGAGGATTCCATGGGCGATATTGCACTCCAGCGCCTTGCCGCCAGCGGAGCGGACGTAAAGCAAGTCGTGCGGAAATCGGGAACACAAACCGGGCTTACCGTGATTCTGCAGCACGGGAGCTGGCGAAATATTCTGACGTATCCCGGCACCATCTTCGATTTGAAATTGGAACACATCGATACTGAATATATTTCTTCCTCCAGGCATTTTCACTTCTCTTCTTATTACCTGCAGCGCGGCTTGCGACCGCATGTGCCGGACCTGTTCCGAGGTCTGAAACAACAGGGACTCACGATTTCGCTGGATCCCAACGATGATCCGGAAGATGAATGGAAGAACGACATCGAAGCAGCTTTGCAGCACGTCGATATTTTCTTACCGAACGCGCGCGAGGCTAAGAAAATTGCCAGAACAGAAAATATTGAAGACGCAGTCTCCAGACTGGCCGCCATTGTGCCACTGGTGATCGTGAAGATCGGCGCTGAAGGAGCGCTGGCGCAGCGGGGCCGGGAACGTTTCGTCAGCCCGGCGACAAGAATCGAAATTGTGGACCCAGTCGGGGCCGGGGACAGCTTCGACGCCGGCTTTCTGCACAAGTTCCTGCGCGGCGGCGATTTGCACAGCGCCCTGGCCGCAGGAAACGCTACAGCAGCACTTTCAACCACCCGCGCCGGAGGCACGGAGGCGTTTCGAGACGCGGAGTACCGGAACAGCTTTCTGCAAAATCAGTTCGAGGGCTGATAGCGCTTGATTTTGTGAGGTTCAAAAATCGTCGACATGTGGCCTGAGATGCGTATTTGAAAGTGATCTTCCGCATTCATGCCATCCAGGCCTATGGCGCTCACATGCACGTTGTATTCCCCTGGCTCAGTAAAAGCGTGTTTCACATCACTTCCCTCCAAGGTAACGCCATCGCCGAAATCCCATTCATATGAAATTACTGCGCTATCGCCTTTGCTATGGGCGGCGAAAGCCAGCATGGCACCCGCGTTTCCGGCTGCGGGATGATCGGTCGCGATTTCGGGAGCAGCCGCGGAAATGTTCGAGTCAATAATCTTGAACACTCGCACGGAATGCGGCGGCTGATGAAAACCCAGGACGCCCGCCGCGGAAGCGGAGATCTTGCGATCATCGAGAACATTGGTAATGGTGTACTGGCCACTGGCAGGCAATCCGGCGGCGGTGAGATCGATGGAGTGTTCCCGCTCCTTATCGGTCCAGTTGAAGACGGTCAGAATACTCTGCCGGCTATCTTCTTTGAGAAAGAAAACGCTGGGTTGCTCGTCTTCCGGTGCGTAGTTCACCAAGTCCTGCGGCACCGATGCCCTGCCGAGACGAATCATATGAATTAAATCCGGATTCTGAATCAGCGCAAGGCGCTCGGGAGCCTTGGTCAGCGAAGGAAGTTCATCTCCAATCTCGAACATTCCGCCGGAAACGGCAGCAAGAGCGATAGAGACTTCGGCTTCATCCAAAGTGACGGGCTTGTCGCTCTCATGCCATGTCTGATCGGCGATGGTCTGGGTCGAAACGGTGAACGCGTCCGGATCGGCCACGAAGTAGTTGCGATTCATGTAATAGCGCGCGGCGATTCCAGGGGCAGCTTCTTTACTTGCAACGAAGGCGTGGCCGGTGTCTTGCGAGATGCGGCCATAATCCACATAGCCCACCGGGTTGAGCATGGCGCTGCCGTCTTTATCAAGGTAGACATCGTTCCCAACGGTCTCGCGAATAATCTGCAGGCCGATTCTCTGGGCTTCCAATGCGGTGGTATGCGGCTTGTAGTAGTAGCCCTCGATCAAACTATCGTCCATGAAATCCATTTTGATGTAGTGGACGCCCCAATTATTTACCAGAGTGGAATAAGTTTTTCTCAAATAGTCTTGAGCGGCGGGATTGGTGGTGTCCAACACGAAGAGCGGATCTTTATTATCGACCACGATGCCGGCATGGATGGGTTGGCCCTTCGCGTTCTTCACCAACCAATCGGGATGATTCTCATGGATCCAGGAGCGCTCCGACACTTCGAAGGGAGCAGTCCAGATGCCCGGCACCAGTCCGAGACCGCGTACGTGATATTCCAGCGGAGTAAGTCCGCGAGGAAATAATGTCGCATTGGGGGTTATGTATTCCCCGCGCGCATATTGATAGCCTTCGTCGATGTGAAAAATGTTATAGCCGAGCGACTTGAGATGTTGCGCTTCCCACTCCGCGTTCGTGAGTGCGGCTGCTTCGTTTAACCCGAAATAGTAGGCTGTCCAACTCCACCAACCCATCAGCGGAGGGGCGGAGACTCGAGCATGGTGAATCTGCCGAATCAGGGAACCATAGGTTTCAAGCTGCTGGTGATAGTCGGTTCCGAGGCTGAAGAGCACGCGCTCGGACGAGAGATCCGCTCCGGGAGCGACTGGAACGCTCAACTCGACCCGATCTTCGGCCGAGGAATGTTCCAGAGAATTTTCTTCCGCCATCTCAGTAGTGCCGGTGGAATCAACTTCGTAGGCCACGGCATGAGAGCTGTCGCCAGACCCTGCAAGATGAAGACGGAGAATGGTGAGGAACTGGTCTGAGGAGAGCGCGCCGAGAAATAGGCTCTGGTGAGTGCGGCGATTGTAGAACAGCTGACAACCGACGGCGCGATGCATTTGCTTTTCCGCATCCGCAAAATCGCGGATCGTCATGGCTGGCCGGTCCTCGCTAAAACTATCGGAGAGAACTCGATCGTCGATGGCCGGGCCACCAAGGTCGACAATCGTTCCTGCCGTCGCCGTCGCGTCAACCGAACGAATGCTCTGGACTTGAATCGGCTTCCCCGTGGCGTTTCGCACAGTGACCTGAATATCGCCGAAAGGCTGATTCGAATAGGCGCGAATGTGGTAGATCAAGTCGGGCTGACCTTTTAAACCTGAATAGGTAACTTGCCAGTCAGTTGCCTCGCCGAGATATGCCGAAACTTGCGAGTGGTCTACGGCATGCTTTGGATAATCCGACGCACGCAGCCAATGTCCATTTACTTCGGCAGCGACTCCCGCGCGCAGGACATAAGATTTTGATTCCGGCAGGGCAATCGTGTAGGCGCCCGTCGCCGAATCCATGCTGATTTGCAAAGCTTGACCGGAACCCAAAGATTGCGCGTGCATCGCACCAACTTCGCCGCTCACGAGCAGCAGAATTGCTAATACTCTGACCGTACCCATCGAAATGCTCTGCCTAAGCCTGTAGCTCGTCACCGGTTCCTCCGCGTTCTAAGTTGAGAAGCATTTATTGCAGCGATTCTTTTTTGACAAGTCTTGACAAGAGATGCCATCAGGATCGGGTTGCCTGGTCTGCGATTCCCAGCGCTACGGCTCACGCGACCCTCGATTAAGGCACCCCTTTCCAAAGATTCTGATTTCTTTCGTTTGTTATCGATTTATCCAGACCGCCGTAATATACCTTCTTCTCGGCATCTGACGCAAAAGGCAAGTAGTGGCTGATTTGAAAACCATCGCCTTTTCAACGGCTAAAGCCGTAATGAAAACGCGACTCTTATGGCGCGGTTGAAAGCCGCGCCCTTTTCAGAGCAACTTCAAATTGACCCTGCACCCGGGAAGGAAAAAGGAAAGAGGGGCGACGAAAGGCGTCAAATATCCGATGAGGAGGAAAAGTATCTGTTGCCAGCATTATGACGAGACATTTTGCAAAAAACTTTACGTCCCTTGAGGCTCAAGAATCATCACAGGATTGAGGGTTCTCTTTTACCTCGAAGGTGTTATCGTTCCGTGCAACCTTCTGAGGTATGGAAAAAATACTCAATGTTGTGATGTAACTCTGAAATTTGGAGCCGCAAAGTGGTACAAACAACCTAACTTAATTTATAACAGAACGCCAGAAACTGCCATTGCGCACCCCATCGGATATCGATCCCCAGGCAGTGAAGGAAATAACCGGAGGCCTGAACGCTCTGCTGGCCGATGTATTTGCCCTCTATCTGAAGACCAAAAACTTCCACTGGCACATGAGCGGCCCACATTTTCGCGACTATCATTTGCTACTCGATGACCATGGAGACCAGCTTTACGCCATGACTGACGATATTGCGGAACGGGTGCGAAAGATCGGTGGAACGACCGTCCGTTCGATTGGACACATCGCCCGCTTGCAGCGTATAGCCGACAATGATGCCGAATTTGTCGACGCTCCCGACATGTTGTCAGAACTCCGGGAAGATGAGAAGGGGTTGGTCCTGCGTATGCGCGCAGTACACACACTGTGCGACGATTCCGGCGATGTTGCCACTGCCAGTCTGCTGGAAAACTGGATCGACCAGGGGCAACGCCGCATTTGGTTCCTGTTCGAAGCAACCCGCGGATAAGGATCTGGAGTTCATCGTTCCTGATGTAAATTTCGGGCCCGGCATCCTCCTGGTGCCGGGCTTTTCCATTCCTTCCCGGCAACGCCAGAAACGCAACGCCATGCCTCCTTCGAGGATGCGTTCTGCGAGAAGCTTCGCAGTGCTTTCCCCCAATGCCGCCGCTGGCTCCGGTGATTACTACAACTTTCCGGCGATACTTAACGTTTCCATTGACTCAATTCTCATTATTTAGGAATTTGCTTTTCACGGCGGGCTGCGCTCCACTGCATGATGGGTCCCGCGATTTCAGAAACTTCCTCAACCAACGAGGTAAAGAAAGCCGGTACGTCGGTGCAAGCGGAAAGATTGGCGCTTTGCCCGGCCCACATAGGCACGAGATCTGCCCGGCCCGCAGCCTCTGCTGCGATTGCGAGATTTCTGACGAGTTCTCGTTGCAGCGGATACGGCAAAATCTCGGTTCCGTTTCGGCTCAAGTTCTCCATCACGCGGTTATGGATTCCCCGCGCGAGTCTTCCCGTGAACCCTTTGGTTAAGGCAGTATGTCCGGCGTTGCGGCGTCGCACAGTTTCGCGATGAAGGCGGCTAGCCCCTGATTCCTCGCACGCCAGGAATACGGTTCCCATTTGGACGCCTTCAGCCCCGAGAGCCAGGGCGGCGATAACACCTCGTGCATCTCCTATTCCCCCCGCGGCAATCACTGGGACATCGACGATGTCGACGACCTGTGGGACCAGCGACAGGGTGCCGGTCAGCGAATCCTCCGCCGGCCGGAGAAATGAACCGCGATGCCCCCCGGCTTCGAAGCCAGAAGCGGCAATCGCGTCCACGCCGGCTTCCTGAAGTGCTGCAGCCTCGTCGGGCGTAGTCGCCGTGCCGATGATGACGATGCCTTTCGCCCGGCACTCCTCCAGGATTTCTCTCGCTGGAATGCCGTAGATGAAGCTGAATACCGGTACATTTGCGTCCAGTAGCACGCGGGCCTGATCTTCAAATCGCTTCGGCGAATATGGCTTGTACGTTGGACGCGGCGCCCCCAAGGCAGCAAGATCAGCGACTAATGGAGCCAGGCTCCGGTTGAATCCGTTTTCATCTGCTGTTCGCGTACCCTCATCCTCCATCGACACCCACAAGTTCATCGCGAATGGTTTGGATGTAAGGGAGCGAATCTCCGCGATTACGTCTTTGACGGCGTCGGGGTGTAAGCTGTGCGCGCCAAACGATCCGAGTCCGCCAAAGTTGGATACTGCGGCCGTCAATTTTTGCGATGACAATCCGCCCAGCGGACCTTGAATGATGGGATACGCGATTCCGAGCTTGGCTGTGAGCCGATTCTGGTTCCAGGAGGCAGGCGCCGACCGCTGCTCGGAGTTAGCCGTTCGAGAGTCTTGGCGGGTTAACATTTGCTCGTTCCGATTTGTATTCATCGTGAGTACCTTCAACGGTCACTGAATGCCGGGGTGAGTTCTCGGAAAGACTGCCTCGCACCGAACCTGGGCGAGTAGGTCCATAAGATCCGAGATGGGTCGCGTATCGAGCTGCTGTACAACCTTGATGATCCCGTTTCGAAGATCTTCATCGGCAAAAGCTTCACTCAGCCAGTGGAACTTTTCGACCGTGCGCTCCCAAGACATGGGGTTATTTAACCCTCCCTCGTAGCCGTGCTGCTCCTTCACAAAGACACGCTCGTCTTTCGTGCGAATCGTAATAGCGGCACTGAGTTCTTGAGGATAGCGAGCGCTAAAACGTTCGTCGGGATGAACTTCAACGCGCGCGAGCAGCGCCTGAGCATCCGGTGACTGAATTCGTAGGGCTTCCAATTGGGCGGGCCCGACCTGATCATCGAGCAGCGCGACGGCGACCAGGTATTTGAGATTGTAGTCGCCCTGCTCTTTGATCTCGGGATGGTCCTTGGGACCGAAGCTGCCGCCCCCGGCGAAATCGAAGGCGGGTTTAAAAACATCGCAACGAACACGTTCAAGCTCGTCAGCGATCAGACCGTTACGACGTTTCAAATCCAGGACCGCTTCCAGCACCGCCTGGCCGTGAATGAGCGAGCAGTATTTCTTCATGATCGTCTGTTTCACAATGTGCAACGAGGGGTCTTCCCAGTTAACGGGGATCGACTGGGGGACATTTGCTCAAGACCGTAGGGGCCTTCGAAGAGACCTTTTGGACCTGTGAAGCCGCGCTTGGCAAGAGAAGCGGCGTAAACAGCGCGCATCCCCGTGATTCCGGGCGAGAAGCCCTTCCATTGGGATACCGGTTCGGCATGCACACAAGTGAGCGAGATGTTGTCGACGGTAGCAATTGCGATCGCATTCGCGAGTTCGTGAACGGAGAGTCCTAAAAGCCTACCCGCGCCTGCGGAAGCGGAGATCGCAAGTTGAATGGCATGGTTGAAGCCCTTCGCCATTACCGGAACGTGGGCTGTGAATCTGCATTGGATCTCATAAGCTGCGGCGAGTGCCAACATGAATTCCTCGCCGGATGCCCCTACATATTCGGCCGCTGCAAGGATGGTCCCGAAGTTGTCACTGGGATGGCAAAGGCCACCGTGTGCCATGTAGCTATCGAGAAGGTCCACGTAGCGCACAAGCGAGGAGTTGAAGAGTGCCGCCTGGTCGGGAGAGGTCTTGCCGCCGCCGATCGTGCCTCCTCCAATCAATGTGCAACGATTCGGGGCTCGATATTCTTCGATCTGGTCGCGCAGCAGTCGGAGGGAGGGAGCCGCAACAGCGGCGATCGCGCACGCTATGCTGTCCAGAATGTTGCGCTTGAAAAGCTGCCGAATCTCGGTGGTCAGCTGCTCAGGTCGGGCAGCAGCAGCAAAGGCGCCGATCCGTTCAACGGCTGAGCGTGTTTCTGCCGGCTGCTTAGGTGTAATGAGTTCGGTCATACTAGCCATCTCAATCTCTCCTTGTTTCTTCGTATCTGAGCGGTTGCCGCGGTTGAGGCCTCTCTTATCCAGCTATTTCGAAAATGATTTCCAACTCCACCGCCGTACCGAGTGGAAGGCTTGCGACGCCATACACTAACCGGCAAGGGTTCTTGTCTTTACCGAAGACGTCTTGCAGAAGCTCTGAAGCGCCGTCAGCGACTTTAGGCTGATCGCGGACATCGCCCGAAGTGGCCACTGCGACTCCGAGTCGCACGACCCGCTTCACTTTGTCGAGCGATCCCAGATGCTGCTTCGCGACGGCAAGGCCATTCAGCGCCGCGAGGCGAGCCGCCGCGCGCCCTGCTTCCACATCGAGTTCCGCGCCAACGCGCCCGACAAATTTCGCTTCGCGGCCTTCCGTGGGTAGCATTCCGGTAAGAAAGAGCAGGTTACCCGTCTGCACCGCTTCGGCGTAGATACCGAACGGTTCAGGCGCCGCTGGAAGCTTGATGGCGAGTTGACTTAACCGCTGCTCGGCAGTGGCAAGGGGAGAGCTATCTCCGATTAAGATTTTGTCTTTCGCACCCGTATTCATTGAGGTCGCTCCAGAGGCTTCCTTGGTTTGATCACGTTGACACGCGATCTAAGTTTAACTGGCGTTTCCGCGCAACTAGCTTCGGCCATCGTATCGACTACACCTTCGTATCAGCTTGACCGACCGATTCCCTCCCATGATGCGGAAGGATGCTCAATCGGCCAGCAACTCGTAACGAAGCTGCGATTGTGACTGCCCGCCAATGTCGGTTCGTAGACATTGGCAGACTGTCCATCAGCTCCAATTCCTCGAGCCAGTCCTTTTCCGAAAGCCCGGCCTGTTCTGGGCCGTACAATTCCGTCACCGCAGCAATGAAGGAAGACAGCTCGCGCTCGGCTAAGTACGTCTGCTCCTCGTAAATCGAATCGGAGAGCGATTTATGCCCGTCCATTTGATACTCCGTCGCATCGATCGAAGGCGCTCGCGAGGCGGCAACGAAACCTTCCGGTCACCATTTGCCGGCGTGCGCGCCGCCATCCACGTGCAATATTTCGCCCGTAGTGAACGTGGCGTCCGTCAGAAATAAAACCGCATCCACGACTTCTTTGATTTCTCCCATCCTGCCGACCGGATGTAGCCCCTTGAGAAACTCATACGTTTCCGGTTTATGCATCGGTGTATTGATCGCACCTAGCGCGATGGTGTTCACGCGAATGCCATCCTTCGCGTATTCAATGGCGAGGGCGCGTGTCACCGCATTCAACGCGCCCTTCAGCATGATTTGAACGGCCGCCCCAACACCCGCGATCGGCTGGTCAGCCAAGGTCGTCGAGACGTTGACGATGCTGCCCGACTTCTGACGCAACATTTGCTTTACGGCAAGTTGTGACACGTATAGAAAGCCGGCCAGCGTTGTGGAGACTAATGTGTCGAAGTCTTCAGTGGTGTATTCGGTGAAGGGCTTCGGAATGAAAATACCCGCATTGTTTATCAGCACGTCGATCCTGCCAAACTTGGATGCGGCAGTGTCCACGATCCTGGCGGCCGTGCTCGGATTGCCGATGTCTCCATCGACCAGCACCAGATTCGCGGACGCCGCGAATGGATTTGCCTGGGTGATATGTCGCGAATTTGCGACGACGTTGTAACCTCGCTTTACGAACGCGTCGACGAGCCCCGCGCCGATTCCTTGCGAGGCACCAGTAACAATTGCTGTTTTCTGACTACTTGCCATTTGAAAGCTCCCTTTACTATTTGGTTCATGCCGATTGAACCTGGCTCGCGGACCCCCAAAGCTACTGGAAGATTTCGAGCGCCGGTCTCCGGTCTCAACCCAAAAAACAGCTGCAAGCAGAGCAACTGTCTTGAGCTGGCTTGTTGACGCTGTTCCCTGCTCACAACTGTGAGTAAACTGCACATCGGAACCTGACTTGTGCGGATTTCTGCTGGGATGGTTGGAATCTTGCTAAATTGGCGCCCGGGAGGTCGCTGTTGGCCAACAAAACTTCATCGGGAGGGGGCCCGCTAGCCGCCGAGAGTGCTATGACTTGATCCGGGCGATGGAGGACAGAGCAAGTTCGGCCTTTGCGCGAATCGCATCCGTATTGGCGTTCAGAAAGTCGAGGAATGTGCGCGTTACGACTGAAGGCTCGCCGAGTTGCCAGGCCACGATCAGGTCGAGATACAGATCCGGCATAAGACGAACGAACTGCACACCATTGGACCGGAGATTGCTGATGGAAGCGGGGACAATGGCTACGCCCTCCTCCGCCTCAACCAGCGAGAGGATCGTCTGCATTGAATTCGGCTCGTTCTCAACCCGGGGCGAAAAACCTTGAGACCGGCACGCTCCAACGATTGTGTCGAAAACAACAGGTGCTCCTTGCCGGTGAAAAAGTATGAATCGTTCATTCGCAAGGTCGGCGAGGCGAATCTTTTTGCTCTTTAATTTTAACTTCCGTGATCGAGGGAGGACCGCAACCAAGGGGTCACGCAGCAATACCCTCGATTGTCGATTCTTGCTGCGCTCCAGCGAGAGGGTGCGCGTGATGGCGATATCGATCTCGCCTCGGTCACATGCCTTGTCCAGTTCGACAGGATAAAGATCATGAAGTGCGAGCTTTACGTTTGGGTGTTCGAGTTTGTATCTGCGAATGAGGTCAGGAAGGAAAGAGAGCGTTGCAGAGCCGATAAACCCAATTGAAAGCCTCCCAACCTCGCCCTGCGCCGCGCGTTTAGCAGTGAGGATGGCAGTCTCCGCCTGTTGCAGGATACGAACGGCGTCCGCGTAAAATATCTCGCCTTCCGGCGTTATGCGGGCGTTGCGATGGCTTCGCGAAAAGAGTTTCAGCCCAAGTTCATCCTCCAGATCGGACACGGCCTCACTGATCGAGGGCTGAGCAATATGCAGCCGGCGCGATGCCTCCCGGTAGCCCTTGCTCTCTACCACTGCGGTGAAATAGCGCAGATGTCTTAGTTCCATCGTGGTTCCATCTGATAGGCGGTCCCTATCAGTCTGATTGGAACATACGACGCATCGGAATGTCACTTCCCAAATCTATTGAGATGCATGGTCTTGCAGAGATGCCAGGGAACTTAGAAATGGCAGCGAAATCAAACCGGATCACGCGAATGCATCGCCGATACTAAGGTCCAATTGAATCGGCCCGGTGCGTGTGTTATTGACGGCGTGAGGCATGGAGTAAGAGATGAAAGTGGAACGCTTTTCCCCCGACCCTGAAACCGAGCCGCGTCATTGGATACGGCATGATCAGGCTTTCGCGATGATGTTGCGGCCCGGCTCCATTGAGTGGGGCACAAAACGTTGCGCGATGGAAACGTTCAATTACAAGGCGGGCGATTTGTCGCTGTGTGATCGTCACGTAGGCGAGTGGGTCGGGCTCATGAACGTGGCGCATCTACAGATCGGTGTTTCGGATGCAGCACTGATGGCCTGCTCTGACGGCGCCTACGGTGAGGTAGAACTGCGCACTTCCCGCAAGTTTGCAGACCCACGCCTGAGTGCGATGGTTGCGGCCGTTCATGCGGAGATGGTCGCCGGCTTTCCAAGCGGGCGGCTGTTTCTGGATTCTGTGGAACAGGCGATGGCCGTAATGCTTGTCAATGGTCATGCAGTAAGGCACCGTGCTGTGCAGATGTACCGAGGTGGACTTGGCTCAGCGCGCTTGCGAAGGATTAAGGAGTTGGTCCACGCGAAGATGGAAGACGACTTGAGCCTCGACGAGATGGCGCAATCGGTAGGCTTGAGCACAGCTCATTTCGCACGGATGTTTCGCAAGTCAACGGGTCAGACCCCGCATCAATTCGTTCTGCGCGAAAGGCTTGAGCGTGCTAAAGCGATGTTGCGTGGTCCCGATGCGCGAGTGTTAGACGTGGCCGTTGCCTGCGGCTTCAAGACCCAGCAGCACTTTGCACAGGCCTTTCGTGAGATCTGGGGAGTTAGCCCGACAGAGTATCGCCAGGATATTGTCGGCTCCGAAGTGACTTGCGCGTGTGAAATCTGTTCCGAAGATGCGGCACGGCTGGTGATTGCTGGTTAAGCGG
>JBEKWW010000008.1:0-139622 GCA_049512655.1 Candidatus Sulfotelmatobacter sp. | reverse complement strand
ACACCAAGTTCAAGGCGGAAGTCTATATTCTGACCAAGGAAGAGGGCGGACGTCATACGCCGTTCTTCAAGGGATACCGTCCGCAGTTTTACTTACGAACCACGGATGTGACCGGAGTAGCCGAGTTGCCGGCAGGAACGGAAATGGTGATGCCGGGCGACAACGTGAGCCTGGTGATCGAGCTGATCACGCCGGTAGCGATGGAGAAAGGTTTACGCTTCGCCATTCGCGAAGGCGGCCACACGGTAGGCGCCGGAACCATTGCGGAGATTGTGCAGTAATGATCCATAGGTCGTTTCGGCGACAAAAATCGTCGCCTCAGGATGACAAAAGTTAGGAGTGGTTGAGATGCCCCGAGAGATTGTTACGTTACAGTGCGGTGATTGCAAAGAGCGGAATTATTCGACGACCAAGAACCGTAAGACGACGACGGAACGGCTGGAGTTTAAGAAGTTCTGCAATCGTTGCCGCAAGCATACGCCGCACAAAGAGGTCAAATAATTGTTGATTGATGATTTTTGATTGCTGATTGAGAAAGCGGTTTTCAATCAACAATCATCAATCACGAAATCAACAATTAAGTACAGGGGCGTAAGCTCAACGGTTAAACTGTCGGTCTCCAAAACCGAACTTGGGGGTTCGAATCCCTCCGCCCCTGCCAGATTTTGGAAGGATGCCGGAATCGACGGAGCCGGAATAGGCGAACTGGAGCAGGCGAACTGGAGCAGACCAGGAGATGTAGCAGTATGGGCGTGGAGACGAAAAAGAAGATGGCAAATTCACTCGCAGCCGGCGGAGAAAATTTTGGAGACAGGCTGAAGTCCTGGCCGGAGCGGATCAAGACCTTTTATAACGACGTGCGCACCGAAACCCGCAAGGTGACGGCGCCCTCGTGGAAAGAAGTGCAAGCCACGACCGCGGTTGTAGTGATAACGGTTTTTCTTTTTGGCGTGTACTTTTTCGTTATCGATAACGTGATTCAGAAGGGTGTTTCGTTTTTATACAGCTATTTCGGGAAATAGGCCCCCAACGCGCGAAAGCCGGAGTGCAACTTTGATTATGCAGGAAGAAGAAAAAAACGCAGGCGGAGAGCAGCAACCGCCGCAACCACCGAGCGCAGAAGGTACCGCAGCTAGCGGCGAGGCGCCTCGCAATCCGAATATGAAGTGGTACATCATCCACTCCTATTCCGGATTTGAACGCAAGGTGAAAGAGTCGCTGGAATCGCGGGTGGCGGCGTTCGGTTTGCAGGAAAAAATTGGCAAGGTGCTGATCCCGACCGAGTCGGTCACGGAAGTGCGCGGCGGCAAGAAGTACACCTCCGAGCGCATGTTCTATCCCGGCTACGTGCTGGTGGAGATGGATATGGACGATCATGTGTGGCACGTGGTGAAATCCACGCCGCGCGTGACCGGATTTGTCGGCACCGGGCAGCAGCCCACGCCTCTATCGGACGAGGAAGTGCAGCACATCGTTTACAAAGTCGCGGACAGCCGTGAGAAACCCAAGCTGAAGGTCAAGTTCGAAAAGAACGAATCGGTACGCATCACGGAAGGACCGTTCGCCACCTTCACCGGTTTGGTCGACGAAGTGAATGAGGATCGCGAGACGGTGAAGGTGATGGTCACAATTTTTGGCCGCTCGACTCCGGTGGAGTTGGAGTTTAACCAGGTGGAGAAAGTGGCGTAGGGCATTTTCGATTTCCAAGCGTCGATTTTCCGGAACTCGATCGGCAATGGGAAATTGACAATCGGCATTTGAGGTTCGAGAAGGAATCATGGCAAAAAAAGTTACAGGATTCGTAAAGTTGCAGATCGCGGCGGGGAAAGCGACCCCGGCGCCTCCGGTGGGTCCGGCGCTCGGTCAGGCGCAGATCAACATTATGGAGTTCTGCAAGCAGTTCAACGCGCGCACCAACCAGAAGGAAATGGAAGGCTTGATCATTCCGGTCGTGGTCTCGGTTTATAGCGACCGTTCTTTCACCTTCATTACCAAGACGCCGCCGGCGTCGATTCTGCTGAAGCGCGCGGCGGGCATCGCCAAGGGCTCGGGCACTCCGAATAAAGATAAAGTCGGCAAGGTCACGTTGAAGCAGGTGGAAGAAATCGCCAAGCAGAAGATGCCGGACCTGAATGCGGCTTCAATTGATGCCGCGGTGAAGAGCGTCCGCGGCACGGCGCGATCCATGGGAATTGAAGTTCTAGGGTAGTAGCGAGAAAACCAAGGTTCCTCGCTTTACTCGGAATGACAGAGAGCGTGGAAAATGACAGAGTGTGCGGAATAAGACACAGACACAGGTTATTTAGTCGAAAATACCACGGCGCATCTGAGCAACGATGAGCGGTGGAAGACAAGGAAAAGCAGATGAAAAAAGAAGGAAAGAATATTACCAAGGCGCACGCGGCAGTAGAGAAGCGCCCTTATACTTTGCAGGACGCGGTTCCACTTCTGCAAAAAGTCAAGTTCGCGAAATTTGACGAGACGGTCGAGGTCACACTGCGGCTCGGGGTCGATCCCAAGCATGCCGACCAGATGGTGCGCGGGACGGTCGTTCTACCGCACGGGCTGGGTAAGTCGAAGAAAGTCCTGGTCATTGCTACCGGCGACAAGATTCGCGAAGCCGAAGCGGCGGGCGCCGACTACTTTGGCGGCGAAGAGATGGTCGAGAAGATCACCAAGGAAAACTGGACCGACTTCGATGCGTTGATCGCTACGCCGGATGTGATGAAATCGGTTGGACGCCTGGGAAAAGTTCTAGGACCGAAGGGTCTGATGCCCAATCCGAAAACTGGCACGGTCACGATGGACGTGGGCAAGGCAGTTCAAGAAGTGAAGGCCGGCAAGGTGGAATTTCGCACCGACAAGACGGCCCTGGTGCACGTCCCGGTGGGAAAAATTTCGTTTACGCCCGACAAGCTGATCGACAATGCGATGGTTTTGATCACGAGCGTCATCAAGGCCAAGCCTTCGGTTGCCAAGGGTAAATACATCAAGGGCTGTACGCTGAGTTCGACCATGGGGCCGGGAATTATGCTGGATACGGCTCCGATTGAGGCAGCGGCCAAGGCGTAATCAGATTGCTGGTAGAGATCCTTGGGCGACGAAAACCCGTCGCCTCAGGATGACAATAAGTTCAGGGTGGCCGTCGAGCCTGACCCGATAAAAGAACATCTCGAGGAATCGAACATGGCGGTTACAAAGGCACGAAAGAAAGAGCAAGTCGAAAAGTTAAGCGCGGAGTTGAAGAAGGTTTCAAACGCGGTCGTCGCCACCTATACCAAGATGACCGTGTCGCAGGATTACGAATTGCGCAAGGCTCTGCGTGGCGCGGGCGCGAAGTATCAGGTTGTAAAGAATACTTTGGCCGAGCGCGCCGCCAAAGGCACCAAGGTTGAGGAAGGCCTGAAGAATCTGGCGGGCGTGACTTCGATCGCCTATACCACCGGTGACCCGGTGGCCATGGCCAAAGCGCTGACCAAGTACGCCAAAGAGGTGCCGGAGTTCACCTTCAAGGTAGGCGTGGTCGAGGGCCGCGTGATTTCGATCAAAGAGATCGAAGCGCTCTCCAGCATGCCCTCGAAGGAAGAGCTTTATTCGAAGCTGCTGTTCCTGATCAATGCGCCGGCGCAGCGACTGGTAACCGTGATGAATGCGGTTGGACGCGACGTTGCAGTTGTGCTCGGGCAGGGCGTGGAAAAGAAAAAGTTCAAGGAAGCGTAAAGAGATTCGGTTATTTGCAGGTCTGGGGTTGCGCGGTTCGAGTCCGGGCGTTGTCTGGCGCATGGATCGAGAGCCTGTCGCACTGGAAACCCGGCCGAAGATAACGAAAGCAAGCAAATTCATAACTCGAAAAGTGGAGAACTAACATGGCAGACCTGCAACAGTTGGAGGAATCAATCGTAGCCTTGTCGCTGCTCGATGCGGCAGAGCTGGTCAAGAAGCTTGAAGCGCGCCTGGGCGTTTCCGCGGCAGCGGCAGCCCCGGTCATGGTGGCTGGCGGCGGCGCGGGTGCCGGCTCGGCCGCGGCTCCGGCAGAAGAGAAGACGGAATTCACCGTCGTGCTGAAGGAAGTCGGCGCCAATAAGATCAATGTAATCAAGGCCGTCCGCGAGGTCACCAGCCTGGGCTTGAAGGAAGCCAAGGAGTTGGTGGATGGAGCGCCCAAGAACATTAAAGAGGGCGTGAACAAGGACGAGGCTGAGACCATCAAGAAGAAGTTCACTGAGGCGGGCGCTGTCGTTGAAGTGAAGTGACCGCCCCTAGCGGGCCCGTTCGACGCCCTCGCCTTCGGCTGGGTTGCTCAGGGTAGGCTAAGAACGAGCGGAGACGTCCGCCGCGCGGCTTTTTGCGGGACGGATGGCGAAAGCGGGAGCCCGCTGCGGTCATCTTTCATCTTTATCTTGATCTTGAGCGTTTTTTGCGAAGGATCTGCGAGCAGAGGTTCTATTTCCGCCCCAGATCCGGTGCAAGTCTCAGAAAATTCAGCGTTCTAGTTGTGAAGCCGGGGAAGGGGTGTTAGCATCTATATAACACCGCTTCCCTTGGCCTCACTCAAAGGCGAGCTAGGCTCGCAGGGAAGCTTGGGCACTGTTCCGTGGGCAGGCGGAACGGAAACGGCCGAAGGAAACTGGCGCGAAGGATCACAAATTCAGATTGGCGAAACGCCAAGCACGGCGTCCGCGGGAAGTCTTGTCCCTGCGGATGCCTCGTCGTGTTTTCCGGCATATACAAGGCTGCCAGGTCAAACAAATTCATATCAACCGACTTTTTAACAGCCAGGTCTTAAACAGCTAAGCAGCGCGGCGCGATTTCGCGCCCCACATTCCGCGGGTAATCGCAGCGCTCGGCTGCGCCTGACATTGGGAGTTTCTTGACGATGAAGACTAATGCCTTCCGTAAACGTTTTGATTTTTCGAAAATTCCAGCCACCATCCAGATCCCGAACCTGATTGAGGTTCAGAAGCGCTCCTACGACCGCTTCCTCCAGATGGACAAGCTGCCCAGCGAGCGCGAAGACGGCGGATTGCAGGCGGTATTCCAGTCCGTCTTTCCGATCACCGACTTTCGCAACGTATCACAACTTGAGTTTGTGGATTACGCCATTGGTAACTGGGAGTGCAAGTGTGGTCACCTAAAAGGACTACACCATCTGCGTACCACTTGTAAGAACTGCGGCAACACTGTCATCACCGATCCGTTTCATCCCGGCGATGTACTCTGCCAGAAGTGCGGTACCTACAACGCAAATACCCCGGACTTCTGCAACAAGTGCGGCGACCCGGTCGGATTGCAACTGAAATATGATGTGGCCGAGTGCGAGGAGCGTGGCATGACCTACTCCGCGCCGCTCAAGGTCACGATGCGTCTTACCATTTTTGATAAAGACGCCGAGACTGGCAACCGCTCCATCCGCGACATTAAAGAGCAGGAAGTCTTCTTCGGCGATGTTCCGCTGATGACGCAGAACGGCACCTTTATTATTAATGGTACCGAGCGCGTGATTGTCAGCCAATTGCATCGCTCGCCCGGCGTGTTCTTTGAAACCGCCAACAACCGCACTTACTTCCTGGGCAAGATCATTCCCTACCGCGGATCCTGGGTCGAGTTCGAATACGACCAGAAAAACGTGCTCTACGTCCGCATCGACCGCAAACGCAAATTTCTGGGGACAATTTTCCTGCGTGCCCTGGGTCTGCGTTCAAGCGAAGATATTCTGCGCTCCTTCTATACCGTCGACCGGATTGCCATCCGGGATAAGAAGCTCTTCTGGACGCTCGATCCGGCCAGCGAGAAAGCCACCAACTTATTGGGCATGAAGCTGGCGCACAGCATCAAGAACAAGTCTGGGGAGGAAATTGCGCACTCCGGCCGTAAGTTAAACGCGGCGATTCTGAAGGAAATTCAGAAGGCCAAAATTTCCGAGATCGAAGTGGACATCACCGATCTTGAAGGCGCCTGGGCCGCAGCCGATGTGGTCGATACCACCACCGGCGAAGTGCTGCTCGAAGCCAACACCGAACTCACCGCCGATAAAGTTTCGAAGATTCTCGACTCCGGCGTGGTCGAAATGAGCCTGTTCTTCCCCGAGCGCGACGATGTGGGCACGGTCATCAGCCAGACCCTGAAGCGCGATTCGGTGAAGACCCCGCAGGAAGCGTTGATCGAAATCTACCGCAAGCTGCGTCCCGGCGATCCGCCGACTTTGGACACGGCTACGGCGCTGTTTCACGGAATGTTCTTCGATCCGCGCAAGTACGACTTCTCTAAGGTCGGCCGGCTGAAGTTCAATATCAAGCTGTTCGAGAACCAGGATGCTACCAGCCTCGATAAGCGAACGCTCGATCCCGACGATTTCTACGCCACCATCGGCTACCTGCTGAAGCTGCGCAAGAGTATCGGGTCGGTCGACGACATCGATCACCTGGGCAACCGCCGCGTACGCGCGGTCGGCGAACTGATGGAAAATCAGTTCCGCATCGGCCTGGTCCGCATGGAGCGCGCGATCAAGGAAAAAATGTCCGTGTACCAGGAAATGTCTACGGCCATGCCGCACGACCTGGTCAACGCCAAGCCGGTAATGGCGGCGATCCGCGAGTTCTTTGGATCGTCACAGCTTTCGCAGTTCATGGATCAGACCAACCCGCTCTCCGAGATTACGCACAAGCGGCGTCTCTCGGCGCTTGGGCCGGGCGGTCTCTCTCGTGAGCGCGCGGGCTTCGAAGTGCGCGACGTGCACCCTACGCACTACGGACGTATCTGTCCGATTGAAACGCCGGAAGGTCCGAATATTGGACTGATCTCGTCGTTGAGCTGCTATGCGCGCATCAACGACTACGGCTTCATCGAATCGCCCTACCGCCGCATTAAGAACGGGCGAGTCATCGACTACGTCACGGTGGTAAACACCGGCGACAGCGATTACAAAGTCGGCGATCACATGGAGAAGCATGAGATCGAGAAGATCAATTCCGACTTGAAAGAGAAGCGCAAGAAGCCGGCGCAGGTCGATCCTTTCTCCTTCTATCTTTCCGCGTGGGAAGAGGATCGGCACACTATCGCGCAGGCCAACGTTGAGCTCGACGACAAAGGCAAGATCGTGGCCGAACTGGTCAACGCCCGCAAGGCCGGCAACTTCGTGCTGGTAAGCCGCGATGAAGTCGATTACGTCGACGTTAGTCCGAAGCAGCTGGTTTCCGTCGCCGCCTCACTCGTGCCGTTCCTCGAGCACGACGACGCCAACCGCGCGCTGATGGGCGCGAACATGCAGCGCCAGTCCGTGCCTTTGCTGCGCGCGCAAGCGCCGATCGTGGGCACGGGGATGGAGGGCGTTACCGCTCGCGACTCCGGCGCAGTGGTTCTTGCCCGCCGCAACGGCATTATTGATTCGGTCGATTCCGACCGCATCATCGTGCGTGTGGAAGGCGAGCACCATCCCACGCAGTTGTCGCGTGAAGTCGGCAGCGATATTTACCAGCTCACCAAATTCAAGCGCTCGAACCAGAACACTTGCATTAACCAGAAGCCGATCGTAAAGAAAGGGCAACGGGTTCTGAAAGGCGAAGTCATCGCCGACGGTCCTTGCACCGATCACGGCGAGCTGGCACTGGGACGCAACGTGCTGGTGGCCTTCATGCCTTGGCGCGGCTACAACTTTGAAGACGCGATTCTCGTCTCCGAAAAGATGGTCAAAGAGGATTACTACACCTCGTTGCACATCGAGGAATACGAGATCGAAGCGCGCGACACCAAGCTGGGTCCGGAAGAAGTCACGCGCGATATTCCCAATGTCAGCGAATCGATGCTGCGCAATCTGGACGAAGCGGGCGTGATCCGTATCGGCGCCAGCATCAAGCAGGGCGACATTCTGGTGGGCAAAGTTACGCCTAAGGGCGAAACTCAGCTCACGCCGGAAGAGAAGCTGCTGCGCGCCATCTTCGGCGAAAAAGCCGGCGACGTGCGCGACGCATCGCTCTACTGTCCGCCTGGAATCGAAGGCGTGATCGTCGACGTGAAGATTTTCTCCCGCAAGGGTCAGGAAAAAGACGAGCGCGCCAAGTCGATTGAGGCGACGCAGATCGGCAAGTTGGAGAAAAACCTATCCGACGAGATCCGCATTCTCACCGACGAGCGCCTGAAGCGTTTGGAGAACATTCTTGGTGGGAAGGAAGTGCAGGCCGACCTGCATGACGAGCGCACCAACAAACGCCTGCTGACCAAGGGCAATGTTCTCGACCGCGACGCGATCGAGCGCATTTCCACGCGCAACCTGAAGCGGATTAAGTACAACGACAAAGACCCGCGGGTGAATGAGCAGATCGACGAGATCGAAGAAATGACGTCTCGCCAGATCGATGTCCTGAAAAAGATCGTCAACGAGAAGAAAGAGAAGCTCACCAAGGGCGACGAACTGCCGCCGGGCGTGATCAAGCTGGTCAAGGTCTACATCGCCATGAAGCGCAAGCTGAGCGTTGGCGATAAGATGGCCGGCCGTCACGGAAACAAGGGTGTAATCGCCCGCATTCTTCCGGAAGAGGATATGCCGTACCTCGAAGATGGAACCCCGGTCGAGATTGTGCTCAATCCACTCGGCGTACCCAGCCGTATGAACGTGGGCCAGATTCTCGAGACCCATCTCGGGTGGGCTGGCTACGTGCTCGGAGAGAAAATCTCGAACCTGCTCAAGGAAAACACTCGTACGGAAGCAATCCGGCGCGAATTGAAATCTTTGTTCAAAGATTCGAAGCTCGCCGACACCATCGGCGAGATGGGCGACGAGGAACTGGAAGCGCTTGCGCCTACGCTGGCTCGCGGCGTCTACATGGGTTCGCCCGTGTTCGACGGCGCGAAGGAAGGCGAAATCAAGGCGCTGCTCGAGCACGCCGGACTGCCTACGTCGGGCAAAACTACGCTGCACGACGGCATGACTGGAGATCAGTTCGAACAGCCGGTTTGCGTAGGCTACATCTACATGCTGAAGCTCTCGCACTTGGTGGACGACAAGATTCACGCGCGTTCCATCGGGCCGTACTCGCTGATCACGCAGCAGCCGCTGGGTGGCAAGGCGCAGTTCGGCGGACAGCGTTTCGGAGAGATGGAAGTCTGGGCGCTCGAAGCTTACGGCGCAGCGTTCATTTTGCAGGAGCTGCTGACGGCGAAGTCCGACGACGTTTATGGCCGCACCAAGATCTACGAGGCCATCGTCAAGGGCGAAGCCGCCATGGAGCCTGGCGTACCTGAATCGTTCAACGTGCTGATCCGGGAGCTGCAATCGCTCTGTCTTGATGTGGAGTTGATCAAGACCGGAGAGAAACGGCCAGCGGCCAGCGCAGCAGCGGATTGATGAAAACAGTTGCCAGTATCCAGCCGTCAGTCGCCAGTAGGGGCGCTGACAGCTGTGCTGGCGGGCTGAAAGAATTTTGAAAGAACGTTTCGCAGGGCCAAAGCTCTCAGCCACGGCGAAACATAAAAAACTGGCAACTGGCGGCCGACAGCCGGCAGCTGCCGTTGAGAGCAGGAAGCGGAGGAACCCTTGTTTCGTTCGAGCCCGTTCGAAATGCAAAACACAATCGCTGACTTTGATGCCATCAAGATCAGCCTGGCGTCACCGGAAAAAATCCGGAGCTGGTCGCATGGCGAAGTTACCAAGCCTGAGACCATCAACTACCGCACCTTCAAACCGGAGCGGGACGGCCTGTTCTGCGCCCGCATCTTCGGTCCGGTAACCGACTGGGAATGCTTGTGCGGCAAATACAAGCGCATGAAGCATCGCGGAGTGATCTGCGATAAGTGCGGCGTGGAAGTCACGCTCTCGAAAGTGCGCCGCGAACGCCTCGGCCACATCGAGCTTGCCTCGCCCTGCTCGCATGTGTGGTTCTTCAAGGGCCTGCCCAGCCGCATCGGACACCTGCTCGATATTTCCCTGCGTGACCTCGAATCCGTTCTTTACTTCGAGGCTTACGTGGTGGTCGAGCCCGGCGATGCCCCGGTGAAAGAGCGCGAAGTCATTAAAGACGAAGCCAAGTTCCGCGAACTCGATCAGCAATACCGTCCCGCTGGCTTTAAGGCGATGATGGGCGCGGAAGCTATTAAGGAACTTCTCAAGCGCATCGACACCGATGGCTTGTCCGTCGAGCTCCGCGAGAAGATGAAGAATGAGAGCTCGCTGCAAAAGCGGCTCAAGTACACCAAGCGCCTGAAGGTGGTCGAGGCCTTCCGCAAGAGCGGCAACAAGCCGAGCTGGATGATTCTCGACGTGATCCCGGTCATTCCACCGGAGCTGCGTCCTCTGGTTCCACTCGATGGCGGCCGCTTTGCAACCTCTGATCTTAATGACCTTTACCGCCGCGTCATCAACCGTAACAACCGGTTGAAGAAGCTGATGGACCTGCACGCGCCCGAAGTCATCGTCCGAAACGAAAAACGCATGTTGCAGGAGGCGGTGGATGCGCTGTTCGATAACGGCCGCCGTGGCCGTGTGCTGCGTGGCGCCAACAACCGTCCGCTGAAGTCTTTGTCCGATACGCTGAAAGGCAAACAGGGCCGCTTCCGTCAGAACCTGCTTGGCAAGCGAGTCGATTACTCCGGACGTTCCGTCATCGTGGTCGGTCCTGAACTCAAGCTGCACCAGTGCGGACTGCCCAAGAAAATGGCGCTCGAACTCTTCAAGCCGTTTATTTATCACCGGCTGGAACAGACAGGCAACGTCACCACCATCAAGCAAGCCAAGGAAATGGTGGAGCAGCAGGAGCCGATCGTTTGGGACATCCTCGAAGAGGTCATCAAAGATCATCCTGTGCTCTTGAACCGCGCTCCAACGTTGCATCGCCTCGGCATTCAGGCATTTGAGCCGGTGCTGGTGGAGGGCAAAGCCATCCGCATTCACCCGCTGGTCTGCACCGCGTTCAATGCAGATTTCGACGGCGATCAGATGGCCGTGCACATTCCGCTTTCTCCGGAGGCGCAGGTCGAAGCCAGCGTTTTGATGTTGGCCTCGCACAACATTCTTTCTCCGGCCTCGGGTCACCCGATCACCGTGCCCACGCAGGATATGGTGCTTGGTCTTTATTACCTGACCAAAGGCAAGCCCGGCGCGAAGGGTGAAGGCCGCGTGTTTGCCAACATCGAAGAAGTTCTGCTGGCGCTCGAAATGGGCGAAGTAGAAACACTTACTCCGATTCGTCTGCGCTACACCGGCGAACTGATTGACCTAACCACCGCTTACGACGATCAGGACATCATTCACACCGAACCCATTCACGTGGATCGTGCCTTCGTTAATACAACGGTCGGCCGCGCCATTTTGAACGATCACCTTCCCGAGGGCATGCCTTACATCAACGGCCTGCTCAAGAAGAAGGGAATCGGCGCGCTGGTCAACTACGGCTATCTGCGATTCGGTCTCGAGACCACGGTCAAGATGCTCGATGAAGTGAAAGATTTCGGCTTCAAGTATGCAACTAAAGCCGGCCTCTCCATCGGCATTGACGACATGGTCATCCCTGACAGCAAGCGTACGCTGGTCAAGGACGCCGAGAAACAAGTCGTCGCCGTGCAACAGCAGTATCTGGACGGCGCCATCACCAACGGCGAGCGCTACAACAAGGTCATCGAAATCTGGTCGGCGATCACGGAGAAAGTTGCCGACGAGATGTTCGGCCAGATGCAGCGCGCCGATAAGGAAGGCTTTATTAATCCGATTTACGTCATGGCCGATTCCGGCGCTCGTGGATCGAAACAGCAGATCCGCCAGCTCTCTGGCATGCGGGGATTGATGGCCAAGCCTTCGGGCGAAATCATCGAGTCGCCGATCACGGCAAACTTCCGTGAAGGCCTCACGGTGCTCGAATATTTCGTCTCGACGCACGGCGCTCGTAAAGGTTTGGCCGATACGGCGCTTAAGACGGCCGATTCCGGCTACCTCACGCGTCGTCTGGTCGATGTGGCGCAGGACGTGATCATCAGCGAATACGATTGCGGCACCGTGGACGGCATTTACGTGCAGGGTATCGTCGAAGCCGGCGAAATTATCGAGCCGTTGCGCGACCGCATTGTGGGCCGCGTTTCGCTCGAGAAGATCAAAGACTACGACGGCAACGTGATCGTCGACATCAACCAGGAAATCACCGAAGAGCTCGCCGGAAGCATTCAGGCTGCCGGAATCGAGCGGGTGAAGATTCGCTCGGTGCTCACTTGCGAATCGAAGCGCGGCGTTTGCGTGATGTGCTACGGCCGTAACCTGGCTTCTGGCCGCCTCGTCGAACTCGGCGAAGCGACCGGCGTCATCGCCGCTCAGTCGATCGGCGAACCGGGAACCCAGCTCACAATGCGCACCTTCCACATCGGCGGCACGGCGTCTCGAGTTTCCGAGCAGTCGCGCCTCGATGCCAAGAACGCAGGCACTGTGCGATTCATCGGATTGCAGACTGTCAAATCGAAGTCTGGCGATCTGGTCGTAATGAACCGCCAGGGCTCGATTGCGATTGTCGACGATAAGAACCGCGAGCGCGAGCGCTACTCCGTGATTTACGGCGCCAAGCTGAAAGTCAACGAAGGCGATCGCGTCGAGCAGGGAAAAGTGATGGTCGAATGGGATCCTTACACCTTCGCCATCCTTACGGAAATCGGCGGCGCTGCGCAGTTCAAAGACTTGCAGGAAGGCGTGACTTTGCACGAAGAGGTAGACGAAGTGACCGGGCTGTCGCGGCATGTTGTGGCCGATTCGCCCGACGAGAAGCGCCAACCGGCGATCGTGGTCAAAGGCAAAGGCAGTAAGCGCTACCTTATGCCTTCCCGCGCTCACTTGATGGTGCAGGACGGCGACACGGTTCACCCCGGCGACGTGCTGGCCAAGATCCCCCGCGAGACTACCAAGACCAAGGACATCACGGGTGGTCTGCCGCGTGTGGTCGAATTGTTCGAAGCCCGCAAGCCGCATGAAACCGCAGTCATCAGCGAAATCGATGGTACGGTCAAGTTCGGCGAAGTCTCCAAGGGCCAGCGCAAACTGTATGTGCAAGCCGATAACGGCACGGAAAAAGAATATTCCGTTCCGCGCGGCGTTCACATCAACGTGCAGGAAGGCGAGCGCGTCAAAGCGGGCGAACCGCTCATGGACGGCCCGCTCAACCCGCACGACATTCTGGCCGTGCTGGGCGAAAAGGAACTGCAGTCTTACCTGGTGAACGAAATCCAGGAGGTCTACCGGCTGCAGGGCGTCAACATCTCGGACAAACACATCGAAGTGATTGTCCGCCAGATGATGCGCTGGGTGAAGGTGGAGGACGTGGGCGACACCACGTTCCTGCTGGAGCAGCAACTGGATAAGTTCCGCTTCCGCGAAGAGAACGAGCGCGTGATCAAGGAAGGCGGCAAGCCGGCTACCGGACGCCCGCTGCTCCTCGGCATCACGAAAGCTTCGCTCTCGACCGACTCGTTCATCTCGGCGGCGTCGTTCCAGGAGACCACGCGCGTGCTCACCGAAGCCTCCATTCAGGGCGCGGTCGATCACCTGCGGGGGCTGAAAGAGAACGTCATCGTCGGACGCTTGATCCCTGCCGGAACCGGCATGGAGTACTACCGCAACGTGCGCCTCTCGCCAGAAATGGAAGAGGCCGCGGCCAAGGTCCAGGCGGAGGTTTCGGCGGCTTACGAAGAAGCCGAACGCGCTCTGGAGATGATGCGGCAGGAAGGCGAAACCGAGGAATTAGCTGCGGAGTAAGCCAAATCGATGGTGGAGTCGGGGGCGAACCTGTTCGCCCCCGCTCTTTTTCGCAACTAAATAAACCGATAAACCATGCATGCCAACCCCAACCGATTGCAACTTGAGGAACCTCCGGCGCTTCCTTCGTTGCTTCCGTCCCATGCAAGCCCTAAGCTATGGCCAGCCATGCTTCGCTTTCTCCGGCTCCTGCGTCTGGCTTTCTGGCGAGCTTTCCAGCACGATGCGTTCTCTATTGCTAAGGCCTCTGCCTATTCCCTGATTCTTACTTTGTTTCCCGCACTGCTGATCGTGGGGGCGGTGCTGACCGCATCGCGCAAAGGCGCGCCTTATCTCAGGGAAATTACTTATGCGCTCTCCAGTATTCTGCCCGCAGGCAACATTGCGGTTCTGAATTTTTTGCGCGGAGCGTCGCAGCGTCCCGTGAGCCTGCTTATCACCGCATCGCTCCTCGCGCTTTGGACCGCATCCGGCGTCATGGTTTCATGGATGGAAGGTTTTCGCCGCTGCTACGAGCTGCCTAAAATCTGGGGACTGGTGAAGGAGCGGCTGGTTTCATTTTCGCTGGTCGTCTTCGCGCTGATCCCCATGATGTTTGCCACGCTGCTGGTGGCCTTCGGCAGCAAAATCGAAACCACCATCCTGTTCTATACGGACCATGAATTCAGCGCCTACATTCTGCTGATGTGGACGGCGATCCGCTGGCTGATCGCGACGCTCACCAGCATTGCCGTGATCGCTCTCATCTATCACAACGCCGTGCCCCGAACCCAGCCCTGGCACACTGTGATTCCCGGCGCAACGCTCGCCACTGGCCTGTGGTTTTCGTCGACCCTGATTTTTGGCTTCTACCTACAGCACTATGGCGACTACGGAATTATCTACGGATCGCTTGGCGCGGCAATCGCCCTGCTGGTGTGGATGTACATGGTCTCGCTGATTGTACTGGTGGGCGCGGAGTTCAACGCCATGCTGTTTCCCCGAGCCATGTTGGGGAAAGAATTGACGGCGATCAGCGGTTCAAAGGGTGGAATTGAATGAGCGACCGCTTAAGGCCGATGTTGTAACCTACCGATATTCCTCTTTGAGTCCGGAGACAAATTGAAGCAGACCATTGCCCCCGACGCTGGGACATCTACCTCGACTTCCCGTCGCGCGAAAATCATCTGCACCATCGGTCCATCCTGCCGCACCGAGGACGCCATGTGCGACCTGCTTCGCTTAGGCATGGATGTAGCACGCCTGAATTTTTCCCATGGTTCGCATGCCGATCATGCCCGCAACATTGAGCGCCTGCGCAGCGCGGCGGAAAAAGAGAACCGTACCGTTTGCGTTCTCCAGGATCTGCAGGGCCCCAAAATCCGCACCGGACGCCTCGAGCGCCACCAACCAGTTCTGCTGAAGAGCGGTTCAACGGTCACAATCACTCCGCGCGACATCGTCGGAACCGCTACGCGCATCTCGACTACCTTCCTCGATCTTGCGCAGGAAGTTTCTCCGGGCGCGCGCATTCTGCTGGTTGACGGTCTCATCGAACTGCGAGTCCGCACCATGCGCGGCAAGGATGTCGTCTGCGACGTTCTAAACGGCGGAATGCTGGGCGAGCACAAGGGCATCAACCTGCCGGGAATTGCGCTATCGATTCCCGCCATGACGGATAAAGACCGCAAAGACCTGGAATTCGGCCTGACCCATGGCGTTGACGCGGTCGCGCTCTCCTTCGTGCGCTCCGCGGCCGACGTTCGGACGGTTAAACAGATCATCGCTGCGCGGGGCAGCAATACTCCCGTCATCGCCAAGCTGGAAAAGCCGCAGGCCATCGACCATCTCGAAGAGATTCTCGAAGCAGCGGATGGCGTGATGGTCGCGCGCGGCGATCTGGGCGTGGAAATGGCGCCGGAAAAAGTTCCAGTCATTCAGAAACATGTAATCCGCCGCGCCGCGCTGTGGCGCAAGCCGGTCATTACCGCCACGCAGATGCTCGAATCCATGATCGAAAACCCGCGCCCCACGCGAGCCGAAGCCAGCGATGTGGCTAACGCCGTATTCGACGGCACCGATGCGGTGATGCTTTCCGCCGAAACCGCCAGCGGCAGCTACCCGCGCGAAGCCGTCGCTATGATGGCTCGCATTGTGGTCGAGGCCGAAAGCAACATGGCGGAGTTCACGCAGCCGCGACGCCGTGACCGTCGCGGTCTCTCCATTGCCGAGACAATTTGCGAGTCGATCGCACATGCCGCCGAGGATCTCCCTATGGGAGCCATCGCCGTATTCACCGAAACCGGCAACACTGCCCGCATGATTTCCAAATACCGTCCGCAGGCGCCCATTTTCGCTTTTACTCCCAACTCGAGCGTCGCGCAGCGCACCAATCTATATTGGGGTGCGCATCCCATAAAGTGCGCCTCCGGGCTCTCTTACGAAAACATGGTGCATGTGGCGGAAAAAGAACTATTGAAGCGGCACCTGCTCAAGCCGAATGATGTTCTCGGAGTAGTCGCTGGTACTCGCCAATCGTCCGGTTCCACCAACTTCATGCGTCTGCATACCGTTACTTCGGAAGAAGCCGCAACTGAAAGTCCCTCGAACGTCCGCCGCCCCAAGCCTGTCCCATCAAAGACTGCGGGCATAAAGACGGGGAAGACTCCCAAGAAGCTATAATCGCGGAATATGTCCCAGGAGTACTTATCGCTCGCGATCTGGGAGCCTCTGCCCGGGATGGAAACGGCTGCGCTCGAAACCATTCGCGAGCTCAACTCCATCGTCTCGAAAAAACAATATGGCCGCGATCTTCTATACCGCAGCGGCGACTCCGAGTATGTGCTTCTGCGCTACTGGAACTCCGAGCAAGCCCGCAGTACGGCGCAGGAAGATCCAGAAGTGCTGCGCTGCTGGGCGCGCCTGGGAAATGAAATCAAAATTTTAAAGGTGTATGAAAAACTGGCCGAGATTGGCGTACCCAAATGACTGCCGAATAATCACGGGCCAATAAATGATTGCAGGATAAATGACTGTCGAATCAAGTCCGAAGGTTTTTACCGACGTTACCGTCGATCCGTTTGTACGCGGCTTCTTGCATCGGCCGGGAAATCCTAACGGCAAAGCTTTAGTTCTGACTCACGGCGCGGGATCGAATTGCCAAGCGCCCTTGCTGATCGCGCTAGCAGAAACTTTTTCGCAAGCAGGATTTCTCGTCCTCCGTTGTGATCTGCCCTTCCGGCAGAGTCGTCCCTACGGGCCGCCGGGACCGCACGATGGCACGCGTGATCGCACCGGATTGAAAAACGCGGTGACAGCCGTCAAGAGACAAGCGAGAGGCCCGATCTTTCTGGGAGGCCACTCCTACGGCGGGAGGCAAGCCAGCATGCTTTGCGCAGAGAATACGGAAGCCGAACAGCCGGCAGAGGCTCCCGATCGGGTTGCTGGCCTGCTCTTAACTTCGTATCCGCTCCATCCCCCCGGCAAACCCACGCAACTTCGTACCCAGCATTTTTGCAATTTGCGCACTCCCACGCTGTTCGTCCAGGGCGCAAGCGATGCTTTCGGATCAATCGCCGAATTGCAGCAAGCTCTCAAGCTGATTCCAGCCCGAACGAAGCTAGTGCCGATAGAGGGCGCAGGCCACGACTTAGGATTCAAAGGGAAGGCTAAACGGCAAGAGCTACCAGGAAAAATCTTGGCAGAATTTCAAGGCTTCTTCAGCGAAAAATAGTAAAACCCTAATTTACCCACCCCGATTTCGACCCGCCATTTCCCTTGCGGGGCCCATCATCCGGCGGAATGTAGTTCCCGTGCTCGTCGAACTCGACCTTGCGATCGTGTTTGCTCATATAAACTTCAAATTTCTTCGCCGCGCGCCGCCGCTTCCAGCGGTAATATTCATTCCGCCAGTTGAAATAGCGCTCGGACGTCGCAAACATCAAACCCTTCCTCGGCAAAAACTTCAGGTAGAGATACCCGAACAGCAATCCGCCGAGATGCGCAAAATTGGCTACGCCGCCCACTTCCTGAATCGCTCCCACCAGCGTCAGGAAGACGATGCCCCAGATAAAATACTTCGCCTTGATCATGAAAGGCAGCGGAAACATCATGATCTCGCTTTCGCCGTAGAGCACGCCGAACGCCACCAGCAAGCCGTAGATACCGCCCGATGCCCCAATCGTCGCCGTCTCCGGCGAGAGGTTCGGCACGTGCATGTAGCTCACGGCAACCGTGGTAAGGCCGGCAGCCACAGTACAAAAGAAATAAAACTCCAGGAAACGCTTCGATCCCCAGTCGCTCTCCAGCTGCGAGCCGAACATCCACAGCGCCAGGGCATTGAACAGGAAATGCAGCAACTGGAAGTGTAGAAAGGAATAAGTGATCAGCTGCCAGATCATCCCGTGAACCACCAACTTCGGAATGAGGCTGAAGTAGACGCCCACCCACTCGCGCGCATAGGGGGAAGCAACCCCCAGAATTGCCATCAGCAGATAAATCCCGGCGTAAGTCAGGATCAGCCGCTTCACCCAGTAAGTGAACGGCGGCAAGCTCAGTGAGATCGTACGTCCGCGATTCATCGGCACGGTGAGCCTCAACTAATGCAAGAAATCGTAATGTTCATGGTATCAGGTTGCGGGGAACTGAAATCAGCGCTGCGGAACGGGGACAACCGGCAAACTGCGATGCCCCTGTGCGTCTACAGCCCTTACTGAGAAGATGACATTATCTTTAGAAAGTTTCAAAGTTGCGCGGTTCACATTTCCAACTTTCTCCGCATGTTCCCATTCAGGACTTGTAGTCGCGCGCCACAGAACTTCATACGCTGTAGCCAAGCCTCCCGGCGAACTTTCCCAGGTCAGCGTCGAGTCATTCTCCAGATCTTTGGCCAGTAAATGCACATTCGCCGGAGGCGCAGGCGCCGAGGCCAGGGACGCCAGCGTTGCCGCATTCAGCCGCGCCACGTGCGCCACATAATCGAAATCCACAAACTTCGCCAGGTCGCCATATTCGATGCCGTTTTCCGTGCGTACATTCTGATGCTGATGATGAAAGTCCTCGCGGAATTCGGTAAACCGCACAGCAGCAAATCCCTGCTGATTAAACGAATAATGGTCGCCTCCGCGCAAGTAACGGTCGAGACGGAAAACCAGCATCGGCTTCACGCCTGGATCGTAGGCGTGGCCCACATCGGCGATATACCGCGCCAGTTGCCGCGAGGCGGAATCGTTCTCCCCGCCCAGCCCGCGAATTCGCCGGATCTCCTGCTCCGTCGCCGCCGCCGGCAGCCCCTCGGAAAATACCCGCACCACCGAATGATCCTGGTCGGGACTTTTATCCCCGCCAACGATGTCGTTGTTCAGAACTGCTTCAATATCCCAGCTTTGTTCCTTCGCCATTTTGGCGAAGTGGTCGCTGCCGTTGAGCCCCTGCTCTTCGCCGGCCACGCTCAGAAAAATAATCGTCGCCGGAAACTTCAGCTTGCTCAAGACCCGCGCGCACTCCAGGCTCACCGCCGTGCCGCTTCCGTCGTCATTCGCTCCCGGAGCATCGCCCTTTGCGTCAGAAATATCGCTGTTACGCGAGTCGTAGTGCCCGGTCACCAGCACAATGCGTTTTGCATTCTCCGCGTCCGATCCCTTCAAGACCGCATAAACATTGGTGATTTCAGTAGGTCGCGGAATACGGTCCGCCGTTGGCTGGGTAAAACTGTCCGTTTTCACATCGAGGCATCCGCCGCAGTCACGGGAATATCGTTCGAATTCGGATTGGATCCACTGCCGTGCCGCTCCAACTCCCCGACCGGCCTGGATTGCACCCGAGTCCTGAGCGGATATAGTAGAGCGCGTGCCAAAGCTCACCAGTTTCTCAATGTTGGCTCGAATGCGGTCCGGGGAGACCTGCTGCAGCGCCGTCGCGATACGGCTATCCACCACGGTGGTTCCCGATGCGCGGTCCACGTGCGATTCGGTTTGTGCAGCGGCCAATGCCGAAGCCACGGCAACTAGTAATACTCCGGCCAGCACGGACGGCCTTTTCCTGAGAAGTGAAATCATGTAATCTCCCGGACGCGAAATGTCAAGGTCAACAACCCTTTTCCGCAAGAAAACTATCTTTGGTCTACAGCGCTCGCCCTCTTGACCTGCGCCGTGGAAGAATCTAAATATTATCAAAGGGTATCTAACGGGTTTTAGCGAACGGAGTGGAGAAATCATGGTGCTTTGTCCTGAATGCGAAACTGATCTAGATGTGGAAGAAGAAGAAGTCGACGAGGGCGAGATTGTTTCCTGCCCGGAATGCGGCACAGACTTCGAAGTTATCACCACCAGTCCGCTGGAGTTGAAGGCGGTGGAAGAAGGTTATGTAGAAGAGGAAGAGGAAGTCGAGGCTGAAGACGGTGACGACGCATAGCGCCTGCCGCCCGGGTGTCGTCGTCCACTGGTCCCTCCTGTTGTTTCTCGTCTTGTTCCTTGCCTCCATTCTGATGCCTCAACTCTCGCCGCGGGCGGATGGCGCCCCGGCGGAGAAGAAGCTGAAGCCGACCGATCCTTATGCCCTCATCTTTGGCACGGTTTGGGGCCCGGATAATCGCGCGGCTTATGGCGTGAAAGTTCTAATCCGCCGCGCCTCCGATAAAAAGTCCAGGTGGGAACTTTATTCCGACCATTCCGGAGAATTTGCCCAGCGCGTTCCCGCCGGAAAGAATGATTACATTGTGACCGCTGACCTGAAGGGCGTGAAGACTCAAGATGGTCAAGCCGTGCATCTCGAAGAAGATGTCCCGGTTCACGTAGAGTATGATGAACGCGTGGATATTGGCTTGCACTTAGCCAAGTAGCATCGTCTAGAACTAGAGATCAGAGAAGAACAAACAGAGAACAGCAAGGGAATAAAGCAGAGCAATCGAGGAGTTCAGCCGCTCGCCATGATCCTCAGACCGCGCATTCAGTGCGTCGCCATTCTGGTTTACGCTGCGTTTCTGCTTGGCTTGGCAACGCCCAGCGTTGCGCTGAATATGAGCCCTCCGCTGGATAAAAAAAATCAGCAGCAGGGCCGTCTGCTCTCCGGCAAGGTTCTTGATCCGCGCGACAATCCTGTACCGGGCGCCGTGGTCTACCTCACCAACACGCGTACCCATGCCATTGAGACCTATATCGTCGGGCCCGACGGCACCTACCGTTTCCCCGGTCTCACCTCTGTGGATTATGAAGTCTACGCCCAGTATGAGAAGCACAAAAGCGACACTCGTTCCGTGAGCCAGTTCGATGATCGTTCCCAGGTTTATATCGATCTGAGAATCGATACTCATCAGTAAAGTTTTGTCATTTTTACGCAGATGAACGTATGTTCCGGTAAGCGACGCACCGAACCCGCTGAAACTGTTTTTCGGCAGTACCCCAACGCGTCATCATGCAACTCTTCCGCGAGTTCTGGGTTCAATGTATACGGATGTCTTTGTCGGAGGGGAACTTTGAAAGTATTGTGCGCGTTTCAAAAAAATAAGGAAAACAATCGTCGCGGAACGGCCTTGGCCGCCGCATTTGCGGTATTGATCTCGATGACCGGCTCCACTTTCGCTCAACAGGGCGCCATGAGCCCGTATCAGGATGAACAGGATGGCATGAGCGCCGGTGGAAAATGGATGCAGTTCCGCTCGGAAGATAAGATGACTGGCGCGAAAAAAGTCCGTTTCGAGCTACTCTCGAACAATTTTCTTCGCGAGGATCCCGACTACAAGCCGCGCGTTGAAATCGTCTGCAGCGACGGCAAGTACCAGTATGCCGACTTCAATCCCGGCCAACGCTTGGGCCATCCCGATTACCCCGGCTTCTGGGGCCAGCCCAAGATGGAAGTCAGGGTCCGGATCGATGGCAGCCACGACAACAAAGGCTGGAACTGGGTGCGCGGCCGTTTCCTTTCCATGGACAAAGGCACGGTGCGCGGCGCCCTCGGAGCCCAGGTATTCAACATTGAAGTCAGAACCAGAACCGGCTACTCCATCGCAGAATTCTCCCCGGCAGGGCTGAATCTGGACGAAATGAAACACGCCTGCGACCTGACCCCGCGCAAGCCCTAAGAATCTAACTGGCCGGAGGTGCGAGGGCTGAGCTGAAAAGCTCAGCCCTTTCTTATTCATATTGGGTAGTGGTGCAATTTGCCAGAATGTTTATTAGGTTGCAGTCGCCCTCGGTTGTCCAATCGGGTGATGCCATAGCAAACAGGACTGTCATCCCTCGTGAAACGAGGACCATGGTTTTTCACCTGCGCTAATCAAACCTGCAAGTGGCGAAGCTCGATCCCTCGCTCTTCTAGCGTCTGCCGGCTGATCCGTCACTCAATTTGCTTTCGAAACTCCGCCAGTTGCTGCCGCATCTCGGCAACTTCCCTCCTCAACTCCGCAACCTCATTTTCGAGATGGCCAAAATGATCATCCCCTCGTGGCAAATTCTGCAGCGGCTGCACCATTTCCACCGGAGGTGCTTCCCCCGAAAAAAGCTGCATGTAACGCGATTCCTTGGTTCCGGGCTGCCGCGGCAGCACGGCGGCCAGCGCAGGCTGGCGCTGGCTCAGCCGATCCAGCGTGGCGACCACATCGTCCAGCGCTTCAAACCGGTACATGCGCTCGGTGCGCCCCCGGAGCTCTCCCGGAGTCTGCGGTCCGCGCAAAAGAAGCACGCATAGAACCGCAATCTCGCGCCGGTCAAAGTTGAAGACTTCCTGCAAACGGTGTTCATACTTCGTAACCCGGCTGTCCGCCCCGCCAGCCGGTCCCGCCAGCCGTTTCTGTTGCAGCGTCACGAGCGCCTCGCGCACCGCATCTTCGCCGAGCGCCATTACCGGCTCGCGATTATTTTTCTGGTTACAGGCATTCACCAAAGCGTTTAACGAAAGCGGATAATAATCGGGTGTAGTAATATCCTTCTCAATTAATGCACCTAGGACGCGAATTTCGACATCAGTTAGAAGATCCAAAAAGCACCACCGTTCGTTATTGGCCGCGTCAGAATTGTACTGCACGTTAAATGGCAGCAGCACAATGGGAACGCCACCATTAGTTTGCTATGATGCTGCGAGGGACAGCGAAGGTCACACCTGTCCATGCGCGGCCAGGTAGGCGCCATGAAGGAGTCTATTGCCGGGACAGAAGCAGCTTAAATGGTCGGAGCTTCGCGTAGGCGCTACGGTAATCTTCGCCAGCCTGGTACTGGTGCTGCTCCTTTTTCTCATGTCTGGGACCGGTGGGTTCTTCACCAAACGCATCACCCTGACAGCTTATTTTGACAATGCAGGCGGCCTGCGAATCGGCGCGCCCGTGCGCCTCTCCGGCGTCGACATTGGCAACGTAGCGCACATCAAGGTCGTGAACGATAAAAATCGTCGCTTTACTCCCGTCGAAATCACCATGAAGGTGACCACGAAATATAACTTCAACCTGCGCAAAGACTCCTATATTTCTCTGGCGACTGCGGGAGTTCTCGGCGAAACCTACCTCGATATCGACAGCGCGCAGGCCACAGGTCCTGTAGTTGAGGATGGCGATACTCTTTCCACGCGTATTCACCCCGATTTTAACGAGGTGGTTAGCGCCAGCCAGAGCACGTTGCAAAATATGGATGCGCTGCTGAAGCGCGCCGACCGCATTCTGGCCTATGCAGAAAGCGGCAAGGGATCGATTGGCAAGCTGATCTACGATCCCAAGCTTTACGACCAATTATCCGAGACGGTCACGGAATTCAAAACTGTGGTGGACGATATCGCGCAAGGCCGAGGCAGCCTTGGGAAGTTGATCAACAACAACGACGCCTATGAGAAATTTGTCGCCACTCTCGACAGGATGAATAAAGTTGCCGATGATCTGCAGGCCGGCAAAGGCTCCGCCGGAAAATTCCTGAAAGATCCCGCTCTTTACGACAATGCCAACGATACCATCGCGAACCTGAAGCAGGTGACCGCCGACATCAACGCGGGCAAGGGAACGCTTGGAAGGCTGACGAAAGACGAACAGCTCGCCAACAAGATCGACACCACGATCTCAAAGCTGGAAGCAATCACCACTCAACTGGAAGCCGGCCAGGGAACTGTGGGCAAACTGTTTAAGGACGAGACGCTTTACAACAACGCCAACCAGATGCTCGTCGAAACCCGAGAACTGCTGGCTGCCTTCCGCAAGGATCCCAAGAAATATCTCACCATCAAACTGCACATTTTTTAAAGGCAGTGAACGGTGAGTCATCTTTCTGACCACTTTCTTTAAGAAACTATCCGCGGAGTGGATGTCGATTCCGCCTGCTCGTGCGCATGATAACTCGATCGCACCATCGGCCCTGATTCCACATGCCGGAAGCCGAAGCGCATCGCTTCGTTCTTTAGATGGACAAACTCCTCCGGCGTGTAAAAGCGCGCTATAGGCAAATGGTCGCGCGATGGCCGCAGGTACTGTCCCACAGTAAGGATATCTACCCCACAAGCGCCGAGATCGCGGAACACTTCAACCAGCTCATCGGTCGATTCGCCCAATCCCACCATAACGCCGCTCTTTGTGACCATTCCCGGGGAGAACTTCTTAGCGTTCTCCAGCAGTGTGAGGGTACGCTGGTAGCGTGCGCCGGAGCGCACCGCGCGGTAAAGCCGCGGTACAGTTTCGGTATTGTGATTTAGCACATCGGGCCGCGCATCGAGCACAATCTTCAATGGTTCTTCCAGACCCTGAAAATCCGGAATCAGCACCTCGACGCGGCAATCCGAAATCAGTTCCCGAATCTCGCGGATCGTCTCGGCAAAAACTTTCGCCCCGCCTATATTGTCATCGTCGCGATTTACGCTGGTAATCACGGCATGTTTCAATCCCAGGGTCGCAACCGCCTCCGCCACTCGCCGAGGTTCGTCCCAGTCAATGGCCTCCGGACGTCCCTTTGGCACAGCGCAAAACCCGCAGCGCCGCGTACAAATATCGCCCAGTAGCATGAACGTCGCCGTCTTGTGATTCCAGCATTCGCCAATGTTCGGGCACTGCGCCGACTCGCAAACCGTGTGCAAGCCCAATCCACGCGCCAGTTTTTTCAGCTCGTGAAAATTCTCGCCGACCGGAGCCTTGGCCCGCAGCCACTCCGGTTTCGGCACCCGTAGCGGGGGATTGACTTCGATCTGGACCAGTTGGGAAGTACCTGCCATCTCTATGATTCTACCAGTTCAGTATCCGTCCTCATCCCACCTCAACCAACCCGTAGGTATGCTGCCAGCGCATGCGCAGGGCCACCAACGCCCGGCTGATCTCTACCTGGGTAACCTCGGAATTCGGCCCCTCCATCACGGTCGCGGCTTCGCGTTTCGCCAGTTCCAGCAACTGCCGGTCACGAATCAGATTGGCCACGCGAAAGCTCGGCATCCCCGCCTGCCGCGTGCCAAAAAATTCCCCTGGCCCGCGAAGTTCCAGGTCCAGTTCCGCGATCTGAAAACCATCGTTCGTCCGCACCATCGCATCCAGCCGGCGCTCGCCTTCTTCCGTGACTTTGCCGCCCGTCATCAATACGCAAAACGATTTGGCTGCCCCGCGGCCGATCCGCCCCCGCAACTGGTGAAGCTGGGCCAATCCGAACCGTTCCGCATGTTCAATTACCATCACAGTGGCATTCGGCACGTCCACGCCAACTTCAATCACCGTAGTCGCAACCAGAATCTGCAGTTCACCTGCCTGAAACCTGCGCATCACCTGATCTTTCAAATCGGCATCCAGACGCCCGTGCAGCAATCCAACCTTCAGATCGGCGAAAATCTTTCCACTCAACTCGCGGTACATTTTCACCGCAGCCTTCAGTTCGTTTTCTTCGCTCTCCGCGATCACGGGATAGACCACATACGCCTGATGTCCGGCCGCAATCTGCTTGCGCAAAAATTCCCACACTTCAGGGGAGCGCTCATCCGTGATTCGCCTGGTGACGATAGGCGTTCGCCCCGGCGGCAATTCATCGAGCACGCTGAGATCAAGATCGCCATAGAGGGTCAGCGCCAACGTCCGGGGGATCGGCGTCGCCGTCATCACCAGAACATCCGGTTCGGCGGAAGCCGCGTCTTCTGCGCTCTCGCCCGATTTTTTCATTAGTTTCAAACGCTGCAAAACTCCGAAGCGATGCTGCTCGTCCACAATCACCAATCCCGGCTTTGCGAACTCAACTTTTTCTTCCAGAAGCGCGTGAGTGCCAATCACCAGCTGCGCGCTTCCCTGTGCAATGTGCCGGCGAATTTCGCGCTTGCGGTCCGCTTCCAGCGAGCCCGTCAGCATCACGATTCGATAGCCCGCGTTCTCCAGAATCCTGCGCGCGGAAAAATAATGCTGCTGCGCCAGAATTTCCGTTGGAGCCATCAACGCGACCTGGTATCCGTTTTCGATGGCGATGATCGCGGCCTGAAAGCTGACGATCGTCTTCCCCGATCCCACATCGCCTTGCAGCAAACGCCGCATGGGATAAGGCTTTTGCATGTCATCGGCAATTTCCTTCAGCACCTTCTTTTGCGCCGTCGTGGGATGGAAGGGAAGTATCTTCTTGATCGCCGCGCGCACCCGCTCATCCAGGCGAAACCCCACTCCGGTTTCCGCCTTGAGTTGCCGCCGCTTCATCTCGAGTCCCAGCTCGATGAAGAACAGTTCCTCAAAAATCAGCCGTATGTGCGCCGCCGTGCGCGACGATTGCAAGTCCGCCAGACTCTCGCCCGCTTCCGGCCAATGCACTTTCCACAACGCCTCCCGCAGCGAAACCAGCGCCAGGCGTTCGCGTACCGCCGTCGGAATTGTTTCGGCCAAATCCGGAGTTAGATCTTCCAGAGCCTTGCGTATGATTCGCCGGAACCACCTCGCCGTGACCCGTCCCTGACCCGCCGACTCATAGATCGGCACGATGCGCCCCACTTCGAGGGATGCCGCCGCCTTATCATCTGCTCCTTCAGCATCGGCCTCGCCCAGCATCTCAATCTGGGGTTGAATAATCTGCAACTCTCCACTCTTCTGGTCCTGCTCCACCTTTCCATAAAGAGCGATCAATTGTCCCGGCTTGAACTTATCTTGTAAATAAGTGGCGTTGAACCAAAGGCAGCGCAGCTTGGCCCGTCCCTGGCCAACTGTAAGCTGAAAGATGGGCATGCGCCGTGTACGAAACAGGCCGGAGTTGCGAACTTCCCCGATCACGGTGGCCATCTCGCCTGCGCGCAACTCGGAAATCCCGCGAGGATTCAGGCGATCTTCATAGCGAAACGGCAGATAAAGCAGCAAGTCGCCAACCGTCGTGATTCCCTTAGTCGCGAGAACTTCCGCGAGCTTAGGACCGACTCCCTTGACATACTGCACCGGGGTTGTGAGTTCAAGCATCGAGATTCCCAAGCATACCCCACGCGCACGCGTGAACCTTGTCAGGTTATTGCCCTGGGGCCGAGAAGCGGCGCACAAGAATTCCCTTAAAGGTGTGTATCCCGGTAGAAGATGCAGTGTGTTTCCAGATACAACGATACGAGGAAGAGCACCAACATGGCGCCCGCGGCCCAGCAGAATACCTGAAGCGGAAGCGTGGAAATTAGCCGGGTATGGTGAGCTTGCGGCTCTGGCTCCGCGGCCCGGAAACTCAATCCACTGATTACCGAAAGGATCGCAGACAGCGCGAGCAGAAGCATCGACTGGTAGATCTTTTGATTCAGGTCGCTCGCCGGGACCATAAACGCGGCATGGAATACCGCATACAAAGAGAGAATGCAAAGAATAAAGGTGACCGGCTTGGCGACCTCTACCGGCATGATTCACTTCCCGGACACGACCAGTTTACCGTGAACCGGCCAGCCTCGCACGGGCCAGATGCCGGCCCATGAAGTTTAAAATTGCAAGAACTGCGGGAAGCCAGCCTGATTCGCAACATGCCTTGCAGCCGCGTTTCTCAAATTCAGCGTCTAACTCAGTGTGCTAACCAATCTGGCCCAAGCTCTGTGCGCCATCCTGCTCGGTAATCTGGCGTACTTTCTCATGTCCTATCATCGCATTCTCCCCCATCACCGCCCTTTTCAAATGGACGCCGGGCTAGTTGTCGACTTCTTTTTCTGCCTGGGCATCTATGTACTCATTCGCGAGTTCAGCGCGAAAAAGTAAAGCATAGACTGGCCTTCAGAGCCAACTTACCGGTTACTTTCGGAACATCCCCTACATCTTCCTTCGGGGTACCATATCCCCTGAGTTATGGATAAAATCGCGGTCCTGTACGATGCAGGTCAGGCAGTGCTGTCTACCTTTGATCTGGACGAGGTGCTGCAGCGCATCCTGGCCATCGCGCACGACTATTTTCATTTGCGCAACGTGGCCATTCTGCTGCTCGATCAGCAGTCGCAGGAACTTTACGTCCGCTCACAAATTGGCTGGGATGAAGGCCAGGATAAGATCAGATGGAAGGTCGGCCAGGGCATCACTGGGACCGCCGCTAACAAAAAGCAGCCCGTTTATGCGCCTGACGTAAGCAAAGATCCGCGCTATATTTGCTCCGCCAAGTCCACGCAATCAGAACTCGCCATTCCCTTGATGGTTCGCGATGAGGTGGTAGGCGTGCTCGATTGCCAGACCGACCGCGTGAACCACTTCGATCCGGAAACCATCGATCTGCTTACTCTATTCTCAACTCAGGCCTCGATGGCCTTGCAGAATGCGCGCCTCTATTCTCTGGAGCAGCAGCGCGCGCGCCAATTGCAGGCGATCAATGCCATCGCCCAGCAGACGACTGCGGTTCTGGAACTGGAAGACTTGCTGGGCAAAGTGTGTGGCCTGATTCAAGAGGCGTTTCGCGTATCCCATGTATCGCTTTTGCTGCGGGAAGATCACGACCTGGTGCTGCGCGCCCATCATGGAAGGCTGACGCCGCGCATCGCCGTGGGCGGCCGGTTCTCGGCAACCAGCGAACCCTGGTCCACTATTCTCGCCGACAACTGTACCATGCAGTACGACCTTACCGGCATTCCTGCCGACAAGAAATTCTTTGCCGAATCCGCCTCGCGGCTCTGCATTCCTCTCATTTCCTTTGGCCAGACGCTAGGAATTTTAGGCCTGGACAGCGAAAAAAGTGACGCCTTTCGCGATGGAGACGAGCAATCCCTGGAATCCGTCGCTGACATCTGCGCCACCGCCATCCAGAACGCCCATTACGTCGAGCGCGTGAAACAACTTGCTTACCTTGACGGGCTCACCGGTATTTTCAACCGCCGGTTTTTCGAGCTCCGCATCAACGAAGAGATCGAACGCGCCCGCCGTTATGGCAGCGGTATGGCCGTCATCATGGCCGATATCGATCAGTTCAAGCGGCTCAACGACGAGTTCGGACACTTGCTGGGTGATGAAGTTCTGCGACAGGTCTCTTCTTTGTTTCATCAGCAAGTCCGCAAGATGGATGTGGTTTGTCGTTACGGAGGCGAGGAATTTGCCATTCTACTGGCGCAAGTCAGTGCCGAGGAGGCCTTGGCAGTGGCAGGAAAATTGAGAAAAACAGTTGCCGGCTGGCAGTTTCCCGGTGTGCCACGGACCATCACCATCAGCGCCGGAACTGCAGTTTTTCCGGAACACGGCGGCACGCGTGATGAGTTAGTCCGGTCCGCTGATACCGCGCTCTACTGCGCCAAACAAGCCGGAAGAAATCAGGTTTGCCTGGCCACGCTCGCGTCCCGCCAGGCGGCTACTTCACGCAATTAAATATCGAAAAACAACTCGTGCATCTGCCGGCGAACGCGCTCTAATTCCTGTTGCGATTTTTTCCGGCTCTTGTCACCGGCCTGCTTGATGCTTCTATCCACTTCCCTCTTTACTCTCTCGGCCTGTTGCTTCATAGCCTTCTCTTCTTCGCACTGAACTTTTTGCATCTCGGTCGAGGATTTCAGCGCTTCTTCACGCACCAACTCCATTTGCGGCCGCAGCTTTGCCACTTCATTTTGCAATTCGCTTAATTCCTTCTGCCTATCCGCATTCAACTCTGGCGCCTCAAAGCTCTCCTCGATTACTTCGCCGGAATCCCGCTGCTCCGGTAGTGTAAGGGTGAGGGTCTGCTCCTTCCTATCTCGAATTACTCCCACAGTCACCGAGCCGGAGCCATGGGAATGGAGGGCGTGGGCGAAGTCGCTGGTATCGTGAATCGGCTGATCGGCAACTTTAACAATCACATCGCCGGCATGCAGTCCCGCCTTCTCCGCGCGGCTGCCCCTCTCCACGGAGCGCACCAGAACGCCATTTCCACTTTTCGCGCCGAAAAATTCTCCCAGCTGCGGCGTAAGGTTTTCCACCATGAGCCCGCTGCGCATCGACGAACGCACGTAAACCACGCCAATATTGGGGACGTCAATTTCAGGCAGATTCGGAATTGGCGGAATCTCAATATGGAGATCTTTTCCGTTCTCCCAATTGCCCTGGCTGAATTCTTTGCCGCGGCTTGCCAACTGCACCTTGATCGTGACCGGCTGTCCATCCCGGCTCAAACCCAGCGCAACCACGCGTCCCGCCGGCGTTTCGTGAATCATCCGCTGCAATTGCGCCTTGCTCTCGATCGGCGTTCCGTTCATCGTCAGGACGACATCATGTTCTCTGATCCCCGCCTTGCCCGCCGGCGCATCCTGATCGACCATGGTGATTTCAACGCCCTTCTCTTCCTTCAACTTCAACGTAGCCATGCGATCCGTCGTGATGTCCGCAATGTCTACGCCCAAATAGGAGCTTGAACCGGAGTCCTCGCTGGGAATTCCCATAGGATCGGAAGGCTCAACGGTCCATCTCTGCGCGGCATGAGATCCGCTCAGCAGCAACGGCATCATGGCAACGGTCGCTAGAAATTGTTTAAGCATGGTCCATCTCCTTGAGTTTTGTAGCGCACTCAAAACGGCGTTTCGACTATCACTGTCAAGACAATCATGTTCAGACAATCGCCATTCGAACTCGATTGCTACTTCGCATGCCGGAAGCAGATATCACCGGTCGTAGTCCGCACCTTCAACACCGGCCCCCCGCCGTTCAGCTTGCCATCGGCATTCAACGTCCTCGGCCCCCACTGGTCGCCCTCGCTGGCCACGTGAATATCCGGGAACTCCGACATAATGCGGTGTCCATTGCCCAGATCGACGCTCGCCCGCACTGAAATTGGAACATCGGGGGCGATGTACACCGTGATATCTCCCGCGGACGTTTCCAGCGTCGAATCGCTGGCTGGAGCCCCAGTCTTCACCAGCCTGACCACAATCCCGCCCGCGCTGGTTTCTACCCGCGCCGAAGGAACTCCATTCAGTTCAATCTCCCCGCCGCCGGTCTGCGCTATAACATGCCCTGTCGCAGATCCAAGATGAATGGTCCCACCGCCCGTTTCAATTTCCGCCGGACCGGCAATGTCGCCCAGGTCGACGTTTCCACCGCCCGTCGAAACCTTCACCTTGCCGCTACATTGATGGACTCGAATTTCTCCGCCGCCCGTCTCCAGGGTCGCCCCCTGCTTGGCTGAATCGATTACGATTCCGCCGCCGCCGGTCTGTGCCGTTACTTTGCCGTTAGCTTGCCGAACTTTGATCGCCCCTCCGCCCGTCTCCAGCCCGATGTCTCCGCCGACCATGCCTACATCGATCGCTCCGCCGCCCGTCTCCGCATGTACTCCGCCGCCAATGTCGTCCAGATGCACGCTGCCGCCACCGCTCTCGGCTTCAACCCGGCCGCTCAGCCCCATCGCATCCACGTTACCGCCATCGGTTTCGAGCTTCGTCAACGTCATCTCGCGCGGAACGTTAATCATGAACTCGCCGGAAAACTTCCCGTGATGCCCGCCCTCCCAATCCCCCACGATCCACGCTGTATCGCCGCGAACATAAGCGGTGACCTTGAAAGAGTCGAACTGCCGCCGCGCGTCCTGCTCCGAAGACGTATAAGCCCGTGCATGCACTACATAACTGATTCCTTGTTCCTGTCCTCCATGCACCAGCACCGACCCCATATCGACCTTCACGCGCAGATTCTTCACCCCCGCCAGGGAGCCTTTGATCTCCTGCGCCCACGCCCCGCCCTCGCGGTATACGTGTGTCTCTTGCGCCAGAGCGAAAGGCGCGAGCACGGCCAGCACTCCCAGCAGCCCGGCGATTTGTCTCGAATGCTTTAGTGGCGAACGCTTCAAATGTTCCACCTCGGTTTCTCTACTTCTTCGTATGAGGACGTGCCCATTAATCAATCTCCGGCAACTGCGCCAGCATGGTCCGCGCCTGCGACTTGATGTACTGGTTTTGATCCTTCGCCGCCAGCGCCATCAATACGCCGCGCACGCTGCCATCGGCCTTCACCGGATCAATCAAATGCAGCGCCTCAGTCCGCACGCCCGGACAGGAATCATTCACCAGCGCTTCCAGCACCGCATCGCGCACCCGCATATCATCCTTCACAAACTTTCCCAGCCCATCCAATGCCTTCAGCCGCACGCCCGGATTCGAGTCATACCGCAGCGCATAAATCAGCGCATCCCGCACCTGGACCACGTTTGGCCTCTGCGTCAGCAGATCCACCGAATCCATCCGTACGCCGGGATTGTAATTATTCTGTGCCGCAAATAGCAGCAGTTGCTGAATGCGCTGATCGTTCATCGATCCCTGCACCTGCTGCGTCGAAACCGTGGCGTACTTGATGTTGATCTCTTTGCTGCCGGGTTCCTGCGTAATCGACTGGATGCCGGTGATCGAAGCCTCGGCCGGATTCACCGCCGCGCTGCTGACCGCATTCGGCGCCTGACGATCGAACACTTTATAAGCCGTTCCCACTCCGCCCGCAAATCCCAAAATTAAAATCACAGACGCCAGCGCCGGCGAGAACTTCACCTGACGCAGCCAGTTTGCCGGATCGAACGCCAGCCTCTGCCAGAATCCGCCCTGCTCGGCCGTTTCCAGCGACTCCTGCAACCGCATGCGCGCTGCCGCCAGCAAATTCGGCGACGGCTCCTCCGCGCGATCCTCGGCCAGCAGCGCATGAAACTCCCGCGCCGCCTTCAACTCCGCCGCACACTCCCCGCACCGCGCCACATGCTGCTCAAGTTCATGCCGTGCATCGTCGGCCAACTCCCCATAAACATGCAGCGTAATATTTTCCCGAACCCATTCGCATTTCATAAAGTTCCACCTTTAATCTTTGACAACACCCAACACTCACCGCATATCCGCCAACTGCCCTCGCAACTTCTGCGTCGCCCGAAACAGCGTGTTCTTCGCCGTCTCTTCCGTGGTATGCAAAATCTCTCCCACCGTGCGCAACTTCAATCCGTGATAATGCTTCAACTCAAACACCATGCGTTCCCGGGGCGTAAGCTTCTCCAGCGCTCCCGAAATCCGCGCCCCCAACTGCCGCCGCATTAAATCCCGCTCCGGATTCGCCGCGGCCCGCCCGTCCGGCACCTGGTCCAGAAGGTTCAGCTCTCCGCCATCACCGTCGCTTACTACCGGCGCATCTTCCTTGCGCACATTCCGCTTGCGCAAATGGTCCAGACATAAGTTGGTCACAATGCGGTAAATCCAGGTGTAGAACGAACACTCGAAACGAAAGCTTCCAATGTTCTTGTAGGCCTTGAGGAAGGCGTCCTGATACACGTCCTGCGCTTCGTGGTCGCTGCCGGTCAAGTGCAGCGCGAGCCGCAGCACCGGCTGATCGTAGTGGCGCACCAGTTCCTCGAAGGCGCCGCGGTCCCCGCGTTGCGCCTCACGAATGAGGATCGTGTCGTCGATGCGGCGTTCTTGACCAGCCATGCGGCCCAATGCGAATGTCCCGCTGTCTTTCTCTACTCGCTCGCGCTCCGCTTGAGCATGTACCCGCCTGCCAACCGTCAGCGCTAAAGCCAAAGTCTCGGCTGACATCTTTTGTCCTTGTCCTCTGCCCGCCGGGTTTCGATGCTCTACCGGCCCTGCACAGGAATAGACGGGGAATGAGCGGAATCGTAAGCAGGAATTATAGGCGGGAATCGAGCTTTTCTGCTTGAAACTCAATAGCTTGGAAGACAAAACAAGACAACACCCGAAAGCCACACTTGTACGGGAACCCCCTTACTGCCCTGTCATCCCGAGCGCGGCGAGGGACCATTGTTGTTGACCGACCCTGAGGTATCCCTTTTTGCACAGGAGCTACAACACGGCACCGCCAAGATTCGCTCCGTATTTTACCGTATGGCGTCGGCAGCGTTTCGCGCCCAAAATCATGAAATGAAAGCCGATGCGTCGATTTCCTTCCCCAGGCGGATCGTCAGTCTGTGGCCATACGTGTTGATCGCTATTTCAGTAATAGGGCTGGCCTACAGTTTCTGGGTCAACTCCCGGTAGATTTTGCCCAGAAAAAGATGGCACTATTCGATCCCCGCAGGCAATTCTGACAACGAACTCCTTTCGGATGGAGAACTCTCAAGCTACTCGCACTCGACCTTGTTGTCCTGCGCGGCAACGATCTGCCACTTACCCGCGCGCTTCAACCAGGTGTCGGTCCAGACCTGGCACTGCTTCGCGTCTGGATGGGTTTTATCCTTGCCGGTCGCATGCTCGCTGCCGTAAATGATTGCCACGTCTTCGCCCGAAGAAGAAGAGAAGAAGCGCACCCTAGCATCGTCAATGGCACAGTCGTGCGCCGAGTGTGGGCCTTTTTCGTCGCGTAGTTCATCCGCCTTGTTGTAGCGTTGGCCGCGAGTGCTGGTGCCCTGGAAATCGTCGGCCAGCAACTCAGAGACGACTCCATTATTCGTGCAAACCCCCTCGGCCCACTTGCGCTCCATATCAATCATGTACTTCGCGGTTTTGTCGTCGGGTGTAGCCCAATGGCTTTGCTGCCCGTAAACGGTGGTCGTAAGAACAGCGACATACAACAGGTGCAGAATTCGGTGACGCATCGCCCCCTCCGGTTTTCACACACTATACAGGCCGAACGCCCCAAGCTTGTGATCGTGCTGGCGAGCACCAACGCCGGCTTAACGCAATCCGCTCCGTGGCACAGCTGACAAAACCAGGTTTGAGTGGGCCAGCCGCCGCAGCCCTTGTGATTACTCCATAAGTTGATTCCGCCGCCAGCCGCTCCGGGGTACTATGTTCTGCGATTTTGAGGGCCAGTGTCACTCACCCAACCTTCGCAAGCGGAGCCGCGAAAGCGGCGAGGGGGAATGATGACCAAATTGAGCTCGTGCATGAAAGTATTCGCTCTGCTTTTCTTAGCAGGGGCAGCGGTTCCATTGCTCGCGCAAAAGCTAACCACGTTGCACAGCTTCGAAAACAGCGATAGCTATTTCCCTTACGCCGGGGTCATCCAGGGCACCAACGGAGACTTTTTCGGAGCAGGTTCTGACGGCGGATCCGTGGGTGGTGGCTCGATTTTTAAAATGACGGTGAAGGGCGCGCTAACTCCGATCTATAGCTTCCCGGCCGGCTCCAACCCGGCGAGGGATCTCGTCCAAGGCGCTGACGGAGATTTTTACGGGGCCACAGCGGACGGTGGTGAGAATAGCGATGGCTCAATCTACAAAATTACCGCCGGGGGTGGGCTGACTACTCTGCACAGCTTCGACTCCACGGATGGTAAGAATCCTTACGACGCTCTCGTCCAGGCCAGCAACGGAGACTTTTACGGGACAACTTCTGAAGGCGGGGCGAGCGGAGATGGCACGGTCTTTAAAATTACCAAGAGTGGCACGTTCACTTCTCTGCACAGCTTCACCGGCAAGGACGGCAAAGACCCGTCGGGAGATCTCGTCCAGGGTGCCAACGGCGATTTTTATGGGCTAACGGAATTCGGCGGGGCCCACAACGGCGGCACCGTCTATAAGATTACCCCGGGTGGCAAGCTGAACACGCTGCACAGTTTCGCCGGCAAGGACGGTGCACTGCCCGTCGGGTACCTCATCGAAGCCGCAAATGGGGACTTTTACGGAACAACGGCGGATGGCGGGGCCAACGGCGATGGCACGATCTTCGAAATCACCCCGAGTGGCACGCTGACTACTCTGCTCAGCTTTACCTCCGCCGCCGGCCAAACAGGAGACCTCGTCCTGGGCACGGATGGGAACCTTTATGGGGAAACTGAAGGTGGCGGGGCCAATGATCATGGCTCGATCTTCAAGGTTACGCCCGCCGGCACACTGACTACGGAGCACAGCTTCGACACCACGGATGGTGCCGAGCCGCTCGGAGCTCTCGTCCAAGGCACCGATGGCGATTTTTACGGGACCACGATGCAGGGCGGAACCAACAACCTGGGGACAGTCTTCAGCTTTTCGATGGGCCTGGGACCATTTGTGAAAATCGAGCCGACCTCCGGCATCGTAGGAGCAGACGTCAAGATCCTGGGCTCCGAGCTGACCGGCGCGACCTCGGTCACCTTTAATGGCGATGCAGCTACTTTCACCGTGGTATCGAGTTCCGAAATCTCGACCACCGTGCCCGCCGGCGCAACCACCGGCAAGGTCCAGGTGGTAACACCCGGTGGCACGCTTTCGAGCAACGTGAACTTCTCCGTGACTCCGTAAGCTGCGCCGGAACAAAGAAAAAGCCCGGGCAAAGACGCCCGGGCGATGAACTCTCGTCAACTACAACTACTCGGCGACCGCTTCCTTCTCGATCACGACCTTCAAGTGCGCGGTCACTTCTTTGTGCAGCTTCACCGGGATAGTGAACTCGCCCAAAGTCTTCAGCGGTTCGTGCAACTGAATTTGCCGGCGATCCAGGTTGATTCCCTTTTTCGCGATCGCGTCCGCAATGTCGCCCGAGGTGACAGATCCGAACAGATGATCGTGCTCACCGGACCGCCGCTGGAACGTGGCCGAGAGTCCGTCAAACTGCTTGGCCAGTTCTTCCGCCTGCGTCTTCTCTTTGGCCGAGCGGCGCACCGAAGCGGCCTTCATCTGTGCCACGACGGCTTTGTTGCCATCGTTCGCCTGAATCGCCAGCTTGCGCGGCAAAAGATAGTTGCGCCCATATCCTTCGGCAACCTTCACCACGTCGCCGCGCGCGCCCAGTTTGTTCACATCTTCTTTGAGAATGACTTCCATGGTATGACTCCGATCTCAATAATATTGTTGATTGATGATTTCTGATTGTTGATTCGAACCTAGCCGCTTACGCTGCTTTGGTCTTCAATCAACAATCACAAAATCATCAATCAACAATTGCTTTTCTACGACGCTCGTCCCGCAAATGGCAGCAATGCGATGTTACGCGCCTGTTTGATCGCTGAGGCGAGCCGGTGTTGATGCGGCGAACAGACGCCGGTCAGGCGACGCGGCACGATCTTGCCGCTCTCCGCCACAAACTGCCCGAGCAAACGGTAATCCTTGTAGTTGATGTCGGCGATCTTTTCCGTGCAGAACTTACAGACTTTCTTACGCCGGAAAAACTTGCGTCCACCTTCGCGCGGAGGACCGCCAGGACCAGAACGCCCACCCCCGCCTCCGCCAAATCGCGGACGATCTCCTCCCGAACGCTCCCCGAAGGGCCGCGATGGCCGCTCCGCAGGTGCCGATGGTGCCGATGGTGCTTTCACTTCGTCAGCCATAACTCTCCTTAAGTAAATCGGTGGCCAGTGATTAGTAGCCAGTTAAATCTTTGTCTGCATCTGGTCAATGACCACTGGCCACTGACCACTTTTTCTTCAGACCGCCGCTGGAGCGTCCGCCGCAGGCGCTTCGCTCGGAACCGGCGCTTCCTCGGCAACAGCTGCGGGCTGCGCGCTCACCTTCTTGCGGGATTCACGAAGCTGCTTGATCTTCTCGAGGCGCTTATGTTCCTCATCCACGCGCACCGTGATGAACTTGATCACCTGCTCCGTTACGCGCAAGCGGCGCTCCAGTTCGTGAACGACCGATCCCTCGCCTTCAATGGTCATCAAGACATAAATGCCTTCGCGGAACTTGCGCACCACGTAGGCCAGCCTGCGCTTGCCCATGCGTTCCACGTTCTTGACTGTTCCGGAGGCTGAGGTAACCGTGGTCTCCAGAGTAGAAACCAATTTTTCTAAATCTTCGTCCGCCATATCCGGACGAACAATGAACATCAACTCATAAGTACGATTCATTTGCTCTCCATCTGAAGCAGTGGCCAGTGGTCAGTTGTTAGTGACCAGCAATAGCAGCCCTGCAAAAATCGTTTTTCTTCTACCTTTAATCTTCATACGACCGACCACTGCTCACTCTTCTTTGCGATTAAAGCGGTTCATCGCCGCTGCCGCGCCTTCCTGCAAAATCATCTTTACGGCTTCTTCTGTGGTATCGAGTGTTCCATCCAGAATCGCCAAATCCGCCTTGCGCATGGGCGCCAGCAAATAGCGTGCGCCGTCTTCGACCTTGTGCTCCGGCGCTACCCCGATTCGGATCCGCAGAAAATCCTGCGTGTCGAGCGCTCCGATGATCGACTCCATTCCGTTATGCCCCGCCGAACTTCGCCGCGTATGAATCCGCAACGTGCCCAGCGGAAAATCCAGCTCGTCCTGAATCACGATCAGATCCGATTCCGGCTTCGCTTCGTACTCTTCCACCAACTCCCGCACCGACAAGCCGCTCAGATTCATGAACGTCTCGGGCTTGGCCAGCAGCACGCTTTCGCCGCCAATCACTGCCCGCGCCGTCAGCGCCCGGCACTGCCGGTTTCTCACCTCAACGCCCAAGTCGCTGGCGATGCGATCCACCGCCAAAAACCCAACGTTGTGCGGCGAAAACTGATACTCGATGCCAGGATTGCCCAGACCAACAATCAGTTTCACGCCGTCCCTCGTAGCCCGACAAAGTGCCGAACTTCGCTCGGCCGGACAGCCGAGGGCGGCTGTCCCCACATTGTCTGCACCGGGCTACTTCTTCTCCTTTTTGTTGTCAGCCTTCTTCTCGGGCTTCTCGGCCTCGCCCTCTTCGTCAGTCTCGGCCTTGCCCTTCTTAATAACTTCCGGTTCAGACGGAGTCGCGCCCGCTTCCGCCGCAACCGCTTCCGGCGTCGCCACAACTTCTTCCTTCACGCTGGTTACGTGGGCTACCGGCTGATTCGCGTCGCTGATGAATTTCAACTTCTCGTTATGTGGCAGATCGGCTACGCGCAGGACTTTGCCGAACGTGAGCTCGCTGACGTCCACATCGATGTGGCTGGGAATATCTCCCGGCAAGCACTCGATCTCCACTTCGCGCAACATCTGCTCGAGAATTCCGCCTTCGGTCTTCACCCCAACCGGCACGCCCTGCAGTTCAATGGGAACGCTCACTCGCAGCGCCTTATCCATGGCGATCCGCTTAAGATCGATGTGCAGCAGATGCCCTTTGATGGGCTCGTATTGCCAGTCGACGATCATCGCTTTAGTGCGCTCGCCGCCATTGCCATCGCTCACCGCCAGATCGAAAATTGTGTTGTGCCCGCTGTCCGAGCGCAAAATCCGCAACACATGCCGCGGGTCGACGCTGACCGGTTTAGCGTCCTTGCCCGCACCATAGACCACCGCCGGAATTTTGCCTTCACGCCGCACCCGCCGCGCGTGATTTTTTGTGCCCGGCTCACGCGGGTTCGCTTCTAAAACATTTTGCTCAATTGTGCTCGCCATAATTTCCTTGTCCTATCTAAAAAATCCCTATCTAAAAAGTCCTGTCTATACAAATAACTTACTTACTGAAGTCTCTTCGTGAATGGACTGAATCGCCCGTCCAATCAACCCCGCAATCGATAGCACGCGAATCTTCGGTTCCAGTCGCGCTTCGGCGGAGAGTGGAATGGTGTTCGTCACCACGACCTCGCGAATCACCGATTCCCGAATGTTGGTGACCGCCGGTCCGGAAAGCACCGGGTGCGACGAACATGCATATACTTCGGTTGCGCCATTCTCCATCAATGCCGCCGCCGTTTTCACGAGCGTGCCCGCCGTATCGATCAAGTCATCGATAATCAAGCAAGTTCGCCCGTTCACATCGCCGATCACGTGCATCACTTCGGCGACGTTCATTTCGACGCGCCGCTTATCGACGATGGCCAACGCCGCATCCACTTTCTTGGCGAAAAATCTGGCGCGCTCTACGCCGCCCGCATCGGGTGATACCACGGTCAAGTTCGGCAAACTCAACTTCTTGAAGTGATCCACCAGCACCGGCGAGGCGAACAAATGGTCCACCGGAATATTAAAAAATCCCTGCAACTGCGGCGTATGCAAATCAACAATCACCGCGCGATGCGCTCCTACCGTAGTCAGCAAATCCGCCACCAGCTTGGCCGAGATCGGCACCCGCGGCTTATCTTTTCGATCCTGCCGCGCATACCCGAAGTACGGAATCACCGCCGTGATGCGCCGCGCCGATGCGCGTTTGAACGCGTCAATCATCAGCAGCAACTCCATCAGGTGCTCATCCACCGGACGGCACGTCGGTTGCATCACGAAAACGTCGCAGCCGCGTACATTCTCCTGAATCTGTACATACGCCTCGCCATCGGCGAAGCGCGTTAGTTGCGCCTGCCCGCGCTGCATGCCCAGAAAGTGGCAGACTTCGTCGGCCAGCGGTGCATTCGCGGTGCCACTGAAAATCTTGAACTTCTCGTCTACCCGCACGCGCGGCCTGCGTTCCGGCTTTTCTTCGGAGGCGGGTGGAGGCGTGGGCGGAGCCTGCTTCTCAGCTTTTTCCGTTTTTTCCGGCGGCGTCACCAAAGTAGCCATAGGCAGTTCTCAGTTTTCGCTGCTCAGATCTCAGTCCAGGGGCTCCTCGGTTCTACTGAGAACTGGCAACTGAGAACTGATTTTCTGGCTGGGCCGCTAGGATTCGAACCTAGACAAAGTGCTCCAAAGGCACTTGACCTACCATTAGTCGACGGCCCAGTAAACCATTGTTGATTTTTGATGGATGATGGTTGATTGCCGATTGAACCGCGGCCCAACCGGCACTCTTATTGTCAATCATTCATCAAAAATCAACAATCAAAAACTCTGTCCGCCAACCTGGCCTTCCAACCGCCGCTACACCCAAATTCGCTTCCAGTACCGCTGCCGCGTCAGGGTCGCCGTGGATTGCGCCGTCCAACCCTGCTTGCGCAGCCTGCTTACTGCCAAGTCTGCCGCCTCTTTTGAGGCGAACAGCCCGTACAATGTTGACCCGGAACCCGACAGCGACGCATACTTCGCGCCCGCGCGTTCCAGCGCCTTCTTACCTTCACTCAGCTCGGGATATTCAGGAAAGACGACTTCTTCAAAGTCGTTCTTGATCCCGGCCCGGACAAGCGCGAGAAGTGGATTCTCGGCCCGGCCCCTTTCGGCTCGACCACTGCCAGGAGCACCGGAGTAACTCTCGCTCAGCCACGCCGACATCTCACGGCCAAGCTCACTCATTCTATCGAAGGACTTCGGCATCGTCAATTCTTCATTGCCAGCACGATCTTTTGATGATCGAGGCTTCAGCCCCTGCTTCCGATCCCACTCCGCAAACGCCTTCGGAGTCGAAACCCCCACGTCGGGCGTCACCATCACGCACGGCGTTGCGGGAAAATCCTCCAGCGGATAAACCTGCTCCCCGCGCTCCATGCCCAAGACCATTCCACCGATCAGGAATAACGGAACGTCCGACCCAACTTCCGCCGCAATCCGCAACCGTTCGGATGCTGATAAGCTTTTCCTGAGCACCCGCTCCAGCGCCAGCAGGGCAGTCACCGCATTCGCCGATGCCCCGCCCATCCCGCCCTGCACTGGCAAGCATTTCTCAATCTCGACAATCACGCGGCCGTTGGCATGGAGCGATTCCATGACTTTCTCGACGATACGCCAGCAAGTATTCGACTCATCTTTCGGAACCCGCGGGTCATCGCAGCGAATCTCAATCCCGTTCCCACGCACAACGCTTACCTGGATCAGATCATGCAAACCGATAGTCTGATATATGGTGAGCAATTCATGAAACCCGTCCGCGCGCGGCGCGCCGATGCGCAGGCCGAGGTTAATTTTTGCGAAGGATCTGGCAGTTACAATCATGGACGCATGATTGTAAGGTCTCAGGCCAAATTTTTCGATCAGTGATGTTATCTGGCGACAAGAAATGGCAGGAAGAAGAATATTTATCGAGGTGCGCCGCCACGCATTTAGCCTCGTAGTGTCCACGCTGGGGGTTTGGTTTTCGGGCGGAATATTCTCTACGAGGAAATAGGTCGTTTGGCTTCGACACGGGCGAATCGATGGCCTCGGAGCAAATCCCTACCGGCGCTTATACAGCACCGCAAACTCAAACCCCGCATTCGCCGGAAACAGCTCTGCAACTTTCTTCAGCCGTTCGGCGAGAGCCGAGGGGGCCAGTAGCGGATAATCCCGCTCGCGCAGATCGTAGTAATCCACGTCCAAATACAGCGACAACAGATAAATAGAAATCGTATCGGCAAATGTAGCTTCAAAGTATTCGTTCTTATAGCGCTCTGCTTCCGGCCCGCCCGCCACGGCCAGCTTGCGAGCTTCCCAGGCATCCAGCGACGTCTCCCCGCGCACTCCAGCTTCAACCTGCTTCCACGCTATCTCGCTGAACTCTTCGGAGACTCCCGCCGCTTCCACCAACGCGTGCCCTACATTGATGTAGAACTCAAACGCCACGGAAAATTTGTCATCCGTGAGCCGGGTGGAGATGAACACACACTGCGAATCACCCAGATTCAGGTTGCGATGGCACACCGCATTGTCGCTGAGCGCAACATCATACCGGTCGGCGATCAGAATCTCTTCACCCTGGGTCACCGTGAGCGGGACGAAATAATAAGCCTTGCGTTTCAATGCCGTGGCAGCCTTATCGGGTACCGCGGCAATCATCCGCTCCAGGTCGAGCGCGCCAATCGATGCCTCGCCCGACAGGGCGTAACACACCCCATTGCGCGCCTGTGAAACCGGCGTCATCCGTACTACATCCGCGGGGCTCCGCGTAATAGCTGGTGCTAGCTGTGACATAACTTTATCTTTTATACACTAACGTGCGGAGGGGCACTTCTATCCGCTGCCGTTACTCTTTGACAGCCTTCCAACCCATCCAATTCAGCATCCATCGCCACGTTATCTCGTGGTCCCGATGTACCGGCGGTGCCGGCAAAGCCTGAGTGGGAAAGGCCACGTCCTTCCCTCGATACGCGTCCGCGAGCTGCTTGAACATTCGGCCTTGCTCCTTCACCTTGCCATCGTTCGTCAGCAGTCCCAGGCTGTACTCGAGCGAGTTGAACTCGAATTTGCGGTCCACATCGTGGCTGTCCCAATAAGTGAACCAGCTCACCCCGGAATCGATTGCGGCCAACACGGCTTTTTCCAGCCAATCGGCCTGCTGCTTTTGGTTCAGCGATTCGATGCAGGTATTGAATTCCTCCGCCCATACTGGCTTCCGAGCGTTGCCGGCATACGACCGGATCAAAGTTGCCATGGCCGCCAGCAGCTTGGTGCTCGGAGGATCCATCGGGCCGCCATATTTCAGCGCCCCTGACCAATACGGATAGCAATGCATCGTAGGCATGGGCCTCGCCGCCAGCGCCTGCGGAGAGAAAGTAGTCACCTCGAACCACGGCAACTCATCCACTCCATTCACGTGAACATGATCGGGAGAAACGCTCTCCATCAGCGCAAACATCTTAGCCATCCACGCATCGCCGATCGCCGGTTCGGTGCTCCAGCAAGTGTTGATTTCATTTCCGAAGTCGAAACCAATAATGTTGTCTTTTCCCTTCATCACCGTAGCCAACTGTCGAATGAAAAGTTCCTGCGCATTCCAGATCGCGGCATTGGCATAGAATCCTGAGTCAGCCTTGTTGAACGGCGGCAGAAAAAACCATCCACTCAACTGTCCCGTGAACACCGTCACGACTGCGTCCAGATTGCGCTCGCCCATTACCGTGAGCAATTGATCCAGCCGCTCCAGATGCAGCGGGCTTACCCACTTCGGATTCGGTTGAAAGTATGGCCAGATCAGCAGGATGCGCAGATGGTCCGCGCCCCGCGCTGCAATCGCATCCAGGTCGTGCTTGATCGCATCCCCGTCCCAATCGTTCCAGCAAAACCACCAAGTCTTCGCTGGCGTATAGTTCACGCCAAAACGGTGCCGGTCCAGCGCGAGGCTTCTCTTGGGCTGCACGGATTGCAGACTTGCCATTCCGGCTACGCCCTGGCCCAGTCCATTCAAAACCGCGGATGCTTGAGATCGGACCGACCCTGCGACCACCGTGCTCATTGCCGTTGAAATGAAATCCCGTCGATTCATAATGGAACGAATAGCTTACAAAAAGGCTCCTTTACCTGCTCAACCCTCCATCCTAAACTTGCAGGGCCAAAGGATTGCCACGATGACCCTTACTCTGAAGTGTTCTCTCGCCGCCTTGATGAGTGGCTCTTGCTCTAACTCTGACTCCTGCCCTCCCACGCCTCAAATCGCCTGCTCGCTTACTACGATTTTGCCGATCGTTACAATAGCCAGCCCTTGATGAATGCCATGTACCAGGCTTTCGTGCGAGCCTCGTCGGAAGGTCGCTGACCGTTCGGCCCCTGCAGTTCCCATCCTTCAGGTTACCTTCGTGCCCCACTCGTCGGGGCCATTCCAGTTTGGCCGTTCGTGCGCCAAACTGTTTTCAGAACTCCAATGCAATCTGCCAAGCAAAAAGTATGTAATCGCAAGCAAGATCGCGTGAAAGCCGTACTCCCTGTTCGGGTACGAGGCACAGACGCAGACGGTTCTTCGTTTGAGGAACTGGCGCACACTCTTGATCTCACAACCACCGGAGCGCGCCTGGGCGCCATTCATCGCAAGCTGAACGTTCGCGACACCCTGGTCATCTTGTTCCGTCAGCGTCGTCTCGAATTCACCATCATGTGGACCCGGCTGCTTGACGACGGCGAATACCAGGTGGGTCTGCTCATGCTTTCGAAGGACAGCGATCCCTGGAATCTGAACATTGGTCAGTCATTACAGAACGCGCCAAAACTATCAGCAGCTTGGGGGGCGGCATGAACCAGCGACAGACTATAGCTTATAAACTTTCGAAGCTTTGGAGTAATGACGAAGGGCAGGATGTGGCTGAATATGCCATGATGATGGCCGTGATTCTTGTCATTGTCCTGAGCACTGCCCAACTGATCGCATCAAATGCCGGTCAAGTTTTCTCTTCGACTGCCAGTGCAATCCAATAGCTGAAACTAATCTCGCCTGGAGAGGTGGGAGAGGTTTCGCCTGCCTGGTCCAGCATCAGGGCCGGATGAAGTGATCTTACGGCTTAAGCGAATTGCCCATCATCAAAGCGAACAGGAGCGGAAGATAGATAACCGTAGCCTGCAACACATGCCGGGCAAGCATCTTGGATCGGGGATTGTTGAGAGGAAGCTTTAGGAACGCGAGGCGCGCTCCGAAGTAAAACATCGCAATGCCGAGCGCTAGCGCCCCTACCAGATATATCTTTCCGGCCATACCAAAAAAGCTAGGCAGAGCACTCAGCGGAATCAGAATCAGCGAGTAGGCCAGAATGCGGCGTGCCGTCGAGCGTCCATCTTCTTCGACCACCGGCAACATGCGAATTCCACCAGCTGCGTAATCCTCGCGATAGAGCCACGCAATCGAAAAGAAGTGCGGAAATTGCCATACAAAAAGAATGGCGAAAAGGATCAACGTGCCCCACTCGAGTTTGCCCCGTGCTGCCGTCCAGCCTAAAACTCCAGGCATCGCTCCGGGGAAGGCGCCAACAAAAGTGCAGATCGGTGAAATTCGTTTCAGCGGAGTGTAAGCGGCCAGATATACCAGCGACGTCAGGAAAGTAAGCAGCCCGGTCAGCGGGTTTGTGAAGATAGCAAGATAGATCGATCCCCCAACCGAGGCGAGCAATCCAGCGGTAGTAGCGTGGAGCAGGCTCATGCGCCCGGTTGGCAGCGGACGCTGCGCAGTGCGCCGCATGTGCCCATCCACCTTGTACTCCATCACTTCATTCAGCGCGGCGGTGCCGCTTGAAACCAATCCAATTCCCAGCAGCGCGTGAAACAGTCCCCAACTCAGCGACGACACGCCGGCTTTCTGTGCGCCGAAGTAATATCCGCACCAGGCGGTCATCACAATCAGCGTCGTAACTCGCGCCTTCATTAACTCCGAATAATCGCGCAGAAGGGAAGTGGTCCGCCGGCGGAAAACATCAAGGGGTTGTGCCATCGTGCTCACGGGGTGGTTGCTTCCTACACTACACACTATACTGCAAACCTTGCATAGGTAATCTGAATGCGATCCAAAGTCAAGCTAAAATTCAAAACTACAATTCGCTGCGGTAGTAAACCAGGACCTCTTTTCTATCGATTCTCTTCGATCATCGACTCGCTGCGGCAGCGGTAGGAGTCCCGGTAAATATTTCCGGCGGATCGAAATAGCATTGGTGCCAAAGTGCCGCATCCGAAACACTTCCGGCTTTCCACTTTTGCAGCGTTGAAAATGTAGCCGCAATCATTCCGCCGTCCGCCGAATCGAAGATTAGCACAATCCCTTCCATCTCCTGTGGCTTGCTCGCGAGTTCCGCGTAATCTTTGTCCATCACGGACTTGGCGAATTCGAGCCTTAGTTTCGGATCCAGATCTTTGGCCTTCTCGTCAGTTTGTTCTACCGAAACGATCTTCACGCTCTTATTGCGAAGCGGTTCCCAATCTCCGGGGAAGGGCGCGATCTCTTCACGGGAAACATGAAAAGCTGCCGCGGTGGCCGTGCCTGAATTTGGAGGTGCATCGCCCTCTGGAACGTTGTCGGGCATCTCCAAATTATTTCGCCAGATCCATCCGCGCGAGATTCCGGAAATTTTCACGTGAACCCAATCCTGGTTGAAATCCAACATTTCAAACTCGTCGTGGGCGCTGGCCAGGAACAAAGTCCTGGCGTTCAAGCTGGCCGAGGAGACGACTGGCGTCCCGGAATTCTTCACCGCCACCAGATTCTTCGGGTGTGCCTGACTCTTAAGAACCTCTTCCAGACTGTTCAGTTCGGTTTGGAGCGGGCCGGCATTTGGATCATCCACCACTTTTTTCGAACCGGATTTCGAGGAATCAGGTTTTGACCGGGCTTTCTCCTGATCCGCCAGGCTTGCGGCCAAAGAAGAGGAAAGACCGCTTCGCACATCCGGAAGCCTGGGAACCGGCGCTGACAGGCTCGGCTCATCCGACGCAGCAGGCTGGGATGCTGGCGCGGGCAACGATGCAGCAGGCTCTGCCATTCGCTTCGCAGCCGGAAGCGACGCTTCGGTTGCGGGCGTAGCGTGGGTCGCGCCCGATCCACCGGCAGCAATCTGATCGGAAAGCTGATCCAGAAGGTCAGCCTCGATACGCCCATTCGACGGCAATAATTGATATCCGGACTTTCCGCCCGAAGGGTCGACGTAATACGCCGTGACTTGCACGCTTACGCGAACCACCGATCCTCCCGAAGGCGAGGAGCTGACCTGGAACTTCGCCTGATAGTATCCGCGCTGGTAATGATCCAGGGGCTGGGTAGTTGGGTTCGCAAATCCCTCCAGCACGGGTAGCCGGCCAGACGTAGCCTGCATCTCCCGCAGGATTTTATCGACCTGAGCCTTAGATTGCGGAAAACTGCGTTGGTTGCCGCTTTCCTGCGTGTAGCCCGGAAGGGCGCAGCTCAGCAGGGTAAAAATCACCACTCGAGAAAGGATTTCGCGAACCACATACATCAGCCTGTTCACGGTATCTCCAACTGGTCGCGCATCATCCATCCGTGTTGTCCTTCATGAGTTTCCACGCCGTACCAATACGGCGTCGAAATCACGATAAGAACCTCCGCGCCGGGATTCAACAATGCCAGCGTGCTCGCAGTATGGAACGGTGCTGACTTAAGTGGTGCGCCAGGCGATTTCACCTTGCGCTCCACTTGCTTGCGTACTTCTTGTATGCGCTGTTCCAGGGTTTGATCTGGAGTCTGAACCGCGGGCGCTTGGCCGTTGTAAGAAAGGCTTGATCCGGAATCCTGATCCGCCTGTCCTGTGGACAGCGGCGTGGCGGAGTTTCCTGAATTCGAGACGGGACTCTTTTCCGCGTCCTCAATCTCGACCCGCTGCGCATCGGGCTTCGAAGAAGAGGACTCCGTGGTTGGAGCCGGCGCATTATCTGCCGCTGCCCCCTTTGATTTCTTCGCTATTTTTGCCTGACGCTCTCTTTGTGCTTCGAGATCCTGTCCCTTCATTACCTCGATGGAATCCAGATGTTCGCGGATATCGTTGTACTCTGCGGTTTCCACGGACCCGTTCGATAGGTGAACTACGTGACGGAAGTCTTCTTCAAAGATCGCATCGATGCGCAGGACCGTGTTCTTCTTACCCTGGGGCTGGACTACGTATCGCACCGCGAGGGTGCCCACGTCATTGCTATCCTTAAAATTCCGTGGATCGATCGCCTGATCGCGAACTTTATAAAAGGCTTTTCCTTCCTGATCCCAAGCCGGAAATACATGGGAAGAATCGGCCGCCTTTGCTCCAGAAATGTATTGATCTTTGTTGTACTCCTTGGTCCCCCGAATCAAGCCATTCTGTGCAACGTCCTGCACCACTTGCTCGACTTCAGCCGCCGGCAAAGGAAGGTTCACGATCAAGCCTTCGCCATATGCAATTTGGTCCTTGTCTTTTGAAGCGGCGGCAAAAGGAGTGGCCGCCCACGCAAAGAGGAGAATCACAAAAAGGGAGGCGGAGATCGTCTTAGCCATATTACGAGGCGCTGCGCCAGAACGCACTCGGCCTGAGTAAGACCGAAATCGTAAACGCTTGGTGGGTGATCGGCGGAGACAACCCTGTAGGGAACGGTGGCAACTCATGTAGCGTTTTTCCTGACCAGAGAGTCTTATACGCTGATGATGGGCATGTCAACTCTCGCGGCGAATTTGGTCCTAGGCGGCCAGTCCTGTCTCGATGGGTGACTTTTCTGGAGCGTCTAGAAAAAAAATTGTTAGATAGTACTTGAACTTCTACTTTGCTCCGTAGTAGGATTCACCTCCGATAACATGGTAAGACCTGAGTTGTATTGCAGGTTCGCGGCAATGCAATTAGAACAAAGAATCAGAATCTTGATTTGAATGCTGAGGAGTCCGGCCATGCACGTTTCAAGGCGTTTGCGGATTCGCAGTTTCGCTACGTTTGCTTCCTCTCTTTCCAGCGTTTCCTTGATACTAATTTCCCTGGTTCTGACTTGCAGCCAGCCAGCGAGCGCGATTCCCGCTTTCGCGCGCAAATACGGCCTGCGCTGTTCCGCCTGTCATGAGTCGTGGCCCATGCTGAACTACTTCGGACAAAAGTTCAAAGACAACGGCTATCAGCTCATGAACGACCGGGATGCACCGATCTGGCAGAATCCAGGCTATTGGCCGGTGACGTTCCGCATCACGCCGATCTGGCACCGCTTGAGTACCAACGAGAATGCGGATACCTACTCGACGGTTGGGGGTGTTTCCACGGTGACTGGCACCGCGATCGAGCGCATCACCAGCACCGGATTCGATCTCAGCGGACTCGACTTCCACACCGGCGGAACTCTGGAAAAGAACATCTCGTTCTACGTGCTGCCATCTTCCGATTCCACGGGTTCCTTTCACTTTGAGACCGTCATGGGAAGACTCGATAACCTTTTTGGCAGCTCCTGGCTGAACTTAAAGCTGGGCCGGTTCGAACTGGACAACTTGCTCTCTGAAAAGCGCATTCTTACGCTGACCGGGGAAGGTGGCATTTACCAGACCTATCACTTTATTCCGGTGGGTGACGGCAACATCTTTGGCCAAATTGGTGACAATCAACTTGGCATGGAGTATTTAGGCCACTCGGCGGATGATCGGACTCGCGTTTCTGCGGCCCTCATTAGCTCAAACGATGGCAACGTCAATCTGACTCTGGGATCCAATTCCTATACCGGGTTCTTTACCGCAAGCCAAGCTTTTGATGCAGGCAAGCTGGGGGTCGAGCGTCTCGGCTTCTACGCCATGTACGGAGAAGCGGCGACGTACTATCGCACCAGCGGCGGGATTCCCATCCCCGGTTCTGGAGTTGGCAACAAGTCATTCAGTCGCGAGGGTTTCGTCGGGCAGCTCTACTTTACCCATCATTTCGACGTTCAAATCGTGACGCAGCATGGTGAGGACAACGCCTGGTTTGGCCAAGGTTATGGCAATGCGATCGCCACCGATGGTAATGGAGGCGTCACCTGCACTACGCCTACCGGCTGCCCTCCGAACAACACGCCGGGAACCACTCTGCCGGCGGGCGCCCGGGCTCCGAGCTGGAATGGCGCAACCTTTGAAGCTCACTATGTGTACAGTCCGCAGTTGATCTTCATTGGCCGCTATGAGTTGGAGCGCATGTCACAACAGTCGACCGTTGGACTTGCCTCCAATCTAGGAAACATCAGCAACTACACAATCGGCTATCGCTATAACCCGTTCATGACGAGCCGGGCAGGTTTTGCATGGCACAACGAATTTGATCTTTTCCATCAGAATGGCACCGGGCCGACCTCGCCGGTTACCGGCACCCCGACCAATCTAACTATCAGTGAACTGTTGCTGGGTTTTGATTTTGATTTCTAAGCTCTGATTTTGAGAGGGATAGACATGCGGACAGGATTGCGGAAGTGGTCGCTTTGCTTGGGCGCGGCAGCATTTTTGGCGCTCCCGCTTACTTCATGGGCGCAACTCTCGACGGAACAGCTTCAGCAGTGGCTGAATTCTCCAGCGGCGACCAGTCATGTCGGAAAGCTGACTGGAAATCCCCATGGTGCAACCGAACCCTACCGCCGGTTCTGCGTTGGGTGCCACGGTGAGATGGGCGACGGCAACGGCGAAAATGCGAAATGGTTTGAGACGCCTCTGTTCCCCAAGCCGCGAGATTTCCAGTTGGCCGTATTCAAATGCCGCTCAACCCCGAGTGGAACGCTGCCCACCGACGAAGACCTCGCGGATAGCATAAAGCGCGGTTTTGACCGGTCGAACATGCCTTCGTGGAATACCGTAACCAATCAGGAGCGTGCCGACCTGGTCGCTTGGATTAAGCACTTCTCGCCGCGCTGGCAAACAGAAAAACCCGGCACCCCGATTGTCATCCCTCCCGAGCCCGAAGTTACGCCGGAGCGTATTAAGGCTGGCCGCGACGTATTTGCCAGAGTGCAATGCTGGAAGTGCCACGGCGTGCAGGGTATGGCCAACGGGCCATCGGCGCCCACTCTCACGGATGACTTGGGCCGGCCTATCGAGCCCTTCAATTTCACCATTGGAGCAAGGCCGAAGTGCGGAGACACCGATAAGGATATTTACCGAATCTTCATGACCGGCTTGGACGGCACCCCGATGCCTTCCTATGCCGACAACATCAAGCCGGATGAGGCTTGGGATCTGGTTTTCTATCTCCGTACTTTCATGAGTCAGCACAGTGTGGAGAAGGAGATGGCGAAGAAGCTGGATCTGAAACCCGTTGATCCAAACGCCCCTCCACCCGCAGCGCCATAGTGGCAATAATAGTCGGCAACATTAGCCGATGAAAACAGCATCGCAACTGCAGTCCAGCTTTCCTTTTGAGACTCGGATTTATTTAAGGAGAAAGAGCAAAATGAGAAATCGGTACAGCTTGGCTGCAGCGGTGTCCGCAGCCGCTCTGGTGTGTTGTGGCGCACTCATCCTGAGCCAGAACGTCAGTGCCGCCGGGGATGGCAAAATCACCGGCAGCGTCAAGTTTCAGGGTACTCCGCCTCATATGAGAGGCATCGATATGTCTAAGGATCCCTATTGCGCAAAGGCCCACGCCAGCGACCCTGCACACATTGAAGAAGTTGTGGTGGGAAAAGACGGCGGCGTAGCAAATGTTGTGCTGTATCTTTCCGAAGGCTTGACAGCCAGCGCACTGACCGGTTCAAACGGACCAATGCCAGTGCTGGATCAACACAACTGCGTGTACACGCCGCACGTTACTGCGGTAGACGTTGCCCAGGAATTTAAAGTCACCACCAGTGATCAGACCACTCATAACATTCACCCCAATCCCAACCCGATGACCGGCAATATTCCATGGAATCAGTCGCAGCCCCCTGGCGCGGCGCCGATCGTAAAGAGCTGGAAAGCGGCGGAGATGATTCCGGTGCAATGCAACATTCATCCGTGGATGCATGGGTACTTCGCCGTGGTGAAAGGCCCTTATGCGACGACGGACGAAAGTGGCGATTACACCATCAATAACGTCCCTGCGGGAAACTATACAGTCACCGCGTGGCAGGAAAAATACGGTACGCAGACCGCGAAAGTAACAGTCGCCGCCGGCGGCTCTGGAAGCGCGAACTTTACTTTCAAATAGCAAGGAACGTGGGCGTCCGGATCGCCCGTATTGTGCATTTGTCGTGAATATTCAATCTCTAAAAGCCTCGCCGCAGTATCGAACTGCGGCGATTCCACACTTCGCAGAGATAATCCAGCTCTAAGGCGGGGATATGGCGAAACTATTCGCAGTCGTCATTGTGCTTATCGCAATTGGATCGGCGATTCCGATCATCATGAACACCTGGCCTTTACCGCAGGATATCTCGGTTCACGGCCATCTGATCGACGAGCAGTATGCGGATACCATGCTAGAAACCGGCGTCGCCTTCCTGTCCTCGCAATTCCTTCTGGCCTTCTTTATTTGGAAGTTCTCTCAATCCAAGCCCACCGACAAAATCAAACGCTTTCCCGGCGGCGCCGCGGGATTGGTAACTGCCGCGTTCCTGTTGGTCGGCACCGAAGTTTTAGCATTGGGTATATTTGGAGCAAAGGCCTGGGGCGATGTTTACTTGACCCCACCCGCACCGAATGCCCTGCAGGTTCAGGTACAGGCGGGCCAGTTTGCCTTCTACTTCCGTTATCCGGGCCCCGATGGCAAATTCGGTCCGCTTCATCCCAGCCAGATCAACGAAGCCAATGCAAACTTCTTTGGCTTGGACACAACCAACGATCAGGATTCCAAGGACGATATTGTCACGGCTGAAATGGCCATACCGGTTAACCGGGAGGTCCATTTGCTCATGCACTCCAAGGACTTGGGTCACTCTTTTTATGTCCCCGAATTGCGCATTCAGCAAGATTTCGTTCCCGGTCTCGACCTTTCGGTCCATTTCACTGCCACAAAAGTGGGCAGGTACGAAATCGTTTGCACGCAGCTCTGCGGGCTTGGTCACTACAACATGAAGGCCTATCTGGAAGTGAAATCACCCGAAGACTACGACGCCTGGATCAAACAGCAGGCCGCACTGCAATAGGCCTGTAAACCAGATGGAATTTACTGCGGGACGCAGCAGGATTGACAAAGATTCTTTCCCAAGGTGAGCACAATGCACGATATGTCCCAACCTGCAGTGCAGCATGGAGCGCCAACCAGCTTCATCGGCAAGCACATTTTCAGCCTCGATCATAAAGTCATCGGCAAGCAGTATTACGCGCTGGCCTTGGTTGCCGCCGTGATCGGAATGGTGCTTTCGTGGCTCATGCGCCTGCATCTGGGATGGGCGAATCTGGCGATTCCCGGCCTGCACCTGCTCTCCCCTGGCGGCGCTCCGGGCAACGTGATGACCCCGGAGTACTACTTGCAATTGATGACCATGCACGGGACCATCATGGTCTTCTTTGTGCTCACCACCGCGCCCTTCGCGGCTTTTGGCAACTTCTTCCTGCCCATACAGACCGGCGCGGAAGACATGCCGTTCCCGCACTTCAACATGATGTCGTTCTGGGTCACTTTCGTTGCATTTCTGGTAATGGTCGCGTCCTTCTTCGTGCCGGACGCCCCTACGCTGGGTGGTTGGACTCAATATGCCCCCCTCAGCGCGGTTGGGGCAGTCGCCGGTCCCGGTCAAGGTATGGGGGTTGTTCTTTGGGCCGCTTCCATCGGCATTTTCTGTATCGGCCAGTTGCTTGGCTCGTTAAATTTCATTACTACAACTCTCGACATGCGCTGCAAAGGCATGTCACTCATGCGCCTTCCTCTCAGTGCCTGGGCATGGTTCATCACAGCGATCATGGCTCTGACGGCTTTTGCCGTGCTGATGCCGGCGTGCATCCTGCTTATTCTCGACCATGTCGCGGGAACCAGCTTCTTCGCGCCTAGTGGGATGGTCATCAACGATCAGGTTCTTCCCCACTCCGGCGGATCTACCCTGCTCTGGCAGCATCTGTTCTGGTTTTTCGGCCATCCTGAGGTTTACATCGCAATCATTCCAGGCATGGGTATCGTCTCCCATATCCTCGTCACCAACATGCGTCGGCCCATGCTGAGCCATCGAGTCATCATTTATTCCATGGGTTCTTTGGCCGTGCTCAGCTACATGGTCTACGGACATCACATGTTCGTCAGCGGAATGAATCCCATCTCCTCGCTGGCGTTCTCATTCCCCACTCTCGTCATCACCATTCCATCCGCCATCATCGTGCTGATCTGGCTGGGAAGCTTATATGGCTCAAAGTTGAGGATTAATTCGGCATCTCTCTTTGCCCTCGGCTTCATCTCAATGTTCATCAGCGGCGGGGTCAGCGGATTCTTCCTGGCGCAGCCCTCGCTCGACATCATGCTGCACGCAACTTATTTCGTGGTTGGGCACTTCCATCTAGTAATGGCAGTCGCCGCCATGTTCGGCATCTTCGCCGGAACCTACTTCTGGTTCCCGAAGATGACTGGGCGCATGATGAACGAGGGGCTGGGCAAGGCTCACTTCATCCTGAGCTTTATTGGCGCTTATTGCATCTTTATGCCGTTCCACTATCTGGGCATCGCCGGTAACGTTCGCCGCTACCAGGCCTTCACCGACGATTATCTAATCCCGCTCATTCCGGTTCACAAATTCATCACGGTTGCAGCCATCCTGACCGGGTTTGCTCAGCTGATTTTTGTCTATAACCTGATCTACAGCCGCTTTAAGGGCGTATCCGCTACCGACAATCCGTGGCAGGGCACGTCTCTCGAATGGAGCACGGCCACGCCGCCGCCGCACAACAACTTTGGCGACCACATGCCCGTCGTCTATCACGACCCGTATCAATATAGCGTTGAGGGTGCCAGCGCCGATTTCATCATGCAGACTTCGCCCGAGAAGATTTCAAGTCCGGACGAGGAAAAGTAATCTTTGCTTGCCGCAGTAGAGGGTAGAGAAGAGATTTGAAGTACTGAATTTGGAGATTTAGCGGTATGGCTACCACAGTTCACGAGCCGGCGAAAATCGATCTTGAGAGATTGCCCAACCAGGGGGCCGGCAACGGCGGCTGGCGGAATTTAGCTCCCGCAGGTGGTGACCTGCGTCGCGTGAAGGATTCTTCTCCGCCGCCAGCGAGCACCGGGATCTGGGTAGGCCTCGCGGCGATCACCATGACCTTTGCCGCATTCACTAGCGCATTAATCGTTCGGCAAGGCTCGGCGCGGGATTGGCAGCACTTCACTCTGCCTTCGGTTCTCTACCTGAATACGCTGGTCATTCTCTTTAGCAGCGTCACTCTGGAAATCGGCCGCCGCCAGGTCGCCGCCTTTATGACAGGCACAGCCCCCAGCGGTGCAAAGGCCCGGCAAACGGCGCCCGCTCGCTGGCTCTACGTGACCCTAGCGTTAGGACTTCTCTTTGTGGCAGGTCAAACGTTTGCCTGGCTCCAACTTCGCGGCCAGGGTTTGGGACTCGCCACCAATATCAGTTATTCGTTTTTCTACGTTCTCACCGTCGCACACGCGCTGCATCTGTTCGGTGGTCTGGGCGGCATGACCCGCGTGATCGGAAAAGTGAATCATTCTGTACTGCGACGAAGCACGCTGAACGCCGCTTCACTTTATTGGCATTTCATGGGTGCGCTATGGCTGTATCTGCTGTTGTTGCTTTGGATGAAGCTTTAGTCGCTCTAAGCCAGGAGGCAACGTGAGCCAAGCCGACTTAACGATGCACGGACATCCGCCCGCCGGGGCGATGGCCGAGCCCACATTTTCCGTCCCCGCCAAGAAAATGGCGATGTGGCTGTTCATCATCGCCGACACTGCTACTTTTGCCGGCTGCCTCGTTGCCTACGGCTTTACCCGCAACGCCACTCCCGATTGGCCCCGGCCATTTCACAGCATAGTGAACGTAGCCTCGATGACATTCATCCTGCTCACCAGCAGCCTAACCATGCTGATCGCAATAAGAGAAGCCGAGCAGGGGAAAAAAGACAAAGCCTTCCGCTGGATGATCATCACTGCCCTTCTCGGTGTTCTATTCGCCTTCCTGCACATTCGCGAATGGCTCGAGCTGATCGATAAGGGGCTCACGCTCTTTCACAATCCCTATGGCACTCCCATGTTTGGCGGATTCTTCTTTAGCGTTACCGGATTGCACTTGACCCACGTAATTGGTGGCGTGATCGCGCTCATTGCGGTCGGCATCCGTTACCGCGGCGGCCGCTACAACGCAGCAGATATTGAAATCACTGGCCTTTACTGGCACTTTGTCGATTTAGTTTGGATGTTCGTCGTGCCCTTCATGTACCTGATGAATCTGGGTCACTAACGGACAAGTTTTTTGAAGCTAGTAGTGAATAGGAATCAGCGGAGGAACAATGGCGGATCCGACCTATAAAAACGGCGGCATCACAAGAGATATTGGAATCTATGTGCTTTTGTTAATCCTGGCTGGAGTGCAGTTCATCATTGCCTACCAGAACATCAGCTCGACGCAAATGTTTGCCCGCATGCTGGCCGTCGCCGTGATCGAGGGCGGCGTAGCTCTTCTTTATTTCATGGACTTGCGCGAAAATCGCGGGCTCCGGTGGTTTGTACTCATCTTTGCCATAGGAGTTCTTCTGGGCCTGCAATACGGATGGACTGACAGCTTCCGCCTGCTGGACGGTGTGCGCTGGGCGCAATAGCCCCAGCCAGCGCTGATGAAGTCTGAGAGAAGATCGAGGTAGGTTAGTAGAATAGTGTGATCCAATGAAGTACTCGAAATCGATTTTGATCTTCGGATTGGCGCTTCTGGCGCTGACAATATTCTTACCGCTGTCCGCTTCCGCGCAAAGCTGCGCCCTGTGTTACACCCAAGCTGCCGGTTCGGGCTCTCGCATGATTCAAGCCCTGAAGAGTGGAATCCTAATCCTGATTGCGCCTCCGACCTTCATGAGCATCGGCCTGATCTTCGTCTGCTACCGCAAACGCAATCAGACAATGAAAGATAACAGCCAGGAGCCGCTCGACGACTGGAACAATGCCTAGCGCGACAGCAGGGTTGAACGTTCAGAGAGGGTCTTGTCATCCTGAGCGAAGCGAAGGACCTGCTTTACCGCTGCCGTCGTGCTGCTGGAGCTCCTAGAGCGACCGATCCGTCACTTCTTGTAAATCACTCCGCCCTTCATCACAAACGAAACATTCCTCAGCACTCCGACATCCTGTACCGGATCGCCCTGAACCGCGATCACATCCGCAAAATATCCGGGCTCGAGCGAGCCGATCTTTTCCTCCCACCCCAGCAGCTTCGCGCCGTTGAGCAGGTCGGCTTGCAGCACCGCCAGCGGACTCATCCCGTACTGCACCATCAACTGTAGCTCCCGCGCCTGCGTGCCATGCGGAAAGGGCCCCACATCAGAACCAACCGCCATCGGAACTCCCGCCGCAATCTGCTTGCGGAAATCCTGCACTTTCAGATCCAGCATCGCGTGCTCGTGTGCGGCCCGCGCCGGTGTCTCCGCATGATCGGCAAAATATTCGAAGATCGTAAAAGTCGGCACCGCGAAAATCTGCTTCTCCTTCATCAACCGCACCGTTTCATCGCCAAGTTGATTCGCATGATCGATGGACGCGACCCCTGCCTGTGCCGCAAACAAAGTACCCGGCTCACCGGTTGCATGCACCGCCACGCGCTTGCCAACCCGCGCCGCTTCCTGCACTGCGGCGCTTAATTGCTCTTCCGTGTATTGATATGGCGTGGAAAATTTCCCATCCTTCACCGTATCCGCCCCGGTCTCATAAATCTTGGTGAAGTCCGCACCCTCTTTATATTGCTCGCGCATCACCGCGATCAGCTCATCTTTATCGTTTGCGTAATTTGCATTCGGCAATACGTGTTGCTCCGGGTTGTATCCGATCGCATCTTCGTGTCCGCCCAGAATGTTGATCGCGTTCCCGCTGATCCTAAGCCGCGGCCCCGGCACCTGGCCGGTCTCGATCGCGTTGCGCACGGCCGTATCCGCCGATCCCGCGCCTTCCGTGCCCATATCGCGCTCCGCTGTGAATCCGGCCATCAAATCGTCCCGCGCAGCAAGCACCGCCGTAATCGTTCGCTGCGGTACGGACTCCTCCACCGTCTGCAAATCCTCTGCGCCCGGATGTAGAAACAAGTGAACATGCGCGTCAATCAATCCCGGCAGCAACGTCCGGTCGCCCAGATCGATCACCTCCGCGCCCGCCGGGCGTTTCACCGCACCACCAACTTCAACGATTGTGTCGCCCTGCACCAGTACCTCACCCGGTTTTACGATCAGTCCATTCTTGACATCCAGCAACCGCGCCGCATGCAGGACAATCGGATGTGGCGCGGCCGGTTGCGTCTGCGCGACAGCGTTGCTTTCCTGCAGCGCAAATGAAGACAACAAGGTTGCAAATAGAAACAACCGAGGTTTGATCATGTTATTAGTACGGGATGGTACCACTTTGGAGAGGGGTCACAGATCATAAAAATGGAGATTAGCTTTTAACGGACCTTGGAAAAATCTTCCACTACGAACAACTGGCCGCCGCGCTCGACGACTCCAATTCCCACCGAGTCCATATCGGTATCTAATATATTGGCGCGATGATTGGGAGAGTGCAAAAACTCCGCCTGAACCTCCGCCGCGCCAGATCCCTGGCAGACATTTTCCGAGAGAAAAACAAAATGCACTCCCGCCTGGCTAACCCTCGCGGCTAGCGTAGGTTCTCCCGGAAAGACGTGCTCCGCCGCACCACGGCGAGCCATCGTTTCCGCATGGCGGCGCGCCGCCAGCGCCAGCCCTTCATTCCACTTCAGGCCCGGCAAGCCCTGGACCCTACGCACCTGGTTCACGGAAAGAAAAAGCCGCTGCTCAGCCGCCGCGCTAGCGCTGACTTGCGCCTGCGCCAAAATCGCAGAAAATCCAAGAATCCAGAACGCCACCAGCCGAAGCGAGATTCGCATAAGCCTCACCCCCGGAAATCTTAACCCGGATCAAATCCATTCCTCTCGCACCAAAAGTTACTACCTTTGCGTATCCGTGTGTCCTCTGTATTTAAGATTTTGACCTTGATCTCACTTCTGCCCCTTCGGCCCTGCAGGCTTGGCGAACTTCGCATCATCCACCGGAACATTCACCTGCACCTCGTTGATTTGAATGGTGAACCGTCCGCTTGGCCGCGCCAAAGTCCAGCTCAGCGGGATCCTCACCCCGCCCTCCTTCATATGATCCGCATAATCAATCTGCGTCGGAAGCTGTCCCAGCGGCGTCTGCCCATATCGAACCAGCCGCACCAGCAGGCCGGATTCTCTATCAAAATAAAGATGCAGCGGCGTCTTCCCCGCGCGCTCTCCAATCACCACATAAGCCTCGCGCCCATCGATTTTCTCCGTTCCCTCTACCTCGGCCTTGCTGAACATATCCTTCAAGTGCGCCGGAAAATGAAGATCTGCGTCGATTGATGCTCCATCGATATCCGGTCCATGCATCTCGTGCGCTGGATGTCCTGGGGAACCCAGCCAGCCTTCATGCCCGTCAAACGCGGTCACACTGTCGCCATCCGGCGTATGTGTGATGGACACTCGCATGTCCGGCGCCTTGGCATAGATTTCAATCGGAACATTCCGGTCGCCAAAAGTGATCGTGCCCTTCATTACTCGGCTCGTAGTGTTCTCGATCGCGGCCACACCGCCCACCGCTCTCAGATATTTTTCGATCAACTCATCGGCGGACGGGCCGCCTACTTCTTTGATCTGTCCATCACTCGGTCCGCCCCCATTGTTTTCAGTTGCTGCTGTTCCCGCCTGCAGCCGCTCGCTCATCACCAGCGGCGTAGCGACAGGATGAATGCTGCCCTGGTGGCAGGTATAACAAGTGACCGTAAGATTCCCGTCGAAATTCTCCTGATCGATGGTAAACATCATCCCCATCATGGAGCGGGCAATCTTCTTTGGCTTTTTGTCATCTTTCTCAAACGCATCGTGCACGTGGCAAAACTCGCACTCCACACCCAACGAAGCCGACACGAACTGCATTGCCGGAATCAATTCATCCGCCGGAATATCCTTGAGCACCTGAATATTCTTGAATTGCTGCACCGCAGTTTTATGCTGAGGAGCGCTCGTAGCCTGTGTATTTGCGGGAGTTTGCGCCTCAGCTCCCCGAATTAAATTTCCGCAACACAGAAACACTACTACCATCGCTAAGCAAAATGCAGGGACAGTCGCCCTCAGCTGTCCGATCGAGCCAAGCTCGATCCCTCTGTTCTCATCAATCATGCAAGCCTCAATCTGAGATCCGGAAGTGCTCGAATTTCGACGCCATAGTTACTGCTTATCCCCATCATGCCGCACAAAAAACTTCCACTTATCCATTCCTACCGGAATCGCCACGTCGAAAAATCCTACCATCATCTCCTGCGAAGTCTGGTCGCCCCAGGTCACCAGCTTATCCGGATCGGGGTTGTGCGGATTATTTTTCGAATTGTCGTACCACGCCACCGCCCGCAACCTGGTTCCAGCCTTCAATTCGCGCGGCTCCGCCAGCTTATAACTCAACTGCCAGTGGAAGTGATAATTCACCCGCAACAGTGGCTCCACGCTGCCATCGTCGTGCACAATATCGTATTCAAACCGCTTGCCCCGCAAATGCATGTGGGGAAAAAGGCTGAGCAGGGTGCAATCATTGGGCAGCGTCCCCTCTACTTCCACTCGAAAATCATCCGCACCCGGAGGAATCAACAGCGCATGATTGTTCAACTGCAGAGTGATCACGCGCTGCTTCGGCGGATTCTTTGAAAAAACCAGCCCCACACTGCTCTCGTCGCTCGCGGCCTCACCGTTCGTCGTATAGTGCATCTGAAAAACGATGTCCGATCCCGCCGGCACGAACTTCGCCATGCCATCCGTCAACTGATCGGGTGCGCTTCCCGGCGCATACACCAGCAGTAAGTCGCTGGTAGTTTCATGCGCCTGCTGCCGCTCCTCCGGATCCCTCAACATTGATGCTGTGAATGGCGTACCCACTGGCGCGTGGCGCAGCCACGTGGAATCCGGCGGCCGGATATATACCACTGCATGATGCACATGCGCCGGACTCGAAGGCCGCACCTCCACCATCTGCACCCACTTATCCTCGGCAAAATGCGTGGGCGCAATTTCGTAGGTATATTCCACTTCACCGCGCGCCGGGATCTGCACTGGCTTTGGCATCTTCACTACTACATCCGGCAGCGGAATGTTCCATCCTTCACGCCATTGCCGCGGTGTAGGGGCGTCGCGCTGGTCTCCAGCCGGTGCGCCCGCATCAGCCCAGATCGCAATCGTCGCAATCTCTTTGGCGGTAAGTGAGGAATCGTTGGAAAAGTGTCCAATCTTTGGGTCGGCAAACCATGGCGGCATCATCCTCATGGCAACCGCAGCGGCGATTTTTCCCGCGTAAGGCCGCGTTTGCTCATAGGTCACCAGCGACATTGGCGCCGGTTCGCCCGCTCGATGGCAATTCTGGCACTTGTTCTGCAGAATCGGGAGCACGTCTTTATAAAAGGTCGGCGCCGGATTGGCTTTTAAATTCGCAGGTGTGAGCGAACTCGATTCAACGCGCTGCGCCGTTCCCGTCGCCGGCCCTGTCGCCAACAAAGAGACTACCGCCACCAGAAGAGCACAGAGTTTCTTCACGAACGCAGAAACTCCAGCGTCAGTGCCCAGGCTTGTTTTGCGGAACGCGGCTCGTAGGCGGGCCGTTCGTTACAGAAGAATCCGTGATCGGCGTTCGAGAATTCGACGTTCACATACACTTTCTTCTCGGCGTCTAGGGCGTCAGTTACCGCACGTCGCTGCTCCACCGGAATATGTTTGTCCAATCCACCCCATATTAATAGAGATGGAGCTTGGAGCCTCGCAGCACGATCCAGCAATCCCGGCGCAATCCCTCCGCCGTAAAACGAAACCGCAGCACGAAGCGGAACAGCGCTGTTGGCAATAAATGAAACTCGTCCGCCCATGCAAAATCCCACGCAAGAAATATTGCCGGTCTTCACCTGAGCATTTGCGCGCAGCCAATCGCAGGCCGCGTGCACATCAGCCTCGGCGGTCTGCGGGGTCACCGCCTGCAGATGTGGCATCACTGCTGGAAAATCCGTATAGCTCGCCTCAAATCCAGCCGGAGCCGTGCGATGAAACAACTCCGGCGCAATCGCGACATATCCCTCCGCCGCAAATCGCTCGGTGGCGTCGCGAATATGATGATTCACACCAAACGCTTCCTGAAACACGAGCAGACCGCCCTGCGCGCTCTTCTCGGGCCGCGCCACATAGGCTTGCATCTTTGTTCTATCGCCAACGCTCAATTCTACTGTTTCTTTTACGATTGCTATGCCCATTCAACTTCCCCCTCTTTAATCATTAATCATTAATCATTACATTTTAGTTTCGCACACCAGCGGCTCTTGTCCGCGCACGTCTTCCTTCAAAAATGCTAAAGTGATCGGTCCATCATTTGGCTTCATGTCAGCGCCCAACTCCAACTTCGTGCGCGCCTGCAAATCCCAGCCGGTCGACCGCACTCCGGTATGGTTCATGCGCCAAGCCGGACGTTACATGCCTGAATACCGCGCCATTCGCAAGCAGCATTCTCTGCTCGAAATCTGCAAGAAGCCTGTATTGGCCGCCGAAGTCACTATCACCGCTGCGGAATTTCTCGGCGTGGATGCCGCCATCATTTTTGCCGATCTGCTGCTCCCGCTCGAAGTCATGGGCCTGCCTTTTCACTTTTCCGCCGGAGAGGGGCCCGTCATTGGGAAGCCGGTTCGCACACCAGAAGACGTCGCTCAGCTTCGTATCGACCGCGCCGCCGACCTCGGCTATGTTTCCGAAGCAGTCGGTCTGGTCGCCAAACATTTTGCCGATAAGCTGCCCGTGATTGGTTTTTGCGGCGCACCGTTCACGCTTGCCAGCTACATGATCGAGGGCGGAGGTTCGCGCCATTATCTGCATACCAAGAAGGTGATGTATAACTCGCCCCAGGTTTGGGATGCGCTGATGCATAAGCTGGTTGACGTGACCGTAGAATATTCCGCTGCGCAAGTCGTCGCTGGAGCGGACGTCATCCAGATATTCGATAGCTGGGTCGGATGCTTAAGCGTGGAAGATTATCGCCGCTATGTTCTGCCGCACGTGAAGGTCATGGTTAAGCGCCTGCAGAAAACCGGCGCTCCCATTATTTATTTCGGTACCGACAGCGCCACGCTGCTACCCGCGATGAACGAAACCGAAGCTGAAGTCATTGGCTTGGATTGGCGCATCCCGCTCGACAAAGGCTGGAACGATCTTAATCATCGCTGCGCCGTGCAGGGCAATCTGGATCCGATTCTGCTCTTCGCCGACTGGAAAGAATTAAAATCCCGCGCCGAACACATTCTTGAACTCGCCGCCGGACGCCCCGGCCACATCTTCAATCTCGGCCATGGCATCCTGCCGGAGACGCCAGTGGAGAATGTAAAAAATCTGGCGCAGTTCGTGCAGGAGTATTCATTCCAGAATCATTCCGCAGGCGGCCGCGGGCGGAAAACCGGCCGCCGCGTCCCATGAAGCGCATCGCGATCATCGGCGGAGGCATCTCCGGACTTGCCGCCGCGTTTGCTCTCGAAGAACATCGCCGCGCTGGGTCAGTCGATTACAAACTCTACGAATCGTCGCCAAATCTCGGCGGCGTTCTCCGTACCGAGCACATTCATGGCTGCGTCGTCGAAGCCGGACCGGATTCTTTCCTCAGCGACAAAACCTGGGCCGCCGATTTCTGCCGCACCCTCGGACTCAGCGATCAACTCATCGGCTCGAACGACGCTGATCGCATCACGTACATCTTCGTCCGCGGACGCTTGATCCCCATGCCCGACGGCCTCATGTTCATGGTTCCAACCAAAATCCTGCCCACAGCGTTGTCTCCACTTTTTTCCTGGAGGACGAAACTTCGCATGGCACAGGAATTATTCCACCCACAGCGCGCCCCCGATCCCGACGAAAGCGTAGCCTCACTTATCGAACGCCATTATGGCGCAGAAATGGTCGATCGCCTTGCCGATCCACTGCTCTCCGGTGTCTACGGGGGAGAGGCCGCCAGCCTCAGTGTCCGTGCCGTTCTTCCCCGCTTCGCCGAAATGGAGCGCACTCACGGCAGTCTTGGCCGCGCCATGCTCGCCGCGAGAAAAAAATCGCTACGAGCCGCAAATAAGCCCGCTGCGCACCTATTTACCTCGCTGAAGAATGGAATGCAGCTATTGATTGACGTCCTTGTCTCTCGCCTCGATCCATCGTCGCTTATTGTGCACACCGCTGTGCAGTCAGTCCAGCGCCGAGAATCAAGCTGGAATATCTCGGCAGGCGCACACTCGGCGGACTTTGACTCCGTCATCGTCGCCGTCCCCGCACATGCCGCGACGCAGCTTCTAGCAAGCTGCAGCACCGAACTTTCTTCCGAACTTGGGGCGATCAATTACAGTTCCTCGATCACCGTAGGCCTTGGCTATGACCACGAAGTCCGTGAGTCGCTTCTTCCCGGCTTCGGATTTCTTGTCCCGCGCAGTGAGGGGAAACGGCTGCTCGCCGCCACTTTCGTCCACAATAAGTTCCCCCATCGCGCTCCACGGAATCGAGCCTTGCTGCGCTGCTTTTTTGCGGGATCGGTTGCGGAGAGTATCTGGGACCTTTCTGATGACGCCATCATTGCGATCGTTCGCGACGAACTACAGCAAATTCTTGGCTTGCGTGCCTCGCCACTTTTCGCTCGGGTTTACAAATGGAAGTCCGCCATGGCGCAGTACAGCGCCGGCCATCTCGAGCGCCTCGAAAGAATTGAGCGTCTCCGCCAGCAACTGCCCGGTCTCGCGCTCGCTGGCAACGGCTATCGCGGCATCGGCATACCGGATTGCATCCGCTCTGGTCAGGACGCCGCTAAGCAAATCCTGAAATCGTAAACCGCTAACCAGGTACCCTCCTAAGCCGGAACAGCCCTCTTCGCCGCTTCATTCCTCCGCCACTTGCCCACGACCAATTTGATCTCGTCATAGGTAATCTCTGGCGGGAGCGCATCCTTCAACGGTTTCAGAAAGTTTGTTCCGACCGTAGCGCATGCCGCCTCAATCACCGACTGTTTCTCCTTGCTTACCCACGCCTGCTGAAAATCCGCCAACCCAGTCTCCAGTAAATTCGCAACCGCACTCACCACTGTCGATACCTGCCGCCCTCGAATCTGCGCGATCTCCTCAAGGGTTCGCCCCTCGTCCAACAAGCGTAGAGTCTCATCCGCGGGTTTGGCTTCCCGTTGCGACCATTTAGCGCGCTGACCTTCGTTGAATTTCTTCAACGATCCCAGAATTTCATTTCCATACAATTCTGCCTTGCGCTCGCCGATTCCGGGGATTTCCAGTAGCTCTGCAAAAAATTTCGGCTGCCGCCGGCAAATTTCCTCCAAGGAAGAATCGTGCAGCACAATATATGCGGGAATGTTCTTCTCCTTCGAAACGCCTCGCCGCCACTCCCTCAGGTATTCCCGCAAGTCCTCAGCTTCCGCGCCCGCAGCCGGAGCAACGGCAGGTTGTGAAGGCAAGCGTTTTTTCCCAACCACCGCGCTTTTTCCCGCTGCAACCCTTACCAGCCACTCTGCCGAACTGCCGCAAACATCGCAAGCACTGCAACTCTCCCACTTCGGAGTCTCGCCAAAATGCGTGCAAATCTGCCGGTGCCGGCAGCGCTTCGACTCCACAAATTCCCGAATGATCCGGTAGCGCTCCCACGCCCTATCCCGTTCCGCCGAATCCGTAATCTGATTGGCGAAAAAGCCCAGGAGTCCCGCATCTTTCTTCTGCCATAACAGAACGCAATCCGCGCCCAGCCCATCGCGTCCCGCCCGTCCCGCCTCCTGGTAATACTGCTCAATCGATTTCGGCAACGACAAATGAATCACCGCCCGCACGGCCGCCTTGTTAATGCCCAACCCAAACGCAATCGTTCCTACAAGTACGCGAACTTCGTCAGACATCCATCGTTCCTGATTCCGTCGGCGGTCCTGCGCGCCCATCTTTCCGTGGTATGCCACCGCTGCGATATCGCGGTCCGCGAGGAAATCCACCGTCTCTTCCACCCGCGCAATTGTTGGCGAATAAACAATCACGTTGCTTCCCGCATAATTGTGTAATGCCTTCAGCAGCAACTCCATCTGTTCCAGCCCTTCGCATTCGCGCACCAGATAACGCAAATTTGGACGGTGAAAGCTGGCGATAAACCGGTCGGGCTCGCGCAACTGCAACTGCGCCAGAATGTCGTGGCGCACGTGCCGCGTAGCGCTCGCCGTAAACGCCGCAATGGGACGATCCGGAAACTTAGTACGCAGCTTGCTTAGCTGCCGATATTCCGGGCGAAATTCATGTCCCCACTCGGAGATACAATGCGCTTCATCGATGGCAAAAAATGTGACCGGGACTTTCTGCAACCAACCGACGGTATCGCCCCGCGCCACCCGCTCCGGCGAAACATACAACAGCCGGTAAGCTCCCTCGCGAGCCTGCATCATTATCTTCGCTTGCTCAGCTTCACTCATCGTGCTGTTCAGCACAGCAGCCGGAATCCCCATCTGCGCCAGTTGCATCGCCTGATCCTGCATCAGCGCAATCAGCGGAGAAATCACCACCGCTGTTCCTCCTGAAACCAACGCCGGTAACTGATAGCACAAAGATTTTCCGCCGCCCGTCGGCATGACTACGCAGGTGTCATGTCCGGCCAGCAGACTGCGCACAATCCGCTCCTGCAACGGCCGAAACGTGCTGTATCCCCAGTACCGCCGTAGAGGCGCCAGAAGATCAACGTCAGGAGTCATCATGACGAGTATAGGCTGAGGCGAATATTAGGTGAAAGCGATAATGGGGATTTGCCGGCCGCGTTCAAATTCATTTCTCAAACTGGTACCCCTCGTACTCCTCCGGTGTCCTCTGTGTTTAAGCTTTCGCTTTTCCTATATTTCACTTCGGGATTCACTCTCGCAAATGCCACCCAGAGCCCCGCAAACACCGCAAAGCACAACACGCTTCCTTCCGGACCAACCTTCCCCCCGGTAAGCCATTGCGGCCCATGAAACGCGGACTTGAACAAATGCCCCGGAAATAGCGTCCCGCTATCCGGCACCGAATAAAAAAACGTTTCTCCCCAATCCCACGCCGCATGAAATCCAACCGCGAACCATAGAGTTCCTGTGCGCCGCAGCGTCAGGCAAAAGAAAAATCCGATCACCGCCGCCGCCAGCAATCCGGGCCATTGCTCGCCCGTGTTGGAGAGATGAATCAATCCAAAAGTGCATGACAAAAGCACCGCCGCAGGCCAAAACCCTATCGCACGCGTCAACGTAAATTGCGAATATCCGCGTAGCAGAAACTCTTCGAAGAATCCCACCAGCAGGAAATACCCTGCCCAGAAAAGTGCAAATTTCAGGATGCGCGCGCCGTGCATGGCGAGATGTCCGAACTCGAACACTCTTAGCCCATACATCGCTGTCAACAGCAATGTGATTCCAGCGAATCCCCAGGCAGCCCCAACCCAAAATAATTTCCCAAATGCCATTCGTCCGGGCAGCCCGTAAACTCCCCACTTCCTCTGCTCGACTCTTGCCAACACCACCGACGGAATTACCGCTGCCAACAGCACTCCCAACTCCGCCAGCGCCATTGACCGCAACGGCCCCTCATTGAGCGACCCAGCCCACCGCACCGCGACAAACTGCAGCGGATAAAACATCGCCACATAAAACGCAAATCCCCACCCCGCCCGCAATCCGTCGGGACCAAGAAATACTGTCCTCACATAAGAGGGCTGTACCGCGAAATCCGGCGCCGCGGTCGCTGATTCGGGATGCTCAGGTGCTAGCGGCTTATGCTCGTGATTATTCATTTCGGATCATGACTTGAGCGCGGTTTCCTTAAACTAGCTCGCTCATGGTAAAACACTCGCTTCGCTCCTATGAGCAAATTCTTCACCCGCGAACGCTTTGGCCGTCCGCAATTTCTCGCCGGCCTGCTGCTCCTAGCGTTTCTAGCTCAAGGGATTTGGCTGGTTCACTCCGAGCTCCAGGGATCTGAATTGCCCTCCCCATCGGAAGAGGTTCGCGTTGCCGCCGGTTGGCGCCAGATTCACGGCGGAGCCCTCGCTGGCGCGCCTTTACCCGATCACCCCGTTTGGCTGCCCGAGGAGATCTCCATCGACCAAGCCGGTTTCGATATCCAACATTCCCCGCTGCTTTCCCTGGTTACCGCAGCACCCCTGCTCACCGTGCCGAAGAGCCTGAACTTGCCCCAGTCTTCTCCGGACTGGCGCTGGCTTCCGCGCGTTCCATTTCTCGCCTTCGGACTTCTGCTCGGCGCTTCACTTTGGTACGTTTCTCGCCGCCTCTGCGGCAACGCCGGAGGATTTCTTGCCCTCACCCTCTATTCCTTTTCGCCCGCCATGCTCCAGGCCAGCGCCGTCTGGCACACTGAGCCGGAAATCTTGGCCGCCTGGGGATCGTTCGGCGCGATCTTCACCGCCATCGCGGTTGCCCACACGCTGTATGCCCCGCGTGAAGTCGTCCTCTGGAATTGGCGCCGCATCCTGCTCCTTGGAATCTCACTGGCTATCGCCGTCGGTTCCCAATTTTCGCTGATCATCGTCGTCCCCATGGCGCTGGCATTTATGCTCTATCTCGCACCCATCCGCCGCGGGTCCGCCTTCGTCATTTGGGCTGCCGCATGCCTGATTGCTTTCTTAATTTTCCTCAGTTTTTACTTCTTCCGCTTTCACGCTTTTCTGGAGGCCATGCGCCACGCCTCTTTTTGGGGAGTTACCTGGAGGGCTTTCGCCATGCCCGCCGTCTATCGCAGAGTCGTAACTTTGATCCTGCGCACCTGTCCGGCATTCGTTCTATTAGTTCCCGGGGCGCTTGTCACTTATTTCGCCTGGCCGCGCACTCGTTATTTCGGTAACACCGCGCCGCTTCTTGTTGCATTACTCTTTATCCTCCTTGGCATAGCCCACCCCAGAGTCGCCGGAGCGGGGTTTTTTCTTGCTTCTATCCCTTTTGTTTTCATCTTTGTCTGCGGCGTGCTCTCCGATCTCATGGAGACCTCCGCCCGCGCCCTGGTCACCGCCTCAGTCTGGGCCTTGGTCGGCGCTTCCATCCTATGGAGCCTACTGTCTCTGGTCCGAATCCCACACGGATAAGGCAGCGATGCTTTTCCGCGCATCTAATCATTGTGACGGCGATCTAATGTGTAGGTGCCGTTCCCGCAGCATTTGAAGGAACTCTTTATGAGCCCGAAGTTGAAGTATCACGGTTTGGAGTATCATAGTTTGGTGCGGTTTCGTATTCCGGCCCCGCTTGCCGCCCTCGGGTTTCTCGCGCCTTTGTTGTTTTTACTTCCGGTCAGCTCGGCGCAAACCAGTAGTTCGCATTCTTCCGGTTCCGGTCATTCCGGCAGTAGCGCCTCGGCTAGCACTGCTCATCATTCGGCAGCCATTGCAACCCATCCGACGCCGCATGCGCCACCGACTGCACCGCACCCTGGCAACAATTGGAATTCTCAACCCCGTCCCGCATATGGCTATGGTTACTATCCATATCTCTATGCTGTCCCATTTCCCTATGCCGAGAGTCCCGATGGCAGCGACGCTGCCGCGGACGATCCCGACGAGCAAGGCGGTCCCACGGTATTCGACCGCCGCGGCTCAGGCCAGGATTCCTACGTTCCACCTACTGCGCAACCAGATGGCCCGGCACAAGACGTTGCCGCGGATGATCGTCAACCTGACAATTCTTCGCCGGCTCCAGATTCAGATCAGCCCCAGACCACGCTGGTTTTCAAAGATGGTCATCAGCTCGCAGTCGATGACTACGTGATCGCGAACCAGACTCTATACGATCTGACACCCGGTCATCCCCGGAAGATCGCGCTCGCCGATCTCGACCTGCCCGCTACTGAGAAACAAAACGACGATAACGGCGTCCCTTTCCGGATTCCCCCGTCTGCACAGGCCTATTGATATGCGTACTTTATCTATCGCCGTCGTTCTAGCGCTCATTGCACCCATCGCGGTAGCGCAGCGTGGCGGCGCAGGCGCCGGCCATGCCTCCGGTTTCGGCCACAGTTCAGGTCCAGGCCACGCTCCTGCTTCTTCTCTTTCTCCATCGCGTTCGCCCGGGCACGAATCCACCTTCGGCCACGGTTTTGGCGACTTCCGCAGGTCGTCTCCGTATCTCTCACCCTACGCATCTCTTCCGTTCCCGTTCTTTGGCGATGCTTTCGATCCCGATGACCTCTATTCCACCGGATACCCTGTCGCCTCGGAGCCGCCGCCCTACGTGCAGCAGGCCGCGAGCGAAATGGCCAGCCGAGGCGCGAGCTTCATGGGAACGTCCGGTCCGTCCGAAGGGCGTAATTCTGCGCCCTCACAGCCCCTCCTGATTGAACTCCAGAACGGCCGCTACGTCCGCGTCGGCACGACCGCGATAGATGGTGAAGCCCACGATCTCACCGCAACGGAGGATTCCGAGCCTACTGCCTCGGCGAGAAACTCCAATCGCTTGCTGGCCGCAAACTCTTCTGGTCCGCTAGTCGCTTCTTCCTCTCCGGCGTCCGATCTGCCTTCGGTTACATTGTTCTTTCGTGACGGCCACAGCGAAGAAGTCCGCGACTACACCATCGCCGATGGAATCCTCTACGCCAGCGGCGACTACTACACCGACGGCTACTGGAACAAGAAAATCAATCTCTCCGCTCTCGACCTGGCTCGCACCCTGCAATCCAACGCCGCCAATCACGTGAACTTTGTTCTCCCCTCATCTCCTAACGAAGTCATCACGCGTCCCTAGCTTTCTACCGCGCAGAGGCACCTGCGCTGGTCCGCCATTTCGGCCCTGGCGCCCCGAACAAGAATCCTCCCTCCTGTATTGCAAAACCGCTGAATTCCCTATAAGCTAGCCGCCTTGTTTTTAAGAAGCTTTATAAGAAGCTCCCGCTACAGGAGACGCATATGCCGCCGAAAGAATCCAGAAAACTGAACGCTTGTCGGATCGCTGCCTTTGTAGTCATCGCATTGATGATCTTCCCGCGCCACGCCGGCGCTCAGCGCCTCACGCCACTTCCGCCGCGTGATCCCTCCCGCGCGCAGCCGCTCTCCGTCTCCAATGGCTCCAACTCGCCTTGGACGCCGCTTACGAATCAGCCTACATTCCTCGATACCGTCAACTGCGCGGGCGCGGCCAACCCCCTGCTGCTCACCGATGGCACCGTAATCATCCAGGAAGGCGGCTGCCGAGAATGGTGGCGCTTGACCCCGGACGACACAGGCAGCTACGAAAACGGAACCTGGACCCAGCTCGACTCCTTGCCCATCAATTACAGCCCGCTTTATCACTCTTCCGCGGTGCTGCCTGATGGCCGCGTCATCATCATGGGCGGAGAATACAACTTCTTCAACCCCGATTGGACGAACCGCGGCGCTATCTACAATCCCCTAGGCAACGTCTGGAAGCCGGTCACCCCTCCAGCCGGATGGACCAGCATCGGAGACGCTCAAAGCGTCATCCTGGCCAATGGCACCTACATGCAGGCGAATTGCTGCACCACGCAGTCGGCTCTGCTCGATCCAAAAAGTTTGACCTGGACTCCAACCGGCGCTGGCAAATTCGATCCCAATGACGAGGAAGGTTGGAATCTCCTGCCTGACGGGCGGGTGCTTGCAGTCGATGCCTATGTTCCAATTCCGCCTTTTGGGTACCATCCCTTAGGAACGAACTCCGAGCTCTATAACCCAGAGACAGGCACATGGCACACTGCTGGCAGCACCGTCGTTCAACTCTGGGATTCCGCCAAATCCTGCGGCGGAGAAAAGGAAGCCACCTTCGAACTCGGCCCCGGCGTGCTGCGCCCCGATGGCACTGTCTTCTACATGGGTTCTGACACTTGCGAATATTCCGTCGGGCCGCCGCCCGTCTTCGCCAACGGTAACACCGCCATCTATAACTCTTACACCGGAACCTGGACACCCGGTCCGCCCTTCACCGGAGGCAACAACATCGCCGACGGTCCAGCCTCACTCGAGATCAACGGCAAAGTACTGATGATGGCCAGCCCCGGCTACGGCGATCCGCCATCCACCTTCTTCGAGTGGGATGGCAAGAACCTCTACACCGTTCCCGGACCTCCTAACGCACCCATCGATGGCTCCTACTATGGAAACATGCTGATGCTTCCCAGTGGACAAGTTCTGTTCACCGATTTCTCCGATGACGTCGAACTCTACAATCCTTCCGGCGGCTATCAGCCCGATTGGGCGCCAATCGTGGCTGCCTATCCACCTTTTGTTCAGCCCGGAGGCTCCTACCAAATCTATGGCATCCGCTTCAACGGCATGTCACAAGGCGCGTTCTACGGCGACGACGTTCAATCCGCCACGAACTATCCGCTGGTGCGCATCACCAACCTCGCCACCGGACACGTCTTCTACAGCCGCACCCACGATCACAGCAGCATGGCCGTCGCATCGAGTGACCTTGTCAGCACCCGTTTCGATGTCCCCTCAACCCAAGAGAAGGGCCTCAGCAAAATTGAGGTCGTCGCCAACGGCATTCCATCCGCCGGTTCACTGATTTACGTACAGTAAGTACAAGTGAGTCAGAAGCAATTCGATAGGCCGCAGCCAATGTAAATTGGCTGCGGCGCGCGATGCCACGGCCTCCCCACCACCAGGAGTTATCAGATCCCCTTGGCGCCGAGGCCGACTGTGCCGCGCGCCTCGCCCTGATCGCCCTCTATTGTGCTAAAATCTGACTATCCGATACCGAATTAACTACTTGCAAAAGCAATCCTTTAGCGACGATTCGCTAAAGTCCGGCAGTTCGCTCGGTAGAAAATTCCGTAGGCAAAACTTTAGCCGAATTCAAGGACGACAAGCTAGTAGCTAGTAGCTAAGAGCTAGCAGCTAAAAGCTGAATTACAACCATGCCTGACGATCAAAATCCCGAACTCCCCCTGACTCCGCCGACGCCTCCTGGCGATGGCGGCAGTCCCGGCGCCCTGCACATTCAACCCGTCAACATTGAAGACGAGATGAAGAAGTCTTATCTCGATTATTCGATGTCGGTCATCATCGGTCGCGCCCTGCCCGATGTCCGTGACGGACTCAAGCCCGTGCACCGCCGCATTCTCTACACCATGCAACAGATGGGCCTCCAGCCCAACCGCGCCACCCGCAAGTGCGCGCGCATCGTGGGAGACGTGATGGGTAAATACCATCCCCACGGCAACCTCGCCGTCTATGACGCCTTGGTGCGCCTTGCGCAAACCTGGAGCCTGCGCTACCCGCTGATTTTTGGTCAGGGAAATTTCGGCTCGGTCGATGGCGACCCTCCCGCAGCCGACCGATACACCGAAGCGAAGCTGGCGCAAGTAGCGACGGCGCTGTTAGAAGATCTGGATAAAGAAACTGTTGACTTTCGCCCCAACTATGACGGTAGCGAAGTCGAGCCCGACGTTCTTCCCGCGCGTATTCCGAACTTGTTAGTCAACGGCTCTGACGGGATCGCGGTCGGCATGGCCACAAAAATTCCGCCGCACAACTTAACCGAGATCGTCGACGCGACCATTACGCTGGTTAAAGATCCCACCGCGCAACTCGCCGAGATTCTGAAATCCGTGCAAGGCCCCGACTTTCCCACCGCCGGCATCATCCACGGCCGCGCCGGAATTTTCGAAGCCTACCGCACCGGCCGTGGACGCTTCATGATGCGCGCCAAAGCCGCCATCGAAAATTTCGGCAAAGACCGCGAAGCCATCATCGTCACCGAAATTCCGTATCAGGTAAACAAGTCTGTCCTGATCAAGCGCATCGCCGCGCTGGTCAACGATAAAGAAATTGAAGACATTTCCGACGTGCGCGATGAAAGCGATCGCGACGGCATGCGCATCGTCATCGAACTCAAGCGCGGCGCCGAACCGCAAATCGTCCTCAACCAGCTCTACAAGAACACCTCCATGCAGGAAGGTTTTTCCATGATCCTGCTGGCGGTGGTCAACGGACAGCCCCGCGAAATGGGCCTAATCCAGGCCATTAAGCACTTCATCAATCACCGCGTCGAAGTCGTCCGCCGCCGCACCGCATTCCTGTTACAGAAAGCCAAAGACCGCGAGCACATCCTTGAGGGCTATCTCACCGCCCTCGATCATCTGGATAACGTTATCGCGATCATTCGCGCCAGCGCCAACCGCGCCGCGGCCCGGGAAAATTTGGTCGCCTACTTCAGCGGCAAGAAAATCGATATCAACACCACCGGCCGCGCGCCCAAACTCGACGCCGAAAAGCCTTTCACCGCTCGCCAGGCCGATGCCATCCTCGAACTGCAACTGCATCGCCTTACCAAGCTTTCTATCGACGAGATTTCGAACGAGCTGAAAGAAGTTCGCGAGCGCATCGAAGAGTACGAATCCATCCTCGCCTCCGAGAAAAAACTTCGCAGCGTCATCATCAAAGAGCTCGAAGAAGTAAAAGAGGCTTATGGAGACGGGCGCCGCACCCGCATCGAAGACGAAGCCGCCGAAATCGTCCTCGAAGATTTAATCGCCGATGAGCAGGTTGCAGTCACCTTCAGCCACTCCGGCTACATGAAGCGCACGCCCATCTCCACATACCGCATGCAGCGCCGCGGAGGTAGTGGCCGCACCGGCATGAAGACCCGCGACGAAGATTTCGTCGAGCACCTCTTCATCGCCTCCACTCACGCCTACATTCTCATCTTCACCAACAAAGGCCGCGTCTACTGGCTCAAGGTCTACGAAATTCCGGACGTTAGCGCCGCGGGCAAAGGCAAGCACATCGGCAACCTCATCGGATTGCAACCCGGTGAAACCGTGCGCACCATGCTCGCCGTCCGCAACCTCGAAGAAGAAAGCAAATATATTTTCTTCGCGACCCGCAACGGCCTGGTCAAAAAATCCGAACTGCGCGAGTTCATGCACGTCCGCTCCAACGGGATCAACGCCATCAACATTGAAGACGGAGATGAACTCGTCGCTGCCCGCATCACCAACGGCAACCAAATCGTCTTCATCGCCTCGCATGAAGGCATGGCCATCCGCTTCGAAGAAGATCACGTCCGCCCCATGGGCCGCGCCGCCTACGGCGTAAATGGAATCAATCTCGACGAAGGTGACTACGTCGTCGGCATGACGGTCACGCCAAAACCTGGAGCAGAAGTGGTCGCCTCGGCTACCGCCGGCTCTTCAGCGCCCGTCGATGTCGAGGCCGCCATCGCCAGCGGCGAAACTGTCGACCTAACTCAAAAAGGCACTTTGATCCTTTCGGTCACCGAAAACGGCTACGGCAAGCGCACTCCCGCCGATGAATATCGCCTTACCAACCGCGCCGGCAAAGGTGTCATCAACGTTAAGACCACCGAGCGCGTGGGCAAAGTCGTCGCCATCGCGCTGGTCGATGAAAACTCGCAAGTCATGTTGATCAGCCACTACGGCAAAATCATCCGCATGGATTCCAAAACCATCCGCGAATCCGGCCGCAACGCCCAAGGCGTCCGCCTCCTGCAAATGGAGCCCGGCGACAAGGTGGCCGCCGCAGTAGTGTTAGCGCCAGAAGAAGAGCCGCCGATCAACGGAGGCCTGCTGCAGTAATAATTAATTGTTGCGAATCGTGTGGAGCGGGCGCCCTCGCCCGCTGCCTTTGAATCGGTTGATTGGAAACTGGAAGCAAGCCGAGTTGAATGTCGGACGAAGTAGACCGACAAACCGTCATCCCGAGCGCAGCGAGGGACCTTGGTTTCCTACAGGGCCGCTACTCCACTCCCTGCTTCCGATTAATCTCCCGCGCAAACTCCGTCAAAAAATTCAGCAGGGTTCCATACGCGACCTGCCCCACCATGCCGTAAGCTCCCTCTTTCCAAATATTCTCGTTTCCCGGCTTCCACGTCGTGGCTATCATCCCTCCCGCAAAAGCCCCGCCGTACAAGGCCCACTGCGGATGCAAATGTTCCTCGCTCCGGTCGTACGTCACTAGATTTCGAATGAACGCGTGACGGATGCGCGGCCATTTCCCCTCGCACTTGCACTGGTCGTATCGCACTTCATATCCCAACCCGTAATTCCCCAGGGCCGCGATCGAATTGGCCGCAATAAATTGCCCTTCGTGCGACGCCCAGCGTTCGCCGAACCCGCCAATCCCACCCTGCCACTGCCGCGGAGAACCCGTTGCCTGGTCATACAGCGATCCAACCATGCGTTTGATATACGCCTCTGGCGTGGTCAACGTCTGCTTCAAATAAATCTCCTTCCGCTGCTGCACCGTCATGGCAACCAGTGGCCGGTTCTTGCCCACATAAATTCCAAAAATCCTCGAAGACTCCCAATCCCTCGCCTTCAGCAGCCCCTTCGTGGTCTCGTTCTTAGTTAAGTCCACGACCTGCTGCACCGGATTCGCACTCGTCCCCGAATCCTTCTTAGTTTCTGCTCCCGACGCCGGAGCTTCTTGTCCAGATTGTCCCTGCGTGGCCGGAGGATTGCCCGACTGCGGCTGATCCTGAGTCCATGCACGCCCCGCCAATGAGATCGCACACACCAGCAAAAGACCGCGCGCGCCTCTGCCGATAACTCGAAGATGATTCGCCCCAGCAATGTTCATCGAATCAGCATACTCCGCCCTAGCCTTTCCTCTGTGAACTCTGTGTCCCCTGCGGTAAAGATTTTGACTTGTGTCTTCGTCTTTGACTTTCCCCACACTAAAGCCCCCTTAGATGCCATCTTTCTATAGGCCTGTTGCTGGGCAGTCGGTCTACGGCATCTTCGCCGTCGCCACGCCCCTGATTGTCCTCATAGTTGTAGATGAAAGTTATCCGGCCCAGGCAACGCTTATTGCAACTTAGCGTACTCAGTTTTGGCTGCTCATAGGTAGAGATGTCGGCATCCGCGTCTTCCCAAAGAACTGAGAAAATCTTTGTAGACCGCCGTTGCCCGCGCCCGTAACGTGCTGCACAGGCTATAATTACGGCCACTCATGCGCTCGCCTCTGGCACGAAACTCGGGCCTTGCGAGATCCCGTCTCCACTGGGCGCGGGCCGCATGGCGAAGTCTATCGCGCCAGCGTGGCGAATTAAATTGCCTCTGCCGTACATGGCCGTACCAAACGGAGAAGATCCGCAGTGAAGGAACAGTTTGTTCCTTCTGCGGTGCTTACCATCTCAGGAGCCTTTATTCATGATGCTGCGTTCAGTATGTTGTTTCTTGTTTGCAATAGTTCCAGTAGTTGCGGCCCAATCAACACCCAAAGCCGACGCAACGACAGCGGCAACCGCCCATCTTACGGGATACAGCTCGGATAGGTTATCGGTCGAGCATTCATGGGAAAAAAAGTTCCAGGAAGGCGTTATGCCCGCGAACATTCGCGAGAATATGCGCCGGCTGAGCGCGCGTCCGCACCACGTGGGATCGCCCTACGACAGAGATAACGCTGAATGGATTTTGGCGAAAATGAAGGAATGGGGTTTTGATGCCAGGATCGAAACCTTCAACGTTTTATTCCCGACACCGAAAGAACGTGTCGTTGAACTATTGGAACCGACAAAGTTCACCGCCAAACTGCAAGAGCCTGAGTTGGCTTTCGATCCCACTTCAAACCAAACCGCTGAACAACTTCCCACCTACAACGCGTATTCAGCCGACGGGGACGTAACCGCGCCTCTCATATACGTAAACTATGGCGATCGAGAGGACTACGAGCAGCTTGACCGCCTGGGAATTTCGGCGAAGGGCGCAATTGTCATCGCGCGATATGGCGAAGGCTGGCGCGGCACGAAGCCGAAAGTTGCAGCCGAGCACGGCGCGATCGGATGCATCATTTACTCGGATCCAAAGGGGGACGGATTTTTTCAGGGCGATGATTACCCCGCTGGAGGCTGGCGACCGCGAGAAGGAGTACAACGCGGCAGCGTCATGGACACTGATTATCCGGGCGATCCACTTACTCCTGGCGTCGGCGCAACCGCTGATGCGAAGCGGCTCTCCATCCAGCAAGCGAAGACCATCACTAAAATTCCAGTCCTGCCAATTTCCTACGCGGATGCGTTGCCGCTGCTTTTAGCGCTAAAGGGCCCGGTCGCTCCGGAAAATTGGCGCGGAGGTCTGAGCATCACTTATCACGTTGGCCCTGGACCAGCTAAGGTTCACCTAAAAGTCTTATCCAACTGGGACATCAAGCCGATCTACGACGTGATTGGCACCCTGCACGGCGCGGACGATGGACAGTGGATACTCCGCGGTAACCATCACGACGCATGGGTCAACGGCGCCGACGATCCGATCTCCGGTCAGGCCGAGATGCTGGAAGAAGCGCGGATGTTGGGCGAATTGCATCGTCAGGGCTGGGCTCCGAAACGCACGATCATCTATTGCGCGTGGGATGGAGAAGAGCCCGGATTACTCGGTTCAGTCGAATGGGTGGAAACTCATGTCAGTGACCTGCGGAAGCATGCTGTCGCGTATATCAATTCCGACAGCAACGAAAGAGGTTACTTCTTTCCCGGCGGGACGCAGGATTTGCAGAATTTCATCAGCGGTGTGGCCCGCGGGGTTGAGGATCCAGAGACCCACATGACAGTGTTTGATCGCTCGCATCTTTATAGCATTGCGAAAGCAAAGGATGCGGAAGAGCGGAAGGATCTGCGTGCGCGCAACGATCTGGTGGTCACCGCCCTCGGAGATGGATCAGACTTTACCGCCTTCCAGGATTTCGCCGGAATATCGACATTAGATATAAGTTTCGGCGGAGAGGATGATGGCGACCAGTACCATTCGATTTACGACGACTTTTATTGGTATACCCATTTCATCGACACGGATTTTGTTTACGGGCGGGCGCTGGCACAAACGGGCGGTACCGCGATGATGCGTCTCGCGGATGCAGATTTGATTCCCTACGATTATTCTCCCCAAGCGGAGGCGATTGCGAAATACGAAGAAGAATTGGAAAAACTGCTGAAGGATAAACAAGACGAATTTACCGAACGTAATCTTCAGTTAAAGGAAGGCGTGTTCACAGCCACAGCGGATCCGCGAAAACCTTCCGTACCCCCGCCGGTCGAGACTGTACCGCCTTATATGAATTTCGCGCCGATGAAAAATGCGATTGATCTGTTGAAGAAAAGTTCGGAGCGTTATTCGAAAGCGCTCGCAGACTGGCAGGCAAAGAGCCCACATCCTCTTTCCGCCCAGGCTTTGGAGCCCATCAACGCGGACTTACTTGGAATCTCTCGTTTGTTCTTGAACGAAAAAGGACTTCCCGAACGTCCCTGGTTCAAAAACCAGATCTACGCGCCGGGAGCCTATACAGGTTACGGGGCAAAGCCTATCGCGGCGGTGCGGGAATATATGGACGAGAAGAAATGGAGAGAAGCGGAAGCGCAGGTCCCTCGGGTTGCCCAGGTCATTGAGAATGTTGCAGCGGGCATTGGCAAGGCTGCTGATGATCTTGAAAAGGCAGTGGCGCGATCCCAATGAAGCTAAGCTGGTTGCAGGTGGAGGGCATGGGTGTGCAACTCGGCTAGCTTTCATGCATCATATTCAACAGTGACGTCGTCCAGCTCAAAATTCGTCTCGGTCTTGCTGCTCGTTGCGGTGCTCCTGGGCGTGCACTTCCTCATGCCTATGCCCGCTGCAGCATCACCGATTTCTGCCGGGTGTCACAATCATGGTCAACCCAAGCGCACACCTACGAGTCATCAGTGCTGTGCTGCGGGTCACAGTCCTTCAATAGTGCAGGCGTACCAGTTAACCCAATCGTTGCCAGTCTCTTCGTCGTCTGTGGTGAATGAATGTGATCGGGCGCACGGATTGTCCTTCTTCACCGGCCCATCGCTTTCTTCAGACTCTCCACCAAGCATCACTCCGCTTCGCATCTAGGAAAATCAATCCGCACAACAGGTCTTGTCCTCCGCGTTGGTGAGTTAGCACGCGGAGGCATCACTATCGGATTTTCTTTCTTGCAACGATATTTTGAGGTCGAGGGATGCGAACCATACGACGTATCGCTTTGTTCTTCTTCGCTTCTATTGGGGCGCTATTCGGTCAAGGTGCTCATCAAGGGATGGACATGGATATGTCACCTTCGATGATGAGCATGCAGCCCCATTCCCTCATCGAATTGCTCCAACAGCACGCGACCGCTGGAACTGATGCGGAACCTGCGTCAACCCCGCTTGAAATGCTTATGGAAACGAAGGGCAACTGGACGTTGATGTTCCATGGGGTAGGTTTCCTGAATGAAATTCAGCAAACCGGACCACGTGGCGCCGACAAATTGTTCTCCACGAATTGGATTATGCCGATGGCACAACGCAAGTTCAGAAAAAGCGCTTTGACCCTGCGAGGGATGTTCAGTCTTGAACCCGCAACCATATCGGATCGTCGATACCCGGAGCTGTTCCAACAGGGCGAAACTGCTTACGGCCTACCGATTGTAGATGGCCAGCACCCGCACGATTTCTTCATGGAGCTTGCAGCTTTATACGATTACAAGCTGGGTGAGAAGACCATGCTTTCCTTCTATGCTGCGCCCGTAGGAGACCCCGCTCTGGGGCCACTTGCATATCCGCACCGAGCTTCTGCATCGGAAGATCCCATCGCACCACTCGGGCACCACCTTCAGGACTCGACACATATCGCAGACGAGGTAATCACTGCAGGAATAACCCAGGGGGCCGTTCGAGTAGAAGCGTCAGGGTTTCACGGGCGGGAGCCAAACGAATCCAGGTGGAGCATTCAATCCGGCAGCATAGATTCCTGGTCAACCCGAGTGTCGGTGAATCCAGGCCAAGATTGGAGCTTCCAGTATTCGATTTCTCAACTGCACAGCCCTGAGGCACTGCAACCTAGCGAAGATGTACGACGTATGACCGCATCGCTGATGTACAACCGGCCAATCCGCAAGGGGAACTGGGCCTCGATGCTTCTGTGGGGCCGGAACCAAAGCCTGTCTGACGGAAACATTGGCAATAGTTACTTATTGGAATCCACCCTGCGATTCTTTAGCCGGAACTATGCCTGGACACGTATTGAAAACGTGGACCGCACGAACGAATTGTTGCTCGGTGAAAATCCGCTACCCAGCGGCTTCGTCGAACGTTACTTTGCTCGCGTGCAGGCATATACCCTTGGCTACGATCGCGATGTTGGTAGAATCCCCCATCTTTCGACAGCTTTTGGCGGACAGTTTACTTGGTACGGCGTTCCAGACGTTCTCAAATCAACCTATAGTTCACATCCGGTGGGGGTTGTAGTCTTCTTGCGAGTGCGTCCACATTGAGTGCAAGGAACGAAGCAACAAGCATAAAACTGGCGATGAACGAGCGGCGCATGCATTCTCACGCATTAAGATGACGGTTATTGCATGGGGACCACGGGCAGATCGATAAAGCTGGATGCCCCGTTCGCGTGGTAGATACGCTGAACTGCTTTTACATAGTCTTCCGGCTCGGCAAAGAAAATATTCGTCACGAAAGTCTGCGGATTTCGATCATAGAGCGGAAACCAGCTGGACTGGATCTGCACCATGACCCTGTGACCGGGAAGAAACACATGGTTCACCGTGGGTAGGATGAATTTATAAGGCATCGGCGTGTTCGGAGTGATCGCCTTCGGCGTCTCAAAACTCTCCCGATATCTGCCCCGGAAAATATCCATAGCAATGTTCAACTCGTAGCCGCCCATCTCCGGGCGGCTGGGCACTTCATCCGGATATACGTCGATAAGCTTCACCACCCAATCGGTATCCGTGCCGCTTGTCGAAGCGACAAGATTGACCACCGGCGCGCCGCTGATTCGCAAAGGCTCGGTTAAAACCGGCGTTGTGTAAGAGAGGACGTCTGGCCGGTCGGCGACAAAACGCTGATCGACGAGCAGCCAGCGCCTCCACGCCTCGCCATCAGAAAAAGTAATGGGGCGCGGCAGGTAAGGCACCGGCTTGCTGGGATCGGAGACGTATTCGTCATAACTGCTAGGCATTTTGGCATCGTTTGCGGACGGGGCAGTGAATGATAAACCGAGTCCTGCCGTGAGATAGAGCGGCCTCGACTTCGTTGCACAACCGCTTTCACATGCCAGTGGCCAGGATTTCAGCCGGTCCCAATGATTTTCGCCGGTGTTATAGATGAACACCGGCGGGGTGTCGGCCTTCGGCGCACCGTCTTTAAGATATTGATCGAAGAATGGCTTGAGCACGTCGCGACGAAACTGGAGAGCGGTATCGCCTTCCCACTTCATTGGCCCCAGAGAAGAACCGTCATAATTGACTCCGCTGTGGCGCCACGGGCCCATTACTAAAAAGTTCATGTCATTATGCGTGTCCTTGGGCTCCATTGCCAGGTAACAGTGGATCGCTCCCCACATGTCTTCCTGGTCCCAAAGGCCCTGAATCCACATGGTCGGAACTTTTAGAGGCTGCTTGCTCATTGTTTTATCCAGCGCCTGCTCTTGCCAGAATGTGTCGTAAGCGGGATGCTCTGTGGTCTTGTGCCACCAGGGCAATTGGTCCAGGCCTCCGGCCTTGGCGAAATCTCCCGCCGAGCCGGCGCGAAGAAAGTTTTCGTAGTCCTCATATCCCTGGCGGATGACAGGATGCCCTGCGCCCCTCACCGTTGTCTGTTCGGTGAAGTAATCGAAATTCGTCTGCCGAAAGGCGCCGAAATGAAACCAGTCGTCGCCCATCCACCCATCGACCATGGGGCTCATTGGCGCTGCGACTTTCAGCGCGGGATGCGGATTGACCAGAGCCATCACCACGGTGAAGCCTTCGTAGGAACTCCCGAGCATTCCAACTTTGCCGTTGCTCTCTGGGATATTCTTGACCAGCCAGTCAATAGTGTCGTAGGCATCAGTCGAGTGATCGGTTGCGCTGGAATTCAGCGGCCCTCGCAATGGCCGCGTCATTACATACTCGCCCTCCGAGCCATATTTACCGCGAACATCCTGCAAGACGCGGATGTAGCCATCGGCAACGAACACTTCGTCTCCCTGCGGCAGGGTCGCGAGCATGTACGGAGACTGGAAGCGTTCCGTTCGTTTCGCTGCGTTGTAAGGAGTGCGAGTGAGGAGGATCGGCGCGCTCTTTGCAGCTGCGCCCTTAGGAATAACGATCACGGTGAAAAGTTTCACGCCATCCCGCATGGGAATCATCACTTCCCGTCTAACGTAGTCGTAGGACGCAGTCGGCGCTTTATATGTGGTCGGAATGTCCGGAGTTAGAGGCGCGGTCTGGGCGTGAGCAGCAGAGCCGAGCATCAAAAGGGCAGTAGCGATCCGCGCCCATCTCTGGGACGCACCTGGTTGGGATGGTGAAGATATTCTGATCATAGAAAGGATCTGCCCTCGCTTGGGATTTGCCAATCGGAAACTCTAACAGAAATAAAGGATCTGATTTCGTAGCCTGCCACATTATTATTGCGAACAATTATTATTGCGAACAATGAAGCGATCCAGCGCAACCAGCGTAGTTTTGTTTCTCACCCTTTCGCTTTCGATGGCTTCCATCGAGACACAGGCGCAAAAGGACCCAGGGCCACGGGCGGGCGCTCCCGGAGCGGGCGGCCCTTATCTCACCCTCAACGCCAACGAACTGTCTGTGTTCAGCCATGCGTTTCTGCGCTTTGCCAAACCGGTCTCAGTCTCGGGAAGCATTGAAAAAGGAAAAGGTTTAGGACCAACCTTCAACGGTAACGCTTGCGCGATGTGCCATGCCCAACCGACGGCTGGGGGGAGCAGCCCAGGACTGACGGCTCCAGAGGAACCTCATCCCAATCCGCAGGTGGCTTTGGCAACGCTCGATGGAGCGACTAACTCGGTTCCATCATTCATCACCGCGCACGGTCCAGTGCGGGTGCCACGCTTCGTTCGCAAGGCCGATGGCACTCTCGATGGCGAGGTTCATGGCATATATACGATTACCGGTCGCAGCGATGCCAAGGGTTGCACTTTGAAACAGCCGGATTTTTCCCGACTGATAGCAGACAAAAACATCGCCCTCCGCATCCCAACGCCTCTCTACGGCCTGGGTTTGGTGGAGAACACGCCCGATGCCACGCTGCGCGCCAACCTGGCATCAACGGAAGCTGCCCGGTCGAACCTTGGCATCGGCGGTACTTTTAATATCAGCCCCAACAACGGTATGATCGCGCGCTTCGGATGGAAGGCGCAGGATCAGTCATTGCTGATGTTCGTCGCCGAAGCCGCCAGCGTCGAAGAGGGTATATCCAATGAATTGTTTCCGGATGAGCGCGACGCGGCGCCAGGGTGCGTGTTCAATGCATCGCCCGAAGATTCGAGCAGCATTTTGAATCCCAATCCTCAAAGCCCGAATTTCGGGACGCCCGCTGGAACCGTCTCGGAGATGTCCTCGGATATCGTCAATTTCGCCGCCTTCATAAGGCTCTTGGCACCACCAAAGCCAGCGCATACGACGCCATCAACGGAGAACGGAGCAGCTTTGTTCTCCCAGATCGGCTGCACTCTGTGCCATTCACCTTCGCTGAAGACCGCGGCGTCAATCTACCCCGCTTTGAGCGAAGTTACCTATCGACCGTTTTCGGACTTCGCACTCCACCACATGGGCGCGAGTCTAGCGGATGGAATTTATCAAGGGGTAGCAGGATCGGACGAGTTTCGCACCGCTCCATTATGGGGCGTGGGGCAGCGTCTGTTTTTTATGCACGACGGACGTACTACTGACTTGTTGCAAGCCATCGAAGACCACAGTTCGGGAGACAACTGCCATGCCCAAGTTGGTGGCGCATCCCAGCGTAGTTGCGGTTCGGAAGCCGATGCAGTGATCCGCAACTTTAAAGCGCTCACCCCGTCGCAGATTCAGAACGTTCTGAACTTCCTGCGCTCGTTGTAAACATGAACTGCGGCGCTTGATTTGGCGGGTGGTTCAGCTACTCCGCGACCTCGAATACCACGCCATCGTCATTCGCGCCACCATACTTAGTCGTGCCGTAGAGCTTGCCGTTTCTCACCACGAGGTTACTGAACGAGTAGAGGCCGTCGGCGCCGCCGGTAAAGTTATACAACACCTTATATTTCCAGGATCCGCCCGCCGTAGGGGTCAGTTTGTATACGGTTCCGGCATTGTAATTGCCGTCGCAATGCGTCGTGCCGTAAAGAACGCCATTGGCACCCAGGACAACGTTGCGGTAACTTCCCGAGATGCCCCAACCAGGTACGCTGTAGACCACGTTAAAAGTCCAAATGCCGTCCGCGGGAGTGAGCTCGTAAATTGTGCCCCCACCGCCGTTACCGCCCTCCGTAGCGGCGCCATAAAAATTGCCCGAAGAATCGGAGATAAGGCCGCCATAAGGAACAGCTCCATCGTCGCCGTCCTGGAAATTGTGAAGAATGTTTTCTGTCCAAACCGCTCCCGGCACTAACTGGAAAATGGTGCCATATCCGTAAGCGCCGCCTGCGGAAGTGGTGCCATAGAGGTTGCCGGACACGTCAAAACTAACCGGACTCACGGGAGTTGCACCGTCCGTGCCAGTACCGAAACTGTAAAGAATCGTTTCCGTCCAGGGCCCGGTTTTACTGGGCGGAGGAGAGATCTCGAATACTGCACCGTTTCCACTTTCCCCGCCGGCGCTGATGGTTCCATAAAGGTTTCCGGCCGCGTCGAGCACCACTCCTGCCTGGGGTGTTGCTCCGGCAGTGCCGCCGGGGAAGCTGTAGAGCACAGTTTCCTTATTTCCATCGATCATGAACACCGTTCCATTACCGTAAGCGCCGCCGGCAGTGGTCGTACCATAAAAATCGGACCCGCTACTGATCAATTCCGCGTTTGGAGCTGCCCCATCTTTTCCGCTGCCAAAACTGTGCAGAACGGTCTCCACGCCCTTCACACTCATTCTGTAGACGACTCCGTTACCGTAAGCGCCGCCAGAGCTGGCGGTGCCATACATATATCCAGTGGTGCTGGCGGTGAAGCCGTTGACGGGATTTCCCCCATCGCTTCCGCCGGTGAAGCTATGAATCACACTAAAGGTTTGAGCATGCGCCCCTGGGATCGCCACCGCGACTAGCCCCACTACAAATGCCAAGACAACCTTGCCCGCAATTGATATCGATTCAGGTTTCACGAATTCTCACCTATCCCTTTCGAGGGTTAATTTGGGGCTCGCAAAGGTCATGTTGCCGGGAGGAGGCCTGACCGAAGTCCTAGAAGCTTCCTACGCTTTGGCAGCATTGTCAAGAGTCGAAAGTTCGTATGGATCGGGGCTACAATTTATGTCCAAATCGAGTAAGATTCTAGGGCGCTTGCGCACTGGGACCACGCCATGGACATACCCGCTTCGCCGAGAAAACTGGCAGGCCGCTACGAGGTTAGGCAGATCCTCGGCCAAGGTGGCATGGGTCTCGTCTTTCGGGCCTATGACACTGTGGTGCGCCGAGAGGTGGCGGTCAAGACCATCCTCGACATTCCCGACCCGGCTTCGCTTCAATTGTTCTACAAAGAATGCGATGTGCTCGCCTCCATGAGCCATCCCAATATCGTTGAGATTTTCGATATTGGCGAATTCGAAGAAGATGGCAAAAAGAAGCCCTATTTTGTGATGCCCCTTCTTCCCGGTACTACGTTGGAACATTTTGTCCGCAAAGCCAGTCATCGCCTGACGGTGGAGCGTACGGTTGACATCATTTCCCAGGCATGCCGCGGCCTGCAAGCGGCGCACGAGCGTGGGCTGATCCACCGCGATTTGAAGCCGAGCAATGTCTTCGTCATGGAAGACGACTCGGTGAAAATTATCGATTTCGGCATCGCTCACATGGCCGACACTCAAACGACCCGGGCGCAAAAAGGGACGCTGCTCTACATGTCTCCTGAGCAGATCGAACTAAAGGCGCTCTCTCCGGCTTCCGATGTTTTTTCCCTCGGCGTGGTGTGCTACGAAGCCATGACGGGTCGCCATCCGTTCCAGCGGGCGCGTGCGGACGAGGTTGTCGATGCAATTCTTCGTCAGATCCCCCCGTTGGCGTCCGAAGTGAACTCCACTGTAAGCCAGACCATCAGCCGTGTGCTTCATAAAGCAATGGCCAAGCAGTCTTGGCACCGTTTCGCGAGCGCCCGCGATTTCGGCGACACTCTGAATAAAGCGTTGCGCAACGAGCCGATCGAGTTTTTCGATCCCGAACGCACCCGGCCTCGGCTGCAGCGCGCTACCAAAGCCTTGGAGGAAGGAGATTTTCAGTTCGCCGACGAAATCCTCGGCGAGCTTGAGGCCGAAGGCCACATGGACACTTCCATTGGTTCTCTGCGCCGTCAACTCGACGGCGCGGTTCGGCGAAAAACGCTTTCTCAGTTGCTCGACGCTGCGCGCGCCAGGTTTGATGAAGAAGAGGATCCACTCGCGCTGCAAAAATTGCAGGAAGCTCTGCAGATGGAGCCTGACAATGCCGCCGCCCTGAGCCTGAAAAGCCGGATTGAAAACCGGCGCAGCGAGCGGCAGATTGATAACTGGTATCGCCTGGCGCGGCAGCACATCGATAATCACGCCTACGGGCACGCCCGCGAGGCGTTGCAGAACGTTCTCCAACTCCGGCCTCAGGAGGCCCGCGCATTGCAGTTACTGGCGGAGGTTGACCGCCAGGAACAGGAATACAAAAAGCTGCGCCAGGAGAAAGAGCAAGTTCATCGCGCTGCCATGGATGCGTGGCACAAGGGCGACGTCAGCAATGCGCTTGTGAAATTAGGGGTCGTGCTCGATCTTGACCGGCGCGCCCCAGATTCTATTAACCGCGAGAGTGGGGCCAACTATCAGAGCTTTTACAACGAGGTCCGGTCCGAACACGACGCGATGAATACCGCGTATGCCGAAGCGCGAAGAAGCCTGGCAGAGCACGATTTCCGCAAGGCCCTGGATCTGTGTCAGAGCTATCTGGCCAAATATCCCAGCAACGCCCTTTTCCAGGCTCTCAAATACGATATCGAAGAGCAGCAACGGCAAGAGCTGTCGGCGTTCATCGCATCCATCGACCGTCAGGTGGAGGGTGAACCCGATCTGGACAAACGCGTCAACATTTTGCGCGAGGCTCTCGACCTACATCCTGGGGAGTCGCATTTTGAGCGCGCCTTGCGCCTGGTGCAAGACAAGCGCGACCTGGTCAACTCCATCGTTGCCCGCGCACACCTGCACGAAGAGGAGGGCTCCTATGGAGATGCGGTCAATGATTGGGAAATCTTGCGGACCATCTACAACCAATATCCAGGATTGACGTTCGAAGTTGAACGCCTGCAGAAGCGCAGGGATCAGCAGGTGCGGATCGAATCCAGGTCCCGGCTGGTCGAACAGGTCGACACCTGTTTGCATTCCAGCGACTACGCGAGAGCTCTGGATCTGCTGCAAAGCGCCGCCCCGGAGTTCCCCAACGATGTGGAATTGAAGGAACTTGAGAAACTCGCGCGGGACGGTATCGAGCGGAAGACGGAAGCCCACCGTCTCATGACCGAAGGACAAAATCTGTTCGCGCAGAAGTCGCCTGAGGGGATCAAACTGCTTCGCCATGCCTATGAGGTGGATGAAAACAATTCCCTGGCGCGGGCGGTTCTGGCCAACTCCCTGGTTGAACTGGCCAACGCAACGGTGGAAACCGATTGGCGGGAAGCGGAGAATCTTGCGCGCGAAGCGCTGGACTTGAATCCCTCGCATCCTATGGGCAAGACCCTTCGCACTCTGATCCTCGACAAGAAGCGCGAAACTTCGGTGGAGGAATGTGTCTCACAGGCACGTAAACTGCAAACTGTCGCCGATCTTGCGGGTGCTCTGTCCCGCATCGAGGAGGGACTATCGGTCTATCCGCGCGAGCCTCGTCTGATTCAGATTCATGAGACGGTCCAGCGGGATCTTCAGACCCAGTACCGTCAAATCCGCCGCCGTGACTTGGAAGAACTGCGACGCATGGAGAGTGAAATTGATGCCAGCAAGGATGCCGTGTCGAACCATGCATTGGAAGAACGGCTTAGAGCTGTCGCAGCCAAGTATCCGAACGACGGAGAAGTCATATCTGTTGCGAATGGCTTCCTGCACCGGCTCGGATTGCTGCAGGTGGCGAGTACGGGTGCGACTGGATCGCCCGAGAGCAACAGTCCGACCGTCACATTTAACACTCCACCGGCGCCGGTGAGCAGCAGTAGCGTTCCCGCTCCGACTTCAAAGATTGAGCCGGTTGCAACTATTCAAGATTCGCCGCTGGCCTCATCAGCGCCGCAGATTTCAGCGCCGGTAGCGAGCGCGTCTGTGGCAAGGCCTCCGGCAAGCACGCTCAAAGCTAAGGCGTCATCCTCGATTCCCAAGCAGACGGCGGGAACCTCACAGCGTAACAAAAGCGTCCTTCTCGCCTCTGCTGGCGTATTGATCCTGGTTGTAACGATTTTTATTTTTCGAAGACATCCCACACCGGCTGCCGAAGTTCATTCGGTGCCACCAGCAACCGCCACTCCGGCGGCCTTGTCCCCAACCCCGGTGCTGCCGTCAATCAAGTTGTCTTCCGATACAGGCGAGGGCAAAATAACATTCGACGGTCAGGCGCCCACTGAATTTCAAAGCGGGCAATGGTCTCTCGACGAAATACCGGTTGGCGAACACAAGCTGACAGTTGATGGACCACGGGAAAAAGTGTCCTTCACTTTCTCAGCGGATGCGGGAGCTGCGCCGGTAGTCAAAGGCCCAATCGCTTCGAAAGGGGTACTCGCGATAGTCGTGAGCGCGACGGCAGATCATCTGCACGTGTATTCCAGCGATGCAGCGGCCAAGGTGAGCCTCGACAGCCAGACTCCGGTCGATGTGCCGCAGGACGGGCTCGACCTGCCTTCCGTTTCCGCGGGCGCTCACGAATTGACGGTTACTCGCGGCAGCGATCAATACAAACTCGATGTGAACGCCGGAGCGGCCCCCACGCTCAACGAGTTCCTGGAATCCAACCAGAACCTGGGCACGCTGGTGGTGGTCACAGGTCAAGACCAAGCGAAAGTCTTTGTCGATGGGAAACTGCAGCCTTACCTAACTCGGGGTGGCCAGCTGCGCATCCCAAATCTTGAGTTTAGAGACTATTCTGTGCGAGTTTCAAAAAGCGAATTCCAGGATCTTCCAGAACAAAAGGTTCGGATTCGCAAGGGCGAGCAGGCCAAATTGGTTTTCAATTTGCAGCCCGTCCCGCATTTGGCTTCGCTTACGATTCAAGCCGGCGCGCCGGGGACCGCAGTGCTCATCGACCAGACTCCGGTGGGAACGGTGCAGCCCGATGGAACACTAACGGTGGCCACCGTGAATCCTGGAGACCACACCGTCGAACTGCGTCGGGACAAGTTCAAGGCGAAGCAGATCAAGAAACACTTTGTGGTGGGAACATCCGTATCTCTGACGGCCGCGGAGACAGCGCTGGAGCCGGCTCTGGCCGAGCTGAAAATCAACTTCACGCCCGCCGACGCACAAGTTACGCTCATCAAAACGGGCGAGAGTCCGTTGAAGGTAAGTAGCGGCGGCACGCTGAACCTACCTGCAGGATCCTACACACTCACCGCGAAGATGGCCGACAATTTTACTCGTTCCATTCCGATCGACGTCGTCGCGGGGCAATCCCGGAGTCTCGATTTATCCCTTTCTCCCGACGGCATGTTGAAGTGGGAGGACCCCTCGGGATGGAAACAGGAAAAAGGTTCGTTCGTTCGCAAGGGCGGCGACTTCGTCATGTATAGCGCGACTCCGACATCGGGTACTTTTGTTTTTTCCGCCACCCTCGTTAAAGGACATCGCCTGCAGTGGATGCTCAACTGTGTCAACGCCAACAACTATGTCCTGTTCCAGATGGACGACAACAACTTCTATCGAACGGTAATCCGCAACGGTCAAAAGGGCGACGAGGTGAAGATCCCGCACAAGGCCGACAAGAAAAGTGTCCGCACGATCCAGATCCGCGTCGAATCCAAGCAGATCGTCCACCAGATCAGGCAAGGCGATAACTGGGTTGTTCTCGACCGCTGGGCTGATCCTGAAGACAATTTAACTCTTGGCAGGTTTGGCTTCTTCATTCCTGGCAACGACCAGGTCGCGCTTTCCAGTTTCAGCCACTACGTTGACCTGAATCCACGGTAGCGACTCTACGTTCTGCTTCGAGCATGCTTAGCAAAACCGGCATAAATTCCTTCAACTGACCGACACCATTCATGTCCTCTCATTCGGAAGTAAAAATTGGTTGACTTTGTCGGTCTTTACTTGTATTACGAGTTGTTGCGTTTTGTTTCATTTATTCCAATCGACTGTGCGCCGCAGTGAACCGCATTGAAAGCCGGCGAGGGTGCTTTTTGGGGGAGGATCGGCGTGAAAGTTCTGTCTGTGGCTATGTTGTTTTTGTGCATCTCAGCGGGCTTTGGCCAGACCAACTCGTCTTTCTACGTGTCGACGACGGGTAATGATTCAAATCCCGGCACGCAAGCGGCGCCTTGGCGCACGGTTCAACATGCCGCCGAAGTCGCACGCGCTGGCAGCACCGTCAATGTGCGGGCTGGAGTCTACGAAGAACTGGTAAGCATCAAGGTCTCCGGCAATGCGACCGGTGGATACATTACTTTTCGAAGCTATCCCGGCGAGACGGCCGTCCTCGACGCGGGGTATTTCACTCCCTCTGGCAGACAAGCCGTGCTCACTATTCACAACCAGAGCTATGTGCGAATCGAAGGTTTTGAAATCCGCAACTTCCATACCGCCGAACACCGGCTCGCTCCATTAGGCATAAGCATTATGGGGTCGGGATCCCATATCGAACTGCTGAAGAATAATGTCCATCATATTGAGCAAACTTTTCCTGGCCGCGACGCTCCCGGAAGCGGCGGCAACGGATTCGGCATCGCGGTATACGGTACCGACGCCAAGGCGCCTATCAGTGAACTGGTCATTGACGGTAATGAAGTGCATCATCTGAAAACCGGTTCAAGCGAATCGCTGGTGGTGAACGGGAATGTCACGCACTTCCGCATCACGCATAATGTCGTCCACGACAACAACAACATCGGAATCGATGTCATCGGTTTTGAGCGTACGGCTCCCGACCCTGCCGTTGACCAGGCACGCGATGGAGTGGTTAGCGGCAATCTGGTTTACAACATTACTTCGCGCGGCAATCCGGCATACGGCAATGACGAAAATTCCGACGGAATTTACGTGGACGGCGGCACCAGAATTCTGATCGAACAGAACGTCATGCACGATGTGGACTTTGGAATCGAGTTGGCCAGCGAGCACAAGGACCGCGCGACCAGTTACATCACCGCACGAAATAACCTTATCTATCACGGTCACACCGCGGGCGTTTCTATCGGAGGGTATGCGCCGGAGCGGGGTCACACTGAGCACTGCATCGTGGTCAACAACACGCTTTACGACAACGATACGTCGGGCACAGGATCGGGCGAGTTCCAGATGCAGTGGAACATGGCGGACAACATTTTCGCGAATAACATCGTCTACGCGGGGCCCCGCTGTCTTATCGCAGTAAACAAATCGCAGATCGATAAGAATCAACCGCCCGTCGCTATCGATCACAATCTTTATTATTGTGCGGCTGGACCGAAGGCGAGCACATGGGGGGAAGCTTCCGGTACGCTAACGGGATTCGACAATTATGTTCAGTCAACTGGGAATGACGGGCACTCCCGTTTTCTGGATCCGCATTTCGCGGATGCCGCAACCGATGACTTTCATGTGCGATCGGATTCTCCCGCGATTGCTGCTGGAACGACTGACGGAATACCGGTCGGCGAAGTGGATCTTGAAGGCTCACAGCGAGTCAAGTCCGGGCATATAGACATCGGCGGTTACCAAACAAACAGGCAGTAGTGTAAAGCGAAGAATTATCGAGCTGTAGGCCGCCGAACTTCCGAGCAGGAATTCGAAACCGTAGAGGTCTAGGAAATTTTGCTCGTCCGGACTGATCTACTTCTATCTACATCGCATGTTTTCTTCAACCTCACCTCGACACCGACGACTCACGAATTGCGGCGAGTAAGGAATCCGGCGGTAACTAGGTTCAGGGGTTACTGCGCCGTTTGGTTTGCAGCGATGACCAAATAGTTAAAGCACCTTTCGGATTCCATGCTCACACGACATCTCTTCAGATCAGGCACCTCAGATCAGGCGCTACGCACCAGTGACGGTTTCTGTAGAAATGCAATAAGCTCCTGGTTGATCACATCCGCGTGTGTGGTACATAGCCCGTGCGGAGCACCAGGAATCACTTTGAGTGTCCCGTTCTTGACGAGCTTTGCACTGAGCCTGCCGGAATCGTCGATCGGCACGATCTGATCGGCATCTCCCTGAATGACAAGGGTTGGAACATCGATCTTCTTGAGATCTTCGGTCTGATCCGTCTCGGAAAAAGCCTTGATGCAGTCGTAGGATGCAACGATCGAGGACTGCATTCCCTCCCGCCAGAATTCTCCGCGAACTCCTTCCGAAGCTTTCGCTCCCGGCTTGTTATAACCATAGAAAGGAAGGCTGAGGTCTTTGTAGAACTGAGAGCGGTCCTTGACCACGCCGGCGCGGATTTCATCGAAAACCGACAGAGGCAGCCCCCCGGGGTTCTTCTCGGTTTTTAGCATGAGGGGCGGAACGGCTGAAATCAGAACAACTCTCTCTACGCGTTTCTGTCCGTGCCGGGCAATATAGCGGACCACTTCGCCTCCGCCAGTAGAATGACCGACCATGGTCGCGTTTTTCACATCGAGATGATCGAGAAGCTCCGCGAGGTCGTCTGCGTATTGATCCATATTGTTTCCCTGCCAGGTTTGACCGGAACGGCCGTGGCCGCGGCGATCGTGAGCAACCACGCGATACCCATTTTGTCCGAGAAACAGCATTTGGGCATCCCATGCATCGGAACTCAATGGCCATCCGTGCGAAAAAGTGACGACCGGACCTTTTCCCCAATCCTTGTAGAAGATCGAGGTTCCATCTTTCGTAGTGAACGTGTTCATGTGACTTTCTCCTTTGTTTTCGACTGCGCTCCTGCATCAGTAATTTTCGGGACGTAAGGGAAGAGGCGGTGTGCCAGTTTCTCCACGTACGCCGTAGGGTCTTCCGCAGTTCCGTAAGCCGACACAACCGCAGCGATCGATTTGGTCACGGCTGCGCCATAAGTCGCAAAATCATCGGCCGGCCGACCAACATTGAGGCGGTTACCAAGATCGTCGTCGTACTGCGTGAATAACGGAGGGATCATGGGGAGGCCTATACGATTGATGGAGCGCCATCCGCCAGCGTCCGTGGCCAGCTTGGACACAGCCCACACGCCTATGCGGCGGTTTCCTTTGGAGTCGCCGAGTAAGTCGCTGTCAGGAACTTCCAACACAATAGGGTAAACGGTGTGCCCGGCGAAGAGATTCTTGGCATGGCTCGGATCCCAGACCGCAAGATTGATAGTTGTGCCGTCCTGGAAGGCGTGCCCAACTGCATGAAGCACGTCGGGTTCAATCCAGAACGGATCGCCAGCTTTGCCCGCCCAGACTCGCAGACCATTGGGCATCGTGACAGTATCGCCAGTTGCGCCCTGGGCAATGACAGTCCCGGATGCGTGGGGATCGGTGGCTTCGGCTCCGCGAATGTACCGTACAACGTAGCTCTGTTTCCTACTCTTATCCCTCTCGGTGAAGGTGAGGACGTAGGTCACATCTTCAATAGCGTCGGCGTTCAAATCGACTTTGAACTCGTACATACCTTCTGGGTGGTAACCGGGCGCTGGGACGGGCCCGAAAATGGAATGACAAACATTAATGACAAACGCGGTGCCCGTCTCGCCGCGAAAGACATACAGATCCGTAATGTCGAGGCGAATGTCTTGCCGCGCGATCGGTGAGTCGAGATGGTGAGACATCGCGTCCCCCTGCTGTTAGCGATAGGACTATCGCCTGGTCACTGGACAGCACGAATGGTTCCAATCAGGCAGTCGACCCTATCTGGCGAAATACTGCTGCTGGAGAGGGATACGTACAACGAGGCCTTGCTCCGACCGAGTCGGCTGTCTAAGAGAATGACACTGTTAACAAGTTGCAATGACGCACGGCGCCACCGCAATCTGCCAGACGAAATTTCCCCAGTCTCATCACGCTGGATTCCACCGGCATCCCCCAGAACGGGCTGCAAAACAAATATCCCGTGGACATGTCCGGAGTGACGGTCGTCGAAAAAACGATCGCGCAGGATGGCCGCACAGTCAAACTCTACATCATGAAGCGGCGGAACATAACTGGAAGTTCGGGCGTGCTGCTCTTTATCCAAACCTGATCCCATTTCAGTGTAACCACACCTGCTACGGAAGAATCTCAGTATGAAAACCACGAAGGAGGGTTCTCTCATGACTCGGGCTGGCAAGACACCCGCAGATAATCCATCAACCCCAGATGTCATTCTCATCGGTGCCGGCATCATGAGCGCCACACTGGCGGTCATCCTGAAAGAGCTTGATCCCAAGCTAAAAATAGAAATTCATGAAGTCCTTGGACGCGCGGCGCAGGAAAGTTCGAATGCATGGAACAATGCTGGCACCGGCCACGCTGCGCTTTGTGAACTGAATTACACCCCAGAGAATGCGGACGGCAGCATCGACGTTTCCAACGCGCTGCTGGTTAATACAGAGTTTGATCTCTCCCGTCAACTGTGGGCTTATCTCGTGACCAAGGGAGCGATAAAGGACCCGCAGTCGTTCCTCCATCCCGTACCTCACATGAGTTTCGTGCGCGGGGTCGACAACCGAAAGTTTCTGAAGAAACGTTTTGCCGCACTTACGAGCCATCCTCTGTATTACGGGATGGAATATTCCGAAGATAAGAGGCAGATCGAGGAATGGATTCCGCTGGTGATGGAAGGGCGCGATCCGAATGACATAGTCACGGCTACGCGCATGCTCACTGGCACAGACGTCGACTACGGTGCGCTCACAAAAGATCTGCTGGATTCACTTCATACGAAGGATGGGTTTTCCATTCATTTCTTCAGCAGGGTGCAAGATCTCAAGCGCGATGGCGATGCCTGGAGTGTGAAGATCAGGGACGAAAAGACTGGCGAGCACCGGTACGTCCGGGCCAAGTTTGTTTTTATCGGCGCCGGTGGCGGATCGTTACCACTGTTGCAAAAGTCGGGGATTCCAGAAAGCCATGGATATGGCGGATTTCCTGTGAGCGGAATTTGGCTGCGATGCGATAACCCGGCAGTCTCCTCTCGTCATAATGCGAAGGTCTACGGCAAAGCTTCGGTCGGCTCACCTCCTATGTCCGTGCCGCATCTCGACACGCGTCATGTGGAAGGGAAGGTTTCTTTGCTCTTCGGACCGTACGCGGGCTTTTCGACAAAGTTCCTCAAGCATGGATCCTATCTCGATCTTTTCAGCTCCATCGATCCGGAGAACCTTCTCCCGCTTTTGGCGGTCGGGAAAAGCAATTTTGCGCTTGAAGAGTATCTGGCCGGCCAGGTTCTGGAGTCCTCCGGACAGCGCTTCGCTGCACTTCGCGAGTTCTACCCGAAAGTAAAAGAGGAAGACTGGAAGGTTGAGGTAGCCGGCCAGCGAGTGCAGATCATCAAGAAAGACCCGGTACACGGCGGCGTACTGCAATTCGGCACCGAACTCGTTACCGCATCGGATGGATCCATTGTCGCCATGCTCGGCGCGTCGCCGGGCGCGTCAACCGCAGTCTGGATCATGGTTCAGGTCATTGAGCGTTGTTTTCGCGACAAATTGACGAGTGCAGGTTGGGCGGATGGGTTGAAGAAGATGATCCCTTCCTACGGACACTCTTTGATCGACGATCCGTCCTTAACCGAGCGCGTGCGTGCCGAAACAGCTTCCGTGTTGCACATCGATAACCTCATGCTCAACGAGAAGAAATCCACGTCCGGCGAAACTGCGGCATGATCGAAGAATAAGTAATCGAAAACCAACCAGGAGACTGAAAATGATTCGAGCTTATCGTTTGTACACGGGGTCCGACGGCAATTCACACGTAATACGCGGCAGTGTGAATGGAGGTCATTTGGTCGATGCGAAGTCGATCGAATTCGAGGAGACGGCGGCACATTCCTTTCTTGACTGGCATAACGATCCAACTCCTCAGTACGTGATTACGTTGGCTGGCGTGTTGGAATTTACGATGGTGGGTGGCGAGACCTTCACCCTCCGTCCAGGTGACGTGCTCTTGGCAGAGGACCACACCGGGTCAGGCCACAAATGGCGTTTGATCAATGACGACCCATGGAAACGCGCTTACGTCATCTTCAAAGAAGGCGCGAATACCCAGTTCGTCGGGGATGGAGCTCCGCGATGACGCTGAAACCTCCGGGCCAATGAAGCTCACCCGACGACCGCGTTGTAGTCGGTGATCTCTACAGTCCCAGTTCGGTTAATCCTGGATGCTCATCAGGACGGCGTCCCAAAGGCCAGTGAAACACTCGATCTTGTTCTTTGATCGGGAGATCATTGATGCTTGCGTACCGAAACTTCATCAGGCCGCCGGGCTCGAACTCCCAGTTCTCGTTTCCGTACGCACGATACCATTGCCCAGAATCGTCGTGCGATTCATACGCGAAGCGAACAGCAATCCTGTTTCCGTCGCAACACCAGAGCTCTTTAATAAGGCGATACTCAAGCTCTTTGGACCACTTCCGCGTCAGAAATGCGATGGCCTCCTCTCGACCTCTGATAAACTCCGAGCGATTGCGCCAGTAACACTTCTCAGTGTAACCAGCCGCGACTTGCTTTGGATCACGCGTATTCCACTTATCCTCAACTGCGCGGACCTTCAGAATCGCAGTCTCACTTGAGAACGGTGGTATGAGGCTGACAATTGGTTTCGGCTGTGCGTTCATGATGCCCCCTTATGGTTCATATCTGTTGAAAATGCAGTTGGCAGCTTCGGCGATTCTTCCCGCGCCCAGAATGTTGAGTTCGATTGGATAACCCCACTGTCCTGCCTTCATGCCGACGATTGGAATGCATTCCAGCCTCCAACCAATAGCCTATGCGGTAGACAGATGTTTTTCAAAGAAAGTAGGAGCTTGGCATAGCCACGACGAGTAGTGAGCTGTCGTAAGGCATGTCGATGGATTGACACAACGTTCGCATTTGGACGCCAAACCCGGCGGCCTTTCTTCCACCGCTGGTGGGTTGGCACGGAGAACCGAAGCGGCGAGCAACTCTTGGCAAAGTACGACTCTAACCACGGAATGACGCGCCGACGCCGGCATCTGGCACCTCGCAAGGCAGAGTTACCGATCACCTTTCGCCTGCTGAAAACGCTAGTTGCGTTGTACTTTTATATTGGTTAGATTGAGCGCGCAATGAGCTGCAATAAACGGAGGCGCCGATGGTGAGCGCAGTAAGAAGAATAAACCGTAGGGTGAACTGGAGCAGGGGCGGCGTTTGGAAGTTGTTGAACCGCGCCGCGATCATGGCGGCTATTTTATCTTCAGTGTCGCGGAACGGAATAGCTACTGCCCAATCCGTCGCAGACAGCGCTCGAGCGCAATCGTCAATCGTTCGCGTCGACGCGACGCCGAGCCATGTCATCAATTCGTTCGATCCGGATAGCGCATTAGGCAGCTCGATCGATGTTCTGTCCCGTGAGGGCATCGACAAGGTCTACACGCCGCACATCATCCAGGAATCTTTGTCCGCAGGATGGGGACCGATCTCCTATCGGAACAACAGCGAACTCCGCATGGCCGCCTGGCACTGGACTGAGAACGGTACCTGGAGCGACCCGGTCCACAAGAGCGGATACTTCACCGGCAGCACGGAGCTTAAGGAACCGGTCCGCTACATTCTCTCTTATGCGCTCCCGCACCGCGGGTTCTCGACCAGCGGCGACCGGCCCATCATTGGTCCGAACCTCAGTTACTGGAAGAGCAACCCATATCTGACCGGCAAGTTCACCGGGGAAAGCGATTCACTGCATCCGCAATGGGTCATTGTCGATCTTAAGGCCGAAAAGCCGGTGAGCGCGATTCGTATAGCATGGGCCAGTCCATACGCCCTGACCTATCAGGTGGAGTACTGGGTAGGAAAGCGCGCGCTCGATTTCGACGCGGGACCACAGGGCGAATGGAAAATCTTCCCCTCGGGACTGGTGAAGAACTCGCAAGGCGGCACCGTTTCTCTGAAACTCGCTGATGCGCCGGTTGCAACTCAATACGTGCGCGTTTCGATGACGGAGTCCTCCAACACCTGCGATGAGCACGGCTCGGAGGACATTCGGAACTGCGTTGGATACGCGATTCGACAAATTCGCGTCGGGGGCACGGATAGCAGCGGCGCTTTTGTTGAGGTCCAGAAAAATCTCAGCGAACAGCCCACTACGTATACTTCGTCTTCCATCGATCCCTGGCATTCGGCGGGCGACGCTGACATCAACGCTACCGGGAGTTACCAGCACAGCGGTTTCGATCTCTTCTTCACCAGCGGGCTCACCAACAACTTGCCCGCGATGATTCCAGTAACTATGCTCTACGGCACACCGGACGATGCGGCTGCCCAGATCGCTTACATCGAGAAGCGCGGCTATCCCATCTCATATATCGAAATGGGCGAGGAACCCGACGGCAAGCATGCCATGCCTGAAGACTACGGCGCGCTCTACATTCAGTGGGCCACTGCCATTCACAAGGTTGATCCCAAACTCAAGTTGGGGGGTCCAGTTTTCGAAGGCGTCAACGAGGATATTCGAGTCTGGCCGGATGCCCAGGGCCGCACTTCGTGGATGGGGCGATTTGTGGAGTATCTGAAATCGCACGGCCGGCTCGCCGACCTCGCCTTCGTTTCGTTTGAGCACTATCCATTTGAACCTTGCGATATCACGTGGAAGACTCTCTACAGCGAGCCGGCACTGGTGAAGCACATTCTCCAAGTCTGGCGAGACGACGGTGTTCCCAAAGAAGTTCCCTTGATGATTACCGAAGATCACCTCGCCTCCAACCTCACGGGTCCGATGACCACCATCTTCGCGGCCTTATGGCTTGCCGATAATGTAGGTTCATTCTTCGAAGGTGGAGGCTCTCTCTTCACCCATTCTCCCATCCAGCCCCAGGGCGTTCAGAACAGTTGTTTGGGTTGGTCGTCCTGGTCAAACTTTGTATCGGATGAAGAGACCCTCGAAATCAGGGGATACACTTCGCCCTACTTCGCGGCACACATGATCAATCTGGAATGGGTGCAGCACCGAGCCGGCATGCATTCAATGTTCTCCGCTTCTGTCGACATCAAAGACAGTGACGGCAATCTCCTGGTGACGTCCTATGCGGTGCACCGTCCCGATGGCAACTGGTCGTTGATGCTGGTAAATCGAGACGAGACTAATCCTCACGCGGTGCGGGTGGTATTCGAGAATACCGAGAGCAAGCGGGAAGCATCTTTTTCAGGGCCGGTCACCTTTGTTACGTTCGGCAGCGAGCAATATGTATGGATCAACGACGGTCCCAACAGTCACGCTGATCCCGACCATCCGCCAGTGGCCACCACTATGGAAGGTGCGCCAGGAACTGTTTTCACGCTGCCAAAAGCTTCGATTACGGTTCTGCGCGGCAAGGTAGGCGCTCTGGGAAACTAAATTTCTCCGCCAGGTCGGTCGAATCGCTTTCAAGGGCTCGCGTTTCGCGAAGCACCGGGCATGCGATGGCTTAGGCGTAAGAGGATGGGGTTCGTGAGTTGCGGGACTCACGCTCTTTGCTGATTCGCTCAAGATACCCGCTCTGCCTGAACGCTTCCATCGGGTCAGTGGGCAAACTCTTTGACTCCCTCCAGGCCTTGATCGCCGGCCGTACGTCGGTGGCAAAAGCGTCCTGTAATAGAGACTCGGCATGCACCAGATCGCAATTCCTCTGTGCCGCAGCAAGTGCGACGCAATCGACCAGAGCTGCCTTGGTGAAGAGTTGCTGCGCCATCGTAACCGTTTGAATCATGGCCTCGATCTTACCTTTAAGATTATGACTCTGATCCACCATGTAGGCTATGTCGAAGCGCTTACCCATTCTCCATTCGAAATGGTGGATCTCGTGAAAAATTCGGAACACCTGATAAGGATCGATCGATCCCATGGTCAGGTCGTCATCGGCGTAACGGCGATCGTTGAAATGAAATCCCCCTAGCATGTCTTCGGATAAAAGCCAGGCGACGATTTGCTCGATGTTTTGTCCGGAATAGTGGTGGCCGGTATCCACCAGGACTTTCGCTTGTGGTCCCGCGGCCCGCGACAGAAGCAGCGCCATACCCCAATCTGCGATATCGGTGTGATAAAAAGCGGGCTCAAAGGGCTTGTATTCAACCAGCATGCGTTGATCGGGAGCTAAATCACCGTGCGCCGCCTGCAGGCATTCAGTGAACCACTGCTTGCGGTCCAGAATGCTCGCCGTCCCCGGATAGTTAGAGCCATCCGCAAACCACATAGAGAGATCCCGGCTATGGAGGCGTTGTGCGATGGCAATACTTTCTCTGGTGTGCTGGAGCGCGTGTTCGCGCACCTTCTTGTCAGGGTTGCCAAAGGATCCGTATTTGTACTCCTGGTCTTGAAAAAGATTGGGATTAATCGAGCCGGGCCTAATCCCGTAGCGGCCGGCAAAGTTCTTGATCTCATCCGTGTTCCGAATTCCCTCAGGAAGATCCCACAGAACATGGAGCGCTACCGTGGGACAGACGCCGGTGATTTGATGGACGAATCCGGCATCGCTGAATTTCTCTTCCGTTGTAGTGGCTGCTGCCGGCTGGATAAATTTTCCGAAACGAGTGCCGGTATTGGCGAAGCCCCATGACGGGAGTTCAATACGGAAAGCATCAAGGGCACTGAATATCTTTTCGCTCTCCACTCTGTCCATTGGTGGCCTCTCCTTCGAAACCCATGCTAGTAAAGAAGTTTACAGTTGTTCCCTTATCAGGTCATGGAGTTGCTAAGATAAATCCGTAGTTTCGCATTGCGCAACAGTGCTGTCGGTACGGCCGCAAATTCGACCAGCGTCTCATCCTTATCTATATCTATGCCGGATAGCAACGCCATCAAAACCTATCTGGCTTTCGATCTCGGAGCCGAAAGCGGGCGCGCCGTCCTGGGATATCTGAACTCCGGCATTCTTCGAATCGAGGAAGTCCATCGCTTTGCCAACGATCCAGTGGAGTACGCAGGCTCGCTCCACTGGGATACGCCGCGGCTCTGGCTCGAGATGCGCAAGGCGCTTAACGGACTGAAGGAAACTCGTCTTGAAGGAATCGGCGTGGACACGTGGGGAGTGGACTACGCCTTACTAGGCGGGCGTGGCGAGCTTTTGCAGAATCCCTATCACTACCGGGATACGCGCACCAAGGGAATGATGGGCGAAGTTTTCCGGATCGTCCCCAAGGAAGAAATTTACCGCGCAACCGGCATCCAATTCATGTCGATCAACACTTTGTATCAGTTGTTCGCCGCGCGGACGCAAACGCCGGGAATCTTGGATGCAGCCCAGCGTCTCCTGACCATCCCCGACTTGCTCAACTATTGGCTCACTGGCGAAATAGTTTGCGAATTCACGAATGCCACGACCACGCAAATGGTCGATCCTCGAACACGGTCCTGGGCAATGGAGCTAATTGATCGGCTGCAACTGCCCACTCGCTTGCTTGCTCCCATTGTTGAGCCCGGAACTTTGCTTGGAACTCTGCGAAGCGAACTCGCAGGTAGTTCTGCGCTAGCTGGGACCCGCGTCCTCGCGCCGGCCTGCCACGATACCGGCTCAGCCATAGCCGCGATTTCCGCGCGCGAAGGCACCGCTTTCCTTAGCTCGGGAACCTGGTCGCTGCTGGGAACAGAAATCGATGCTCCAGTGATCACGGATGAGGCTCTGCGCCTGAACTTCACCAATGAGGGCGGGGTAAACGGTACAACGCGTCTGTTGAAGAACGTTATGGGACTGTGGATGCTTCGCAGCTGCCGGCAAGCGTGGGCAGCGGACGGACGAGAATACGCCTACCGCGAATTGATGGAGCTCGCTTCGCGGGAGACTCCGTTTCAGCACCTGGTCGATCCCGACGACGAATCGTTCCTGTGTCCCGATGATATGAGCGCGGCTATCGCTGCCTATTGCACAAAGACAAACCAGCCTGCCCCCGTGACCCCGGGAGCCTTTGTAAGAACCATCCTCGAGAGCCTGGCGATGAAGTATCGCTTAGTCATTCGCAATCTCGAGAAGTTAATCGATCGTCCGATCGAACAGATCAGAGTGATCGGCGGAGGTTCAAAAAATCGGCTCCTGAACCAGTTCACCGCCGATGCAACCGGCAGGCGAGTTCTGGCTGGACCAGCCGAGGCGGCAGCTCTCGGCAACATTGCCGTGCAGATTCTCGCTACTGGTAGTGCCGGTTCCCTCTATGAAGTTCGCGCCATCGTCGATCGATCGTTTCCTACTGAGGTATTCGAGCCCGCCGCCACCGATCAATGGGACAACGAAGCGACGCGATTTCAACACTACACCGAGATAATTTATGCCTGAATCCATACAGCTCACTCATCTGAAGGATTTGTGGAACGACGCTGAAATCAGCAGATTTTCGGGCGATCAACTTGCGCTCTTACGTTACCGCTCTAATCTGCTGGGCGCCGATCTTCGTATCACCAATTTTGGCGGAGGCAATACGAGTTCGAAAATCGAATTATCCGACCCTTTTACCGGAAAGCCGGTTCGCATTCTAGCCGTAAAAGGTAGCGGCGGAGATATTGGCTCCATCAAAGAGTCGGGCTTTGCGTTGCTCTATCTCGACCGGCTCGAGCAACTGAAACAGCTCTATCGCGGAGAGGAGTATGAGGACGAAATTGTGGGCTTCTATCCGCTCTCGGCGTTCGGCGAAAATCGTGTTGCTGCTTCTATCGATACACCCCTGCACGCCTTCATTCCGTACGACCATGTGGACCATCTCCATCCCGACTGGGCGATTGCATTGGCGGCCAGCGCCAACGGAAAACGCAAGCTCGATGAGTTCAATCGGCGATTTAACCGCAAGATCATCTGGCTCCCTTGGCAACGTCCGGGATTCGAACTCGCGCTCATGCTGGAGGATGCGGTTAAAGCCAACCCCGGAGCCGAAGGAGTTCTGTTGGGCAGCCATGGTTTGTTTACCTGGGGGAAGACCCAGCGCGAATGCTATCTGAACAGCGTCAGCACGATTGATGAGATGGGTCAGTTCATTCACGAGCACCAGAGCAAGAAGGGAGTTCTGTTCGGCGGGCTGGAAACTTCTCCCGTTGCCGATCGCAAGAAAATCGCAACCCAGATTTTGCCGGCACTGCGCGGCGCGATGTCTTCTAACCGCCGAGTAATCGCTCACTACACCGATGATCCGGATGCGCTTCTGTTTGCCGGGTCGAAATGGTCTAAAGAGTTGAGCGACCTGGGCACGAGTTGTCCTGACCACTTCTTGCGGACAAGAATTTGTCCGCTATTCATTTCATGGGACGCCGCAAGAGAAGATGTTGCTTTATTGAAGACGCGCATCGCCGAACAAACTCCCAGCTATCGGGAGGAATACAAGAAGTACTATCAGGCGTGGGCCACCGCCGACTCGCCTAAGTTACGTGACTCCAATCCCTCCGTCGTGATTGTCCCGGGCATCGGCCTTTTTGGTTTCGGCAAGAATAAGAAGGAAGCGCGAATCACAACCGAGTTCTTCACCAATGCAATTCATGTGATGGCCGGCGCAAACGCCCTTGAGGACAGTGCAGCGGAATACAATGAGCCGAAACATCCGCTGCCGCAGGCCAGACGGCCGCAGCAGTCGGAACAGTTCGCGCATTTCCACAATTACGTTGCACTCCCTCGATATGAGGCGTTCCGTATCGAATATTGGGCGCTGGAAGAGGCCAAGCTACAGCGCATGCCTACTGAAGCGGAGTTCAGCCGTAAGATCATCCTGGTTGTCGGCGGGGCCAGCGGAATCGGGCGAGAAACGGCATTGTCGCTCGCTCGAAAGGGCGCTCACCTCGTCGTCGCGGACCGCGATACCAAACGAGCCGAGAGCACGGCGCAGGAAGCCGGCGCCGTTGTCTCGCCCGAACTGGTTGCACACATCACCGTCGATCTTGGTTCCTCCGAGAGCCTGCTCGAAGCGGTTAACTTCACGATTTTGAAGTTTGGCGGCATCGATGCCGTAGTGAACACCGCCGCGATCTATCCTGTTCCTGTTCCCGGCGCCGGAGGCCAGCTTACGGAGTCGCAGTGGGCCGCTACTTTCGCACTCAATGTAACCGGGAATTTTCTGCTCGCGCGTGCAACCGACTGGGTCTTCAAAGATCAGAAGTTGTCCGGTGCCATGGTGTTGACGGGCTCAGCGAATGCCGTGGTTCCGAAGGCAGGAAGCGAAGCTTATGACACCAGCAAGGCTGCGCTTAACCACCTGATTCGCGAGTTAGCAATCGGGCTCGGCCCGCTGGTGCGGGTGAATGGAATTGCTCCTGCCACTGTGGTCGCCGGCTCGACGATGTTCCCGCGCGATCGCGTCATTCAGTCGTTGCAGAAGTACCAGATCGAGCAGTCAGAGAAGGAATCGACCGACGAACTGCGAAGCAAGTTGGCCGATTTTTACGCCCAGCGCACGCTCACCCGGCTGCCGATCCTTCCGCAGGACTGTGCCAACGCCATCGTCTGGCTGTTGAGCGATCACAGTGCCAAGACCACGGGCCACGTGATACCGGTTGACGGTGGCCTGCCCGAAGCGTTCCTGAGATAGGAGACAGTAATGCAGCGAATTTGTTTTGTGTTACAGGTGAAGCCCGACCGCATCGAGGAGTACAGGCGACGCCACAATGAAGTTTGGCCGGAGATGAAGTCCGCTTTGCGCGAGACAGGATGGAACAACTACTCGTTGTTTCTGCGCGAGGACGGTCTCCTCGTCGGCTATCTTGAGACTGAAGACTTTGAACGCGCTCGCGCAGGAATGGCACAACGGGAAGTCAATGAACGTTGGCAACGCGAGATGGGAGATTTCTTTCTTCAGCCAGATGGAATCCTCCCCGATCGCGCTATGCAGCCTTTGCAGGAAGTGTTTCACTTATAACTTTTTATAACTCACACTCGAGGACTTAATGATTCCAAACCCGGCGCTAGGGGTGTTGTTGCACTGGTTAGGCGGTCTCGCTTCCGCCAGTTTCTACGTTCCCTATCGCGGCGTGAAAAACTGGGCTTGGGAGACTTATTGGCTCGTGGGCGGTTTCTTCAGTTGGATCATCGTGCCGTGGGTTCTCGCGCTGATGATGACCCGCGACCTGATGCGCGTGCTCCACGAAGCTCCCTCCAGCAGCATCTTCTGGACCTTTTCGTTTGGTGTGCTGTGGGGCTTAGGCGGGCTCACCTTTGGTCTCACTATGCGTTATCTGGGGATGTCTCTCGGCATGGCTGTCGCTCTCGGATATACCGCCGCATTCGGCACATTGATGCCGCCAATTTTTCGCGGCGTTTTTGCGAGTGAAGTTCTGGGTACTCGCTCAGGGCTGATCATTTTGGGTGGAGTAGTTTTTTGCCTGTTGGGAATCGTCCTGGCAGGTGCGGCTGGAATCTCAAAGGAGCGGGAAATGTCGGATGCGCAGAAACGCGCCTCCATCAAGGAATTCGCCCTCAAAAAAGGACTGATCGTCGCGACATTTTGCGGCGTGATGAGCGCGTGTTTTGCCTATGGACTGGCTGCGGGCGATCCGATCAAAGCAATCACCTTGCGGCACGGCACCACCACGCTGTGGCAAGGGCTGCCGGTTCTGGTCGTGGTACTGGCGGGTGGTTTTACCACGAACTTCATATGGTGCGTCATCCTCAATGTTCGCAACCGCACGGGCTACCAATATTTCGAATCCGAGATACGTGGCGAAATCCCGGATCGCAGAGAGGAGCACATCATCGAAACGGTTGCCGATGCTCCGGGGGAGGAAATGGCATTACAAGTTGCTGTTCTCGAAAGGACGGCGGTCAAAGCTCCCATGCTCGCCAACTATTTATTCTCCGCCCTCGCAGGCACGACTTGGTATATGCAATTTTTCTTTTACACGATGGGCGAGACCCAGATGGGTCGATATAAATTTTCCAGTTGGACCCTGCACATGGCAAGCATCATTATCTTCGCCACGCTCTGGGGAATCACCCTCAAAGAGTGGAACGGCACCAGTAGCAAGACTAAACTGTTCGTAGCACTCAGCCTGCTAGTTCTGGTAGCTTCAACAATTATTGTTGGTTATGGAAACTACGCCAGCGTTACAACCCATTAACTTGTATTCTCTGAAGTGCGTTTCGTTCGGAAGACTAACTTAGGCACACTGCAATCCGTCGACTGAAAGTCGGCCTCTTTGGGATTGGATCCGATACCTATTGGCACACTTTGCCGGACCACGGGATCGGCTGGCTGGTAATACGGAGCAAGTCCCCCCGAAACGACCAGTCCCTCCGCAGGTTCCGGAGCTACTAAAAAATTATCAACCATGCAGTGAAACGATCCACACGTTCCCGACACTATAGCAATGAGTGGGAAATGTCGCGATGTGATGCGATTGCACCACTGTTTGGGGCTCCGAACCTAGCAACCACTTCGCAGGGGGTCCCGTTCAAGTGCCGGAGCCGACGGGGGAAGCGGCTCCGGCATTTGTTGAGGTTACTTCCCCGAGGGTACAGGTCCACCGACCGATTGCAAAAATATTCCATCATTTCAAGTGCATGCCTCTCGCTCCATTCCGTCCTCAAACCGCGTTCATAGCAGATGCGCCGCTCTGAAGCTCGCGTCTTCGCCTGCACTTAGCCCGAAAAATGGCGGTAGTTCGCCACCTGCGGTGCTACACTGTTTGCCACTTCAGGGTCCACGGGGCCGGTTCTTGCAATTTCAACCCTTTGACCAGTCTTACGTCGAGCGTCTGCGAGCCGGAGACTACCGTGCTCAAGAGCATTTTGGCGTGTATTTCAGTGCCCTGATCCAAATCAAGCTGCGTTCGCGCTTGAAGTCACCAGAGGCAATCGAAGACGTTCGTCAGGAAACGTTCAGCCGATTTTTTGTGGCCCTGCGCGACGGGAGAATCTTGCAGCCAGAGCGTTTGGGTTCGTTCGTGAATTCCATTTGCAATAATGTTTTGCTTGAGCATTACCGGGCAGGGTCACGCTTCGATTCGCTGGATGATGAAACACAGCCGGATGTTCCGGCCAAAGGATCCGATCTGCTTGGTGTCCTTACAGCCAAAGAGACGGAAAAGAAAGTTCGGGAGATACTGGAACAACTTTCCGAGCGCGACCGGCGGTTGCTGCGCGAGGTTTTCCTTGAGGAGCGGGACAAGGATGAAATATGCCGGGACTTTGGTGTAGACCGGGATTATCTGCGGGTGCTGCTGCACCGCGCCAAACAATCGTTTAAGTCGTTGTACTTGAAAGATATGGGAGATGACACGCCCGAGTTCAGTTCGGCCTAACGGCGGTGAAACGCTGGGCCACTGCGGTTCACTATATTACGAGGGAGCGTTAATCAATGAACCACGATATGGTGGTTCGTCAAAAAACTACCGAAAGATATCTGCTTGGCGAACTGAGTCCCGAAGTGCGGGCCGAGTTTGAGGAGCATTATTTCGATTGCCCGGATTGCGCTCTGGACGTTCGCGCCGCAGCTTTGTTTGTTGAGCAAAGCAAGGTTGTGTTGGCAGAAGAGCCTGAGCCGGCTGCCGCCCGCCCTCCTGTAACCGGCCCGGCACCGGCAAAACCAGGTTGGTTCGCGTGGTTTCGTCCGGCGTTGGCCGCTCCGTTAATGGCTTTATTGCTGGCGGTGGTCGGGTACCAGAATCTGGTTATGTATCCGCGGTTGCGCCAGGCGCTAAACCGTCCTCGGATATTGTCTTTCGCGTCAGTAAATGTCGGAACCTTCGGATCCGGAGGTCCGGTAATTTCGACGCGTTCAGGGGAAGGCTTTCTGCTTTTTGTGAGGATTCCGCCGGAGAGTATGTACTCCAGATACATGTTGGAGTTATATAATCCCGCCGGATTGTTGGAATGGTCACTCGCAATTCCGGCGACATCCGCACAGGATCAGTGGCCGATCCAGGTGCCGGGCGGGAAACGTGAAGCCGGCAGTTATACGTTGGTCGTTCACGGTGTTACTACAATGGGGCAAGATAAGGAAGTGGGCCGAGCATCATTTGAATTACAAATTCAGAAATAAGCTCAAATGAGCAGAGTGGAGCGAACTTATGTCAGCTGTTGCAAATCAAACTCCCAGGGTCGATAGAATCGTTCGCACGTTCAAGGCTGATGCTTTCGCCTTCAGCGCCGACGTGCAAGCCCCAATTCAAAAGACGATCGAGAAGCAAGCCTCGGTCTGTTTGCCCCCAACGGGCGGATACGATTACAAAGCAGCGGAACCTAACCGGATCGACGGAATCGTCTCCTACGGGGGCGGTTACGCCCAAGTTGGGGGGTACACGAATGCGGATGGCACCGTGATCACGCTGGCCACTGCCGTGCTCGAAGAGCTGAATATTCTTGACGTGCTCACGTGCGATCGCATAGTGGCGCAGATCACCACCGAACATGCGCCCAACAGCCTGGTACCCTCGGTAAGTTTCCTGGGTACGCGCTTCGACAATCTGCGTATTGCCGGGCAGGAGATCGGGCTCGAGCCTTATCACGATATTCTGGGCGCCAAGCCAGACAACGACGAGTCCTATTTGAATGATGGCGGAGTGCTCAGCCGCATCGCGCAACAGTACTCGAAGATCAGAAGCACGGTTGGCGTACCCAAGTGGGCCAGCGATCAGTTCAATTGGGACCCGGCAGCTGTGGATCGTCAGCAGGTGAAATGCTCCCTGGTCAAAAGCGTGTCGGGAGCGCCTGGAAAATCGTTCGGCCACGTGATCGATGTGCCATTCTTCGGAAGGATTTTCCTCGCGGAACTGACGATCAAGCGTGTAGTAAAGCCCGCGCCGAAGGCGGAACCGGGGAGCGCCGGACCAAGGCTGGAGACGCTAAAGGCCGATACGTCGAGCAACGACTCATCGGGCACCAGTTCATCGGGCACCAGTTCGACTGGCTATCAGATCACGGTGACCGGGGTTAACGCTCAGCTGTCCGGCGGCGGTGCGTCCGGATCGATCACGGGCTCTCAGGCGGATCCTAACGGCAATGGAGGCAAGGGCTAGCCCGATCCAACAAGGAACACAAAAAAGCCGACAACAACCACTCACCCTCATGGGGTGCGGGGATTCTACTTGTCCCACAAGCTGCAGAATGCTTGCGTGACTTAGGCTGACGTTCCGTCTCATCCCTTGATCGACGAGTGACCCCATGCCCTTGTCGGTCAAGCCCAACAACAAAGCCAACGCATTTCACCTCTCGATTGCCTGCCATAATTGTCGGGTCCCGCGTTTGCGGTTAAAATCCGGGCGACACTCGAGGCCGCCATGCTTCCGCCCGTGCAACAGCTACACAAGCGAATCTTGGTCGGGGGTTCCGCACTTTTGTCGCTGATCTTCGCCGTTTTCCTACCAGCTTGCCTTCGCCGCCCCGACCCAAAGGCAGCGTTCGATCAGGCGATGTCGACGTTTCGGCACGGTGACATGGAGAGTGCGGCCAGGGAGGCGGAAACGGGATACGTGCGATTCCGTGGGGCCGGCGGCGACTGGGCCTGGCAATTTACTATCCTCAGGGCGAAAGTTCTCCGCTGGCGCGGTGCAAATGACGAGATGCTCAATCTTTTGTCTTCTCAGCACGAGCCACCGCCTTCGGGGGCCCTCGCGGTGGAAAAACAAAGACTGGAGTCGGTCGCATATGTATCTCTGCGCCGATTTCCAGAAGCGGAGCGAGGCCTAGCTCAGGCGGAGTCTCTCTGCAGAGTCTGCGATTATCCGCCTTGCACCGATGTGATCCGGGCTAGGGGAGTCCTCGAGATGTCCGGCGGTAACTATATCGAGGCGCGGAGGCAATTCGCGCTGGCTCTCGCATCAGCGCGCTCGCACAGCGATAAATTCGCAGAAGCCAACGCCTCACTTGACCTTAGCTGGTGGGCCGACCGACAGGCATACTTCGATGAAGCACTTGAGTGGGCGGATGCTGCCCGCAGGCTTGCGGTGCCTCGAGGCTTTGATGGAATCGCGCAGACGGCCTTGGGAAACGAGGGCTGGGCATACTACAAGCTTGGAGACACCGAGCGCGGGAGAGAGTCAACAATCGAGGCATGGAACGAAGCCAAGAAACACGGTGATCAAGACGATGAGGTCAAATGGCTCACGAATGCTGGTCTTATCGACATGGATGGCGGCAAACTCTCCGATGCTGAGTCGACGTTTCACGACGCGCTAGACCTCGCAACTCGGATAAAGAGCAGAGAAGATATCATCAACTCCCTTATCGTCATTGCTTTCGTCTCCGAGCAAACCGGCAAGCTGGACGACGCCAAGCGCTACGCGGACCAAGCGCTCGCCATGGCGCAAGAGGACAAGAATGGGCGAGACCAGGTTTATCCGCGGTTGGTTCAAGGACGGCTTGCGGCTCGAGCCCATGACAATACAACTGCAGAAAATACATTCCGCGAAGTAGCGCAGTCTCCGGATTGTCCAGTCTTTCTAAAATGGGAGGCCGAGCGCTCGTTGGCTCGGCTCTATGAAGACGAAAATCAGCTCGATGCCGCCGGGCGCGAGTATCGAATTGCGCTCACGACTTTTGAAACCGCGCGCTCCGAACTCAAGCATGAAGATTCACGGCTGCCGTTTCTCAGCAACGCTGCGCGCATCTACGACGATTACGTTCACTTCCTCGTCGCTCAAGGCAAGTCAGCCGAGGCCTTGCAGGTGGCCGATTACAGCCGCGGCCGCACTCTGGCCGAGGGATTGGGGCTGCTGCAGAACGGATCCGCGTTCAAGCCCGCTCGCATGAATTCCCAAGAAAAGAACGCCCAAGGAATGAATGCCCAAGGAATGGACGCGCAAACCGTGGCGCAGCGCGCGGGTGGAGCTATTCTCTTTTATTGGCTGGGCGAGAGGCAGTCGTACCTGTGGACAGTCACGCCGCAGAAGACAAGTTTGTTCACACTTCCTCCAGGTTCGGAAATCGACGCGGCCGTGCAGCGCTATCGCGAGGCCCTCGCCGGGCCGCAGGATGTCCTCTCATCCGCCGACAGAGACGGCCAGTCGCTGTATCGCGTGCTGGTTGCACCGGCTCAGGCACTATTGAAAAAGGACGCCAAGGTTTTCATCATTCCCGACGGCAGCCTGAACAATCTTAATTTCGAGACGCTTCTTGTTTCCGATTCAAAGCCGCCAGTTTTAAAGCCAGCCGCCGCAAAGCCGGCCGAGGCAAGGCTCCCCGCGACAACGCCGCCCTCACCGAAGTTGCATTTCTGGATTGAAGACGTGACCATCGCGAATGCCAGTTCGTTGCGGATCCTGGGTGCCTCACGCCCGAATAAGAATACGAATACGATTAAAGAGAAGCACAGCGGGAGCTTGCTGCTCCTCGGCAACAGCGTCGCACCCAACGATAAATATCCTCAACTCGCGCAGGCCGCAGCTCAAATGGAAAGTGTTGCCCGGCATTTTCCGGCTGCGGAGGAGACCATCTTTACGCAGCAGGCTGCCACGCCCTCAGCCTACCTGGACGGCAATCCGGAGCGATTTTCCTACATTCATTTTGTTGCGCACGGAACAGCCAGCCGATTGAGCCCGCTCGATTCGGCGATTGTGCTATCGAAAGCCAGCGCTGAAGACGATTCTTTCAAACTATACGCTCGCGACATCATTCGCCATCCGTTGCGCGCCGATCTGGTGACGATCTCGGCATGTTATAGCGCCGGGGAACGTTCCTACTCAGGCGAGGGCCTGGTCGGGCTCTCCTGGGCTTTTCTCAGAGCCGGCGCCCACAACGTGATCGCTGCTTTGTGGGACGCATCGGATGTTTCCACCCAGCTACTCATGGATAAGTTTTACGACGAACTCGACCGGGGCGCGAGCCCGGATGCCGCTCTGCGCGCTGCCAAGCTGTTCCTACTTCACAATAGCGGGTTCCACAATCCCTTCTACTGGGCACCCTTCCAACTGTACGCGCGGTAGAGCTGGGAAGTCGCGCAACCGACTGAGGTGCAGCGTGGCTTAGCGGTGCTAAAGAAAACGTGTGTTCCACATTACATCCGTGGCCTGAAACGATTCGTTCCTCTCGATCACCATGTCAGCAGAGCGCTATTGCGGGCGCAAACAATCGCAAGCCATCCAAAAAGTAGAAAGACCGGTGCAAATTCAATGTGCCTGGCAAAGGGAAATCTATGTTCAACCGGCGGTATCTCTCATTCGTCGCTACGACGTTGCTGTTGATCGCGAACGACACATGCATTGCATTGACACCTGCACTCTTCGCGGACGGAAGTTAACGCTGGAGCAATCGGAACAGGCAATACCTCGTCTTCCAAACGGGTCAACCCGATGTGAGGACCGAAGTCAGGACCAACGAGATTCAGTACGAGCTTTCCCAAAAAATTAAAAGGAGAAATCGCATGAAAACGACGCACAACACCACCCAGATCAACCCCAACCACAAATCCGCACGGCTTGCCGGGAATCGCAGGTTCCACAGCCCATTCGGACTGCTGCTCGGCGGAGCCCTGCTCCTGGCCGCTCTTGCTGTCGGCAGTACCTCGGCTTTTGCTCAGTTCGCGGGTCCAACGCCGCTGACCCTGATCAACGGCTGGACCAATGCCCCGTTCGAAACCAGCATTGCGACAGCCGAGGAAGTTTCCGGGATCGTGCAGTTCAGGGGGGCAATCGCCACCTCCGGAACCAATGCAGAGCCCTTCGTTCTGCCTCCGTCGCTGAGCCCGGCGAAGGTTGTCTACATTCCCATCGATCTGTGTGACGCTAACTATGGGCGGCTCATAATCGAGCCCAGCGGCGCGGTAACCGTTCAGGCCGAGAGCGGAACGTTCAGCAACGCCCAATGCTTTACGTCGCTGGACGGAGCCTCGTTTGCCATCAACGATACCGGCTATACGGCCCTTACCCTGCTCAACGGGTGGACCGACACTGTATACGGCACTGCCTCTCCGGCTGTAGTGAACATCAACGGAATTGTGCACTTCGAGGGCGCCATGTCCACCACCGGGACGAATGCGGAGTCTTTCGTGCTGCCCACCGGTTTTCGCCCGGCGCACGATGTCTACGTCCCCGCCGACCTGTGCGGCGCTACCAACGGCCGTCTCTATATTCAGACCAATGGGGATGTGAGTGTCCAGGCACAAACTGCGTTCAGCGATGCCCAGTGCTTCACTTCGCTTGACGGAGTGTGGTTCGTCGCAAAAGACACCGGATACAAGGCACTCACGCTGATTAACGGATGGAGCAACACTGTGTACAAGACCAGCCGCGCGGAAGCAGGGAATGCCTATGGCATTGTGTACTTCCAGGGCGCAATGTCCACTACCGGAACCAATGCAACACCCTTCGTACTGCCACCGTCGCTGAGCCCGGTGACCGCAGTCTACGTCCCTGTCGACCTGTGCGGAGCCACCAACGGGCGGCTATACATTCAGCCGAACGGCACCGTGATTGTCCAGGCCCAGGGCGGAACGTTCAGCAATGCCCAGTGCTTTACGTCGCTCGACGGCGTATCGTTCGTCCAGTGAGCGAGATTTGAGACGGAAGGGGCAAGGACGTATCCAACCGTTTGGATCGCCTTGCCCCGACAGTTCCAAGTATCGTTAAGATGCATCCGCAAGCGGTTGATTTTAGATTGGCCGCGCACTCTTCACTCACGTGGCGTAACTTGGGTGCCTTCAATTTTGCTCGATAGAACCGGCTTCACGCCGAACTTCAGCGCTTACACTTATTCTTAATGAAACCGGCATCCATTCTCCTTTGTCTTCTGTTGTCAGTAGGCTGGTATGTGGCTGGCTTGACTCAGGCTGGCACTATCCAGTCTGATCCCTTCTCACGTTCCACGCAGATGATCGCGGTCACAACGTCGAACTGGAACGCGGTAGAAGGACAGTTGCAGCGATACGAACGCACCACTACGCAAGAAAATTGGCGTCCCGTGGGCGAGCCGATCTTCGTTGTCCTCGGCAAGAATGGTTTAGGGTGGGGCCTCGGCGTGCTTGCGGGCGACGATTCTAATTTTCGCGCGACGCCCGACCCGGTCAAGAGAGAAGGAGACGGCAAGTCTCCCGCCGGCGTCTTCGCGCTGGGCACTGCATTCGGCTACGCTTTTCAGCCTCCGCGGGGATTAAAGATTCCCTACCTGAGCCTGACCCCATCGATCGAGTGTGTCGACGATTCTGGCTCGAAGTACTATAACCGCATCGTGAATCGCTCTGTCGTCGCTCCTGACTGGAGCAGCTCAGAGCACATGCGGAATGCCGGTGAGTCCTACCGCTGGGGAGTTGTTGTTGATCACAACGCTGCCGTTACGGGCGATGCGAACCTACCTAAGCCGGGCGGCGGCTCGTGCGTTTTTCTTCACATTTGGCATAGTCATGATCAAGGCACAGCTGGATGCACTGCCATGTCACAAGCCGACCTGGAAGCGTTGCTCACCTGGCTCGATCCTGCGCGCAAGCCCTTGCTGGTACAACTGCCGCATGCGGCATATGAGCGGTTGATCGATCGCTGGATGCTGCCGAAGTTATCTATTGCGTCCGAGCGTTGACACCCATTTCAAAAATAAAATTTGAGGGCAAACTCAAGATTCCTGGGATCCTGACTACCGGTGATGTAGCCGAAATTCGTGGACGTTGGGCTATAGTACATATTCGGCGCGGCCAAGTTGGGGTGGTTGAAGGTGTTCAGGAAGTCAGCGCGAAACTGAAGGCGCATTGTTTCGCTGAATTGGAAGTTCTTTTGCAGACTTAAATCCACGTCGACATAATGCGGACCAATCACCGGGCCTTGCGCTGGACACGTGCCAAATGTGCCCGCGGCCTCCGGCGAAAATGAGCTATCGTTCGCGAACCATTCATATTGGCCGTCCGCTGTCTGGTGGGCATAATGAACCGGACCGTTGCAGTTCGGTCGCGCGGAACCAGGTCCAGGGCCATCGTCTGGGCTGAAGGTTCCCGACAAGTCGGATCCGTAGATCGCAAGGGGGAATCCGGCATGGTAGGAAAAGATTGGGCCCAACGACCAGTTTCCAACGGCGGCGTTCACGGCCCCTGGGAGACCCTGGCCGAACGGTTTTCCTCGTCCCACCGGCAATTCGTACAAGGCATAGGCGCTCAGAACCTGGCTGGAATCGTAGAAGCAGCGCGCCCAGTTCGATCGCGAATCATACAGGTTCTGCTGGTACGCCGAAGAACTCGTAGTCTCGGAAGCCGGACTATAAGTTCCGTAGTATCCGCTGCTGTTGGTCATGCACTTGCCAAAGGTGTAAGCGATTTGTCCTTCAAGCCCCCAACTCGATCGCTTTTGCAGTACGGCCTGCAACGCATCGTAGCGCATGGTGCCGACTGAGGCTGTGTCGTAAACGTCGGCGAAGGAGTTGGGGCCGTAGCCGCCTCCGGTTACATCTCCCGCGCTGTTCGTAACTTGGGGCCCATGGTAGCCGCCGATGTAAGGGGTACCAGCTCCATCAAGCTGGTTTTGCCCAAGGTCCAGAGGAACGACCAGGTGTGTCGCTTTCTGTCCCACATACCCAACTTGCAAGGTCAGATTTTTAGCCAGTTCACCCTGGATCGTAAAATTCCACTGTTGCGCGATCGCCGGTTGCACAGTTGGGTTCCACGCGTACATCGTTGCCCCAAAGACTGATTCTGGAGCGGGACTTGCGCCACCGGTGGATCCAGCTTCCGTGGTGTAAGGTGTGGTTCCGGCGGTGGTGATGTTTGTTCCCTGAATTGCGGTGGGAGTATACGGAGGATTCCGCGGCAGGCGCAGATTGGTGCCCGTGCCTTCCAGATAAGACGAGACACCGTACGCGCCGCGGATCACGGTTTTCCGGGCAAGAAATGCAGGAGCCCAAGAAAATCCGATTCGCGGCTGATAATTCCCCCATCCTTCATAAGCACTGTTATAGAGTCCTCTGCTGTATCCATTCGTGCCCACCACACCGTTAGGGACAACCGCATTCGCAGGGAACTCCACCAGACCGGTTGAAATATTCACATTTACCTGACGATTGTTCGTTTCAATCCACGGAGTACGAGCCTCGTAGCGCAGCCCGAGGTTCAAGGTCAGCGTGTCCGTTACGCGCCAATCGTCCTGTACGAATCCAGCCAGCAACCAGTCTCGCTGATGGAAACCACCGCCCAGTGCGCCGCGGCCAACGGAGTTCGGCAGTCCCAGAGCAAAGCTCGCTGCCGGGTCTCCACCATTCAAACCGTCGCCGGCTTCAGAGGTGTAATTGTTATTGAAGCCAATGATGCCGAGCACTCCGTAGTTACCGGGATACGTGATATTCAAGCGATAACGGTTCATCTGGTAGCCAAATTTGACGTTGTGGTGTCCGTGGCTCCACAGAAGGCTGTCATTGATCTGCCAGACGGTAGAAGCAAATTTCTGAATGATCGCGCCATTGCCTAAGCCTTCGTATTCGCCCGAACCTCCCGCCTCTGCGCTTGATGCGCTCGTGAAAACAATCTGCGGCAAGCCATCGATCCCGCTAACATTCGAGCCGGCAATGCCAGCAGCGCTTGCCAGCGTCCCGACCGAGGGATCGAAGGTGACGTTGGGCCCGTATGGCAAAACGTAGTTCACGCCGACACGGAACTCGTTAAGCAGAGAGTGTGTGAATGTGTGCGTCTCATCGAAAGCAGTGTTGTCGATATGCGCTTCCGAACTTGAGTTCCCCCCGAGCAGGAAGGAAGAGGTTTGGGGATCGATTTCCTTGCCCCGCGAGTAACGTCCGAAAAGGCGATCTTTCTCGGAAGCATTGTAGTCAACTTTGAAATCTTCCTGATCGTCGTTGTACTGGCTTCCATTCAAAACCACAGCATTTTGGGTTGGGTTGTCGTTGATCGGTTGAGGATAGAGAGGGGAAGCCATGAGCGTCTTGAATGCGCTGTTCAAGCGGTTGGCGGGAATGATGTTGCCGGCAAAGGGTACCGGGCTCGCGGAAAGGACACAGGGTGCACCGCTGACTCCTGTACCGGCGACACAGGGATCGTAGATCTGAGCCGGAAGTGCGCTGAAATTTCCTCCGCGTTCCGCATCGGTGAGTACGGTAATGAAGCTTGCCGCGGGGGGATGATCGAACCGGGAGCCTTGATAGTCGGCGAAGAAAAATAATTTGTTCTTTACAATCGGACCGCCAACCGTGCCGCCGAACATGTTCCACCGCATCTTTGCCTTTGGGAGAACTGGAGTTTGCAACTCGTTCGCCCACGAGTTCGCATTGAAGATGTCGTTGCGGATAAATTCAAATACATCGCCATGAAAGGCGTTTGTCCCCGATTTTATCGAGGCGCTGACCACACCGCCCTGAAAATTGCCGAATTCCGCGGAAGCGTTCTGGGTTATGACATTGAATTCTTCAATAGCGTCGGGCGACGGCGTAAAACCGACTGCGTTTTCCGAGACCTGGTTGTCGTCCACACCATCGAGCAGGAAGTTATTCGACTGTTCGCGATTGCCGTTGATGTATGGACGTCCGCCGCCGTTGCCCGCGATCTGCTGCGCGGTTTGAGATCCGGTGTTCATGGTCTGCGGGTCGATGGTCAGTGCGCCCGGAGTGAGCAAGGTCAATTGCACGAAGTTACGCGAGGCCAGCGGCAGATTGTCGTTGGTTTTGGCATCGATCAGCGTACCCAGTTGCGTGCTATCCGTCTGCAATACTGGCGCCTCGTCGACAACTTCTATCACTTGATTCGCGCCCTTGACCATGAGTTGGAAGGCAAAGCGGGCGACCTGATCCAGTACAAGTGTGACCGCGGGCTGTTCAGCAGTTTGAAATCCCGCCGCTTCCACCTTGATTTCATAGTTGCCCACCGGCAGCCGCTGGAGATTGAAAACGCCGACATCGTTGGTTCGAGTCGGATAGATGGTACCCCGCTCGACATCGTGAGCCAGCACCGATGCACCAACCACGGGCGCCCCAGAAGGATCGGTCACGCTCCCGGTGATGGTGGCCGTAACCTCTTGCCCCCAAGCGGGGGTAAGAGCGATGAACGTCACTAGCAAGTTTACGAACAGCGCGAGAACGACCATCAAGGACGCTTTTGACTGTGTCATTTCGTCTCCTCTTCAATCTATCGCCTGCCTGGTCCATACCACTCTTCCAACCACTCAGTGCTCGTACACCACCGATTACTCCTTCATAATTCCGTACTGAAAACGAGGAGGCAGCTTCGCTCCAAATTTCTCGGCCATCGCTAGCGTCAACGCTTGTGGCACCAGTACGGAAGTGATTCCTTCCCACGGTTCCGCTACCGCGCCAATGGTTACCGGCAAAAACCTCTCGGAGGCTGGACGTTCTTCGGTTCCGACCAGAATTACTCGGCCGCCGCGCGCGTGACAATCATTCGCCAGATCGATCCCCAACTCCGCGGTCCGCCCCAGCGCCAAAATCATGGAAACGTGCGACTCGTCGACGTCAAGCAGCGGTCCATGCCGGAACCCGCCTCCTGAATGAGCGGCAGCACGATGGCCAGTCATCTCGCGAATACACAACGAACCCATGATTGCGCCGCCGTACGCCGGACCGCGCCCTACGACCTCAATGTTCTTCGCTCCGCGACAAAATCTTTCCAGCTCTCCGCGTAGAGCAAATACCTTATCGAGAGCGGCGGCATGAGTTGCGTTCGCCCGCTCGGCATCTTCCCGCCATGCCCGCCCCACCATATGGGAAGCGAGCACGATGCATGCCGCCGTGGCATTGGTATATGTTTTGGTCGCATTGCCATATTCCGGCCCCGCCAAAATCGGTAGCCTGATCCGAGTTGACGACCAGCATGTGCTTTTTTCGTTATTGCAAAGCAGGGCGAGCGATTGGTTGGAACTTTTCTGGCAAAGCTGGACAAGCTCCGCACTCTCGCCGGAAGTGGTCAAGAGGATGGACACGGCTGCGTCGCCCCATACCGGCTGCGAGTAATGCAGCCACTCACTAGCGTCCACGGCAAATGATGACCGCCCGCATGATTGCAGGAAAGAGGAAGCGGTAATAGAGGAGCAATAAGAGGCTCCCATTCCAGCGAACACCACAGGGCCCGCAGAAAGCGATAGACGCCGCAGTTGTTCCAGCGCTTCCTTAATCGATCGGTCGTTGTCGTAAGCCCGCAACAATCCAGCGAGACACCCGGGCTGTTCTCGACATTCCATTTCATAAATGGATGTCATACTCCGGGTCAGCATCTCTTTCGGCGGCTCGACTCCTGCGATCCAGCGCGACTCTTGGCTCCCCTGGTTCTCCATAAATTGCCCCGGTGAATTTCGCAACTGACACTGCCAAATCAAAGTTTGTAATGAAACGTTAGCAACTATACAGTATTATGTGGTCGAGGTAAACATGTGCCCGGTTTAAGCGTCCCTGCTCTACCTCGCGTGAATCGCGGATTCATACTTCGCATTTCGTCGATCGCCGCACTCGGAGGCGTGCTTTACGGCTATGACATGGGCATCATCGCGGCCGCGGCGATCTTCGTTAAACGGACATTTGCGCTTTCAACGTTGATGGAGGAATGGGTCGTCAGCATTGTGCTGGTCGGGGCCATGATTGGAGCGCTAGTGGGAGGAGCGGTCGCCGATCATGTCGGCCGTCGCGCTACGCTGATATGGGCGGGGGGCATTTTTGTAATCGGCTCGCTGCTGGCGCCTTTGTCTGCCAATGTTTTTGTTCTGATCGTGGCGCGCGCGATTATCGGAATTGGAATCGGTTTCACCTCGGTAACGGCCCCGGTGTATGTTTCCGAACTTGCCCCACCCCAGTCGCGCGGCATGCTCATCGGGCTTTACCAGTTTGCCTTGACCGTAGGGATCGTGCTCGCGAATCTGGCCGGCTACTGGCTCGCCGCACAACAGGCGTGGAGGTTAATGTTTGGCATCGCCGTAGTGCCAACAATCTTCTTCCTGGCAATAGTTCTTACCGTTCCCGAAAGCCCCCGTTGGCTGTTCGCGCACGGCCGCTCGAAGGACGCCGAGGCGGTACTGCATAGGTACAGTGACGCCGTTGGAGCGCGGCAGTTTCTCTACGATATCGAAGAAGGGCTAAAGACGCCCATGGAGCAGAACTGGAGCGCTCTCTGGAGTCCGGCTGTGCGGGGATCGCTTCTCATCGCATGTGGCCTCACCGTGCTGCAGCAGGTTACCGGGATTAACACGATCATTTACTATGGCCCACAAATTTTTGAACTCGCGGGTAGCGCGTCGCATGCCAACGCGATCTTCGCGACGCTGATTGTGTCCATAGTAAACGTCATTGCGACCGTCGTGGGCATCTTGCTGGTGGACCGGATTGGACGCAAGCCGCTACTTTATGTTGGCGTGAGCGGCATGACAGTCGCGCTCTTCGCGTTGTCTTTCGCGTTTGGCCATCAGGAAATGATGGGGTCGTCGCTAGGGTCGGTAGCGATTACCTGCCTTGTCGTCTATATCGCATGTTTCGCATTCAGTTTGGGGGCGATCGCCTGGATCCTGGTTGCAGAAGTCTTTCCGTTACGCGTCCGCGGGCGCGGTGTTGCAGCGGGTACGTTATTCTCAGGTATCGCGAACTTTGCCGTGTCGCTAACATTCTTATCTCTGATTAATATCCTCGGCAGCGCTGGCACGTTTGCGATCTATGGAACGCTTAGCATCATCACTCTTGTCTTTGTGCGGTTTGTAGTGCCCGAGACGCGTGGACGCGATCTGGAGAGCATCAGCCTTCCCGAGAAAAGCTGATGCGGATGGTCTGAATTTTTGGTTACTTAGACTGATTCGTCTGCTTTGCTCAGGGCCAATCGAATCGCTCCTACTAATTGAGCGTCCTGCCCTAGGCTGCTCACGATCAATTTTGGCTGTGCGGGGTCGTTGTACCTTTCCAGAAACCGCTGCGTAGCCGCCCATAGAGGCGTGCTCATCCCTACACCACCACCCAATATAAACACCGCGCAGTTTAGGACCAAAGATATGTTGTAGACCGCATAGGCTAGCACTTTCGCCGAGCGATTCAGAACAACCTCGGCAGCCAAATCTCCGCTGCGGGCACGTTCAAAGATCTCCGTTGCAGTAAGGTTGCGTGTCGCCGCAATGCCGGCTCCATTGCAAGAGTGCAGCCATTGCTTGCGAATGCCTTCGCCGCCGATTATGCTCTCCAGCGATCCCGGTGTGCCGTGCCGCGCTGCTTCTTCCGGAGCGCCCGGAACATGCATGTAACCGACTTCTCCCGCAGTCCAATCCGTACCATGGATCAACCTACCATTGGCAAATACACCCGCAGCAATCCCAGTTCCAATGGCAAGAAACACAAAATCATCGAAGCCTCGCGCGGCCCCCATCCAGTTCTCTCCGATGGCTGCCATTCTTACATCGTTCTCAATCGCAACTGGAATGCGGAAAGCGGACTCCAGCAAGCTACGAAGCGGAACATCTTTCCATCCCTTTAGGTAGGACGTCTTGACTACAACCCCCGCATCTACGTCCGTAACACCGGGTGCGCCCGCAGCAACGGCGAGCAGCGAACGGTGAGGCACCGAGGCATCCTCAAGAAGATTCTTCACACCATTGCGGATTTGTTCGACAACCACGTCGGGAGAAGATGTTCTTTTGGTCGAGGCGGACCATTTGCCCAACACAGTTCCTTTCATATCAGCCAATGCAATTCGTACATTGCTTCCGCCTATGTCGACGCCGATTACATGCCCGTAGCCCGCATGAATGCGAAGCGCATTATTTTGCCGACCAGCGTTGGATTTGCCCTCGCACGTTTTTTCGACCAAGCCTTTCTTCACTAGAAAGGAAACAGCTGCCGAGAGCCGTGAGGAGGATAGCCCCGCATGCCTTTCCAGTATTTTGTGTGAATCGAAGTCCTGGCCCCGCAACTGCCGCAACACCTCGCGTGCGTCCACTTGCTTTAGCAGGTGTCGCTGCTGTGCTCCTCGGGGAGAAGAGATGGCTCCAGGTATCTTGGGCATGTGCGGCACAAATGCTACCAAGACTAAGTTATCTTTCTTTATGAAGTCAGTCAAACGAGCCAAAGGAAGAGCAACGGTACGCGAAAAGGACCACTCTGGCGTGTCCTTATTGACTCGTCGAATCGGATGGCCGCAGCAAGCCAAGAACGGCGGACTCGAGCACCGAATAAACTGCGCCCCACAATACGGCGGATTGACCCAGCGCGCCCAATCCCACCCTCACAATTCCGTATTCACTTCCCTTCAGAAGGACTTCCACTTCTTCTAATAAACGAGGATGGTTGCCCACCTCTCCTCCGAGCAAGATGAGGCTGGGATTGAGAATGAGGGCCAAGTCCAGCACTATGTCAGCTAAAAGGGTGGCTCGTTGCTTAAGCAGCCGTTTGGCCTCGGCATTTCCCGCGGCAGCCAGATCGAAAACGTCGGCTGCGCAACTCACCTTAGGATGTGTGCGGGATCGACCGCGATTCGATTGCCAACTTTTCAGAATTCCTGGAGCGCCCAATAGCTTTTCGAGCTTCCCATAATTGTGGATGCTGGGATGTTCCCGGGAAATATTAGGTACGCGGAGATATCCAATCTCTCCTGCCGTCCACTGAGATCCACGATAAATGCTGCCATTCACGAAGATGCCGGCACCGACACCTTCGCCTATGGTAATGAACACAAAATGCTTTTCTCCTTGCGCTGCTCCCCGGTAATATTCGCCCTGAGCCGCAAGATTGGTATCATTTTCTATCGTTACTTTGCATTTAAGCTCCCTGGCGAGCAAGTTTCCGAAAGCTACATTGCTCCAATCTTTGAGAGCGCTTAGCTCCATCACTACGCCCTCTTGCACATTGACAATGGCGGACACTCCTACGACAAGTTCCAATAGTTGCTCCTCCCGTTGGCTCAGTTTGCGCAGCAAGTCGCGCACTTCCTCGACAATCCGCTTGCAAACCAAAGGAGGAGACGATGACCGCCTCTCCAGTGAAACTCTTGCTTTTCCAATTTCCCGTCCGTCCAAGTCGGCAAGAAGGAAGCGAAGGGAGTCAGGCCGGATTTCAACGCCCGCCACGCAGCCTCGCTCAGCCCTGAACCGCAATATGTCCGGCGGTCTGCCGCCGGTCGAATCGCCCTCGCCGATGGGTTCGACCAGTCCTGCCAGCGCCAAGTGCGCTACCACATTTGTCACCGTCGGAGCACTCAAACCGGAAGCCCGCACCAGATCGGCCTTCGAGCACGGACCCGCCTCGCGAAGAAGCTGCAACAGGATTTGAGCGTTGGTTTGGCGGAGTAAGGGGGGCCTTCCAATCCGCACGGGTTCTTTCGTCACTGTGAAATCACCTAGGTTCTTTAGATACTTGGGCTAGATGTGATGTTCATCCATGTTAAGGCAATTCTCCGATTTCCGGCGGAAATCGACAGGTCAGCGACCTCGCGATTTAAAATCCGGGAAAATCTGAGGCGGCTGATAACCCGCCATACATTGTAATGCTTAATTACTATCTTTGACGTACAATGTGCTCAAATCGCCCCGGCGTTCTAAGCCTGCCCAGCACGTTTGAACGAACGACGCTAAACCGGAGATGGAAAGTTGATGTTATTTTCAATACTTGTTTCACATTTCAGCTTTCACCGTTGCTTATGGCGCGTAACCGTCTTCGCGCTCATTTTTACCAGCGCAAGCAAGGCCCAGGACTCCAAGCCTAGATTTAAAATCATTGCTCTGGCGGAGGCTGGCGGGATCCATCGGCCTTTTGTCGATGCCGCTAAAGTATGGTTGCAAAAGCTGGCAGTTGAGAATAATTTTTCCGTCGACTACATCGAGAATACTGACAAGATTAACGATGCATTCCTTGCCCAGTATCAGCTCTTCATTCAACTGAACTATCCCCCCTACGGCTGGACACCGGCAGCGGTAACTGCATTCACGAAATACATCATGGAAGGTAGAGGCGGATGGATCGGGTTCCATCACGCTACGTTGCTTGGAGAGTTTGACGGATACGGGATATGGCCATGGTTTTCCGAGTTCATGGGCGGAATCAGATTCACGGATTACATTCCGAAGTTTGCCAACGCAACCGTCATCGTCGAGGATCCTTCGCATCCCGTGATGAAGAATGTGACAGCATCTTTTGTGGTGGATCAGGAGGAGTGGTACACGTGGGACAAATCGCCACGTCCCAACGTTCACGTCTTGGCGAGAGTCGATGAAGCCACCTATTCGCCGGACACCCACATCAAGATGGGTGATCATCCTGTGATCTGGACAAACGAGCACTACCGCGCTCGAAACGTTTATATTTTTATGGGCCACCATCCCGAACTGTTCCAGAATCCCGCGTTCACAACCATTTTCAAGAATTCCATTTTTTGGGCAGCCCACCAATGAAGAGTTACTCGGTTCTTCTATTCTTGCTCGTAGCAGTTCTGTGCAGTGCTATTCCTTGCGGAGCTCAACAGCCACGGTTTAAGGTGCTTGCATTTTATTCCAAGAATGTTGAACCCGATCACGTACAGTTCGCGGAGGGTGCGCTGAAGTTCTTTGCCGCGAGCGCCGCGAGCGACAACTTTACATTCGACTCAACCACTGACTGGGAGCAAATGAACGATGGGTATTTAAAGACGTATCAAGTTGTTGTTTGGCTTAACAACTCGCCCACGAGTGAAGAACAAAGGCGCAGCTTTCAGCGCTACATGGAAAATGGAGGCGCATGGTTGGGTTTTCATTTCTCCGGATATAACGACAAGGATACGAACTGGCCCTGGTTCGTCGATTTTTTAGGCGGAGCGGTATTCTACAGCAACAGTTGGCCGCCATTACCAGCAAAGCTCACCGTCGATGACCGAACTCACCCAGTCACGAGGGGAATCCCCGAAGCCTATGAATCGCCCGCGAACGAGTGGTACGTTTGGAAGCCGAGTCCCCGTCTCAATAAAGATGTGCGAGTGCTGGTTACATTCGATCCCTCGAATTACCCACTGGGATTGAAGGACGTTCTCACCGGTGGTGATGTCCCCGTCGTATGGACGAATACGAAAAGCAAAATGATTTATATGAATATGGGACACGGAGACAAGATCTTCACTAATCCCATCCAGAATAAGCTCATCGAAAATGCGGCAAACTGGCTCGGCATGGGAGCTGCTGAAGCAGCCTTTCCGCCAGCGAGTGGAATGGAAATCAGTCCTCGCGGCATCGCGTTAAATCCTGAAACCCACAAAGTGTATGCGGTGAATACCACCGCGGGAACTGTGACCGAGCAAGGTGGTGTCGGCAACCCCCAAGAAATAAAGGTGGGAGCCGAGCCCGAAGCGATCGCAGTGAATCCCGTTACGAACCGCGTCTATGTGGCGAACTCGGGCAGCGGCAACGTAAGCGTGATCGATGGAGCAACTGACCGGGTCGTTGCAACCGTAAACGTTGGCGATCTTCCCTACGTGATCGCAGCGAATCCGGCCACCAACAAGGTGTATATCTCAAAAACCTTCAGCAACACTATGACCGTCATTGATGGAGCAACGAATGTTGCGAGCGACCTGAAGGTCGGAGTGCAGGCAGATGCGATTGCCGTGAATCCGGCAGCAAATCACCTTTACTTAGAAAGCTATGAGAGTAACAACGTGACCGTAATCGATGGCGCGAACGATAGCATAACAACAGTGGCTGCAGGGAACCATCTATGGGGAATTGCGGTGAATCCCGCAATCAACAAAGTCTATCTAGCCAATTCGGGCAGTTCGAAGATCACGGTTTTAGATGGAAAAAACAACTCGATCACGCTCGCGGATACAGGAGACATCCCGTGCGCGCTGGCTGCGGATTCTTCTACCGGCCGAGTCTATGCCGTGAATTACGGAAGCGGTAGCGTGACCGTGATCGACGGCGTCAGCAACTCAATCGTTACAACGGTAAACGTGGGAGCGCACCCTCAGGCGATTGCGGTTGACTCAGGGAATCACAGAATATACGTTGCGAATACCCACGATAACACTGTCTCTGTCATCGACGGAGAGAGTAACTCAGTGGTGACGACAATTAAGGCCGGTTACGGGCCCTACGCAATTGCGGTGGATGGGGCGACCCATACGGCCTTTGTAAACAACATGTCTGGGCCGAGCCTCACGGTCATTGATGGACAAACGCTTTCGGCGAGTCCATCTAATTAAAGATCTCGCAGGGGAAATAATATGTGGAAACTTTTTATCTTTGTAGTGCTTGCGCTGACCGCGCGGGCGCAGGAAGCACACCCGATCCTCGCGCTGGGTTCGCCTGCGCCAAACTTTGAACTGCCGGGCATCGACGGAGCGACTCATAAGCTCGCCGACTACTCCGCAAGCCAAGTCCTCGTAGTGGTGTTCACCTGCAACCATTGTCCTATCGCGCAAATGTATGAGCAGCGTATTACGCAACTTGCAACGGACTACAAGGATCGCGGCGTCGCAGTTGTTGCGATTCAACCGAATGATCCAAAAGCTATCACCATCGACGAACTGGATTCCTCCGACATCAGTGACAGCCTCGAAGAGATGAAAGTCCGGGCCGAGTATAAGCATCTGACTTACCCGTACCTTTACGATGGCGAAACACAATCGGTCACCGACGCTTACGGTCCGCAGGCCACGCCGCATGTATTTGTTTTTGACCATGATCGCCGCCTCCGTTATGAAGGGCGCATGGACAATAGCTACCGCACCGAGCTGGTGAAAACTCACGAAGCGCGCGATGCCATCGATGCGCTTCTGGCACAGCGAGACGTGGCGGTAGCACATACCGGCGTTTTCGGTTGTTCGACCAAGTGGAAAGAAAAACAGGCCGTACGTCTGGAGACGCTCCGGAAAATCGAATCGCAACCTGTGCAGCTAGAGATGGCATCGGCTGCAGACTTGAAGACGTTGCGAACCAACCCCACGCACAAAACCCTGCTGGTCAGTTTTTGGGCGACATGGTGCGGCTCATGCATTCACGAATTTCCAGATTTCCAAGACACGTTCCGAATGTATGGAGTGCGCGATGTCGAATTAGTCACAGTGGCGGCGAATATGCCAGACGAAAAGAACTCTGTATTGCGTGTGCTTGAGAAGATGCACGCCACTAGCCGCAATCTGCTGTTTGCCTCAGACGATACCGCTTCACTGCAGGCTGCTTTTGACCCGAAGTGGGAGTCGGCGGTGCCCTATACCGTCTTGATTAGTCCTGATGGAAAAGTGCTTTATCAGAAACAAGGCTCTGTCGACATATTGGAGTTGAGAAGAACGATCCTGGCGAGCTTGCCGTCGGACTACGAAGGGTTCAACAAGTATTGGCTCGATAAGTAATTCACAGCGTGCCCACGACGATGGGTTCCCATTCTCGGAGATTCCTACGAATGAGTTTTCGCTTGTATTTACGAGTCCTCACACTTGCCGCGTTGGCAACTGGCACTGCCTGGGCTGGAGACACCATACCGAAAGCCGCTTGGCGGCGTCCCCTCGGCCTCCCGCTTGTAAAGCCCGGGATCACTCGAGTACCCGGCAATATCGATGACGGATTCTGGCAAGGCGCGCCAGTGGGCGGCTTTGGTTCTGGAACCTTTTCGCGCACTTACCGCGGAGACTTCGCGCGCTGGCATATAAAGGCGGGAGTTCACAAATACGCGCCCGTTTATGCCAATCAATTCGCCATGTTTCAGCAGACTGAAGGCGAGGCGCAAGGTACAGCACGAGTCCTGATGACGGATCACCCGACCGACGGGACGCTTGCGAGCTGGCAATGGGATTATCCGGTGGGCGCGGGGGAATATGCGGCGCTGTATCCGAAGTCCTGGTACGACTATAAATGGGATAAATTTCCCGCTCACGTTGTGCTCGAACAGTTTTCTCCCGTATTGCCAAACAATTATCAAGAATCAAGTTATCCGGTTGCCGTTTATCGCTGGCATGCGGAAAATCCCACCCAGCACGCGGTCACCGTTTCTGTTCTGCTCTCCTGGACGAACATGGTCGGCTGGTTTCGTACTTTTACGCGGGATTTTCAAGGTGCGCCAAGTCAGGGAAATCACAATCAATTCGTAAGCGAAAGCATTGATGATGGAACAACGATGAAAGGCGTGGTGTTCGACCGCAACCGCGCGAACGCTACTCCGCGCGAGGCTGATGGACAATTCGCAATCGCGGCCCTGGAGTCACCGGGTGTTGAAGTGAGTTACCAGGCCACGTTCCCCTCCGAAGGCGATGGAAAAGTTATTTGGACGCACTTTGCCAAAGATGGCCGACTGGCAAACAGCGGTCTTTCTTGGGTGAGCGATGGTGAGAAGTTGGCGGGAGCGGTGGCCGTGCGCTTTACGCTTGAGCCGGGAGAGAAAAAAGTCATTCCCATGGTCATCGCATGGGACTTCCCTGTCGTGGAATTTGGTGAAGGTCGCGAGTGGAATCGCCGCTATACAGATTTTTATGGAACCGACGGGAACAACGCCTGGGCCATCGCACGCGATGGATTGCGTAATGCCTCTGCCTGGAGTGACGCCATCGACGCGTGGCAAGCTCCATATATAAATGATGAAAGCAAGCCTTTATGGTATCGAGGCATGCTTTTCAATGAACTTTACACGCTGACCGATGGAGGATCGTTCTGGGGGCGCCCAGTCGGCGGCGACAGCAAAGCTCTTCCTTCTTTTGCATTACTCGAATGCTTCGATTATGCGTATTACGGAACTTTGGATGTGCGGTTCTATGCTTCGATGCCGCTTTTGAAGTTCTGGCCCGACATCGACAAGCGGGTGCTAAGCGAGTTTGCCGATACCGTCCCGAAGGAATGGCCGGAAAAGGGGCAGTGGGTCTGGAAGTCGCAACTGACGGGTGAACCCAGTTTGCACCTGCGGAAAAAGAAGGGCGCGGTGCCGCACGATCTCGGCGTCCCTGAGGGCGATCCTTTCGTCGCCGTAAACGAACCCGGCTGGCAGGACACAAACGATTGGAAAGATTTGAATTCGAAATTTGTTTTGATGGTCTATCGCGACTATGTTCTGACGGGCAAAAAAGACACAGCCTTCCTCCGCCAGATGTGGCCGGCGGTGCGGGAGGCCATGATTTATCTGCGGCAATTCGATCGTGGCGGTGGCATTCCTGAAAATGGCGGCTTTCCCGATCAAACCTATGATTCGTGGGTGGTACGAGGTGTAAGCGCGTATTGCGGCGGCTTGTGGCTTTCGGCATTGCGTGCCACCGAGGAGATGGCGCGCGCGCTGGGCGAGAACACAGCGGTCACGGAGTACCACGAACTATTTCTCAAAGCCCAAAAGACATACGTTGACAAGCTTTGGAATGGCCAATATTTCCGCTATGACACGGATAGCGAATATCGGGACAGTGTCCAGGCCGATCAGTTGGCTGGGCAGTGGTATGCCAACATGACGGGCCTGGGCGACTTGGTGCCTCACGAGATGCAGTTAGCGGCGTCCAGAAAAATATTCGACTTCAACGTCATGAAATTTGGCGGCGGCGAAATAGGCGCGGCCAACGGCATGGCTGCGGATGGCTCAATTATTCGCGATAACGAACAAGCTCTGGAAGTTTGGGTGGGAACCAGCTTCGGATTCGCTGCGCTCCTGCTCAGCGAAGGCATGCGGGACGAGGCTTACCACACAGCCTGGGGTCTGTACCATGTGATCTATGAGAGCAAAGGATATTGGTTTCGAACTCCAGAAGCGTGGGATGTGAACGGCAATTTTCGGGCGTCGATGTACATGCGTCCGGCCGCGGTGTGGGCGATGGAAATGATTCCGCAGCCTCGCGTTGAAACTCTGCCGATCGCGCAACCCGTTTCCAGCGCAACGGACGACGCGAATAAGTAGAGCTCGACCATAGTTTGCGCCGATGCTGTGAGAATACGAGGCAGAGCTGGATGCACTTGCCAGTCATCCTCATCGTTCGACGAGGAAAGCCCCGCTCATGAGAGCGGGGCCTCCGATCTGGGATGGACGGCAAAACTATACGGAGCCCTTAATGCTTGCCGCCGTGCCCACCGCCACTGTGACCGCCGCCGCTGTGCCCACCGCTGCCATGTCCGCCGCTAAAATGTCCACCACCGTGCGAACCGCCGGAGCCTCCATGGGAAGAGAATCCGCGCGGCTCAGCCCCGCGGCTGCCCCTGAAACCACTCGCGCGCGACGCGCCTGATTCGCGTCCAGCGAAAGCTCGTTCGCCGCCGGAGAATCCCCGGTTGCCCGCGTACGCTCGGTTACCTTCCGCGCCCCGGTTAAAAGCAGCTCCGCGAGTGCTGCCGGCGAAGCCGTGAGACGTCCCCGCGTAGCCTCTAGATGCGCCTGCATATCCGTGACCCCCCGCTGAGCCAAACCCGTGCGCATCGTGATTCGCAAAGCCTCGCGCTCCGAACCCGCCACGAGCGGAAGAGAATCCTCGATAATTTCCGTGTACAAACGCGGCGTGGCTATAAAACGCTCCGCTGCGGAAGGCATAAGGATGGCCGCCGAAGAAGATTCCACCGTGGAAGCCCCAACCAATGCCCCATCCATGCCATCCCCAACCGAAACCCAAGAACGGCCAGAGCGGGAAGCCCAAGCCAAACGAAATGTACGGGCTGCCAGCTCCCCACCACGGATAGAACCCAGGCCACAGGCCTACGGGATATCCGTACACATACGCAGGGTTGTAAGTGGGTACATACACCACATCCGGATCAGCCGGCTGGATGTCTACATTCGGTCCCTGCTCGTAAACGCGCTCTTGTGGCGTTGTTCGCAGGTTGCCCGCGTCGTAAGCCTTGTGACGCATGTATTGTATTGCCTGCATTACGTCATCTGGCTGGTCCTGATAAGCTTCGCCCAGCTCCGAGGTCCACGACAAATCCCTGTCCAGGTTCGCCAGCACGGTAGGAAACTCCACGAGAGCCTTCACGCTGGGATCCCAATCCTGCTGCTCCGCCTCTTGGGCCAGATCTTTTCCCTTCAGTTGCGGGTACTCACGTACCATCCGATTCGCCTCTACAATTTGCGTTGGATATGCTGACGCGGCCAGTATCTGCGCCACGAGCGAATCGGGATACAACGCAATTGGGGCTACCAGCTTATTCAGCTGCTCTTGAGGCAATGGTGTGTACTGCCCTTGATCCGGCCCCGTTGGGGGTGGAGGCGTCTGCATTTGGCCCTGGTATGCATCTTGATCTTGCGGCGCTTGATTTTGCGGCACTGGGGGCGCTGCTTCCTGAGGCGCGCTCTGGTCCGGTGCATTGTATTGCGGCGCGTTATACTGCGGGGCGGTCTGCTCTGGTGGCGGTCCTTGATTCACCGGAGCCTGATCCACCTGAGCGCTCACACCCGCTGAGGGCTTGTCCATCGACTGGTCCTGCGCCACAAGGAAAGTGCTACTCCCGAGCGCCATTGTGCTCGTCAACACCGCGGTAAGAAGCGTTTTAGATAATTTGGTTTTCATAATGTCCCCCAGAATTCCTGCTACTAGATTGAACCCAGCGAGTGGGGGAGAGTTCCGTTCTTTTGATTGACTTACACCGGTTGATTTCGGCCAGGCAGTGGTGGATTTCGCGCAAGAAATACTCCTTCGACAATACCAAGAACTGTAGGTCGACAATTTGGGAGTTACTATGGGATAGGTTCCTTGAAAGCTTTCGATTCAAGCGCCGGAGGCACCGGTGGGACGCGAAAAGAGGAGCGACGGAGACACAAGAAAATGAGCAAACACGTGATTCAAGCTAAGCGTGGTGCACCGCCGGGAGGAGCTTATTCCCAGGGATGGCGCGCTGGGGACTTCATCTTCGTTAGCGGCACGGGTCCGATCGATCCGGCCCATGGCGGGCTGGTAGGCGACACCATTGAGCAACAGACGGAGCAGACCATTGATAACATCGTTGCCATCCTCGAGGCGGACGGAGCTTCTCTTCGCGATGTGGTAAAGGTCCATGTGCACCTGAGTGATACGAGTTTGTTTGCGCGCTATAACGCGGTTTACGCTCGGCGTTTTTCGCCATCGTATCCGGCGCGCACCACGGTGGGTAGCGATCTTGGGCACACTCCAGGCATGCTCATCGAAATCGACTGCATTGCGTACAGTGTGAAGAAAAACGCCTCGAGAAAAGTCTCTGGGGCAAAGAAGAAGACGCAATCAAAGAAGAAGGCGAGCCGCCGGAGCAAATAACCTTCCCGCTTCAGGGAAACGGCCCTTTGACCAACACCGCAGCGAGAAATTTCTTTCCGAACTGTCTCGCCTAAACTGGCTCAGCAGCCGCGTAACTCGCTGAGGATCGAGCCAAGGCTGACGTGGACGGCAGCGGCTCTTCGTGTCCGCGGGCGGTGACTTTCTCTACCGCCGCGATCCGACCTTGCCGCACTAGGAGCGCGAGATCAAAGTTGTTCACCGTGGGGCAGACGTGGCGTGGTAGTAAATAAAGCGATTCGCCTACCTGCGGACCTGCGGCTTCGCGGTTTAATATTGGCGACACGGTCATCGGAAGATGCTCTTCGCTGGGCGCGAGAGGCGTCAGTTCAGGATGTCCCGCGACCACGCAGGTGGGCACGCCGGCATCGGCCGAGACAGCTTTGTGGCCTGCGTCGCAGGTGATGATTCCATCGTGTGGCCGGCTGACCACACGGGTTAAGACGAGCGCCGCTGGCGCATAGCCGCATGCAGCGGGCAGTTGGGCCAAACTTGTTGCGTCACAATACACAATGGTTCCAGGCGAGACACGGTGGGTGAACCCTGCACCGTGAAAACCTCTGTACGAGAGAGAGCAGGGGAACGTCGGCGTCCCTGCGGTAATGACTTCCGGCACGCGCATCCCACTGTTCTGGATCGCGATCACTATTTTCAGCAAACGATCGTAGCCGGCATGCGCCGCCGTAGTCCGTTCCGGCTCGTCGAGTCCCCCGTGCTGGCCGTCATAGTAATGCAGACCTGTGAATTGCAGCTCTGCTTCTTCAACAGCACGCGCAAGCCGAACCACTTTGTCGACGTGGCCCTGTTCGACTCCTGTTCGATTCATGCCAGGATTTATGTCGACAAACACGTCGACTGAGCTGCCTCGCCATTGCCGCACCTGCTCTTCGTTCTCGACCAGGACAGAAACCCGCACTTGCGGGAACTGATTCGCTATTTCGAGTACTCGGCGTGCATTTGCGCCCACCACCGGGTAAGCAAGAAGGACGTCGGCTGCGCCGCTGCGGCAAGCTACCAGTAGTTCGAGCGTAGTTGAGCACTTGAAATTCCGGACACGCCGCTCGACAAGCATGCGAAGCGTGTAGTCCAGCTTTGCGGTTTTGATGTGCACACGCCAACGATCCGGATCGCCTGCGAGCAGATCCAAAGTCCGCGCAACGTTTGACGCCACAATTTCCGGATAGACTACAAGCGCTGGGGTAAGGATATCTTCAACGCCGGCCACGTAGTGACGTTCGTCCCAGGGAAACTCGCTCAGCATGAATTTATTCGCTGCCATCGTGGCTTCGATCATATCGTGCAAACATGAATCAACGCTATGAGTCACCAGGCAATCTATGAAGGGGAACCACTACTCCGCTGGCGGGTTGTTGACCATCTCAGTTGCTGCTAGTAGGCTCTGACTTCCGCGATGTTAGCTAACCATCCATCTGACCATTCCGACCGAAACGACTTGGTTCGTGGCCTGGGTCTTGGGTCGGCGATCGCCATCGTTATTGGCGACACGATCGGGACCGGGGTTTTTCTTGTCGCTAGCGACATGGCGCGCGCCGTGGGCTCCTCCACACTGGTCTTGATCGCCTGGATCCTCGGCCTATTCATCGTGCTTTTGGGCGCCTTCTGCTATGCCGAGCTCGGTGCGGCTTTTCCGAATGCCGGCGGACCCTACGTCTACCTTAGCCGTGGACTCGGCCCTCTCTGGGGATTTCTCTTCGGCTGGATGAGTTCTTTTCTCGAGAGGCCAGTCGGTATGGCTACTCTGGCGGCCGGTTTTGTGCGGTTCTTGGGATTCTTGTTTCCCATAGTGAACACGCCGTTGTTCAACAGTCACATCGGGCGTTACGAAATCACGTTTACGACGGCCCAGCCGCTTGCGGCATTGATCGTGGTGATCGTAACGGCAGTCAATTTTTTCAGTGTGCGGATGGGCGGCACCATCCAGGTGCTGCTCACGTCGCTCAAGATGGGCACGATCCTGGCCATTGTTGTTGGAGGAGTAGCGTTCGGAACAAAACACGCAGGTTCAACTGCGCCGGGAACGACAACATCGTTCAGCTGGGGAACGATTGGCGCTTTGCTGACAGCGCTTGTTCCTGCCATGTGGGCGTATAACGGCTTTAACGATCTGGGCGATCTGGGCGAGGAGATTATCCAGCCGCAGAAGAACATCCCCAGAGCCATTATTTTCGGACTGCTCACTGTCGGTGGGCTATATCTGACGGCGAATGTTGTGTACTTTCATGTATTGCCGTTCGCACAGGTGGCGGCCTCCCAGCATGTTGCGTCGGACGTGGTGCGATCATTGAGTGGCTCACGCGGTGCAGCTTGGCTTACTGTCGCCATGGCCGTGTCGGCTCTGGGGGCCCTGCACGTCGTAGTCTTGACCGGCGCTCGCATTCCATACGCTATGGCACGCGACGGTTTATTTTTCCGTTTCGCTGAGCGCCTTCATCCCTCCCTTCGTACACCCACCGGTTCGTTGATTTTCCTCGGTTCCATCGCTGCGCTGCTGGCGCTGAGTGGGACGTTTGAAGAACTCTATTCACTGTTTGTCTTTGCCGTGTGGATCTTTTTCGGATTAGCAGCGATTGCCCTGATACGTTTGCGCCTAAAAGAGCCGAACTTGCTTCGGCCTTACCGCGCCTGGGGATATCCCTGGACGCCGCTCATCTTTTTGGCTGCCGCGATGGCTTTGACAGTCAACTTGTGGATGGGGCGCCCGGTGCGTTCCTCGCTGGGGCTAGGAGTGATTGTTCTCGGTGTTCCGTTCTACTACCGCTGGCACAAACGGCCTCGTGCTGCCGGCATACATTCCGGGCGGAACTAGAGAAACCAGCGCTAGAACAAAGCCTTCACTGCGAGCTGAATAACGCGCGGGCCACCTCCGCCGAGGCCGGGATTGGTCTGGGCTACATCGGGGGTATGCGTGATTTGTCGGTCGTAACACGGCGAGGCTCCAGAGGGTGCGCATCCCAGGTTTCCGTTTTGCTCATATCCGGGAGTAAGAAGATGATCCGGCTGCGCGAAATTGGGGTGATTCAGAATATTAAAGAACTCCGCCCGCAGTTGAGGATTCAGGCGCTCGGTGATTGGTGTGTTCTTGGTAATGGAAAAGTCCAGGTTCTTATATCCGGGGCCGTATATGGAATCGCGTCCGAGATCGCCAGGCGTTCCGTTGGGCTGGCTAAATGCGAGTGGATTGAGATATCCCGTGGTCGGCATCCAGTGCGGCATGATGGGATTGACGCCAGCCACAACGTTAGGCCGCTGGTTGTAGTAGGCATTGTAAGGGTCGAATGTATCGGTGGCAGTGTCGATCGGAATGGGCCTGCCGGTTTGCAAGCTGCGTTCCGGGAACCAGTGCAACCAGCTTGCCAAAATCCCGCCCGTTCAGCGGGAGCTCATTGACAAGCTTTTGCTCAATCACCTGGCCGAGCACGTCGCGCGAAGTTTCCATGAGCGGCACGTCTTCCGCAGTTACCAACAACCTGCTCATTCCTTTTTCTATTTGGGAGACTTCGAAATTGGCCGCTGAAAGATCCGAATCGGCCGAGGCGCAGAAATATGAGCTCCCTCATTCAAGTCATTTCCAACTTTGTAACGAAGAGCATCGAAAATGTATCTGCGAAAAATTACTCCTTTTGAGCCAAACAAGTTCCGTCCCATCAGTGCCCCTTGCGCGGGATGAAAATTGGTTGCGGGGGCCGGATGTCGTAAACCGCAGCGAAACTGCTCTGATTGAGTGCGAAGCTGGCGCGTCCACGGGAATCGATATAGAGCAAAGGTTGTTTGAGCGGGACATCGCTGAAAGTTTTGACGAATGGCATTTCAAGTTCCCGCCCAGCGATCGTGACCTTCAACATGTCGCCGCGTTGGTAACCAAGCTTGAGGAAATCTTCCGCACTGATGTTCGTGACTAAGTTGCCGAAGGGCCCATCGAGCGCAATGACCTCGCCTGTAAGACCACGATCGTCGGCAGTAGCGGGGTGGAGTTCGAGACGAACTATTTCTTTGAGTTCGGGGCCAACCTGGCTCCAATCATCACCACGGGCGAGGTGAGCGCCGACCGGAGAGAAAATGTCCCGGCCATGAAAGGTGGAGGAAACCTTTGCGCCAATCATCCAGTCCGGATTCGTGATCTCGCGAACTCCGTCGATCCCGTCTCGATCAGCGACCATCGTGATCAGGCCATTGTCCGGAACCACGAAAAATTGGCCGCGTTTCGTCTTCACCACGATCGCTTTGCGCGTGCTCCCGACGGTAGGATCCACCACCCCCACGAAAACGGTTGCGGCTGGAAAATAAGGTGCGGTTCCGAACAGGAAACGGGCGCCGTCGGCGATCGAAAAGGCAGTGACCTGGTGAGTCAGGTCCACGATGCGCAAGTTAGGCGCGATACCATACATGACGCCCTTGCAGAGGGCGACGGAATCGTCGACTACGCCGAAATCTGTCATAAAGACAACGGTTGGCGGCGCGGCGGTTCGCGCAGCGAGCACAGACGCAAATACGGAAAAAACAAGAATGGAGGTCAGCAGCCATTTGCGGACAGCCCGGAGGACAATCAACATGGAACGAGATCTCCTCTTCTCTAAAGTCGATTATTCTACTCGCGATTTGCGACGGGCGAAAGAATGGACGATGTGCTGGGGAGGAGGAAAGGAAAACGCGAGGCCAGTGAACTATGAACTAGTAGATGGCTCGGTGCGATACTGGCGGACGGCTCAATCTTTCTTAGTCGGAGACTGTGTCGGAGTCCTACATGCTCAAGGTTAGAACCTCTCAATCGTGAGAACCGCAGCCATTCTGTGCTCTTGTCCTGGTGCGAGATTAATCGCAGCATCCAGGATATTGCTGGCCTCGACGCAGAGAAACTGCCTCCATTCGCCGTCGCCCAGGTCTTTCAAGCGCGCTGCCCCTTCGTTCCACGGATTCCACACGACCGTACTGAGCGAATGTTCCTTCCGCAATTGGATTCGACGCTTCTTGTTCGCATCCAGAAGGTCAACCTCATTTTGAGTATTGCGGTAGGCGTTGTCGGTCTGTGAGGCGACGATAACGTCACCGCGCTGCGTCTTCTCCTTGTTCGATTCCGTGTTGTCGAGATAGCTCACGCCATCGAGTCCCTGCACCCGCGCATCCTGTATGTTCGCAATCCGGTTGTAGGTGTGGAGCGCCTCTTCGAAGCGGAAGGGAGTTGTCCCGGTGTTCACGCAAACCAGCTCCAGACGCAGCTCAGAGCCAAATGTTGCGCGGTGCACGAGGCGAAATTCTCCAGGCCACCATTTCCGAGTGTGCTCGTCACTCTGGGTGAACATAGTCACGGCAATTCCGTTTTCATTTTCAAGTATGGACTCGAGCTGCCACATTTTTGTACGCACGAATCCATGCGCTGGAGCGTGCGGGTCGTCCAACTTGCCTCGGAACCAGGGGAAACAAATCGGAATTCCCCCTCGGATTGCCTGGCCTTCCTCCCAGTGAGATTTTGTGCTAATGAAAAGCACTTCGTCATTGCCCGCGGGCTTCCAGGAGGTCACGTGGGCGCCATGCAGATACATCTCCCCATCCCCGAAAGGGCCTGTGATCTGTACTCGCGCCAATCCACCGTTGCCTACGGAAACTCTAGCGACACCCGGGATTCCCGCTTGACGGTCAAGTTCAACCACTGTGAAAACTCCATTCATTGAGAGCTCCTTTGCAAGCAAGGCGAGAAGTCTGCTCGATTGACCTCGCCGGTGAATTCCTAAAGGGATGCAAAGAACCCGGCCGGCACACTTAGTCATGAAGGAGCGGCGTCACTCAGCATCCCACAACCTTAGGATGCATCGCACTTCTACGCGACTCACTTTGAGGCCCTTAAGTTCAGCTCAATAATTTTGTGCAAGTCATGCAGCGCTTGCCGGGGTCGATGCTGTCGGCATCGGGACGATCAAATACTGGTCTGCCTGCTTTGCGTAAGGTCACCCGAAGCGAAGTCTTCCCGTTGAGCGGCAATTTGTCCCTTCGCGAGCGCGATTGACGGACTGACTGTGGCATCGCCACTCAGTTGAGTGACGGTGTCAATATCAATATTTTCCAGAAGCCTGGAAGCCTCTTCGAATCTGTTCAATCCCATGAGGCACATCGCCGGCGCATGAGCACTGCCGCCGGTAATTCCGGCGCGCGGCCCGAAACCTTTTTCAGAGCCGCGACTCCGCCAGATTCCGGTTTGCGGTCTGGCCATCATTGCTTTGAATCGCGACTACTCCGCGTGTGTATTAGTCGCTTATCGCAATCTTGGCGCCCGGCCTATCGCGGCGGTTGTGAAATTACGGTTATCTCCAGGAAAGCAATCGAGGTAACACGGGTTAACAACGGGATGGTAACCGTTGGTATATGCGAATGGATCGGGCCCAAACGTTTTCCACGGTGCTACAAAGCTGGCTATGCAAACAAGAAAGATTCGCGTCCACGCAGTCAAGACTGCGTGGCGGAGAGGGAGGGATTC
>JBEKWW010000007.1:0-145386 GCA_049512655.1 Candidatus Sulfotelmatobacter sp. | reverse complement strand
GGCGAGGCCGCGCGCAAAGGCATTACCACGGTGCGTGATGTCTTCATAACTTCCGGTGTGAGCGAAACGGTTGATCTATGCATCTCCGCCCTGGTGAATCCCGGCGAGGATATTCTTACGCCCAGTCCCGACTATCCGCTTTATTCGGCTGTCTTGTGCAAGCTGGGCATCCCGGTCAACGCTTACGATTTGAATGAGGAAGACTCATGGCAGCCTGAACTTCCGGATATCGAGCGCAAGCTGACGCCGCGAACCCGCGCGATTGTTCTGATCAACCCGAATAATCCTACGGGCGCGCTGTGCTCGCGCGAGATGTTGGAAAAGCTTGCGGAGATTGCGCGGCGGAATAATCTTGTCGTCTTCTCGGATGAAATCTACGACAAACTTATCTTGGAAGACACGCCGCACATTGCCTTCGCCTCGGTTGCGCCCGATGTTCCGTGCATTACGTTTGGCGGAATGTCGAAGAACTATCTGGTCCCGGGATGGCGCATCGGTTGGGGCATTGTCTCCGGCGATGCAGTCGCGGTAAGGCCGTATGTGGAGGGTATTCACCGGCTGCTGCGGGCTCGGTTGTGCGCCAATCATCCTGAGCAATATGCAATCAAGCCAGCGCTGGAGGGTCCGCAGGATCACTTGGTGGAAGTGCGGCGCAAGCTGCGCTCGCGCCGCGACCTGACGCAGAAATGGTGTGAGACTACCCCGCGCGTAAGTTGCGTTGCTCCCCGCGGAGCGTTCTATGCTTTCCCGCGCATAGAAATCTCGGAGAGTGATGAAATTTTCGTCAAGGAACTCATTCGCAAAAAGCATGTCATGGTGGTGCACGGTTCAGGATTTGGCCAGAAGCCGGGGACGCAGCATTTCCGCATCGTGTTCTTGCCGGATGAAGCAACCTTGACGCGGGCCTACGCTTCCATCGGCGAGTTTATCCGGGAGAGGTACTGAGAGCGCAAAAATTGGGCCGCCCGCACCGCATCGTTCCGCACATACCTCAGGTTCCGGCTCGCCACTCTATGATTCAAGCCGCTGGAAGGTCCTGCCCAAAGTTCCGTCCTTGCAAAACAATTCTTGAAAACACGCTATAGAATGACTCGACTTGATCTCTTCTCTTTACAGCTTTCTTTATAGCGTGCTGCTGGGCCTGGGGATGCTGGTGAGCCTGCCTTATTGGCTGTGGCAGATGCTGCACCATAGCAAGTACCGCAAGGGTTTGTGGGAGAGACTGGGACGCGTGCCGCCGCGGCTGGAGTTGTTGAAGCAAGAGGACAGCGTAATTTGGATTCACGCGGTTTCAGTGGGTGAGGTGTTGGCAGTGGCGGGGCTGGTGGAGGAATTGAAGAGGCGCCTGCCGCAACGCAGAATTTTTATTTCTACGACGACCGACACAGGTCAGGCGCTGGCGCGGAAGAAATTTGGCGCCGAGAGCGTGTTTTACTTTCCAATGGATTTTGGGTTTGCCATCCGTCCTTATTTGCGGGCGTTACAGCCAGAGATGATTGTGATTGCGGAAACGGAGTTCTGGCCGAATTTTTTGCGGTTGGCGCATGGCAGCGGCGCTAGCGTTGCGGTGGTGAATGCGAGGGTTTCAGATCGCTCCTGGCCTGGGTATCGGCGATGGCGCGGATTGCTGTGCAGATTGCTGAACAATGTGGATTTATTTTTGGCGCAGACGGAAGAAGATGCGGCGAGACTTCAGGATATTGGGGCTGACGGGCAACGAGTGCGCGTTGTAGGAAATTTGAAGTTTGATTTGCCCGCGCCTGCCGAGACCTCGATTGTGGAGAGCGTGCGCAAGGCGATTACTGAAGGCGGGGGCGGGCCGGTGCTGGTTTGCGGGAGCACATTGGAGGGCGAAGAATCGTTATTGCTGAAGGCGTTTGAGAATTTGCTGGTGTCGCATCCGCGGGCGGTGATGGTGCTGGCGCCCAGGCATCCGGAGCGGTTTGCGGCAGCGGCGGCGTTGCTGGAGCAGATGTCGATCCGCTTCTATCGGCGGTCGGCGTGGCGTGGCGAGGCTTTGGCGGGCGGGGTACTTTTGCTGGATACGATTGGGGAGTTGGCGGCGATGTACAGCCTGGCCGACGTGGCGTTTGTGGGAGGGAGCCTGGTGCCGGGCGGAGGACACAATATTATCGAACCGGCGCAATATGGCGTGGCGATTGTGGTGGGCAATCATACGGAGAATTTTCGCGACGTCGTGAGGTTGTTTCAAAGCCGGGACGCAGTGAGGATCGTTGGGCCGGCAGAGTTGCCGCTCGTCTTGCTGGAATTGTTAGCGGATGAGGAGAAGCGAAAAGCTCTCGGGCGGCTGGCCGCGGAGACGATGCGATCGCAAGCCGGGGCCACAACGAGAGCTGCGGATGAGTTGGAGCGCCTATTGGTGCGGAGATGAAAATCGATTTCGCGTCGGGCATTTACGGGGCCGCGATCGCGGCGCGAAACGGCCTATACGAACGGGGATGGTTGCGGGCGCGGCGGCTGCAAGGGCCGGTAGTCAGCGTGGGGAATATTTCGGCAGGAGGATCGGGTAAAACTCCGTTTGTGATTTTGTTAGGGGAGTTGCTGCGGGCGCGCGGGATTCCGTTTGATGTGTTGTCGCGCGGGTATGGAAGGAAGACAAGTGGAGTTCTGGAAGTAGATCCGGCCGGGCTGCCGCAGGAGTTTGGGGATGAGCCTTTGCTGATTGCGCGTCGACTGCGGGTGCCCGTGGTAGTGGGAGAAGATCGATATGAGGCCGGCAGGTTTGCCGAGGAGCGGTACGGTCCCCAGATGCATTTGCTGGACGATGGCTTTCAGCATCGGGGTCTGGCGCGGGATTTTGACATTGTCCTGGTGACTCCAGAAGATGCGCGGGATCGCTTGCTCCCGGCGGGACGATTGCGTGAACCGATGACCTCGCTGCGGCGCGCGGATACAGTTGTGCTGAGTGGTGGGGCGTCGGCGGAATCATTTGATCTTGGCGGAAAGGCAGTGTGGCGAGGGCGGCGCGGGATTGTGGCAAAGAATGTTCCGCAGCGGCCGGTGGTGTTCTGCGGGATTGCGCGGCCTAAGAATTTTATTTTGCAGTTGCGGACGGCGGGGGTGGACCCGGTGGCGGAAGCGTTTTTTCGCGATCACCATTCGTACGGGAAAAAAGACATTCGCGACTTACTCGAATTGCGGCAGCGCAGCGAGGCGGGCGGGTTTGTGACTACAGAGAAAGATGCGGTGAATCTGGGCGGATTTTTAGAGGCACTGGCTCCCTTGACGGTGGTTCCGGTAACGATGGAACTTGCCGATGCGGATAACGCAATGGATACCATGCTGCGCGTGATCGAGGAGCGGCGCCGGAGAACGTGAGAGAATGCCGCAGGCAGGAGAGAGTGGTCGGTCGCTAAATTGCTAGTCGTGGGCGGTGCATTGGCGACCGACCGGCGACCGAACGAATGTTTTTCATGACGAATTAATGACGAGGCATCTCAACCAAGTCGAGCGGCTGCGGAAGATCATCGAGGCGTTCCCTAAGGTCACGATCACGGTGTTGGGAGATCTAGTGGCCGATGAGTTTGTTTATGGAGAGATATCGCGAGTGTCGCGGGAAGCTCCAGTACTGATTTTGAAGCATCGCGAACGGACGGTGGTCCCGGGTGGCGGGGCAAACGCGGTAAATAATCTGGCAGAGTTGGGAGTGAACGTGCAGCCCGTCGGAGCGATTGGAGACGACGAGCCGGGGCGTTTATTGCTGAAGTTTTTTCGTCATAAGCGAATTCCGGTAAGTGGAGTGCTGAAGGATAAAAGCTATACGACTGTAACGAAGACGAGGATTCTGGCGGGAATGACGCACAATACGCGGCAACAGGTAGTGCGTGTGGACCGCGAACCGGAGAGCGCTCCGAACCGGCATTTGACGCAGGAGCTATTTTTGGCGGCGCGGGAATACCTGCAAGCCTCGAATGCGCTGCTGATTTCGGATTATGGATATGGCTCGGCGAGTCCGGCCATTGTGAATGCGTTGCGTCAGCCACGCAAGCGGCGCGTTGTGACGGTGCCGTTTGTGTTGGACTCGCGGTACCGGCTGCTGCAATATTCGGGAGTGACAGCAGCGACTCCAAATGAGGCGGAGGTGGAAGCCGCGCTGGGCGTGCGAATTGGAGAGGATTGGAGAAAAGTTGCGCTGGCAGGCGAGGCCGTGATGGAGCGAATGAAGTTGCAGTCCTTGCTGATTACCCGTGGGCGCGATGGGATGGTGGTGTTCGACAAAGGAAGGACGCCGGTGGACATTCCAATTTTTGGTTCAGATGAAATTGCCGACGTGACCGGGGCAGGCGATACGGTGATTGCAGCCTACACGGCCGCGTTGGCTGCGGGCGCGAGCACGGAGGAAGCGGCGCAACTGGCGAACTACGCGGGAGGGATTGTCGTCATGAAGCGGGGAACTGCTACAGTTTCTCAGGCGGAATTGCTGCGCGCGGTGGCGCAGACTCCTCCAGCGACCAGATCTCATTAACCTCGCACCATTTATGAAATCGGAAACGGGAGATAAGCTTCTCGGACGGCAGCGACTGCGCGAGCGCGTGGAAGGATGGCGGAGCGGGGGTGAGCGCATTGTTCTGGCGAATGGAAATTTCGATTTGCTGCATGTGGGGCATGTGCGGTATTTACGCGCGGCGAAGGAGTTGGGCGGGAAACTGGTCGTGGCGATCAATTCCGACGAGTCTGTGCGGACGCTGAAGGGCACGGGGCGTCCGATTATGCCTGCGGAGGAACGCGCGGAGATTGTGGCGGCGCTGGCGGACGTGGACGCTGTGGTTGTTTTTCCGGAGCTCGATGTGCGAGCTTTGATTCGTGAGATTCGTCCAGATATCCACGCGAAGGGTACGGATTATACCGAGGAGTCCGTGCCCGAACGGGGTGTAGTGGCTGAGTGCGGCGGTCGCGTGGCGATTGTTGGAGATGCGAAGGATCATTCCACCAGCGAAATTATCCGTTCGCGGCTGGGGCCGAGGCGGCCGTGAACCTGGAGTTCGTGAAGTTCAATCCTGCGCGGGAAAATAAAATCGACCGAATTTTAATCGTAAGGCTCAGCGCCATGGGCGATGTGATTCACACATTGCCCGCGGCGCATTTTTTGCGTGCGATATTTCCCGAAGCATACATCGGTTGGTTGATTGAGGAACGCTGGGCGGAGTTGCTGTGCGCGGCCGGAGCCGCGCGCTGCGGGACGCGATCGAACCTCCGGCCGCTGGTGGACGAAGTTCATACGGTAAATTTGAAGGCATGGGAGAAATCGTTGTTTTCGATTTCTACTTTGCAGCGCATCGCGACGGTTTGGAATGACCTTCACGATAAGCGATATGACGTTGCTATTGACCTGCAGGGTGCGATCCGGTCGGCGTTGCTGGCGCGGTGGTCAGGAGCGCGAGTTGTGTATGGAGCGGCCGAGCCTAGAGAATCTCCGGCGGCTCTCTGGTATACGCGGAAAGCGATAGCCCAAGGGCGGCATGTGATTGAGCAGAACGTTTCGGTGGCGGCCGCGCTGGTGGGTGATTCGGAGAGACTGCATCCGCCGGACATTCGATGCGATTTTCCGCGGGATCCGCAAGTGGAGGAGAGAATCGATCAACGACTTGCAGAAGCTGGAATCGGCGAGTTTGCCATTTTGAATCCAGGTGCGGGATGGGGTGCGAAGCGATGGCCCGCAGATCGTTATGCTGAGGTTGCGCGGGGGTTGGCAGAATCCGGTCGAGCAACTCGAGGATTGGTTTCAATTCTCAATTACGGTCCCGGCGAAGAAGGACTCGCGAAGGATGTGGAGCAGGCCAGCGGTGGAACGGCGCGGGCGCTGAGTTGCACGATCACGGAGTTGATTTCGTTGACGCGGCGGGCGCGACTCTTTGTGGGAGGGGACACAGGGCCGCTGCATTTGGCGGCGGCGCTGGGAGTTCCTGTAGTCGGCATTTATGGTCCAACGGATCCGTCAAGGAATGGGCCTTATGGGGTGCGCGGTGTTGTGCTACGAAGCGTGGAGAGTGTGACCTCGCACGCGCGTAGGGCCGCAGTAGATGAAGGAATGTTGGGGATTGGAAGTGATGCGGTGCTTGCTGCGGCCAGGAGCCTGAATAAAAATGGCTGAGTGGTCGAAAGTCGCGAGGCGGATTCGAGTCCCGCTGGGATTTCTATTAGCGGTGTTTTATTTCTGGCTGGCGCGGCCTTCCTGGAGGTCAATGGGGGCCGGTGCGATCTTGGTCGTGCCTGGACTTGTGATTCGAGCGCTGGCGTCGGGACACGTGCGGAAAAATGAAGTGCTTGCGAGTTCTGGTCCGTATGCTTATACGCGTAACCCGCTTTATTTGGGATCGTTGCTGATCGGAATTGGATTCGCCGTGGCCGCGCGCAGTTGGTGGGTGGGCATCCTTTTGCTGGTGATGTTCTTCGCGATTTATCTTCCAGTGATCCGCGATGAGGAAAAGTTTTTGCGCCAGAAATTTCCCGAGTTCGATGAATATGCGCGGCAGGTCCCAAGGATCTTGCCGCGGCTCAAGATGGTTGGGCGGAGCGAGAACACTGAAGCTGCAGCGTTCGTCATAGATTTGTATTTAAAACACAGGGAGTACAACGCGCTGCTCGGCGCGCTGGCGGTGACAGCAGGGCTGATCCTGAAGAAGACGCTATCCCTTTAAGTAACATTTTGGAGTTTGATCAAACTCTTCTCTGAAGGGTCACGCCAGGGCCACCCGCGGTGGCCGCGCACAATGCCATGGCCAAGTAAAAAACACCGAACCACCGTTCTTCCCAATTCGGAAGGACAACGAAATGGAGCGCGACGTAAGCGGTTGTGATCGCCGCGACGCTCCACAATCGCGAGCCGCGAACGGTTCCAACAATTCCCAACAGCATAAACGGAATGAAGAAACCGCTGCCCACCAGGGTCAGGCCATGGCGGAACGCCTCTAGATAATCGTGAAACGAGAAATGGACCACCATCTCGGCCGGGGCTGTGGGAGCGTCAACGAAGTTTCGGTAGTAGAGCATCTTGATTCCGTAATCGCCGCCGAAATGGTTGATCGTCAAAATCGAAGCAAGCGCCAGTCCGGATAAGACCGTGGCCTTCCAGAACTCAATCCTGTGCTCCAGCCAAAGAAACAGGAAGATTGGGCCCGCCAATACGACGAAGTCGGTACGAAAATAAATGGATGCGAGCAGTAGCGCGATCCCCAAAAGCAACTTTTGCTTTTGGAAAATAAGATAGAGAGCCACGAACGCAACCAACGAGGCAAGAGCGTCTGACGTGTTCTCCCGGCCCAGGTCCATAATCGGCGGACTCACCATGGTCAGAAGGGCGATGCAAAGCGCCGCAAAGTAAGTCGCGTATTCGACGATCCATCGGAAAAGCAGAATCCCGAGCAGGAAATAGGAAGCGGCGGATATGACTACGCCTGCCCGCAGGAGGCCCATCCCTGTCTTGGCAAGCAGGTATAGTGTGATGTTGTACAAAGGGCGTATTGAAAACAAGGGAAGGAATTCCGCAAAGTGGTAGGGGTTCGCGGCTCGATCCCGGACAGATAGCAAATTAGCCGCAGCTGGTAAAGTTTTTTCTTCCCCTCGCATGTGGTCACGGATACTTTTCGGAAGCTTATCGATCTCGGCGTAGACGCGTTGGTGCAACTTGACTGGGTCGGTCTCTTCCATGAGCAACGCATTGCCCATGTACTGTAAGGAATCGTAGGTGTACAGAGGAGTTCGGTACACGTGAAAAGTGCTGCCTGCCAAAAGGATGAGGTATAGCAGTACAATGGCGGAATTTGGAAGGGCGGGTACCGTAATTTTGAACGATGGGTTCAGAGTTGAAGGGGTGCCACCCGATACCATGGATTCTCCTGATCTTGGAATGCCCATAAACTTGGGATTTCGTGGGCAAGACAACGCTGATCGGCTATTTTTGCGCCACCAGTTCTCTGGCGCGGCCTAGCTCGGGTCGGGTGGAGTTTGAGCCATCGCAGACTTTCAGCAGCTGGGCGTAATATTCGGCGGCTTCGGTTTGTTTGCCGGCCGCTTCGGCGGCGCGGGCGGCTCCGGAGAGAGCGTCAAAGCGGTTGGGGTTGAGTTTCAAATCCGTTTGATATTCCACTAGAGCTTGCTGCGGGCGCTTGGCTTCGAGCAGCATGTCGGCGATCATCTCACGGGCTGGGACGCCGTGTGGTTCGTCGCCGAGCGAATCCTCCTTGTCCGCGATTGGGCGCAGTGCTTCGACCGCATCATCGTCCTTCCCTTCGGCGAACGCCAGCCAGGCCTCGGCTTCTTTGCGATCACCATCGACTATGTCGGCAAACTCCGATTTCTCAGCCGCTAACTTTTTATGAATGGTGTCAATCGCGGCAAGATCCTTCCGTACATCATCCGGCTTGCGCAGATGGGCGGACCCGATGGCCCGAGCCCAGTAACTCTCGGAATCTTCCGCCGTCCCGGCAATTTCAGCTGGAGGCAGTGCTGCCGCGGCGGCCCAGTCGTGCATCTCGATGGGGTAGAGCGCGCTCAGGTATGCCAGCATCGCCGCGTGCGGGTCGTAGCCTTTGCCATACATATCGTCTTTCTTGGCGGGCATGGCGCGGATTTCTTCGATCAGGGCACGCGCGTCGGCGTCGCGGCCGCTCTGCATATAGGCATAGAAGAGAAAATCCATGGCGTGGAATTGATGGCTCTCGCCGCCCATGCCCATGGCTGCGGATTTGCGTGAGGCCGCGATGGAAGCCAGGTTGGAATTGATGTCATCTTGCCAGAGGCCGACGCGGGCGAAGATGTGCGACGGCATATGCAAAGCGTGTGGCGCGGCTGGCGCGACCTGTGCGTAGCGCCGGGCGGCCGGAAGGCCGAGCTGCGCGAGCTGTGGCTTGTCATAGGCGTGGATGAGGTAATGGGCGACGCCGGGGTGATCTGGCTCAACGGCGAAAAGCTTCTCGAGAATCACCGCCGCGGCTTTGCGGTTGGCGAAGGTGGTATCGTCGTGCGGTTCGGAAGCGAGGAGCGAGAGCGCGTAAAAAACCGCTGCTTCGTGATCGTCGGGGTAGGCCTCGTAAACTTTCTTCATCGCATCGGAATAGGCTTGGGCGCGAGCGTCATGCTTCAGTTTTTTCGAGTTGCTGTAGAAGGCCGAGATAGCGGTAATGTATGCCTGTTCACGCGGGGTGGTGGGACCGTCGGTTTGCTTGGCTTCGTGGACTTCGTCAAGACCGCGCTGGATTACTTTGCTATCAGGCTGATTCCAGAGCTGGTGCCACAGGCTCATCGCAATGCCCCAGTGCGCCATGACGCAGTTGGGATCTTCGACTGCGATCTGAATAAATTCTTTCTCAGCTTCTTCGTACCAGAAGGAGTGCAGCAAGGCGACACCGCGCTCGAAGGGCTTGCGCACGCTCGGGGCACAGGATACCGGGAAATTCACCGTGCCCAGTTGCGCCGTGGTGAGATCCTCATGGTGATGGGCCTGATCATCGCCAGCCTGATTATTGTCAGTGACGGCGGAGGCGGCAAAAGCGCTAAACAAAAACACGCAGCAAATAACTAACACAGAAGGAGTGCATTTCATGAAGGCCTCTCTGACAAGCGAGTTTAGCCGCGGCGGAGGGCAGGGTCAAACCGGTCGAACGAGAAGAAATGTCGATATTTAACATAGGAATGTGCGCTTTTTACATTATTCTGTTAGACTTCGCGGCAATTGACATTTGGGCGGCTGCAGGAAACTGTTCGCGCCCGATAATCGGCACAGCAACGTCGAGGTAGAGTTCACGCTTCAAAATTGGCCCGGCCACGGGGAGTAGCCATGGATTTACACCCTGGGTTACAACAGCGCCACAAGCGAACCACCAAGCGGCAAGAGTCAGAAGCCATTTCCCGGGCTTTACAAGAAAACCAAGATTGGTATCAGGACTTGATGGAGCATAGCCATGATCTGCTGTGCATTCACGATCTTGAGGGTCGTTTGCTGGCGGTGAATCCCGCGTCGGCACGCGTACTCGGTTATAGCGTCGAAAAACTGCTGCGGACCTCTATGCGGGAACTGATCGCTCCGGAGTTTCGGCCAGAGTTTGACTCCTATTTAAGTCAAATTGCGGATGCAGGAGAATCGCACGGCCTGATGACTTTAGTTACCCGGTCCGGGGAGCGCAGAATCTGGGAATACCACAACACACTACGGACTGAAGGTGTAGCTACGCCGATTGTGCGTGGTACTGCGCACGATGTCACTGCACAGAAAAGATCCGAGAAACAGTTGCAGGCCAGCCATGACCGTTATCGCGCGGTTCATGACCGTGCTCCGGTCGGTATCTCCTGGATTGAAACGGCGACCGGCCGCTTTCTAGGAGTAAATCCAAAGTATCGAGAAATCGTCGGGCGAAGCGAGCGAGATCTATTGGGGCGCACTTTCCAGAGCATCACGCACCCCGATGACCTGGCGGTAAGTCTCGAGAAATTGCGGCAGCTCGCGGCAGGCGAAGTTAGAAATTATGAAATGGAGAAGAGGTACCTCCGTCCCGATGGGTCGGTACGCTGGGCGAAGGTCAAGGTGGCAGCAATGTGGCACGCGGGAGAAAAGCCAGTTTGGCATTTGGCCATCGTGCAGGATGTGACCGAGCGCAAGCGCGCGGAGGAGAGGCTGCGAGAGTATGAAAGAGTTGTGGAAGGGTCAGAGGAAATGATCGCCGTAGTAGATCGCGATTACCGCTATGTGATCGCTAATCGCGCATTTCTGGAGCGCCGGAATATGCAGAAAGAACAGCTCCTGGGGCGGCGTGTCGGCGAGGTCGTGTCCCCGGAAGTCTTTGAGAAGGTCGTCAAACCGAAAGTAGATGAGTGCTTCGGCGGAAAAGTCGTTCAATACGAGATGAAGTACAAATATCCCGAGTTGGGGGAAAGAGATTTGTTCATAACTTATTTTCCCATTGAGGGTACAAGCGGCGTCGATCGAATTGTTTCTATCTTGCGGGACATTACAGATCGCAAACATGCAGAGCAAGCTCTCACGCAGCGCGAAGAGAATTACAGGATGTTCATCTCGCAGAGTTCCGAGGGAATTTTTAGGGAAGATTTTGACGCACCGCTCGCCATCGACATGTCAGAAGACGAAATGGCTTATCGCATCCTGCATGATTCCTATATGGGAGAATGCAACGATGCGTTGGCCAAAATGTACGGGTTCGCCTCCGAGAGGGACCTGACGGGCAAGCGTTTTTCGGAGATGGTGAGGCCCAAGGATCCGCGAAAGATCGAACTGGCGAGGGAATACATCCGCTCCGGATTTCGTATTCTGGATCGAGAGTCGCACGAAGTGGACGCCCACGGGAATCCCAGAATATTTCTGAATAGCATGATCGGCATCGTAGAGGGCGGAAAGCTGGTGTGCACCTGGGGGATACAGCGCGATGTAACTGAGAAGGTGAAGTTGGAAGCATCACGCGAGGATGCGGAAGAAGCTCTGCGCCAGAATGTGGCTCGCTTACAAGCGGTCTCAGAAGAACTTCGATTGGCCAAAGAAAAGCTAAACGAGGAAAAGATATATCTGGAACAGGCGATCGATACGGAGCTGGGGTTTGGAGAAATTATCGGGCAGAGTTCTGCACTGAAAGAAGTGATGCATGACGTCGCGAGGGTTGCTTGCAGCGATGCCACGGTGCTGGTGCTGGGTGAAACTGGAACCGGCAAGGAACTGGTCGCGCGAGCCATCCACCGCAGCAGTAACCGCAAGGAAAACAGCTTTATCAAACTCAATTGTGCGGCCATACCCACGGGACTGCTGGAGAGCGAATTGTTTGGCCATGAGAAGGGCGCCTTTACCGGGGCGATCAACAAGAAGGTCGGAAGGCTCGAATTGGCCGATCAAGGTACGCTGTTTCTGGATGAAATTGGAGAGATTCCTCTGGAGCTGCAGCCTAAGCTGTTGCGAGTGCTACAGGACCATGAATTCGAAAGGCTCGGCGGAACTCAGACCTTGAAAGTTAACTTCCGGCTCGTGGCCGCCACCAATCGCGATCTGCGGCTTGCCGTAAACCAGCGAGAATTCCGCAGCGATCTTTATTACCGGCTGAATGTTTTTCCCATAAACACGCCACCGCTGCGCGACCGGCGAGGGGACATTCCATTGCTGGCGGAGCATTTTGTGCGGAAATACGCGGAGCGAATGGGAAAAACAATCACCAGCATACCCGCAAAGAGCATGGAGACGCTGGTGCAATGGTCCTGGCCGGGAAACATCCGTGAGCTGGAGAACTTCATGGAACGCTCGGTGATTCTTACTCCGGGCAAGGTGTTGCAGGCGCCGTTCAGCGAATTATCTCTGACGGCTTCGGAGGGCAGGAGCGAGACGCTGCGCGAGCGGGAACGGGAACGTATCGTACGAGCGCTCCGCGAATGTAAAGGCCGTCTGGGTGGGCCGAGTGGAGCTGCCGCGCGGCTAGGCTTGAAGCGCACTACGCTGCAGTCAAAACTAAGCCAACTTGAAATCGATCCCCGAGGGTTCCGCGGCTGACGTTTCTTCCCTTGGCGCTGGTATGAGGTTCGGATTCAAGATATTCTTGCGAGATGACGCCCCGATTTAAACGCATTCTGGAAGCAGCGGTCTGGTTCGTTGCCGGTTTTGTGACCCATCTATTGCTACATCATTATCATCACGTCGATTAGTGCTGTCGGCAGTAGGTACCGAGTTATGAGTACCGAGTTCGCGGAACTTCACTTACGGAGTTATCGCAATCTCGGGTTCGCGATAGAAAAAGGCTCCTCGCTTGCGAGGAGCCTTTTTTCTTCTATCAGCCTACTAACTCGGTACCCGCAACTCGGTACTGCTTACTTCGGCTGTTGCTGCTGGTCGGGCGTGGCGTTGGGGGCCGACATCGAAGAGCCACTCGAAGCGAGTTGCTCCAGATCGTTCTTGAGCAGGCTGACTTCCACGCGCCCGCCGCTCATGTGAACTGTCTTGCCGTTCTCGTCCGTCGTAGGAGCTGGGGCGTTGCCCATGGCCACCAGATAAACCCGGTAAACCGGAATCTCATTATTGAGGACCATGTAGCGAACTACGGATTCAGCCATCTTCTGCGAATTCGTAATTGCGGTCTGCCCCTTGCCGGAAGCGAAACCCTGTACTTCAATGATGTAACCGCGCTGTCCCTTAACGCCAGTCGCCATTTCGTCCAGGGCGTCCTTGGCGTTCTTGCTCAACACGGTCTGGCCGGGACGAAAGCGGATCTCCGTCTGGTTGGAGGCCTTGTACTGATCGATGTTGCTAACAACCGTCTCAACCGTCTGAATACGGTTGGTGGCCTGCTCAGCGCTCTGCTGCGCCGTGGTGGCCTTGTTGCCAGCATCGATCGCGTGCTGATCGGCTTCATTGGCTTTATCGGAAGCTAACTTGATACCTGCCTGAGCCCGAGCATCCGTGTCACGAATCGCCTTGCCGTTGGCTGCGGTTAGGTCGTCGAGTTCATTGACGCGATCGCGAATAGGGTCAGTCTGGCGCTTGACGTAGCTCTTGCGGGCGAATGGATTAACCCGCCCCCAGAACCCCTCGCGCGCCGGAGCCTGAAGGGGTTGCTTGCCAGTGCCATTCATATTGTCAGTGGACTGGGTATTCTGCGATGATGCGGCTGGCTGACTCGATTGATCCTGAGGAGTTGAAGACGAAGTTTGCGCGAAGGCCGGGAAAGCTAGAATCGCAGCCAGCGGCAAAGTAGCGAGAGTACGAACTTTCATAAAGAACTTCCTCCATTATGGGGGAGCGTTTGGGGCTCCACTCCAGCACGCCGAAACGCGGCGTGTTGCGTGATTTTTAACTAGCGTCCCCTAAAGCTACCGGCATGCGCTGACGCGACGCACACCGAAAAAACCTATCAAACCGGGCAGGCCAGGAATCAGCTTGCCAGCCTTCTTTATATCAGGTTCGATGCCAAATGGCGGTTTCGGGTTGAATTGCTAAGCTATTGATATTCAAGACATTATACGTCGGAGCTGTAACGCTCGGCATGCCAGTCTGGGTTCGGCCCGGTAATTTTGGCAAACCTGATATAAAAACTGCGTGACCGTCAAAGGTTTCAGGGGGAGATCACTTTGGGATTATTTGGCATGGAAAACAGTCGGGCGTGGTTGATATCGAAGTGGCGGGGAGTGAAGGGGATTTTCAGCGTGGCATTGACGGTCGCAGCACTGAGTGGAGCAGCCTTTGGTTTATCCGGACTATCGGATACGGCGGGGGGTGGTGTAAAGTTGGCGTCCTCGCTGATTCCCGCGGAGCACATGCAGCGGTATTCCGATTTGGCTTTGACGTGGATGCAACAATACCTGCGCATCGATACCACGAACCCTCCGGGACACGAGATGCGGGCAGTCAACTTCTACAAGAAAATTCTCGACGAGGAGGGGATTGAAAATCAGGTATTCGAATACGCGCCCGACCGCGGCGATCTGTGGGCCCGACTGCCGCATACCACCGCACATGTGGAACGGCCGGTCATTCTGCTGAATCATATGGATGTGGTGACCAGCGACGCGGCCCATTGGAAAGTCCCGCCCTTTAGCGGAGAGATTAAGGACGGATGGCTATGGGGCCGCGGCGCGCAGGACATGAAAGACGAAGGGCTGGCGCAACTAGTCGTAATGGTGATGTTGAAACGGGAGAAGATTCAGCTCGATCGCGACGTAATTTTTCTCGCTGTGGCAGATGAAGAGGCGGAGGGAACGGGAACCGATTGGTTCATCACTCATCAGCGCGATTTATTGGAGAACGCACAGTTTCTGATTAATGAGGGTGGAGAGAACCTGCTGGAAAACGGCAAGGTGAAATATGTGGGCGTGGACGTGGGCGAAAAGACTACGTTCTGGCTCCGCGTGGTGGCGCACGGGCGTCCCGGACATGCGTCGCGACCGATCATGGATTCCGCGCCGAACCGGCTGGTGCTTGCCCTCGATAAGATTATTGCTTACCGCACGCCGTTGAAAGTTCTTCCGGTGGTGGACGAATTTCTTCAGGAGATGGCTCCCTATGAACCACCGGAGGAAACCCGCGTGTATCGGAATATTCGTAAGGCGATTGAAGATAAGAAATTTCAGGAAGAGGTGGAGAATGATGAGTCGCTCAACTTTCTCCTGCGGGACACTATCTCACTGACCATGCTCGGAGGGTCGGCGCAGACCAATGTGATTCCGCCGGAAGCGTGGGCTAATCTGGATGTGAGGATTCTACCTGGAGGAGATCCGAAAGCTTTGTTGGAACAGATCCGTCACGTGGTGAATGATCCCAACGTTACGGTGGAACCCTTGGATGGAGAGTTTCGCGAGGCCAATTACTCGCCGACGAATACGGCTCTGTACGAAGACATTCGCAAAGTTGCGGCAAAGTATTTTCCCGGGACTCCGGTGGTGCCACATATTACGAGCGGGTACACGGAGAATCAGAGGTACCGTCCGCTAGGGATTGATGCTTACGGGTTCAATCCTTACACGGCGACGGAAGAAGAAGGCAGTACCGAACATGGAAACGATGAGCGGATTCGCGTGGAGGAAGTGCGGCGAGGGCCAAGGATTTTGTTTGATGTGGTAGCGGCGGTGGCGGGAGGGAAGTAGTGCCTGGTGACGATTTTACATGCTTACGCAGTGTGCTTTTCGTGCTGCTCGATGATGAAGTGATCGGTCATGCCTGCGATGTAATCGCAGACCACGCGCGGCAATGATTCTTCTTTCGCCTTCTCTTGATAGTAATGCGGCAGAGCTAAGGGATTGGCCATCCAGAAATCGAAGAGCTCCGTGACGATGCGTTCTGCGTCATCTTTTTCCCCGGCAAGGGATGGGCTGTAGTAAAGATTTTCGTAGAGAAAATCCTTGATCTGCTTGCGCTCGGCTTCGACCTCCGGGCTGAAGGCGGCCAGGCGTTGGGCGTTGTTGCGAATGTCATCCAGAGTCTCGATTTTCTCGTGCATCACTCGCGCCTGGATATTTTCGATCAGATTGGTGGTTAGACGATTAAATACTCGTTTCAAGGCCTCGTTGAATTGCAACTTGCCGGCAGAGTGGGGGTAGAGCCGTTCAACTTCGCGAAAGAATTTTTCAAAGACCGGCACGCCGGCGCGAATTTGATCAAGGGTCAGCAGATGTGCTTCGTAGCCATCATCCAGGTCCGCAGTGTTGTAGCCGATTTCGTCGGTGAGGTCGACGAGTTGGGCCTCCAGCGGAGGACGCTGGTGGAGAAGATACTCGGCGAGTTCCGGATATTGCGCCGGATCGTAATCGCGGGAATGTTTGATAATGCCTTCGCGGACTTCAAAGGTTAGATTGAGCCCGCGAAAGGCGGTGTAGCGCTGTTCGAAGTCCTCCACGATGCGCAGCGCGTGCAGGTTGTGATCGAAGAATGAGCCGTGCCGGCGCATAGCTGCGTCGAGCGCTTTCTCGCCAGCGTGGCCGAAGGGCGGATGGCCGAGGTCGTGTACTAACGCAAGCGATTCCGCTAGATCCACATTCACGTTGAGGGCGCCTGCCACGGTACGCGTAATCTGCGTGACCTCGATGGTATGCGTAAGACGATTGCGAAAGTGGTCGGAATAGCGGCGGGTGAAAACCTGCGTTTTATCTTCCAGGCGGCGAAACGCACGAGCGTGGATGATGCGGTCACGGTCGCGCTGATATTGGTTGCGGTAAGGGTGGGGCGGTTCAGGGAAGCGGCGTCCGCGGGATTGTTCTGTGTGCACCGCGTAGCCGGCGAGCATGGCTAAAGGATAGCAGCACCGAGTACCGGGTTGCGAGTACCGGATTCGGCTTTGCGCCACCGAATCAAATCCGTCGCTCTATCGCTGAGTAGTCGCTACTGCTTGGTCGATTCTTCCTTCGCCAGACGCACCCGCGCGGATTCCAGTTTCCTTTGCGTGGCCACGAGGAGATCGCTGTCGACCTCGGCGGGAACAGTCTTGTTCCATTCCTCCACGGCGCGCTCCCAGTGGGCGGCTGCCTGCTTCAGACGACCGGTTTTCTGAAATAAATCACCTAAATGATCCTGCACGGTGGGGTCGGAGCTCATACGTAAGGATGCTTTGTTGAGCGCATCCTCAGCCTGGTCATACTTGCCAAGCTTGAAATAAGCCCAGCCCAGAGAGTCGAGATAAGCCCCGTTGGTGGGATCGAGACTCACTGCCAGCTTGATCTGGTTGAGCGATTCCTCCAGATCGACGCCGCGATCCGCGTTCATGTAACCGAGATAGTTCAGAGTGACGGCGCTTTGGGGATTGGCGGCAATTACTTTCTTGAATTCCGCTTCGGCCTGATCGTACTTCTTTTCGCGCTCGTAAGTGGAACCGCGCAGGAAGCTCACGTACTCTTTATCTTCAGGCTTGGTGGAAAGCTGACCGGCCTTGTCGAGAGCCTTTTCGGCATCGTCCCATCGCTTGAGCCGCGTATACATAATGGCCAGACGCAGGTAAACGTCGCGGTCGTCCGAAGTGCCCTTCAACAGCGAGCGGACATCGGCCAGCGGTTTCTCAGGATCGCCGGTATCGGCGATCTGGGCATCGAGTACCATGCGAAGCTCACGATCGTCCGGCATCTTCTCCGCAGCCTCTTTTGCGACGGCAGTAGCCTGCGGCCATTGTTTGGCTTCGCGATAAGTATCGATGATGTCCTGATAAGCGGTCTTGGCGTTGTCATCGCCCAGCGGGATCATCTTGCGGAAAGCTTCCACGGCGGCAGGATAATTTTCCTGATCGCGATAGACCATTCCAAGGCGCTCAATGAAGATTCCGCGATTGTTGCGATCGGATTGCGAGTAACTGCTGTCCGGTTTTTCCGTTTTCTTCAGAAGGTCTTGCAAAATCTTGATGGAGTCGTCGTAGCGGCCCTGGGCTTCATAGACTACTGCGATGTTGTAAGGAACTTCCAGCGCATCAGGCACCATAGCCTCGGCTTTTTTCAAGCTATCGAGTGCCTCATCGTATTTACCCTGGCGGCGGTAGATTTCCGAGATACGCAGATAGGTCTGAGCGTCTTCCGGATTCGCGTCGGCGATTACTTTGTATTGATCGAGAGCGGCATCAATCTGGCCATCATTCAGCAGGTTTTCGGCCAGGCCGCGGATGGCGTCGAGATTGTCGCGATCGAGTTCTATGGCGTGCTTGTAGGCGTCGATGGCGCCCTTGTAATCTTTGCGCTGCTCATAAGTAGCTCCGAGAGCGGAGTAGAGTTTGGCGGAGCGTCCGGAATCGGGGACCGCGCTCAACACTTGCAGGGCGTGCGAAGTATCACCTTCGTCGGTGTAGAGCAGAGCGAGAGTGGTAACGGCCTCTTCTGAATTCGGGTCAAGCTTGACTGCGGTCTTGAGTTCATTCTCCGCTTTCTCAAGATCGTTGTTCAGCCGGTAAAGGCGGCCCAGGAGTAAATGGTCGTCGACGTTCGTGGGTTCGATTTTGACGATGATTTCATACTGCTCAATGGCAAGCTTCAGCACGTTATCGCTGCCATTGCCATTGCCCGGCATATCGCCCAAAGAGCGCAGATAGATTCTGCCCAGCAGCTTATGAGCCTCAATGTTATTGGGATCGTGCTTGAGAATGTCTTGCGCCTGGATGACAGCATCGCGGATGCGGCCAGTCTTCACATAAAGCTCGGCGAGGCCCGAAGTAAGAAATTCAGACGATGGATCGGCCTCGATGGCCAGCCGGTATTCTGCGATGGCCTTATTGGCCAACTCGCTGCGGCCATAAGAGGTGACTTGCTCCTCGTACAAATGCGCCAGCGTGTAGTGGTAATAGGCGACGGCTTTGTCGACGGTTTGGGCCGGTTGGGCAGACTTGGCGTCCGGTCCTTTTGATTCCGAGGGAGTGGCTGCCTGAGGAGCAGCGTTTTGAGCAACCGCAGCCGCAGCTATGAAGGATGAAATTAAAATAAAGCTAAAAATTCGATTCATGCCCAACCTGACAATGCTGGAATTATTTGCGACGAAATCGCTGCTGGAACCGTCCTCGCTGCCCGTCGTCATTACCATTTGGATGCAAGTCCGCCTGAGGGGAGTTCATCAATTCTAACCTGTTCTTCGCGAGATTGGGAAAAACAGTGAGGGAATGCTGAATCTTTCCAGTCCGAAGTACAGCGACCGAGGGCTGCCGGGCAGGATTGTCAAGAATGGTAAAGACCTTAGCTGGTCAGCGGTTGTGGTCAGTTGCTCAGTGATTAGTGGCCACTGGACAAGTTGTTGCTGACCACTTCCCCAGACCACTTCTTCGCTAGTGACGGAAGTGGCGTACTCCAGTGAAGAGCATGGCCAGGCCCAAGCGGTCGGCGGCGGCGATTACTTCGGGGTCGCGCTGCGAGCCTCCGGGCTGAATGATGGCGGTTGCACCCGCCTTGGCGATTTCTTCCACACCATCGGGAAACGGGAAAAAAGCGTCCGATGCGGCTACGGTTCCTTTCAGCGGGAGTTGGGCCTTCATGGCGCCGATCTTGGCGGAATCGACGCGGCTCATCTGACCGGCGCCCACGCCAACGGTTTGTCCGTCGCGAGCGTAGACAATGGCATTCGATTTAACGTGTTTGCACACCTTCCAGGCAAATAGCAACGCGCGGGTCTCTTCGGGAGTAGGAGTGCGTTGAGTGACGACTTTCAGGTCGACAGCCTGGAGAGCACGAATGTCCGCATCCTGTACCAGAATTCCCCCCGAGACGTTTTTCAGAGTCCACTTTTGCGGGGCGGCGGCAACTTCGACCAGGCGGAGATTTTTCTTGGTGGCGAATTTGGCCTTGGCGGCTTCGTCGAATGCGGGGGCTGCGATGACTTCGAGGAAGAGCTTATGCATCTCTTCCGCGGTTTCGGCGTCGATAGGCCGATTTACGCCAATGACTCCGCCAAAAGCCGAGACTGGGTCGCATTCCAGGGCTCGCTCGTAAGCTTCGGCGAGAGTCTTGCCGGTAGCGGTGCCGCTGGGGTTAGTGTGCTTGATGATGGCACAGACGGGGCCGTCAATTTCCGGATCGAATTCCTGAGCCAGATCCCATGCGGCTTGCAAGTCCACGATATTGTTATAGGAAAGTTCCTTGCCTTGAATCTGGCGGCCATTGGCCACGCCCACGCCTGACCCATCTGAATACATCGCGGCTTTCTGGTGAGGGTTTTCGCCATAGCGAAGGTCGAGAGTCTTCTGGAATGACAAGCGTAAAGTCTGCGGGAAAGAATCGTTCGCGGTCGCCAGGCGAAAATCCGCGGGGATACGTTCCAGTGTGGCGGCGATCGCGGAATCGTAAGCCGCAGTCGTGGCAAAGGCTTTCTGGGCAAGGTGCCATTTAGTTTCACGCGATAGCCCTCCGCCGGAACGGGCTAGCTCTTCTCCTATTGCCGAGTAGTCGGATGGAGAAGTGATGACCGCGACATCTTGGAAGTTCTTGGCGGCGGAACGGATCATGGAGGGTCCGCCGATATCGATGTTTTCGATTAGTTCATGGAAGGCCACGCCCGGTTTTGCGGCGGTCTTCTCAAACGCATAGAGGTTCACTACCACCATATCGATGGACTGGATTCCATGTTTGGCGACTGCCACCAGGTGTGCGGGATCTTCCCGCCGATGAAGAATGCCGCCGTGAACTTTGGGATGAAGGGTCTTGACGCGTCCATCGAGCATCTCGGGAAATCCGGTGAGCTCAGAAATATCTTTGACCGGAATATCAGAATCCCGCAGCAGCTTCGCCGTGCCACCGGTGGAGATGAGTTCGATACCGAGGGCGGAAAGTGCCCGGGCGAAATCGACAAGGCCGGTTTTATCGGTGACGCTAAGAATGGCGCGCTGAATTTTTGAGGAGCTATGGGACATCTATGGCCTCTGGTTATGAAGGATGAGTGCGGAGCGACCGAAGATTCTATCAGGAAGGCGGGTAGGCGATGGTCCGTGCCGGTTCCAGTGGTTTTACGCCTCAGCGTTCCAGAATCTCTTTGTAGGCGTTCAGGGAAACCTTCTTCGGTTGGGTGGGCAGGAGCACATCGACAGTGCGGGCGGTATTGCCGGAAACTGCAACCTGGCCCAGGCGCATCATGCCCTGACCGAAATCGGCAAAGACTGGGACCAACATGGCGAAATGTTCGTCGACATCGGTTTGCGTCACGGTCATGTGCAGCTTGAATTTGCCGGCCTCCGCGGGTGAGACCTGATAGTCGAAGTGGTATTTCGGTATTTGCATGCCATAGACCCATTCGTCGAAGAACCAATTTAGCCGGTGGTTCCCGGCGAGATCCATTTGCCTGGTCATGTGTTTTTCGGCGATAGCTTTGAAGGACTCCGTGGTGGCCGGACGATCGGCGTGGCTCTTCACGAAATCGTGCATCATGGCGATGAAGTTTTCTTCTTTGTCGTCATACATCATAGAACGCAGCATTTGTAGGATGTAGGCGCCCTTCGGGTAGATGAGATTCTGATAAGCGTTCTCGGTGTACGGGGAGATAAGGCGCTCGCCCATCCAGAGCGGGCCGGCATCGTTGGGAGAGATCCCGTAGTTGTTTTTTTCTAAAACGCGCAGGCGCAAGCGCTCCCAGAAATCGATGTAGTCTTTGCGCCAGTTACCACCAACGCCTTGCTGGAGAAAAAGTCCGGCGGAGAACTCGGCAAAGCCTTCCGAAAGCCACTGATCGTGGTAGGACGCCCAGCCTACTGCGTGTCCCCACCATTGGTGAGCAACTTCATGCGGCGTGACTTCCTGCACGAATCCGGTGAATTTGCTGTTAATTTGGCCGAAGAGCATCCAGCGCTGAGTGGAATCGGTGTAGGCGGAGATGGGCAGGTACACGAGATTCGGCCACGATTGGCCAAAGTTAAAATCAGGCTGTTCGGTTATGTAGATTTCGTGGTAAGGAATATTGCCGAAATAAAAAGTGCAGAGTTGCATCTGCGCGCGAGTTTGTTCGAGAGCGTACTTGGTCATGGCTTTGGGAGCCATGGATCGAAGCGCGGGGCGCCTGCGGAGACTATCTGGAAGTTCGGTGAGATAGTATCCTGAAATTTTGTAGTGCGTGATTTCGTCCGGCATCTCGAGCTTTTGATACTCGCCATAGTTGAATCCGGCAACGGCTACGGGGGTGGGCGTTATCCAATGGCTGACGGAGAAATCACCCTCCACCGATTCTTTTTGCGGCGTGCCAACGCTGATGACGGTGTATCTTTTCGGTACCTTGAAGGTCAGATCGTAAAGCGCGTGCTCGCCGAATCCGTTGAGGTTGGGATACCAAGAAGTCCGAGCGCCGACATAGTAACTTCCCTCGCCTGCCTGCTCCAGGACATTATCGCCCGCATATTCGATGTTGATGGACTGTTCCGTGCCAGGCAGTGGCGCCTGGGGAAGAATGGCATAGAACGACCCATCCTGCCTGCGACTCTCCTGGATGAAATAAAGATTCTGGCCGTGGTCGTCGGTGACGCGGGTGACACGAAGGTTGGGCAGCAGGCCGAACTTGAGAACTCGTTCGCCGTGGACAAGAGATTCGAAGCCAATCGTGGCGATGCTGAAAAGATGGTCATTCCTGGCGATGACGGTTTCGATTTTGTAGCGGCGGGTAGCGAAGATGCGGCGATCTTCACTGGAACTAGCGGTGTGGGCAGTCAGTTCGGATTTCAGGTGCGAAAGGTACCAGACACCATCGTCCATGCCATCCGGATCATCGTTGATGCATGCGACTTCTTCCGGGGAATTAAGCTGCGGAATGGCGCCGACGCGATTTCGCAGGAGAAAACGGAGATCTTTGTGCTTCCTGCCGCGTAGGTAAGCGTTGAAGAATTCTGGATGGGCGGGATTGTAAATGGCCGCCAGAACATCAGCGTCCACATTGTCCATACTTTCACCCTGCAATAGATACTGGGTAAAGCTGGCGGCTGGCTCATGGCGCTGGCGCATGCGGTCTTTCCAGTTTCGAAGGACGACGGCAGCCTCGGACGGAGGTTCGGCTTGATCCCCGATTCCGGCAAGAAGCTTCAGGTGAGCGTCGGCGGTGAAGCGGAAGACGATTTCCGTAAAGTCTTCATCGATCTCGGAGGCGGAAATGCGGCGGCTAAGCTCATGCGTGTCGAGCAAGGTTATTGGTTTTAGGTTGAAGTGGCCTTCCCCGAGAAAGATGGCGCCGGTGACTATTCCTTCCACGGGGGCGAGGAAGGTCAGCGTCCCCCGCAGAAAATGGAAAGTGGCAACATCGCAAGTCAGAGTGAAGTGTTCAAAACGAAACGTTTGACCGATGCCGATCTCACGCAATTGGCGGTAGACCGGATCCCGATTGCCCAAGCCGTTGCCGCTGACCGTGACATTAACCTGCTGTTGGGCTATAACGAGCGTGAGTTGAAGTTGAATCGAAGCTTGCAGGTCAATGGTCTTGAGCAAGGGCTCGAAACCGTCGCGCAGCACACGAAGAGAATAGGTTCCGGACTTGAGTTCGGGAGAGGAAAATTTCCCCTCGCCATCCGAAGCAAGAACGATGGGCTGGTCCAGTGTGTTACCAGAAATCTCGATGCGAGCGCCGACGATGACTGCGCCCGAGGAATCCTGGATGGTACCGGAGATCGTTTGGGAGCGTAGGAGGATTGGCGCAAGGACGAGCAATAAAAACGAAGCGGCCTTTATAGAGGGTGGATAAAGCGCTTGGTACGGTGCGGCACAGCGAAACATGACCCCGGCACTATAGCAAATTATTAGATTAGGCGGGCCCGGACGCAACCTGAAACGGCCATGCTTTGAATCTGCTGTTCAAATCGGCACGAAGCCCTTTTCTGGAAGTGATTCGTGTGTACTGCATACCGTCCGTTCCGGCTTTTTAAGGGGAGGCAGGTATTAATTGCCTCCCTTATCTGTAATCACAAAATCGACGACCGTCGTCTTGCCGCCCCCGACGGTTACGGATTTATCCCAGGTTTTGGGCTCGGTGTAGACGGGCCGGTCGACACGATGCTCGGTCAATACGTCATAAGACTGTTCTCTGCCGGCAACGCCCCAGCCCTCGTGCCAGGCCTCGATTCGATAAGTTCCAGCGGGCACATCCGTAAGCTCAAACCGCCCGGTTTCATCGGTTACGGCGTAGTAAGGGTGCGAAACCACCATCATCTCAGCGTTCATCCAAACGTGTCCGCCGTTGCAACGCAGATGCACCAATCCGGGCGTGGACATGGTACGAGACGTCACTTGGTTCACGAAGGGAAACGGCAGATTGTAAGTAGCCGCGCCTTCCATGTGAACCGTATGCAAGGTGGCGTCAGAACTCTTGATGTCAAGCGCCGCATTCTCCGGAACCAGCAGAATGTGCGGGATGTAGTGGCAATGCCTTTGGTCGAGATGGCGGCGCTGCTCGGGCAGGTCCATGGCTTTGCCGCTGGAAATGTTTTTCAGGTAAACGATTGTATTCGCAACTCCGCCTTGCGGCCCCACGATCAACCGCTCCAGGTCAACAGATTTTTTTGAGTCAGGATCGCAAATCTGCGGGTCCTTGGTGACGGGAAAGTTTAGCGAATGAGGCATGGAGCCGGACCACTTTACCGTGCCGGAAATAGTTCCACCGTCACTGACGGTCACCACGCTGTAACTCTGCGCCGAAAGCATGGCTGCGGCAAAGCAGAACCATGCCGAGAGAGAGAAAAACTTGAGCCCGAGTCGAGTCATCATACCGCACATCCTTATAATTTTTAGCGTTGGTCTTGCCCCTTGTCCCCAAGTCCAGTTCGAGGCTCTGGCCCAATGGCACCTTAGCTTGTGAGGGAGCGAAAACCGACCAAGGGAAGCCGCATACCGTACTATGCCGGAGAGTACGATTAAACTTTTATTAACGGAAGATTACAGGAGAGACTGTTCGAAGGTAATCAACAGGTGCTAGGTTTTTGCCTTGGCTTTGAGTTTGACGTGGCCGTCGGCAAGTTCGACCGAGAACTCCACATCCTGGCAACCGTACTGCTTGCGAATTTCCTGAGTTTTTTTCTGTACGAACGTGGAGAAAGAATCCAGGTTTCCGGCGACATTCTCGCCGGCTTTTTTCTTGGCGGCGACCAGAGTGTTATACAGGCGCTCGAGTTGCTCGCGCCCGGCTTCGTTCTCGTTCATGGTAAAAGGCTTGGAAGTCGCAGTGGCCGATGCAGCCGCTGCATGACTGAGACCGTAAACCGGATTATGCTGCGGCTTATGCTCTGCTTCAACGCGCACGCCCTGCACGGAGAGAAGCGCATCCTGGGGACGCCGGTAGCCTTCTTCGCGAATGCGGGACTTCTTGCGCCAAAGATCGCTATAGACGGCATAGCGCTGTGCCATTTCGTTATAGCGGTAGCGCTGCGAGAAGTTCATGCGTCCGCCGCCATCGGAAAATTTGCGAAGCAAAGAGAGAACTTTCCACTCCACGTCGGTCGGAGGACGCTTGGTCGGATTGCTGAAAAAAACTTCGTACTCGATCTTCAGCCGCCGTAGTTGAGACTCAAGTACGCTTAGTTCTTCGTCGGTAGTCACCAGCAGGCCTCCAAAGACAGTGTAATGAGAAGCGGTGTTGAAGGCGAGATGACTGCGGGTCACCGAAGTCATGGAACTGAAGTGCTGGGTTATCGGCCTTTAGCTTCCAGCAGAAGTGGATCGTGGGAATCTAGGGCTGAAACAAGGAGTCAATGCCTCAGAGCGCAACGCTTACTTCGAATTCGCCGCCATTTTCTTGACCATGGCGAGAACTAATTTGCGATCGCTGTCGTTGAGGTTGGTGGCATAGCGGCGCACCTGGCTGAGAAAGCGCACTTCGTCATCGGAAAGCTGCGGCAATCCTTTGGAGCCGTTGGTGTGCCCTGATTCAGAAAAGAATTGCGAGAGCGCAATTTCCATCGCGCCGGCAATTTTTGAGAGCGTGTCGAGCGATGGAATTGTATGGCCGTTCTCGACCCGGGAGAGATAGCAACGCAGCAATCCGGTGCGTTTTTCGATGTCTCCCTGCGACATGCCTTTTTGCAGCCGGTAGTTTCGAATGGTCTCGCCGATGTTTATCTGAGGGAGCATTTCAGGATGCGACATAGTAACCAGATCGGCATATTCTGGCAAGTGGAAATTAGTGCCATAGGAAAAGCCTGTTGTGACGTGGGACTTGACAAATCTTTCACGCAGGTTTTCCTCAGGTAAAGGAAACGAAATGAAGTTAAAAAATTACAGACTAACTGTGCGCCGCTATTTTACTTCTTCAAATACTCCGCCAAAAATTTCAATGTCCGCTGCCAGGCGTCGCCTGCGTCGGCTGGCCGGTACCCGGGGGAATTTTTGTTGTTTGGATTCTCAAACGCGTGACCGGCATCAGCATAGATTTTGGTTTCAACTTTCTTGCCTTCCTGTTTCATGGCAGCTTCGAATTTGTGAACGTCGTCGGGCGTAATGCCCTGATCGAGCGCGCCGAAGAGTCCGAGAATGGGTGCGTTGATTTTCTTGATCTGTGCGGGGTCCGTGACGAGGTGGCCGTAATTGATTACATCAACAGCGAGCGTAGGTTCGTCGAGTGCGACATCAAGCGCGTACCCTCCGCCCATGCACCAGCCGATCGCGCCAATGCGGTTTTTCTCGACATTGGGCTGCGACTGCAGAAATGTGAATGCGGCCTCCAGGTCGCGATTGGCCCGGTCATCCGGAACTCCGCGCATTAATTCATGAGCCATTTCAGGATTGGTGGCAACTTTTCCGCGATAAAGATCGATCGCCAGCGCCTCATACCCTTGATCGGCCAGCTTGGAACCCTGCTCTTTGATCCAATCGTTCAATCCCCACCATTCATGGATCACAATAACGGCAGGGAAGGGGCCCTTGCCAGCCGGCATGTAAAGGATGCCTTGCACGGTTTCGTCGCCGCTTTTATAGGAGACAAATTTACCTTCGGCGGCGAACGCGGAGGACGCAAGAACGACGATCAGCAGCAGAGCGTAAGATTTTTTCAAAGTTCTAACCTTCCAGGCAGTTGCAGTTCCAATTCCATGTACAGCGCACCCGCGATAGGGTTCAGCCGGTAGGGGGCGACTTCCTGAAATCCCAGTTTGCGGTACATAGCAACCGCATCTTTCATCACCGGCTCAACGGTGTCAAGGCGCATTTTGCCATAGCCGATCTGCCGTGCCTCCAGGATGATCCGTTCGGCGAGGGAACGTCCCAAGCCTTTGCCGCGGAATTGTGGGCGCAGGTAAAGACGCTTCATCTCGCAGATGCCAGGTTCCAACTTGCGTAAAGCGACGCAACCAGTGAGATCTTCATCAATTTCCGCCAGGAGCAAGCGGCCATCCGGCGGGGCATAGTGGCCGGGCAGTTCGGCAAGTTCCTTATCGAAGTTCTGAAAGCAAAGGCTGAAGCCCAGGGATTGGGCGTATTCGACGAACAATTCGCGAGCCTGTGCGATCTGCTGGGTTGACTCGGCTTGGAAAATCGAAAAGCCTTTTACCGCCGAGGTCGCAGAGAGCGCGGAGCTAGCTCGGGGTTTCCATGCTTCGTGTGGTTCAGACTTCATCTGGTTCTGCCTTCGTCGCGTTTTTGGCGGTTGAATTGTTACCCCATCAGCATGCCACCGTTCACGTTCAGTACGTGGCCGGTGATGTAGGAAGCCTCGTCCGATGCGAGAAAAGCGACAGCATTTGCCACGTCCGCGGGCGATCCCACGCGGCCAAGCGGGATCTGCTTGGCCGCATTCTGCTTAAATTCGTCGCCGAGCACTTCCGTCATGGCGGTTTCGATGAAGCCGGGCGCAACCGCGTTGCAAGTAATGTTTCGCGAGCCCAATTCGCGAGCGATGGCCATCGTCAGGCCGATCAGGCCGGCTTTCGAGGCGGAATAGTTGGCCTGCCCCGCTTGCCCCATTTGACCAAATACGCTGGCAATATTGATGATGCGACCCCAGCGTTGCTTGAGCATGGAACTGGTCACCTGCTGGATGCAAAGATAAGCAGAAGTCAGATTGGTCTGGAGCACAGCATCCCAATCCGCGCGCTTCATCCGCAGGACGAGTTGGTCGCGCGTAATGCCGGCGTTGTTTACTAGGATGTCAACTTTGCCAAATTGGGCGACGGTGGACTTGATCGCAGTCTTCACCTGCTCTTCGTCGGCAACATCGAGCACGCAGGCTACGGCTTTTCCTCCGCCAGAAACGATCTCTTTCACCAGTTCGTCCAGCTTTTCCTGATTGCGTGCGGCTACGGCAACCGCCGCACCCGCCGTGGCGAGCTTCAGCGCACAGGCCCGTCCAATACCTTGCGATGCGCCGGTGACGAACGCCACCCGTTCTGAAAGGGACATGAAATTCTCCTGAACTTCTCCGAGCTCGTCGTTCCAGTCTCGTTTAGAAATTCTCTGTTGTGGAACGTGAAATTATACGCGTTTGCCAAGTTGTCATTTTTCTAACGGATTGCGCAATGTCCGTCCTCCGATTAACATTCGAACACTCCCATGACTCCAACTGCGACGAACGAAGTGATTGCCATGCCTGAGCCCTCAGATCAGAAATCGTCAACCGTGAATGCAGAGCCGGCCGTCTCCGGTCACCGGTCGCCGCAACGGGCGTCCTCTTTTGCTGACGAGTCTTCAGTTTCTAAGAAGGCGGACGTCGGAGGGCATGACAACGCCGGGCAAGAAGCCCCTTCCACCGAAGTCTTCGCGGTCTATGGCGTCGAGCCTGAGATTCAGGCTTACGCCATGGCGAAGTACTCGCGGTCGTCTCTGTCGATGAAGGAATCGCTGCGTGAGATCAGCACGCAAAAAGCGGAGAAGTTTCTCAATACATTTTATTTTCAGTACGGGCATCGCTCGATCGCCGATCTGGCGCACATCGCCCTGGCAGTGGAGAGGCTGTCGATTCTGGCGGCCATCGAGTTGGCCGACGAGCAGCGCTGGGACGGCCAGGAGCGCTCGACCCGATATCAGGACTTCAAGAAAAGTGGATACTACGTCCCGGAATTTGGCCTCGATGACGAAACCCGCAAGCTTTATTGCGAGACGCTGGATTTTCTGTTCGCCGAGTATGAAAAACTCTCGGCGCACATGACCAATTACCTAATTAGCATCACTCCCAAGCCCGATGAGATGAAGCAGGAGGCCTATGAGCGGACATTGAAGGCGCGCGCTTTCGACATCACGCGCTATTTGCTGCCTCTGGCCACGAACACTTCTTTGGGCGAGATTGTAAATGCGCGCACACTGGAAACTCAGGTTGCCCATCTTCTTTCCCACACCCATAAAGAAGTTCGAATCCTGGGCGAGCGCCTGAAGCTGGCGGCAACTTCGGCTGCTTATAACGTGAATGCCGAATCCTTGCGCGATTTGGTGGAGGAGATTCGCAAGCTGAGCCCGGCGCTGGGCGTGCGAGCCGAACAGGAATTGCTGCATGAGGTGCGCGTGTCTCCCACGCTGGTGAAGTATGCGGACCCGAATCCCTACGAAATGGAAACGCGCCGCGAAATGCGGCAGGCAGCCCGCGAGCTGATGAAGAGCGAGCAGCTCGCCCCTTCCAAGGCGATAGTTGATCTGCTGGACGAAGAGCCGCTGGAAGTTGAGATCGCGACCACTTTGCTCTATGAGCATTGCCATTTTTCATACCGCCAGGTGCGGCAGGCTGTACAGGTTTCCGGTGAAAGGTATCGGCGGGAGATTATCGATCTCGGCCTGCGGCATCGTGGCAAGTACGATGAGATGGCGCGCTCGTTCCGTGCCGGACAGCAGTTTCGCTTTGACATCCTGATGGATACTGGCGGCTTCCGCGACATGCACCGGCACCGCCGCTGCATTCAGGTCATGCAGGGATTTACCACGCAACATGGCTATGAGATGCTCCTGGACATTGAAGACGCGGGCATGCGCCTGCGCTTCGAGGCGGCCATGCGACGCGTGCAGACGGCGGTGCAGAAGCTGGCGGCGCGCAATACCCCCGAGGCAGAAGAAAATTCACAGTATGCGATTCCGCTGGCCTTCCGCAAACGTGCTCTGTTCAAGATGGACTTTGCCGAAGCGGTCTACATCGCCGAACTACGCACCACCCCTGCCGGACATGTGTCTTACCGCAACGTTGCCTATGCGATGTATGAGGCGGTCGCGCGAAAGTTTCCGGCGCTGGCCAAGTATTTTCGGGTGCACGACGTAACCGCACCCGTGGATTTGCTCCAGCGCTAGGCGCAGCCATGTCAGAATGCGAATATTGGCATCCCAGCGGATCCCGTCCGAGAGGATAGCCAAATTCCTTAAGGCTCGTTGTCGAATCTTCTTCCATTCCGCGGCTCGCTGTGATAACAGGAAGTGAGGGGCAAAATATGATTTTGACCCTTGCGGAGCGCACCAAACCTCGTGCTATAATCGCGCGCCGTTGAGCTAAAGTTTATAGTGGACTTTTAACTTAGTGTCGGCAGTCTTGCGCCTCTGATGTCGCGCCAGGCCGCCAAATCAGATCAGGAGGAGCAATGACGTACGACCCCACTCTTTACGCACGTGATGAAGAAGAGGACTTCGGCGATAGCGGCGCTTACAACGAGTCGCTCGAAGAGGATTTTGAAGAGGAAGAAGAAGAGGAAGAGGAATCCGGCACGCCCGAATCCGATATGAGCGAACCGGTTGCCCCCGCTCCTCCTCCCGCAGCGCCATCCCGGCCTGCCGCTGCAAGCGGTGGCGGTTCCAGAAAGCCACCCGCAAAGAAAAAAGCGCCAGCCAAAAAGGCTCCCGCTAAGAAAAAAGCGCCCGCTAAGAAAAAGTCGGCGCCCGCTAAAAAGAAAGCTGCCAAGAAAAAAGCTCCTGCAAAAAAGAAAGGCGCGAAGAAGGCTCCCAAGAAAACGGCAAAAAAGAAGGCCAAGAAAGGCCGCCGCTAAAAATTGACTAATCTAGATGCGAACAAGACCGCGGCCTCTCTGGGCCGCGGTTCATTTTGCTGTTAAGCAGACCTTCAGTGGTCCGATCGAATGAAGCGGCTGTAAAAACGCATACTAGGTACTCGCAACTCAGTACTACATACAGCGAGGGCTACTTCTTCCCCTCTACCGCCGCCCGGCATTTGCCATACAATTCCAACAGTTGCGCCGCATATTCCTCCGGCTTCGATGCCGACCCGGTCCCCTGAAATCCAACTCCAGTCGAGGTCGTGCGCCCGTATCCCGTGGTCATTGCGACAAATTTCATCAAATCGAGCGCGATATCTTCATTGCGGCGCGCGCTCCCGTGTGAAGTTGCTGCCTCTTCCATAATTCCTTCTCCTGAACCGGAAATATAAGGGATATGTTCTTCTTCGTATTCTTCTTCTTCCATACTGCACCACCATTACTCGATTATCGATGATAGCAGGGTCACTAAGCTGCCGCGCGCCGTATGAATGGCCAGATTACCGCCCCAAAGCGAGCTTCTCCGCAAGTTGCCGGGTACGTTTTCCGAAGATTTCCCCGTGGATCCAGAGCAACGGTCCAATCAGTACGTAGATCCACCCAGCCCATCCTGGACTCCTCAGCGCCACGAGAAACGAGCCCGTACCGATGAACGCTAGAACGGCATTTTCTTGAATCGAAAGCCGCGTCTCCAACACTTCCAATGGATTCAATTGCAACTGCCGGCGAAGCCGGTAAGCATGAACATATAGCAGCGCAAACAGCAGAAATACGGACGCGAATCCCGCGGCATAGATTCGCATGAGCATCGAACTCTCATGCCATCCTAAATCATTGGGAACAGCCACTCCCGTGAGCTCGGCAAACAGCAACGTGAAAACGAATTTCAACGGATACACAAAGAACAGCACCAGAAAAAGCAAAACTACATTTAGAAAGACCGTGTAAGGATCTTCCAATCCATAGCGTCGCGAGAACCGGTAATGCGTGCGCCAGATCATCGCTAGTTGGGCAAAGCACGCGGCGAAAGGAAGAAATCCACGCATGTCACCCATCAACTCGGCATAGGTGTGAGGAACTTCCAGGGACACCACAAGCAGCGTTATGGCAAAGCCAAAGACGACATCGCAAAACGCTTCCAGCCGCGTAATCTCGCCCGCGCGCCAGCGAAAATTTTTCTCAGGGGCAATGCCGGGCCGATGCAGCGCGGTTAGGGGAACTGCTTCGATAGGGACGTTAGTCGAGACGGGTGAAGGCGCTTCCCCGGATTCTGCGCCAGCCGCTGTCTTTGTCGTCGTCATGCCGATGATTTTGACCGTTTCATAACCGCTTGGCAATCGAAAATGCATGCGAGATTGCGGGAAGCGACATAGCTGGCGGAAAATCCGGTCGCACTCCCTATTGTGACCTCATTAGATTCGTCGCGCATCGTTCCCCGGATTACGGTTTAGAATAGTGGACCGTGCCCCGGCATTAAGAATAAGAGTTTGTTCGCGCATTCTTCCGAGGAGTTGCAGCCTACTTTGTCGATGACTCGCCGCCAGTTTGCCCACTCCGCTCTCGGCGCGGGCCTCGCCGCCGCTGTGCCAGCCGGACTGTTTTCCGCGTGTACTGTCTCTAATGCAGCGCGTACGGCAACTCCCTCGCCGCTGCCAGGCTCGCCCGCGCGACAGTTTGATTCTTCTTCGGAGATCACGTTCCCCAAGAACTTCTTCTGGGGCGCAGCCACCTCTGCTTACCAGATCGAGGGCGGTTGGAACACGGATGGCAAAGGCGAATCGATTTGGGACCGCTTCGCGCACACTCCCGGCAGAATTAAGAATGGGGATACAGGGGACATTGCTTGCGATTCTCATCACCGTTGGCCGGAAGACATTTTACTTGCGCAGGCGATGAATTTGAACAGTTACCGCTTTTCGATTTCCTGGCCGCGCGTTCAGCCTACGGGAACGGGGACACCGAATGCAAAGGGAATCGATTATTACAGCCGGCTCGTCGATGGGCTGCTGGAAGCGAGAATTCGTCCGCTGGTCACGATCTACCACTGGGACCTGCCGCAGGCTTTGGAAGATTCCGGAGGATGGCCCAATCGTGATACGGCCTCGCGCTTCGCCGATTACGCGCAGACGGTGGCTCGAGCGCTGGGCGATCGCGTTTCTGATTGGATCCTGTTCAACGAACCCGCCGCATTTACCTACAGAGGTTATCTTCAGGGTCAACTCGCGCCTGGCCGCCAAAGCATCATCGACTTCCTTCGCGCCACGCATACCGTAAACCTGGCGCAGGGTGAGGGCTTCCGGGCGCTGAAGACCGCGCGTCCGGCAGCGCGTGTGGGAACTGCCTTCAGCATGTCTCCTTGTGAGCCAGCCGCGAATTCCGAGGAAGACAAACTGGCGGCCGAACGCGCCCATGCCATCACCAACTTGTGGTTCCTGGAACCTGCGCTGAAGGGCCGCTATCCCGAAGCCTTCACATTCCTTCCGGAAACTATCATGCAAATCAGAACCGGCGACCTGATGAAGATGCGGGCGCCCTTGGATTTCATTGGCATCAATCTTTACTACCGTACCATCGCGCGAGCGCCAAGCGCTCTGGAGCGGCTTTCCAACGCCCAGAATTGGTTGTTTCCGGTAAAGATGACCGGCGGAACCCAAGGGCCCAAAACGAGCATGGGGTGGGAAGTCTGGCCGAAGGCGCTATACGACATGGTCACGCGTATCAGTCGCGATTACAACCGTCCCGTGATCGAGATCAGTGAGAGCGGATGCGCTTACGATGACAGCCCGGACTCGCACGGTGATATTAACGATGCGAATCGCATCGAATATCACCGGCAATACCTCCAGGCGCTGGCCCGGGCCATAGCTGACGGTGCGGATGTGCGCAGCTATCACGCCTGGAGCCTCATGGATAACTTCGAATGGTCGGAGGGCTTCAGCCAGCGATTCGGCCTGGCCTACGTCGATTTCAAAACCCGGCAGCGGACCATCAAAGAATCGGGACGCTGGTACTCGAAGGTGGCGGAGAACAATACGTTACCGGCCTCCGCTGATAATCCAAGCTAAAGCTACTTAGCGCCCGCTGCGGGATCGGCGACCTTGAGGCGGTCGCGTTCTTCCGCCAGCTTCCGCTGCAACGCCGGATTCACCAGCGAAACTGGCACTTCTACATCCCCAACTTTAAACTCAGTGGGATCGAACGTGGCATAGCCATCCTTCTGTCCCATGTGGCCGGCGATGGTGACCCAAACATCCTTCCCGGCGATCTCCGTAAGAAACTGGCCGTGGACCGTGTCTCCTTCGACGTCGACCTTCTGATCCTTGATGTTTGGTGTTCCGGCGCCGACCTCAGAATCCGGAGACAGTGGCGCTGCTCCACCTGCGCTGTTGCCGAGGAGCTGGCTGACCGCAGCGCTAACCGCCGCAGAGTTGATGTTAGCGGCGGGTTTCGAACTTTGCCCGGCGGATGAACCCATACCCGGTTGCGATATCGCCGTATTAGAAGCTGTAATTTGCGATGGCTGGGTAGTTTGCGTCGACTGCGTTGGCGACACAAACGGGTCCGGCTTCTGGCTGAATTGTTGAGGGTTGTACGATTGGACGGAGGATGGTTGCGTGCTGGCCGCCACTTGCGACGCCTGCGGCAACTGTGCCACCGGCGCAGGCTTCTTCAATGCAAGAACAATCGCCACGACCGCAGCTAAAAGGGTCGCTATGCTGATGACGCGGTCCAGCTTGATTTTTTCCATGAGAACTCTCGAATGATCAGCCCGGAACAGAACGATGCAACATCATCGTATCGGCAAGAGCCGCAGGAAATCAGATTGCGGAAGTCACTTCCCGGCATGGTACTTCGGTCATATGGCCGAGCGATCAATCCCGGAAATCAATCCCCACCATCAGTCCAACTTCTTGTTCAGCAGCTCGTTCACTAGATGGGGATTGGCTTGACCTTTAGAAGCTTTCATTACCTGACCGACAAAAAATCCAAGCATTGTCTTCTTGCCCGTACGATATTGCTCAAGCTGCTTCGGGCTCGCGGCAATCACTTCATCGACGATCTTCTCCAGCGCCGAGGTGTCGCTGGATTGATGTGGCCGGCCCTCTTCGTCATAAACCTCGGGAAAATCTTTGTTGCGCTCGAAGGAAAGATCGTAAAGATCCTTGAGCATTTTGCCGGAGATGGCGCCGCTTTCGACCAGATCGGCGGATGCGGCTACGCCTTGCATCGAGATCGGGGACTGCTCGATCTCCAAGTTCTTGGCCTTTAAACGCCCCAACAGTTCCCCCTGCACTAGGTTTGCAACCCGCTTAGGATTTTTCGCAGCCTTTGCCGCCAATTCGAATTGATCTGCGAGAAATTTAGAAGCTGTCAAAACTTGTGCATCGTATTCGGTGACGGTGTAATCCCTCACCAGCCGCGCCCGACGTGCTTCGGGGAGTTCGGGTAAGATCTTTGCGATTTCTGTTTTCCACTTCTCATCGACGACTAACGGAAGTAGATCCGGCTCTGGAAAGTAGCGATAGTCGTGCGCCTGTTCTTTGGAGCGCATGGTGTAGGTCTTGCCCTCGTTGGAATTGTAAAGGCGCGTCTCCTGGATAATCTTAGCGCCGGACTCGAGAATCTCGATCTGGCGGGCGATTTCGTAGACCAGCGCATCACGGATGAAACGGAACGAGTTCACGTTCTTGATCTCGGCCTTAGTGCCCAATTCTTTCTGGCCGCGCGGGCGCACGCTGACGTTAGCATCGCATCGCAGTGAACCCTCCTCCATGTTGCAATCGCTGACGCCGGTATAAAGGACGATTTCTTTTAGTCGCGTGAGATATTCGTAAGCCTCATCAGGCGTCGCAATGTCGGGCTCGCTGACGATCTCGATGAGCGGCACACCGGTGCGGTTGAGGTCAATGGCGGTTTTTTCGTCTGAGTCGGGAAAACCCTCGTGCAGGCTCTTTCCGGCATCTTCTTCGAGATGAACACGGGTGATGCCGATGCGCTTGCCGGTCGCAAGTTCGATGAATCCAAGCTCGGCTAAGGGCTTGTCGTACTGGGAGATCTGGTATCCCTTAGGCAGGTCGGGATAGAAATAATTTTTGCGCGCAAAAGTTGATGTCTGATTAATGCGGCAGTTCAGCGCCATCGCGGCCAGCGTGGCGAATTCGACGGCTTTGCGATTCAGGACGGGCAAGGCTCCGGGCAAGCCGAGGCAGACGGGGCAAACATTAGAATTGGGCGGCGCGCCAAAGCGGGTGGAGCAGGAACAGAAAAGCTTTGAGGCGGTGAGAAGCTGCACGTGCACTTCGAGTCCGATGACGGGCTCGTAGGCGGTGGGGGCTTGGGTCGGCATGCTCGGGTGATTATAAGGGATGGTCGGACGTCGCTGGTCGTCGGCGGTCGCAGGTCGATCGAGGAATACGCCGGGTCTATTTCCCCGACTAAATTATTTCTCCAACGCAATCTCGAAGTACATCAATTCCTTCCCACCCGCGTCATTGACGCCCTCGACGTAGAGGTGTGCGCCTTCCAGAGGGGCGGGGACGTCGGAAGTGTCAAAGAAAAGGAATCCGGATTGGGTGGTGTGGGGCTCGACGGCTTTGGCGGCGAATTGGGAAGTGGCGATTTCGTCGCGGTCTTTTTGGCTGAGGCCGCCTTTCACTTTTTTCTGCGGGATGGGAATGGGGATGGGAGTGGTTTCGTGGGGATTGGTAAGGCGGCGGAAGATGTCGTCGGTGGAGACCGGTGTGAGTTTGGCGCGTCCGGCGGTGGTGAGAGTGACTTGCAGGTTGGCGATAGCGACAGGGCGGTCCCCGTCATTGGTGATGATGAAGAAGACTGGCAGGAAACCATGTTCGGCGAAATTTATGGAGAAGATTTTCGCTTTGGGAGGAGTGTTGTAGGGATCGGCGGCGATAGCGACTTTATCGGAGGTGTGGTCGTCATGGAACGGGTAGGTTTTAGCGGGTTGGGCGAGGGGTTTGATGAACTCTTTGTCTTTACCAGTGGCGGCGAGTGAGAGCGCGAAGATGATTACGAGCAAGGGCAGAAGAACAAGTCGGCATGACCGCATGCCCCGATTATAGAACCGCTCCAGGACCGGCTTGCTGCACAAGGGAACCGGTTGCCCAGATTGGTAAGGGCTCTCGCGGATACCTGAGGGAGTTGAAGAATAACAAAAGTACAAGACTCGCTAGATGCCGTAGTTCAGGTTGCGAAGGGCGTCTTTGTAGGCTTCGCGCGCTTGTGTGGCTTGGGTGTGCGCATCTTCCTCGCGAAAGTGAGCGTCATCCCATTTTTCCCAGGCAAGCATGGAGTGGTCGGGGGTGGCCAGGGCTTCTTCAGCGCGAATGGTGGCGATCCACAAGTCAGTAGCCTGCTTATAGGCTAGGCGCAGTTGATCGAGGTCGGGTGTGGTCATGAATTGGAGAGTAGCGTTCGGCGGCGCGGGGGTCAATTCGGCGCGGAGCAATTCATGGAAAATTCACATTGCGGGATCGCCTGCTTTCCTTTTGCGCGGTCCGGGGTCATTGTCAGTCTCGTTGTCGGGTATCGGGTCAGGTATCATGGGCGAACGCGAGCCGGTTGAGAAGTGATATTCGACTCGCGGCCTCGCCTATGATCGTCGAAGCCCTTCATCGCATTGCGAGCCATGATCAGTCACGGCACGGCGAGTCAGATCACGGCCAGTCACTAGGGCGCGCGGAAGCGCGCGGAGTGATGACCGAGGTGCTGGCGGGAAATTGCACCGACGCGCAGATCTCAGCGCTGCTGATGGCGCTGCACATGAAGGGCGAAACGGTGGAAGAGATTGTTGGATTCGCCGAAGCTATTCGGGCGGCGGCAACTCCATTTTCTGGTTTTATCGCCGGCGGCGACGCTTCCAATTCTGATTCCTCCCGAACGAATGCTCTTTCTGATGCGGATGTGGCCGAAATTGGTGCGCTCGACTTGAGCGGCACGGGCCGCGACGCGCTGATGGAACCTCCATCCTCATTGGTGGATACCAGCGGCACCGGCGGCGATGCTGGCGGAACTTTCAACATTTCGACGGCGACGGCGTTCGTGACCGCCGGTGCGGGTGTCCGGGTGGCGAAGCATGGAAATCGCAGCATTAGCTCCAAGTGCGGCTCCGCGGATGTGATGGAGGCGCTGGGAGTGAAGATCCAGATTTCACCGGAACGCGCGGCGCAATGCTTACGCGAGGTGGGGATTTGTTTCCTCTATGCGCCTGACCTGCATGCTTCCATGAAACAGGTGCAGAAGATTCGGCGCGAGTTGCGGCTGCGGACCGTGTTCAATCTGCTGGGGCCGTTGACCAATCCGGCGCACGCTTCTGGGCAGGTGGTAGGCGTATATGCGCTGGATTTGGTGGAAAAATTGGCCGAGGCTCTGAGTATGCTGGGTCTGCGGCGCGCGTTGGTGGTTCATGGACTGGACGGGTTGGACGAGATTACGATCACAGGGCCAACGCGAGTGGCGGAGGCGCGGGAAGGATCGGTGCGAAGCTATGAGGTCGATCCGGAACAGTTTGGAATGAAACGAAGCACGCTTGCGGAAATATCTGGCGGAGATGTAGTGGAAAACGCTAGGATTATCCGGGATGTTCTGAGCGGGAAGAAATCTCCCTGCCGCGACGTGGTGTTGCTGAATTCCGCTGCCGCGCTCGTGGCGGCAGGGCGCGCCAATCATCTTGCAGAAGCAATTCCCGCAGCGGCAGGTTCAATCGATTCGGGTGCTGCGGCGGCCAAGCTGAATGCACTGGCAAGCTTTACAAATGAAGAAGGAATGTAGGTTGCGATGTCTTGCATCCTCAAAGCGAGCGGCACCTGCTTCGATGTGGATGAATTCCTGAAAGTCTCCTCCCTCGATGCGCTGAACGCATTTCACTGCGGAGAGACGCAATTGCCAATTTCCAGCGTCTCGCGCACGAGCCAAAGCGCTGGAGTGAGCGTCAGCGTGGGTGCGGCGGAATTCTCCGATCTCAACAGCCAGATCGAGGATGCGGTTGAATTTTTAACTGCGAATGAAAAAGAGTTGACGCGTCTTCGCAACTTCCCAGGTTTAGAACGAATAAGTCTCGACTTTGCGGTTGAGAACCGCGATATGGTTTTTCAATCGGATGCGTTTCCTCCTCACCTACTCTTGCTTTTGGCGCGTCTGAATATTGGGTTGGTGGTGTCGCGATATCCTGCGTTCGACAGAGGCGAGAATCAAGAGGCTACGGAACAATAATTAGTGGGAGCCGTAAGCAGTCGCTACTTTGCGGAATCGCCTGGCTCGGGTGTCCAAGTGTTGTTGGTGAGGTCGTTTTCCGGTACGCTGCCATCGTTTACCGTGATTTCTTCGGGCGCTGACGGGATCTCTACGCGCGTGATCCCCTTGCCATTGGCGCGTACTTCGACGCGCTTGATCACTTCGCCGCTGGCGAACTTTACGGTGACCGGGACTTCGCCCCCAGCACGGCCTAGATTCGTCACTGTAACCGTAACCAGGTACGAGTCGTTCATGGCTTTACGCGGAAATGCCGCCTCGATTTTGAAATCCGGCAAACCACGATCGCGATAGACCCAATCGTCGAAGAACCATTCCAGATCGCGCTGGGTTTGCGCCTGAATCAGCCGCGGCATATAGGAAGGATCTTTGTCTTGCTCCGGACGGTAAGAAGCAAGAGCTTTCTTGAGTGGAGCGTTACCGATCATATCGCGCAGCATCCACCACACGTACATTGCCTTGCTGCGGTAGAGTTCTTCGTCCGACGTATTGATGAGCGATCCGCTGGTATCCGCTTCAGCCTTGGCGGATACCTGTTTTTCAGCCGCGGTGAAGGCTGAGCGGTGGGTTGCCATGTAGTCGAGCGCAGTCTGACGGCCCTTCTGGTTTTCCAGGTAAAGCGCCTGAGCGAAGTGGGCGAGGCCTTCGTTGATCCATTGGCGCGAGGAGGGAAATGCGGCGTGGGTGAGTTGGTGAGTTGCTACTAATCCGGCGATTCTTGCATCCACGCTGCTCAGCGAGGTGAGCAGAAGAGGGCCGCTCTCGAATGGCGTGGCGTCGGGGTCGGGCAAATCGGCGGTTTGCGCTTTACTTTTTGTCGCACCGAACCACTCGGTAACCAAAGGGAGAACTTTATCGGCAGCGTCGGCGTAACCGGCTGCAGATGCGTCGTGGCCACGAAGGAAATGAACCGCTACGGACGGACGGTCGAGGGTTTCAAAGTCGGCGACGACGAAGGTCGGGGGAACCTCGCCTAAGGAACGATAAGTACAGTCGGCCACGAACTGGTGAGCTTCTTCGTGAGACGTGGGGCAGTTTGTAGCGTTGACAAGAAGTTCCGGCGCCTGATCTTCGTCTTTCTGAATCTGCATTTGCAGGTGCATCTTCGCGTCCGATTCACGTAATTTCCAGGAGCCGAGAACGTCGAACAGGCTTGCTTCGGCAAGACTTGCATCGTCCGTTGCTATGGGATACCAGGTGACGTATCCCGCGCCGCGAACGGCGGTGAAGGCTGAGGTGATCTGGTCCCAATCGGAGCTATTGGCTTGGGCCTCGGGAGCGTCGATGCGCGCAAGGCGTGTGGCATCAAGTACGATGACGCCTTCATAGCCGACTTCGAGGTCGATGCTGGCATGCGGCGAGACTACTGCGGGGAGGGTGACGATCGCTTCAGACAGTCTACCAGTGTGATCGATATCGGAGGTAAAGGGCTGCATGATGAACGGCAAGGGCTTGCCGCCGAATGTGATCGAACGCCAGTCGAGCGAAGATGAGATCTGCAAAACTGTTATTTTCTGCGGGGTCGCAGAGTCGTTGCGGAGGGTAATCTTGCCGCGAACACCGATGCGTTGCTGCGCGGGATCGACGCGAACATTCAGATCGTAGCTGGTGAAGGTGAAGGCCTGGCGGTCGATGGAGAAAGCATTGGGGACGCCGACAAATAAAAAACAAAAACAAAAAAAGAAGATCAGGCCACGCAACTTCATTTCCCTCCCAGAGAGGGTGACGGCTGATTACTCTTGCTCCTACCGTTTTTACTTTCATCCAGCTTGCTTTCGTCTCGCGCCCTCCTTTGGCGCACAATTTCGTACATCACAACAGCTCCGGCCACCGACACGTTCAGTGACGGTACCTTGCCGAGCATGGGGATCGAGACCAGAAAGTCGCATTTTTTCTTCACCAGATCGTGCAGGCCTTTGCCTTCGGCGCCGAGAACCAGGGCGCAATCCATGTTGTAATCCAGAGAATCGTAGGTCTGCTTGCCCCGTTCGTCCAAGCCCACGGTCCAGATGTTGCGCTCCTTCAATTCTTCCACGGTGCGGGCGATGTTAGTGACTTTGGCAATGGGCAGATACTCGCTGGCGCCAGCCGAAGCTTTGGTCACGGTCCCGGTCACTGGAGCGGCGCGGCGTTCCGGGATCACGACTCCGTCTGCGCCTGCAGCGTCCGCCGTGCGGAGGACGGCTCCCAGATTGTGAGGATCCTCCACGCCATCGAGCACCACAAGCAAGGAATAGCAGCCCCTTTTGGCGCCGATTAAGTCATCGAGATCGCTGTATTGCTTGGCGGAGGTAACGGCTACTACGCCCTGGTGGGCGGCATTGCCGGCCATGTGGTCGAGTTCAGTGCGGGTTAAAAATCGAACCGGCACGGCGAGGCGGCGGCAGTCTTCGATCATCCGTTGCAAACGGATATCGTGCCGTTCTTTGGCCATGCCAACCCACTGAAAGGCGCGTCCGCGGGCCTTGAGCGCCTCAGTGACAGCGTTGATGCCGTAAATATAGTTCATGAAGGATTTAGTGTACCGGAAGCAGGAGGGTTCGGGGCGGAACCTGGGATCGTTTCAGCATTGAGGATGAGGAAGAAAAATTTTAGACACAGGGGACACGGAGCTACCGACGGAGGTAGACAGGGTAGAGCTACAGGGTCTTTATTGGGCTGGAGGGGCGAGTTGAGGGTCGGCTGAGGCGCGCAGGCCTGAGGGGTCGAAGGTATAGGTGCGGGATTCGCCCAAGTTGCCGTCGGCGGGAATTTCTTTTCCGTTGAGCAGGAAGCTGAGTCCGGCGGCGTTGCGCGTTCTCACCACGATCTCTCGGGTGGCGCGAACGGAGGTATTGGCGGGGGCGATTAAGGTTTCACTGGCGACGGGCTGGCCGTCGGCGGTGATCGAAATCCAGGAGTTTTGCGTGGCTCGGATTACCAGCGTGAATCTCGATGGGGAGTTTATTTTCGTGGCCAGCGGAACTCGTTCCGCGACGGGTAGCTTGTTTTCCAGATTGTTCGGGGTTGCGAGATGGTGCGCAATGGAGGCTGCGGCCGGACGCAGAGGTGGTACGGGTTTCGGTGCAACCGAGATTACTGCGGTCGGCGCAGAACCGGGGGCTGGGGCGATTGCGGGCGAGACGGCGGCGGACTGGCCGTGGCGATGATGGCTCCAGAATGCAAAAACTAACGCGATGAGCAAGAGCGGTGCGGCCAGTTTTATCCAGGAAGTCCTGTGTGCTTCATCGCTCAGGTCGGAGGGAAAGATGGTCGCGGGATTGGGAGTATCACGATGGCTTTGCCTCTCTTCACTATTAGTTTGCGCCTCTGCATAGCGGCGCTCTTGCGCACGGCGATCCGCAATCCTTCGCTCTTCGATTCTTCGATCTTTGACTAGGCGATCTTCGACTCTGCGATTTTCGATCTGGCGATTCGCTACCCGGCTATCTTCTCCTCCCTGATGATCTGTTTGATAATTTTCAGCATCTTCGATCTGTGGCTCCTCTGCAACGCGATCTTCTGTCTCGTCATATTCGGAAGTCCGACTTTCCACAGTCTGGCTGGTTTTCGAGTGTACGGCTAAATTGCCGAGCCGCGGGCTTGGCCGAAGCTGGCCGCTGGCATGAATAGTGCCGGGAAGATCGGAGACTCCGGCGAGTTTTGTGACATGTGGCGTTGGCGAGGGGGGCTGCCGAAAGTCCGGCTGAATGGCATGGATCTGACCTTCACGGAGGGCGGCGAGGTAATCGGCTACTGCCTCATCTTCGTCCAGGCCAACCTGGCGGGCGTAGGCGCGGACGAATCCCTTATTGAAGACGCCTCCGGGAAGTTGATCGAAATGCTCATCTTCAATCGCGCGCAGCATGCGGGTGCTGATTTTTGTCGTGGTGGAAATGGCTTCGAGCGAGATGCCGCGCAGCTCGCGCTGCCTGCGAAGATTGTCCCCAAACGAACCCAAGGTGGACTCCGGCGGGCAGAGTGAAGAATTAGGCCCGCACCCAGATGGCATCCATCATAGGCGAAGGCGGGTGCGGACGCTAGAGTAGAAGGTGAGATGGGATGCGGGACGGCTTCGGCTTACTCAGGGGGCTTTGGCCGCAGGACGATGGTGAATTGGGCTTTGCAGGTCTTCGAGGGATCGTCGAAGGCAGAACCTTCGCGGTTGCCCTCCGAAGCACGGAAGAAAAATCCCTGCTTGGAGTTCTGGGGTAGGCCGATAAAACGGGCTTTTCCTTCTGAGTTAGTACCAACTTCGAGATCGAACTTGTGAAGGTTCATGAATCCGTAGGTAATGTGAACCCGAACAGAGGCGGCGTATACCGGCTTGCTGGCATCGTTGGTGACAATGAAATCGGCCGTGCAAGGGCCTAGTCCGGCGTCAACTTCGGAAACGGTCTTCGCCTCCCTCGGGGGTGGGTCGGTTTGGCCCTTGCACACCGAGGCTAAGATAGACCCAAGAACCACGAGGATCGTGAGTGGGCGAAGGAGTTCCGGCATTCTGTGCATACCTGTACAGAGTACGACAATGAGTAAAGTACGAGATGGAATTTCGAGTTAATAGCCTACTCAACGGATAAACTCAGGCGAATCAGCCCATTGTCGTTACCGATTCTGGTTACCAAGGTTCGTTGCCGCGGATGGATCGGGAATCTATAATTTCGAGAACTGTCACCTCGTTCATGCAAACGGGTTGTTCCGCTAATTACTTGAGCAGCGACTCGCGTAGAAAGCTGTAGGTCGACCCGCGGGCTAGGCGCCCGCACTCCAGGGGATGAAGGAAGTTGGCATGTCCGAGGCCGCCGGCACTCAACTAACCCGTCAGAGCCAGGAACTCAACATCTTCCACGACGTGGCCAAGGCGCTGACGTCGTCGCTGGATCTCGACTCGATTCTGCAAACCATCATGGAGAAAATGGCGGAATATTTCCGCCCAGATACGTGGTCGTTGCTGATGGTGGATGAGCCGAATGACGAACTTTATTTTGCGATTGCGGTGGGAGAAAAGTCGGAAGCTTTGAAAGATGTGCGCTTGAAAGTGGGGGAGGGAATTGCCGGGTGGGTTGCGAAGCATGGTGAGCCCGTGATTTCGGACGATGTAGATCACGATCCGCGATTTTCCAGGCGCGCGGATGAAGCAACGAAAATGGAAACGAGGTCTCTGATTGCGGTGCCACTCAGGTCCAGGCTGCGTGTGCTGGGAGTGATCCAGTTGGTCAACGTGGATCGCGCCCAATTCCGCGACCAGGAAATATTCTTTTTACGGGCGCTGTGTGACTACGCCGCCATCGCGATTGAAAATGCGCGATGGGTCGAGAAGATCCAGGAATTGACGATCACGGACGATTGCACCGGATTGTTTAACGCGCGCCACCTTTATAAGACTCTGGAGACGGAAGTCTACCGGTCCGCGCGATTTGCCTACGAGTTTAGCGTGCTGTTCATCGATCTTGATCACTTCAAGCAAGTCAACGATACGCACGGGCATTTGATTGGCAGCAAGCTGCTGGCTGAAATTGGCTATCTAGTGAAGGCTCAGCTTCGGCTGATTGATTTCGCGTTTCGCTACGGCGGAGACGAATTCGTGGTGCTATTGCCGCAGACCGGGAAAGATCAGGCGCTTGTAGTCGCCAAGCGGTTACAGGAAGCGATGCGAGCGAGCACCTTTTGCCGGGATGAAGGCCTGAATTTGAACGTGAGAGCTTCGATTGGGCTGGCCACTTATCCGCACGATGCGCGCGACGCGCATGACGTCATCCGTCAGGCTGACGAGATGATGTATCTGGTTAAGAATACAACGCGAGACAATATTGGGATCGCGCAGCGGGGAGTGATGAAGTAGCGATTTTTAGTCTAGGGACGATCTTCTCAGTAATGAGCCTCTCGGGCTGGTCTCCCCATTCGCTCCGGTTTATTTCTTCTCATCTGCGGCGGTGCTCCTCTTTTCGGAATTTGCGTCGGGTGTTCAGGGATTGGTATTCGCGGGACCGTTTGGATTGAACGAAAAGGGCCAGATGTAGAGATTCAGCGCGTCGGGATCCCGAGTTTCGACGATGGCGTATTCGCCGGGCGCAAGGTCTTCAATGGGACTGAGTTTTAGCCAACCGGAGCCGACACGGTTAATCGTCGTCTTGACCGAATCTTCGGCCACGGTGACGCTGCCGTTGGCAGCACGTTTTACATTTCCCACCATGCGTTTGCCGCTCTTCACCTTGACTCGCACAATGCGGTAGCGATCAAAGGGGACACTTGCCCGCTGAGGCTGCTCTGGTTGCTCGCGTTGCTGACGTGGAGCGTCGAGGCTGGGCTGGGACGGCGCGGCGGACGCAGTTTCACCGGATGGAGGCGCTTGCTCGTCCTCATCTTCGAGATTGATATTAATGTAGATCGAAGGGACGGCGACGTGGGAGTAAACTTTGGCGTGGTCCCCCTCGAGCTCGATGGACTGTTTTGCGCCGCCTCCGGGAATGAGGGCCCCGCGAATCATACTGGCTTTTGAGGCCTCGTTGATACCGCCTTCGTCCTGCTGCACCTCCACAAGTTGCGGCTGGCCTTTGAAATTATCGAGCATAAACAGGCCGGAGGACTCCGGCAGATGCAGTCCGGGCGCTACTTCGGGGAGACGCTTCTGTTCAGCTTCGCGGTCTTCGGCGCTTTCTTTATCGATGAGAGCGGCTTCTGGAAGCGCGGGAGCGGCAGCCCGCTCTTTTTCATACTTCTCGGTTGCCGGCCAATCCACCATTGAGGTAGGGAGTTCCTCCCACTCTTCACGCTCGGCGCTGAGATAGCGGACGCGGTCACCCTTGATCTCATATTTCGTGACGGACTGATAGGAGCCGTCTTTCAGAATGAGGCGGCGGGAAAGCTGCTGCGTCTGGGAGTAGGACGGCTGGGCGCAGAACGCAGCCAGCGTCAATACAACAATAAAGGTTCCGGAAATGAGCCCGCCCCGAGTAATCATAAGAGCTCGTCTGATTGAATCGTACATCTGTCCAATTATCGCTGATCGCGTTGTCAATTTCCCGGCAAACGGTGGTGGCATCTTTCGCCGCCTTTCGCTGGGTGGTACGGTGCGGTAAAGTGGGAGCAATGAAGCGCATGGTGCGAGAGATCGGCGAAGCGGTGGGGGCGCGTCCGCTGGGCAACGGGGACGTGCGGATTGGCGGAGTCGCCAGCATTACGGCGGCTGGGGCGGATGATCTGGTATTTGTGGAAGACGAGAAATATCTTTCGCGGGCGCTACAGTCTGGCGCAGGCGCGGTGATTGCGGGGGATTTTGCGGTAGGGTCGGTAGGAAAGCCGGTGCTGATTTGCCGTCATCCTAAACTTGCGTTTGCGCTGGCGGCGCGACTGCTTCAGGACAAACCCGGTGGTGGGGGCGAGCTGCAGGTCGATGTCAGTGCGATTGTGCATTCTTCCGCGCACCTTGCGAAAGGCGTGGTTCTGGAGGAAGGTGCCGTGGTGGGCGCCGGCGTAGAGATCGGGGAAGCAACGTGGATCGGCGCGGGCTGTGTGATTGGACGAAGCGTGAAGATTGGCAGCGACTGCAAGATCTATCCGCAGGTCACGATTTACGCATCGACTACGCTGGGCAATCGCGTGATTGTTCAAGCCGGGGCCGTGCTGGGCAGCGATGGCTTTGGATATGTGCGCGATCCGAAGAGCGGCCGTTACGAAAAATTTCCGCAGGTGGGCCGCCTCGCGATTGAGGATGACGTGGAGATTGGCGCCAACACCACCATTGACCGGGGAGCGCTCGATGAGACGCGCATTGGGCGAGGAACGAAGATCGATAATCTGGTGCATATCGGACACAATTGCCGGTTGGGCGAGAATGTAGTAATTGCCGCGCAAACTGGCCTTTCTGGCAGTATTGTCATCGAGAATGATGTGGTGCTCGGCGGGCAGGTAGGGATTGGGGAGCACGCGCGCATCGAAGAAGGCGTGATGCTGGGCGGGCAAGGGGGCGTGCTGCCGAACAAGGTTTTGCGCGGCAAGGGAATAGCGTTCTGGGGAACGCCGGCGCAGCCAGTGCGGCAGTATTTGAAGCAGCTTGCGGCGCTGGCGAAATTAGGCAAGAAGAAATAGGGAATCGGTTTCCGGCTTCTGTCGTTCGTCAAATAGTCTGGTCACTGGAAAGCGGAAATCGGTACGAGCTCGGGACTCGGCAGCTATGGCGGTCGTTGTGATTGGTGGGCATTCGCGGAGTGTAGGGAAGACCAGCGTGGTCGCGGGTTTGATCTCAGGCTTGCGCGAGTACGACTGGACCGCGGTGAAGATCACGCAATATGGGCACGGAGTTTGTTCGGCCAATGGCGAGGCTTGCGATTGCGCAACGGCCGATCACGCGTGGGCAATCTCGGAGGAGAAAGAGCGCGGCGCAGAGTCTGACACGTCGCGTTTTCTACGGGCGGGCGCGGCGCGGTCGCTCTGGGTGCGCACAGAACAGGGAAGACTGGCGGAGGCTATGCCCGCCTTGCGGCGGCGGATTGATTCTGGGCGAAATGTGATTATCGAGTCCAACAGTGTAATGAAGTTCATCAGGCCGGATTTGTATCTGACCCTGCTGGATCCAAGCACGGAAGATTTCAAGAAGTCGGCGCTGGAATTTCTTGACCGTGCCGACGCGGTAATTCTGCACCAGGACGCGAGGAGCGGCGCGGCGTGGCACGGTGTTTCCTTGAAACCAGTCGCGGGGCGGCCGGTGTTCCGGATCACGCCTCCGCCCTATGTGACGACGGAGATTGTCGAGTTCGTGCGTGGCAGGATTGCAGCAGTATCCCTGCTGAGAACTGATCTTCTCAAAAACTGAGAACTGAGAACTTTTTGCTATCCTTGCCAGTGCGACAAATTCATAACAGCGCCTGGTTGCTGGTAGGGCTCTCGTCTCTGTTGCAGGTGCTGATTTTTCCTCTGCCTGGATTGTATGTGTTGTCCTGGGTCGCATTCGCCCCGCTGATCGTGGCTTTGTTGCGGGCGCGCCCTGCGGGGGCGCTGCAAGTGAGTGGAGGAACCAAGCTGCAGGCTGCGACTCCGGGGCAGGCCTTTCTGCTGGGATACATTTCAGGAATTCTTTGGTTTGCGGGTACATGCTACTGGATTTATGACACCATGCATGAACATGGCGGGCTAAGTGTGGCCGCAGCCGCGGTAGCCTTGTTTTTATTTTGCCTCTACCTTGGTCTTTATAGCGGCTTCTTCGGTTTGCTGGTTGGCCTGGCGGCGGGGCCGGGTCGCGACAATCGGCGCGCTCTGATTACGGTTCCTTTCTTTTGGGTAGCAGTGGAGCTGGCGCGGACGCGAGTGACAGGTTTTCCCTGGGATTTGCTGGGCACGGCGCAGGTGGACAATATCTCACTGAGCCGCATCACTACCTGGACGGGAGTCTACGGAGTCTCGTTCGAAATCATGCTGGTGAACGTTGCGGTTGCCGCGGCTTTCCTGGTTCCGAGAAAAAAGAGGGGTACGCTTTTGCTGGCTTCACTGGCGGCAGCGGTCGTGCTGCAAGCGGGAAGGCTGGTGGACGCCCCGCCGAGCCGGACGGATCACGCGGCGCTGTTGGTCCAGGAAAATGTTCCCGTGGACGAAAACTGGACGCGCGAAACATTCCAGCAAACGCTACACGAGTTAATCGACCTGAGCGAGAACGGCGAAGCAGTGAGTTCGTCTCCTGCACATGCCACCGAATCGGAGCACGGCAAAGTGGATCTGATCGTGTGGCCTGAGTCTCCAGCGCCTTTTTTTGCTAACGATCCGCTGTTTCGCGACCCGGTCAGCGAGATGGCGCGTGCGACGCATACCTGGGTAGTGACGGGATCGATCGGCAACACCAGTGCGAATCCGAACCGCACATCCTCCGAAGTTTTCAATTCGGCTGCGCTGGTCAGTCCTACAGGCGATTGGACGGCCCGCTACGACAAAGTACATTTAGTGCCATTCGGAGAATACTTGCCGTTTCCGAAGTTGTTCGGGTTTGCCGGAGGCCTGACCAAAGAAGTTGGGGAGTTCACCGCTGGAACATCGCGGTCGCCGCTCATGGCGGGGAGTATTCCGCTGGGCGTATTTATCTGCTATGAGTCGGTGTTCCCGGATGAAGTGCGGCAGTTTGCGAATAATGGCGCGCAGGTGTTCGTGAACTTATCGAACGATGGCTGGTATGGCGATAGCGGAGCCTACGCACAGCACCTGAACCAGACTCGTATGCGGGCAATCGAGAACGATCGCTGGGTTTTGAGTTCGACCGACACTGGCGTAACCGCTTCGATCGATCCCTATGGAAGGGTGGTAGTACGACGGCCGCGAAAAGAACGCGGTGCGCTGGTCGCGCCTTATGCCCTCACCTCGGTAACCAGCTTCTACACGCGTCACGGGGATTGGTTTGCTTGGCTGTGTGCGATAATTTCCGTAGGGGCGCTGCTCACGCGCTTCAGGCCTGGCCAGAGCGCAGGCGAGAAAGTGGAATCATCCTCATGAATCAAGAGTTCGAACAGGAATACGGCGCGCTGAGCAAAAAGGTGCGCGAACTCCGGGAGTATCTTTGACGCGGACAAGCTCCGTCCGCAACTAACCGAAATTGAGAAGCAGTCCTCCGACCCGAATTTGTGGTCGAATCCGCAGCGCTCGCAACAAGTGATGCGGGAGAAAAAGCGGCTGGAACATATGCTGGCCACTGACGCCGATCTGGCGCACCGCAGCGAAGATATTTCCGCCTACTTCGATCTGGCAAAAGAAGGCGAAAGTGTAGACGCCGAATTGCGCCGCGAGATTGATTCTCTGCGCGAGCTTGTCGACAAGCTGGAAACCGAGACGCTGCTCTCCGGCCAGAACGATTCGCTGAACGCGATCGTTACGATTCACCCTGGCGCGGGCGGCACCGAGTCGCAGGATTGGGCCGACATGCTGCTGCGCATGTATTTGCGCTGGGCTGAGCGCCAGGGATTTGAGACTGTTCTCTACGATTACCAGCCGGGAGAAGAAGCCGGGCTGAAATCGGCGACGTTCGCGGTGAACGGCGAGTATGCGTTTGGATTGTTGAGCAGCGAAATCGGCGTGCACCGGCTGGTGCGAATTTCTCCTTTCGATCAGGCCAAGCGGCGGCACACCTCTTTCGCCAGCGTTTTCGTCTCGCCTGAAATCGATGACAGCATCGAAGTCATCATCAAGCCCGAGGATATTCGTACCGACACGTATCGATCCAGTGGCAAGGGCGGCCAGCACGTGAATACCACGGATTCGGCGGTGCGCATCACGCACATCGCGACCGGCCTGGTGGCGAGTTGCCAGAATGAACGTTCCCAGCATAAAAACCGGGAGCGCGCCATGAGCATGTTGCGCTCCAAGCTCTACGAATTTGAAATGGAGAAAAAGCGCGCCGCAACGAAGAAGATTGAGGATTCGAAATTGGATAATGATTTCGGATCGCAGATCCGGTCGTATGTTCTGCAACCCTACCGCATGATCAAGGATCATCGCACAAAAACGGAAGTAGGCGATGTGGATCGTGTGCTGGATGGCGACTTGCAGCCGTTTATCCGTGCCTATCTGCTGGCGCGCCGCGGCGAGAAACAGGAGAAATAGGAGTGAGTTCGAAGCGGAAATCGTCTCCGGCGAAGAGGCAGAAGGCGGTGAAGCTTGGTCCGCGGTTTTTGCTGGCGTTTCGTTTCGCCGCAGAGAAGCACGCGGGGCAAACACGGAAGGCTTCGACCACGCCTTATATCGCTCACTTAATGGGCGTTGCTTCGCTGGCTCTCGAGTTTGGCGGAGATGAAGATATTGCCATCGCCGCCTTGCTGCATGACGTAGTGGAAGATTGCGGTGGCGCGCCCATGCTCAAAGAAGTACGCCGTCGCTTTGGATCACGCGTGGCAATCATTGTGGATGGATGCACCGACTCCGATACTGACCCGAAGCCGCCATGGCGGGAGCGGAAGGAAACTTACCTGCGGCATTTGAAGAAAGCCAATGCGGATACCCGGCTGGTTTCCGCAGCGGACAAGCTAAGTAATGTGCGCTCCATCTTGGCAGATTATCGCAACGTTGGCGAATCGGTGTGGGCACGGTTCAATGGTGGGCGCGAAGGAACGCTTTGGTACTATCGGGCATTGCTCAAGGAATTCCAGCGCGGCCAACCGAACCGGTTGATTGGTGAACTCGAACTCTCCGTGCGCGAACTTGAAAGCAAAGCCGGGAAGAAAAACACTCATCGCTCTCGTCCTCCTATTGCTAAAGAGAATGTTGCTCAAGAGGTGAATTGATGGCTCGGATGATCGATCAAGTGCGGGCATCGAAACTACCGTCGAACATGATGCAGTTCGCGGCGCGCGGGGCGCTCTCCGTGCCGCCTGACGAAAACCTAGAAATTCTGGTTTATCTGGCAAGGCACAACAAGGTGTTCGGCGACCTGGCGCGCATGACTTTGGCGGGGTGGGACGAAAAGGCATCCCTGGCCGCGGCATCCGATTCGAAGACCGCCAAAGAAGTTCTGGACTATCTGGTTTCACCGGATAATGTTCGCCCCGCGTTGCTGCCTGCGCTGTTGGAAAATCCTTCTGTACCTGAGAGCGAATTGGCCAAGTTCGCAATCTCCGCTTCGGCAGCAAACATCGCGATTATGTTGGAGAGCGCGCGTGTGCGCGGTGCGAAGCCGATTCTGGAAGCTTTGCGTTCAAATCCGTATTTGAAACAGAACGACGCCGCGACCGTTCGCGAATTGTTGGGCGGCCCAAAGCCCGCTGCTTCTGCCCCGGCGGCTGCGGTGACTCCGACGATGAGTGCGGCCAGCGCTGTTCCGGTTAGCGGTGCTCCGGTACTTCAGCAGACTGTGGCCACGGTTCATGGGGCGGCCAATCTCAGCGAACCGGCTGGCAGCCAAGAGGCTGAAGTTCCGGAAGAAACCGTTACGGCTTATCTGGCAGAGCACGCGGCGGAAATCAGCGAAGAAAGCGGCAAGCCGTTTCAGCCAATCGGCGGAATCATCGATTTGCTGGGAGAGGATTATTTTCCGGTTTCAGCCGTGCAGGATATTGCAGGCGATGTGGAAGCAGACATCCCGGCGCCGGGAGTCGTAGCGGTCGCTGCTGCGGCTGCTGCCAAGCCGGGCCACGCCGCGCCCAAGCCGGCCAGACGTGAAAATACCATGCAGAAGATTAATAGTCTGGATGTGAAAGGCCGCATCCAGTTGGCACTAAAGGGCAATAAGGAAGAGCGTTCGATTCTGATTCGCGACGGCACCAAGGTTGTTGCGCTGGCCGTGCTCGAAGCGCCCAAGCTTTCCGATGGCGAGGTAGAAAAGTTTGCGCTGCAAAAGAATGTCCTGGAAGCGGTGCTGCGGCAGATTCCACTCAAGCGCCGGTTCATGAAAAACTACATCGTGGTTCGGAACCTGGTGGCGAATCCTCGTACCCCGCTGGATCTTGGATTAGGACTGATGAAACATCTGCTGCTTCAGGATTTAAAGAATATTTCCGCCAACAAGGAAGTTTCTGAGACGGTTCGTAAGCTGGCGTTGAAGATGTATAAACAAAAACTGGATGCAGCGGAGAAGAAATAGGATTTAGGACGCATGGCAACTTCCCAGCAGGCGGACGCAGTCTCTGATTTGTTAAAGAGCGCCAGAACGATTGCGGTTGTTGGGCTTTCCAATAATCCAATGCGGCCCAGCCACGGGGTTTCGGCCTACATGCAAAGCCAGGGGTACCGCGTGATTCCGGTCAATCCGCAGATTGCGTGTTGCCTCGGCGAAAAATCTTACGATACGTTGTTGGAGGTGCCGGAGAAGATCGACATTGTGAATATCTTCCGGCGCTCTGAATTCGTTCCAGAAATTGTGGATCAGGCTATCCAACTGAAAGTGCCGGTGATCTGGATGCAGGAAGAAGTGATTCACGAGCAGGCGGCCGAGAAAGCGCGCCAAGCGGGAATCCTTGTTGTGATGGACCGCTGCATATTGAAGGAGCACCGGGTGCGCTTCCGATAGGCGCACAAGGACTATGATGGATTCTTTGCAGACGAGGACACACTTTGAATGATGACCCAGCCCTAACGCCTAGCGAAGCGATTCCACCCGCTTCAGTTCCGCCTGCTCCAGCCACGCCTGCACAATCAACTTTGCACAATATTTTCGTTGGCAAAGACGGACTCCGTGCAGGATGGAGCCTTCTCATCTTCGCCGCAATCTTCGCGGCGCTCGCCTTTTGCGTAAACGTCATCGGCCACAAGCTGTGGCCCTCGTCCGGAAAGGCACTCAAGGCGGGCTCAGAGGTTTCCCCGCGGTTCCTGTACATTGCTGAGTCCATTCCTTTGCTCATAACTGTGATCGCTACCTGGATCATGTCGAAGATCGAGCGCCGGCGGAACTCTGTTTATGGCCTTGGCGGCAGCCGGAAGTTCGTGAATTTCCTGACCGGCCTTGGGTGGGGAGTTTTATGTATCTCGCTGCTTGTGCTCACGCTGTCGAAGTCTGGGCTGCTGGTTATCGACAGACGCTTGCTGTTCGGGGGTGACACTCTTCGCTACGGAACGATCTGGCTGTTCGGTTTTCTATTGGTCGGATTGCTCGAAGAGTACCTCACGCGCGGCTATGTGCAATACACGCTCACGCGCGGTTTGGCCGGTATATACGCATGGGCTTTCAAGACTCGCCACAGTCAAGTCCTCGGTTTTTGGACCGCAGCGGTGATCTTTTCGGTTCTCTTTGGACTTGGCCACGGCAAAAATGTCGGCGAATCGCCCATTGGATTGCTTTCTGCCGGTCTGGCCGCAATGATCTTCTGCCTAAGTTTGTGGCGAACCGGTTCGCTTTGGTGGGCTGTCGGCTTCCACACCACTTGGGACTGGGGCCAGTCTTTTCTATATGGCGTGGCCGATAGCGGCATGATGGCGCAGCATCATCTTCTGGCTACGCACCCGGTTGGCGCACCCATTCTCAGCGGAGGAACTACAGGACCGGAGGGCAGCATTTACGTCATCGCGATTCTGGCTTTCGCCAGCTGTGTGATCGTGTTCACGGTGCCACGTGGTCAATATGGCGACGCACGGAGCGCTCCGCAACTCCAGGGGTAGATGCAAGCATCCTTGTCAATTGCGTGATGCGGAAAAAGACCAAATTCGCTTCGTCATCGTGAGTGAAGATTGTGCTTCGCGACAGCGAAGCACAACCACTGCCGAAGATCCCTGCCCTGAGTTTAAGAGCTGGCTTTCACAAACACTACGCTGGCGTCATCGCGGAGGACCACTCCATTGGCGAAGGAGCGCACGTCATCGAGAATGCTGATGGCAGAGGCATTCGGGCACATTACATCTTGCACCAGGCGGTCCAAACCGTATTCTTCTTCCGCCTGGTTCACAGCTTCGCTGATGCCGTCGCTATAAAAAACCAGCCTCGACCCAGGGTGTAAGGCAACAACGCTTTGTGAATAATCCCCACTGCTCAGGCCCAGCGGCAGGCCGCGTTCGGTGTCGAGAAAACGCGCACCGCTATGGTCAACCAGGAGTGGCTGCAGGTGTCCGGCACTCGCGAAGGTGACGGTGCGGGATGCGGGATCCAATACCGCGTAGACGAGAGTGACAAATCTTCCTGCCGGAAAATCCTCCACCAGCAGGCTGTTCAATTTCGTCAATACCTCGGCCGGAGTGGAGCAGGCCTCGGCCAATGATCGAAGCATTCCGCGCGTGGCCGACATGAGCAAAGCGGCGGCGGTGCCCTTTCCCGAAACGTCAGCCAGAACCAATCCCCACCGGCCATCGGGAAATGGGATGAAGTCGTACCAATCTCCGCCGACGGCATGGGCAGCTATGCTGAGGCCGGAAATGGCGAAGCCTGGCACCAGTGGCGAAGCCTTGGGCAAAAGAGCCTGCTGAATGGCGCGAGCCTCCTGAGCTTCGTGGCTCATGGCTTCTCGCTCGGCTCGCTCCGACTGAAAACGGTGAGCGTTATGGATAGCGACGGCCATGTGATCGCACAGGGCCTGCAGCAGTCTGAGTTGCTGGCGCGGAAAGGCGTCGAGATCGGGATGAGACGCGGTGAAGACGCCTACCAGGCGCTCGCCCACGTGAAGGGGAATCGCCACTTCAGACTGGGTCGTTTCCTCGCACCCGATGTAATACTCATCCTTGCGGACATCCGGGGCATAGCGCATTTGCCCAGTGGAAGCCACATATCCGACCATGCCTTCTTTGCCGACCTTCAGGCGAAAACCCTTGCTGTGGATGGAACAGCCGTGGACGCCGCCCATAACCATTTCTCCGCGGGCTTCGTCATGCAAATACACGCTGGTCTCCAGAAGGCCGAAGGAGTGCGCTACATCGTTCACGATATTCTCGATGAGCTGATCGAGGTCAAGAATGGAACTGATCTTCTGCGCAGCCTTCTGTAGCTTTTGCAGGCTCTCGATCTGATTGTCGAACTGGGTTTCGACCTGATTTCGAGACGGCGAAAGTTCGTCGAATAGGTTAGCTGGTGTGGTCGCCATGCTGTAAGCCCCCAATTCGTGATCAACTAAATTCGATGCCGCGGAAGAACCCTAAGACTCGGAACTTTGGCACTCGGCCGCATGGGCTTGCAGGACCTGCGATGATTACCTCAGTGCTCGCAAGAAAGACAGCCTAGGTAGGACGCAATGACTGAGTCGCTTCGCTCATCGCCTCCGATGATTTCTTAGAGAAGCGAAGATGTCTAATGACTCAAGTGCTATGGACGTCTTGCATCAGAGACTGGAAAAGGCAGCCAAGCTACATCCGGATAGCCGCACGCTCGCAGAATATCGCGCGCCAGATTGGATCGTCCCTCGGAACGGGAGGCGCTGTCGGCGGCACGGAAAATAGTAAATCCGCATTCCGACATTCAAAATCAGTTTTCCAGCAAAGTCGTGCGCTTGCACTGGCATTTGCCCTCGGGAAGCGTACCGGACAAGACCCGAAGAGGGATTGCGTTTCCCGGGCCAACGGCCGCCCGTAAAGGCGCTCACGAGTTGCGCAGCGTAGTGCGAAAGCTCGACTTGCAGTTGCTCCTCATTGGAAGCGACTTGGAGGGGAACGAATTCTGGCACGGTATAAGAGCAACCAAGGGCGAAAGGAGAGATATGCAAGGGGCGGCAGCCGTTGCGCAACCCGCCCTACTATGAAGATAATCCTCGGCTACCGCTGAATGCGATCGCTATGGATGTACCCGTGATCGCCACCCCGGCTTGTGGTCTCGCCGAATTCTCGCGCGTAATTCAAGTTCCTTACGGGGATGAAAATACACTCGCAGAAGCTATTAGTGAGCAGTTGCGCTTGCACGCGAGTGCCTCGGAAGGGAAGTCGAACTCCGTACTAGCTTGATCCCCCGTCCGTTTTCCCGTCTCGCACACGCTTGATCACTTCCATACGCTCACGGATGCGCTTCTCAATGCCTTCGTTGGTCGGATGGTAGTAGGTTCGGTCGCGCAGATTTTCCGGGAGGCATTGCATGCTGGCCACCTTGCCTTCGACGTCATGAGCGTATTGATAATCCTTGCCGTAGCCCAGGCCTTTCATCAATCGGGTGGGTGCGTTGCGCAAGTGGAGCGGAACAGGTTCCGCGGCCGTTTGTTCAATATCATGTTGTACATCGCCGTAAGCGGTGTAGAGTGCGTTCGATTTGGGCGCGACAGAGAGATAAACCACCGCTTGCGCCAGCGCGAGATTTCCCTCGGGCATACCAATAAAATCAACTGCATCGCGCGCAGCCATGCATAGAGAAAGCGCATTGGGATCGGCAAGGCCGATATCTTCCACGGCCATGCGCACGACGCGACGTGCAATATAGAGCGGATCTTCACCAGCTTCGACCATACGGCCAAGCCAGTAGAGGGCGGCGTCGGGGTCGCTGTTGCGTACTGATTTGTGCAGGGCAGAAATTAAATTGTAATGTTCCTCACCGGCTTTGTCGTAGAGCAGGGTTCGTTTCTGGAGGGCGTCGCGAACAATGTCGTCGGTAATTTCGGGCGGCTGGCTTCCGGATTGCTCCGCCAGGCTGGCGGCCACCTCGAGAACGTTATAGGCACTACGTGCGTCGCCGCTGGTGTAACTGGCAATCTTCTTCAAAACCTCGTCGGATACCCGCAACTTCATCGCTCCGAGTCCGCGTTCCTGGTCTTCGAGCGCCCGCTTGAGTAATTCGACGATCTGATCTTCAGTGAGCGGCTGTAACACATAGACGCGAGTGCGGGAGAGCAAAGCGCCATTGATTTCAAAGGAAGGATTCTCGGTAGTGGCGCCGATCAGGCGAATGTTGCCTTTTTCCACGTGAGGCAAAAACGCGTCCTGCTGAGCTTTATTGAAGCGATGAATCTCATCGATAAAAACAATCGTGCGCGTGCCGTATTGACGGGCACGTTCCGCATCAGCCATGACCTGTTTAATTTCTTTGATCCCAGCGAGCACGGCGGAAAATTCAATAAACTCCGCTTTCGTCATGCTGGCGATGATCTTGGCCAGCGTGGTTTTGCCGGTGCCCGGCGGTCCCCAGAAGATGATCGAACCGGTGTCGTCTCGGTCGATCTGCGCGCGGAGTGCTTTTCCCGGACCGATCAGATGTTCCTGACCCGCATATTCGTTGAGCGTGCGCGGCCGCATGCGATCGGCCAGCGGACGGCTGCGATCAGTGCTCCCGGCGGCGTTCGGAATGGGGTCGAAGAGTCCCATCAAAATCTATTTCACTACAGAGTCACAGAGACACAGAGAAAACCAGAGCTAGAACTGTTCGAGCTTGTACGGAATCTTTCTTGCCTTCCCTTCCTCTGTGTCTCTGTGGTGAGCCCTTCTTATTTCTTCTGCCTTGCGGCTTCGTACAATACGATGCTGGCGGCCACACCAGCGTTCAGGGATTCTACTTGCGCGGAATGTGGAATGGCCACAACCTCATCCAACTGGGCTACCACGTCCCGTGGCAGTCCGGCGCCTTCGTTGCCGAAGAAGATCGCCACTGGCCTTTTCAAGTCTGCCTGATCAAGCGGAGTTCCCTTGTGCGAAGAGGTTGCCATCAGGCGCACGCCTTCGGCACGCAACCTCTCTGAAACATCCTTAAGCTTTTCCGATGCCGACTTCTCATGCGCGTGAATGACGGGCAGCCGGAACACCGACCCCGCCGAACCGCGGACAACTTTCGAGTTGTAGATGCTGACGGTTCCTTCTCCCAGGATCAAGCCGGCGCTCCCAAAAGCTTCAGCAGAGCGGAGAATCGTTCCCAGATTGCCCGGATCCTGAAGGCTGGCAAGAGCGATGATGGGGCCTACGTGCGAGCGCTCGATCAGATCGTCGAGAGAAAAAGTTTTCAGGCGAACCAGTGCGGCGACGCCTTGCGGCGATTCGCTGGGCACAAGACTGTCAAATAATTTATCGGGCAAAAGCAGCGTTTCCACTTGCGCGCCGATCTGCGGAAGCAGGCGTTCGGCGCGGTCTTGCGCAGACTCGCGGAAGAATACTGCGCTGATGCGCAGCCCGCTGCGAATGGCCTCTTCCACGATGCGAAAGCCTTCAATGGCGCAATCACCCGAGTCGGTTAGCTCGCTGCGGGAAAATGCCTGGCGAAGTTGTTTAATCAACGGATTGTGCCGGCCTTCGATGCGGCGGAGGCGCTCCTGGGCGCTGGGCGCGTGTTCATATCTTTTTTTCATTTGGATATGCAGCATGATACGCCGTTCCCCCAGTTGCAGCCCTTTGCCGTATTATTGTAAGTTCCACAAGGGAAAACACTTCAACTGGAGAGCAGGCAGGAAAGGGAGTGCTGTGCGCGCGGAAATCGTAAAAATAAATAGTGAGTCACCGGAGGTTTCGCTGGTGAAGTATGCCGCGGAGCAGATTCGGGCGGGCGAAGTGCTGGGTATGCCGACCGATACATTTTATGGGCTGGCAGCCGATCCCTTTAATTTGCGTGCAGTCGATCGCGTGTATGAAATCAAAACGCGCTCACGGCATAAACCGCTGTCCCTTTTAATCGAAAATGTAGATCAAGCGGAAGAGTTGGCTAAGGCTTTGCCGGAAGAGTTTTACGCACTGGCACGCAAATACTGGCCAGGGCCGCTAACGATTATCGTGAAAGCGGGATCGCGGTTGCCCCTGAAGGTAACGGCAAACACCGGGAATGTGGCGTTGCGCGTGCCCAATGCGAAGATTCCGCTGGCGGTAGTGACGGCGGCAGCCATTCCGATTACTGCGACTTCGGCCAACCTGAGTGGCGCGTCGGAGTGTACCAGCGCGGAGCAGGTTCACGAACAACTGCATGGGCGCATCAGCATCATCGTGGACGGCGGAACTTCGCCGCGCGACATCCCCTCGACCATCATCGACCTGACTGACGAGGGAGCCCGGTGGCGGGTCATGCGCGAAGGCGCAATCTCCGCGGACGATATTTCCACTTTCTTCGCCAAAGGATGAGCATCGTTCCGGCTTCGCGGCATTCCCCGGCCCGCTGGGTTATCGGCCTGGAGTTGCTGGGGTTGTTCGCGCTCACGGGATGGCTCACTCTAACCGCGGTTCGAATTGTGCACGAGGGGTCGCGCCAGGAGTTGCATCCGGCGGATGCGATTGTGGTGTTTGGCGCGGCTGAGTACTCCGGGCATCCTTCGCCGGTGTTGCGTGCGCGACTTGATCACGCATTCTATCTATTTCAAAAAGGCTTAGCCCCGGTCGTGATCACGACGGGAGGAGCTGCCGCCGATCCCAGCTTCAGCGAAGGAGGCGTGGCACGCGACTACCTCGAGCATCGTGGAATTCCCGAGCGAAATCTGATCGCTGAGACGCAAGGCTCCGATACCGCCCAATCGGCGAAGCGCGTAGCCGTAATCATGCGCGCCAACGGGCTGCGCAGTTGCATCGCGGTGAGCGACGCTTATCACGTATTTCGAATCAAGAAATTGCTGGAAAATGAGGGTGTCGCCCCGGTCTATCTCGCCCCTCGTCCGGACTCGCTTCCGCGTGGTGCAGTGCAGCGGGCGTATGCGGTGTTCCGGGAGGCTTGCAGCTATCTGGTCTGGAAGCTGGGATTTTCCTGATCGGGTTGAAGAACTGTGATTAGCAGGAAGTCAGACGATCAAAATCTATCGATGCCATTTGTGGTGCGGATCTTGAACCAACTGTAATGCAGGTTGTACCGCATCATGCCGTTGCGGACGTTCATGAATGCGTGTTGAATCCGTACTTCGAGCATTGCGTTTTTGTTGATGGTCGCCTGATCGTGCCGTATACCAATATATTCAGCTCGTTGGCGGCCCTGGCAGTCCTGATAATTGCCGCTTTCACGGCATAGTTCCCAGCCGTTGCTGTTATTCTCCTCGCGCAGGACGCTGACCGTCTTATTCTGCCGAATCGCGGCGGCGAGTTCTTCGTCATATTTGTCATACCACGCCCGCACGACTTCTTCGGTCTCCTCCGGGGTGTGATTGCGTTTGTACTCGCCAATGGCGGCTATTACATCGTCGCTGTTATCGGCATCGTCCATTACAAGGGAGGGCAGAGTATTGCCCGGCGCGTCCATGTTATCTTCCGTGAAGACTTTCTGGGCATGCAATTTACTCTGTTTTTTGGAGTTCTGCGCCGCGGCCGCGAGAGATTGTGCTGTGCCCGTGGAAGTAGGTTCAGGCATGTCCGGGGGCGCAACCGGAGCCGGACTTTGGCCCGCAGCGGTCCCGAGCAACAGGGCGAAGATGAGCGCAGACAAACGGCCGCGCCAAATGTATGAAAACCTTAAAGATGAAGACACATCTCATCCTAGGCGGGCGCTCGGGACCATCAAAAGATAACCAAAGTTGGCGGGGCTCAAGTCTTTCGTGCTACCAGCCGTTCTTTTGCCGCAAGGACGTGACATGGGCCACATGATGGCGTCCGTGCCAGGAGTAAAGCGCCAGGGTCTTCTCCAGACTCATCTGGCCCATTTCAGGATGGCGGAAAGTACGCTTCCAATCTTCCGGCCCCAACGAGCGCAGAATATTGACCCAGCGGGTGTGCAGAGACTCAAGTAATACTAAAGAAACTTCCACGGGTGTGGTGCGGGTATCGGCGAGTTGGGCCCAACGGTCTTCGGCATAAGGCTTGATCGTGGGGTTCTCTTCGGTGAGGGCGAGTTTGAAGCGGGTGTAGGCGTTGAGATGGCTGTCCGGCACATGGTGCGCGACTTCGCGGAGAGTCCAGCCACCTTCCCGGTAGGGCGCGTCGAGCTGCGAATCTGAAAGGCCTTTCAATGCTGTACGCAGGTTAGCGGGAGTTTCCGCGATATCGCCCAGATATCTCTTCTTTTGCTCCTCTGTTAGCGGACCTTCGTAGGTGAACTTGCCGATGGGGTAGCGTGAATCTGTCATCGTCCCTCCTAGCTGGTTCTCCTACAGATGGCCGGGCTCTGGCTCACGCTTCACAATGATTCCTGATGGTGTCGGACAGGTAATCGGGGAACCTCTTCAGCAACTACAGCCGGTTGGGCATTCAAATATCTGACCACATTCCCTCTGGCTTCGCATTTCGGTTCCTCAGCCTGCAAGATTTGTGCATCCAAACTTCTTTTTTGGGCTAAACTCCCACATCTGGGCAATTTAGTGGGGCTTTTCAAAGATTTTCGGCAGCCGGAGGCAAACTCCGGCGCTGAAGCGCGAACGGTTTTGGGGACTTAGCGGCACGACTGAATTCGTGCCCTTCCCGGAATCCCCGCGGAGAGGAAAATCATGGCAGCTTCAGTCTGGTCTGGACATTTGACTTTCGGGCTTATCTCGATGCCGGTACGCTTGTTTTCCGGCGCGCGTAGTTCGGGGATTTCTTTCAACATGCTGCACCGCCCGGATAAGGTTCGAGTAAAACAGCAATATATTTGTCCTGCCGAAAACATCGTGGTAGACCGCAGCGAAATTGTGAAGGGGTATGAATTTCGCAAGGATGAGTACATTGTGATCGAGCCGGAGGAAATCAAGAAGATCGAGCCACAGACGGCGAAGACGATGGAGATTTTGGAATTTGTAAAGACGAGCGAGGTCGATCCGGTTTATTTTGAGTCGTCCTATTACATGATGCCGGAGGAGGCCGGTCGGCGCCCGTATGCGCTGCTAACAAAGGCCCTGGAAGAGAGCGAGTATGTGGCGATTGCGAAGATCACCATGCACAACCGTGAATACACGGTCTTCCTGAGGCCGCATGAGGGCGGCATCATGCTGCATACGATGTATTACGAGGAGGAAGTGAAGAAGGTGGAAGGATTTGGTGCGCCCGACGTGGATTTGAAAGAAGCGGAGATTAAGGTGGCGCACCAGTTAATTGAGGCGCTGGCCGACAAGTGGGATCCGGAAAAATACAAAGATACCTTCCAGGAAAATCTTAAGAAACTGATCGAAGCCAAACTCGAGGGTGGAGAAGTGGTGGAGGTTGAAAAGCCGAAGAAGCTGGCGCCCGTCGTCGATCTGATGGCCGCGCTGAAGCAGAGTCTGGCCCAAATGGAAGGCCGGAAAAAGCCAGCGGCTGCGGCCAAGGATGAGGCTCCGGCAGCGGCGGCCGTTGGTAAAGGTCGGCGGCATAAGTAGAGGCCAGGTTAATTTATTTCTCCGGTTTAAAGAAGGCTGCTCTCCATCCAACTCGCGTCATGGTCGACGCATCCCAGAAGCAAGCAAAAGCAAAATCTTTAACACAGAAAACACTAAGGATCACAGGGTAAACTTCTTTGGCTGAGCCCGGCCACTGGCGGATATTGCGGCCAGCCGTTAGAATGTTGAATTCTCCTCACCTTATGATTACAACTTTTCCTGAGTGGCGCACGACGGAGTGCCGATGAGTGTGCGGCGTGCGGGCCTTTTGGCCGCGATGGTGCTTCCGATCCTGATTTGTATCGCTTGCGGCCAGGTGTATCGTCCGGTGGTAATTCCGTGCTCGACCGGTGGAGTGCCGGGATGTCCGGTGGAATCGGCTCCTCAGCCGAGCAATTTCCACAGTATCTTTGGCATTACCACGAACTCGCCAAATTTTCCGGGTGGCGCGTTGCAGATTGATGTGGCCGGAGACAGCATTGTTGGGGAAACCCCCACTTCCGAGCCGTCGCAGGCAAATTTAGGTGACCTGCCTACGCATGCAGCGATTTCGGCGACCGATTCGCAGGTATTTGTTGCAAGCGCGGGCAGCGTCTTCCCCGGCGGAGTGGATGTGGTGTCGTATTTTACTCCGGTGTTTCAGTCCACTCAGGCCACCGGTTTAGGCGCGGTGGGCACGATTGCGTTGCCAACGGGATCGCAGCCAGTCTTTCTAAGCAGCACAGAAAGCCCCGAGATGTATGTGGCGAATTACAACTCCAATTCGGTTTCGAAAATCAGTACGACTTCGGACGTGGTGACTCAAACGGCCACAGTGGGAACGAATCCGGTTGCCATGGCTGAGATTCCTACTGTTACGCAACAGCCGCTGAAGCTTTATGTGGCGAACCAGGGGAGCAACACGATCAGTAGTTTGAATACCGCGGATCTTACTCCGAATTTCGTTACGGGATTTACTGGCGTGACTCCGGTGTGGGTTGTAGCGCGCGGTGACGCGCAGAAGGTTTACGTTTTGAGTCAGGGCGGCGGTGGAACTCTGGAAACCATCGATGTCGCGACCGACACCGTTACCAGCAGTCTGCCTGTAGGCACGGGAGCGAACTTTATTTTCTATGATCCGTATTTGAACCGGTTGTATGTGACGAATCCGGTGACCAGCACAGTTTATGTTTTTTCCGATACCAGTTCGACGAGCGACGTTCCGACGCTGCTGGCGACCATCCCGTTTACGACTGGCTCGCTGTCGTGCCCTGGGGGCTGTTCTCCGGTTTCGGTGACCGCTTTGCCGGATGGCACGCGATTTTACGTGGCCAGCTATGCGACCGCTCCATCGTGTCCAGACTCGAATGTAGCGGGCGCTTGTGTGATTCCGTATCTCAGCATTTTTAATGCGAATACGTTTACGGCGGAATATCCCAGCGCGCCGACCATGAAGTTGCTGAGCCCCACGTCTACCTCATTTATAGCGGGTCAGTACGCGGTGCCTCCAGTGGCCTCTTGCGCCACGGCCCCCTTATATCCTGCTCTATATACCCCTGGCGTCACGCGGTTCCGGATGTTCACCGTAGCATCCGTGGATTCCACCAAGGTATTCGTGGCGATGTGCGACGCCGGAGGGGTTGCCGTCGTCAACACGAGCGGCGCGAATACGAATAATCCAGGGACCGGTACTCCAGCGGACTCGCTGGTATTGGATTTGCTTGCGGGCTATTTGGGGAGTGGGGCGCTACAGTCAGATGGGGAGCCCGCGCCGCAGAATCCATTATTTCTCTTTACCGGGCAGTAAGTCAAAACCTTGCCACCGTGGGCGCGGGGATCACAGGGTAGGCGAATGATTCTGGTTAGGTTCTGATGGACACTTCTTCTTTATCTTTCTCTGTTTCCCGTGCGGCGTAATGGGAGTCGACGTACTCATCGAGGATGTCGATGAATTCCGGCACGATTCTATCGCCCTTTAGCGTGGTAAAGAGGCGTCCATCCACATAGACGGGAGCCTTGGGTTCTTCAAAGGTTCCGGGTAGCGAGATGCCGATATTGGCGTGCTTGGACTCGCCGGGGCCGTTGACCACGCAACCCATTACGGCCAGCTTCATCTCTTCTACTCCGACGTAACGGCCTTTCCAAGTCGGCATTTGCTCGCGGAGGTAGGTTTGGATCTGCTCGGCCATTTCCTGAAAGAAGGTGCTGGTCGTGCGGCCGCAGCCAGGGCAGGCGGTGACTTGCGGGGTGAAGCTCCGGATACCGAGCGATTGCAGAAGTTGTTGCGCCACGCGGACTTCTTCGGTGCGGTCGCCACCGGGCGCGGGCGTGAGCGAGACGCGAATAGTGTCGCCAATGCCTTCCTGCAAAACCACGCCCATGGCGGCACTGGAGGCAACCACGCCCTTGGCGCCCATGCCGGCTTCGGTAAGGCCGAGATGCAGTGGGTAATTGCAGCGCGCGGCGAGAGCGCGGTAGACGTCGATAAGATCCTGCACTCCGCTGACTTTCGCGCTGAGAATAATTTGATCGGGCCGCAGGCCGAACTTTTCCGCGAGTGCGGCCGAATTTAATGCGCTTACCACCATGGCTTCCATAGTGACTTCGCGGGCGTCTTTCGGCTCAGCCAAGGCGGAGTTCTCATCCATCATCTGGGTGAGCAGGTTCTGGTCGAGCGACCCCCAGTTCACGCCGATGCGAACCGGTTTTTCGTTCTTCACCGCGACTTCGATCATGGTGCGGAAGTTGGAGTCGCCGGTCTTGCCAATGCTCGAGTTGCCGGGATTGATGCGGTACTTGGCGAGGTCCCGGGCGCACTCGGGATATTTGGTAAGCAGGACGTGGCCGTTGTAATGGAAGTCGCCGATGATGGGCACGTGGATTCCCTGGCGATCGAGCAAATCCACGATGCGGGGAACCGCGGCCGCGGCCTCTTCATTGTTGACCGTAACGCGAACCAGTTCGGAACCGGCGCGGGCAAGGGCGGCGCATTGCTGGACGGTGGCGAGAATGTCGGCGGTATCGGTGTTGGTCATCGACTGCACCACGATGGGTGCATCGGAGCCGACGCGGACGTTGCCGACTACGGCGGTCAGGGTTTTGCGGCGGGGAATTATGGACATAGGAAAGCCTATTTTATCATGTTGGAACTCGCTATCTTGCAGATGCGTTGTGGCTTGATGGGACGGAACATTGTCGCTAGCCAAGAGTTCGCTATGCGAACAAGTTGCAGAACCAGAGCATCCGGCTTGCGGTAGACCAATAACAAATCGGGTTTGAGGTGGCATTCGCGATGGTCATCCCATTGCCCGGAGAGACTGTGGTCGCGATGTTTATCCGAAAGGGGCCGGTCTTCAGCGAAGAGAGAGACGACGTCAGAAACTAGGGAGTCGATGTCGCGCCGATGCTGGCCGCGTTTCTCGCGTTTGAAGTCTCGGCGAAACACGCTCGTGAGCTCAATCCTCCGCATTCAAATCGCTCATCAGGTTGCGCGCTTCCTGCATCGCTGTAGTGGTCGCAGCGTCGGGAACTTTTACTTCGAAAGGCAGCGCCTTCTCTACGGCGACGCGCGTGAGCAGGACGCGCACCGCATCGGATACGGACAATCCCATGGCGGCCAAGGTTTTTGCGGCCTGGGTCTTGATGCGTTTTTCTACTCGAACATGAACCATTTCAGTGGCGGCCATAATCCCTCGCTGAGATACCTTGTATCTCAACGTGGTCGGAACCCAGCAAGCCTATTGCAGCCTTGCGTACTCGGCCTTGGCTTGCGTGAGGACGGGCAAGTCCGGGTCGGCGTTTTTCCAACTTGCGAAAAGGACCTTGTACGCGGCGCGGCTTTTGGCAATGTCCTTCTGCGTTGCGTACGCCCGGGCCAAGCCCAACTGCGACATGGGCAGGATCGGGCTCAAAGGCGACAGTCCGCGATGCGCGAGAATCGCACCGAATTCCCCGACCGCGTCTTCGGGTCGCCGGAGGCGAAGGTAAGCCAGCGCACGGATATAGTTTGGAAGGAACTCGGCCACGTCGCCGAACTCGAAAGGCTTTACTCGATCAAGGGTGCGCAAGGCGGCGTCAGCTTGTCCAACACTCAACAGGGAAGCCGCGAGGGTAAGCGGCGTATCCAATTCGTTCAGAAATGTATCAACGGGATACTCGTGAAGCAGGTCGTGGATGATCTTCTGGGCTTCGCGTTCCTGGCCGTTGAGAACCATAACTCGGGCTGCGCTTTGTTTGGTTTCCTTTGAATCGGATAACTGCAGCGCTTGGCTGAGGGTTTGCGTTGCGGCAGAGCCCTCACCGTATACAGCTTCGCCTCGCGCCAGGTCGAGGAGCATGTCAGCCGCGGCCTCCGACATGCCCGAGCCCACCGATATGTTCACACCGTGTCTCACCCGTTGACGGGCGCTCTCCAGCCGGCCATCGTGAAGGTCGATCGTCACCAAGAAAGCGATTGCAGAGGGTTCGTCAGAGTTCTGTTCGAGCCAGCTCCGCTCTTTTTCGAGCGTCGCCTGATCGGACTGCAGCGTTGCCAGGTAGTAGCGCTCTCGGTGTTCATGGAAGCCTATCGCCTTATCGGGGGGAATGCGCCGGAGGAGGGCCTCAGCGTCGCCATAGCGGTCTTGTGCGCGCAGGAGAGCCGAAAGGTTGGTGATTGCGTGCGGCAAACTCGGAAAAAGATCCATATTCTTCTGAAGCTCAACCGTCGCTTTTTCTTGCATACCGAGATCCGAGTAGAGTAGGCCTAACTGATTGTGGGCTGAAAAGTCGTTCGGCTGCAGTTTTTCCCATGTTTGGTCGGCCTCAATAGCCCGGTAGAGCTCCCCGGTTACTTCCCTGTAATAACGCGCTTCTACGCCCGCCTTGTCGTTCTCGGGAAGTTTTTCGCGCAAGTCGAAGGCGTGCTTGAGGTCCTCGACTGATCGCTTTCTCTCGTGCAGGTTGTAATCTGCGAGCGACAGTTCATCCCAGGCATCTACAAAATTGGGATCGAGCTCGGTCGCGCGGCGGAGCATCGCGGCGCTCTGCTGGAGCTGGGTTTCGTAGAGCCTCTCGCCCATAAGGTAGGCCTGGTAGGCCGGCAACGAGGCGGTAAGTAAAGGCGCCGGTGTGTTGCCGGGAGAGTTCGCGGAATTTCCGGAAAGCTGGAGACGGATGTTTGCAGCAAGCTGACTCGCCGCACGCATCACGTCATCTTCGTTCCTGGCCTCGGCTTGTTGTTGGGCCACAATCCGTCCGGATCTGCATTCCCGCACGGAGAGATCGAGCACATAAGCCTCGCCTTGCGGCTTGATTTCTCCCTCTGTGAAGAGACTCCCTTTATCATGTTCGCACAGCTGCCGGGCGAGTTCCGGAGTGAAGCGTTCCTCCGGATTCTTGCCTGCACTCTGCAATAAGTGTGTCAGGCTGTCGACGTCGGAATCCACAACCCGAACCGCCGGGGAGCGATTCAATTCGTTGGCTACGATGTCGAGGAGTACATCGTCGAAAATGTTGTCATTGGTGGAGTTGGTAAGCTCCGCGGCGTACAGCGGCGCGCGGCCATTGGCGGGCAGAACGGAGCGGGAGCGGTACTGGTAAATTCCGACGCCGATTACGGCCAAGAGCACAAACGCAGTGGCCAGGATCATCCCGTTGCGGATGCCCGGACGAGGACGCGGAGTGGTCTTCGCCCCGCTCGGTTTCCGCTCCGGCGTTACCCTAGCCGAATCTGTGTCGCGCTTCAGCCGGTGCAGGTCGGCACGTATGTCGGCGGCGTGCTGGTAGCGCAGACTGCAATCCTTCTCCAGAGCTTTGAGGATCACTGCTTCCAGAGGCTGTGGAAGTTGCGCAATGAGCTGCGATGGAGGGATCGGTTGCTCGTGTAGAATGGCGCCGCAGATCTCCCCTGCGCTCGTTCCATCAAATGGTGGCTTGCCGGTTGCCATCTCATACAGTACTGCTCCGTAAGAGAACAAGTCGCTTCGGGCATCCAGTTCCTTGGCTCGCACCTGTTCTGGCGACATATAAGCCACCGTGCCTAACAAGGCACCCTCGCTCGTCAGTTGTGAGGCGTCCGAATCGAGCGAAACTGTTAACGAATCGCTCCCAGACGAGACGGGTTTCGCTAGTATCTTGGCCAGTCCGAAGTCGAGAATCTTGGCATGACCGGGCTGAGTAACAAAGATGTTGGCCGGCTTGATGTCGCGGTGGATGATTCCGCCAGCGTGAGCGGCAGTGAGTCCGTCGGCAATTTCAATGGCCAGCGGAAGCAAAACCTCCATGTCCAACGGGCGCCCGGCAATGCGATGCTTTAGAGTTGCGCCCTGCAAGAACTCCATTGCAATGAACTGGAGATCCCCTTGACGGCCAATTTCATAAATCGTGCAAATGTTGGGGTGGTTGAGCGCGGAGGCGGCGCGAGCTTCCCGGCGAAAGCGGTCCAGGGCCTGGGGATTTTGGGCAACGTTGTCGGGAAGGAATTTCAGGGCGACGAAGCGGCCAAGATCAAGGTCTTCGGCTTTATAGACCACGCCCATCCCGCCGCCGCCTAGCTTCTCGACGATGCGGTAGTGCGAGATGGTCTCGCCAATCATTGGGCTGAAATCTTAGGACCGGGGCTCAGGCAAGTCAATGAGAGTGTGGAATTTGGCGGTTGGCCGGAGCGTCGGCCGGCGCCGCAAAACAGACCACGCTATATAATTGCGCGACCCCATGGCACTCACTTCGGGTACAAAAATCGGGCCGTATGAAATCGTCTCCTCTCTTGGCGCAGGTGGCATGGGAGAAGTTTACCGGGCAACGGATACGCGGCTCGGCCGCGACGTGGCGATTAAAGTTCTGCCGGAAGCCATGGCGCGCGACGTTGAACGCTTGCGGCGGTTCGAAACTGAAGCGCGTGCGGTTGCCGCTCTGAACCATCCTAATATTCTTTCCATTCATGATATCGGCACCCAGGACGGAGTCCCTTATCTGGTTTCGGAATGTCTGGAAGGCCAATCGCTACGGCAGGAATTAAGCGGAGGCGCTCCGCCGCTGCGGCGCGCAATTGAGTACGGCACGGAAATCGCACAGGGGCTGGCGGCGGCGCATGACAAAGGCATCATTCATCGCGACCTGAAGCCGGAAAATATTTTTGTCACTCGGGACGGCAGAGTGAAGATTCTCGATTTCGGTTTGGCGAAGCTGGCGAGACCGGAAGCGGCTCCTGAAGATGGCGCAACCCTCGAGGCAGTGCCAACCTCCGCGGGAGTGGTTCTCGGAACGGTAGGGTACATGTCTCCCGAGCAGGTGAGGGGTGAGCCGGCGGATGCTCGCTCGGACATTTTTGCGCTGGGAACGATTCTGTACGAGATGCTTAGCGGCCAGCGCGCTTTCCGGTGGGACACCTCGGCCGAGACCATGACCGCGATCCTGAAAGAAGAGCCCGCGGAACTAAGCCTGACGGGAAAGCCGATTTCGCCGGCGCTGGAGCGGATTGTCCGGCGGTGCCTGGAGAAAAAACCGCTGCAGCGATTTCAATCGGCGCGGGACCTCGCATTTAATCTGGAAGGACTTTCGGGAGTCTCTTCATCGAGCGTTGCAACCGGGACTGCTGCCGCGGTGGCGACCGAACAGAAACGCTCATCTCGTGCGCGGGTGATGCAAGTGGCGGCGGGCCTGCTTCTGCTTGTACTCGTGGCCGCCGGAAGCTGGATGCTGGGCCGCCGTACCGGCGCTGTTGCTCCACTTTCGTATCATCAACTGACCTTCGATCGGGGCTTGGTCTATGCCGCGCGTTTTGCGCATGACGGACGCTCGATTTATTACAGCGCCAGTTGGAATGGGCAGCCGGTCCAACTGTATTCGACCTTGCCGGACAGTCCGGAATCACGGCCATTGAATTTGATCAACTCCACGTTATTTGCGGTTTCCTCTTCGGAGCTTGCCATTTCCGTCGGCTGCAACGACCGATACATCGGAATTTGCCAGGGAACGCTGGGGCTGTTGCCGGTATCCGGCGGATCGCCTCGGGAAGTTGAGGAGGATGTGCTGGCCGCCGACTGGACGGCTGACGGAAGCGCGATGGCGGTGATCCGCCAGGCGGGGGGCAAATACCGCGTGGAATTTCCTCGCGGAAAAGTGCTCTACGAGAGTTACCACGCCCTCGGATATCTCCGGATTGCGCCGGATCGTAAATCCGTGGCGTTCGCGGAATTTGTGGCTGCTGACGGCGATGCGGGATGGGTGATCGCAGTGGACCGAAGCGCAAAGGAAGTGATCCACTCGGAGGTTTATGTCAGCGTGGAAGGCCTGGCTTGGCCTCCGTCGGGTGATGAGGTGTGGGTTGCCGCAACCACGACGGAAGGATGGGCAGACGCGATCCATGCTCTTGCTTTCAATGGCAAGGAGCGGATTGTTCTGCGGTTGCCGGGCATTCTGCGGCTTCACGATATATCGCGAGACGGGCGAATTCTTTTGTCAAAAGAATCATGGAGAAGCGGGCTGCAATTTCGCGGCCCCAGCGATAACAAAGAACGTGATCTTGCTTGGCTCGACTACGCAACCTTGAGGGATCTCTCGCCCGACGGCACGCTGGTTTCATTCGATGATTGGGGATCGGCGGCGGGCGCATCTGGCCTTGGTTATCTTCGAAAAACCGACGGATCTTCCGCTATCAAACTTGGCCAATGGGGCGAACCGGTGCTCTCCCCAGACGGGACGAAAGTATTGGCGTCTGACTCTTCGACGGTAGGGAACGTTAGTTTTGCTTTGTTGCCGACAGGTGTGGGAGAAGTGCAGAAGTTGACCCCGGGTGGAGATCAGGAAGCGATTTCAACGGGATGGATGCCGGATGGGAAAGCCATCTATTTTGCAGGCGACGATGGAAAGGGATGGCGAATGTATATCCAGGACGTCGCAGGCGGGACGGCACGCAGCGTTACTCCGTTGATTTCTGTAAAGAGGAATCACCAGGAGTCCCACGTTGTTTCACCGGATGGCACGCAGATGTTTGCTCGCGATGTGAACGGGCAGGGCCTGCTCTTCCGCATAGTCGGCGGGGATCCGCGAATTATTCCTGGCTGGTCGCCAGAAGATATTTGGATCACATGGTCCGCGGACGGTCGTTCTGCTTTTGTTTATCACGATCAGAAGACGTCGGCGCCCGTCTATCGCCTCGATCTGACTACGGGGAAAAGAGAACTGGTGACAACCGTTGCCCCCGGCGACCCGGCTGGCGTGACCTCGGTATTGAATGTCCGCATGACAGCAGACGGGAAAACTTACGCATATTCCTTCCTGCGAGAAATGTCGGACTTGTTTTTGATAGAAGGCGCCCGATAAAGAACAGGGTTTTCTTGAAGCTGCGATCTATTGAGATTGCTGCTGGACGACGAGGATCATTCCGGGGCGGAGTGTGGCGACGTTCTGGTTACTACGCTTCAACGCGGCCACGGTAGTTCTGTAGGTTGAGGCGATGGAATAGAACGTTTCGCCTGACTTCACCTTGTGGTGGACGACGCTGGCTGGTTCGGAACTCTGGCTCACTTCGGCTACCGATTTGTGGGCGGCTGGCAGGCGGGACCGTGCAGCGGAGCTTCTGGACGATGCAGCCGAGGCGGATTCTCCACTCGGCGCGACTGGCAAATGCAGGGCAAGCACGGTGCGTCCGTGCAGGCTGTCGCTGCGCAGGCCGTTCCAGCGGCGCAACATCTGCACGGGGATGCCAAAATTTTCAGCAACTGTCTGAACCGTGTCTCCGCGGCGAACTTTATAGCGAGTGATGCGGCGCGCGTATGTGCCATTGTCTGCCGAGGCGTGTTGGCTGGGAGCAAGGGGAATCACGACCTTGGCGTTGCCTTCAAGAGCGCCGCTCTGCAATTGGTTGGCTTCCACAATCGACTTCTCTGTAACGCGGTAGCGCCGCGCCAGCGAAGCCAGGGTGTCACCAGAGTGCACAGCAGGATAACGCCACCACAGCCGCATTCCGGCCGGGATGGAGGCCATGGCGGTTTCGTATTGCTGCTTGCTTCCGGCAGGCAGATGTAGTTCGAAGGCCCCGTCCTTGGGCGTGCTCAAGCGAAGCAGGCTGGGATTCAACTGCTGCAGTTGTTGGGAAGTCGCATCCACGCAATCGGCCACCAGGCGCAAGTCGACGGGATAATTAATCTTCACCGTATCGAAGGCTGCAGGTCGATCCATCGATACGTCATCAAACCCGTAGTGCGACAGATTCTTCGTCATGAGGGTCACAGCCAAGATGATCGGGACGTAGTTGCGAGTTTCCTTGGGAAGAACGTTGCGCCGGTAAAGCTCCCAGAAATCGGCATAGCCGGTGCGCTTCACCGCAGCTTGCACAGTTCCCGGGCCGGAATTGTAAGCGGCCATGGCCAAATACCAGTCGCCAAATTGGCCGTAGAGATCTCTAAGGTGGCGGGCAGCGGCCCGAGTGGATTTTTCGGGATCCTGGCGGTCGTCGACCCAAGGGCTGCGCTGCAGACCGTATCCCTTGGCGCGGCTGCCCATGAACTGCCAGATGCCGCGGGCGCCTGCGCGGGAAACGGCGGTCGGCTGAAATCCAGATTCCGCCTGGGCCAGATAGATCAAATCCTGCGGCACGCCCTCTTCCCTGAGGATTCGCACCATCATATCGTGGTAGCGGCCGGAGCGGGCATAGGCGCGCTCGAACGTTCCGCGTCCGTGATTAGAAAAATAGGTTATGTACCCGGCAACCTGGTCCGTCATCATCAACGGAAGATCGGAGTGGGTCGATTTGATTTCCGCCTGAGCTTTAGCCTTTATATCGGCTGAAGCCGCAGGCGTTATGCCATTGGTCTCGTCGATCGGTGCGGGCTCGGAAGTTTGAGCCTCGGTTTCGGTGGCTGCATCACTCAGATTCAGGTGATTCACTCCGTCCACGATGCGGTCGAACTCTTTTTCCAGGCGATCGTCGGAGCGGATTTCGAGATTGCTCTCAAGCAAGGCATTGAATGCCTGGTCAAAATCTTCTTTGGCGGCATCGGTATTGCCGGCCTGGAACTTGGCTAACCCCGACTGGTATTGCTGCTCCACCCGAGCAACCAGGTCGCCCACTGGATCAGGAGTGGGACTGGATGACGGTGGCTGGCTGTTGGCGCCGGTTGGCTCGGTTTGCTGCGGTTGACTGTTCTTTTGCGGCTGCTGGACCGGCGCTTGCGGCGAGCCAGAGACAAGTGCTTTGGCAGCTAAAGGTGGCGGAGCTGCGGGAGTTGCGGTAACAATCGGTTTCTTCGCGCTCTGGCACGCACAGCCCGCCGCCACAAGGGCCGCCAATACCATAATCCGCATTTGGAGTTTTGTAACTCGCATGTTTTTCAAGAGGATACGGATCATCCCCAGCGTCATAAGTCCGATGGATTGTAACAAAATCGTACCTTGCCGTGGAAACCCGGTCAACGCGGAAAGCGGAACAGTCGCATTACCTTAGGCATCTGCCAGACATTACCAAGTCCCACAGTAATCAGAAGCAGAACTTGGGCAAAAGGTTTGAAAACCCAGGGCCCAGAAGCAGTTCTCGGACTCCGGTTCTCATAAAAATCAACCGCACGGTTCCGAACTGAAGCGGGAAGTGACGATTCAAACTCTCCAATAATCCGGCCGCCAGTTCTGAATCGCCTTTTTGATATCTGCATTCGAGAGCTTTTCGGAGAGCGCTCGCTCGGTCAATGCGGGCAGCTCGGCGTCGGAAGCGAAACGGAGCGCGACTAGCTGGTTCTCCGTCAACTCCGAAATGCGCGGTCGTAGCGCTTCGGGCAAAAGCAGAATCAGCCTCTGCCGCTCTTCCAGACGAATCACACGGTCCTGTACTTTGAGAGCGTAAAGTCGAATCTTGAAAATCGCGACCAGAGCCGCTATCGAGATGATAAAGAATGCCGCCGCGTGCAGGCTGGGATGCCACAAAAGGTGGATGAGAGCTGCAATGACGGATAACCCGAAAACCGGCCCCAGGAACAAATGATAAAGCGGGTCAAGTCTCGCGTGATTGGCGAAGGTTTGAAGCTTTCTTTCTGCCATGCGGAAGGCTCCTCACTAAGGACGTGCAAGTGTAGCAGAAGCATTGTTGGGGCGATTCTCCGTTCTGGGTGGGATCTCCGCGAATTTTTCTGAGGAATCATTCCTGAGAAACCAGCAACCGAGAACAGAAGCGAATCGTGACACCCGAATACGAATCCTTGCGCCAAAGAAACGAATCCAAGGCAAACATGAAAGCTATTCAAGTAAGTCAAGTAGGTGGGCCGGAGGTGATGGAACTGGTGGATATCCCAGTTCCCCAGCCAAAGGCAAGCGACGCGGTCGTGAAGTTGGCCGCTTCCGGCGTGAATTTTATCGACGTTTATTTTCGCGAGGGCCGCTACAAAGCACAGCTTCCTCTTATTCCTGGTCAGGAAGGTGCGGGAACAGTTACTACCGTTGGCACGGACGTGAAATCGGTCAAGGTGGGAGATCGTGTGGCTTGGACCAGTGTGCTGGGCTCTTACGCGGAATACGCGGCCATTCCAGCCGACCGGCTTGTCGCTATTCCGCAGGGCGTTAGCGATGAGGCGGCTGCCTCGGTCATGCTCCAAGGTACGACCGCACACTATCTATCTCATACTACCTATCCTCTGAAAAAAGGTGAAACCGCGTTGATTCACGCGGCGGCTGGCGGAGTCGGGCTTCTGCTCGTACAAATGGCGCACGACATCGGCGTGCGCGTCATTGCAACCGTCTCGACCGAAGAGAAAGCCAAACTCGCACGAGATGCAGGTGCGGATGAAGTGATCTTATATACCCAATCTGACTTTGAGGCGGAGACGAAGCGGCTCACGGGCGGCAAAGGCGTGGACGTTGTCTACGACTCGGTGGGTAAGACAACGTTCGAGCAAGGGCTGAATGTTCTGCGCCCACGGGGAATGATGGTGTTGTTTGGCGGCTCGAGTGGTGCCGCGCCTGCGATCGATCCGATCATTCTTCTGCAGAAGGGATCGCTGTTTCTGACGCGCCCATCGTTGGGGAATTACATTGCAACCCGCAACGAACTATTGCAGCATTCCAGCGCAGTGTTTGGCATGATCGCCAATGGAAAGCTCAAATTGCGCAGTGAGCACAAGTATCCGTTAAGCGAAGCCCAGCGGGCGCACCGGGAACTCGAAGGACGAAAGACCACTGGGAAGTTGCTGCTGATTCCGTAGCGGCCTGAAGGGGATTTCGCGCCGGTTGTGAATCTTGCTTCAACGATAATCCCAGTATCGCTAAGGCTTACGCGTATAGTGGCGCGCGTATTCTGGTACCTTTTGTCCTTCCCTGAGCCGGTTGTCGCTTATCGGCTCACCAGTCCTCATCTCTAGTGGCACTATCCCTGCCCACGTAGGAAACGAATAATCTTCCTCATCATCGATTACCGGACCTTGGCGGACCTTGGCGGAAAATTCTTCAATTGGAACGCGCAGCACTGACGTTGCCTTCAATTCGCGTTCGCTCGGCTGACGGACATCCGCCCAGCGACCGGGAATGATGTGCTCGGAAAGCAGTCGCAAGGCTTCGAGCTTTTCTTCGGGCTGATCCACCAGCGTTGCTTTTCCCAGGACTACGACCGACCGATAATTCATGGAGTGATTGAAGATGGAACGCGCCAGCACCAGACCATCGAGCAGTGTTACCGTGACGCAGACCAGTACGCTGTCCTTCAGTTGGCGCAACATTCTGCTGGCCGCAGAGCCGTGGATGAAGAGGCAGTCATCTTTTCGCCCGTAAGAAGTGGGAATGACGAAGGGTTGGCCATCGACCACAAACCCGACATGGCACAAAAATCCTTCGTCCAGAATCTTGTACGCGGCATCGCGGTCGTATACGGCACGATCGGCTTCACGGACGAGACGAGTCCGCGATGTAGGAGTGTAAGTCTGAGACATGGGAGATGAACTCCGGGCAAGCGCCAAGGATGGGTGAACAGGAAGTGTAGCATCCGGAAGTCGAATTTGATTGTGAGCTTCCGCCGTTCTGGCTCGCAGAATACGGTTTTGGAAACTGTTTAGGGCTTACTTCAGCGAAAGCGGATAGTTGTTTACCCGATGGAAGCGGGCGAAAACGATGCCGACGATCAGCAGAACGATAGGCGTGAATATGCTGGCCTCCGGCCCGACGGTCCCGCCCGTGAGCCAGGTCGGTCCATCGAAACTGCAATTGAATAGGTTGTGATAGGGCTTGAAACCGCTATCGGTCACGCCGTAGAAAAAAGTTTGACCCCAGTCCCAGCCCGCATGAAATCCTACGGCCCACCATAGATGGCCGGTGCGGCGCACGAAGAGGCAGAACAGCACTCCGAAGCAAACCACTGACAAGAGCCCGAACTTGCTCTCGCCAGGGTTCCCGGCATGGGCAAGTCCAAACAAAGCTGAGAGAAGAAAAGCCGCAGGCCAAAAGCCGATGCCAGTAGTCAGCGTGTATTGCAGATATCCGCGGAAGGCAAATTCTTCTCCTAGTCCCACGAGCACGAAAGCCCCGCTCCAGGCGAGGGTGGCCAGGATGATGGTTTGACCGTGTATCGCCATGCCGGTAAGCCGAAATCCATGGAGCACGAAAATGGCAAAAAGGCTGGCGCTGATGGAGAAAAACCCGATAACCGTGCCCAGCCAGAAATTCTTACGAAAGGCAAATTTCGCCGGCAAGCCGTATTCTCCCCATTTGCGATGTTCGATCCGGCTCATGATAAGTGCCGCCAGAACGGTAAAGACGAAAAGCAACCCATCGCTGAGCGCGGCCACGCTAGGGGTAAGCGATGTAGCCATTGACGCGTGAGGCGAGCGGTGCAGCAAGAACCGCAATACCAGAAAGGCTATAAGGTTAGCCGCAGCCACAAGCCCGGCTACAATTGCCAGAAAAATAAGCGCGCGCCAGCCAGCGCGGATTCCGTTGGGCCCGCGAAATACCGTGTTAGGGAGCGGCGGTTCAGTGGGTTCCGGATGGGAAACGAGCGGCTCAGAAGAAAGATTTATCGCTGGATCTGGCATGTAATCACCTACGCGAAAGCAAACGGCAAAGTTCCATCCGTTATCGGCGGGCTAAGTTTCAGCCCATCACGATCATGGCAGACCTTACCAGTAGAGCTTCATCGCAAACTGGAACTGGCGCGGATCATAGGCCGCGGTCGCCTGGCCGGCATTGGTAAACAGCGGGCTGACGGCGGCCGTATTGTTTTTATTGGCGATGTTGAACATATCGGTAATCAACTCCAGGTTGAAGCGATCGTTGAAATAGATTCGTTTCGCAAACCGTATGTCGTCAAAAACCGTCCACGGCTGCACGCCTCCATTGCGGCCGAAATTGCCGTCCAACGAAAGCAGAGTACCGTTGAAATCAGCCGGGCAAGGCTCCTGGAAAACACCCGTGGGAGAATACTTTGAAGGGACAGCCGGATAGCCGAGCGCCGTGCACCCCGGGTTGACAAACGTGTTCGGCCGCCCCGTCAAAGTGGATAGCTGCAGATTATCGTCATTGCCGGTAATGATGTTGAACGGCCTTCCCGAGCCGAACTCGACCAGCGGAGCCAGCGTCCAGTTGCTGAAGACCTTCCTTACGAACTCATTTCCGCCAAGCTTTCCAGACTGATAGACCCCGCTGAAAACGAACCTTTGCCGCTGATCGAACAGCGACGTGGAGCGATCTAGATTCGGATAGTAGCTGTCTTGCGGCGTGAGCGTGGCTTGCAAGTCGGTCGAATCGTCAATCGCATGCGACCAGGTGTAGGAGGCCAGCAATTCGTAATGCTCGCGGAAGCGCTTCCGCAGGTTTGCGCTCAGTGCGTTGTAGTTGGAAGTACCGTTCGAATAATTGGCGTCCATATCGCTGAATGGAATACAGTTGGTCAGGCCAGCCAGCGGATTGCAGTTGGCATTGAAGCCCTGGCCTGCCAGGCTGCTCTCGATAGATTCGGCCAATGTGACGCAAGGACTCGCGCCGCCAGCGATCAGCGCTTCTGCTATCGAAGGGTTCAAGCCGCCGGGACGGAAGAAATTCGTCAGCGCGGAACTCACCCACGGACCCTTCGAGCCAGCCCCGCAGGGAAGAGCGCCGCTACCCACGGTGAAAGGGCTGCTGGGGGCTTGCCCGGCTGCGACCGCCGCGTTGTAGTTGTCGAGCATCAAATCGCCGCGAATGGTGTTGGCGTTGATCGGCCGGTTGAGGTGGCGTCCGCCGTTAAAGTTGTAGGCCAGATTGAACGTGTATCCAGCGCCCAGATCACGCTCGATGCTTAAGTTAGCTTGCTCAGAGTATGAGTAGACGAAATTTTTGCCGATCGGATAACCGAACGGTTGAAAGGCCAGCGGCAGGAATGTCGAAGGGCTCAGATAGTTCTGATTCAGAAAGACCGAGTTGGGTTGAAACGAATTGAACTGTTGCTGGTTGGGAAGATATCCCAGATTCGCGTTCGCTGCAGGAGACAATGACGGCGCGCATTGCGGCTGATTCAAAAGTCCCTGGAAGATCGGAATCGCATTCAGATTCCCAGGGTTGCCTGCGCCGCTGCAAGTTCCAGTCCCGGCAAACACTAACTGGTCGCTGGTGGAAGCGTCCGAGGCATCGCCCAAAAAGTACAGCCCGAGCAACGGATGATCGTAAAACAATCCATACGACGCGCGGACCACGGTCTTGCCATTGCTCCCTGGATCCCAAGCCACGCCCACGCGCGGCGCTACGTTGTTCGTGTCGGTCTGGATTCCTTTCTGTATGCCCAGAAACCTATAGCCAGCCAGCGCGAGCGGGGTGGGAGACTTGAACTGCGGGGGAAATTCAATGTCATAGCGCAGTCCGTAGTTAAACGTAAGATTCGGACGAAAGCGCCACGAGTCCTGCCAGAAAACTCCAAGCGGTTTGTTGGAAAATGAATCGCGCGGATTGCCGATTCCCTGAATGAAATCCGCGGGAAGACCTGCGCCATAAGCTTGTACGGACGAAAGGCCGGGAAATGGATCGCTAGCGAGCGGCGAAACAAATCCCAGGCTGGCAGCACTGAAGGAACTAAAGTCGTATACTCCACCGTAGTTGACGGTAAAGGCAGCGGTCGTTGGAATGTAATCGAAATCCACTCCGAACTTGGTGTCATGGCGGCCAATTGTCCAGGAAAAGTTGTCCATGAATTGATAGCGCTGCTCGGTGCGCTGAATGTAGGAGTAAGGCTCGCGGCCAAAATACGCAACGCCGGGAATGTTAACCGCCGGGTCCGCGCCGCCTGGGATCGCCGTGTTGTAGAAGTAGGAGAGCCCTCGGCGCGCATATTGAAAGCGGAATTCATTTACCTTGTTGTTGCCGATTGTCAAAGTATCCTGCGCGACTCCCGCGACATCCCGGTAAGTCTGCTCCGAGGTTCGCGAGTAGGCATTTTGTCCGAAAGGTTGGTCCTGTCCGCTGACCTCAATTCCGGTGATAGTGCTTGGACTGACATTTGCGCGAAGCATTAGGCGGTTGTTGGAATTAATGTTGTGGTCAATGCGCAACGAGTAGAGGCTGGTGCCTTCAAAGACCGGGAAGTTTCCTATTTGTGAAGCCAGTGTCTGATACGAAGTCGGCACGGGAGCGCAGGGCGCGGTCGCAGGAGAACAAGTAGTAGGAAATCCGGCAAAACTGCTGAGCGCGCCTCCACTGGCGGCTAGCGCGAGTTGTGTTGGCCAAAAGCCCTGCACGGCTTGTCCGGAAGATGCGCCGGTAAGAACGGCGTACTGTTCCACTGCCCCCAAAAACTGCGGATTTGCCTCGGCCGCCAAAGTTGCCGGATTCGTGAAAAACCCGATTTGCGCCGGTGTCAGTTGCAGAGTGCCAAAGGGCAGGCCGACGGCTGAAGTGTCAAATGGCGTGAGTCCGAAATTGTCGGCTCCGATGTCGGAGAATCCGGTCTCATGCCGGCGCGTTACCTCGTAGGAAAAATAGAAATAGGTCTTGTCCTTCTTGATCGGTCCGCCGAATGCCGCACCGGCTTGCACTCGTGTATAAGCGGGATTAGGAACCGTACTGAACGGATTCACTGCCTGGAAATCGCGGTTACGTAAAAATCCAAAAACATCGCCATGAAAATCATTCGATCCCGAGCGCGTGATGATATTCACCACGCCTCCTGACGCGCGGCCGTACTCAGGTGCATAGTTGTTGGTAATGATCTGAAATTCCTGTACATCTTCCTGCGAGACGGTTGACCGAACGCCGTTGGTGGCATTGTCGGTCGCATCGGCTCCGTCCACGTTCACTAGATTCGCGCGCGCCCGTTCGCCGTCTATGTTGAGTCCCGAAGTAGGAGCGGCGCCGGTGTTCGGGGCGTTGTCACGCGTTACCTGCGAATCGGTCAAGGTAAAGTCGATGTAATTCCGGCCATTGATCGGTAGATTGTCGATGCGCTGCTGCCCAATAGTGTCAGTCGTCGAAGTTCGCGAGGTCTCTACTAACTCCGCCTGCGAACTGACCTCCACCACTTCTTTGCCGGTGGCAAGAGCGAGCGTGACTGGAAATTCTTGCGTGCCCCCCACAGTGACGATCACATTTTTCGCTTCGACTTTGGCGAAGCCCGGCGCTTCCGCCGTAATCGCGTAGCCGCCCGGCGGCAATTGCCGCGCACTGTAGCCCCCCTGGCCGTCGCTGGTCGCGGTGCGCGCCAAGCCTTTGGCCACTTCGGTTACTGTAACTGTGGCATTCGGCACCAGGCTGCCCTTGGGATCTTTCACTGTGATATGCAGATCACCTGTAGCCACGCCGCCCTGGGCAAAAGCAATACAGGAAAGCGACAGCACAAATATTGCGTGCATTGTCATCCGAAAGTTTTTTGCACGAAAGAAGTTCGTTTGGAGGATGCTGATGCGGAACATAGGGACTCCCTTTGTCTCCGTCGCTACGCGAGCGACGGACTGACAACCTCAACGTTGAGTGCAGAATGACCGCACGGTTTTTGGAGCCGGAACACTTTTGCCGATTTGTTGGGATGATACGCCCCGCTGGTTTTTACACCAGAATGAGTATCGAAAACAAGGTATGAAATGATCGAAGGTAATGCGCGAGTAAACGTTGAATTAAGTTGAGCATGCGACGCGCGCACTATTATTCAGCAAACCTCCCGTACGCGCCTGTGACGTTGGTCACAGCTCTCAAATACAGCTCTCAACCATGCGCCGAGAGGCGAACTGCGGCGGCCGGATTTTGCAGTCGGCCCAGCAGCATGGCCGATCCGCTAAGTTGCTCGTAACGCTCAACCACCTTTTCCGCCGCGAATCGCGAATCAGGCCATGCCAGCGCGAAGTAAATGCGAACTGAAGCAATGGCCGTGTTGCGGCGAAGTACAAGCGCATCGTCGACCAGCCGCCGGGCAGCGTCGGCGAAGCGCGGATTGCCGGTGGCTAAGGCGGACTCTCCCAGTTGCACGAGCACAGTCGCATTGTGCCCAGCAGTATGAATGTAAGAGGAGATGGCGCGCAGGCGCACGCGTCGGACCGCGCGAAATTCCGCGGTCGGTAAACGGCGCCGGAGGTATTCGTCCTCGGCGGGATCAATTAAGTTCTGAAAGGCCTGCAGATCGATCGGCCGGATGTTTGGCGTTTCCTTAGCGTTCCTTTTAGCCTGCAGGCTTTGGGTTATGGCCAGACGCAGGATAACGCCCAGCGCAACCGCAGCGGCAATGACAAGGATGATGGCCAGATTCATTGTTGAATTAAACGCTCCACTTCGCGGTTCCACATCGCGAGATCATTTTCCGGCAAAGGAACCGCAGACGTTGTGGAAACTTTCTGGGGGACAAGAAGGTAGTAACACCAGATCAGGACACACACGTGATATGTGGCCATGTTAAGGAAATCAAACAGGGGATAATGACTGTAGGATAAAGCTCCCGTGGCCATGATGGACCAGGCAGCCATGTGTTCGCAAAACAATATGCCAAAGCCGAGGGCGATACCGAGGAATTGCCGGCTCCACGTCAACTTAAAATACGCCACGAACAGAAAAAGAAATAATGCCAGGCCGCCTTCCACGATGTAGAAGCTCTGCAAGAGGACATGGGCGCGATATGTCCACAGGTATTGAGGACGATTCATGGGAGCGTAGGCCGCAGCCACAATGGCGAGCAAGATAAGCACTGCGCCTGTCGCCGTAATCAGGCGGGTGCCAGTCTTGGCGATTGTCGGTCTGGAATGGAGCACGTGTCCCAGCAACTCTCCGATCACCCAGAGCTTAAGGCTCCCCTCGACGATCAAGCCTGCACAGAAGGTTACCCACCAAGTCTTTAGGTCGACAGATGGCAGGATGTCCATACCGTAAAGCGCAAATTCCTCAATCGCTTCGAAAACGATATAGGTAAAGAAAATCGGGAAAAGTCTATTGAAGCCGCGGCGCCACAAAAATATGGCTAGGACCGACTGCAGGATATGCGGCCCGAGCCATAGGTAATGCCACAAGAATGAGTGCGGCTGCAGCACAATCGTTGCCCTGCAATATATCTCTATTTGCTGCAGCCAGCAAGAACCAAAACTTCCCTGTTCGGCTTCTGTAAAACCTGCCTTGGACTAGGGTTTGCAACCGGTCTGACAACCACCACCCACACCATCGGCATGCGCTACGGTCGGTGTTACGAAAGTATTCAGGAGCATCAGGGCTGCGGCGATAATCAAGAGGGTACGTTTCACGGTTATTTTCTCCTTGTTTTTGAAAAGCAAACCGTGATACTTTCATGTCCCCAATACGGTGCCCAAGTGACGCCGGGTCATTCCTTTGTTCGGAATTCGTAACAAGAAGTGGCGCAAATGACTCTGAAGTCCGCACTGCAAGACCTGCGAGAAACTACGCTGGCGGCCATTTCCGGGGTGCTGGCGAGGCTGGCTTATTTAGGATCCTTGCGGCGGAAGGAAGGTGGATACCGGCATTGGGGTCTAACCCTGGTTCACGGCGAGGAGTCGTCGAATCGCGCTCTGAAAACGGCTCACACAGAAGCCTTATCGACGGTCTTACGCACTCCCATTGCAGAGTTGGAAGCTGACCTTCGGCAGTCGAACGCGAAAGGCGAAAAGACGCCAGGAGCTTACATCGAAGATATGCAGGAACAGTTCAACGAACTGCTTCCGTCCCCTCAGGACGAGGTCTCCGCGCGTCATCTTAATTCAGTGTTGGTTGCCCTTTCGGCTCTGGAGAAGAACCGAAAGCCTGCCACTCCGTCAACTTCATAGCCACGCCGACTACCTGCCCAATAATTTCAGCGTCTTGCGGGTGGCGCAAAACTCGAATCTGAACCGGCGAAAGGGGATGCGGCTGCAAAATTACGTCGTCCTTGCGCATGCTGCACCAGCAGCAGGTGTGTCCATTTCTGGTTTCTACAAAATAAATCGGACGTTCGTACTCCGATCTCCATGCGCCTTCAATTACTTTATTCTTCGCCTCATCCACCTGAACGAAGCTTCCGGGAGGAAGAATCGGATACATGGTGAAATCCTGCGTGCCAATGTAGCCGTAGGTAAACTCGCTGTGCGCGAATTGAGCCAGATAAGACAGTGGAACCAGTCCCCATTGCTCGACCATGCGGCCCAGGTTTGCGGTGCGTTGTTCGTTAAAGCCAGGATCAAGACGGATTGGGACCTGCACGGAGACCAATCCCGCCAGAGCTTCCGACATGTGCGAGCGGGGAGGAGCGATCATGCTCAGATCCGCCGCCATATTATTTAAGTCGATGCCGTACCATCCCAATAGTTCGCGGAAATCGCGTCGATAGATTACCGACAGCGTGTAGAGACGAAAAATGTTGGGCAATACGCCCTTGGTCTCTATATCCGACAAGCGGCTGGGCGGTATGGAAAACTCCTCGTTGCGATACTTCTCAGCCATGCGTGCGCTGGATGTTTCGATGTCGCGCATTGTCAATCCGAGCTTTTCGCGCAGGGTGCGAAGACTCTTACCAGCGGGGAGCATGCAACCTCCAAATAAAGCTTTAATAGCCCGACATCATAGCAGGGAGCGCGGTTGGATGTCATGAATTTAGCGGAAAATAGTGTGGTTCGCCGCTTGTTACGATTTCCGAACAAGATTTAACCCGCGTGTTTGTTGGCGATTATTGCATTATCCATTAGCCCCTGGGCGGGCCGCCGGAACAGACCGTAGTAACGACGTAGGGAGCGTGCGTTCGTTTTTCGTAACAACCACAATGAATAAGCGCAAAATCTCTATTCTTCGCTCCAGCCCTCCGGCCTCTTTTCTCACTCTTTCGCTTATCTTGGCGGCGGCGCACTCTCTATGACATTTGTCATTCCATTGGAATGATGAAGCACACTGGTGTGGCTTTCATTCGTCCGGGATTATACAAACACCGGGGCAGATTGGCGCCTTGGCAGATGGGCAAAGCGGAGGACGGTTACCGTCATGATTGAAACTCTCGAACGAGCGCAAAACGGCATACACACCGATATACACCCCAGCGACGTTGTGGCGGGTCTGGAAGCAGTCAGCTTGAGTTACGGAAATGTCCAAGCGCTCCGGCAGGTAAACTTCACCGTAGGCTCCGGCAAGGTGGTCGCGCTGCTGGGTCCAAACGGAGCAGGTAAAACCACCGCTGTGAAGTTGCTGCTCGGGCTGTTGCGAAGTGACGCCGGAAGGGTGAGGGTTTTTGGCGAAGATCCCACGAATCCAGCGAATCGCATGCGTACCGGAGCCATGTTGCAAGTGGGCCGAGTCCCGGAAACTCTGCGGGTCCGAGAGCACATCGATTTATTCTCCAGCTATTATCCGCGGCCGCTTCCCCTCAAAGAAGTGCTGACCTCAGCAGGATTGGAAAAACTGGGAGATCGCAAGTTTGGCGATCTTTCCGGCGGCCAGCGACAGCGCGTTCTCTTCGCTTTGGCGATCTGCGGCGATCCCGATCTGCTGTTTCTCGATGAGCCTACAGTGGGCCTGGACGTCGAATCCCGACGTTCGCTTTGGGACGAGATTCGCCGCTTGGTAGACCGCGGTAAGAGTGTTCTACTGACCACTCATTACCTGGAAGAAGCCGACGCGCTCGCGGACCGCGTGGCCGTTATCAATCACGGCGAAATTATCGTGGAAGGCACTCCGTCCGAAATAAAAGCGCAGACCGGTGGCAAAGTGATTCGTTGCGTCACAACCCTTAGTCTTGCCGTGCTCCGTGAGCTTCCGGGGGTCACGAACGCGAAGCAGGACCGTGGCGGGGTCGAACTGCGCACCGCGGAAGCGGAGCCCGCCGTTCGCGCATTATTGGCTCGCGATCCTTTGCTCTCAGGATTGGAGATCACCAGCGCGGGTTTGGAAGAGGCGTTTTTGGCGCTAACCCAGGACCGCGGCCTGAACAACAGTCTTCAAAACTGATTCAAGATTCAGCGCGCAAGAAAAATAAGGAGCGCACCATGACTACTTCAGTAGCAACGTTAACGACGACAGCCAATAAATTTCAAACTGGCCGCTCTGCCGACCAAACAGCAGCCATTTATTGGAAAGAAGCCAAATATGAGTTCCTCAAGAATCTCCGCCTGCGCGTTTATACATTATCGGTGATCAGCTTTCCGGTGATGTTCTACGTGCTGTTTGGCTTGGTCCTGAATGCGAAGGAAATGATTGGCACCATGAGCGTTCCTACATACCTTATCGCGACCTACGGAACCTTCGGCGTGATGGGTGCTTCGTTGTTCGGAACCGCATCCGGCCTTGCCGCCGATCGTGGGCTTGGCTGGTTGCAAGTCAAACGCGCAAGTCCCATGCCACCGTTCGCCTACTTCACCGCCAAGGTTGTTCTCAGCATGATCTTCAGCACCATCGTGGTTTTATTGCTGCTGGTTCTCGGCTTCGGTTTCGGCGGCGTGCGGATGCCATTCCTGGAAATGGCAAGATTGTTAGGGACGCTCGTCGCCGGATCGCTGCCCTTCTCGGCGCTGGGCTTGGCGATCGGTTATTTCGTCGGGCCCAACTCCGCCCCTGCCGCCATCAACCTGATCTATCTTCCTATGTCGTTTTGCAGCGGGCTCTGGGTTCCTTATATGTTTCTGCCCAAGCTGGTGCGGGAGATTGCGCTTGTTCTCCCGCCTTATCACCTGTCGCAGCTGGCGCTAGGAGTCGTGGGCACCGGAACCCACGAGTCTTCTTTCTCGCACTGGGAAGTTCTGTTTGCGTTTACTTTGATCTGCCTTGGGGTGGCGCGCATCGGCTTCCAGCGCGATAAGGGAAAGCTCTACGGATGATCGCCTAGGACTGATTGCCTGGAGAGGCGTGGGTAGAAGCACAGCTGATGAAAATAAGAAGGAGAAGTCATTATGAAAACCAAATCAAACGAAGCTCTCTTCTTCACCGCGTCCTTGGTACTTCTAGGTTTGCTCTCGGTCTACGGAGGCGCGCGCTGGTTGGCATTGCTAATTCCCGCTGCCGTAATAATATGGTTGGCCGTTGGCATCCGGTGCAGAATGCGGGATGAGACTGTTGACCGCAGGGTAGAGAATAGGAACTAAGAAGAGATAAGCCGTGGAGATCAACCAAACGTGGACGAGTTAAATACCGCGGAACCCCTGGATACCGCCGAAAGTTACAAGGCCGCGAAGTCGATATTTGCCGCCGACGCCTTTTCCTTCCAGCGTCAGATGAATCTCTCGTTGCGCCAGAAGGCTCATGGATGGGCCGCTTACATTTGGCTCGCCTATCTGGGTTTCTTTTTCATAGATCCGGTCCTGAGCCATGCCAGTCCGAAGATATGGCTGCTGACGGTGCTCGCCACCATCGTTTTTCTGTTCCTGTATTTCGGTCTTTTCTGGCTGAACCGCACGCGCCCCCTTCTGCACGTTGCCGGCATGTTGATCTTGGGTGTCCTCTACGCGCCCATCAACGCGGGCGCTTCTACATTCTTTATTTTTGCCGCAGCCTTCGTCCCTTTCTGCGTCCACACCGAGCGCCAGGCGATTGCATTTCTAGCCGGTATCGTCGCACTTGCGGCAATCGAAATGCAGGTCTTTCATCTCTCGGGATGGTTCCTGTTCTATGCCGGTGGATTATCTCTGATGGTCGGCGGCAGCAATATCTTCTTTGCCCAACGCAACCGTGCTCTTGCCAAGCTGCGTATGGCCCACGAAGAAATTGAACATCTCGCGAAGGTGGCCGAACGCGAGCGCATTGCCCGCGACTTGCACGATGTGCTCGGGCACACTCTCTCGGTCATTATTCTGAAATCCGAACTTGCTGGAAAGCTCATGGATCGCGATCCACAGCGCGCCGGAACTGAAATCCGCGAGGTCGAACAGATTTCTCGGCAGGCGCTGTCGGAAGTTCGCGATGCGATTCGTGGCTATCGATCGCAGGGACTGACGGCGGAACTTGCACAGGCGAAAGTCACGCTCGAGACTGCCGGAGTCGCGGTGAAATGCGAAGCGGCAAAAATCGAACTGACGCCTTTGCACGAAAGCGTTCTGTCGATGGCGGTGCGGGAAGCCGTCACCAATGTGGTTCGCCATGCCCAGGCGCATATTTGCAGCTTGCATCTGGATCAACAAAACGGTTCGTGCCGCTTGCAAATTGAAGATGATGGTTGCGGTGGCTTTCAAGAAGAGGGCAATGGGCTCCGTGGCATGCGTGAGCGGGTCGAAATGCTCGGCGGCAAGCTGAGCCGCGAGACTCGAGCCGGAACCAGGCTGACGATCACTCTCCCACTGAAACAGCTCAGGCCCGAAGCCGGGGATTGTGCCAATTGAATCCAGCTCCGGCATCTCCATTTTCCAAAGACGGCCGGAAAAAGATTCGCGTAATTCTTGCGGAAGACCAGGGCATGGTCCTCGGCGCTCTCGCCGCGCTCCTCGAAATCGAGGGCGATATCTCGGTCGTTGCTCAGGTGCGCAACGGTAAAGAAGCGCTCGACGCTGTCCTCACGCACAAACCCGACGTCCTTATCACCGACATCGAAATGCCGCTCATGACCGGACTGGATGCCGCCGCGGAACTCAAGCGCCGTCACGTTCCAACCCGGGTCATCATTCTTACCACCTTCGCCCGAGCTGGATACTTGCGCCGCGCCATGGAGGCTGGGGCTTTGGGCTATCTCCTAAAAGACATGCGTGCCGAAGAACTAGCCGAAGCTGTGCGCCGCGTCCAGCAGGGGCTGCGCGTTATCCATCCTGACCTGGCAATGGAAGCCTGGGCCGAGATGGATCCGCTCACCGACCGCGAACGCCAAGTGCTACGCCTTGCCGGCGAAGGTATGCAGAGCGGCGACATCGCCGCCGAACTCGGCCTCTCCGAAGGCACCGTGCGAAATTATCTTTCCGAAGCCATCAGCAAAATGGGCGCAAGCAACCGCGTTGAAGCTTCGAGAATTGCCCGGACCAAGGGATGGTTGTGAGCTGAAGTGTCAGCCATGATCATTCCGGAACCCCAGAAGACGGCCGCTGACTCCCTATGCAAATTTTGCTCTCTGCCGCAAACGCCTTTCCTGCTCAAGAATCTGATTGACACGCAAGCACACGCCCGTAGTATGATTCGGGCCGATGATCGGCGCTGATCCCGCGACCGTCGCGCGTTTCCAGCGTCCTCTGCCTGCGGCACTTGCTCTTGCTTCTACACAACCCCATGACCCTCGCGGCCCAATCTGCCGTGTCTGCCGGAGGCCTCATCCACACAGATGTCGAAGTTCGTGCGTTTGAATTCTACAAACCATTCGAATCATTTGTTCCAAAGGAGATTCCATGACTTTTCCCGGAAAGTGGCTATGCTTCAGTATCAAACAAATTTCGATATTGACTTTGTTGGCAATAACTGGGTTCTCTCAATCGGCCAGCCGGAGCGTCCAGAAGGCGCAGAATCTGGGGCCAGAGGATGCTTCCAAAGTCATTACAGTAGAGGTATGGCTCAACCAGCACAATAAGGCCGCGTTCGATGAAACCGTTCGCGAGATTTATCAGCCCGCATCCCCTGCGTATCATCATTTCTTGACGCATGCTCAGTATCTCTCTCGCTTCGCGCCGAGTGCGGCCGACGCGGCCCAAGTAAGGGAATATCTGACCACGCACAATCTGACGGTAACCGCTGCTGATAAATACAATCACTACCTGGTTGCGCAGGGACGCGTGAGCGACGTTCAGAATGCTTTTAACGTGCAATTGAGCCGCGTGAGCACGAAGGATGGAGTTCATCGTGTCACCAACCGCGCAGCTTCAGTTTCCGGAACCGTCGGCGCGCTGATTCGCAGCGTGCAAGGTTTGGCCGATTTCGCACCCCATCCCATGTACCGGGCGCCCATCGATCCCAGCACGGGTAAGGCTCCGCCCGTCAGAACTCTTTCCGACGTGGCGTCTACTCAAAATCGGTGTCTGACTGGAACGCAAACCGTGAGTTTTACCACGTCGGGCGCACCTCCCACCGCGACCTACAGTGGTAATCGCTACGCCACAGATGCCACAAACACTTGCCCCGGTTACAACCCTTCACAACTTCAGACCGCCTTTGGCTTGAACCCGCTCTACAACAAAGGATGGGATGGCACCGGGCAGACGATCATTATCATCGACGCGTACGGCTCTCCGACTATCCAGCAGGACGCAAATACTTTTTCGTCGGTTTACGGGTTGCCCCCGTTAACCTCGTCGAACTTCCAGATTTACTATCCGGGTGGAGTGACCGCATGTAGCACCAATGTTGCGGATTGCAACGGCTGGAACACTGAGGTGACTATCGATGTCGAGTGGGCACACGCAATCGCCCCCGGAGCTAATATCGCGCTGGTAGTGGCTCCGGATAACAGCTCCCTCGATATCGCCAATTTCTGGGCGATTGAGAATCCGGAGATTGTTACTTCTTATGCTAACGGAGATTTAGGATACGTAATCTCCAACAGCTGGGGCGCGTTCGAAATTCTTGACGTGCTCTACGGCGGCGCATCGCAGCTCTATACTGAAAACGACATGACCCAACTGGCTGCGGCTTTGGGCATTTCAGACAACTTCAGTTCCGGGGATGACGGAGATAACGTAGAAGTCATCGCTGAGGACTACGGTATTACTGTTCCTCCCAGCGTACAAACGCCCGCTTCCGCACCGTATGCGACCGGAGTAGGTGGGATCAGTCTGTTCCTCAACAGTAACGACGGTATCCTCCACCAAACCGGCTGGGGAACCAACCTGACTCGGCTCAGCTACCCCACTCCGAATCCGCCTTACGATCCGCCGGACTTGATTGGTTTCTACGCCGGCGCGGGAGGTGGATCGAGTGCCATATGGCCTGAACCGGCGTTCCAGAGCAGCCTCGGTAAAACCTACCGGCAGGTGCCGGATATTGCTTTGCTTGCCGACCCATATACCGGCGTAAACATCATTATCACGGTGAGCGGTCTGCCAGCCGTGCAAGTGTGGGGAGGTACGAGCGTAGCTTGCCCGCAATTCTCGGCGCTCTGGGCCATTGCCAATCAGGCGGCAGGGTCGGCAGCACCGCTCGGTCAGGCTGCTGCAACACTCTACAACTTGCCAGCTGGTGCAATCACCGATGTCGTACCCTACGACAACGGGCATGACGTCAAAGGAAAGATTGTCGATCCGCCGAATCCCGTGCTGGTTGAAACTGCGGCTGATTTGGCGCAGCCACTCGAGAACACGACTGTCTTTCTCAGCGCCTTGTATTACGGCAGTTCAACCCGGTGGTATGACATTATGTTCGGCACCGATACATCACTGATTACCGCACCTGGATGGGATAACGTAACCGGTCTGGGCACGCCAAACGGCTTAAAGTTTGTCGACGCCGTGGTAGCCACTGCAGGAAACAAAAACTGAAAAGGCTTCGAAACCTGGCGGGCTGCCGTGATCCGGCAGCCCGCAATTTTTTGCGCTGATTTCTTTATAGCGTCTTTTCGATATTCGATCGAGCCACAACCCTTCTCGTGGGAAGATAGACTATTCCCATGCCCGACGCCTACATCCTCGGCATTGAGAGCTCCTGCGATGAAACCGCCGCCGCAGTCGTGCGCTCCGGAGAGCAACTCATCTCGAACGTAGTCGCTTCGCAGATTTCCACTCATCAGCCCTATGGGGGCGTAGTTCCTGAACTCGCCTCCCGCGAACACCTTCGCGCAATCGTTCCCGTAGTTCGGCAAGCGTTATCCGAAGCCAATCAGACCTACCAGTCGGTTGACGCGATCGCTGTGACACAAGGTCCCGGCCTCGCCGGGGCATTGCTGGTTGGCATCAGCTACGCCAAGGCCCTGGCCTACGCCCTCGATAAGCCTCTTATCGCGGTCAATCATCTCGAAGGCCACATTCACGCGGTGTTGCTGGAAGAGCGTCAAAAAGGCAATCACGAATTGAATTTTCCCGTGCTTGCGCTGGTAGTCTCCGGCGGACACACTCATCTCTATCTCGCTGAACAAAACGAAAATAGCTGGACATATGAAAACATCGGACACACCCGCGATGACGCTGCCGGCGAAGCCTTCGACAAAGTTGCGAAGCTGCTGGGCCTAGGTTACCCCGGTGGTCCCATCATCGACCGCCTTGCTCCTCACGGCGATCCGCACGCTGTGAAATTTCTGCCAGCGCAAATCAAGCACCGGGACCGCCGCGAGCATGGCCGAAAGCCAGATCGTGCAAAAGACGAACGGGAAGGGAAGCATGAAGATTCCGACCCTGACCTCCTCCGCTTCGATTTTTCCTTCAGCGGAATCAAGACGGCAGTCCTGCGTTACGTGGATGTTCACAGTATGAGGCAATCCGTCGAAAAGCGGCGCGCCGCTCTAACATCGATTGCGAAGCCGAAACTCGAAGACTATCTCGCGAACTGTGATAGGCAAGTTCTGGATTTAATCGCTTCGTTTCAGCGCGCCGTGGTTGACGATCTGGTTGGCAAAACTCTGGCTGCGGCCCGGGCGCATGACGTGGCAACGTTATTTGTCACCGGCGGAGTGGCGGCCAATAGTGAATTGCGGAACACATTCGAACGCGAAGGTGCACAAGAAGGCGTGCCCGTCTATTTCCCCTCACGATCGCTTTCTACCGACAATGCCGCCATGATCGCCGCCGCCGCCTACCCGAAGTTCCTGGCAAAAGATTTTGCCTCCATGGATTTCTCGGCAGAAGCGGGCTTGGTCTTGAGATAATGCGCAGCCGGCAGGGGCACTGGGGACTTGACCTTGCACTCCGCTCCGCATGACTTTCGCTGTGCTAACCTTTGCTTTGCCCTCCGTCAGTGGTGCTTCATGGAACCTTCGCCTCAGGCCCAGTCAAATCAACTCGGGCTGAATAATATCCGCATCGGCACGGCGGGCTGGTCTTATAAAGACTGGGACGGCATCTTCTATCCTCCGGGGATGCAGAGGCGCAAGCAGCATCCACTCGAATATCTGGCTCGTTTCTTTGATACGACAGAGATCAACACTTCTTTCTACGGGCCAATCAAGCCCGAACTGGCCAAGCTGTGGTGCCGCAGAGTTGCCGCGGTGAATAAGAGTTTTCTCTTCACGGCGAAACTCTATCGCGCCTTCACGCACTCGCCTCTGTCGACAATGGAGCCGACTTCGGCAGCCAGCATACGTCCTACAGATGAGGACGAGACACGCACCCGCGAAGGTTTAGATGCCATCGCCAGCGAGGGACGGCTAGGCGCTCTGCTCATTCAGTTCCCAGTTTCTTTCAAAAATACTTCTCTGAACCGTGAGTATCTGGATCGTTTGCTGCGTCAGTTTATCGAGTACCCGCGCATAGTGGAAGCGCGCCACTCGAGCTGGAATGATGCTCAAACTCTGGCCGCGCTCGCCCAGAAGAATGTTGGCTTCTGCAACATTGATCAACCGCTGATTGGCCACTCGCTCGCCCCCATCGAACACGTGACCGGAGCGATCGGCTATGTGCGCCTTCACGGGCGCAATTACGAGCAATGGTTCGACTCTGACAATCGCAACGACCGCAACAACTATCTTTATAGCGAACGGGAACTTTCAGGCTGGAAGGAAAGAATCGCCAACATTGCCGTACGCGCTCAGACGACTTTCGTAATTACCAACAATTATTTCGAAAGCAAGGCCGGTGTTAACGCATTGGAGTTAAAGGCCATGATCAGCGGAAAGCGTGTGCTGGCTCCGCCCACATTGATGGCAAAATATCCTGAGCTTCAGAATATCGCCGATCCAGCGGAAGATTTCGGACAACTAGGTTCCCTATTGAATTTCGGCTAAACGATCGAACGCCTGGAACGTGATTCAAAGAATGATCTGATGATCTATTTTCCCGCGGCAGCGCGATCAGATGTCCGCAGATTCTGGTAGCGCAACGCTACATTCATAAAAACATCGCCCAGCGAAGTTTCGAAGCAAATCATCAGCGCTTCCACGTCTTCGCTGCTCTTATCGCCCTCCTCGGAGCTGAGCAGCACGGGAGGATGCACGCGGAAATGAAAGCCCTGATCGTTGAGAGTACAAACCGCATTGCCTACAACCTGGTTCGCCAGTTCGAAGATAGTTTCCTTGATTAGTCCGTCAGATTCCGGCAGCGCGACTCCCGCATAGTGGCTGGCCACCCGCAAGGCGGTTTTTGTGTCGAGATCCAGAATGATGCGTCCCTCAATCTCACCGGTAAGCGCCACCATTCCCGCAACGCCTTTGCACCGGTAGCCATCCTCTTCCATGGAGAGGCCGCCGACTTTCGTGGTGCACGAAAGCCCTTGCGACAGTACCGCATCGGCCGCATTGATGAAAGGCTGGATCAGCTCCATCTTCATTGCGATTAGACTCCCGCGCCGGCCGCGCTGCTCACCACGCCATCTTCTCCCATCACATACTTGATGACTTCGTAGAGCACCTCTGGCTTCACCGGCTTCTGCACGAAGTGACGTGCTCCGCGCTGCAATGCGGCCACAATGTTTTCCTGATAGCCCACGGAGGAAACCATCACCACCCGCGCTTCCGGATGCGCCTGTACGATCTTCTCGGCCGCTTCAATTCCTTCCATCTGCGGCATGGTGATGTCCATGAGCACAATGTCAGGGTGGGTGCGATCGAATTCGCTAATCGCAGTCAGGCCGTCGCCGGCTTCGGCGGCAACTTGTCCGCCAAAGGTTTCGACCATGCGCGCCAGATTTTTTCGCGCGAAGACCGAGTCGTCCACAATCAAGTAGCGGACCGGTTGACCGTCCTTGCTTCGTTTTACCGCCGCAAACTGCTCCATAACAACCTCCCCGTTCGATTTCATCACGCTGATATCCCGCCTACCAGTTACTCTGGTCACCTCAATTTGCGCGCCCATCTACCGTTTTGCATAAAAGGCTTTATCCTTCTGTCCACTCGCGCCTTTGTACTCATTCCGTCCACAGAGCGCTTGCAATGTGGAGGAAAGTCCCTCCAACGAAACGATCCTCGTGGCATAACCCCGTTCGATGGCAGCTTTCGGCATTCCATAGACCACGCAGGATTGTTCGCTCTGCGCAATGGTCAATCCGCCAGCTTTCTGCACCGCGCCCAGGCCTTCGGCCCCATCGTCGCCCATACCGGTCATCAAAACAGCAATGGCATCTTTGCCGAACTCTTGAGCGACGCTGTGGAATAAAACGTCTACGCTGGGGCGGTGCCCATTCACCAGACCCTCATCGTTCAAAACAACCACGTCGCCCATCGGCAGACGTTTCACTTTCATGTGCCGATTTCCCGGACAGATCAGCACCCGCCCAGCTTGCAATACATCTCCAGACTGCGCCTCTTTCACTCGCAATGCGCTCAACTCATCCAGGCGGCGGGCAAACATGTCGGTGAAGCCCTCGGGCATATGTTGCACGATGAGAATTGTTCCCATAAAATCCGGAGGCAACTGCGACAGCACAAACTCCAGTGCTTGCGGCCCTCCGGTTGAGATTCCAATCGCAACTAATTTGTTTGGAGTCGGCGCAACATGCGCGGGCGAGAGTTTCTCCACTCGCGTGGTCGTTCCTATTGAGGTTGCCGGGCGAACCACCTTGCAATCGGCCGCCGCTTTGATCTTCGCGATCAGGGCTCGCGCGGTCGCCTCCATGTGCGTGGTGGCGTCCTGCGGCTTGGTGACAAAATCGAACGCTCCCAGCCCCAGCGCCTTAAATGTAATCGATGCGCCCTCGGTAGAATGGGAGCTGACTACGATCACCGGCAAAGGGTTGCGCCGCATGATCTCTTTCAGCGTGTCGATGCCGTTCATTCCTGGCATCTGCAAATCAAGCGTCACCACATTCGGCTTCAGTTCCTCGATCTTTTTCAGGCAAAAGTTCCCGTCGATGGCCGTTCCGACCACTTCAATGCAGTGATCTGCCTCCAGCATCTGAGGAATCAGCTTACGCATCAGCGCGGAATCGTCTACCACCAGCACCCGTACTTTTTTCATGCTTGCCCCCCCGCGCTCTCAACCCATTTCGTTCCGTCAAGTTGATTCAGCAAAAGTCCACTACGCGTCGCGTTCTTCGAGGAAGGACGCGCCTGGGCGACATGTTCTACTACCGCCGCCAAGTTCAAGATCAGCACAATTTTTCCGTTTCCCAGAATCGAAGCCCCATTTACCAGGTCCGTAACGAAAGTCTGATCGTCCAGGGCCTTGATCACCAATTCTTCTTCGCCTTCCAACCTGTCTACGATCAATCCGTATTTCTTTTCTCCAACACTGATGACCAGCACGAAAAGTTTGGCCGAGTTGCGGTCGATGTCGGCTGCTACGCCGCGTCCTAGCCGCAAAATAGGCAGCACCTGATTCCGCAACTGTAAAACTTCGTAATTGTCGACCTGATGCACATCCGCCTCCGTGCAGCGGGCGATCTGACTCACCGAGCTCAACGGAATCGCATACATGCGCTGCTCCACCCAGAACATCAGCGCCTTGATAATGGCCAGAGTGAGAGGCAACTTCAGCCGGAACGTCGTTCCTTGCCCAGCGCGAGTTTCGATCTGGATGGTGGCTTTCAAGCGGTGAATGACGCTTTGCACCACGTCCATTCCTACGCCGCGTCCTGAAACTTCCGTCACTACTTCCGCCGTGCTGAATCCGGGACGAAAGATCAGTTCGAGCGCCTCGCCTTCGCTCAAACGTGCCGCTTCCGCAGCAGCGATTAATCCCAAGTCGATCGCCTTGGCTCGAATCTTCTGTGCGTCAATACCCCGCCCATCGTCGCTGATCTCAACCATCACCTGGTTGCCCTGATGAAAGGCGTTGAGCCGAATTTTTCCGCGCGGAGATTTACCGGCGCTTCGGCGTTCCTCGGCCGGTTCAATTCCGTGGCTCACCGCATTTCTCACGAGATGCGTTAGAGGCTCGGCAATCGCATCGAGGATGCCTTTGTCGAGATCGGTTTCCTGGCCGCTCAATTCCAAATCCACTTCGCGTCCGCACTGCCGCGCCACGTCCCGGATAATGCGCGGGAACCGCCGGAACAACTGATCTACCGGGACCATGCGGATCTTCATCACCGATCGCTGCAAGTCGTTCAGCACACGCGACTGGAAAGCCATGGCGTCGGCAAACTTTCCCCGCAAGGCTTCCTTGGGATAGCGCTTCCCGAATTCATTCAGCGACTGCTGCAACATCGATCTGCCGATGATGAGCTCGCCAACCAGATTCAGAACATTGTCGATTCGTCCGGCTTCGACACGAAGTATGTTCTCGACCGCCATCTGCGGCGGAAACTCGGGAGTTTGCGCTTGTCTCTCTCGAGCTTCCGGAGAAGAAGTTGCCTCGTGAACTCCATCCTCGGCAACCTGCTCCTGTGGAACCTCGTGCTCTGGAACCTGATCCACTGAAAACTCTGAATCGCTATGTGGCGCAGCTGAAGCATTGAGCGCGGAACTCTCGGATGAGGGCTGCTCAACCGGTATAGATTCCTGTTGCGCAACTTTGGTGGATGTCTTTGCCTTCCCGGCGGCGATCAATGCTACCGTCACATCGCCGGCGATGGTCGGAATTTGGCATTTCGCGGTAATCTGCCCGGAGGAACACGAACTGCTAATTACAAATTCCACCTGCTTGGTTGCGGCTGTGGTTTTGGCCTCGGGCCGCATCACCAGAACTTTGCCGACTTGTGAGATTGCATTATGAATCAGCTGCCGTGCAGCAATCGGCATGCTGCAGTGTGGGTCGATCTTCACCACGGCTTCATACAGCGCCACACCCGTCGCTTTTGCTTCGGCAACGGCGCGCTTTTCACCTTCCGTCCACCCCTTGCCGGATTTCACCAGTGGTTCGGCTGCCTTTTTCTTGCGGCTTGTCTTTCTGCCAGAAGTCGTGGAGGTGAGTTCATTAATTCTTCTACACAGCTCCTCCGTCCGCGGCATTGGTTTTCCGCTTTGATAAGCCGCAAGCATGGCGGCAAAAACATCCGCGGCCGCAAAACATATCTCCGTCAACCCTCCGTGAACGGCTGCTGTTTCGACAGAGAGCGCATCTTCAAATCGGTGAGCCAGTTCGCTGATCTCGCGCAATCCGCAAGCCGCCGAGTCGCCTTTTAAGGTATGTACGGTGCGGCGGATCGTGCGCACAGTCTCTTCATCGCCGGGGTTCTTTTCCAGCTTGAGAGACTCTTCATTGAGTGCCTGCAGGAGTTCCTGCGAGGTCTCAAAGAAAAGCTCTCGCATTTCCACTCCGCGCTCGTCGTGCGAATCGGTCACTCCCGCACCTCGATCCGTTGATACGCCGTTCCGCTGTCGCGATGCACCATGTGAAATTTTTCGGTCAGTCCCAGCAGGCTTTCCGCATGACCCACGAACAGATAGCCGCCCGGATTCAGACAACGGTAAAATTTTTCGATCAGCCTCTTCTGTTCCGCTTCGTCGAAGTACATCATCACATTGCGGCAGAAGATCACGTCGTTGCGCTGCGGCAGATACTCCGTCTTCAGATTGTGAAAGTCGAAGTGAACGATTTCTTTCAGAGCCTTCTTGACCGCATAACGGTCGCCAATCTTATCGAAATAGCGCAGCCGGAAGCCGTAGTCCACTCCCGCCATCTGATGCTCGTTATAGGCGCCTTCCTGCCCGGTGCGCAGCACCGAATAACTAAGGTCGCTGGCCAATATTTCCACCCGCCAGGGAAGAGGAATCAACGGCTTGGGCAGCGCAATCTCCACCGGAAGTGGATTCCGCAAATAGTAGTAAGCCATCGAGTCCGCGGCCATGATCCCGAGCGTATAAGGCTCTTGTCCCGTTGAGCATCCCGCGCTCCAGATGCGAATCGAATATTCCCGGTGGGCCTGCTTTTTCTTCAATATTTCTTCCAGCACATATTTCTGAAAAAGATCCAACTGCGCCTTGTGCCGGAAGAAGCTGGTCTCATTGACCGTCAGGTGCTCCACCAGTTTGGCCAACTCCGCCTTTCCGCCGGGACTGATCAGCAGGCGGTAATAGGCGTAGAAGGAATCTACGCGGCACTCGCGCAAACGGCGGACCAAGCGGTCGTGCAGGAAATGAGAGCGGCGCTCGTCGAAGTGCATGCCGCACTCCTGGTAGACGAGCGACTGCAGCAGCCGAAGTTCCGCTTCTGTCAAGACCGGAGCTGGTGCCGCTCCAAATGAACTCATGCCTTTTCTCGTTCTCCGTGGCCAGTTTTCATTTTGCCGCCGCCCCTCGCGCCGTTGCAGTTGGGCTTTTGCCTGCGCCATTTCCGCCAGTTTGCAGCAGGCTGGCCGGCGCCAGCAGCTTGCTCATGTCAAGTAACACGATCAACCGTTCGCCGACCTTCCCAAGTCCCGTAACGCAATTCAATCCGCCGTCCTGAAACACCGCTGGTGGCACCTCAACATCCGTGCTGGGAATCTTCACCACCTCTGACGCCGAATCGACGATCAGCCCCGCCAGTTTGCCAGAATGCTCCACCACCAGAATCCGGTTTCCCTTTTTCAGAGCCGCCTGCCGGATGCCAAACCGCTTGCGCAAATCCATGACTGAGACGATCTTGCCTCTCAGATTGATGACTCCTTCGAGATATTCCGGGGCGTCCGGAACGGCAGTAATCTCCGGCACGCGCACAATCTCGTGCAGCGAAGTGATGGGCACGCCGTACGTCTCGCGCCCGACCTGAAAGCCGACAATGTGAAGTTCGCGATTCATGGCACTCTGTGTCCCTAGAAGTGCGACCCTGCCGTGGCCCGCCGGGCATTTCGCGGCTTGTCATCGTCCGGAGCCGGACGCCGGTTCGACGATTCATCCAGCGCGAAGCGGTCCATAAACTCGAGCAGCCCACGCGACATCTTCGTCATTTGCTCCGCCGATGCGGCCAGTTCCGTTGAGCCGGAAGTGGATTGCTGTACCAATTCCCGCATGCGCTCCATCGCCTTCACCACGGCTTGCGCTCCCGACGCCTGCTCCTCCACTGCCGAGTTGATTTCATGAGTGATCTCGTTCAGCCGTGTTGTGGCGCGGGCAATCTGAGAGGATCCATGAGATTGTTCGTTGGTGGCCGCGCCAATTTCCTGCGCGAACTTGTAGACCTCGGTCACCACGTTGGAGATTTTTCGCAGCGCCCCGTTGAGTTCGCCGCCCAGATCCAGGCCTTCATTCACGATTCCCGTCGAGCGATCCATATTCTCGACCGCCTTTCGCGCTTCTTTCTGAATGCTCTGAATGAGTTCTGAAATTTCCTTGGTCGATTGCGCCGATTTTTCCGCCAGCTTTCTTACTTCATCGGCAACTACGGCGAAACCTAAACCGTGCTCTCCAGCGCGAGCCGCCTCAATGGCCGCATTTAATGCGAGCAGGTTGGTTTGCTCCGCCAGATCGTCGATTACTTCGATAATTTTTCCGATATCATCGGCACGCTGCCCCAGCGACCCAATAATTTCCCCGGAACTGGTGATGGTTGCGTTGATGCGGTTCAGACCATCCGTAGCCTTCTCCATGGTAGTGATTCCGCTGTGCACCTCTTCCCGGGAACGGTTAGAAATATCCAGCAGCACCTTGGCGGTGTCGGCCACGCGCTGTATCGAAGCCACCATTTGATCGATCGATGCCGAAGTCTCGCTGACGCTCGAAGCCTGTACCTGCGTGCTCTTCACCATGTTCTGCACATTCACGCTCATCTCGTGCATCGTGCTGGTGACTTCGTCGATGGCTGAAGACGCTTGCAAACCGACTTTCGCTGAATCGTCGGAGGCATTCGCAACCTGGCCGGAAGCGCTGGCCACCTGGGCCGATGCATCGCGCACGCTGCGCACCAGCCGCGCCAGGCCTTCCACCATCCGCGCAAAAGCGTTGCCCAGTGTATCGTGCGTGGAGCGTGGTTTCACTTCGACCGTCAGGTCTCCGCCGGCAATGGATTCCGATACGGCGGCCATCTCCTTCAGGTAATTCACCATCTTGGAGAACGAACGTGCCAGTTCTCCAATTTCGTCCGGACGATTCACGTCAATATTGTGTTCAAGATCGCCGGTGTCTCCAATCTGCCGCGAAACAACCATCAATTTTGTCAGCGGATCGGTGATGGATTTGGCCGTGGTGAAAGCGATCATCACTCCCAGACCCAGTGCCAGCAATGTGCTGAACCATGCAGCCAGAATTGTCCACGTACTCGCGGTCTCATCCGATTTGCGGCGCACTTCAATGAGCTTGCGGTTTTCGCCATCCGCCACGTCCAGCGCCTCGGTGGAGTTCTTTACCCAGGAGGAAGCGTCCTTTTGAAGGTAATAAATCTGCAATTCCGCAACCGTGGCGTTGCCGGAATCCACGTCCTTGCGCTTGTCGATCAGCGGCTGCGCGAATTCTTTACCCCAAGCCTGCTCCAGTTGCTCGACCTTATCCAGAGCGGAGCGCTCCTGGTCGGAATTGGACAGCGTTTTTCCCTGCTGCAACTTTGAATCGAGGGTCCGCAGCCCATCATTCATTCGATCTACTTCGCGGCTGTCGCCGCTGAGCAGATAGTTGCTCAAGTAGAGCCGGTTCTGCATCATCTGGAAGCGCACATCATTGGTGGCGTCCGCCATTTGCAGAGAGGCCGCCGCGGCCGCCTTGGCCGCATGCTCCCGCTGCACCGCCAACAAGTTCACCAGGAACAGCACCACTACCATGGTGAGGATAATTCCAAAATTCAGATAAAGTTTTTTTCCGATTGTCATGCCGTGTCCTCCGGCTGTTCGTTCCCCGCTTCGCTCGTGGCGGCTATTGCTTTCCCGCATTTAGTGATGTGCCTCGAACGTGAAATCCAACACTCCTGTGGTCTCCACCGCTGCCGGCTCAAAGCGCCATTTTCGAGCCGCTTCCAGGGCCGCACTTGCCAGCACAGGATGGCCTCCCACAACCTTTGCATCCTTTACTATTCCATTCGGAGACACGACCACTGCGACCTTCACCGTCCCCGTAATATTCATCTTGCGAGCCAAATCCGGATACACAGCCTGCACTTTAATTTTTGCCCTGCGCACAATTTCATTGCCCGAGTCTTGCGCCTGCACTTTTAAACCGTTCGTGGCCCATGCCAGTCCCGCGACTACCAGAACCACCCAGGCCTTTCTCAGAAACACGATTCCTCCCCGAACAAGAATCCTGACCATTGGGAGCAACGCCGGGGCCAAGCGTGACTTTTGGGAAAAACCAAAGTCACTCCTGCCAAATAGCAGCAGATCAAACACTTAACGAAGTCGCATCGACCTCGTTTCATCGTGTCTGGAGGATCAGCTTTGTCTCAGCTTTGGGATGAAGGCATCATCTTTCTCAAACTGAGAGCGTTCACCCGTAAAATCTCGGGATTTCACAGTCGAGATTATTCACTTGACACAAAATAGGTTTTCTCCTACTATTGCGTCATGGTCAACGTTAGAAGCCTTTCCGCTAAGTTCTCCTCCGACGAAGATTGCTTGAAGTACATTCAAGAGATGCGCTGGCCCGATGGCATTGTGCGCTGCCCAGACTGCGGAGCCAAGAACATCAAGCGCGTGGAGCGCAGCGTAACCAAGAAGGGTAAGAATCGTCGCGGCTGGTTCTTCTTGTGCGGCGAAAAGACGTGCGGAAATCAATTCTCGCCTACCTCTGGCACGCTGTTCCATGACACGCACCTTCCGCTGATTGTTTGGTTTCAAGCTATCGTCCTGATTTTGAGCGCCAAAAAAGGAATCTCCGCGATGCAATTGCAGCGCGATCTCGGCATCGGCGGATACAAAACAGCGTGGTATTTGAATCACCGCATCCGCGAAGCTATGCGCGAAGGTTCACTTCCTCTGATGGGCGGAATCGTAGAGATTGACGAAACCTACATCGGCGGAAAACAGCGCGGACATGAAGGCAAGCTCAAGAACAAAGACATGGTGATGGGGCTGCGGGAGCGGAAGGGGCCAGTGCGCTACATCCAAGCAACCGACCGGAGTGCCAAGACATGGCGGCAACTGATGGCCGCGAATCTGAAAGAAACCGATGTCCAGTTTGTGATGACCGACGAATCAAGTTCCGCTATCTCCGTACTGAAAGGATCGGGCAAGCATGGCGTGGTGCGGCACAGCGCGGGCGAATACGTTCGCGGCATTGTCCACACGAACAGCGTAGAATCTGCGTTCTCACTACTCAAGCGCGGCGTGATCGGCTCATTCCATCAGCTCTCCACGAAGCATCTCCAACGCTACTTGAATGAGTTTTCCTACAGATTTAACCGGAGAAAGAGCACAAATGCTTTCGAGGAGACAGTTAGCCGGATATGTAGTTTTCCGGCGCTCAAATTCGACGTACTGACGCAATAGGTCTAAAGAGCACCAAAGGCTAGAGATTGCCGTCTCTAGCCTTTGTAAAACTTAATGGGAGCGTGCGAATTGACTATATCGCAAAACCAGACGTTCGTTCAATCCATTCGCGAACACTGGAAATCGATTAGCGGAGTGATTGGAGGGATTGCCTCAATCGTGTCCATAATTACCGTATTTCGCAATGCTTTCGCAGAGGACGCAGATCACGACATTCTTGAATCGCTCCACAAATATGGTGGATTGCAATCGGAGCCTGAGTTGAGCGGACGAACGAACCTATCTGCCGCTAAAATCGCCTATCGCCTCGAATCGCTTCGTCAACGCGACAAGGTTGTCGATGATTACAAGCGAAATAGTGAAGGCGAGTTGCGAAGAGTTTGGTCGCTCAATCCGATTAGCAAACGGTCCTTCTAGTGCTTTATCGGTGGATGTTTGCGGTCCAGGTTAAACTCCGCAATCTTCTGCGGATCGGTTTCCGGGTTCCGCTTGCGCCGAAATTTCCGCGTTCTTGCATCATCCTCGTTTTGCGCCGCGATCTCTGCCGTCTTTTTCGGGTTCTTTTCGATCATCCGGCGCAGCACTTCATCGAACTGACCCTTGTCAGCTTTCATGGGTTTTTCCTGTTCTGTCACGGAGGTTATCATCTTCCGGTCTGAACTCTCAATTCTTTCCGAAGGAGAAACACGCCGTGACGCAACAGGAACATCAATTAATGATAACGATGCTCGCCCAACAACTCCAATTTTCGATGTTAATTCTTGAGATTTTACAGGCACGGGGCGTTCTTGAAGGGGACGACCTTGCCGCCTTTGTGTCTTTGCCGCAAGCGCCTCTCGTTTCGCTTTCTCGCGTTGCTGAAGCCTATCGGCAAGTAGGCCGATTATTGGGATTGGGTGATCTTCCAGAAATGCCGCCGCAACCTTGAACCACGGCGGCTGTTTTTTTGCCCAGTCACGGTTTCTCAAGTTTACCTCCTATTTGTGGCAAGTGAATAATCTCGTTCACAGTTGGGCACCCCATTTCCCATTTTTCTTGACTCAAATTGAGATACCAGCGTAGTTTTCCATTAGATTCAATCACTTGTGAAAACTGTCAAATCTCCTTCGGACTCCCGGTGACCTTCTGATCATGGCCGAAGGCAATTCCACATCGTCGCTGCAAATCCACGGCAATGCCTCCCACGAAGAGGTTTTGCAACTGCTTGCTCGACTTTCTGCTAAATCTGCCGAGAAGCCGGATCCAAACTCACTGATCCCGTTTTTCGTTCAGGTCACCCGGAAATTCTTCCAATGCGCGGGAGCATATTTTTGGCGGCTGCGAACAGCGGGAGAACTTGTGGGCGAGCACGCGGACGGCAAGCTGGCTGAGGCTTTCCCGGGTCTCCACTTCCTTCTTTCGGAGGGTGGAATCATCGCCGACGCCGTCCACTCCCGCAACGCTCTCTTCGCCAGTCACTTACCTCCACCCGCTATTCCTGTATTGCAGCCGTTCGAACCGCGCTCCCTCATAGCGGTTGCCGTGACGGTTTCCCATGAAGTTATCGGCGTAATCATGTTCTTGCATGATTCCGAGGGCGCGCTTTTTGCCGAAGATTCTGCCTTGCAAGCTGCCACGCTGGTCCAACAACTGGGCAGCGTGCTGGAGAACGCCCGCACGGGAGGTGTTGCGGAGGAATGTCATCGACGAGCCGAGATCCTCGCCGAGGTCGCAACCGCGCTGCACGCCACTCCCGACGTAGATTCGGTGATCGAAGCTCTGGCGGATCGGCTTCGTGTGCTTCTGCGTACCCGCATGGTTTCAGTCCTGTTGCGCCGCGATGGACCGTTCGAATTGCGGGCCGTCTCCGCCGAAACACCACAACTAGCTACCGCCTTCCGAGCCCGCCATGACCGCCAGACCATCCGCTTCGCCGCCGATCTGGCGCAACGCGCGGTTGCCGCTGGCGAATCCATCAGCGTCTCCATTCGCGGAGATCAGCACTCGCTGGGCAGCGTGATTTCATCCGGCATCCTTATATCCGCTCCCTTTCGCACCTCGCGAACTCAAGGCGCGATCCTTATTTATCCGCGATCCGATGGGGCGTTTACCGGCGAAGAAAAATCTCTGGTCACCGCGATCGCCGGTTTCGGCGCAGTCGCCGTCGCTCACGCCGAACTTTCTTCCACCGCCCAGGCTCAGGCGCGCGAACTTCACCAACTACTCGAAATCTCCAGCGAACTCAGCGCCAGTGGCGATCTTGAGCACTTTCTTCAGGCCTTCGTCGTCCGCGCCGCGGATTTCCTGGGCTATGGACGCTGCTTCATCGCGCTTCTTGAAAGCGACCAGTTTCATGTCCGCTACAGCGCGCTGCGCGGGCAGCCCTGCCGTGTCGACAATGTTTTTCCGGAAGGGATTGCTACCCGCGCTCTTCGGGCTAAGGAAGTTTTTTGGTCGGATGATCTTTCCCGGGAAGCCGGGGTTGATCTTGAAGCCATTGCCCGCTTCGAGGCGCGGCAGTTGCTCGCCGTACCTTTACTCGGCGCCGATGGAACCCTTCTGGGGATGTTCGGCGTGCTTGAACGCCTGGATAATACGGGCGTTTCCCGTGAGGATATCCGCCGTGCCCGGGCCTTGGCCGCCCAGATTTCCGTCGTCCTGGAAGTCGCGCGCAACCTCGACGAGTCCGAGGTCAACCGGCGCCGTTCCGAAGTCTTAATGCAATTCGCCGGCGAAATCAACGGTTTGTTGCACCTGCCGGATTTCGCTCACAAATTCCTCGACCGCACCATGGGATTAACCGCGGCTCGCGGCGGGGCACTCGTTTTATTGCAGGATGGAAGGCTAACCACCATAGCCCTTCGCACGATTGCGAATTCTCCGACGTTGGAATCAAGCGAAGCTGAGAATCGGATTATCTCCCTGGAGTTGAGCGCAAAAACTCATCTGCCAACGTCTGAGAATCAATTTTCGCTGAATCAAACGAACCATGACCATCCCGGTTTTGATCGCTCCACTCATCAGCTTGGCTCCGGTGATGATCAGCTTTTACGCCAGCGTCTGGCGGAATCACTGGCCCGGCTGTTCTCTGAAAGAACTGAGAGCACGATTGCCGGAGCCGGTGCTGAGCTTCTCGATTCTGAATTAGCCTTGGCTTTGGGTTGGAACGATTGCGTCTTCGTACGTCTGCCCGGAACCACCGGCCAATATGCCGGTTTATTATGCGTTGCGGGGTATTCTACCCCGCTGGCCGCCGAAGACCGTGGGTTGCTGGAAGCGGTTGCAGGGCAGGCCGCCATGGCCCTCGAAAATGCCCGCCTGTTCACCCGCATGGAAGTCGCGAATCGCCATTGGATGGAAATTTTTGACGCCATCAGCGACTTGATCGTGGTTCACGATGAGACCGATAAAGTTCTGCGCGTCAACCGTTCCCTGGCTACCATGATCGGCGTTGCCCCCAACGAATTAATCGGAGTAAACATGCGGGCCCTGCTCGCCCTCACCACCGATCGCACACTCTACTCCTGCCCGTTCTGCCGTCCCACGGGCGACGACACCGACGAATTTGTCCATCCCGCTCTCGACCGCACTTACCTGGTTTCCACTTCCCGTGTGCATGCCGCTTCCGGCGAAGGTCAGCAGACCATCCATGTCCTCAAAGACATTACCGACCGGCGGGAAGCCGAGAAGCGTTATCGCGAACTGTTTGACAATATTCAGGAAGGTCTTTTCTTCAGCACACCGGGCGGCCGTTTTATTGAAGTGAATGATGCGCTGGTAAACATGCTCGGTTATGCCAGTCGCGAAGAACTGTTGCAAGTCGATATCCCCAGCCAAATCTACTTATCGCCCGATGACCGCATCCTCCACGAAAAGGCCATGGAAGATCATGGCTACATGCGCAACTTCGAGGCTACGCTGCGCCGTAAGAATGGTTCCCCCATCTACGTTCTCATCAATGCCTTCGGAATGTATGACAGTTTCGGCAGCCTGGTACAGATTCGCGGCTTGATGCTCGATGTCACCGGTCTTCATACCTATCAATCGGAGCTTCATCGCGAGCGCGATTTCTCCGGCAAAATCCTCAGCAATACTCAAAGCCTGATTCTGGTCACGGACACCGCCGGACTCATCAGTTACGCAAACCGCCGGTGGTATGAGGCTGGTTTTGAACAACGCGAACTGCTTGGCCGTCCCTTACTCGAACTGGCCGCCCCTGGCTTCGTGCCACTGCTCTCCGAGGCCCTTCGGACCATTCTGCGGGGAGAGCAAGTCGATAATCTCGATGTGCGGATCATGCGCGGCAATGGCCACATCGGCCAGTTCTCGGTCAACCTCAGCCCCATGCGCGACGAGCAAAACACTATCAGCAGCATCGTCGTGGTCATGACCGATGTCACCGATTCTTCCGAACTGCGCGACAAACTCGTGCATGCCGAAAAATTGGCTGCCGTCGGGCAACTCGTCTCCGGCGTCGCCCACGAGGTTAATAATCCTCTAACCGCAATTCTCGGATTCGCCGATCTACTTCTAGAGAATCCCGAGATTCCGGAAAATGCCCGCAAAGATCTTCGGGTGATTCTGCTGGAAGCCCAGCGCACCAAGACCATCGTGCAAAACCTGCTCAGCTTCGCACGCCAAATGCCGCCGCAACGCATCGCGGTGCAGCTCAACCAGATTCTCCGGCGCACTATTCAATTGCGTTCCTATGACTTCAACAGCCACGGTATCGACATCGTCGAACATCTCGACGAAGGCCTGCCCGATGTCAATGGCGATGCTCACCAGCTTCAGCAAGTCTTTCTCAACATCCTGAATAACGCCTATGACGCGGTTCACGAAATCGGCCGTCCAGCCCGCATCGAAATCATGAGCACCAAATCCGGCGAGGCCGTCGAGGTCTCCTTCCGCGACAATGGCTCCGGTATCACTCAGCCCGATCGCATCTTCGATCCCTTCTTCACCACCAAGGATGTCGGAAAGGGAACCGGCCTTGGCCTGAGTATTTGCTACGGCATCGTGAAGGAGCACGGCGGAGAAATCCTCTGTCACAACAATACGGACGGATTCGGAGCCACTTTTATCGTTCGATTTCCCGCAGCGCCCCACACCGCTTCCCTGGGTGTGGCCGCAGGAGTGTTACAACCATGACCAGCCCAGTCATTCAACCTCCCACGTTGCCGGTCCTGCTGATCGAAGATGAACCCTCCATCATGGCTTTAGTCCGGGCTACGCTGGAGCGCAATGGCTATGAGGTTGTATGCATCGAGTCCGGCGCGGAAGCCCTTCGTCTGCTGGAAAATGGCCGCTTTCTCGGCGTCGTCTCCGATATGCGCACACCCGGCGGAGTTGACGGCGCTCAGGTTCACACCTGGATTACCGCCAATCGCCCTGATCTGGTCGACAGAGTAATCATCATTACCGGCGACTACGCCAATGAGGAAACCGTAAGCACGCTACGCAAGATCGGCGCTTTCTATTTGGAAAAACCGTTCCGTGTGCAAGATCTGATCTCAGCTGTCGAAAAAACTATGGGGAAACCCCGGTGATCTCAAATCCTGCCAAATCCTCTCTGGGCAACGAACAGCTTCGCATCCGCCTCCTGGTCGTTGACGATGAGCAGAGCATCCGCAAGCTCTGCATGACCGTGGGCGAAGCTCTCGGCTTCGTCTGCATCGAGGCCGAGAGCGGCGAATCCGCTCTCGATCTGCTCGAAGAGCAACCCGTGCACATGATCCTCAGCGACATGGTAATGCCACACATGTCGGGGCTCGAATTCCTCGAGAAGGTAAAAAAGCTCCTGCCTCGCGCCGAAGTCGCCCTGATGACCGGGCACGGCTCCATCGAAACCGCCGTCCAAGCCATGCGCCTTGGCGCCTACGACTACATCACCAAGCCGTTCTCCCCGCTCGATGAGCTTCGTCTATTCCTGCGTCGCATGGCCGACAAAGTTCGTCTGGTGGAAGAAAACGAATTCCTTCGCCAGCGCATGGATTCCGAAACCGCCGTTCATGGCATCGTTGGGTCCTCCGCCAAAATTCAGGAAGTGCTACGCATGGCGTCGCGCCTCAAAGATACGCGCACCTCCGTGCTCATCTCCGGCGAAAGCGGGACGGGCAAAGAATTAGTCGCGCGCGCCATTCACTTCCGCGGAGCCTTCGCCGATCGTCCCTTCGTTGCCGTCGATTGCGGCTCGCTCGTACCGACTCTGATTGAGAGCGAACTCTTCGGCTACGAAAAAGGAGCTTTCACCGGCGCTTTGAAATCCAAGCAAGGCCTGTTTCAATCCGCCGACACCGGCTCGGTTTTTCTTGATGAAATCGGCGAATTGCCGCTCGAACTACAAGCCAAGCTGCTACGCGTCTTGCAGGAAAAAGAAGTCCGTCCAGTCGGCAGCAATCAGCGCGTCAAAGTCGATGTCCGCGTCATTGCAGCCACCAATCGCGACCTCGAATCCGCCTACAAAGCCGGAACCTTCCGCAAAGATCTGTATTTTCGCCTGAACGTTGTCACCCTCCACGTTCCTGCGTTGCGCGAGCGCCGCAGCGATATTCCCATGCTGGTGCAATGGTTCTGCGAGCGCTACGCGCCCGGAGCGGACCTGCGCGCCTCCAGTGCCGCCATGAAATCTTTGATGAACTACGATTGGCCGGGCAACGTCCGCGAGCTGGAAAACTGCATCGAGCGCGCCGTCGCTCTGGGCGACGGACAGCTCATCGACATCGCCGATTTGCCTACGTCCATCGCCGCAATCACTTCATCTTCGCTTCATTCCGTTCCCACTTCGCCGTCCGAGCTGGTGTCCGATCTTGCCGCCTCCACCGCCTCGCACTCTGAGCGAGACGGCGTCGCATCTCCACTCGGCGCTACCGATCTCGAAGACATCGAACGCGCCACCATCCAGCGCGTATTCGAACAAGTGAATGGCGACAAAGCCCTCGCCGGACGCATGCTCGGCATCAGCCGCGCTACCCTCTACCGCAAGCTCAAACGCTACAACATTACCGGCCACTCGGCTTCCGGTTCCTCCAGCCACACGCTGCAGTAGGTCAGCAATAGTTAAAAGCGGCGCTGGGATTTATGTAGATTGTTTCTTCGTAGGCACGAAGAAGTGGGTGCGCTCGCTCTCATCCTCGGCAAACAGCTTCAGGCGTTTACGTTCGCTTAGTTTGAACTTGTAGGGATCGCCCGGCCGGCAGGGGCACAGAAGTCGCTGCCATTCCGGAGACCCAGCCACATTTTCGATATAAGCCCCGGTGCTGTACTTCAGCGGACCATCTTTGACCAGATACTGAGTGTGACAACCCGGACACTCCACATATAAGCGCGTTGTTGACATAACTTCAAATTTCCCGCACTCACGCAAAATGAAGGTCACCGGATCTCCCCCGAAACCCGGTGACCTTCAACTGCGGAGATGATTGGAGGCGAATTTAAGCTCACTGCAAGGTTTTGTCTGTCTCGTATCGCACAGAGCGCCGCAACCATGTCAAAACGGCGTAAACTGGCGGCGTGACGTTCTTACAATGCAGGTCCAACCTGTACCCTGATTCAAGATGGCCGGTCGCTACGGTCGAGGCTGTTAACGGTTCCATATGACCCAGCTAGCTCAGAGCTCGAAGCCAGTCGTGCTGCCCGAACTGCCGCTGGAAGCCTGGCAGAACACCTACGGCACCCTTCACATGTGGACGCAGATCATAGGCAAGCTCCGGCTGGCTCTGAGCCCGCTCATCAACCATTGGTGGGAAGTCCCGCTCTACGTCAATGCCCGCGGCCTCACCACTTCCGCGATTCCCTATGAGGATGAAATCTTCGAAGTGCAGTTCGATTTCATCGACCACCAGTTGACAATCCAGACCAGTGGGGGTTCTTCGAAGAGCATGCCGCTACGAGCTGAATCGGTCGCCGATTTCTATGCCAAGTTCATGTCCGCTCTGAAATCTCTCGGGATCGAAGTAAAAATCTGGACCATGCCCGTGGAAGTTGCAAATCCCATACCTTTCGAGCGCGACACGCAACACGCCTCCTACGATCCCGAATATGCCCAACGCTTCTGGCAGATTTTGATTTTCTGCGACACCGTATTCAAGGAATTCCGCTCGCGCTTTATCGGTAAAGATAGTCCCGTACATTTTTTCTGGGGAAGCTTCGACTTATGCGTGACCCGATTTTCCGGACGCCGCGCCCCGGAACGCCCCGGTGCCGATCCCGTTACACGCGAAGCCTATTCGCATGAAGTAATCAGCGCAGGCTTCTGGCCTGGCGGCGGAGAAATTAAAGGAGCGGCCTTTTACGCCTACGCCGCGCCCGAACCCGCCGGCTTCGCGCAACAATCAGTGCAGCCTTCGGCGGCTTTCTATCATCCGAACCTGCACGAGTTCTTGCTGATGTACGATGATGTTCGGAAAGCAGCCTCTCCGCGCGAAGCGCTGCTCAGCTTTTTACAGAGTACCTATGAAGCCGGAGCAAATGTCGCACAATGGGACCGCAAAGAGCTGGAACGAAGCTGAGAAAGAACTAGAACGAAGCTGAAGTTGGAAGAGGGGGATTTCACAATGCCAGGCCAATGCAAGCATCTCGATCAAATAAAAATCGAAACCACCGACAAACACGTCTGCGAAGAGTGCGTGAAGCTTGGGGATACATGGGTTCATCTCCGCCTGTGCATGACTTGCGGAAAAGTCGGTTGTTGCGATTCATCCAAAAATAAGCACGCCACCAAGCATTTTCATCACGATCATCATCCAATCATGCGCTCGATTGAGCGGGGAGAGAACTGGATCTGGTGCTACATCGACCAGATGATTGTCGGTGAAGTAGCGGCCTAGAGTAACTGAACCAGTCTACTACCACAAGCCGATAGAGGATTTATTGCGCGCAGGATACTCTTGGATTGCGAACTGAGGAAAAAGGCGGGAAAAAATTGAAAGGGCCGTGACATTGGTTATGCTCTAGCTGCCAGCTCCTGCGAGGGAGTCAGCCGCGTGGATGCATGTACCGTCACAGCCCCTTGATGCGATCACTGCTTTCGCAGTCCCAAACCCCAACTGCCCCTCGCAGAGCCGTCGGTTTTATGCGGTTTGTTTGCTCAGCAAGTTGCCTTGCTAAACTGATCACTCAGTCTACTTCGGGTCGGCGAATTTTACTTCGCCGAACCTTTCGACCGTCGACGCAACCAAACTTAACAGAGGGTTCACAAAAGTCAACGCAAACTATTGGTGCAGTGAAGAATGTCCAAGCTGTGCAAAACACGAAAGCGAACTTGTTGTAATCTCGATTCTTAGAAACTCCGAATCCTGAGTGGGACCGATTTTGCACAGAAAATTGCACAGTCCTCCTGCAACGGGAAATCAGCGGGAATCGAACAAATCTCTTGACGGGGTAAGTTCTCTGGCGCATCTTGCCGATAGCGGAAGCGGAACAATGTCGGAATTAGTCGCCTACGTCGATGGTGGTTCCCAGGGCAGCCCGGGCCCGTCGGGGATTGGGGTCGTCATCAATGGCGATGCCGGCGGCCCGATCCGCATCGCCAAATGGATTGGACATCAGGATAATAATGTCGCAGAATACGTTGCCCTGATGGAAGCGCTGCAATGTGCCGTCTCGCTGAAGGCCAAGGCATTGCACGTTTATTCCGACTCCGAGGTGGTAGTTCGGCAGATGCAGGGAGCCTATACCTGTTCCAGTTCGCGGCTTTACTCCCTGCATTGGACCTGCCGCAAGCTCGCCCGAGCCCTCCAGTTTTCCATTTCGCATGTGCGCCGGGAAGAAAACACCGAGGCCAACCGGCTGGCTAATGCCGCAGTTCGCCGGCGAGCCCGCAGCTAAGTTAACCTCAAAATCCTTTCACGCCCGAACCGGGACATGTACTTCCGGGACGTGACTTTCGAGTATCCACCCTCCTTGACACCTCGCTCTTACGCGGCGAGACTGCAATTACTGCACCAATTTTGCAGCAACGGCTTGGTGCTGAACCTCGATCATCCGATTGTCGACCCCGGCTGACTTTATCCAGCCTAAGTGATATGGATCATTATTCGATTCTCGACGAGATTCCCCCTCTGGCCGAGCAAGCCAGTGTCTCCGCCGGTATCGCCGCCGCCAATGCGGTTCTTAGCATGCGCCCTGAGACCGATCTGTGGCTGAGCAATGAGCCGCAAAGGGGCCAGGATGAAGGTCAAACGCTTAGCGAGATGGCCCGCGCTGATCTGGATGCCGCGCTGCAGTTGCTCGCGGACCGCGCCCAATACATTACTGGAGCAACCGGGGCGGCCATCGCGCTTCGTCGCGGCGAAAAACATGACATGTTGTGCCGTGCCAGCACCGGCTCGAATGCTCCCGGTCTGGGTGCCGTGCTTTCCATGGACCAGGGAGTTTCGGGCGAATGCGTCCGAACCCGGCAGCCTCTGCGCTGCGATGATGTATCGCAAGATCCCCGCGTGAATCAGAAGGCGTGCAGCAAGTTGGGGATTGCTTCGCTGGTTGTGACGCCCATCATGAACACGGATACGGTTCTGGGCGTGTTCGAACTTTTTTCCGGGAAGCCGCGCTCATTCAATGAGCGCGACCTCTCTACTCTTATGCGGTTAAGTCAACTCGCGGAAACTGCGGTAAAGCATGCGACAGCGGCGCATGCCATCCCGCAGATCCTGGAGGCCGCCATGCAGGAGATGCCGGCCCCGGTCGTGAAAGTTTTGGCGGCGACCGCGCCCATGGGATCAGCGGTGGTCGGCGATTCTCCGGCTGCATCTGCCGACCAGTTCACGGTAAAGCTTCCAGCCACAAAAGAAGAAAGTAAGGCTCATCCGAACCCAAAAACATTGTTGTGGTCCGCTGCCCTGCGAATCCAGCCCACAGCGCAAGAAAGGGAAGAGAACCCGCCTTCCGTCGTGCGGCCTGACCTGGCAAATCTGCGGAAGTGCCAGGCTTGCGGATTCCCCGTATCGCAAGGCCGCGATTTCTGTGTTGAGTGTGAAGATAAGCGATGGCGCGGACAAAAAATTTTCGCTCCTGCTCTACCGCGCCTGTTCCCCGATTCCACTCCTCAAGATCAGGCTGCGGCTGCTACCGTTCAAACCGTCGATGCCCAGCCCATAGCCCTGGTCGCAGCTACTGCCGAAACTTCCAATCTTGCGGTAACGCAGACTGAAGCGGCTAAGATTGAAGAAGCGGCGACCTCCGTTGACTCTTTGAGAGAACTTCCTGGCGTGCTTAGGGATCCGGAGACGCAGGAAGATCCCACCCCCGCGTTGAGTCTACCTATCGAATCTGAATCGTGGTTTTCGCAAAACAAATACATTGTGGGCACTATTTTCGTGATTGCCATAATCGCTGCGATCATTTGGCTTCGCTAAATTTCGACTGCCGCCTGGCGGATTTTCGGGAAAGCCCCCGCAACGATTACAATCCTTCCTTCAAGCTTTATCCGCTGTGTTGTCGGAGGTTTCATGCCGTTGAGAATTCCGCGATCCCTTCGAGTCTGTTTTTTAATCGCCTTCGTGATCGCCCTCGCCGCCGCGCTCGCTGCTGCCCAAAGCGCGGAGCAGCGGACTTCGCGCTACTTCGATTCCGTCCGCAAGCAGCCCGGTTTGCTGCTCGCATTCCTGCAAGATATGCCCAAGGGCGGAGATCTGCACAATCACCTTGATGGGGCTATCTATGCCGAAGATCTGATCGATTACGCTGCTGATGGCGGCTTGTGCGTTGACCGAACTTCATCGAAGCTGCTGGCGCCTCCCTGCGATCCTTGCGAAATCTATACTGCCAAGCCGTCCTCTCGCTGCGCTTACGGCGACCACGTACTCTACAACCAGATGATTGACGCCTGGTCGATGCGCAATTGGAATCAGGGGAACGAATCCGGTCACGATCATTTCTTTGCCACCTTCGATAAGTTTGGTCTTGCCTCGCACACGCATACCGCCGAAGCGGTAGCGGCGGCCATGAACCTGGCCGGTCTGGATCATCTCCAATATGTCGAATTGATGCACACTGCAGATGGCGGGGCAGCCGCCCGGCTTGCGGGAAAAGTAGAGTGGACTCCCGATTATGCCAAGATGCGCGACGCCTTGTTGACTGCGGGGATGAGGGATGTTGTTTCGGAAACCAGCAAGCATCTCGCTGCCGATGATGCCCGCGCGAAGGAAATTCTCAAGTGCCAAACGCCAGACGCCGCTCCTGGTTGCTCCGTAACGGTTCGTTATCTGTATCAGGTCCTCCGCGGTTTGCCGCATGAAGTTGTGTTTGCGCAAATTCTGCTCGGCTTCGAGCTGGCGTCGTCCGATCCAAAAGTTGTCGGGTTCAATCTGGTGATGCCTGAAGACTGGTACGTGCCAATTCACGACTTCAGCGAACACATGGCCATGATCGACTATCTGCACACCATCTATCCCAAGGTGCACATTTCCTTGCATGCCGGAGAACTCGCATTAGGTCTGGTGCCGCCGCAGGATCTAACGTTTCACATTCGATCCTCTGTTGAGCGGGGACACGCCGAACGCATCGGCCACGGTGTTAGCGTGATGTACGAAAAAGACGCACTCGGTTTGCTGCACGAAATGGCGGAGCGCGATGTACTGGTTGAAATCTGTCTGACCTCGAATGACGAAATTCTGGGCGTGAACGGTGACGATCATCCTCTGCCGATTTACATGAAGTATGGAGTTCCCGTGGCTCTGGCGACCGACGACGAAGGCGTATCCCGCGGCGATTTGACTCACGAATATCTTCGTGCGGCGGAAGGGTACCATTTATCGTACGCCGATCTGAAGCGCATGGCGCGTCAAAGCATGGAGCACAGTTTTCTTTCAGGAGAAAGTTTGTGGACGCAGACCAAACTGGTGTTTCGCATAAATACGGCCTGCGCCGCAGATCCACTGGGCACAGATAAACCGAATTCAATATGCGAGCAGTTCCTCGCCGCCAACGAACGTGCCCGGGAGCAATGGAAGTTGGAAACTGAATTCGCGAAATTCGAGAAGATTTACTAACCGCTATAGCATCGTGGAAGAGCGGTGCTTTAGCGCCCCGTTTAGCGCATAAAATGAAGCCGGCCTTAAGCCCCTGCTCCTATGAAGGATCAATACACTCTCGCCGAAGCCGCCGCGCAACTCATTTCGCAACGCACCTCGCTTCGCCCCCAGGTCGGCTTGGTCCTCGGTTCCGGTCTCGGCGGATTTGCCGACTCACTCGCTGGCGCGACCCGCATTCCTTACTCCGAGATCTCTGGATTTCCTCGCTCTACCGCGATCGGCCACGCCGGCACCATGGTCATTGGCCATGCTGGCTCCATACCGGTTGCCGTCATGCAAGGCCGCGTGCACATTTATGAAGGCTACTCGCCGCAGCAAGTTGCCTTCCCCATGCGCGTCTTCGGACGAATGGGAATTCGCTCCGTCATTCTTACTAACGCCGCCGGAGGAATTAATCTCACCTACCAGCAAGGCGCTCTCGTCCTGATCAGCGACCACATCAATCTGCAAGGATCGAATCCATTGGTCGGCCCCAACGACGACCGCTTCGGCGTTCGCTTCCCCGACATGAGCCACGCCTACGCCAAAGACTATCGTGCGTTGGCAAAAGAAGAAGCCGCCCGGCTCGGAATGACGCTGCACGAAGGCGTCTATGCCGCGCTGCTCGGCCCCAGCTACGAGACCCCGGCGGAGATTCGATATTTGCGTACTATCGGTGCCGATCTGGTCGGAATGTCAACCGCCTTCGAAGTGATTGCGGCGCGCCACATGGGAATCAAAGTGCTCGGCATCTCGTGCGTTACCAACATGGCTTCCGGAATCCTCGACCAGCCCCTCTCGCATCAGGAAGTAATGGAAACCGGCGAGCGCGTCAAGAGCAGCTTTGAAGCTCTCATCCGTGCGGTGCTGCCCCGCATCGAGCAAGATCAAGCATCAACCAAGTGAAACGAATAAACCGTCTTCCCGAGCAACTGAGGAACCTCGGTGTTTGCGTAGGGCGAAGTAACGTATGGGCCGGTAAAAAACCAAGGTCCCTCGCCTTGCTTGTGATGACAACGAATATGTACAGGCGGCAGATTGTCCCTCGCATCTATAATGTCTGAGCACTCTTCTGTACGACCGCAAGGAGGTCTTATGCCCGAAGCTATCCCCGAAAAATATCGTGACCTGTTTCAGAAACGCGCATTTGCCAGTCTGGGCACGCTTATGCCCGATGGTCGCCCCCAGGTAACGCCGGTCTGGGTCGACTACGATGGCGAACACGTCATCTTCAACTCCGCCAAAGGTCGCCAGAAAGATAAGAACGTCCGCCGCGATCCCCGCGTTTCGCTGGCCCTCATCGATCCTGAAAATCCTTACCGCTATCTCGAAATCCGCGGCAAGGTCGTCGAAATTACCGAAGAAGGTGCCAGCGCCAACATCGATAAGCTAGCCAAGAAATATCTCGGCGTCGATAAATATCCCTACAGCCAGCCCGGCGAAGTCCGCGTGATCTACAAAGTCAAGCCCGAGCACACCACCGTGATGGGGTAGGACTCTCGCGCTGGGATAAGCGAAATATCCTGCATACGCTACCGTGTAAGAGCGGCGCTTAGCGCCGTGTTGGCGTTATAGATCAATCCGGGCTTTGGCCCCTGTGGGGAGTCAAATTCGCACCTACAATCTCTGCTTTCTCGGCTTCGGCAATGTCAACCGCACGCTCGTGCAACTCCTCCACGACCGCGAGTCCGAACTGCGCACCCGCCACGGAATCGCCTTTCGCATTGCCGGAATCGCCTCGCGACGCCTAGGCTGGATCGCTAACGCAGAAGGTCTGGATGCTCGTGTGGTCGCCGGCGACTCGCCCGCGAAAAACTGGAAGGCGCATTCAGACCAGGATGTTCAATCCTGGCTCCGAGCAGCCCACGCTGACGTCCTCTTCGAAGCCACATCCCTCAATGTCGAGACTGGCCAGCCCGCCGTCGATCATACCCGCGCCGCGCTCAGCCACGGAGCCCACGCCATCACCGCCAACAAAGGCCCCATCGTCCACGCCTACCGCGAACTCCGCGATCTGGCCGCCGCGCGCGGCAAGCGCTTCCTATTCGAATCCACGGTGATGGATGGCGTCCCCATCTTTTCTTTTTTCGATCAACTCCCCGTGATTCATCTGCAAGGATTCCACGGTATCCTGAACTCCACCACCAACGTGATCCTAACCGGAATGGAAGACGGACTCACCTTCGACGAGTCCCTGAAGAAGGCGCAATCCCTCGGCATCGCCGAAACCGATGCTACCCACGACATCGACGGCTGGGACGCAGCCGTGAAAACCGCCGCACTGATCACCGTCCTGATGGACGTTCCAATAAAGTTGGCAGAAATTGATCGCGAAGGAATTCGCAATTTGAGCCCCGAAGCCGTACAAGGCGCAAAAAAAGCAGGCCGTCCCTACAAGTTAATCTGCCGAGCAAAAAAGACAGAACAGGGAATCACTGCTACCGTCCGCCCCCAACAAATTCCGCTCGCCGATCCCATGGCGCGAATCGTCGGCACGTCGAACTACATTTATTTCGAAACCGATATCTTTCCCGGTCTTGTAATCACCGAAGAAAATCCCGGGCTATATGCGACTGCCTATGGCATGTTGGCGGATTTTGTGAGAGCTGCAAAATAATTTCGCCAGAGATTGATTTTGGGAGGGGCTCGGCCTCAGCCGTGGTGCAGTTAAGACAGCCTTGCGAATGTGGCTTCAGCCGCTAAGGTCTCGCTTTAGATCCCTCGCGGAGCGGGATTATGGCATTATCCGTCGGCGGAATCCACAAACCACCTCGGTCATGCTTAAATTGAATGTCATGCCACTCACCGAAACCTCCGCGCCCACCCTCGACCTTATCCAAATCCGCTCCCAATTTCCCTCACTCGCCCAAACCGTCAACGGACATCCCGCCGCATTCCTTGATGGCCCCGGCGGCACACAAGTTCCGCAACGCGTCATTGACGCTATCTCCAACTACCTGCGCCGCGATAACGCCAATACCGGCGGGGCCTACGCCACCAGCCGGAACACTGACGCCATGCTCGCCGAAGCCCGCGCCGCCATGGCCGACTTCCTGAACTGTGCCGCCGATGAAATCGTCTTCGGCCAGAATATGAGTTCGCTCACCTTCATGATGTCCCGGGCCATCGGACGCGACCTCGGCCCCGGTGACGAAATCCTGGTCACGCGCCTCGATCACGATGCCAACGTTTCGCCCTGGCTTGCCCTCGAAGAAAAAGGCGTGACTATTCGTTGGGCGGAGATTCATCAGGCAGATTGCACTCTCGATGTGGAAGATCTTGCCGCCAAGCTCAACTCAAGAACAAAACTAGTCGCAGTCGGCTACGCATCAAACGCCGTTGGCACGATTAATCCTGTCAAAGAAATCGTCCGCCTCGCTCACTCCGTAGGTGCGCTGGTTTACGTCGACGCCGTTCACTATGGCCCCCACGGTCTCATTGACGTCGCCGACCTCGATTGCGATTTCCTCGTCTGTTCCACTTACAAATTCTTCGGGCCGCATATGGGTGTTCTCTTCGGCAAGCGTGAGCATTTGCAACGCCTGCGTCCCTACAAGGTTCGCCCCCTTACTGACGCTGTTCCTAACTGCTGGGAGTGGGGTACGCTGAATCACGAGTGCATCGCAGGCATTACCGCATGCGTTGATTACATCGCCGATCTCGGCCGCCAGGCGCATCCGGAACCGCCCACGCGCCGCGCCGCAATCGTCGCAGCTTTCGAAGCCATTCATCGTTATGAACTCGGGCTGATGAATCGCCTGATCGAAGGCCTCGCGCAGATTCCGGCGCTCAAGATATATGGCATCACCGATCCTTCATGTTTTGACTGGCGTTGTCCAACGCTGGCCGTGCGGGTGATCAATCAGACCGCAGATCAGACTCCCCTCGTCCTTGCCACTAAACTCGGCGACCAAGGTTTCTTCACCTGGGACGGAAACTACTACGCGCTGAATTTAACCGAGCACCTCGACGTGGAAAAATCCGGCGGTTTCCTCCGCATCGGTCTCGTCCACTACAACACCGCAGACGAAGTGGACCGCTTGCTGGCGGCCTTGAAGGAAATTGTTGGGAAATAAATCGGACACGTCGGAAAGAGAAAGGCAGCCCAGAATTAACTCCAGGCTGCTTGCGGAACGCTTAAAATCAAAATCAGGGGGGTGAATCGGGGCCCAGCCAGCGCAGCGATTTCTACGGCCAGCGCTTCGCGCTATCGTCCCAACCGGCCGCACGCACCGGCTGCGCCGCCGCCATGACCGGAGCCGAGGGGATCCGAATGGGCTGCTGTGGTCCGTTCACGGCGGTCGCTAAGGAGGGCTTCGCCATGTCAGAGTTCGTTTCCTTTTCCTCGGAGAGCAAGGGAGCCACCAGCCGCAGCGCTTCTACCTCTTTTTCCAGCCGGGTCAACTCCATCTCTTTCTGCCTTAAAACTTCATAAACATTCTTCATATTTCCATCACCTGAGACTTGCTGTAACTCATGGAGCATTTATCGAACTTTAACAGAGTTGAGTGCATTGTCAAGCAATTCCAACGACTCGGCGGATACTCATTTGAGCACGTCCAATAAGCATCCTCCCAAAGGTTCCTCGATCTTTCCGGTATGGCCAAAAGCCTTATTCAGCAAGGCTTTCGCTCGATATGCACATCTCTGCAAGATTGCAAACACTTGCAACCTGTCTTCGCATGCTATCGGAAACTCTCACGTTTCGCGTCCCCCCGCATCCCTAACGAAAACTCTCTCCAGCACTGCACAAATTCCTGGCATCGGCCTGTGAACCACCTGCACTCGATTGAAAATAAACCGGATAAACTTGCGATGTTTTCGTTGACTCAAAATTTAAAAGGAGTAAAACAAGATCGTTCTTTGACAGTTTCTTAAGTTTTTCCGGTTGGTGCGGCGTCCGGGGCTCAAGCTCAGTCACTCTACCACTGCAAAGTGAGCAAGAGAAGGCAAGCAAGGGTCTATAGCAAAGCGCTGGTCGAGGAGAACGGGAAGCCCAGTCGAAGGCAGGATAGAGTTCCGAGGCGTTGAGTAGGTTTATCCGGTTGGCGGTGAGCCCGGAGCCCAAGCGAAGATCGCATGCAAAGCACCCGCAAGGGAAGCGGCATAGCAGGTCGAGCAAGGGTCTAACGCGAGCTACTGGCCGAGACGAATGGACTCAACACCACCTCGGAACTCTTAATTTTTTTCGGCAGTATCGTCGGTCAACCTCTTCCTAATCCCTCTGAGAAACTCCCATTTGCGGCCGGCAGCGATCAAGAGCCTCGCCTCGGATAATGAGTGTAATGGGGATTTTGCAACAACCATCACTGCAATGCACGTTGTCGATCAGCACCAGCAGTGCATTGCGTGGCCCCTGACGCCGATCCGTGCCATAGTTGGGGAGCAAGCTCAGCAATAGTGGTGCAGCCTCGGAAAGCAGTTAAGCAGCTTGGGTTGAGAGCGAACGCGGCACGCTTTTCTTTTAGCTAGCGTCGACCTAGAACCGACCATCACTGAACCGCTCGCAAACGACGCGATTGGCCCCTCGCAGGGGCCGACATGGAAGCCGTCACAACTCGTTGCAATACTTGGCATCGACATAAGCAACGCGGCTAACAGTCCACAGTTCCACCACATTCTCCTGCACTGTATTGTCCTTGACCCAAAAAGAACAAACTGAGTGCAGAGGGTAGGGATAAGTGGATCATAGCCAAAACCCGATTCGTCAATATGACCTCATACTTGCAGCCCCAAGCCGTGCACGGATCGGGCTGCTTGAGGTCAGCGCCAAATTGTTGCCGAAGGTCAACGAGGGTTGGTGCATGGTCCCTCGTCGAAAACTCATAGGAAATGCGGAAAATCCTCTCGGCGCGATGATCTAACTGATAGGAATAGACGCCCAGAAGACCGATCAATAGGAGTATCGAGACAACGGCTACGAAGACTACGCGCCGAACGCTTCTCATACCCTAATTTGACACCGGCGACGAGTCTTAATCGACCTGACTTTCGTAACTGTCGTTAACAGGCGATTACACTCATTGAGCATCCAGCTCCGAGACCAAATTGCAAACGAGATAAGGCGCAACCCGCGCCTTATCTCGTTTCTGCTCCAAGCCAGACCGCTCTCTAGTGGCGCCCACCGCCATGTCCACCCGCACCCCCACCCCGGTAGCCAGGAAGCGCATGCTCACCCTTCGCGTCATGGCCGGCGTCGCCTACGTTGCCTCGCCCATCTCGCGCTTCATTTCCCTGGAAATGGTTGAAGCGCTCTGCCCCGCGACCAGGCAACGGTCCGTTGTAACCGTGATGAGGGTCGAACCGGTTATCGACATGCCCATAAAAGCCGTGAGGGCCGTGAAACCAAGGGCCTGCTCCAAGAAACACCCCGCCAACAAACCAATCGGGCCCGTAGTAGCCATAAGGAGCACAGTCATACGGAGCATAGTCGAAGTATCCGTAAGGACATATGGGAGCGGGTCCGATGTTTACTCCAATCGAAACCTGAGCTGGCGCCACGGGTGCAGCGCATAAAAAGCCAACAACCACAACTGTGAAAACAAGCGCACTGATTTTGAACATCATTCTCCTCAATTCTTTAAAGTTTCAACTCGTACAGCGGAGGCAGCATAATACCGAGGATCAACAACTGGCAACCGTAAGCTGAGAGTCAGTGGCTCAAGCAGGCAATTCTGGACGTTACTTCTTCAGCTCTGCAGTCCAGTTCAGTACCAGCGTCAAGGGATCGCTCCCCTCTTTCAAGTTCCCGCTATTCACCAGAAACTTCTTGCCGTCAGCCTTCACATCAAACGGCCCAAAGTCGCGCTGTATTCCCACCGCCTGAAACAGCGCATGCGCCGGGCCTAGTCGCGGCGCGCCTTCTGACGTATTCACATCCACTGCGGTGATCGTATCCGCCCCATCCAGGAAAAATAATTCCTTTCCGTCCCGTCGCCACTTCGGCGAGCTGCCTCCGTTATTCGAAACCTGCCACTTGGCTCCTCCGCCCGGAAACGCGGTGATGTAAATTTCTTTCCGTCCCGACTCGTTGCTCTGGTACGCCATCCATTTTCCGTCGCCCGAAAGCGCGGGGAAGTCTTCGTCGAATGGATCCTGCACAATCGGAAACGGCTTCCCCTCGCCGGTCAGCGGCAGCGCCCAAATGTGATACCCAGCATCGTTGGATGACCGTCTGCCATAGATCAAATAACGTCCATCGGCAGAAGTGGTGCGCGGCCCCTCGTACACATCACCATCTTCCAGAACCACCCGTTCGACGCCGCTGCCATCGGCAGGCTTGGCATAAATATGAGTAGAGCCCTTGGCGTTGGACGCGAAAAAAATCGTCTTTCCATCTGCCGACCAAACGGGCAACAGATGGCTCGACGGTCCAAAAGTGAAGCGTGTGCTCGTTTGCCGCGCCAGATCGAAAATCCAAATGTCGTAAACTCCCTGAGCGCCGGCGAAAATCGTAACCGCTAGGCGTGTGCCATCGGGCGATAGCGTGGGGGATACATAACGCTCCGCTTTGTCAATCGCATCCGTTTGCTTTCCTTCCCGGTCCCTCCACACCAGCGTCCAGCCCGCTGACGCTTCCCCGGTTTGATAAATCAATCTTCCCGTGTCAGACGCCGAAAATACCGCACGCACGCTCGCCCCATTAATGGCAATCCGCTCGGCAATTGGCTGCGGCTCACCGCTCAACTCCAATTTCCTTGTGTCGAAGGGCTGTGCCATCAATGTTTGCCCGCGCAAAAATAGGAGATAACCCGAGGCGTAGCCGGCAACGGAGTCGCTCTTCATTAGCGGCTTCGCGTCCAATTTGCCGGCTTCCCCGACGTAAAGCACCGGCGACTGCCCCGCGCGTGAAGTACGTGACCAGAATACGAAGTGCTTGCCATCGGGCAGAAAGAACGGAAACCGGTGGCTATTCTCGCCCAACGCTGCGTTCAACTTCGATGCCGGCTCAGGCGTTCCGCCAGCGGCAGAAACCTTAAACAACCCCTGGTTCGAGCTGGGGGTAAACACGATCACCCCGTCCCTGCTCCACGTTCCGCCGCGCCCGCTAAAGCTGTCGCATATATCCTGAGGCGGTCCCCCGCTCGCATTAATCTTCTTCAATTTACCTGCGGCGAAAAATGCGATCTCACGGCTATCGGCAGACCAGAAGGGATAAATCGCATCGTCAGTTCCCGGCAGGGCTTGCGCCGTCAGCGAGGTCAGCGGGCGTACATACAACATGACCTTGCTTTTTTCGTCACGCGCCGTAAATGCTAACTGCGCCCCATCGGGCGATAACACCGGAGGTCCCGCTCCCGGCAGCATGGTCACAAATGAAGTTCCCGCCGGAGGCAGAATCGACGACCTCACTACCGCCGTGGGCTCACGCTTCCGAAAGTAGGAAACTCCGGCGACGAGCGCAATCAGCAATGCAATTGCCGCCACCAACCACGGCAGCCGCGAAACTTTCCCTCCCGCCGTCGAAGATTCCACCGCGACAGCCCGCGCCTCTGTCCTTCCCGCGCCAATCGCTTCCAGCTGAATCTTCACGTCATGCATGCATCCGTAGCGCTGCTCGGGATTCTTCGCCAGACAGCGCCCCACCGTCTCGTCCAGTCGCGGCGGAGAATTAGGAAGCACTGCGGAAATATGATCGGGCTCTTTATCCAGAATCGCGCCCAGTAAGCTGAACTGCGACTTGCCTTCGAACGCCCGTCGCCCCGTGACCATCTCGTAAATCACACAACCGAAACTAAAAATATCGGATCGCGCGTCCGCCTGTACACCCTGCAACACTTCCGGAGCCATGTATTGAAATGTTCCAACCACCGTCCCTTTTTGCGTGAGTGGCGAAGCCGGACCGGTAAGCGCTGCCACGCTCATGGTCGGAGTACTTGGAGTCAGCGATCCGCTCTCCGAACCCGAGACCAGTCCCGGCGAAGACTTCGCCAGACCGAAATCCATCAGCTTGGGCCCATTCTTGGTCAGCATGATGTTGGCGGGTTTCAGGTCGCGATGCATGATTCCATGCGCATGCGCTTTGTCGAGCGCTTCGGCGATTTGGATGGCAATCTTCAGCGCTTCCTCAAGCGGGAGCGCTCCTCGATGCAATCGCTCCGCCAGAGTCTCGCCTTCCAGGTATTCCATCACCAGAAAGTCGACGCCATCCTGCGATCCAATATCATGCAGTGTGCAGATGTGCGGATGATTCAGCGACGAAATCGCTTTCGCCTCCCGCTCCATGCGCTGTTTCAGATCCGGATCGGTCGACAAATGATCGGGCAATACCTTGACGGCAACATCACGTCCCAGCCGCGTATCGCGGGCGCGATACACTTCTCCCATTCCGCCTGAGCCAAGGAGTGACTGAATTTGATAAGGACCTAGTTTTGCGCCCGGCGCCAAAGGCATGGCGGCCATTATATAGCTCTAGGACGCGAGACTCGGGCAAAGAAACATTCTTCGAAAAAAAGCGCGGGTGCCTGCTAGTCAACGTGCTCCCCAATCTCAAAACTCTCTTCTGCCATCGGCAGTACGTCGCGCTCTCGAGCTACCCACACATAAAGCGTAGGCAATAAGAACACGCTCATGATGAGCGCTGCAATCAACCCTCCAACAATCACAATCGCAAATGGCCGCTGAGAGTCTGACCCAATCGCGTGTGACAGCGCTGCCGGCAACAATCCTAACGTTGCCACCAACATCGTCATCATGATCGGACGCAGCCTAAGTACCGCGCCTTCCACCGCCGCGTCCTCGACTGTAAATCGACGCGCCCGCAGCTGGTTGATGTATTCCAGCATGATCACGCCAGTCTGCACCGACACACCGAACAACGCCAGAAAACCCACGCCCGAGGAAACACTGAAATTGGTGCCCGTAAACCAAAGAGCCAGCAACCCGCCAATCGGCGCAATGGCCACGTTCACCATGATCAGCGATGCCCACTTGAACGACTTGAACATCGTATAAAGCAGAATAAAAATAATGAGGATGGTAATCGGCAACACAATTAACAGCCGTGCATTAGCCCGCTTCTGGCTTTGATACTCGCCTTCCCATTTAACGCTGTATCCGGTCGGCAGCTTGACCTGTTCATCGATTTTCTTGATGGCCTCCTCTACGGTGCTTCCCAGGTCGCGCCCGCGAACGCTGTACTTGATCGCCACATAACGTTGATTGCCTTCGCGGTACACTTCCGACGCACCGTCAGTCAAACTGATCTTGCACAATTGGGACAACGCGACGCGCTCCCCCGTCGGAGAGAGCAGTCGGATGTTTTCGATTGCATCTTGTGTGTCGCGGTATTGCGGAAGATAACGCAACGTAAGGTCGTACCGCGCCTCGCCTTTTAGCACCTGCGTTAGCGCGTTTCCTCCGATCGCCGTCTGGACCGCATCCTGAACGTCAGCAACGTTGATCTGATGACGCGCACACGCCGCGCGGTCCACCGTCACATTCAGGTTCGGCTGGCCCAGCACGCGGAATACTCCCAGATCCTCGATTCCCCGGATCTTGGATAAAACAGTCATCACCTCGTCACTCTTTGCTTCCAGCACCTTAAGATCGTCACCATAAATCTTGGTCGCCAGCGCGCCCTTCACGCCGCTGACCGCCTCTTCCATGTTGTCTTCAATAGGCTGCGAGAATCCCCAAACCGCGCCCGGGATTTTGTCCAACTCGCGTTGCATGGCCGCGATAAGCTCATCTTTATCCTGATGAAAAACCGGTCTCCAGTCTTCTTTCTGTTTCAGATCCACAAAAAATTCCGTATTAAAAAAACCGGTGGTGTCGGTGCCGTCATCCGGCCTGCCCACCTGGCTCCAGCATTGCGGAACTTCCGGGAAGGAACAGAGCACGATCCGCGCCTGGTTCATTACCCGGATGCCCTCATCTGGTCCAGTGCTGGGAGCCAGCGTGCCCCGCACCCAGAGCGCTCCTTCGTCCAAATGGGGAAGAAATTCCGATCCAATCGCGCCGCTGAAGGCGAGAAAATTGCCAATGGCAACCATAATCAGGACCACTCCGACTGTGATTGCCCGATGCCGAATCGCCCATCTCACTGCGACCCGGTAGCGCTCGATCACGAAAGTCAAAACCGGGTTATGCCATTCCGTGGCACCCTTCTGAAAAGCGAAACTGGCCAGCACCGGAGCGATCACAATCGAAAACAACATGGCCCCAAGTAGCGCAAATGCCACTGTCCACGCCATGGGATGAAACAGCCGCCCCTCTACGCGTTGCAGGGTGAAGATCGGCAAATAAGCCGTGATGATAATCGCGATCGCATAAAACACCGGGCGCTGCACTTCATGCGAGGCTTCGCTGATCCTCTCGTTCGGAGTCTTGCCATTTTCGCCCTTATGTCCCAGATGGCGGACGATATTTTCCACCATTACCACCGCGCCATCCACCACCATGCCGAAATCGAGCGCCCCCAGGGAAAGCAGGTTCGCGGGAATATGCCGCAAGTCCAAACAAATCGAGGCAAATAACAAAGAGAAGGGAATCGTTGCCGCAACGATCAACGCACCGCGAATATTTCCCAGAAACAAAAACAGAATGATCGAAACTAAAATCATTCCTTCGGTTAGATTATGCAGCACCGTATGGCTGGTAAAGTGCACCAGATCGCTACGATCGATGAAGGGAACAATCTTTACCCCCGGCGGCAGGATATGATCGTTCATCTCCTCGACTTTTGCGTGAATGCCCTTGAGCGCGTTATCGGCTGGCGCACCCTTGCGCAATAGCACGATTCCCGACACCACGTCGTCGTTATCGATGATCTTTCCGTCTTCGCGATGAATCGCCTTCGCGGTTTGCCCCAGCCGGATCTTCGGCCCCTGCGAAACCACAGCAATATCCTTCACTCGCAACGGCGTGCCGTTCTTCGTTAGGATTACTGTTTCGGCGATATCCTGCGAGCGATCTACCATTCCAACTTCGCGCACGTTGATCTGCTGCAATCCCTCCTGAATAAAGCTGCCGCCCGCGTTGGCATTGTTGTTGGTGAGTTGCTGCTCGATCTGTGCCAGGCTCAGACCGTATGAGATCAATTTATTGGGATCGACCCGCACCTGATATTCACGCGTAGGCCCGCCAAAACTCGAAACGTCAACCACATCGGGAACCGACTTGAAATTCTTTTCCACCACCCAGTCTTCCAGCGACTTCAACTCCATCGGGTCATACGCCGGATTCGTGCTGCGGAGGGTGAAGAAGTAAATCTGCCCGACCGGACTCCAGTCCGTACCCATCTGCGGCACAACATTCGGAGGCAGCGTGACCTGGCTCAGCCGCTCCAGTACGCGCTCGCGATTCCAATCGTTGTCCGATTCGTCATCGAAGATGAGTTTCAGATCGGAAAGGCCGAACAACGAAAACGAGCGCAGGTGCACTACGTGCGGAATACCGTTCATCATGATTTCTAGCGGAATCGTAACTTGTTGCTCGATCTGCTCCGCCGAAATTCCCGGCCATTGTGTGATCACTTCCACATAGTTATCGGCCACATCGGGATACGCTTCGATGGGAAGGTCGCGGAACGCGACGATGCCTCCGGCAAACAGCACAATTGCCAACCCCAGCACTAACAGGCGATTCCCTAGCGCAAAATCGACGACGCGACGAATCATTTATCGGTTCACCTTATTGTTCCACCGTGTTCTGGAGCGCCAGAGCATTCGATACCACCTGATCTCCTGGCTTCAGCCCCGAAACGATTGTCTGCATACCACCCGGAAGAACGTTCCCGGCCACCACCTCCTGCCGCTTGTAATGCCCCGACCCCAACGGCGCGTAAACCCAGTCGCGATCATGCAAATGCAGAATCGCCGCCGCTGGTACCGATGCATACGTAACCGGACTCTTTCCATAAAAAGTTGCCGTGACAAACATTCCGACTCGCATAATCCCAGGATTCGGCACCTCAAGGCGTACTTTCGCGGTGCGTATCGTAGGATCGAGCACTGGAAGAATATTGTCGATTCTTCCCTTGAGAACTTGATCGGCGTGACCGCTCAGGCGAATGTCGGCAGTTTCGCCGACGCGTACCGCGTCGAGATCGTTTTCGTAAACGTCGCAGATGATCCAAACGTAAGTCAGATCGGAGATTGTGAATGGGTTTGGTGCTCCCAGCCCCTGCACCCCGGCCGCATTCGTAATCTGCTGGTCGGTGATAATTCCAGAGATTGGAGCGAAGATGCTGACAATTCCCTGCGGATGATCCTTATCGATCCCGAGAATTTTAAGCTGCTCGCTGGAGGCTTCCAGGTCGGCTTCCGCATTCTTGGCGACGTCTTCCGCCTGCTCCAGAACGCTCTTCGCTACCGCGCCCTTGTCATAGAGAAGTCTTTGCCGATCCAGATTCAACCGCGCCAGCAATTCGTCATTCACCGCCTTGCGGTAAGTTTGATACGCGCCGGAAACGTCGTTGCTCTGCACCTTCATCAGCAACTGGCCTTTCTTCACCAGGTCGCCGAGCCGGGCCTTGATCTCCACCACGCGCCCCGCGGCCAGAGAGATGACTGGCACCGCCCGCGAGATATCCGGTTGCACCACCCCGGTCACGTTTAGCGCAGGTGCTGCCTTGTACTCGGTAGCGGTCACCAGCGGAAATAACTCCGGATGATCGACCTTGAAATTACTCTGGCTCATCTCCGGCTCTACCTGTGCCGTTGGAGGAGCCTCATCCTGCGGATTTGCCTTGCCTTCATTGCATGCCACGAGCGCCGCAGCCAGCCCCATGCACATTCCGATTCGAACATAGTTGGGATATCGCTTGTTCATTGAATAACCTCGCGCCCCACTGCCTGGTTCAACTGCGCCGCCGCCGTTAAATAAGAGCCCACCAGATTCACGTAATTCAGCTCGACACTGCGGTAGTCGCTTTCGGCGTTAAGAAAGTCCAGCAGCGAGGCTCCGCCATGCTGATAAGAAAACAAAATCGTGTCTCGCACTCGCACCGCCATCGCCAGATATTTCTGTTTGTAAAGCCGCAGCAGAATCAGATTGCTGGTCAGCGTGGCATAGGCCGAATCAACATCGCTAAACACCTGCGCCTCGGCCGCACCTTGCAGCTTCTCCTGCCGCGTAATGTCCAGCTTGGTGTGCAGCTTGTTGCCTTGATTGCGGTCGAAAATCCTTAGCGGAATATCCACGTCCACGCCGAAATACAGATCAATTGGAGGATTCCTTCCCACGTCAAAACTAATCGTTGGATCCGTCGACCCATTCGCCACCGCCAGTTTGTAATCCGTGTGCGACTTGTCCACGGCCTGCATCGCCGCTTTCAAGTCAGGACGGTTATCCAGCGCGATTCGCCGGTAAGTGTCGAGAGCGTCGAGCTGATCGGTGAAATCAAACGCTCCGACAATGTCGAACTGATCCACGGAAGTGCGGTCATTCAGCAGCATCAGCATCTGAATTTTCTCGGTGCGCAGGTTTACGATCGCCGTCTGCACATCCGTTTCGTATTGCACCTTCTGCAACTCAAGACGATCGTAATCAATCTGCGCAATATCGCCCGCCTCAAACCGCTCATGACTGATCTTCAACACGTGATCGTAGTAAGCCAGATTGTCGTTCGAAACCTGCAACACGGCTTTTGCCTGCAACGTCTGCACGAAGGCGCTGCGCAGGTTATAGATCAGCCCCCGCTCCAGATCGTTCTGCTGCGAAACCGCAATCCCCGTGGCTTCCTTCGCGCTCTCGGTCCGCAAATCGCGCTTGTGCGCCCGCTCGTGCAAATAGCTTATGGTTGCCGAAGGCAGCAAATATGCGAACGGCCCATGATTCGGCCCAACATTGAAAGGATCAATCTGGTCCGACAGCAATGCCAGATTCGGATTTGGCCGCAGATGCGCCGTGATTTCATCCGCCTGGAATTCGTTGATATTCAATTTCCCTGCCAGCAGCGCCGGATTATTCAACTCCAGCCGTTCCTTCACCTGCTCCCACGTCCACTGCTGCGGCGCTGGCGAGGGGGGAGTTGGCGAATATAGAGGAGCAGGCTGCTGCATCTGCGCCGCCGCCAGTACAGTCCAGCCCAGCACGCCCAACCATCCGCAACTTAGGCAAGAAATCTTCCTCATCCCCACTCCATATGTTCTTCCGGCAATGTCGTAGAGATAGAACGAACATCTCAACCACAAATACCGTTAACTCAAAATGCCCGTCAGCTTAAAGTTTGGAGTTCAACGTACCGTTCGCCCCGGCGATCATCCCCGGAAAGTATCCCGTAAATCCCGTCAGGATCTTCTGGAGATGAAGCGCTCTCCTCGCGGATTCATTAACGCATCCGATTAGCGAGGTAACTGGAACGATTCCAATTGAATAAAATGGCGAATTACCCGAGGAAGGATGCAGGAGGTGCGCGGCCCGCGTGCAATAAGCTGGGCCTCGTCGGTGGAGTGCAGCTAGAAACCAAAACTTCAAACCGGCCGGCTTGCGGAGCGCACAACCACACCGCATTCGCCGCCAATGCTGGCGGCCCTTGCAGCCGGTTTACCCAACCTGAATTCTTGTCGCTTGCCGCCTGCCGCACCGCACGCTTGCTGCTAGCGGATTCTTCCATCTCGGTGCGCATGGCATGCAGATCGTCCGATGCCGAAATCACCGGGAACAGCAGGACCAACACGCATGCCAGTGCCAGTACGCACTGCAGTGAACTGATGGTCCGCCCTTGCCGCGCTTCTGCCGTCCGCCACAGCCAGTAGCCAGGCAGCGCCAGTAGCACCCATGCAAGATTGAGTAACAGTTCCATAACCAGCAAGTCGTACAGAATTGGTCAAGAGAGTCTAACCCGTAGTTTTTCAGAAACCTCAAACTCAAGTCAATATGACCGTCGTACTGCCCCACCAGTAGCGAGTAGAAGAAATCAAGAAACGGAAACTGACACCCGAGAGCTGAACCAGCCACCACGAATCGCCGCCCTTAAGGTCCCACCAATACCCGCAGCGGCTTCGGAGTCTGCAACATCTCCCTGTAAATCGCATTCCACTTCGCCACTTCTCCCACCACGTTCACATTCACCAGGTAAGCCCCATACGGCAAGGTTTCGCCAAATGGCAACACCATTCCAATTGTTCCCCGAGTCAGCACAAAGCGCTGGTAGCCAATCTCTGTGGCGCGTCCATTGTCGGCAATAGCCTTGACGTCAAAAGTCAAATCGATGTCGTCCTGCGTCGCATTCGAAACTTCCACGTTGCCCGAAATCCGGTTCCCAGAAACCAGCGGCGGATTTTTCCATGCCACCGCCATCGCTTGCACCACCTTCAGGGTATATCCCTTCTGTACCGCCTGCTGCGGCTGCCCGCCATCTCTTGCCGAAATCGCAAACTGAAATTCGCCCGGCTTCTCCGCCTGTCCATGCAGCGTTCCGTTATCGGTCAGCTTAATCCCCGGAGGCAACGTGCCGCTCTCTACACTCCAGTGCAGCACTGGCACGTAATTCCCACTCCCATGAAAATTCATTTGGTAAGGCGCATGTGGATAAGTCTGCGGCAGCTCCGCCGGCTCGATCGTTAGGCTCGGAGCCTCAGCCGGATCCTCCTGGCCAAAAACCGACCCCGGCGCGATCAATCCTAGGGCCATCACCAACGCGCACGATATTGCCCGGAAATATCCAGCACTTCGCCGCTTCAATCCGCACCCCGCCAGCAAACTCGCGTAAAGAACAGGTTATACATATGTCGGCCCAATATAGTTTGTGTCTTAAATGGTTATGTGATCCTGATAGTTATGTCATCCTGAGCATAGGCCATGCTTCGCGACAGCGAAGCACGGCTGAAGTCGAAGGATCTCTCAGTGCCGGACTGTCCGTTGCCATATGAGATCTTCATTCTTCCTCTACTTATTATTCATGCTACCGGATTTCCCCTCCTTGCACCCGCCTGAAAGGTCCGTGCCCCTCGACTTGGATGCGGAAACAGGAATGCGGAAGCCGATCCTGTATTTCACAGCAAAAATGTAAAGTTCTGTAACACTTGCACTTGCGCGGATTTTTTTCTTAACCCGCGCTACTTATTTCCTTGGTACGGGTTGAAACAGGTGACTTGACCTGTGCTAATCTCGCATCAAAGGTCACTAGATCCACGCTCGAATTCTTCCAGGGGGAATTATGTCAGCACGCAACGCCACCGTCCTACTCCTCTCCGTTTCAACCCTTCTGTTTCTTGCTGGCTGCGGCGGCGGCAACGGCCCCGTAACTCCAGTGCCGCCGCCGAGTGGGAGTTTCAGTAACAGTAATCTGAACGGTACTTATGTCTTTTCCATCTCTGGAACGGACTCCAACGGCGCCCCCTACGCAATGGCCGGTACTTTCACGGCTAATGGCAGCGGCGGAAACGGGAAGGGCAGCATTACAGCCGGGACTATTGATATCAACGATGCCGATACTACCGAGTTCACCTCCGGACCCATAGCAGGTGCCACCATAAGCAACAGCACCTATAGCGTCGGCACGGATGGACGCGGAGAGGCAATGATCACAACTAATATTTCTGGCTTCCCCACCATTACATTCGATTTTGTCCTTTCCTCCAGTTCCCACGGGTTGGTTATAGAGTTCGATTCATTTGGCACAGCCAGCGGAACCCTCGACTTGCAGGCAGCCAACACTACCCCGACCGGTTCCTACGCCTATAGTTTTTCAGGAGATACTTATAACGGATCTCCATTTGCCACGGTTGGTAACTTTACCTTGGGCTCGGGAGGAGCCATCACCACAGGTCTGGCGGACTTCAACAATGGCGTCGCCACCATTTCCCCCGCCCAGACTCTCGGAGGCACCGTAGTAGTAGCTTCCACTCCCTCGACAACCCTTAGCACTGCGCAATATCCTTCGCTGACCTTCGACGTTTTTCCCGTCAACGGCACGCAGTTGAAATTTATCGAAATGGACGAGAACGCGACCCTGTCCGGTGACGCCTTTTCGCAGACTACCACCACCATACCCACAGGTACTCTAGCTTTCACATTGCAAGGCCAGGAAGGGAGCGGAACCACCGCCTCTGCTGTAGCTGCTGGTGGGTTCATGGTGACTGACGGAAATGGCAACGTAACCAACGCATCAACCGAGGACTTCAATCAGGACGGAACTCTGTCTCCGACAACTCCGGTTCCGTTCACTGCCGCTTACGCTACGGCAGCCGGGCAAACCGGCAGGTACACTATTACTGATTTCACCGGCTTCACCCCGTCAGGAACCGGCTTGACCTACGCCGCCTATCCCTCCAGCGGTGGTGTACTCCTTTTGGAGATCGACACGCTCGGTCTCACGACCGGAGCCGCCTACACGCAGAGTTCAAACGCAACGTTCGGAGTGCCACAGGGCTACGGGCTAAACCTATCCGGCATCAACCTCTCGGCTGGCTCAGAAGTGGACGACATCGCCGAGTTCACCGCCGCCAGCGGAAATACCATCACCGGCATCATTGACGAGAACTCAACTGTGGACGGCCCCGTAACTTTCGGCGCGGCACTCACCAATGGCACATACGCTGCACCGTCCGGCGGCCGCGGAGCACTCGCTGCGACGGCGGGAACTAGCTCCAGCAACACCACCCTGAACACTGGATTCTCCCTGACCTTCTACGTTGTGGACGGCACAACTTTCCCGTTCGTAGAAACGGATAGCGGCCAGGTCGCCACCGGAGTGTTCGTGCTTCAAAACCCCTCCGCGTCTTCTTCAGCAGCGGCGCGCCCGAACATGTTTGTGCCTCATCCATTGATCCGGTCACAGGCGGCGCGGCGGAAAAAGAACTAACCACCATTTACAACGCCTAAGGGCGCGGCTTCCGCCGCGCCCTTTTTCCATTCCAAACCTTCGCGCCCTCCCGCCGTGACCTTAGTTACCTTTAACGAATGACCCTCTATCAAGCACAATCTCTCCAGAGTTCTGTGTGGATTGTGGGAGAACAATAGTGCTTTGCCAACGGCTTCTTCGTATTTTTACGTTTGTGCTCTTCGCCGCATCGCTGGCCGCGGCCCGCGACATTGCGTTGGTCTCCAACAAGTCAAACGCAGCCCGTGCGGTCACAGTGCCCGATCTCGTCAAGCTCTGCAAAGCGCAAACCGAGCGCTGGCCTGATGGCAAACCGGTCACTTTTGTCATGCGGTCCCCTTCCGCGCCTGAAATGAAGGTCGTGCTCGAAAAGGTTTATGGCATGTCAGTACGGGATCTCAACAGCCTGATCGTGACTTCCAACGATCGGCGCTCTAGCCATCCCGCAATCGTAGTTGCCACTTCGGATGAGGAACTTGTGGATAAAGTGGCATCCACCCCCGGCGCAATCGGCGTTGTCGATGTCTATTCCATCAACAGCAGCGTCGCTGTCGTCAAGATCGGCGGCAAACTCCCTTTGGAGCCCGGCTATCTGTTGCATGGAAACTAGAAAGCAAGTAATCAGTATTTGGTGATCAGGGATCAGTACATCACCATGTAGTGGTTTTCCGAGAGCTGGCCACTGACCGCTGGCAACTGTCTTTAAATTATGGCCGCACCGGCAAAAAAACTCGCGCACGGCGCGCCCGCGAAAAAACACTCGCGCCGCTACCCGCGTTTTTATATCGATCTGCGCATGAAGGTCCGCGCCTTTCGAAATGGCGAATTCCTCACCTGCTGGGGGCGTTCCACTGAGATCGGAGAAGATGGTATCGGCGCCACTCTTACCGGTGATCTCGAGGCAGGTGAGATCGTCTCTCTGGAAATCCCTCTTCCGCTCACCACTTATCCTCTGAAGATCCGCGGCGTCATCCGTTACCGCCACGGTCAACGCTACGGCTTCGAGTTCCTCATCATCAACGACGCGCAACGCGAAAGTCTCCGCCGCGTCTGCGAAATGCTTTCCGATAAATAATCCGGCGATCAACCTGGACGATTGGGTGATTGAAAATCCGAGCCACGAATTGGCATCCCGAGCGCAGCTCGGGATCTGGGTTTAATCACCCGATTTCTTCCATTACTCCGGTAACTTTCGAGCCTATTGCGCCCGTTCTACCATGCATTTGCTGGCTTCTGAGGGGGAGTCTCCAATGGGCGGTCGTGTCACCCGATCATCGCAATCCAGGGAACTTGTGCGTGCCGATCTACGGCAGGCGGTCGAAGCCGGAGCTTCGCCAGGATTTATCGCTCCATCCATTCCCGCGACCGCGCAGCATTCCCCACTTTCATGGAACCGCCTCGACCAAAATTCAGAACAGAATGCTGAAAACAATTCCGCAGCGGTTGCCGGGCAAGGCTCGCCCGATTTGCAGCGCCAGTTCCTAGAGCAGTTATTCGAAAATTCTCCTGACGCCCTGCTCATCATCGATCCGTCGTTCCGCACCCTGTGTGTCAACCGTGAGTTCGAGCGGTTGTTCGGCTACTCTGCCAGTGAATCCCTGGGCCAGTCGATCGATCCGCTGATTCTGCCACCCGACCGCGCCGCCGAAGCCGTATGGATCGCCCAATGCCTCGAGAGCGGCCAGCAGATTACTCTTGAAACTCAGCGGCGCCATCGCGATGGAACTCTGCTGGATGTTTCTGTCACCACCGCTCCCTTAATCGTGAGCGGCCGCGCTGTCGGATCCTACGTTCTTTATCGCAACATCTCCGACCATAAGCGTACCGCCGGCATCAGCTCAGCTCTGTATCGCATCGCGGAAAAAGCCAGCTGCACCGAGGATCTTCAGCAGCTCTTCGCATCGGTTCACAGCATCGTCGATGAACTAATGCCCGCGCGCAACTTTTGCATCGCGCTGCATGATCCCGAGTCGCAGCAGATCAGCTTTCCTTATTTCGTCGATGAACGCGATCCGGCTCCCGCTCCTGCCAAACTCGGCCGCGGTCTGGTCGAGTATGTCTTGCGGACCGGCAAGCCCCTGCTGTGCACGCCCGAACTCCTCAAACGTTTACAGCGCCGCGGAGAAATTCAACTCCCTCACCCCCCCACGCAATGGCTCGGCGTCCCGCTACAGGTAAACCATCACGTCTTCGGTGCACTTGTTGTGAAGAGCTACTCGCCGACCGTGCAGCTTCGCGAACGCGACCAGGAAGTTCTCACCCTAATCTCGCGCCAGCTTTCCGCCACGCTCGACCACAAGCGTAACGAGCAAGCCCTGCGCCGCTCCGAAGTCCGCTATCGGTCGCTGGTGCAGACCGCCGTCTATGGAATGTATCGCTCCAGCCTCGAAGGCCAGTTTCTTGACGTGAATCCAGCCCTGATCGGAATGCTGGGTTACAATTCCGCTCTGGAAGTGCTTGCGCTCGATCCCCAAAAAGATGTTTTTCTTGACCCCAACGAATACTCCAGCCTAGTCGAGGAATTTCGCCGCTCCGGTCGTATGGACGGCTTCGAAGCCCGCTGGAAACGCAAGAACGGCGACACCATCATTGTCCGCATCAGTGGCCGTGCCGTTGCCACCGAAGACCAGCCCGCCGATGTCCTCGAAGCCATTGCCGAAGACATTACTGAGCGCCGCATGCTCGAAGATCAATTCCGTCAGTCGCAAAAAATGGAAGCTGTCGGCCGTCTCGCTGGTGGCATCGCCCACGACTTCAACAATCTGCTCATGGTGGTCAGCGGATACACCGAAGTCCTGCTCGATCAGCTTCCGGCCGGCCATCCTTTGCAGACCAAGGCGCAGGCTATCCGCCAGGCCTCCGACCGAGCCACCGCGCTCACGCGCCAGCTTCTAGCCTTTAGCCGCAAACAGCATCTCGAACTCAAAGTCATCGACCTCAACGCCATCGTTACTGACATGGAGCGTCTGCTTCGCCCGCTGATCGGCGAGGATATCGAAGTGAGCACCAGCCTCGCGCCCACCACCGGCTGTACCCGCGCTGACGCAGGCCAGCTCGAGCAAGTCATCATGAACTTGGTGGTCAACGCTAAGGACGCTATGCCCAACGGCGGTAAACTTAGCATACGCACCGCTGCGGTCACCCTCGACGAGTCCTACCGTCCCGAAAACACTTTCATCAAACACGGCCCTTACGTCATGCTCTCGGTCAGCGACACCGGCCACGGCATGGACCGCGATACGCAGGCCCGCGTCTTCGAGCCCTTCTTTACGACTAAGGAAAAAGGCAAAGGTACCGGGCTCGGACTCTCCACTGTCTACGGCATCATCAAGCAAACCGGCGGCTACGTTTTCGTCCAGAGCGAGCCTGGACGTGGCAGCGTGTTCACCATCTATTTCCCTCGCGTCGATGAACCCATCGAAGCGCTCAATCCCAATCCTGCAACCCTCGCATCTACCGGAGGATCCGAAACTATTCTTCTCGTCGAAGACGAAGAGTCCGTTCGCCAGCTCATTCGCGAAACCCTCGAGTCTCGTGGCTACCGCATCCTCGAGGCCGAGAACGGTCAGGCTGCGCTCGCCCTTGCCGCAAGCCATCCCGACCCCATCCACCTCGTCGTCACCGACGTCGTTATGCCCGGCCTCAGCGGACACGAATTCATCCAACAGCTTCTCCCCGCGCGGCCTGACGCAAAAATTCTTTACCTTTCCGGCTATGCCGAAGACGCCGTAAGCAGCCCCATTAACCCCGGCGACCTAAAAGCATTCCTTCAAAAGCCTTTCACCCTGCAGAATTTCACCCGCAAAGTCCGCGAAGTCCTTGGCTCAGCCGCAAGCAATTAACAGCGACCAAGGTTTTTGTAGGGACGGCCGCCCCCGGCTGTCCATTCGAGCGAAGCTCGAATTTTCTTCGCCGACGAGCAGGCCCAGTAACTTTCCTCGCAACCCCCACCGCATTGCAGACCATCCAACCCGTTGAATCTACTTATTCGCTCCCATCATCAGTACAATAAGTTCTCTGGAGGAAAAATCATGGCTTTTGAACTACCACCGCTGCCCTACGACTACGCGGCGCTCGAGCCGACCATCGATAAGCAGACTATGACCCTGCATCACGACATGCACCACGGAACCTACGTCAAAAACCTCAACGCTGCCATCGAAAAACATCCCGAACTGTCTAAAAAAAGTGCGGAAGATTTGCTCCGCGACCTGAACTCCATTCCCGAAGACATCCGCGCCGCAGTCCGTAACAACGGTGGCGGCCACGTTAACCACTCCATGTACTGGAAGATCATGAAGCCCAAAGGCGGAGGAGACCCGAACGGTCCCATCGCGCAGGTCATCACCAAAGCCTTTGGCAACTTCAAGGATTTTCAAACTAAATTCAACGACGCCGGCGTCAAGCAATTCGGCTCCGGATGGGTCTGGCTCGCCGGCAAACCCGGTGGCGAAGTGCACATTATGAGCACTCCCAATCAGGACAGCCCCATTTCCCAGGGTCATTTCCCCATCTTCGGCAACGATGTCTGGGAGCACGCGTATTATTTAAAGTACAACAACCGCCGGCCGGAATATCTCACCGCTTGGTGGAACGTCATCAACTGGGATGAGGTCAACGCCCGTTACGAAGCCTTCAAATCGGGCAAGCAAGTGCAGGAACCCGCAATGGCCCGCTAGCTCATGTAGAGACTGCGGCCAATCCTGCCCTGGCGGCTGTCCCCTGAAGCGAACGGAAACACGGGCAAACTGTGGCAAATCGCTCCAAGAAAGAGCCCCGCATTCAGCGGGGCTTTTTCGAATACTCGACAGTACTGCCAGCAATGCTCCTACGCCGCTTGCTCCACATACGCATCCGGCTCCGCTTCAAACTCCTTCCTGCACTCATCCGAACAGAAAAAATATTTCTTGCCTGCAAATTGCGACTGAATCTCCACCGGACCCTCTTTTACCTGCATTCCGCAAACCGGATCTTTCGCCATAATGCCTCCCACATCAAGAATAGATTTTCTTCCCACGGTTTGTTTGCAAGAAGCTTTCCGTTCTATTCTCACTCGATGTCACTCACCCAACTGGGATTGCCGCCAGCGAAAAGTTTTCTCGCCAAACATCACGGAAAATTCTTCCACGCCCGTGCACCTTCTACCCACGACCAGGAAGCCTGAAACTGAGAACCAAGACCTATCCACCGGCCACTGCCCACTGCCTTTCTGCATTTCCTGTGCAAGCTCTGTGCAGAACCGGTTTACACATTCGCGGATACGCCCCATCCCGCACTACACAACCAGCACAACTCCCGCCCTGCGCAGCTCTTAGCGGGCCATCTTCAAACGCTTGATTGATCTCCCTGATCCACAGAAACTCCCCCTCTAAGATTTTCCTCAACTGCACCAAAAATACTGAATTGACCGCCGCTCATTTCGCTCGTACATTCGGTTTCGCGCTTCGCAAGAAAATTAAACGAGCCGGGCTGGATTTCAATTGGCCGCGATTGTTTTATAAGCCATAACTTTCGCACTGATCTACATTCATCACATTCAATTCCTCAGATTCACGATTCATCACATTCACCGATAAACCGAACACCCAAGACCCAAGACTTTTAAACCGAGACTTTAAAACCAGGACTTTAAGACCCAAGACCAAAAAGTGGCCAGCAATCATGAAAGCACCCAATCCATGGATCACCTACCGCACCCGTTTCCTGGTCAAAGCCAAACAACTCAACACCAGCCTCACCTTCACCGATGTTCTCGGTCGTCTTCATTCCGGCCGCAAAGGCGACTATCTCGTCGAATCCTCCGACGGTGTATTGCGCATCGCTCCTCGCCAAATCTTCGAGGACATCTACGTCCCTCTGACGTCCGAATCAACGACGTTCGATTCAACCATGTCCGATACAGTTTGCGAATCGAACCCAATAGGACCGTCTCTGGACGACTTGCAGACTCCTCAGACCTGTACACTTGCGCACCCCGCACGCCGCTTGTCGAAAGCCTCAAGAGCGTCAAAAGAGCAGGATTTTTTCAATCCTGCGTTCGTCCCTTGCCTCATCCGGAAATCTCCGCAACCCGAGCGCCGTCGTCGCAATCCGGCCCCCGGCGCACGCTCCCTTTGAGGGAATCGGACGCTCAGGAGGTCTATGACTCTGACCTTTGCCTTCAAAATTTCATCCTCAGCTCCCTTGTGAAGTTTTGTGAACGGCCCGTGAATTTCCCTTGTGGAAAAATTATCCCTGATCCCCGCACCAACCCCGTCATTGTTGGAGATACAACCTGTAGTGTTTCCCCCTTGACAGGCACCATAAGCGGGAGTAACTTTGCAATCCCATAGCTTTGAAATTCGCCTCGCGGGAACGAAGCGGATTTCGGCACGTGAACGGGAAGAGAGCAGTCAGGACGGACTGGCACCGGGCCAGAGGTGACCCGGTGCCCCTCCGTAAACCGACAACGTCGTAAGCACCAATAGCTTTGTGTTTCCGGAATCCGGAAGCCCAAAGCCGCTAACGCGGTGGACGTTCCCCGATCCTCCCCCGGGCGAACGCCAAATAAAAACAATGGTCCGGTGATAGATGCGCTGAGGAGCGCAGCGCAAAGCTTTAAGGTTTTTGGATGGCGCTGCGCTTCAGCGCCCGTTAGGTCGCGAAATGATCGGGCTTTAGCCCGGGTGGGAGCTGTACATGGAATCTCTAACTCGTCTGGTCGTCGATTCGCTAACCCGGCATGGCTTTGATCGCCCCATCGACCCGCACCGCCTGCAGTGGTCTCGCTGGTTCCGTTGCGAGTCCTCTCACAGTCTCCTGGTCGTCCCCAGCAAGCCGGGAATCTTCGCCCTCGCCGAAGACGTTGGCGGCGTGGCGCGGGTGCCCTCGCCCACGTCTGTGAGATCGGAACAAAATTCAGATAACGCGCCTTTTGACGGCACAGCGTTTCAGCGCCGCGATCCCGCGCCTCACCTCAACGCAGCTCCAACCGCCGAGCCAAAACGCATGCTCGCCGTCCTTCAATTCTCCGAAGACGACGACATGGCTTTTGTCCTCGACCGCATGTTTACCTCCATCAATCCCATGCGCTCCCGGCTCGCCTCCGGTCTCTGCTTTCTGCGCTTTGTGGTCATCGAAGATCAGGACCAACGCCGCAGCATCTGCACCGCTCTAAACCATTGGCTGCTCTCCTCCGCCGAGAAAGCCTCCGGCATTCCCGCAGCTTTTTCGTCGTCGCTGGAACTGAACATAACCGGCGCCGCAAGTCTCGCAGCCACAACTGGTCTCGATTCTGGCGCCAACAAAAATCTTCACTGTTCCCAGCCACTCCCTTCTGGCTTCTAGCCGAAGGGGCTAGTGAGTTTTGGGAAGGGCACGGCTTGAGCCATGCCGACAGATGTGATTGTGAAAACGGGCAGCCCCTGAGGGGCGATAGACAAGCTCTTTAAAAAGAAAGCTATAAGTCACACAACCCCGAACGCTTACCAGTTCGGGAACGTCCGGATTTATCGACCCGACTCCCCCGGGACGCCGAATCGGGCCGCGTTGAATAGAATCTAATTACTAATGGAGAAAGCCATGTCCGAGGTCAAAACCACAGCCCCCAATTCCACCGCGGCAGCCCCTGCGACCGCCCCCGGCAAGAAGTCCACTGGCCTGTCCTTCCGCCGCTTCTTCACCAAGCTCGGCGTTTCTCCCTACGACGAAATCGAATGGGATCTCCGTCTCGCTCAGATTACTGACGCGAAAGGCAACGTAATCTTCGAGCAGAAAGACGTCGAAGTTCCCAAGGACTGGTCCGTCACCGCGACCAATATCGTCGCCAGCAAATATCTGCACGGAAAAGTAGGCACGCCCGAGCGCGAGACCGGAGTTCGCGCCCTCGTTACCCGCGTTGCCCAAACCATCCGCAACTGGGGCTTGGCGCAAGGCTATTTCAAGACTCCCGAAGATGGCGCAACTTTCCACGACGAACTTTCGCACATCTTGTTACGTCAATACGCCGCCTTTAATTCGCCCGTCTGGTTCAACGTGGGCTGCGACCGCATCGAGCCCAGTTCCGACGCTCGCAACTGGCACTGGAATCCGCAGACCCAACAAGTCGAGTTCGGCATTACCGGATACTCCAAGCCGCAATGCTCCGCCTGCTTCATCAACTCGGTAAAAGATTCTCTCGACTCCATTCTCACTCTGGCCAAGACCGAAGGCATGCTCTTCAAGTGGGGCAGCGGCACCGGCAGCAATCTGTCTCCGTTGCGCTCCTCCACCGAAGGCCTCAGCGGCGGCGGCACCGCCAGCGGCCCGCTCAGCTTCATGAAAGGTTTTGACGCATTCGCCGGTGTCATCAAGTCCGGCGGCAAGACTCGCCGCGCCGCCAAGATGGTCATCCTCAACGTCGACCATCCCGATATCGTCGAGTTCATCGAGTGCAAACAGAAAGAAGAAGCCAAGGCTCACGCCCTGGTCGCACAAGGCTACGACGGCAGCCACCCCGATTCAGACGCCTACTCCTCCATCTTCTTCCAGAATGCCAACAACAGCGTCCGTGTCACCGACGACTTCATGTACGCCGTCGTCCGTGACACCGATTTCTCCACCAAGAAAGTGCAGGACGGCTCCGTCATGCACACCTACAAGGCTAAAGACCTGCTCAAGAAAATCTCCGAAGCCACCTGGCACTGCGGCGATCCCGGCATGCAATACGACACCACCACCAACCGCTGGCACACTTCGAAGAACACCGACCGCATCAACGCCAGCAACCCGTGCAGCGAGTACATGTTCCTCGACGATTCCGCCTGCAATCTGGCCAGCTTGAATCTGCTGAAGTTCGCCCCCAACGGCACTTTCGACGTTGAAGCCTACCGCCACGCCGTCGACGTGCTCATCACCGCGCAGGAAATTCTCGTCGACAATGCCGGCTATCCCACCGAAATGATCATGCGCAACTCGCATGACTACCGTCCGCTCGGCCTTGGCTACGCCAACCTCGGCGCGTTGCTCATGGCTACAGGCTTGCCCTATGACTCCGACGGCGGTCGCGACTACGCCGCCTGCGTCACCGCTATCATGTGCGGCGAGGCTTATCTGCAATCGAGCAAGATCGCCGAGCAATGTCCGCCACTGACTCCCGCGACGGAAACGGTGGCGACTCGCCTCGGCGTCACCGACGCAGCTCAAATGCCCGGCTCCGCCTGCCCTGGCTGGTACATCAACCGTGAACCTTTTCTCGACGTAATTCGCATGCACCGCGCTTCAGTGAATAACATAAACAAGAGCAATGTTCCCACCACGCTCTACGAAGCCAGCAAACAATGCTGGGACGAAGCCCTCGCCCATGGCGAAAAGTTCGGTTATCGCAACTCTCAAGTCACAGTGTTAGCCCCCACCGGCACCATCGGCTTCATGATGGACTGCGATACGACCGGAGTGGAGCCTGATTTGGCGCTGGTGAAGTACAAAAAGCTGGTTGGCGGAGGCATGATCAAAATCGTCAATCAGACCGTGCCTACGGCCCTCTTCAAGCTGGGATACGACCACGATCAGACGAATGCAATCGTCAGTTACATCGACGCCACCGGAACCATCGAAGGCGCGCCGCATGTGAAGGATGATCATCTCGCCGTCTTCGATTGCTCCTTCAAGCCATCCAAGGGAACGCGATCGATCGCTTACATGGGCCACTTGCGAATGATGGCGGCGGCGCAGCCGTTTATTTCCGGAGCTATATCGAAGACCGTCAATCTTCCCAACAACGCAACCGTCGAAGACATCATGGAGTCGTACTTGCAGGCGTGGAAGCTTGGCTTAAAAGCAGTCGCTGTTTACCGCGACGGCTGCAAGCAATCTCAGCCCCTCTCTGCCGCGGGATCGAAGACCGCCAACTCCAGCAAAGACGACCCGCGCCCGGGATCAGCCCCCGCACACGAGCCCGAGGACATGAACGCTCCTCCCCGCGCCGTGCGCCACAAGCTCCAGGAAGAGCGCGCTTCGATCACCCACAAATTCAACATCGGAGGCCACGAGGGCTACATCACCGTCGGCCTCTATCCCAACGGCGATCCCGGCGAACTCTTCATTACCATGGCCAAAGAAGGTTCCACGGTCAGCGGTCTTATGGATAGCTTTGCGCTGGCAGTCTCCATCGCCCTTCAACATGGCGTATCGCTGAAATTGTTCTGTGAAAAATTTGCCCACACCCGCTTCGAGCCGAGCGGCTGGACCAGCAATCCCGACATCGGCTTCGCCAAGTCGATCATGGATTACATCTTCCGCTGGCTCCAGCTTCGCTTCACCGGCCAGCAGCAACTGCTATTCGAGAATCTGCGGCCGAAGTCGAGTGCGCAGTTGACCGAGGATGCTGCGTCCGCCCTCCGTCGTCCGGAGACCGGAACCCGCGAGCCCGGAGCCGGTTCCATCCACGCCGCCGACGCCCTGGCTAACCTCATCGACCTCGGCGACGCTCCCAGTTGCAGCTTCTGTGGCAGCATCATGAC
>JBEKWW010000006.1:0-202144 GCA_049512655.1 Candidatus Sulfotelmatobacter sp. | reverse complement strand
GAGCCGCAGTGCTTCGACGCCGAAGGCAGCCGCACTCTCTTGCTTGTCTACCTGCACGGTGAAGAGCTGCGCACAAACGGCAAGTCCGAGGCCGAAATCAAGGCAGACATCGCCAGCGGATATAAGGAAGGCCGTTACCAGTATCCCAGCAAACCGGGGTTCCTCTATATGATGTCCAGTCACAACCGCTTGAGGGCGATGCCTGAGCACGGCACTGGCATTTTTCCTCCGCACTTGATGTTTTATGCGCCGAACATGACAACAAAAGACATCGGGTTCGACGCCCAATCGCTGGCGAACCTCGATTATCTTGGGATGACTCACCCCGGAGCGGGCGATAACCTGATCGTAGTGATCCCAGCGGCATCCAAGTCGCCAGCTGACGTGGCTGGCCGCTGAGCCCGTATGAGCATGGGGCCGGCATCATACGTGGAAAGATAAAGATAAAGATCGGATACAAAGACGAGCGGACAAAAGACGATCGGATAAAAGACATTACTAAGGATATGAGAAAGATCATCGTCACCTTCGGGCTGATCTCCGGCGCGATCTCCTCGCTGATGATGATCGCGGTGGTGACCTTCGGCGGCAGGATTGGCTTCGACCGCGGGGCGATCATCAGCAACACCTCCATCGTGCTCTCGTTCCTGATGGTGTTTGTCGGCATCCGAACCTACCGGGACAACATCGGCGATGGCCAGATTACTTTTTTAAAAGCTTTTGCCGTCGGCCTCTCCATTACGCTGATATCGTGCATCTTCTATGTCGTAACCTGGGAAGTGATCTACTACAACTTCCTGCCCGGTTTCTGGGACGCCTATGGCGCTCATTTGGTGCAGAAGCTCACCGCCTCGGGAGCGAGCCCGGCAGCCATCCAGGCAAAACTTGAGCAGGTGAGAAAATACAAAGAGCTGTACAAAAACCCATTCTTCAACGCAGCGTTCACGTTCATTCATCCTTTCCCGATTGGGCTCGTCATCACGCTGTTCTCCGCGTTGGTCCTGAGGCGAAAGCCGCAACCGCAACCCCAGCAATCACCCTTGCCGGAATCCTGAAGCTCCCAAGCATGCCTTCGCCGGCAACTTCTTGGGGATGATGGATAGGATCGCTAAGGGATCGGAAGAAGTGAAAAAATCAGTTTGCGAAGAAATGCGTGAAATGCGGGGACAGACGAGACTTCCACCGTTTTTCGACCGTCACAGATTTGTCTGTTTCCCGTACACTGGGGAACGTCCCGTCTGTTCCCAGGTTTCCGTCTGATAGCGCCAGTTGACTACTGCAGCTTAGCGAACTCGGCCTTGGCTTGCTTCAGGACAGGGATTTCGGGGTCGGCGTCTTTCCAGAGGGCAAAACAGTCCAGATAAGCTGCCCGGCTCTTGGCTGCATCGCCAGCGAGGACGTATCCGCGGGCGATACCAAGATGAGCAAGCGTCATGGTGGGGTCTGATGGGAACACGTTCCGCAGGGAGAGCACCTTCTGAAATTCCTGGACGGCTTCGTTGCCCTTGCCATTTTTCAGATATGCGATCCCTCGAACGTAGAGCACGCGAGAGCTACCTTTATCATACGGGCTGGCTGCGTCGAGGAGTTGCAAGGCCTTTGCGGCGTCGTTCCGATGCAACGCTACGAGGGCTTCGATGGTGGGCACCCAGACGCTCTGGACCAGCGTGTCGCTCGGGCGGTCGCGCGCGATGGCGGCGCTCTCAATGAGGGCTTTCTTTTCTTCGCCGGTAAGGCCCAGGGCATACGCGGCGGAGAACTTGGTTTCGTAGTCTGTTGAAAGCGCCAGGGCAGAACTCGCCAACTCGCCCGCGGGTTTCGAGTCTCCATACAACGCGTTGGCCGCCGCTTCGGCCAGCAGCCCGCTGGCTTCTAACGCTGGCAGTTGCGTCTGGTGGCCAAGCTGCCGCGCCTTCTCGTAATAAGTGTGCGCCTGTTGTAGCTTGCCCCGCGATGCAGCAATGTCTCCGTGGAGGAGAACTGCGCCCATTTCCACATACGAATTGTCATGAATGTGGGACTCTTGCTCTTGCATTTCTGCCAGATCGCCACGCGCCAGGGCAACAGTGGCTAACCAATATCTTGCATAATTTGAGTTCGGGGTCAGCCGCAGCGCGGTTTCGAAAGCAGCTTTTGCCTCGTCCACACGATTCAGACCGAGACGGGCCGGGCCGGACAGCATGTAACCATAGTCTTGATCCGGGGCAATACGAACGCATTCCTGCGCGTTCTGCTCTGCCTTGTCGAATTCGCCCAATCTACGGTACGCAAACGCCAGGTTTGAACAAGGCGTCAGGTCATTGGGGTACGTTTGGGCGAACAGTTCGTAGGCGGTAATTCCTTTGATCAACTCGCCGTTGTCGGAATAATAATGGCTGGTGATGTACAGCTTCTCCCGCTCCCCGACGCGGTCTTTCAGCTCGAAGGCCTTCTTGCGATACTCCTCCGACATCTCAGGCTCCCCAATATCGCGATAAACCGTTCCCAACCGGGCATAGGCAGAGGCGAAATTCGGATCCAGTTCGATGGCCCGCTTATAGAGGGGAATTGAGGGCATTTCGTCTCCGGCGTCGTGCTTCTGATCGGCCATGCTAAAAGCCTGCAATGCTTCAAACGATGACGTCGTAGCTTCTTCCAGAGGCTTATCGAACTTTCGCACCGAAGCCAGCGACTCGCCCAACTCGCCGCGCATTTTGGAAGCCGCCTCGCCCAGCGTATCGAGAACCTTTTCTTTGGACGCCGCCGTCCGCTGCTCTTGCGCTAGCGTGTCTCCGCTCTGGCAATTCACCGCCTTCAACCCCAGCACGTATTGGCTGCCCAGGGTGGCAACCGTCCCCGCGAGGTAAGCTTTGCTTCCCGCCCGCTGGCAAACTTCTCGGGCAACATCAGGCGTGAGCTTGGTGTCAGGTGGGCGCGTCATCAACTTCAACGTCGCCGCGATGTCGGTGTCGGAGAGCACATTCAGAAACGGCGACTGACTCAGAGAAACGTTGAGCGCGGCCTTGAGCGTGTCGTCGAAAACTGGATCGCCCGTGCTATTGGCGAAATCGGCGAGAACGATCGTGTCCTTGTCGGTGAGTGGTTTGCTTCGATGTGCACGGTAGTAAAGCCCGCCCGCAACGAACAAGGCGACCAACAGGATGGGAACCGCAATCTTCCAGACCTGGCTATGCGGTGCAGCCAGCGTGCCTGACCTTGCCGCAGAACTGCGTCCGCTATCGGAGTCCCGCTTCAGCCGTTGCAGGTCGCTGCGTATGTCGGCGGCCTGCTGGTAACGCAGGTTGCAATCCTTCTCCAGCGCCTTGAGGATCACAGCTTCCAGAGCCGGCGCGAGCTTTGTATTGATCTGCGATGGCGGAGCCGGTTCCTGGTGAAGAATCGCGCCGCAGATCTCCCCGGCGCTCGTGCCATCAAACGGCGGCTTGCCGGTTGCCATCTCGTACAGCACCGCTCCGTAAGAGAACAAGTCGGTTCGGGCATCTAGTTCCTTGGCCCGTACCTGTTCCGGCGACATATAAGCCACCGTGCCCAACAAAGCGCCTTCGCTCGTTAGCTGTGAAGGGTCGGAATCGAGCGAAACGGTTAACGAATCGCTTCCAGATGACGCAGGTTTAGCCATCATCTTGGCCAATCCGAAGTCGAGAATCTTCGCATGGCCTGCCTGCGTGACAAAGATGTTCGCTGGCTTGATATCGCGGTGAATAATTCCGGCTGCGTGAGCGGCATCGAGTCCGTCGGCGATTTCAATGGCCAGCGGCAGCAAAACCTCGGTTTCCAGTGGGCGCCCGGCAATGCCATGCTTCAGGGTTACGCCCCGCAAAAACTCCATCGCGATGAACTGACGATCTTGATGACGGCCGATTTCATAGATGGTGCAGATGTTGGAGTGGTTCAGCGCGGAGGCGGCGCGGGCTTCCCGGCGGAAGCGCTCCAGGGCCTGTGGGCTCTGGGAAACGTTGTCAGGCAGGAATTTCAGAGCGACGAAGCGCCCAAGGTCGGTGTCCTCGGCCTTGTAAACCACACCCATTCCGCCGCCGCCGAGCTTGTCGACGACTCGGTAGTGCGAGATGGTCTCGCCAATCATTGGGCTGAAATCATAGGACTGGGGCTCGGGCAAGTCAATGAAGGTGTGGAGGCTGGCCGACCTGCGAATCACTAACGAAACGCATCTGTGATCACACAACAACCAGTTTGCGGATTGTCGGCAATCTTTACCTTACCGGGTCAGGCGAGAATAGCCCGTTAATCAGATTAGATCTATTCCTTGGGAAGATCGATCATGACGACCTGCGAGTTTTCCCGCAGGCGGTCGAAGACGATTTGTTTGCCGTCGCTGGTCACGTCGAAGGTCCGCATGGCGGCGAGGTTTTGCAGCCGGGTGAGAAGGCGCGACTTCATCGAGGCGAGATCGAGTAGCCAGAAGTCCTGTGATGCGAGCAGTCCCCCCATGTAGATCAGACTCTTGCCATCAGGCGAGAAGCGCACGCGTTCGCCTAAGCGCCGCAAGATAATCTCGGGCAATTTGACGCTGGTTCCGTCCGGGCGCATGGCCAGAAGCGGAGCGAAGGTGCGCACATTCGTACCCGCATATACGATCAGTTTTCCATCCGGCGACCAGACTGGATTGAGTGCCGGCCCGCTGGCCAAGCGGACTGGCGATCCGCCATCCAACGGAATCTTGAAAAGCCCGGGACCGGCGGCGTCGCTGCCGCCAGTTACGATCCATTTGCCATCCGGCGACCAGCAACTCGAACCCTGAGGGACCATTCCCTCCGCGATCGGCTGGAGTTCGGCGCCGTCTGAAGAGAGGACATGCAGCTGGTGTTTCCCGCTTCGCCGCAGCACAATGGCCACGCGACCTCCATCAGGTGAAACGGCGGGCGTCTCCAGCAGCGCACCGTCGGCGCCCTTCCAGATCTCAGTCACCTTTCCGTCCCGAAGGCGCCACAGTCCGTCGCCCGTCCCCAGGGAGGATAAATAGAACAGCGACGAGCCGCTAAAACGAGGCGCCAGGGCGCGCACGGTCGGCACGGTAAACGGTTTCACGTCGTGTTCGTCTGCTACGCGATCAGGGACGACGCGATCAAGAATCGGAACAGTCCAAAGACCGGCGATGGGATTGCTGATGGTGGCCACCAGCTTACGGCCGTCCGCGCTGGCTTGCACGGACGTGTATTGCTCAAGGCCGACGCTCACGCGCCGCGAATCCCGGCGTTTCAGGTCAAATGCCCACAACCACGGTCCTGAACCATCCTCGTCCCGCGCCACGTAGAATACGGTGCGGTTGCCGACCGGGGCCGGATAAGCGACATCTGTATTAATTTGCGTCAGGCGTTCTGCGTTCCGGCCATCCGGGCCGACGCGCCATAAATCCATCTCCTTCGTCGCCGGCGTCCCATGCACAAAATAGATCCAACGGCCATCAGGCGACCAAGCTGGAAAGTGGTTGTGAAGTCCCGGACGGTCCCCGAATATCCGTCGCGCATTCGCGCCGGTGCGGTCCGCCACGAACATGGGGTCGCCATTCGCGAAGGTATGATAGACAATCCGCTCGCCATCCGGTGACCAGGCCAGGTTGACGGCCTCCTCGCCGAGGAAATTACGAGGCGTACCTCCCGTCAGAGGCATCAGCCGCAGCCGCATATCTACATCACCACCGCCGATCCAAATCTCCGAGCCATCGCCGGAAAAACCTACACTTCGTAAAGGCCCAGGCAATGGGCCTGCTTTCCCTTGTGTCAGATTAACCGAGCGTCCGCTGCCTACGGGGGTGAGCCATACATCGAAGGGGCCGTCATGATCGGAGATAAAAGCGACGAATTTGCCATCCGGCGAGATCGCCGCTTCCACGCTCACGAAGTCGGTTACGCGCGCGAAATGCGCTTTTTCGAGCGGGTTGGCCGGTGCCGCCTCCGGCCGAAACATTTCCCAGACCGCAACTCCCATCAGCAGTGCGGCGGCTATTACCCATGGTAGCCATGCTCGCATTAAGTTCGCCTTTGGCTGCGGCACACTCTTCGCGGTCGGTGTTCCAGCCAGCATTCCGGTCGCAGTTCCACTCAGCGATTCAATGGCAAACGCCAGATCACTGGCCGACTGAAATCGCCGCTCGACATTCTTTTCCAGGCATCGCACAAGAATCCGTTGCAGTTCCACCGGACCTTGCCAGCCTGCATCGTTCAGCGCCTGTGGCTCTTCGCGCAAAATTGCGGTCATCGTTTCTGCGGACGTCTCGCGTTTGAAGGCGCGTTTACCGGTGAGCATCTCGTACAACACGGCGCCAAAACTGAAAATGTCCGATCGCGGGTCGATCGGTTCCCCCCGCACCTGCTCCGGCGACATGTAGCCTACAGTGCCCATTACCATACCCGGCAAACTCGTCGGACTCGTTAGCGTCACTGCCGTTTCGCGGTGTTCCTCCGCCCTGACGAGCTTCGCCAAGCCGAAATCCAGCACTTTAATCCGTCCGTCACGCGTGACAAACACGTTCTCCGGTTTCAGATCCCGGTGCACGATTCCTTTCTCGTGTGCTGCCGCAAGTCCCAGCGCGATGCCGAGCGCGTATTCGACCGCGCGCCGCACGGGCAGCGGCCCTGATACGAGTTTGTCGCGCAGCGTCTGTCCTTCAAGAAACTCGCTGACCAGAAACGGAGCACCGTCGTGCACGCCAATGTCATGGATTCCCAGGATGTTCGGATGGTTCAGCGCCGCAATCGTGCGCGCTTCCTGTTCGAAACGCCGCAACCGGTCGGCATCATGAGCCAGCGCTTCTGGCAGCACTTTGATCGCGACATCTCGCCCGAGCCGCGTGTCGCGCGCGCGGTACACCTCGCCCATGCCGCCCGCACCTAGAGGGGATAGGATCTCGTACGGCCCGAGTTTGGTGCCCGAGGTAAGCGCCATCGATGCGCGCCATTATAGCCCTGACGCATTGCGGAGGATGCGTACTGATTTCGGGCTGTTAGTCGGCAAGCTTTCTCTAGGGGGCGCAGCTGTTTAGGGACGCGCTTCAAAAATTAAATTGAATGGCGTCTGTGTTGCACGACGGAATCTGGAAAATCCTGCCGACTTTACTACGTCGCGCAAGCGTTTTTCTCCCGCTTGCGCTCCGAGCGCCAGGCCCACTTCCTGCGAGAGTGATGCCGGCGTGCAAAGCAACGTCGAAGCCCCATAGAAAGCGCGCCCAATCGGATTCAAATTGTCTTCGAGCTTATCTCCCGCGAATGGTTCGACGATCATCCAGCTTCCGTCCGATTTCAAACTGCTGCGTACGTGCGCCGACGCGCCCGCGGGATCGCCCATGTCGTGCAAACAATCGAAAAATGTCACGAAGTCATAGTCCTTGCCTGGGTAATCCTTGGCCTTGGCAACTTCAAAGCGAATGCGGCCGCTCACTCCCGCGTCCTTCGCTCGCTGCTTCGCCGATTCGATGGACTTATCATGGTAGTCGAAGCCTACAAATTCCGATTTGGGGTAATGCTTTGCCATGAGGACGGTGGATGCACCCAGGCCGCAACCAACATCAGCAACGCGCCCACCCTTTTTTAGTTTTTCGTCAACGCCTTCGAGCGCCGGAATCCATGCCGCAATCAAATTCGCTGCATAACCCGGACGGAAGAATCTCTCCGTTCCGACAAAAAGCTCGTGGTGATGTTCGTGCCAGCCGAATCCTGCGCCTGACTTGAAGCGTTCCGCTAATTGCTCCTCTGCTTTTATTGCGGCGAGCGCCACCTGAAACGCGCCCGGCATGAACGCCGGACTCGTCTCATCGGCCATCGCGAAAGCCTGTTCTTCGGTGAGATAAAACTTGCCAAGGATGGGGTCGTAGCTGACATAGCCACCCGCCGCTTGCGCGCTTAACCATTCACGAATGTAGCGTTCGGTGGTGCCTGTGCGTTTGGCAAGCTCCGCCGATGTTTGCGGTCCGCCGGCAGCAAGGCCCTTGTAGAGGCCCAGCTTATCGCCAATTCGAACCAGGGCAGCGTGAAGCGTCGCACCAAAATCGACCAATGCCCGGCCAAGAAACTCATTCAGTTTTTCGGGATCGATTGCCATAATTTTCTCCATCTCATGGGATGGTTGAGGACAGTTGCCGGATTTTACGCTCAAAAAGATAACGGATGCAAAGGTACTCTTCGATTCCAGTGGGTCAGTTTCCGAATAGCCCGTGAGTATAGCAAGCGGCCGCGGCAGATCGACGGGCGGATTCGCTTTCTCACGAAGCGAATCGAACCCGCGACGAAGATCAGGTTTTGCCGCTCCGATTTCCCGGCGGCCCGTCGGGGCTGCACGCAACTCACGAACTGCTTGATCCCGAAGGGTCGAATCTCGCACTCAGAGTCGCAGTACGATAAGTGTCATGTCATCGTGCTGCGGCGCGCCGGCGGCAAAGGCGTCGGCCGCACTGAACAAGCGCTGCATCAGTTTCTCGGCGTTCAGGTCCGCGTGCGCTTGCGCCTCGGCAATCATTCGGTCTTCCCCCCACTCGCCTTCAGAGCCGTTCATGGCTTCGCTGATGCCGTCAGTGAAGGCCAGGAAAATATCGCACGGGAGCAGGTGAAGCATCTGCTCCTTGTAAACCGCACCAGCAAAGAGCCCAACGACGGGGCCGCCGTCGCCCAGACGAAACACGCGCCAAGCGCCGTCTTCTTTGCGCAACACCACGGGAGGATTGTGTCCGCCATTGACGTAGTGCAATGTGCGCGAGGCGCAGTCCAGTTCGGCGTAGAAAAACGTGGCATAGCGGTTGGCGTCGGACGCGGCGAAGAGAAGGCGGTTGACATTGGCCATCTTGGTCCCGAGATCGCCCGCGCCACTCAACACCTGACCGCGCATGCTGGCGTGGAGGCTTGCCATCAACAGGGCCGCAGACATGCCCTTGCCGCTGATATCGCCAATCGCGATACCCAGGCGGTCGCAACCCTGCGCCGTTGCTCCGCTGGCGGAAGAGATGTTTTCGCCGGGTGTATGCCCGGCTTCTGGCAGAGAGCCATCTCGGATGTCGATCAGGTCGTAGTAGTCGCCGCCGACTGCCTGTGCGGGCCTGCAGTGAGCGGCAATCTCCACCCCCGCAACGTTGGGGAAGGTCTGCGGGAACAAGCGCTCCTGCACCTCGCGGGCAATCTCGAATTCACGTTCCAGCTTGGCGCGCGACAGGGCCTCCTCGGCCAGCGTGGGAATAAGCTTGTAGACGTTGACGAGTATGCCTGCCGGCAAAGCCATGGTGCTGCCCAGCGCAAATCCGCGGGGCAGTGACCCGCCCTCGAAAAAGCGTTTGCCTTTGCCCAGCAGAATAGGATTGACCAGCAGAATCAATTCGTCCGCCAGTCCGTGATCGAGCAATATAGAAGCCAGCGTCGCACTGCCCGGGACCATCAGGTCGGGTCCGTTCTTGGCCTTAATGCGGCGCACGCTATCTACGAGATCCGATCCAATAGCTTCGAACGGACCCCATCCCAGACTTTCCGGCCTGTGGGTGACGACGTACTTCGTCGCTGCATTCAGGCGGTCCGCCATCGAACTCTGCGGCGCTTTCGGCCAGAAATTTGCCAGCAAGTCGTAGGTTCGTCGGCCAAGCAGCAGGTCGCAAGTCTTGCCGTACATCTCGTTTACTATCTGGAGCCCGGCGGGCGAGCGATATGGCGCGGTCCAGTCGCCGTATGGGAAATCGTCCTCCGGACTGCTGGTCGTCTGGACGACACCATCAAGCGAGATATGCTCGATGATTTTGAGTTTGCGCATAGCTTTCTCCACCAAAGGCGTCAAATGACAAATTGTGGGAACTAGATCTGGCAAACAACGAGACAGTAGATTCGACCAGCAATTAGAGTATCGTATTGCCTGGTCCCAACGTACTCGCCTTCTGACTTTTGATTGACCTATAACCTCGGTGGCTGTGCCGACACGCGGATCACCTACGCTGTTTTTGTCGGCGTTCATCCGTTCATTGGTGCACCCACTGGATTCGCGCTAGAAGGACGAAAGACTACGAGATGCGTAAAGGTTTTACGAGAAAACCAAAACCGGACGAGCCCGCGACGCCGGTCAAGAACTACATCACGCCGAGCGGACTGGAGCGCCTCAAAGACGAGCACCGGTTTCTGCTCACGCGGGAACGCCCGGCCGTGGTGGAGATCGCAGTGAAAACGCCGACTATCAGTACGGCAAGCGGCGGCTGCGGCAGATCGATGGGCGGATTCGCTTTCTCACCAAGCGAATCGAAGCCGCGGAAGTGGTGGACCCGGAAGCTCGGAGAACGGGGCAGGCCAATTCAAAGGAAAAGACGAGGGCATTCTTCGGAGCGACCGTGCGCTATGCCAATGCCGCGGGAGTGGAGCGAGTGGTGAGCATCGTGGGCACAGACGAAATCGATCTCGACCGCAACCACATCAGTTGGGTGTCACCTCTGGCGCGCGGGTTGATGAAGTCGGCAGCGGGTGACAGCGTAGTCCTTCAATTGCCGGGCGGCACGGAATCCCTGACCGTACTGGAAGTGTATTACGAGCACATTTCTGTGGAACCGTTCCGTGAACCACCTGGGTCCGAGGCCTCGGCAAAGGGACTCCCTCGTCGCCGCGAATCCACCTGATCGAAGAAACAGCGAGATGAGCTTATCTGCAGCGGGGTGCGGGGCCGCACTTCAAAGCGGGCGGGCCAGGTCCGTCTCCACACAATATAAGATAACAATGGAACAACGTCATAGGACCTCGTAATAGGACCTCAGTAGATGAGCTTGAGCGAAAACTGAACTTGCCGCGAAGTTCCCGCCGTCTTGCTGATCATGCCGAATCCTGTGCCCTCGATGATATTGGCAGGTAGTCCCATGTTGACGATGTTGAACAGATTAAAGAACTCCCCGCGGAATTGCAGGTCCGTTCGCTCCAAGCCATTTTCCCGGTGGCCAATCGGAGTCGTCTTGATGAGTGCAAAATCGAAATCGTAATATGCCGGTCCGCGAAATGTATTACGGCCGAGCGTCCCAAAGCGCCCGGAGTTTGGTCCGGTCCCGCCTGCGATACCGATGGGAATGGAAAAGAAACTGGCGTTGTTCGCGCCACGCCCAAAGTAGTCGTCGCGGGGTCGGGTTGAGCTGCCAGCGCTCGAGAGGTCCGGCGTTCCGATCTGGTCCGGCCGGTCCGCGCCAATCGTCCCCGCCCCCGTCTGCTGGATTCCCGAGTACACCGTAAACGGCGAACCGCTCGTAATGGTTGAGATGCTCAGAAACTCCCAGCCCTTCGTCAACAACTGGGTTCGATCCGACTGAAGTCCTAAATGCTCAAAATGCAAATCCTGCGCCGCGCTCAACGTGAAGGCATTGGTCACATCGAAGCTTGACGGCCCTCTTTCCGCTTGCGTATCGAAAGGGTCTTGTGGACTAAACTGCGTTACGGCGCCGGTAGATCCTGTTCCTCCCAGAATGCCGCTGACATCATCCAGTGATTTGCCCCAGGTGTAGCCGGCCTGCAATGACGGACCGCCGTGCCCGACATTTCCCGACAATGAGGTCTGCAAGGCGTTGTATGACGAGTGCGACGTCGCCGTCATCACAGACTCGTATCCGAAACCACCTGTCACTGCTCCGCCGCCGTCGAAGTTTGTAAACCGTGCGAATTCCGAATCCGCTCCAGGATACGCGTTCGGATAGGACATTCTGGGAAGTCGAAAGGCCGATGTTCCCACATACGCGACATCGGCGGTGAGGCCGCCGAAAGCCCGTTCCAGCCCCAGCGTCCAAGTTTGCAGGTAGCCATCACCGAAGCGCCGGTCGATCCCGGACAGACTCAGCAGCGAGAGCTGATGACTCGGCGCCAGCGCTGCCAAATCCTGCTGGTATCGATTCACATCCATCACCGTGTTCGCCGGCACTTTTTTCGGATCGCCGCTGGCCAACACATTCATGCCTGCTGTGTTGTAGACCTGCGGCAACTCCTGCGGTGTGATTTGAAATCCGTAAGAAATTTCCCCGTTTTGCGCCGCGTTGACACGGGGATAAACAACATAGGGCGTTGACCCTGTCAGAAGATTGTCCTGCCAGATATTGGGCGGAATCACTGTAATCGCTCCCCCCATGTGCACATGAACGGCCTGCGGCGCATTCCAGTCCACTTGCAAACGCGGCCCCCAGCCGTTCCAATCGGTCTGATAAGTAGGCTGCGGATTGATCAAATATTCCTGGCCAACGCCCGCGGGTGGGAATGAATTCAGAAAGCCCGCTGTCCGGTTCGCGCGCTCCGAAATCGGGGTGTAGAGCTCATATCGCAGCCCATATTCGAGCGTCCATTGCGGATTGATTTTCCACGTGTCCTCGATGTAGGCGTTCACGTCATTCCGGTTGATCGCCGCGGGCCCAATGTGCGCGCCATTCGATGCGTAGGGCGGCGCGACCGCGATCGTGTATCCATACGGATACCCCAGCAATAGGCTGCTCAAGGTGTCTGGCAGGGGTTGACCCGGCTGCACATCATGCTGTCCACTCGCGGAAGGAATCAACACGGGCGAGTAAACTGTTCCGCCACCAAAATCATATTCGCCATTGGGACTGATTCCGAAGTATGTCGTGTCGCGATTAAGTCGCGCCTCCGCGCCCCATTTCACCGCGTGCCGCGCAGTCGTCCAGGTAAAATTCAATTGCCCCTGGAACAAGTTCCCGAACGCAGACGTCACCGAACCGGCCGCGCTGTTGTACGCCTCGTAAAGGCCGTCGATGAACTTCAAAGCCGGATCGGTGTGGTTCTGTGTCACAAACGAAGGGGTCGTTCGCGTGAAACTCACCGACGTCGACCAGAGAAAGCGCGGAGACACAGTACGCGTGTAGGTAATGACCCCGTTCCGCTGCCGGTCCACATACTGCACACCGAAGCTCGGATCAATCAGTGTCTGATCCGGATTTGTTGTCGGTCCCGTTAGATTGTCGTAATTGAAGCGCCCAAGCAATTGTCCTTTTGCGTCAACTTTCTGATCGATGCGGATGGAAAACTGATCCGCATCGGTATTTACGTTTGAAGGAGCAGCATAGGTTCGCGCACCATACGCGCCGGTTGGGTTGTTGGGGAGTGGATAGCGCGCCAGTACGGTCTCAATTGCTGGATTCACCGGTACGCGCAGCGTGTCCGTGCTGCCATCGGGATACGTCACCACATCCTGGCCCGCTCGCTCGGCTGCCGTTGGCACAGCCAAAACCTGGGTCGTTCCCAGCACCTGCCTGAACCCCTGATACTGCACAAAATAGAACGTGCGGTCGCGTCCGTCATACAGGTTCGGCAACACGACTGGCCCGCCGTTGGTAAATCCGAACTCGTTTCGCCGGAACGGAGGGATACGGCCTGGGTCCGCAATCGACGGGTGATCGAAATAATTCCGCGCATCGAGGGCAGAGTTCCTTAAAAACTCGAAGAATGAGCCGTGGAATCCGCTCCTCCCGGACCGGCTCACGATGTTGGTGAAACCTGCCGCGCCCCGCCCGATGTCGGCCGGCATCCAGCCTGAGCTTGACTGCAATTCCTGAATCGCGTCCACGTCGAAATTCGTGAACGTACTCCCGCCCATTTCAGGATCACTAATATCAGCGCCGTCCATTGCGAAGACAGCCTCAACGCCGCGCTGTCCGTTAATGGCGAACTGCTGGGTGAAATTTGTCTGCCCATTCACGTCCGTCATCGTGCCGGCTGCCAACAGCAGCAGCGTGCTGAAGTCACGCCCGTTCAACGGCAACTCGTTCACCTTTTGGCTGGAGAGTTTCTCATCGCTCGTCCCGCTCGCCACATTCGAGACTTTAGAAGCAGCTTGCGGATTGACTAAAATAGACAGCACGTTTTGATCGGATACCGTCAGGGCAACGGAGGCGCTGCTGATATTTACCGCCAGCGGTGTGCTTGGACCTTGTCCGGTCAGCTGCACAGTCACGGTGTGTGGCTCTTGTGCGACGCTCTCGATCGAAAACTTCCCATCAGAACCTGTGATCGCCGTCTGCTTTTTCCCCGTTGTAGATACTGTCACTTTCGCACCTGGGACAGCTTGTCCGGCGGCCGTGCGAACCTCACCGGTCCAAGTCGTCGTCGCAGCCTGTTGGGCGTTGAGTGGAACCGCGATCGCTAGCAGGCTACAAAAAGCAAGCTTCTCAGCGGAGCGGAGCACCTTGTTAAACGTCCGAGCCATCAACAGTTCCCTTCGGTTTGCGGGATGCAAGCATCGAGAATTGCCCGAATCAAAGTGAAATACTCTCGTGTTTATGTGTATTTCAATGAACCGAGAGAGTTCCCGTGAGAGGCGTATTGTCGGAAGATGCACCAACCACGATTTCGTAATCGCCTGGCGCGAAGTTCCAGCGGGCCGTCGTATCGTCGTAGGTTTGCAAGACTTGTGGATCGATCGCCACCGTGACCGTTTGTGATTCACCCGGCGCGAGTCTGACTCGGTTCCACCCCACCAGCCGTTTGAAGCATTCGTCCGCGCTCTTCGGCAATCTTGCGTACACTTCCGCGATCTCAGTGCCCGTCTGTTTCCCGGTATTCGCGACGCTGAAGCGGACAGTCTTAGCGGCGGAATCAACGCTTAGCCCTGAATATGCGTAGGAGGTGTAGGACAGACCGAAGCCAAATGCAAATAGTGGCTGCTTGCCCTTCGCTTCATACCACTTGTAGCCAACTTCGGGTCCCTCATCGTAGTGGACTGTATAACTGAGAGCTTGATCCTGAGGCGGCATTGGTGGAATGACCGGATGCGGCAGATCGGTTTCACTTTTCGGGAAAGTGATGGGAAGTTTGCCGGTTGGATTGACGTTCCCAACGAGAACGTTGGCCAAAGCTTTATGCCCGGCACTACCTGCGTACCATGCCTCGACTACCGCGGCAACTTTGTCGAGCCATGGCATGGTGACGGCCGTACCGGTTTCGAGCACAACGATTGTGCGAGGATTCGCCGCGGCGACCTGCTCGATCAAAGCATCCTGATTGTCAGGAAGCGACAGACTCGGCAGGTCCATGTCTTCCGCCATCCACAGGTATGCAAAGACGATTGCGAGATCAGAACTCTTGGCGAGACTTACTGCGGACTTCAAATCTGTTCCCGAATCGTATTCGATTTTCGTATTCGGCAGCTTTGCTCGGAGAGCTTTCAGCGGTGACGTCGGAAACCAGATGTGATCTTGCCAGTGGGTTTCACCCTTGCCCGCAGGCATGATGGCATTTCCGCCTGGCGGGTCCACTTGCGCCGATCCTCCACCGGAAAGCATTCCGACATCGGCATGTCCCCCGATGATCGCAATGCTGTGGATCGATTGGATTATAGGCAGTACGGAACGAGTATTCTTCAACAAAACGATACTTTTCTCTTCCACTCGCTGGGCGACTTCGAGTCCCTTCTCGACGTCGACCACGCTCTTCCGCGGCGGGTCGTCAACCACCCCTGAGAGAAACTCCGCATACAGGACTCGCCTTGCGTGGTCGTCAATCTCCGACAAGGGCACTCTCCCGGCAGCCACCGCTTCTTTCAGCTTCGGACCGAAGTAGTCGGCCATGGGCTCTTCCTGATCCAAACCGGCTGCAGATGCCTTTTCCGTGCTGTGAGTTGCAGCCCAGTCAGAGATCACGAAGCCTTGGAAGCCCCAGTCCCTCTTGAGTACATCTCGCAAGGTATAAGAATTTTCGCAGCCGTAGTCTCCATTGATCCGATTGTAGGAACACATCACCGCGCCAGGATGTGCGATGGAGATCGCAATATGAAAAGCGAGTAGATCGGATTCCTGCATGGCCCGATTCGAAATGATGGCATTGACGAAATTGCGTCCGGTCTCCTGGTCGTTCAGCGCGTAGTGCTTAATGTCGCCGACGACGTGTTGCGCCTGTTCGCACTTCATCATGTTTCCGTCTATCGTGCCGGCAAGCAAAGGATCTTCGCCGGCATACTCGAAGGTACGACCGTTCCGAGGTTCACGGGCCAGGTTCACGCCGCCGCCCAGCGTCATATCGAAGCCTTGCGCTCGAAGCTCGCTGCCAATCACTTCGCCGTAAGCACAAGCGGATTCCGGATCCCACGCGGATGCTGCCCCCAGGTTCGAAGGCATCGCCGTTGCATACCTTCCATTCACACCGCTATCCCGTACTCCGTATGCGGCATCTGAAATGATCAGCGGCGGAATGCCGAGGCGCTCTACGCCCTCGACATAACCCGCGCCACCGTTTGCGAGATGGGTGAGCGGCATCGCCCATGTGGGATTGTTTGCCATGCCATTCCCATGCAGGAGGGCCAACTTCTCGTCGAGCGTCATCTGCTTCAGAGCCAGCTCGGCACGCTCTTGAGGGGACAGTTTGGGATTCATCCACGACCGAACCGCGTCTTGGGCTACGAGAACACTGGTTGCGGAGATGATTCCCATGGCAACAAGCAATGACAAAAACAACTGGGAGCTGAGAGAGCGGTTGTTCATAAGTTTTCCAACGGTCGCCTGTGGACGCTGATAGGCTGGCGCATCCAATTGAAGCCTTGAACCATTCCGGCCCGACAGAGCGACAAAGTAAGCAGCATCCAACAATAAGAGGAAATAAAAAAAGCTTCAACGTGTATAAATCATCCCAAGATCATCCAACCTCTTTCTTCCGTTTTACGTGCTCGTGACTTCTATGCCTTGGGAGCGGTAGGGATTCAAGACGTCTTCGTCTGAGGCATCGGTGATCAAACGTGTCAGCCGGGTGGCAGGACCGACCAGGTAAGGCAGAGATGTCCCCATTTTCCCAAGTGAAATCAGGCCAACCACTTCCCTTGAAGCCGTTATCATCGATTGCTTCACGTACACTTCTTCTCGGTTGCCGACGGTTATTCCGACCTCCGGGTGCAAACTGCACATTCCAAGAAAACATAGATCCGCGCGAATAGATTCGATTCGACGAATGGTCTCGATGCCTACTGTGACCCGCTCCTCTTTCAGGAAATTTCCTCCGAGCATCAGCACGCTCAACTTCGGATGATCCGCCAACGCCAGCGCAAGCGGTGGGCTGTTAGTAACAATCGTTGCCGAACGCTCTCTTAAAAGGTAGGAAGCAATTCTTAGATTCGTGGTGCCTCCATCAATCAGCACCACCTGACCGTCGTGGATCATGGCAGCCGCCGCTCGAGCAATTCCGATCTTGCTCTCCATATCGATTTGTTGCCGAGACACGAAAGGAACGGCTTCGGCACGGCGAGGCAGGGCGCCGCCGTGCACCCGTTGGATCTTTCCCGAACTCGCCAATTCGCGCAGATCTCGCCGAATCGTGTCTTCCGAGACCCCGTATCGAGTGCTTAGGTCCGCGGCGAGGACGCGGCCCTCACTGCCAAGCAGCTCCAGGATGTACTGGTGGCGCTCTTCCTTCAGGGCGTTTTGGCCTGCTTCCGCTTCTGGTTTCATTCTGTTTTGCACGAATGCAATTGTTTGTGCATGTTTATACGTGTATTATTCGATTTATGCATGATACCGCCAAACCTAGCGCCACACAAGATCTTTCGAAAAAGCGCACCGTTCGGGCAGTCGTCTTCGATTACGGAAACGTTCTTTGCCTCGAGCAAACGCCGGAGGATATGAAAGGTATGGCGCTGGTGTGCGGCATTCCCCATGAGCGATTCTCGGAACTTTACTGGAAGCTGCGGCCGCCCTACGACCGGGGTGATATCGATGGACCTGCTTACTGGACAGCGGTTGTTGGCCAGCAAAAACTGGGTTTGAGCGGAGTTCAGATAGCAACGCTAATCAAGCTCGATTGCGAAAGTAACACTCGACCGAATCCAGGCGCTGTGCAATGGGCAAAGCTGTTACACCGTGACGGCTTCCTCTTAGCCCTGCTCTCAAACATGCCGCTCGAACTCAGTCGCTATGTGACCAAGTCCTTTTCGGGCCTCTCTCCATTTGAACACCTGATTTATTCCTGCGACTACGGATCCATAAAGCCGGAGCTAGCGATCTATCGCAAATGTCTCGAACTACTCGGAGCGCCCCCGCAAGAGATCTTGTACCTGGATGATCGCGCCGAAAACATCGAGGCGGCAGCTCGCTTAGGAATCAACTCTGTACTGTTTGACACGGTCGAAAAAACTGCAGCAAGAGTCGAAAGCCGATTCGACATCCCCGTCCCGGGTGATCGGCGCGGTCGCGAATCAAGTTCACGGATGGAATCCAACTGATGCAGCCACGCAGCCTCCGACAGGTACGCGTGAGCGTGTCCTTAATTTTTCTGATCCACGGGCTGATCATCGCCACCTGGGCTTCGAGGATTCCTGCCTTTCAGGCGCAGCTCCATCTTTCTCCCGGCGTTTTGGGCAGGTCGTTGATGATGGCGGCAATCGGTTCCGTTCTCGCCATGCCTGCCGCTGGATGGCTCATTCACAAGTTCGGCAGTCTGAACATCGTGATTGGGTCGACATTGGGGTTTGCTCTCGCGCTGCCCTTGATTGCCGAATCCGATACGGTCCTGACACTGTCGGTCGCTCTTCTTTTCTACGGGGCGATGGCTGGTTCGATGGATGTAGCGATGAATACTCACGCCGTAATGCTCGAGAAGCAATACCAGCGTCACATCATGTCGTCATTTCACGCCCTCTTCAGCTTGGGCGGAATGGCCGGATCTGCGTTAGGGGGATTAGTTGCTTCCCGTGCGGTTCCGGCCGGGATTCATTTTTGGGTCAGCGGTATAGCACTTACCGCAATGTCCATGCTCGCATTCCGGTGGCTTCCGCTTCCCTCAGCACCTGAGGATGCCGAGAAAGTGGCATCCGGAGGCACGATTACGTGGTCTGTACCATTAGGCGCTCTCGCTCTTCTTGCATTTTCGATCATGCTCGTTGAAGGTGCGATCGCCGATTGGAGCGCGATTTATCTTCGTACTTCGGTTCTCACCGGGCCAGGATTGGCCGCTCTTGGATATGCGGTGTTCTCAGGCGCTATGGCTGGAGGTCGATTGACAGGCGACTATCTCACTGGGAAGCTGGGGCGCGGCCACCTTGTATGTTACGGGGCTCTTTTGGCCGCAGCAGGGCTTGCCTTCGTGTTGTTGTTCGGCAATGCCGGTTGGGCGCTGGTAGGATTTACCTGCGCTGGAGCGGGTCTGGCCACGATTATTCCCAATACATTTGCCGCTGCAGGGAACATCGAAGGCAGTGCACCCGGTCCCAGCCTCGCCGTAGTCACGACGGCTGGCTATGTTGGCTTTCTTACCGGGCCGCCCCTGATAGGGTTTGTCGCGCAGCGTTCGACCCTTCGTGCTGCGTTATGGATCCTTGTGGTCTTGAGCGGCTTGAGCGCTTTCGCATCAATCTCAATGAAAAGAACTTCGCCTCTCCGACGAATACCCTGACATCCCGTCTGCCGCAAGACTGATCCGCTCCTTAGTAGACAATTGCTAGTAGAGAGGTTGTAGGCAAGAATCTGACTTGGGAGCTTGCTGCCAGGTGGATATCGCAAAAGAGTATGTAGCCCAAGTCCGGGAGCTGGCGATTACGTACTCATCCGGGGATAGCAGTCCAATTCGCGCCGTCGATGGCATTGGGATCGACATTCGCGCTGGAGAAATTGTCGGAATATTGGGAGAGTCGGGTTGCGGGAAAACCACGCTGGCAGGCGCGTTGCTACGATTGTTGCCGCCAAATGCAAGATACGAGAGCGGGACCATCCTTATTTGTGGCCAGGAACTTCTGAAATTGCCTGGGAAGGAGTTGCAGTTGGTCCGGGGACGGGTGATCTCGCGGATCCCACAGGATCCGGCCCTTGCACTCAATCCCGTAATGACGGCCGGCTCGCAAGTCGGCGAGGTTCTGCGCGCGCATTTGGAAGGTAACGCAAAGCGGCGGCGGATGCGGGTGATGGAATTACTTCGAGAGGTCGGCTTCGATCGGCCGGGCGAAATCTATTCTGCGTATCCTCATCAACTCAGCGGTGGACAGAGGCAGCGGATCGCAATCGCTCAAGCGGTGGCTTGCAGGCCGGCTCTTTTGATCGCCGACGAGCCTACGAGCAAACTGGATGCAACGCTGCAAGCAGGGATAATTGCGCTTCTGTCGCAGATCCGGCAACAACACGGAACGGCGATTCTGGTAATTAGCCACGATCCAGCGTTATTCGCAGGATTTGCCGATCGTATCGCAGTGATGTATGCCGGCCGCATCGTGGAAGTTGGGAGCTGCGCCGAGATCCTGGGGCGCCCATTGCATCCTTATACGCAAGCCCTGGTTCGGCTCATGATGCTTCCTGTCGCCGCGGGATCAAGAACAGGGCCGCGAACGCGGTTTCCCGCGATCGAAGGCGAACCCTTCGACCCGACTTGCACTCCAGTGGGCTGCCGATTTGCCCCGCGTTGCGTCGAGCGGATGGACGTCTGCTCACGCCACTATCCGGGTGAATTTCTGCCCGAGCCTTCACGTCCCGTGAACTGTTTCAAGTACGGGGAGTAAACGGTCAACTTGTTTGCCTACTGACTTGTCAAAAAGCGGAGAACCAATTCAAAACTTGCTCCTCGTAAAAGGGCTCTGCAAGAAATATATCCGGGGAGGTTTGTGGCGGAAACGCGTGCCCGTCGCCGCCGTAAGCAATGTCGATTTCGCGATTCCGCGCGGGCAAACCTTGGCGCTGGTCGGCGAATCGGGGTCGGGAAAATCGACCATAGCGCGATGCGTTACCCGCCTGGAACGGCCCGACTCCGGACAGATTCTGATTCAGGACACAGACATCGCCCAGCTGCGTCCTCGCGACCTGCTTCCTTTTCGCTCCGGTATTCAGATGGTGTTTCAGGATGCGGTTACCGCGATGAACTCGCGCTTTTCGGCTCTGGAAGTGATCGAGGAGCCTTTGCTGATCGATGCCCGGATCAATGATCGGAACGATGATCGAATCGATGATCGGATCGACGATCGCGCGATCTATGGTCGCCGCAACGGGGAGAACCGTCGCGAATTGGCGCACGCCTTGATGATCGAAGTAGGAATCTCTCCCGATTGGATGCACCGATCGATACTCCATTTCAGCGGCGGACAACGCCAGCGGCTTGCGCTGGCGCGGGCACTCGCTTTGCGCCCGCAGCTGCTGGTTCTGGATGAGGCACTTTCAGGACTTGACCTGTCGACCCAGGCTCAAATCGCCAACCTATTGATCGACCTGCAAGCGTCTCGTTCTCTCACTTATCTTTTGATCTCTCATGATCTAGCGCTGGTCGCACGGCTGGCTGACACGATCGCCGTTATGTCTGAAGGAAAGATGGTCGAAGCCGGCCCAACTCAGCAAGTGATTTCCAGCCCCAACCATGCGGCGACGAAGAAACTGCTGGCGGCGGCGAACACCGCCGCATCGAATCTGGCGGCAATCACCGGCGGTGTTGCGTGAGTTATATCGCTCGCAGACTGGTGCGCGCAGTTCTACTACTGATAGGAGTGTCGGCGCTCTGTTTCTTGTTCACCGAAATGGCGTCCGGAACTTTCTTTGACGAAATGCGGATGAACCCGCAGATTTCTCCGGAAACGATTTCGGCGCTGCGATCTCGCTACGGTCTGAACCAACCCTTGCTGGTGAGATACGGGCGGTGGGTGCAGTCCGCACTACACTCCGATCTTGGCTATTCCATTGCTTACAACGTTCCCGTCGCTCCATTGTTGTGGAGCCGGGCGAAAAATACTCTGCTGCTCACTATTACGGCGCTTGTGCTGACGTGGCTGATCTCCGTTCCGGTAGGAGTGTGGGCGGCCAGCCAGCGCGGCGGCCTATTGGACAAGGCGGTCACGCTTTTGAGTTCGTTTCTGATTTCCGTGCCAGAACTTGTGATTGCCGTTGGGCTGCTCGCAGCCGTGGTTCGTTGGCGAATTCTGCCGATCGGGGGAATGCGGTCATCTGATGTCGAGGGCCTATCTACATCGGGGAAGCTGCAAGACTTGTTACTTCATCTGGCCCTGCCGACTGTGATCCTCGTGCTTGGCGAAACGGCTGTGATCGTGAGGCATGTTCGCTCCAGCGTTCTTGAAGTGCTGGACGCTCCGTATGTCCAAGCCGCGTGCGGGTTCGGAATCAAGCCAAGGAGAGTCCTTTTCCGGCACGCATTGCCGGTTGCGGCCAACCCTGCCGTTTCGCTTCTGGGATTTTCTCTGGCTGGACTCCTCAGCGGATCGATGATGGTTGAGGTGGTATGTGGATGGCCTGGATTGGGGCCTTTGATGCTCGAGGCGACGCTCTCCCGGGATCTCTACCTCGTCATCGGGGGGATTATGTTCTCGTCGCTATTCACACTCGGCGGCGGCATGATTGCCGATATCCTATTACTCGCATTGGATCCTCGAATTCGAAGAGAGGGATCGGATGCGCAGTAAAACAGCGATTTTGATTGCCGCACTCGCAGGAGTACATATCATCCTGCTATTTGCAGGGTTTATTGCGCCCTACGATGCAGCCACCCAAGACCGCGAACTGCCTTATGCTCCGCCCACGCGCCTACACTTCAAAGACGCCTCTGGATTCCATTTGCGTCCGTTCGTCTACGCTTCGAAGCTTGTGTTGGACGGAGACCAAGCCGGAACTTATCAGGAAGACAGGACCCACGCTTATCCCGTTCAGTTTTTGCTTTACGGTTCGAGTTACCGGCTTCTGGGGCTTCACGGAGCAAGTCTGCATTTGTTCGGCGTGGTCGAGCCAGCAAAAATCTTAATTCTTGGAACGGACGGTTACGGACGGGATGAATTTTCTCGCGTTCTGTTCGGCGGCCAGATTTCGGTTGCGGCCGGGCTAACAGCAACTTTGATCGCCCTGCTGGCAGGAGGCATACTCGGTAGCATCGCTGGTTATTATGGGCGCTGGATTGACGAGTCGTTGATGGGAGTGACCGAGCTTTTTCTTTCTTTGCCCTGGCTCTATTTCCTGCTGGGCGTGCGCGCCTTCTTGCCTCTGCATCTCAGCGCGCTGCGCACTTTTTTTCTTTTGACCAGCGTGATCGGATTGATTGGATGGGCTCGGCCGGCCCGGCTGGTGCGAGGAATTGTTCTCAGCTCGCGAAACCGCAACTATGTTCTAGCAGCGCGTGGCTTTGGCGCATCCGATTTCTACATTCTGCGGCGGCATATCATGCCGCAAACCTTCGGAGTGCTGCTCACCCAGGCGGCGCTGCTGGTTCCTCAATATATTGCCGCCGAAGTAACGCTCTCGTTTTTCGGCCTCGGCGTCAGTGAGCCGGTGCCTAGCTGGGGCAACATGTTGAGCGCTCTGGAGCAGTACAGCGTCCTGGTCTCTTATGGTTGGCTTCTGGCGCCGGCAGGAGCGTTGATCATTACTTCCGTACTCTACGGTTATCTCGCCGATACACTCCATTCCGGCTAGAATTTTAAACAATCCTAGGTCACCTTTCTGTGGGGTTACGAGGTCGATATGAAGCGAATTACTGGCCTAACCCTGCTACACGTGTGTCTACTTGCCGGTGCATGTTTTGCCGCAAAGGTTATTCCGGAACCAGCGAAGCCCGGAGAAGAGCTGGCGCGCATGCCTGATGTCTCAGGCCGCTATGGCGGACACTTGACCATTGGCGAACGCTCCGAACCGAAGACGCTCAACCCGGTTACTTCAACCGACGCGGTTTCGCGCGAGGTAATCGGGCGCCTCATGGGCGATCTGATTGACATTAACCGATCTTCGCAACAAACGGAGCCCGCGCTGGCGAAATCCTGGAAAATATCTTCCGACGGCCGGACCTTTACCCTGCAACTCCGCAAGGGAATTCGCTTCTCCGACGGCGTTCCCTTCGATGCCGACGATGTAGTTTTCTCCTTCGGCGTCTACATGGACGAGGCTGTGGACTCGCCGCAGCGTGACCTGCTGATCATCGACGGCAAGCCCATCGCGGTTAGCAAAGTCGATCAGTATACCGTGCGATTCGTATTGCCGCGTCCCTACGCGGCCGCCGAGAGGTTGTTCGACGGCCTTGCCATGCTGCCGAAACACCTGCTCGAAAAGCCTTATCGCGAAGGACATTTCGCACAGGCATGGTCCTTGAATGTGCAGGCTTCTGAGATAGCCGGACTGGGTCCGTTCCGGCTCAAAGAATATGTGCCGGGGCAGCGAATCGTGGTGGAGCGAAATCCTTTTTATTGGAAGGTCGACAAAGAAAACCAGCGGCTGCCGTATCTGGACGAACTCGTATTTCTGTCCGTGGGCACGGAAGATGCGCAGGTGATGCGCTTTGAGGCCGGGGAAACTGACATCGTCAGCCGGCTCAGCGCGGAGAACTACAACCTGCTCGCGCGTGAGAAAGTCCGCAATGCTTTACAACTCGCTGACATGGGGCCAAGCCTCGAATTTAACTTTCTGGTGTTCAACCTGAACGATCTCGGCGGGAAAAAACTCGACGAGGTTGCGGGCAAGCAGATATGGTTTCGCGATTTGAAGTTTAGGCAGGCAATCTCGGCCGCGGTAGATCGAGATTCAATCGTCAGCCTCGTCTACGGCGCGCGTGGGACGGCATTGTGGGGCAATGTTGGACCCGGCAATAAGCTGTGGATCAATCAGGCGATTCCGCATCCCACGCGATCAATCGAGAGAGCTCGCGAGCTACTGAAGTCGGCTGGGTATGGGTGGAACTCCACGGGCCAGTTGCTGGACCCCCGCGGGCAGCCGGTGGAATTCTCAATCATGACCAGCTCATCCAACAGCCAGCGTATGAAGATGGCCACTCTCATACAGGATGACCTGGCGCACCTCGGCATGCAAGTGCATATAGTTCCACTGGAATTTCGCGCCGTGGTTGATCGGATATTTCAGAGCTTTGATTACGATGCGGCGATCATGGCGCTGGGTGGCGGAGATGCGGACCCAAACCCGGAGATGAATGTATGGGCCTACGCGGGAACATCGCATTTATGGCACCTCGGCGAAACTAAACCGGCGACCGACTGGGAACGCGAGTTGGACCAACTGATGCAGCAACAGATGGTCACGTTTGACTATGCTCAGCGCAAGAAGTTATATGATCGCGCGCAACAATTGATCGCCGAAAATCTGCCGTTTATTTTCCTGGGAACGCCCAACATTCTTGCCAGCGCGAACAGCCGCGTTGGCAACTTCCACCCCGCGGTGCTCGACCCTTACACCTTGTGGAACGCGGACCAGCTTTACGTTCGCGGTCCGGCCATGGAGAATGCCGGCATTCGATGACCGGAGCGGCCACAGGGAGGCAGAAAGAGCAGCCAGCGGATTCTTCTGACGACGCGCGCCTGATTGGCCGTTGCCTACAGGGCGATCCGCAAGCCTGGTCGGCGTTAATTGATAAGTACAAAAACCTCATCTACTCAATCCCAATCAAGCTTGGTATGTACCAGGATGCTGCGGACATTTTTCAATCGGTGTGTGTGGACCTGCTTTCGGAGTTGCCGCGGCTCCGCGACCATCGTGCGCTTCCGAAATGGCTGATGCAGACTTGCTATCACAAGTGTCTCCGCCACCAGCGCACCGCCGATAGACTGGTGGAGCTTGAACCGGAGGGCCCGGACGGCGCAGCTGGGCTCACTGCCGATGCCAACGATCTTCCCGAGCGCATGCTGGCACAACTCCAGCAGGAACAAATGCTCCGCGACGCTGTTTCCGAGTTGCCGGAAAAGTGCGAGCAGATGGTCCGCTTGCTTTTCTTTGAGCTTCCCCCGCGGCCTTACGAGGAAATCGCCGACCAGTTGGGCATGGCGACTGGTTCGATTGGGGCGATCCGAGCTCGTTGCCTGGCACAGCTCAGAAAACTCCTTAAAAAGAGAGGCTTCTGAATGAGCGTCCAAGCGGTTCAGAAGACCGAATCGGATGCCATCATCGAGCGCCTGCTCGCGCTTGAGGATGCCGTCAGCCGCGCTCTGTTGGTCACACAAAACCCTGGTGCGGCGTGGGAGGAAATCGTAACCGTCCTCACCGAGAGGGTTTGGCAAGAAGTTCGCATCGATACGCATCATGCCAGGAAACTGGCGGATACCGCTTTGAATGTTGCCCAAACTCTCGGTACGCCAAGCCTCATCGCCCGAAGCTTCCGGGCAAAAGCAAATGCCATGTACGCGCTCGACGAACACGGGGAAGCTATTCATCTGCATGCGGAGGCCGTCGCTCTATTTGAACAAACGGGGGAAGAGCTTGAACTTGCACGCACGCTGAGCGGCTCGATTCAGTCCTTGCTGTTGTTGGGCCGATACGATGAAGCGCTGGCAGCGGGGGCGCGCGCCAGTGCGATCTTCCGGCGGCAAGGCAACACTCGCCGGCTAGCTCGGTTGGAAATCAATATTGGAAACATCTACCACCGCCAGGACCGATTCACCGAGGCGCTCGGATATTACGAGCGCGCCTACGAGCAGATGCTGGCTCACGACGATGCCGAAGGGCTGGCAGCGGTTCTGAGCAATATGTCGTTGTGCCACATCAGCCTGAACGATTTCTCCGAAGCGCTGGAGCTGCACCAAGTTGCTCGTCGGCACTGCGAACAGAAGAACATGCCGATTCTGGTGGCCTATGCCGACTACAACATTGCCTACCTGCATTTCCTGCGCGGAGAGTACGGGCGGTCGATCCAAATGCTGCGGGATGCGTCCGTCAGCGCCAAAAAAGCAAATGATGCCTACCAACTTGCGCTCTGCAATCTTGACCTGTCCGAGATTTATCTTGAATTGAATCTGAGCGCCGAAGCCGGAGAACTAGGACGGGCAGCGAACGAAGCCTTTCACAAGCTAGGCTTCGGCTACGAAGCCGCCAAGGCTTTGGGGTTTGCCGCCATTGCCGCAAGCCGCCAGGGGCAGGCATTTGAAGCCGTCAAACTGTTCACCACGGCCAAAGAAATGTTTGTTCGCGACCAGAACCAGGTTTGGCCCTCCTTAATTGACCTGTACCAGGCGCTGGTATTGTTCACCGAGGGCCGGCTGTTTGAGGCGAGGCGGCTCTGTTCGGCGGCGCACGGCTTCTTCCGAACTTCGCCGATGCGGGGCAAAGCGGTCCTGGCGGAGCTCTTGCTGGCGCGAATCGCGCTACGGCTCGGCGATGCACGCCTCGCTCGGCAGCACTGCCAGAGTGCGCGGGAGGGTCTGGAGAATCTGGATTCACCGACGCTCCTCTACCAGGCGGAGTTTCTGATGGGCGAGGTCGAGCGCACAACTGGAAATGAAGACGCCGCCTACGAAGCTTACCGCCGAGCCCGTGTGGCGATCGAGGGCCTGCGCAGCAGCCTGCGAGGAGGAGAGCTGAAGATCGCTTTCTTCGAGAACAAACTTGAAGTCTACGAGAACCTGGTCGACATTTGCCTGCGCCGTCCGAATAGTTTTGCGGAGGCATTCGCCTACATCGAACAAGCAAAGTCCCGCACGCTGATCGATCTCCTCAACCAGCCCGTACACGTCCCTACCGCGGCCGATCCTGGTCAAAGCGAACTGGTGCGATCAATCCGCAACCTCCGGGAAGAATTGAACTGGTACTACAACCTCATTGAGCGTGAACAACTGCGCCCAGAGGAGCGCTCGCAGGAAAGAGTGCAGCAACTCGAGCAGCAGGCCCGTTCGCGGGAAGCCGATTTTATGCGAGCCATAAAAGAGGCCACAGTTGCCGAGGCGAACCAAGCCGGCGTACAGGTTTCCTCCACCATGTCGATGGAGCAAATTCGGACGGCGCTTCCTAGCGACACCGCGCTGGTGGAGTTTTTTTGCGCACACGATCGCAACATCGCGTGTGTGCTAACCCGCGACAACCTTCATATCTGTCCGGTTACAGTGCAAACGCGAATTCAAAAGCTGCTTCAGCTTCTGCAATTCCAGATGTCAAAATTTCGCCTTGATGCCCAGTATGTTGCTACCTTCAGCCAGACGTTGCTGGAATCAACCCAGGCGAATCTCAAGAGCCTGTACCAAGAGCTAATCGCACCCATCCGGCACCTGCTGGAAGTTCGGCATATCGTTTTTGTACCGCACGGATTGCTTCACTATGTTCCCTTTCATGCCTTGCATGATGGCGAGTCGTACCTGATTGATCGATTCGCGATTTCTTACGCCCCTAGCGCGAGCGTTTACGCGCACTGCCAGACCAAGCCGGTTACCGCCGCCGGGGATCCCCTTATCCTCGGTGTGCCCGACGAACGAACGCCCGCCATCCGCGAGGAGGTGGAGGCGCTGGCTCGAATCTTGCCGAACGCGAAGCTATTTCTGGGCGATGCTGCTACGGAAGATGTGTTGCGAACTCACGGGCCGCAGAGCAAGTCCGTGCACATCGCGACCCACGGATATTTTCGCCAGGATAACCCGATGTTTTCCTCCATTCGTCTGGGATCATCGCATCTCAGCCTTTACGACATGGCTCATCTGCAACTACCGGTTGAATTGGTCGTGCTTAGCGGCTGCGCCACTGGATTAAATGTGGTCACACCAGGGGACGAACTGCTCGGGCTGGTCCGGGGCCTGCTGCAGGCGGGTGCTCAGTCACTTGTCTTGAGCCTCTGGGATGTCAACGACGACAGCACGAAAGAGTTCATGATCCAGTTCTACACCCGGCTGCAACAAGGGCATTCGGCAGCGGTAGCCATGCAAATGGCGTCCATCCGCCTGCGGGAGCAACGCCCCCATCCTTACTACTGGGCTCCTTTCTTATTGATAGGAAAGGGGTAACGCTAATCAAATTTTATTCAAGGGTCTCTGTATTTTATGACCTCCTGCCGTCCCTTTTGTAGTAACCCCCCAAAGTTTTGCATTAAACCCCCAAAGCACAGTGAGGATCGGAATGGATCACTTTTCAGAGCAGTCTTGGTCTGATTTTGTCCGCGGAGTCAGCGCGGCCGAGATTAGCGGAAACATCAGGACACATCTCAGCACGGGCTGCCCGAAATGCAAGACAGACATAGATGTCTGGAGCCAGATCCGAAAACTGGCAAGTGAGGAAGCTGCCTTTACCCCGCCGGAAAATCTGGTGCACCTGGTGAAGGTGGGCTTCGCCGGCCGAGAGCCCCAGCCAAAGAAACGGACTCTCGCCAACATTATTTTTGATAGCTTCGCCCAGCCATTGCCGGCGGGCGTGCGTAGCGGCGGACCGAATATATGGCAAGTCATCTGTGAGGCTGAAGGTCTGATGGTGGATTTACGTTTTGGGCGTCGCGCTCACGGCAAGGTAGTGCAGCTAACCGGCCAGGTGCTTGACAAGCAAGCAGTCCAACCCCGGCAGAACGTAGCCGTCGATCTATCAACCGATGAAGATCAGTTGCTTGGAACAACCGTGGCCAATGCTTTTGGAGAGTTTCAGATGGAGTTTGAAGCGAAGGAGTTCGTCTGGTTGTCGATCACGGCAGGGAGCCGTAATACGGTGTGGGTTCCACTGACGATCTTGCGATAAAGGTAACCAAATGCAGTAACCAAAGAAAGCAGAACAAGTAACGTCAGAGAGAGTACGGGTGTAAGTAGAAAGCACGAAGGTTCTACCCTACACTCGCAATTGGAACACGGTCAAAAGGGGAAAACGATGGGCAACTTACAATCCAATACCGGTCTTAGGAAAGCGGGCCTGGTGGTGTGCCTGCTGGTACTGCTGATCACTTTTTGCGCTCCCCCGGCGCAGGCACAAACACGCTTGATCGTGCGCGACTCGCTCGGACTGCCGGGCCTCAACCTGACTTGCTTGCTGATGGGCTGCAAGGTCGTCACTGGCCTGGGCGACCCCAACGGGCAGCTCTTTCTTGTAACTTTGCCCCCTATCCTAAATCCAGTAACGTCCCTGCTCCGCCTCAGTCTTGAGACAGGCATTCTGGATGTGGAAATTGATCAAACCGTGACTTCGGAGCCGGCATATGCCTTCTCCGACCCTTCGTATCTAACCGACGAGGCGCCGACTTCGTATTACGGCGCGACTGTTTGGCACGGCTACATCGCGCAGCCCGCCAATCAACTGGTGCGCACGGCCCAAACGCAAGCGGCATTTAATGTTAACGGCGCCGGAGCGACGGTCGCGGTCATCGATACCGGCGTCGACCCCACCAATCCTGTTCTGAAGAATGTTCTGGTCAACGGCTACGACTTCACCACCAACACCAGCGGCGGTTCGGAGATGAACGACGTGCCAGCCAATCCGAATTTGAGTGAAGCGCAACCCGCAACGCTCGATCAGCGAACAGTCGCTGTGCTCGATCAGCGCACCGTGGCAGTACTGGATGGCACCTCGTATTCCGACTTTGGCCACGGGACTATGACCGCCGGCCTCGTGCATCTGGTTGCTCCCGAAGCCAAGATCATGCCGCTCAAGGCGTTCACCGCGGCCGGCACCGCATATGACTCCAACATCCTGCGGGCCATTTACTATGCCGTGAGCAACGGCGCCAAAGTAATGAATATGAGCTTCAACTACTCGAGCTATTCCGCCGAACTCGCGACCGCGATCAAATATGCGAATAGCCGCGGCGTGATTTCTGTTGCATCTGCGGGCAACAGCGGCGAGCACACGATGGTTTATCCGGGCGGACTGCCTGGAGTCATCGACGTCGCATCCACTTCGAATCTCGATGTTCAGTCCACGTTTACGAACTACGGCGTGCCGCCAGTATTCATGGCTGCGCCGGGAGAAGGCGTCGTCACCACCTATCCCTGGGGAACCTATGCCGCTGGATGGGGCACATCATTCAGCACCCCGCTCGTAGCCGGCACGGCAGCTCTCATGTTGGGGACTAACGGTAAATGTTCTAGCCAAACTGTTCCCCTCGGTCTGGCGGATGCCCACTACATCGGAAATGCGAATCTCGGTTTCGGACGTCTGGATACTTATCAGGCGGTCGAGACCTGCCACCTGTTTTAACCAGGAGTCAGCGCGGAACGCGAGTGTACGACAAAATGGCGACAACCCTAAATTCTGGTCTGGATCTGTCTGGGCTCGTGCTTCGCGTTAAGGAATTGGAAGAGCAGCATCTGACTTTCCGCAATTCCGTGGTTTGTGCGTTTAACCAGATGCTCGACCTGAAGGACATCAACACCGGAGTCCATAGCACGCGCTTAGCGGAATGGGCGTTGCGCGTGGCCCGCAAGATGGAGATTCCGGAGGAGGGCCTCTACCAGGTAGAAGTCGCCGCTCTGCTTCACGATGTCGGCAAGATCGGCGTGCCCGACGCAGTCCTTAAAAAACCGGGCCCGCTCACGTCCGAAGAGCGTGGGCTCATCAATCGCCATCCGGAATATAGTTGGTCAATCCTGCGCCTTTTCCCCGGCCTCGAAGAAGCGAGTTTGTATGCTTTGCACCACCACGAGAGCGTGGACGGGAGTGGCTACCCTGCCGGACTAAAAGGCAATGACATACCGCTGGTTTCGCGAATCATTTGCGTGATCGACGCTTTCGACGCAATGATCTCAAATCGCTGCTACCGGCAAGGCCTTGCGCACACCGAGGCGATCGCGCGCCTGCTCCACAGCGGCGGTACCCAGTTCGATCCTACGGTTTTGCACGCGTTCATTCCGATTGCCGAGTCGGAAGCTGCTGATGTCTTTGCAGCTGCCGGGACGAGCATGTCGGCCGTATTGTAGGCGGCGATCTCCGCTACCGGGCGCACGCAATTGACAACTGCTGAAACGCTCGCAGATACTGCAATCTGGCATGTAGGATGCAACGGCAGGTCGCCGAAGGGCAATGCCCACCTACGATCTCATCGTGGAGGTCTACATGCCCAATCTAGAGAATCTCAAAAAGCAAGCCAAGCAGATATTGCGCTGGCATCGCGAACACCACTATCCCGTCGCCGCACAGATCCGCGAGCATTCGCCTCGTTTCCTGAATATGCCCGACTCCGAAATTCTTGCGGCGAGCTTTAAGCTCAGCGATGCGCAAGAAATGGTCGCAAGACAGCAAGGCTTCGAGAGTTGGAGAGCCCTTAAAACCGGACTTTCCGCCACGTCGCTCAAGCTAAAATTGCCGCCGCTGAAAGCCACGATTGTTGGTGCAGAGCCGCAACTATTCGTGACCAATATCAAGAGGTCCTGCGACTTTTTCCGTGAGCAGTTAGGTTTTACGCTAGTGTTCAGTTACGGCGAACCTCCCTACTATGCGCAGGTGGGTCGCGACGCGGCGCGCCTGAATCTAAGGTGCGTCGAGCGAACAGTAATCGAGTCGACGGTTCGCGATCAGGAAGAACTGTTGGCGGTATCGATGACCGTCGCTACAGCGGACGAGATCAAGCTCCTGTTTCTTGAGTTTCAGTCCGCTGGTGTTGTCTTTCACCAGACACTAAAGAAGCAGCCTTGGGGCGCTAAGAATTTCGTTGTCAAGGATCCGGATGGCAATCTGCTGCTGTTTGCTGGACCCGCAAACTGACAGCTACCCTGCCGAATTGTACTGGTCGGGATTGTCGTTATAGTCGCGCATGATAGTCGCGCATGGGCAAAGCCCGAGCCTTCAATCGCGTGGTTTATACTCGCCAGTCGATCTTTCCCCGGTCGAGCCTCGGGAATTCTGGAGACGTTTATTTATGTCGAGACGTTTGTTATTGCATTTGTTCCGAGTAGTTCTAGCGAGTTTGTTAACCCTGGTTGCGTGCGGCGTTCAGTCGGTGGGCCAGGCATATCCTGAGGGGAAGATTTTTGGGGGCTACTTCGAGGAATGGGGAGTTCAATACGCTGGTTACAATATTGCGGACTTGCAAAGAAATGGCGTGGCGGATGAACTGACGCACTTGATCTACGCCTTCGGCAATGTTACCCCGACTACTCCGCCGGCGTGCGCGATTGCCGATCCCGTGGCCGCTTACCAGAATCCTAACGTGCCCAGTGTGAACGGCAATCCCTACACCGCACCCCTTTATGGAAATTTTGGCGCGATTCAACAACTCAAGGAATTGCATCCCACACTAAAAGTGTTGATCTCTTTGGGCGGGCAGGCGGGTAACGTTGCCGGGTTTGTGACCGCCGCAGCCACCCCGGCGGGACGCGCCGGGCTCGCGTCCTCCTGCATTGACATGTTTGTTAAAGGGAATGTTGCTGCAGGCGTTACCGCTCCCGGCTTATTTGACGGCTTCAATATCGATTGGGAATTTCCCGGTCCGGCGGACAAACAGAACTTCACCGCTCTGCTGAAAGAGTTCCGCACGCAACTAAATACACTCTCGAAAACGACGGGCAAGAAATATGTCTTGACGTTCGATTCGCCGGCGAACCCCAAAAAATATATCAACATCGATCTGAAAGCCGCCGCTGCGCAAGTGGATTTCCTCACCATTGACGGCTACGACTACGCCGCACCAGACGATAAACAAACCAATGAGTCATCCACGCTGTATGACGGTGCGGCGGACCCTGTGTATGCGGACGATCGATACATCGATGTGACCGTTAAGGCCTATCGCCGCGCCGGCGTACCGGCGGCGAAGTACACCATGGGATTGCCGTTGTATGCCGTTGGCTGGACGGGCGTTGCTAACGTGAACCACGGCTTGTATCAGAGCGCAACCGGCCCTGCTCCAGTCCCATTGGCTGACGGTTCGGGATTGTGCGCGAAGCCGGATAAAGCTAATCCCTCGCCTGGCTGCGACACGGTGCTCACCGCGGGATTTGCTACCTATTCGACCATTCAGAATCTTACAAAGTACGGGTACATCCCTTGGTATGATTCGTCCCGTGTTGGTGCAACGCTCTTCAATCCGGCCACTGCAACTTTTTATACCTATGACAATCCGGCTGCCGTGGCGAAGAAAACGGCCTATATCAGGAAGCACAAGCTTGGCGGCGCCTACGTGTGGGCGCTGAATGATGATGACGCCGGGGCATCCCTGACCAAAGCGATCGCGGCGGGGCTGAAATAAATGAGATTTCGGTGTGCAGCCGACTCTATTACGCGGAGCCAACCGAAGCTTCCACGATTGTTTTAGCCGACGATAGCAATCACCACCACTCGCGAGATTTAGTGGGTGCCATGGCAATATGATCCCGCACCATGTTCGCTTTTCGTAACAAGATCGCTCCTGAATTGCCTTTTTTTCACACACCAACAGAAACCTGCTACGCCGCTTCCATGCTCCACGCCTTCTAGGGATTAGCGCCTGCCGTGTCTGAGTTGTAGTTCGGATTGCGGAACAGAAAAAAGATTTTTTGGTCGCGCTGCGTAAACGGAGTACCTTTCATCGCATTAGTGCTATAGAGCAGTCTGGGAACCGTGAAACCTCCATGACTGCTGAAGATGAGCACTGCAAATCGCTGACTTTCACGACGCGGAGTCCGATGTAACCGCCGTAGGACTCTTTCCTCAACCACCCAACCGCGGGCGGAACGCTCTGGTACGTCCCCCGAACCAAGGAGCCACGATGAAGCGAGCTTTACTTTTCTCTTCCCTGCTATGCGTCTTTGTTCCGCTTTCGCTGTTGGCGCAGGCATCAGTCACCCTTAGCCCGTCGAGTTACAATTTTGGAAGCACGCCGGTCGGCACAGGTACCGCGTGGGAAACCTTCACCCTCGCGAACAGCGGCAGCTCTGCCGTAAGCATCAGCAGCGTCACGGTCAGCGGCCCATTTGTGGTATCCAGCAATTGCGGATCATCGGTAGCCGCCAACGGTTCGTGTCCTATTTATGTGTATTTCGCCCCAACCGCATCGGGCGCGGCCAGCGGCACATTGACCGTGATCGACAGCGCCACACAGACGGCCGCGCTCAGTGGAACGGGCGGAAGCGGCGGCGGCACCTGCGCAACTTCTCCCAATGCGCCTACAGGTCTGGCCGCCTCCGGCACAACCAGTTCGGGCACGAGTCTGAGCTGGAATGCGGTTACTCCTCCCACCAGTTGCACAATCAGCAATTACGCCATTCTCGAGAATGGATCTTCGATTGGAACCACATCTGGAACGACGTTTGCGGTCAGTGGACTTTCGGCATCCACGACTTATAGCTTCACGGTTGAGGCAATGGATGCGAACGGTGCATCCGCTCCAAGTTCAGCTGCAAGCGTAACGACCCTAGCCAGCGGGGGCGGCGGCTCCTGCGCCACGCCATGGAGTGCTACTCAGGTTTACACCCAAGGCATGACGGCAAGCCTGAGCGGAGAAAACTACGTTGCAAATTACTGGACGGAGAACAACAATCCTTCCACCAACAATGGCGGAGCGGGCAGCGGCGAACCATGGACGGCGACTGGTGCTTGTTCGAGTTGCTCGGCCGCGCCATCGGTTCCGACAGGATTAGCAGCCTCCGGCACGACGCAATCCACCACAAACCTAAGCTGGACCACAGTCACTCCTCCCGCGGGATGCACGGTGAGTTATAAGGTCCTGCAAAGTTCGACCGTAATCGCAAGCCCAACCACAAACTCCGATGCCGTAACCGGTCTCACGCCCTCGACTACTTACAGCTTCTCAGTAGAGGCAACGGACTCGGCCGGCACATCAGCCGCAAGTTCAGCGGTGAATGTGACGACACTGGCAAGTTCGTGCACCACTAAGCCAAGCGCTCCTACAGGCTTGGCGGCCTCGGGCACGACCGATTCCAGCACAAACCTGAGCTGGACCGCAGTCACGCCTCCCAGCGGATGTACCATCACCAACTACACGGTGTTGCAGAATGGGACCGCGGTTGGAACCACAACTACCACGTCCTATACGCCGGGCAACCTGTCTCCTTCGACCAGCTACAGCTTCACGGTTGAAGCGACGGACTATGCAGGCACATCTGGCGCCAGTTCGGCCGTCAACGTGACGACAACTGCGCTTACTAATTTGTTCATGGGCGGATGGTATGAAGAGTGGGGCACCTACTATGCCAACTACAACGTTGCGCAATTGCAGTCGAATGGCGTAGCCGGCGTGCTGACGCACATCATCTATGCCTTTGCCAAACCGGTCGCGAACGGCAGCACCGTGAGTTGCGCGCTCGCCGATTCCTACGCCGATTACCAGAAGGTTGTCCCGCAGGTGACTGGCGCGACTCCAGCCGTGGCTCCGTTACAAGGGAACTTCGGTGCGCTGGTGCAACTCAAGCAACTCAATCCCAACCTGAAAGTGTTGATCTCGATTGGCGGATGGAATCCACCAACCTACAACACGCTCTTCGACCAGGCAGCCAGCACGGAGGCGCAGCGTCAGGCTTTCGTGAGTTCGTGCATCAACATGTTCATCCAGGGAAACATCGCCTCGGGTGTCTCAACCGGGACTCTCTTCAACGGCATTGACCTTGACTGGGAGTTCCCCAACGCAAACGACACGGCCAACTTCACTGCGTTGTTGACCGAGTTCCGCAACGAACTGACTACGTTGACGGGAACCACCGGCCAAACGTATCAGTTGTTGGCCGATCTGGCTGCGGGCCCATCAACCCCGGGCGCGGCAGCGGATTCGGGCAACGATGGCGGTTATAACACCATCGACATCCCCGCAGTCGCGGCGGAATTGAACTACATGAACATCGACGGCTATAACTATGCCGGAGATTGGTCCAACGCCACCAATGATGCATCTGCGTTGTACGATGAAACCGCCAACCCACTGTACGGAACGCCGGCGGACGATATCGACGCTACCGTGCAGTACTATCTGGCGCAGGGCGCGCCGCCGGCCAAGTACACCATGGGATTCCCGCTCTATGGCGCGGGATGGGCCGGAGGCCTGACCTCGACCAACGGTGGGATGTACCAGAACGCGACCGGAGTTACGGATCCGACTGGAGTTCTCACTCCAAACGGAACTTCTCCGGTGCCTAACGCCAATGGTGTAGGAAATTGCTCGACGGGTGATAACCAGTCGAGTCCGGCAGCAGGATGCGACGTCCTGTTGACTGACGGCCTGGCCACCTACGGGACCATCGTCAACCTGTTGAGCAACGGATTCACGCCGAGTTACGACTCCACTCGCTGCGCGGCGCGTATGTTCAACTCAACCACGTCCACCGTATTTAGCTATGACAATGCTACTTCGGTGCAGTGCAAGGTGAACTTCATCAAATCGCAAGGTTTCGGCGGGGGCTACGTTTGGGCGTTGAAAGACGACGACTCGAATTCAGACCTGACCAAAGCCATTGCCGGCGACCTCAATCCTTAGAGATTTGGCACTGGCAATAAACAACAAAAGCAGGCCGATCTGTAAATCGGCCTGCTCTTTTTACTTTTTATCCTGGAGATCATCAAAAAATCCTGCCCCAAAAGTTGGCTATTGCAATGTTCCGCTATATAGCTCTATACTCCGGCGGTTCGTACTTTACGAATTCTGGAGGCATTTTGCTATGTCAACCGATTCCCTGCCCCGCCTGCTCCGAGCATCTTTGCTGACGTTATTGGCCCTCGTTGCATGCATCTCTTCCTCGTCCGCACAATTCCAGAGTCACGAAAAGATTCTCGGAGGATATTTCGAGGAGTGGAGTATCTACTACGCCGGCTACAACATTGCGAACCTGCAACAGAATGGTGTTGCCGATAAACTGACGCACCTTCTCTACGCTTTTGGCAATGTGACGACAACTCCGGCTCCGGCCTGCGCCTATGCAGATACGTGGGCTGACTATCAATCTCCGTATCTGCCCAGCGTCAATGGTACTGCTTACTCCGGGCCTCTTTATGGAAACTTTGCAGCCATCCAGCAACTCAAGGGACTTCATCCCAATCTGAAAGTGCTGATGTCGTTGGGTGGAGCGTCGGCCACCAATACCGCGGCGTTCGTCACTGCCGCGAGTACCGCTGCTGGACGCCAAGCTCTTGCCGCTTCCTGCATCGATATGTTTATCAGCGGCAATATCGCCCCCGGCATCACGGCTCCTGGATTGTTCGACGGCTTCAACATTGATTGGGAGTTCCCCACCGCAACCGACACGCAGAACTTTACCGCACTGCTGGCAGAGTTTCGCAGCCAACTGAATGCCTTGAGCAAAACGACGGGGAAGCAATACACACTGTCGTTCGATGGGCCTGCCGGCTCGCAGAACTATGTCAACATTAATCTTAAGCAGGCCGCCGCTCAGGTGGACTTCATCACCATCGATGGCTACAACTATTCCGGTTCATGGGTCACGCAAACCAACGAGGCGTCGCCGCTATTCGATTCCTGGAAGGATCCTCTGTTTGGCCAGGATCTCGACATTAATGACACGGTAGACGCCTATCTCAAGGCCGGTGTGCCTCCAGCAAAATACACCATGGGCGTGCCTCTGTATGGCGCGGGGTGGACTGGCGCACCCAACGTGAATCACGGCTTGTACCAGAACTCAACTGGGCCTTCTCCAGTTCTGTGGGCGAATGGGACTGGGGTGTGTCCGGATCTGAGCGGTAATACCCTCGGCTGCGACACGTTGTTAACGCCGGGACTATTGACCTATTCGACGCTCTCCACACTTACGTCAAATGGCTACAGCAACTACTTCGATCCGCTGAGAATCGCGGTATCGCTCTACGACCCGAACGGTGGGACCTTCTACACGTATGACGATCCCGCGACTGCATTTCTGAAGACGATCTACATCAACCTGAAAGCACCGGGAGGTCTGGGCGGCGCCTACGTTTGGGCAGTGAAAGACGACGATGCCAATGGAACCATGGTGAAAACCCTGGCTGCGGGTCTGGGACGCTAGTCACTGAGACCCTGGCTTTCTCAAACAACAATTGACCAGAAGCGGCGGGCTGACGAAGAACTCAGCCTGCCGCAATTTTTGCTTGAGTAGTTATTTGATAGGCGCTTCGGGAACCGCGCTGACCAGATCGCGCAGGGGCTTGATAACCGTGAAGCGGACCAGCGCCTGCGGTTTCTCGGCTTCATCCAACAGTGCCAGTTGCTGAGCTTTCCAACCCACAACCGCCGGCATACCTGAAGATAAGTACGACACCGCTTCAAGACCCGTCGCGCCCAGGGTGGTGAGCTGCTGGGCTCGCGATTCGGCCAAGGCTAGCGTCGGCGAACCAGCCATCAGGCGCAGGATTCCAGGCTCTGCAGCGGCCCAAGCTTTAAATTCAGCGGTAAGGTCAGCTTCTTCTTGAAATCGGGTTGCAGGATTCTGAAGATATGTGGCGACGAGCAACTCAAATTTGTGGCGCGATGGCGGATCGGGTGGAAGAGCGTCAATGAGTTGATTGAGTGGCGTGAGTTGATTGGGATGCTGCATGTGAGCGCGCTCGTTGAAAGTCACGGGCTCGAGAACGGACGTGAGGATCTGCAGGGGTTCGATCTGTCGAATTCCCGCCAACTGTCGCAGGCTCTCCGCTTCCTGAGAGATGTGCGTCAGCCCTAAGCCTTCCAGACGAATCGACTCAACCGCGAGCCTGCGATACATGTCGTCCACATTGTTCACGTCGCGCGGCGACCAAAAACGTTCGGCGATGGCGGCGGCACGGGGCCAGACCCGTGAATCGATGTCTCGTGGCGTGGTTTGCTCCATCCACATACAAGCCTCTCCGCCGAGAATGCGCGCCTGCTCCTCCGGACTGAGGGCGTTTGCCTGGGGCAATGGATCCACCAGGTAGTGGGTTGCGGCGGTGCTCATGAGATTCAAGTAGTAACCGGCGGAGAGAATGCTGCTGTAGCCGGCTTTCGCTCCGGCGGCGAGTGAATCAAAGCCGCGCCAGCTCTGGACGACAACGTCCTTGGGCAGATCGGGGGTTAGAATCTCATCCCAGCCGACCATGTGCTTGCCGTGCTTCTCCAGAATTTTGAGCAGGCGCTGGTTGAAATAGTTTTGCAGTGCCGCGGTGTCCTGGAGATTGTGTTCGCGCATGAAAGCCTGGATGCGCGCATTGGCCTTCCACTCAACGCCATTGTTCTCGTCGCCACCAATGTGCATGAAGTGGTCGGGGAAGATCGCCGCCATCTCCCCGACAAATTTGTCCAGGAACTTATAAGTGCCTTCTTGGGTGGGATCCATCACCGGATCGAAGATGCCGAACTCGCGCTCGATATGAAAAGGGCCGGGCGCGCTCGCTAGATCGGGATATCCGACGAACCAGGCACTGCTGTGTCCCGGCATGTCGAACTCTGGCACCACACGGATGCCGCGGTCGCGCGCGTAGACAACAATTTCGCGGGCTTGCTCCTGCGTGTAGAACAGTCCGTCGGAGCCGAGTTCGGTAAGTTTTGGGAAAGCTCGACTCTCCATGCGGAAGCCCTGGTCTTCACTCAGGTGCCAGTGGAAAACGTTGAGCTTCACTGCCGCCATCCCGTCGAGAGTACGCTCGATAACGTCGACTGGCATGAAGTGGCGTCCGCAGTCGATCATCAGGCCGCGCCAGCGAAAACGCGGCGTGTCGTGAATCGACACTGCGGGGAGGAAATAACCCGTCGCGTCTGTTTGCAGCAACTGCTGTAAAGTTTCAAGCCCGCGCATGGCTCCAACTACGGTTGCAGCGTGGAGGCGCACCCCCGAGGGAGCGACATCGAGAGAGTAGGATTCATCTTCGTCCACTGACTGGATTGTTTCTCCGGGTCCATCGACGCTGATCACCAGCGCTGCCGACGCGGCAGCGCTGGACGAGGATGTTGAAAACAAAATGCCAGTCTGCATTTTGATTCGAGCAACGCCATGCGCGATGGCGGCGTCGAGGCGCGCATCGTGGTAGTGATCGGTGGCTACGCCAAAGGAGGGAGTCAGGCGGAGTTGTCCACCCTGCGCGGAAAGCTGCGAGGGTTGCGGCATCAGAGTGTTGACGAAGATATTGACCGGGGTATTTACCGATCCAGAAATCGCGCCCTGCTGGGGCGCTGGCGGATTGGGCGCGCCCAGCGATGCTGCAAGACCGGCAAAAATCACAGCAACTACCAGGTACATGGTGGCTTCCTTTTAGAGGGCGCTGGCAATGTGACTTTAGCGGAAGCGCCGGATAAATAGTGTGTGCCGTTCGGAGCGGTAGAAACCGATTACGTAAATCGTAGCTTTACCCTCCTTTGAATAGATGATTTGGCGGATGCGCAAAACCGAGGCTCCCCGAGGCACGTGGAGAAGTTCCGCAACGCTGGCATCGGCTGAAGTGGCATCGACTTCTTCGTCTGCGTATGCCAACTTCATGCCGTAGTCATGCTCAAGAATGGCAAACAGCGATCCCCTTCCCAGTGGAGATGACGCCAACTCCGGAAAATCGGCTGCCGGCAGGTAACAGGTTTCCAGCGCGAACGGGTCTTCCCCCGTGAGGCGGAGGCGCTGGATCCTTACTACGCGACTGGCCGCCGGAAGCCCAAGCCTGGCGGCAACTTCCGCATCGCCATCCATTACTTTTGATACCAGCACCCGGGAACGCGGAGCCAGGCCACGGCTCGACATTTGCTCCGTATAGCTCATCAATTTGTTGAAGTGGATCTTAGGCACGGCGACGAAGGTGCCGGCCCCGAGGCGGCGTTCAACGATTCCTTCGTGTTCCAGTCCAGCCAGAGCGTGGCGAGCCGTCATCAAGCTCACCTTGTGCGTCTTGGCCAGTTCCCGCTCGGACGCAACCGCATCGCCCGGCTTGAGACTGGCAGACGAGATGCGATTGCGGATTACGTCCTGGATTCTCTGGTAGGCGGGGATCCTCTTGTTGTGGTTTCCAGACATAGTGTTAGTTCTAGATTCCATTGGGGCTAGCCGCGCTGGCAAGGCTAAAAGGTTACATAAAGCCTGGATACGGCTATGTGCGGAGAGCCTTATGCTATATAGCGTATTGCGAGTTTGATGTAAAGCTCAATCCTTGGAAGGGATGGCGTGGAGGGTGCCCGACGCGCAAAAAGGAGTACTTGACCGTCAACTGGATGGCGGCGTTGCCCTGCCTTTTGACGGTCAGGGGGCAGATCCAGTAGCTTAATGCCACTTCTGCTGGTTCGTTGCGCCTTTTTGCCTTGGCCCCACTTTCCCAGGGCATCGCTCAGTCAGGGCGGAGCCTTTGACCGAAGTTTTCTCTCCCAAAACATTTCCTCAGCTCCGTCATTTTTTCTTCTTGACTACGAACCAGCGTGTGCTATATAGCATAGTGCGTTTATATTAGTGGCTGATTTGCAGCGCCCAGTTGGAGAAGTCCTTTGAAGGAGATTCTGTAATGGCGAAACTGACGTGGGAAGAGCGTAAGGGTTTCAATCAAGAGGATCGCAGTGGCAGGTCGAGGCTCTCTTCGTTTCTAGCGGTCTGCGTGATTCTCTTAAGCTTGTCGGCTACAGTTTTGGGCCAGGAACTGGCGGCAACGCTCACCGGCACGGTGACAGATCCTAGCGGAGCCGTGGTGCCAGGCGTGAGCATCGTGGTCCACAGCCAGGAAACCGGCGCGGACGTCCGCTCGGTGACCACCAGCGACACCGGCAGTTTCAACATTACGAATATTCCCGCGGGCCGTTACACCGTCACGGTCAAGAACACCGGATTTCAAACCTTCGTCGCGAACGACGTGATTCTCAACGTCGCCGAAAAACACACTCTCGACGTGCAATTGAAGACCGGCAAAGCCAGCGAGACCGTCGAAGTGACGGCGGAAAACGTACAAATCCAAACCACTACCGCGGAGCAATCAGGCACAGTTACGGGGGAGCAGGTTCGGGATTTGGCGCTAAACAACCGCAATTTCGAGCAACTCGTGCTTCTGCAACCCGGAGTATCGAACCAACTCGGCGACGAGCCCGGATTTGGATTATCCAGCAATACTGTCATCTCGATTAACGGGGCGCGCCAGGGCGCGAACAACTGGACCGTGGACGGAGCAGACATCAACGACAGCGGCTCCAACGGAACGCTGTTGAATACTCCCAGCGTGGATGCCATCCAGGAGTTCACTCTGGAACGAAGCAACTACGATGCCTCCTTCGGACGCAGCGGCGGCGGGCAAATTGTGGTCGCCACGAAATCCGGAACCAATCAATTTCATGGCAGCGCATACGAGTTCAATCGCAATAACTATTACAACGCAAATAGCTTCGAGAATCGGCAAGCCATCGACGGTGGTGGCAGCTATGCGGACAATCACGTCCCAATTGAGCGCTACAACGATTTTGGCTTCACCATTGGCGGACCATTGTTCATTCCGAAGGTTTACCACCCGCAGAAGGATAAGACTTTCTTCTTCTGGTCGGAGGAGTGGCGGAAGGCCAGCACGCCGGGCAGCACCACAATCACCGTCCCCACCACACAGCAGCTTGCGGGTATTTTTACTACCGCGCAGATTACAGGAAAAGGCTTCACCAGCCCTGTTCCGGTCGCTCCCGCGGGCTGTGTGACTACGGCCGGCACCGGCGCGAACGAAACTTGGACCATCAATCCCAGCTGCTATAGCCAAAACGCCGCTGCCTATCTAAAAACAATCATGGCACCGTTTCCGCCTAACTCTGGCACAAACCAGTTGGTGGAAAGCTACAGCCAGCTGAATAATTTCCGGCAAGATATCGTCCGGCTCGATCAAAACGTTGGCGACAAGGTCCGCGTCTTCGCGCGGTTTATGCAGGATAGCGTACCCGAAAACTTTCCTTTCGGACTTTGGGGCACGGCGAATTATCCCGGAGCGGACGTCATCTCGCTGAATGCGCCTGGCCGGAACATTGTTGGCAATGCCAGCATGAGTATTTCCCCGAAGGTCGTCAACGAAATAGAGTTTGCCGATTCCTGGGGAGCGATCAATGCCGGCTTGAGCGGCGCCGAAAACTCGCCATCCTTCACCAGCCAACTGACCGGCAAAACCGCCTATCCGGATCCTTATGGCCGCGCGCCGAACGTTGCCATCGCCGGCTATACCGGCCTTACTAACGGAAACGGCCCCTACTTTGAGAGGAACATCGATAAGAACGTATTTGATAACCTGTCCCTGCAGCACGGGAACCATACGATCCGCCTCGGGGCCACCGCGATGTGGATGACGAAAACGGAGAATGCCACTGCCGGTTACGCAACGTTCAGCTTCAGCAGCGCGGTAAACGGGAATGATCCTTTTGCCAATTTCTTGTTGGGGCAGGCAGATAGCTACACGCAGCCCGACAAAGATACAGTCCCGCATCTTAACTACACGAACTTCGAAGCCTATGTTCAGGACGATTGGAAACTCACGCCACGCCTAACTTTGAACTTGGGCGTTCGCTACAGTTATTTCCCGTCGCCGACCGACAGTAATAACACCCTGGTTAACTTCGATCCGACTCGCTACAATCCGCTCGATTCTCCCACCATTGTCACCACGCCGAGCACGCCCAACGGAAACTTCGCAGCCGGAAATGCGGCGAACTACGCCAATGGGCTGATCTTTCCTACTGGAAAGGCTTGCGGCATCGCCCAATCGATTGCGCCCCTGGCAACTTGTTCGCCTTACGGCGGCCGGGTGAATCCGAGTTCGAACGACAATTGGGGTCCGCGCCTGGGTATTGCCTGGGATCCGTTCGGCAATGCAAAGCTTGCAGTTCGCGCAGGGTACGGCCTGTTCTATGACCGCACACTGAACGGAATCTGGGAGCAGAACGCGTTCGACGATCCCCCGCTGGTTCAGACCACAAGCATCACCAACAATGGAACTTCGAGCCTTAACCTGTTCGACAATTATCAGGCCGGAACGGCGGCCGGCGCTCCTCTTGGCCCCAACGCACTCACCACGACTGGAGCGGGCGGGCCGAACCAACCGCCAGTCTTCAAGGTTCCCAGCTACCAGGACTACAACCTCTCGGTGCAAAGTGAAATCTTGCGGAGCACAGTATTGGAAGTGGCCTACGTGGGCACTAAAGGAACCCACTTACTGGGGGACATCGATACGAATCAGCCCACGGTGGCCACCCGCGAAGCTAATCCCGGCGTGGGTGTAAACGCTATCGCTCCCTTTACGGGTTATGGGCTCATCACGGCACGCGATCCGGTGTTCACCAGTAATTACAATGCGCTCCAAGTCTCGCTCAACCGGCGCCTGACCCACGGACTGATGGTGGGAGCGGCTTATACATGGTCCAAGCTGCTTACCACCAATCCCCTCGACAGAGCGTTGCTCAATTACGATACCTACGACCTAAGGCAAAGCTACGGATTGTCCACACTGAATACCCCGCAGATCTTTGTCCTAAGCTATGTCTACCAACTGCCGTTCTATAAGAATGAGAGCAGGGGCCTAGGGGCGGTCTTGGGCGGGTGGGAACTCTCCGGCATCGTCAACTTCCAGACCGGGCAATCCCAGATCGTATATCAGGAAAGCGACCCCTGGAGTCTGGTGACGACCACTAACTCAACCGAGGCTTGTACCATCGGCGGCACCACCACATCGTGCCCGCTCTACCCCGGTGGCCTGGGGCTACCCAACGGGAGCGGAAACCAGGGCCTTCGCGCCGATCGAGTGCCCGGCGTTCCGACTGGCGGTCCCAAAACTCCCGCCGAGTTTTTCAACACTGCGGCATTTACCGACGCAGTGGGACATTTCGGAACTGCCGCTCCAGGAGCGGTTCAGGGGCCAGGATTCCAGAGGTGGGATACATCGTTGTTTAAGAATATAAGATTCGGCGAACGGGCGGCCTTGCAACTTCGCCTGGAAACCTTCAACACCTTTAATCACGGTAGCCCGGACACGATTGTTACGGACGTGGATAACGCGGCCTTTGGGACGGTAAATGCGTATCACATTCCGCGCAACGTGCAGATCGGAGCTAAATTCAACTTCTAACCATCCCCTCCCCTACTCACCACAAAGCGCACGCCCTCGGCGTGCGCTTTGTATTTCATGATCATCTGAGTCCAGCCAGCCTAGTCCAAGTAGACGGAATCAAATGCTGTTGCACGGAACTTCACTGGCTCTCGTTCCTTTTAATGGCTTCCGCCCTGTGTTTTTCCTGGATGGCAAGCGCGATCTTTTGTTCATTCGCCGCTTCAGCAGTCTGCCCTAGCTGGCGCAACACTTTGCCGAGAACAAAATGCGCCTCGAAGTAGTCAGGGTCGATCTGGATGGCTTTGCGGAGTAACTCGACGGCGGCTTTGGGATGTTCGAGCGCGGCTTCGGCTTTCCCCAGTCCAAACAGCGCCTCGGTATAACGAGGATTCATGGCGATGGCCGCGCGAAAATGAGGCTCTGCATCGGCAGGCAGGGATTTATCCAGAAGGATCTGGCCAAGAATGCAGTTCGAAACCGGGTCGCTGGGAAAATGTTGCAGTTCCGCGCGGAACTCTTTTTCCGCAAGTTCGTTCTGGCCATCCCGCCAATACTCGAATCCCAGCCCAGAATGCGCGCCCGCGAAGTTTGGATCGGCTTTTACAGCCGCTTGATATTCCTTGATGGCCTCGGGGCGATTCGACATTTGGTCGTAAGCCGTGGCCATCATGATGTGAGCCGATGCCGAGTTCGGATTCAACTGCATAATTCGAGCGAAGGTGCTGGTCAGCACTTTGAAATTCTTCATCCGCAGATATGTCTTGCCGAGCATATCGAGAGTCTCAAGATCGGATGGATCAGCCTGGCTTGCCCGTTCAAGGTATGTGGCAGCTTCCGGATAACGATCTAAGGCAAACAGCGAGAGGCCGGCCAGGTCAAGAATCTGAAAATCGGTGGGATACTTGGCTGTTAATGGCTGAAGCATTCGCCACGCCGGTTTATAGCGTTGGGCCTTAAAGTAAGCGAGGGCCAGATTGCGTTCGGTCGAAGGGTCGCCGGGATGGAATTTTAGAGCATCTTCGTAAAGCGGAATGGCTTCGGCAGGCTTCCCCGTCCGGGCCAACACGATTCCCAGATTGTTGAGTGCGGCGATTGAATGGGAATCGATTTTCAGCGCACTCCGCAGATCCTCCGCTGCGGCCGCATTGTCGCCTTTGTGCATGGCTTCAGCGGCCTGTTCGAGGTAGGAGTGCAGCTGCACTTGCTGGGCATTCGAGAGCGCTGGCGCGGTCGGCGGCACTGGCCTCTGAGCCGCCAGGCAATGCACACCCAGCAGACCCACCGTAAAGACTCTCGCGATCTGCCGGGCGCAATTTTGCACTCGCATGCGCCAAATTCTAACCCACTTGAGGTGTCTTTCAGTCCCTTTTCCTGGGAGAGGTTTACGGCTGAACGTGGCATTTGCGAAAGCCCCTTCGAACCCGGCGTACCCGGTGGTAGACTTTCCGCATGGCTGCCAAAAAGAAGATTGCCGCAAAGAAAATCAGAACCAACAAAGTGACGTCGAAAAAAAAGCCAGCAAAGAAAAAGGCTTCAACCAAGAAAAAGAAGAAAGCTTCAACAAAGAAGAAGAAGACTTCTCGGGCGAAGGCAGGCACGAAGCGGTCTGCGAACCTTGCAGCGAAAACCAAACCGGCACCCAAGAAGAGGAGTCCGGCAAGAAAGCAAGCGCTTGATCCCGGGCCCTCGAAGTCCCAGAGGATGGAGCGATTCGCGGATTCGGATTCCCAGGGATTATCCGACGTGGAGATTTCCGATTCAGAAAGCGTCAGCGAGTTGGTCGATGAAGGAAATACATTCGAGGCTGGGGTGGTGAGCGGTGTAGAGCGGGCCGAGAATGCAGATGAAAGAGAAGTTCGAACCCGCGAGTTTCCGGAAGACGACGTGCCTCAGGAATATCTGGACGAGGATTAACGTTTTCTCGGCGCCCTTTCGCGGCCAGACAATCTAGCCAGATTATTTAGTAGGTTAAGCATTCCTTGCCGGCGAACCGGCAGAAACCTCGGACCACCAAGGTTCACGAAGTACCACGAAGGAAATCGATCTGCGGACGTTTTTCTTCGTGAACCTTCGTGGCCTTGGTGGTTAACAATTTTGGTGAATGATTTTTACAAACTAGCTGTTCCCGTCTTCTAAACACGAAAGAGAGCGATTTGCCATGAGCAGCGCCGATCGAAGCTTGGCTGATCAAAGCTTGAAAAATGTCCCGGGCATACTTTTTGTGGATCATGTGGCCATTGCCGTAAAGCAAGGCGATCTGAACAGCCAGGTCAGAGCTTACGAGATGCTGGGTTTTGAGGAGATCCATCGGGAAGAGGTGCGCGGAGGCGACCAGGTGCGGGAAGTTTTGTTGAGGATCGGGGATGGTCCGAACCTTATTCAACTGCTCGAACCGCTGACCCCGGATTCGCCAGTGCAGAAGATGATTGACAAGAACGGCGGGCGCGGCGGATTGGCTCACATTGCATTCCGCGTCGCCAGCGCTCGGAAAGCGTTTGACGCAATGAAGGCGAACGGATTTCAACTGATCGATGCCGCTCCTAGAAAGGGATCAAGAGGGACAACAGTTTTCTTTGTGCATCCGAAGTCGCGGGAGGAAAACCCTTTTGGATTTCTTGTCGAAATGGTTGAAGATCCTGCGGCAAAGTATTGAATATATTTATGTTTTATCTGGCGATGCTAAATTCAGCCGGGTGAAGCAGCTATTGAAATGAGTTGTAAGCGTCGGCCAGGCGTGATGCTGAGTTTTTTCAGAGATTGCACAATTTCGCTGCAACCAATCTTTGAGAGCTTCATCAAACCGGGCAGGTAGAAAGCATGCCCACCGCGAACGAACAGCACTACGGTGAGACGGAAGCGCCCCGAACGTTCCGTTTGGATGTTCCGCTCCACAATCTGCTCACCGGATCTCCGGCCGCAAGGCCAACGCTTCTTCCTGGAAACGGCGGCGAAAAGTTTCCTGAACCCATATTTCCGCAGCGTCCCGATCTGCTCGCTCAAGACGACAACTATGAAGAGAATCTCGCACTCGCCCGTGCGGGAAAACGACATTGGCCTGCCCGCTATGTTTATCGAGCGATGAATGGCTGGTTGTTTCCCTACATGAAGTCGCGAGCGCTGCCGGGGCCTTTTCATCCGATCATCGCGTACCTGTTCACCGAGTGGAAGTGCAATCTGGATTGCCACTATTGCTGGGCTTTCGATAACACCGTAAAGGGCATGACGGAGGAAGTGGCCAAGCGTTCGATTGATTGGCTGCACTCGACCACATGCCGAGTGCTGGCATTCATGGGTGGAGAACCCCTGCTCCGGCCGGACTTGGTGCATAAGGCCTGCTATTACGCGGCGAAAAAGGGCTTCTGGATTTACATGCCAACCAACGCGCGCCTGCTGCGGCCGGATGTGATCGACCGTTTGGCGGACGCGGGTGTTGCCATCTTCAATTTTGCAGTCGATTCTGTGGACGTGAAGCCGGGCTTGCCGAAAGCGCTTACGCCGGTGCGGAAGTATTTCGAGTACCTGACGCGTAAACAATATAAGTATGGCTTTTCGGTGTTCTTCAACATCAACATCTGCCGCAATAACATGGAAGATGTGAAACAGTTGACGGAGATCGCCCGTGATCACGGCATCGCCACGGACTACCACCTGAATGAATCGCCGATGATCGAGCAGACTCATTTTAAACACTACGACGAGAACGATACTTTCATTTATCCGGAGCACTGGCCGCAAGTGGACGAATTGGTGGACTGGCTTATTGAAAAGAATAAGTCTGGCTACAAGATGGTTAACTCGGTGAAGCGCCTGCAGGATATGAAAGCCTTTATGCGCGGCAAGGTGGAACCATGGAACTGCCGGGCTGGGCAGAATTCAATCATCATCCGGGTTGACGGTAGTCTGGCTCCGTGCTTCCCCATGTATTCGGCGACGCATGACTGGGGAGTCATTGAAAATCATAAGTTCGAGGTTCCCCAACTCGATGAAATGAAGAAGTCCTGTCAAACACATTGCTTCTCCACCTTGAATCACAACCTAGGTTTCTGTTACAACGATTCCAGGGTCGTTAAGTGGGTGCTCAGGCAGGCTGCTCATGGATTCCAAGGAGTGGACGGCAGCTTCGCTTAATCGGATAGAGCCTTCCCAAGATTTGGGAGCGATCAAGCCGGCGAAAGTTGGCGACTAGCAAGCGTTTTGCTTTGTTCGGCGCGCGGGGATGCGTTGCTAAATGCCTCCCACGCGGCGCAAACCTAGAACCTCCTGTTTGAGTAAATTAGGAGTTTCCGGTGTCCTTAGATCGTGGCCACATTAGTATTCCGGCAGCACGAACCGGAAATCCCTGCCTTCCAACGCGCATTAAATTTTCCAATCGCTTCCATTTCCACTGTTTCTGCTTTGACGATTCTGTATCTATATCTACGCCCGCCGCGCGGAAGAGATTTGTTCTCTCCGCAATGTCCAACCCGAAATCTACGAACACCGCAGATGCCCGAGGGCATTATGCCGGAGGAAGATAATGGCAACCCATCTCGTACAGATCGATAGCGACGAAGAAATCAAGCAACGCCTGGAAGCAGAACGCAACCGGTTGCGCAAGATAGCCGGTCTGGACCAACCGACTCATTTCCACCGCCCGGTGGAGCGGGCATTCAAAGCCGAGGAGCGGGATCAAGTCACTATTCTGTTTGGCGGATTCACGTGGAAGCACGAAGATCTGATCCGCGCTGTATTCCAGGGCTGTGGCTATCGATGCGAGAAACTTCCGGTGCCAAATGTCGCCGCCTTTCAGACCGGCAAAGAGTTTGGCAATAACGGGCAGTGCAATCCGACTTACTTCACCGTGGGAAATCTGGTGCAGTATTTGCAGTTTTTGGAGAAGGAAGGATTGTCGCGGGACAAGATTTTGAATAACTTCGTTTTCTTCACCGCGGGTTCTTGCGGCCCTTGCCGCTTCGGCATGTATGAGGCCGAATATCGATTTGCGCTGAAGAATGCCGGGTTTGATGGCTTCCGCGTGCTTCTATTCAAAGACAGCGACGGCATTAAAGCCGCTTCCGGCGAGCCGGGATTGAAGTTCACCATCGACTTCGGATTTGGAATGCTGAACGCCATGCATCTTGGCGACGTGATCAACGACATGATCTATCAGATCCGCCCCTTCGAAGTGAACAAGGGTGAAACCGATCGCGTCTTCCGCGAGATGGTCGACGGCCTTTGCGAAGATCTTCGCACCCGTGACTCGTTCGAAATCGAACAGCGCGGCCCGAACTGGCTCAAGCCTAAGGTGAAGAACAACAAAGTTCTGCGTAACACCTTCAACGTCCTCGGCAAGATGCACGAGAACCTTTGGGGCAAAGATTATCTGGATGCCTTGCGCACCGCCCGCGATCGTGTGAACCAGATCGAAGTCGACCGCACCAAGGTCAGGCCGGTGGTGAAGATCACTGGTGAATTCTGGGCGCAGATCACCGAGGGTGACGGCAACTTCCACATGTTCGACTTCCTGGAACGCGAAGGCGCACAGGTCATCGTGGAGCCGATTGCGACCTGGGTGGCTTATCTGATGTACCAGGCCAAGGCGCATGCAATCGCGAAATGGCCGGTGAATCGTCCACATCGCAATCCGGAGTGGTATGAAGTGAAAAAGAATTTCGCCAACTATATTGGATTGCGCAAGAAGCTTTGGGGCATCGGCTTCGGCGAAAAAGCCTGGCAGTTCTTCTATCACCGAACAATTAAGAATATGGGCGACCTTACCCATCACCTCGTCCCCCAGAAGGACCTGGCCGACTTGGCGAACCCGTTCTACAACCAGTTCGCACGCGGCGGAGAAGGTCATCTTGAAGTGGGCAAGAATGTTTACTACACGGTGCACAAGCTTTGCCATATGGTATTGGCGCTAAAGCCCTTCGGCTGCATGCCGTCTTCGCAGTCGGATGGAGTGCAATCGGCGGTGGTGAACAAATTCAAAGACATGATCTTCCTGCCGATTGAAACTTCGGGCGAGGGCGAAGTGAACGCTCACAGCCGCGTGCAGATGGCGTTGGGTGAAGCGAAGGTTAAGGCGAAGACGGAGTTCGATCAGTGCCTGAAGTCGACCGGCAAGAGCCTGGATGAGATCCGCGAGTACATCGCCGAGCATCCAGAGTTGCGCCGGCCGTTCTACCATGTGCCCCACCGCGAAGGCGTTGCGGGGACGGCTGCTCAATTCATTCTGCATGTGAGTGACCGCATGGATAAGACCACGCAATGGCGGAGGCGCTCACGCGTTCCGGCGATGCAGGTTCCAGCAGCCGTCAGCGGCGACTAAGTGAGTCGTCATCAACTGGTTGGTTTGTCATTCCGGCGCGCGCGCGAAGCGAGACAGGAGGAATCTCCATAGCCATGGAGATTCCTCCCAGCCGGGTTCATCCGGGCCACAGACTTTAACGATTTCCACGGAGACGTAATGCACGATCATCTGAAAGAAGATAAGAAGCCGCAGCTCTTTAGCATCGCCCCCTTGCCTCCCCAGAAGCCGCACGACCATCACACCAAGTTCATGGTGGGATTGGATGTTGGTTCGACAACGGTCAAGGCTACGGTCGTGGATGCAGCGACTGATCAGGTGATTTGGCAGGATTACCAGCGCCACGAAACCAAGCAGCCGGAAAAGTCGCTGGAGTTCTTGCACCGGATGGAAAAGGAAATCGGCATCGATCGCACTAACACCCGCATGTTCATGACCGGCTCCGGCGGCGGTGCGATCGCGGATCAGATTGGCGCGAAGTTCGTGCAGGAGGTCACGGCGGTTTCGTTGGCCGTGGAGAAGATGCATCCCGAGGTCTACTCGGTCATTGAACTAGGCGGGCAGGACGCCAAGATCATCGTCTTCAAAGACGACGAGGAAACCGGCCACAAGAAAAAAATTCCTTCGATGAACGACAAATGCGCGGGTGGAACCGGCGCCGTCATCGACAAGATCAATGCCAAGCTGAAAATTCCGGTAGCCGAGTTGGCGATGCAGGGCTATCACGGGATCAAGCTCCACAAAGTCGCAGGCAAATGCGGAGTCTTCGCCGAAACCGACATCAACGGCCTGCAAAAGGTCGGAACGCCTCCGGATGAGTTGATGGCCTCATTGTTTGAGGCCATCGTTTTGCAAAACCTGAGCGTGCTGACTCGTGGCCATACATTGCGGCCGCATGTCTTGCTGCTTGGCGGTCCTAACAGCTTTATCCGCGGGATGCGCGAGGCGTGGCAAGCAAATATTCCGCGCATGTGGCAGGAGCGCAAGGTCGCGATTCCCGACGGCGCGAAGCCGGAGGAATTGATCAAAGTTCCGCAGAATGCGCAGTACTTTGCGGCGCTTGGCGCGATTGAGTTCGGCAAGAGCGAGGAAGACTCCGTTGGGTGTTATCAGGGATACGAAAAGCTAGTTCACTACATCGAATTCGGGCGGCAGGAAGAGAAAGCTAAATCCGGCGCCAAAGGTTTGGCCGCCAGCGAAGCGGAGCTCGACGATTTCAAAGATTCCTACAAGCGCAAAAAGTTTACTCCTACCGCTTTCCATACCAACCAAATTGTCAGCGGTTTCATAGGCATCGATGGCGGCTCAACCTCGACCAAGGCTGTGTTGCTAAACGAAAATGGCGACATACTCTGCAAGGCCTACCAACTTTCCAATGGCAATCCGATTCAGGACACCATCGAAATGTTCGAGAACCTGCGCGGACAAGTCGAAGCGCAGAAGGCCAAGCTGGAAGTTCTTGGCGTCGCAACCACAGGCTATGCGAAAGATATTCTGAAAGATGTATTGCACGCGGATGTGGCGCTGGTGGAAACCGTGGCTCACACCGAATCGGCGCTGAAGTTTTATGACGATCCGCACGTCATCGTCGACGTGGGCGGGCAGGATATCAAGATCATCATCCTGAAAAATGGCCGCGTCAAGGATTTCAAACTTAATACCCAGTGCTCGGCCGGTAACGGATACTTCCTGCAATCGACTGCGGAAGGTTTTGGATTGAGCGTGGAACAGTACTCCGATCTCGCCTTCTCCGCTCAATCGATGCCGATTTTCGGTTATGGATGCGCGGTCTTCATGCAGTCCGATATCGTGAACTTCCAGCGTCAGGGATGGCGCGCCGAAGAAATTCTTGCGGGCCTTGCGACGGTACTGCCCAAGAATGTGTTCCTCTACGTAGCGAGCATTCCCAACCTGGCTGCCCTGGGCACGCGGTTCGTGTTACAAGGCGGGACGCAGAACAATATGGCGGTGGTGAAGGCGGAAGTGGACTTCATCAACAATAGTTTCCGGGCGTCAGGCAAGAAACCCGAAATTATTGTTCACGAATTCTGCGGCGAGTCCGGCGCAATTGGAGCGGCGGTCGAATCGCTTCGCCTGTGGAAGAACGGCCTGCAGACCTCGTTCGTCGGTCTCGACGCTGTCCGCAAAATCGAATACCGCACCACGCGCAATGAGGAGACGCGTTGCCACTTCTGCAAGAACGATTGCCTGCGCACATTTATCGACATCCGCACCGGGCCGAAAGATGACAAGTCGTTCATCCCGATCCAGAAGGTCACCAAGGTTCCTCTGATGCACGGCGAGCAGCGGCTGATCATCGCCACTTGCGAAAAAGGTTTGGTCGAAGATGTCAACGACATGAAGGGCATCAAGGCCGGAATCGATGAGATCAAGGATAAGTATCCTAACTTTGTCGATTTCGCCGCGCATGAGGTGTTCCGGCCGGTCAATGCAAAGAGCGTGGCCGATGCTGTGCCGGTTTCGACATTCTGGAAGAAGGTGGACAAGGAGCGCGTTTCGCTCATGGAAGGGCGCAAGAAGCTTCGTGTCGGCATTCCACGCCTGCTCAACATTTACACCTACGCTCCGTTGTTCAATGGATATCTCGAAAGCCTGGGAGTGCAGCCGGAGAATATTGTTTATTCCGACTATACGAACTCCGATCTCTATCGCGCGGGCGCGAGCCGCGGCGCAATCGATCCTTGCTTCCCGGCAAAAATCGGCATTTCGCACGTTTATAACCTGATTCAGGAAAAGCACCGCAAGAAGCCGTTGCATGTGATTTTCTTCCCCATGTATGACGTGCTCACTTCCCCGCTGATCAAGATTGTTGGAACGAATGCTTGTCCAACGGTGACAGCAACGCCGGAAACGGTAAAAGCCGCATTCACCAAAGAGAACGACGTTTTTGCCGAACACAATGTGAAGTATCTCGATCCCGTGCTGAACTTCGCGGACCGGAAGCTATTCGCGCATCAGATGCTGCAAGCATGGCAGCCGCTTCTTGGCTTGTCACAGGAAGAAAACGACCGCGCAGTTGAGGTTGGCTACAAGGCGCTGGAGGATTACGAAACCAGCATTCGCAAGCGCGCGCGGCAGGTCCTCGATCAACTGGAACGCGAAGACCGCATTGGTATTGTAATGCTGGGCAGGCCGTATCATCACGATCCTGGATTGAATCACGAGATCATGGAAGAGTTCCAGAAGTTGGGCTATCCCATCTTCTCGCAGAACACATTGCCTCTCGATGAAGATATGTTGGATCGCCTGTTCGGCGAAGAAGTGCGCGCCGGAGTAATCACCCACCCGCTCGATATTACGGATGCCTGGAAGAATTCCTACTCATGCAGCACAAACCACAAAGTTTGGGCCGCCAAGTTCACGGCGCGGCATCCCAACCTGGTGGCACTGGAAATTTCCAGCTTCAAGTGCGGGCATGATGCGCCGATTTATGGCGTGGTCGAAGGCATCATCGAGCAATCCGGTACTCCGTATTTCTGCTTCAAGGATTTGGATGAGAACAAGCCCACCGGCTCGATCAGGATTCGCGTCGAGACCATCGACTACTTCCTGCGGCGCTATCGCGAGGAAGTCATTCGCAAACGCAAAGCTGTGGAGGATATTGACGCCCAACTCGCGGCGCTGGAAGCAGAGTTGAGGGGACAATCCTTGTCCGCCGAGACTCCGTTCGAGGAAGCACAGGTTGAGCCAGTTGTGCAGGATATGGCGGCGGATTAGGTTCTCCGAGCCGGCGCCAGATAAGCTTATTTCACAAAGGTCAGGCCGTGTGGTACGAGCCATTTGAATACATAGGCGTAGAGCAGCACGATGATGCCTACGATTGAGCAGAGTGCCACCGAGTGCCAAGCCACATAGCGGAAAATGATTCCTTCGTTTCCTACCTGCTCGGTAGCGGCCGTCGCGATGGTGATCGACTGAGCGTCGACCATCTTTCCCATCACCCCTCCGGCGCTATTGGCCGCACACATAAGGACAGGGTCGATACCCAACTGCTGAGACGTGATTCGCTGCAAACTGCCGAATAGCGCGTTCGCGGAAGTGTCGCTGCCAGTTAGCGCTACTCCCAGCCAGCCCAGGAATGTGCCGAAGAACGGATACAGCCAACCGGTGCGCGTGAAAGCCAGGCCTAGCACGGCATCCAGACCCGAATAACGTGTCACGTATCCCAAGCCGAGCATAAATGAGATGGCGATCATAGCCAGCCGCATGCGCACGAGCGTCTTCCAAAAAATCTTCATCAACTGTAATGGACCTTGACCAAGCAACAAACCGGAAACGATTGCCGCCAGGAAACATCCAGTGCCGGTGGCGGATAGCCAGTTGAAATCGTAACGGGCCGCTTCCGGAGTGGGCTTCTGAACCACGGGCGCCGCGCGGAATACGGCATTGTGCAAGTAAGGTACATCCCATCCCGGAGGGCCGGTCCGCGCTTTGCCGTTCGCTTGAAGAACTTTGAAAGCGGGGGTTGTCGCCTGATTCATGGCGAGTTTCACGCTGGGCAGTCCCCAAAGGAGAACAAATACTGAGAGGATCGCAAATGGCATCCAGGCGCGCAGAATCTGAATCCCGCTATATGTGCGGGTTTTGACGATTCCATCAAATTCTCTAGCGTCCCATTCACCGCCCATGTCGTCGCTGATCCCTGATGGCGTGGAATGAAGTACGTTTGGCGTGTTGTCATAATCGAAGCGCCAGATTTTCTTTGGCTTCCAAAAGCGAAGGAATATCAGTGCCGCAATGATCGACACGACGCCAGCCATGATGTCGACAAGATTGCTATCTACATAGTTCGACCACAAGAATTGAGTTAGAGCGAATGACGTGCCTACGACGAGGATTGCAGGAAAGACTTCAAACGTCTCCCTCCAGCTCACCATGGTCTTCACCAGCCAGAACGGAACAAGCAGCGCAGTGAATGGCAGAATGCGGCCGATCATGGCATTGATGTCCGATTCCGGCAAACCCGCAACCGCAGCCAGCACGTGCACGGGCGTGCCGATGGCTCCCCACGCCACCGGCGCGGTGTTTGCAATCAAGTTCAAAGCTGCAGCATGGAATGGTTTGAAACCGAGGCCGATCATGAAGGCCCCGGCGATCGCCACCGGTGCGCCAAAGCCCGCCGCTCCTTCGATAAAGGCACCAAAACAGAAAGCCACCAGCAGCACCTGCAAGCGGCGATCGGGCGTGATTCCAGCGACCGATTCCTTCATGATTTCGAATTGGCCGGTTTCCACAGAGATGTCGTAGAGATACACCGCAGCGAGAACGATCCACGCTATTTTCAGGATTCCGAAGGCGACGCCGTATGCAAAGCTGAGGCCAGCCAGCAGAGGAGGCATTTTGAAGAAGATGATCGCAACCAAAACGGCGCTACCTGCGGCGGCAACGGCGCACCAGTGCGGCCTTACTCTAAGTCCAGCCAGAAGACTGAACAAAACGATGATGGGAAGAGCGGCCACCAGCGTAGAAAGCCACCAGTGTCCTAGCGGATCATAGACCTGAGTCCACTGCATTTGCGTCCTCCCAATAAACCGAGGATAGGATATTGCTTCAGTGCTTGTTGTCGGTCCCAGTTCTTAGTCCCAGCTCTTCGGAACATTCACATACGATCGGTCCAAAGCCGCGACCGACGGGCAGCCGAGTAATCTCAGCGTTCGTTCCAGGTCCGTGCGTAGGATTTCTATCGCGCGATCAACACCGGCCTCGCCCGCTGCCGCCAAGCCGTAAGCGTAAGCGCGGCCACAGAGAACGGCCCGCGCACCCATGCAGATTGCCTTGGCAACATCGGCCCCGCGGCGAATGCCACCGTCCATCCATACTTCAATCTGGTCCTTTACGGCCTCAACTACTTCAGGCAATGCGCGCAAGGAAGCGGGAACGCCATCGAGCTGGCGGCCGCCATGATTTGAAACAGAGATCGCGGCAGCGCCTTCGTCGATCGAGCGGAGGGCGTCTTCCGCGGTCAATACCCCTTTAATCACGATGGGACCCCTCCATGCTTCTTTGATCCAGCGTAGATCGGCCCAGGTCACCGCGGATTCCGCCAACGCGGCGCTGACATCGATTAATGGCATGGGACCTTTACCCGGGATTATGACGTTGGGAAGCCCAGGCAATCCGCCATCAAGCAGATAGCTTGCAAGCCAGCCGGGACGCGCGAACAACTGCGGAAGGTAGGGGATTTTTTCGAGGACGCCGCCGCTTACCAGTTCTCTCATGCCATTGCGATAGTCGCGCTCGCGAATGCCGGCCACGGGAGTATCGATGGTGACGACCAGTGCGTTGAATCCAGCAAGCCGCGCCCTTTCAATGGATGCCTCGGCGGCACCGCGGCCGCCCATCAGATAGAGCTGGTAGAAAACCGGACCAGACGACGCGCGTCTTACATCCTCCAGCTTGTGCCCAGAAATCGTAGACAGAATATAGGCTGTGCCAGCTTTGCCTGCGGCGCGCGCAGCCGCCACTTCCCCGCTCGGATGCATCAACCGGCTATATCCGACGGGAGCGAGCAGGAATGGAAGCGAGAGATGGAAACCCAGCACGCTGGTGCACAGGCTACAATCGGCGAGTGCAACAGCATGGCGCGGGCGAAACGTAACGTCTTCGAAAACCCTGCAATTTTCACGCAGGGTGACTTCACCCTCGGCTCCTCCATCCAGATAGTCGAAGACGGACTTCGGAAGCCGCTGTTGTGCCATGGGCCGGAAGTCTTCGATGCATACAACGTGCGGAGATCGAACGCTTCGAGAGGCTCTCGTCATGAGATTGCGCCTGCTTCAAGGCTGGGCAGGCCGTAATCGTATCATCGGCTGCGTGCAAGGAAAACGAAAATCCAATACTAAGGCAGAAGCATCTAGTCCGCATTGATCTCAATTTGCCGCGGTGGCAAAGCGGGCACATCGGGATGCTGCGGGTCGCGCCAGATGACGCTGAAGCACTCGCCTTCGCTTTGCGGACGCCACGTGCTGCCATCCTGATAGGTGATCAGACCGGGAAAAAAGACCCAGCCGATTACGGATTGGGTTCCGGGAGATTGAACCCATGGGCGTTCGAGGGTTCCTTGCTCGCCCGGCGCAATGGGCTGGCTTGAGGTCCAGGGTCCGTTGTGGGTCTGCCGCAAATCCTGCGGCGCCATGAACATTTCCGAATCGATGCTGAGATTCGCAATGGCCTTACTGCTTGTGTTCTTTACTTCGAGTGTGGCTTTTGCGGGATCGTGCCAGAAATCCCCGCTGTTAAACTTGATCGGGCAAGCCCGCTTCGCCGGTTCGTAGATGGTGTACACGGCCATCATTCCGCCCTCCATGTGATCGTCAACGTGGCAGTGGAACATCCACGCGCCGGGATTGTCGGCAATCATATCCACCGTTTTCATGCTGCCGGGAAGAAGTTCCACAACATCGGTGTGCCGGCCGCCTTCGGTGACGGTTTCGCCGTGCCAGTGCGGAGTGTGCAGGTCGATCTCATTCCCCATGGCCAGCAAATACCAGCGGACCCGGTCGCCACGCTTCATGTACAAGCCAGGAAGATTGCCGAAGATGTATCCGTTGATGGAGTAGAACAGTCCGGCCGGCTTGCCGCCCATCTGATCGAAGATCTGGAAAGAGGTGACAAATTCCTGATCAACATCTTTGGGCGATCCGTCGGGCCTGGCTTTGCCTTTTGCAGTAACGATGATTGGTCCAATCAGACCCGCGTTGATTTCCATTCCCGGCTCAACATGACCGTGATACCACCACACAATCGAACTGGGCTGCGCCGGGCCGGGGCCGCTGGCCTCGGTGGCGAACCAATGGTAAGTGAACCTTCGTCCGGGAGCGACACGGTCGCCTCTGCCATAGGGAATGTAGAAAGAGCCTTCACTGTTCTTGTCGTAGCGCAGGCCGTGAGGATGCATGTCGTGGGCGACGTGGCCGCGATTCAGAAATTCAACGACAACTTCGTCGCCGACCTCTGCCCGGATGACTGGACCAAGGATTCCCAGCCAGTCCGGCTGCGGCTTCTTGGTGGTAAAGGTGTCGTCGGTGTATTCGATAAAGCGGGTCTTCGGCCATTTCAGATTAAGCCGCGTCTGCTGAGGAAGGGGCACGGCAGTAAGCAGGTTAATGCCGCTCGGCGCATAGTTCCAGGTGACATCTTCGGCGGCGATGTAGTAATGCCGGGTTGCGGCAAGGCAGGTGGAGACCGAAAGCAAGATAAGACAGAACGCCAAGAAGCGCAAAATTATCACAAAGCATTATCCCATTGGCTGACTTATTCGGAAATAGCGCGAGCCTCGGGTAAACAAATCCGAGGCTCACAACGGGCGATTCGCGATCATGGCCGCGCTAGGGGGTCGGCGCAGCCATGCTACAAGTTCCGTTCGTGGACTGGGTCGGAATCGAGCTTTCTGCCGGGGGCGTGGCAAAAGGCACGTTCACGAAGTCGAAGAACTCGTCCATCGTCGCCACCGGGGTGGTCGTGCTCCAATAAGCATCGCGAGCGGTGAGCGCAGGGACGCTGAAGCGTTCTTCCACCAGATTAAGCCATGCGGTAGTGTCCCTCACGGTGTGGGAGACGAAGTTGGCCTTGGCGAACGGCGAAATCACAATCAGCGGAATGCGATAGCCAGTCATGGCAAAGCTACAGATGCCGGTCGATTGATCCGCGCCGTCGCACTTGTCGGTCGCTTCCAGGTCAATCGGATAGGTGTACTGGTCCGGTGCGGGCGCAGGCTGAGCAGCAACGTGATCGTAGAAGCCGCCGCCTTCGTCATAAGTGAAAATCATCGCCGAGTCTTTCCATGTCGGGCTATACATGAAGGACTTGACCAGGCCTTCGACAAACTGCGCGCCCTGTTGAATATTCTCCGGGTATGCGTCCTTGTCCGAGGGATGTTCGTCGAGGCCGGCATCCGAGGGTGGCTCGATCATCACCACCTGAGGAAAAGTGCTGTCATTCTGGAGGTCGCTGGCGAATTGAGTAGTCGGGACGAAATTTTGATAGAGAGACGGATCTGCCTGAATCGTTTGCTCGTAGGTGAACTCGTTGAGGTAGGAGACGTCCGCCAGGCACTTATTTTGAGCGGCTCCGGTGACGGCGGCACAATTCGTGCCGTCGGTCGGGTCAGTTGAGTTGGGGTCTACATAGACTCTCCACGTGATTCCCTTGCCGCTGTTTTGCAGCTCTTCAAAAATCGTCTGAGCGGAGAAAGCCGCGTCATCGTTGCTGTTGCTGCCGGGAGGGTAGGCGTAGCCTTGCGACGTGCCCGCGATGATGTAAGCGCGGTTCAACTGGGTGCGGCTTAAAATGGGCGCAAACCAGCGGTCTGAAGTAGCGAACGTGCTCGCCATGTAATAGTAAAAGTTCAAGTCCTGATCCGTGAAGTACTCCATGCCGCGGTAGCCATTGGTATCGTTCACATAGGAATCGTCGTTGTAACTCCAGGAATATTGGCGGGCGTCATCCCCGGCCGCTTTCACGAAACCGTTCATCAACGGGTTGATCGTCGACGGATACAGGAAATTGACGTTCCAGTCGTCTCGCGCTTCATTCCAGAAAGGACTGATTTCCTCGGTGCAGACGGATTGACTGTGGAACGAGGGAATCGCCGGGCTGTTGGTGTCAATGATGCAGGCCGTGTTCTGCGCCGGAACGTTATTCGCCGGATCCCCGGGGATAAACGGGTACGCAGGATCGCAACCGGGGACTGTGGGAATAGGCCCTTGTAATGGGGCTTGCCCAGTCGTGGGATTGAACTGTGGCAAGCCATCGAACGATTGATCCGGAATGCCCTGATTCGCCCAATACTGCCGCATGTATCCAAAGTAGTGATCGAAGGAACGATTTTCCTGGGCAAAGAAGATGATGTGGTTCAGGCTTTGCAGCGTGCCGCCGGGCGCGAAGGATGCCGTCACTGAAGTTGCGGCGGTAAGGGTTACCACGCATGCCCCGGTACCGGTACATGCTCCGGACCAGCCTGAAAACGTATTTGGCGCGGTTGCCGTTTCGGTCAGGGTGACCGGAGTATTGGGCGCGAAATTAGCCGAGCATCCAGTGGTCGAACCAGACGTGCAATTAATTCCGGTTGGACTGCTGGTGACGTTTCCGACGCCGCTGCCAGCCATGGTGACGGTCAATGCATCACTCCTGGTGAAGCTGGCGGTTACATTCGCTGAGGCCGATAAGGTCAAACTACATGTGCCGGTACCGGAACAGCCCGCGCCGCTCCAGCCTCCGAAATAATCTCCTGTCTGAGGCGTTGCTGTGAGAGTAATAGCCGTGTTCTGCGGAAACGTGGCAGAGCAAGTTGTCGGACAGGAAATTCCAGCGGGCGTGCTGGTTACCGTGCCGCTTCCATTTCCATTTATTGTTACGGCGACTCCATAGCCTGCTTTGAATGTCGGAGTCACGCTCTCGTTTGCAGTCATGGTTACATTGCAAGTGCTGGTGCCGGAACAAGCCCCACTCCAACCGGCGAAGGTATAGGTTCCGCTGGCGGTCGCCGTAAGGGTGACTTTTGTCCCGCTGGCAAAGGTTGCAGTGCAAGTACCGGGACAACTGATTCCCGCCGGAGCGCTGGCGACCGTCCCGGCGCCGGAGGGAGGCGCGGTCACGGTCAACTGATATGTAGTCGCCGGAGGCGTTTTTGGCTGCGGGGCAAGCCCCTGGCAACCGGTCAGCACGAGGGTACTGATCGTCAAGGCTAACAGCGAAACCAGCAGACGGAACCGATACCCAGAACGCATGGCGCGATGCTCCAATCGGACCACGCTTGGATGACCTTGCGCTGCATAAGGGTTGTCACGGATTCATAGGCCTGCAGCCGTAAAGGCACTCATTGCCGCCCTGGTGATTTGTTGCGCTTCCTCTCGAGCCATACGGTACGCGCCGCCGCTCCGGCATACGACCGTTCCATCTCACATACAATCACTTTTCCAAGAGTTTCCAATTTCTGACCAACAAACAACAGCAATGAGGCGAATGCAGAAAAAATCCACACTGAATACCTTGAGTTCATGGCGCGCAACCCCCGAGACGACGCAGCTTTGATGAGGTTTTGCGAGCCCAAGTTGCATTGAAGCAGTGGGTCTTCTGAATTAAGCCACTGAAGAAGGCCGACTGGCGCTTACTTTGAGAGCTCTCCGATAAAAACTCCGTAGGGCGACAGAGACACGATGCTATCTTGCGCGAACGATTTTTCAGTAGCCAAGAGTTTTTTGGAGGAGGCATAGCCAGTATTCTTCAGCGGCAGGTTCATTTTTCGAGTAACGCCTGACATGTTCAAAGCGACAACGACAGCTTTATCGTTGCCTACCCGCAGGTAGGCGAGCACATTTGCATCATCTTCGTTAATGGCCTCGTAGCTGCCATTGAGCAACGCGGGATTTGTGTGCCGCAGCTTCAGCAAGTTTTTGTAGAACTCGAGCACAGACTCAGGGTCTTTCGACTCCTCCGCCACATTGTGGGTTTTATAGGTAGGAGGAACCGGAAGCCAGGGTTTTGCGGTGGAGAATCCTGCATTCACGCTATCGTTCCATTGCATGGGAGTGCGCTCCCCATCTCGCCCTTTTTCCTTGGGCCAGCCTTTGCGGCCAATAGGATCTTTCACGTCCTCCAGGCGCGTGGGCGGAGTCGTCTTCATGCCGATCTCTTCCCCGTAGTAAACAATCGGAGTTCCGCGCAACGTCAGATACAAAGCCGCCATCAACTTGGCAATCTGGTCGTTATGGATGCCGTCTCCATAACGGTCATAAGAGCGGGCGATATCGTGATTGCTGATCACGAAGGTCGGCCATCCGGAGGCCGCGTTCACTTCGGCAATCTGTTTGCGGAATTCCGCGGGCGATAATTTGTTGACCATGGTGAAAAGAAAATCCATGGGCAACTGAAGTTCGTCATTGCCTTTCCCGTAGTACGCATTCAACTCGGCGACATCCGCGGTCCAGGTTTCCCCGATCAGCACTGCATCGTATTCATTGGCAATCTTGCGAAGCCCGCGCAGGACGTCGTGAACTTCCGGCAACTTGGTGTTGTATTTGTTTTGCAGGAAGGGATCACCAAAAGCGTTCGTGCCGGGATGAAGAATCGGATTGTCCTTCAGATTTGGCTCTTCAAACAGCGTATCGACCGCATCCAGCCGGAATCCGGAGACGCCGCGCTTATACCACCAGCGCGTTACATCGAACATCGCATCCTGCACGGCGGGATTGCGCCAGTTCAGATCTGGCTGCTCGGGATAGAAAAAATGGTAGTACCACTGATTCGTAGTGGGATCGAACTTCCACGCGGAACCTCCGAATGTTGAAACCCAATTGTTTGGAGGCTGGCCAGGCCCTTTTCCGTCACGCCAGATGTACCAATCGCGATGGGCTGAATTGCGGGACGACTTCGAATCGAGGAACCATTTGTGCTGATCGGAAGTGTGATTGACTACAAAATCGAGAATGATATGGATATTACGTTTTTTGGCTTCGCTGGCCAGATAATCGAAATCCGCAAGCGTGCCATACATCGGATCGATATTTTCATAGTCGGAGACGTCATAGCCGAAATCGACCTGGGGCGATGGAAAGCACGGCGAAATCCAGATTGCATCGATGCCGAGGTCTTTGAGGTAATCGAGTTTTGATGCGATGCCCCTCAGGTCGCCCACGCCGTCATTATTGCTGTCTGCAAAGCTGCGAGGATAAATCTCGTAGAAGACGGCGTGCTGCCACCACTTGGGGTTCTGCGGAGAGTTCGATCTCATGCTGGTCTGGGCTAATGCTGCAAAGCAGAAAATGCAACCGAAGATACACCATAATACCGCCGACTTTGCCGCAATCATCATCTGACTAGACTCCGATTACACGCCATTACTTTCCGGGGTCGCAACTTGCTTCCATATAGGAATTACGGCGGAGTTTAGCATGATCAGAGTCCACATAGAAACGACTGTTGCACGCACGATCATGAGCATCCGAAAATTGAGATTTACCGATTCGCATCTCGCGAATCAATAGGCGTAGACTACTGCGGTCGTCACAACCTTCACTCAGGAAACCAGCGAGGCCATGCGTAACTTTACTCGACGCCATTTTATGAAGATTGGAACTGGCTCTGTAGCGGCCGGGGCTGCTGCAAAGCTAACGCTACTGCAACCAGCCGCGCTTTGGGGAGCCGACCGTATTGTCGCGCCGAGCGATCAGGTGCGGTTTGCTTCGATTGGCACAGGCACCCGGGGATGCGAACTCTTGCAGGCTTCGCTCGCCGTGCCGGGTATTGAGTGTGTCGCGATTTGCGATCTCTACGATAGCCGGCATGAAGCGGGCCAGGAAGCGGTGCAGAAGCAGGTTCCGGCCACTCGCCATTACAAGGAAATTCTCGACCGCAAAGATATCGATGCTGTAATTGTCGCCGTGCCCGACCACCAGCACCGCCGCATCGTGGTAGACGCCTGCGCCGCGGGCAAGGACGTTTACTGCGAAAAACCCATGTCGCACAATGTGGAAGACGGCTTCGCCATGGTAGAAGCGGTGCGCAAGGGAAATCGTATTATGCAGGTAGGCAGCCAGCGTGTGAGTTCCATTGTTTATGAGAAGGCGCACGAACTCTATTCCTCCGGCGCGCTCGGCGAGGTATTTTTTATCGAAGGGTCGTCGGATCGCAACTCGCCCAGCGGCGCCTGGGTGTACCCCATCCCTCCGGATGCCAGCGAGCAGACGATTGACTGGAATGAATTTCTTGTAGGAGCTCCCCAGCGTCCGTTCGACGCCGCACGATTTTTCCGCTGGCGCTGCTTTTCCGATTATGGCGAGGGTCTGGCGGGTGATCTGTTCGTACATCTGCTCTCCGGGATTCACTTCATCTCGGGAACCGATCAAGCTCCGCAGCGCGCGCAGTCAAGCGGTGGACTGTTCCGGTGGAAAGACGGACGTGATTTCCCTGATCTAATCGAAACGCTATACGATTACCCGAAATTCCGCGTGGTTCTCCGCTGCAATCTAAACAACGCCGGTGGGGAGCCCATCAAATTTCACGGCACCAAAGGAACAATGGAGATCAATGGTCAAACGCTCACCTTTGTTCCTCAAGATGTAACTCCCAAGCCTGAAGAATATTCCACAAAGGGCTGGCCGGCACGGCTCCGTAATCAGTACTTGGCGCAGTGGGCCGCCGAGCATCCTAAGCCCGGACCGCTTGATTACCAGGCCGTGGAAGCGGAAACCTTTACCGCGCCGCAAGGCTATAGCGACATTTCGGCGCATCAGGCGAATTTTTTCAACGCGGTTCGCAGCCGCAAGCCAACGGTGGAAAATGAGGAGTTCGGGAATCATGCTGCCCTCGGCTGCCATCTCGCGAACTACGCTTACTTTAAGAATACAATTGCGATTTGGGATGGCCAGTCGAGAACGATTCGCGGATAACAATTGTTTCTATTTTTTGCGGAGATAAAAGAATCGATAAGAATTGGGAAACTTCTTTATGAACCAGATTTCACGAAGAACCTTCTTGAAGACTGCCTCTGTTTCTGCGGCGAGTGCGGCACTATGGAATAAAGTTCCGCGCTTAATGGCCAACCCTCTGGGCCTTCCGCTCGGCTTGCAGTTGTACTCGGTGCGAGACATTCTGCCTAAAGATTATGAAGGAACGCTGCGGCAACTTGGTGCGCTGGGCTACCGCGAAGTGGAGGCTGCAGGATTCTTTGGGCGCACTCCAGCTCAGGTGAGGCAAGCGATGGATCAGGCCGGCCTGCGTTGCGTGAGCGCGCACTATCCGCTGAAGGATCTGTTGCCGAAGTTGGACGACACGATTCAGTATGGAAAAGATTTGGGCCTTGAGTACATCGTTTGCGCGGCGCCGATGCTGAAGGATCCGTCCCGCGTAAAGGATGCCAACTCGCGAGCCGCCAGAGAATCCATGACGCTTGAGGACTGGCGCTGGAATGCCGAGCAGTTTAATCACATCGGCGAACGGGTACATGCTGGGGGAATGAAGTTTGCCTACCATAATCACACGCCGGAATTTCGATCGGAGAACGGCGTTGTGTTTTACGACGAAGTCATGCGCCTGACCGATCCGGCAAAGGTCAGCATGGAATTGGATTGCGGATGGGCGGTCGTGGCCGGAGCGAATCCGGTTGAGCTGCTGACCCGTTATCCGACACGTATCTGCATGCTGCATGTGAAGGAATTCAAGCTGACGGGCACTACGACGGCAGCAGATCCGCCGCCTTCAACCGAGATGGGACGCGGCACGATCGACTACCGCCCCATCTTCGAAGCGGCCAAAAAGGCGAGCATCAAACATGCTTTTGTGGAGCAAGAGCAATTTGATCTACCGCCAATGGAAGCTTTGAAAGTCGATGCTGACTACATGCGCGCTCTGACGGTGTAGCGTTTATCGCAGCGCGCTCTTAATCGCGAGATCCAGGCCAAGCATTAAAACGGCCGAGCCGGGGATTACCAGCAAAGCTGTCTTCAGCCGTTTTGGCTCTCCGCCCGCGATCATACCAATGATGCGCGAGCTCACAGCCAGGCCAGTCCAACCGCAAGTGATGACAAACCCGATCGCGGTGCTGGTCATGCGCGGGAAAGCATCACCCACAATCGCTAAGGTGGTTGGAAAAACCGGCGCCATGGAGAGGCCCGCGAGAAAAACAAAAACTCCGGCGGCGCCGGCCGTTTTCGTCCGCAGCATCAGGAAAGTAGTAATTGCCATTGCTCCCGACCCAACCAGCGTGACAGTAATGGGTGGGACGTGAACAAGAACTGGAAGAATGGCGACGCGGCCGATCAGAATACCGAGTGCAAAACCGAGGGAAAGAATATTCAGAGCGCGCGATTCAGGGATGCCTTGCGCGATCAAGTGGCGGGGCAGCCAGTTCCAGACTCCCACCTCGCAAGTGATGTAAAGAAAAAGAAAAAGTCCAATCATAAAAAGAAGCGGCCGCCCCAGCACGGGAGCCACATCTCCGAGGACAAATCGTCCGCCGCCGGTAGGCCCTGGCATCTTAGTTAGGATTTCAATCATCAGCGTGACGACGGTCAGGGAAGTGATGGTGTAGCAGAGGCGAATCCAATTTTTGCCGAACAGATTCGCAGCGATGAGTGGCGTGGCGAGAGCGCCAAGGCCGAAAAAAAGATTAGCCAGGGTTATTGCGCCGGCGCGATGAAGTTCGCCCGCGTCGCTAGCCAAGGAATTGGCGCCGGTAACCAAAACCCCTCCCCCTATTCCGAGCGTGAACAGGAGAGCCAGAATGCTTTTGAAACCGGAGGCCCGCGGCAGAACGGCTAGCGCTATGGCAATCAGAGCGAGGCCGAGAACAATTCCGATCTTCTTCCCTTCATCATCAAGCAACGGGCCAACCGAAACCGACGCGATGATAAGGCCTAGCGCCTGAGCGAATGCGATAGTACCGTTTTGGCTGGGCGACAGGTTAAAGCGATTCGACAACTCCGGCAGGATGGTGCCCAACATCGCGGCGATCATCCCATAGATGAAGATGGCGATTATGGCGGCAAAGATCAATGTGCATTCCTCTCACTCGCATTTCTCCCACTCGCGCCTCTGTCGAAAATCGCCGTTTTGATTGTCTTCATCGAAGTTTTGTCGTCGTTAATCTACACTCACCGGGTTTCAAACCCACCAAGCGGTCCCAGGTTGTTCGCGAATTACGATGCCGTTCAAGAAATCGGAAGCCTTGGTCAGTCCTTCTTCCGGCGAAAGCAAACTATCTTCATGCTCAATCGAGAGCACATTATCGTAACCGAACATCCTCAAGGTTGAGATAAATTCCTTCCACCACTCAGCCCCGTGACCGTAACCGCAAGTGCGGAAAATCCATGCGCGATCGCGCTCTTGCGTGTATTGCTTGGTGTCGAGAACGCCGCTGCGCGGAAGGTTGACTGGATACATCTGCGTATCTTTCGCGTGCACGTGAAAAATTGCGTCATTAAGAACGCGTACGGCGGCGATGGGATCGATGTTTTGCCAAAACAGATGGCTTGGATCGAAATTGCACCCTACGCTGGGCCCCGCGATGGAACGCAGTCTAAGCATCGTCTCCGGACTATAGACGACGAAGCCGGGATGCATTTCTATAGCGATTTTCACTCCGTGATCCGCTGCAAATTTCGCATGCTCGATCCAATACGGAGCCACCACCTCGTTCCACTGCCAATCGAGAACCTTTAAATATTCCGGCGGCCACGGGCATGTCACCCAGTTGGGCGCCGAAGCATTTGGTGAATCGCCGGGGCACCCCGAGAAATCCACAACCACGGGCACTCGAAGCTTTTCGGCCAGCAGGATGGTTTTGCGGCTCACCTCGCGGTCGTGCTGAGCGCGGGCCTTATCTGGATGCAGCGGATTGCCATGAGAACTGAGCGCGCTAATCGTCGCGCCGTGATCAGACAGTATCTTCTGAAACTCCGCCAGCGCCACGGGATCTTCGAGCATGGACAACTTGCAGTGCGCGTCTCCGGGATAGTTGCCAGTACCAAGTTCTACCGTATCGATGTGCAGAGTTTTCAGCTTCTTGAGAACCGCAGCCAGCGGCATTTGCGACAGCAGCGGCGTGAACACACCAACTCGCATAGCTTCCTTTGCCCTTCGCATTAATTAATATAGACAACGCGGAGTTCGGTCGCCGGCAGAGCCGACCTTCAAAGCTAGGGTCATTGAATACGAATTGTCAATGAATACGAATTTTCAATTGGCAGCCCAGACCAACCGTGCTTCTTACTCTAACTCCTGGTTTTCCACCGTTTCATTGTGACATCCAACCTTGCCCCTATCTTCAAATCGGGCGATCATGGCCGAAGAGGACGCACTGCGTCGAGCCGTATCATGCGCCCGTTAAGTCCATTGTTCTGTAGATTTTGGTATTTAAGATCTTTGGCCTCAGGACCTTGCGAAGGCGCCCGCGCAAAACCCGCGCCCCGCAAGACTTTCAGAAGAGGAGGGGGGTGGGGGGTGTCCCTGATTTTTGATCATTTCCTCCGCGCGCTGGCCGGAGCCGCCGAAATTTGTTTTGGGTGGAAATTCACAGGCCCACGATACAGCGTGGCGGCTATCAGATTTCATCGCGCGCGGCGCGATTGTGGCCTTTTGCTGGTAATCTCGAATCAGGCCCATTAGGAGTTCAAGATCGTTGCCGCCAATCATCAACGCACAGGGAATCTCGAAAGCGTTCGGAGCCAGTCCGCTCTTTCAGAATGTTTCTTTCACAGTTTCGGAGGGCGATCGAATTGGCCTGATCGGTCCCAACGGTTCAGGCAAGTCCACGCTTTTACGCATTCTTGGCGATCAGGTAAATCCCGATAGCGGGGAAATCGCCGTACGAAAACGAATCCGGCTCAGCTATGTGGAGCAGGATTCGAAATTCAAACCCGGCGAAACTGTTCGGTCCGTGGCGCAGAGTGCGATGGAGCGCGCCGGGCTTCCGGAGTCCGAGCGCGGAACTCGCTTTGCCGAAACTTTGGGCCGCGCGGGCTTTGAGGACCTTGAAGCCGAAGCCTTGTCCTTATCTGGTGGCTGGCAGAAGCGGCTCGCGATTGTGCAAGCCATCGTGCAATCGCCCGATGTGCTTCTCCTCGATGAGCCCACGAATCACCTGGATCTTGCCGGAATCGAGTGGCTAGAAGCTCTACTGGAAGACGCATCCTTCGCTTGCGTGGTGGTCAGCCATGATCGCTACTTCCTGGAGAATGTTGCCACGGATATGGCTGAACTGAACCGCACCTATCCCGACGGCCTGCTGCGGGTTCGGGGAAACTACACGCGCTTTCTTGAGAAGAAAGAAGAATTCCTGCATGCACAATCCAAACGCCAGGAAGCGCTGGAGAACCTGGTACACCGCGAAATCGAGTGGCTTCGACGCGGAGCCAAGGCCCGCACTAGAAAATCCAAGGCTCGCATCGACAAGGCAGGAGAGTTGATGGGCGAGCTGGCGGATTTGAACTCCAGAACAAGAAGCGGAACGGCTCTGATTGATTTTTCCGCCACCGATCGCAAGACCAAACGACTGATTGAGTTGGAAGACGTATCCTGCGAAGTGGGCGGCCGCGAATTGTTTACTGGCCTTAACTGCGTTATTACAGCGGGCATGAGAGTTGGATTAGTTGGTCCGAATGGAAGCGGCAAGACCAGCCTGCTTCGTCTTCTGCGCGGAGAAAGCGAGCCGGGGGCCGGAACTGTCAAACGCGCCGATTGGTTGCGGGTTGTGTATTTTGACCAGACGCGCGAACTCGATCCGGACGTGACTTTGCGCCGCGCACTGGCTCCCGAGGGTGATTCCGTTATCTATCAAGACCGCCAGATTCACGTTGCGTCGTGGGCGGCGAAGTTTCTGTTTACGGGTGAACAACTCAATCAACCCGTCGGAAAGCTTTCTGGCGGCGAGCGGGCGCGCGTTTTGATCGCTCAACTCATGCTGCAACCGGCCGACGTTCTCCTGCTGGATGAGCCCACCAACGACCTCGACATTCCCACGCTCGACATTCTGGAAGAAAGCCTGCTGGAGTTCCGTGGCTCTCTGGTTCTGGTTACACATGACCGTTACATGCTGGATCGCGTATCCACGGCGGTCATAGGTCTGGATGGCCAGGGAGGAGTTGGTCTATTTGCAGATTATTCGCAATGGGAGAGATGGCTGGAGCAACGGCAGCAATCAGCCCGCGCAAGGTCAGAGATTCTCGACGGTGCGTCAAAGGCGCCGGGTCAGGAGCGTGAGCGCCAAACTAAAAAAAAGCTCTCTTATCTGGAGGCGCGCGAATACGATTCCATCGAAGAACGGGTCGCTGCGGCGGAAGAGTTGCTCGAGGCCAAGCGCACGCAGCTTGAAGATCCGGCAATCATGAGCGACAGCGGGCGTCTGGTCGCGGCTCAGGCGGAACTAGAAAATGCACAAGACAACGTGGATACGCTTTACGCGCGCTGGGCTGAGCTGGAGAAGAAAAAGAATTAACTTCGACGGCCTTATTCGCCTGAGCGATGAAAGCTACGAAGCAAGGCAGAACGCAACGACTGTGTTACCTCGCACTCCGTTAGCGCTTTCGACTTCTTCGAGCAGAGTTGATTCCAAATCATCTGGATCAGGGCGCATTTCGCAGGCGGCAATCTCCTCATTGGTCGCCCCCTGAAAGCAAAGCTCGCACACTCCAAGTCCACCTTCTGACTGGACCGGCGGTCCGAAAACCCGGCAGGTCATGGGGCGTGACTCGTAAAGGTCACAGGTTCCGGTTTCAGGATCAAGAGCGGGACAAACTTCGTCATTGGCAAAATCGGAGAAACGGCCATCGGTCTCTTCCTCATGAAGAATGCCGGTCATCGCATCGCCTGGGAAGTTCGCTGAAAGGCGCGTCATGGAATCACTCGCTCGCGATCGGACATGGGCGGCTTTCCCCGGATCACTCGCTTCCAGCTTGGCCATGCCTCTCTTCAACCGCGAGGCATCCAGTTGATTGATAGGAAAAACGCCGACGCAACACTGCGTACACCCGGGCCGACAGACGAGCCAATGGCCACTGCGACGCGCGGCATCGGCGAGTGCAGTGTCGACAATCTGCACCAGGGTTCGGTCATTTACAGCGAAAGAGTGTTTCAACATAGCTTCAGTCAATCATATCTCCCGATATCCGAACCTGCGCAACTCGGCGGGAAAAGCTGCTTCGAGGATAAGGTCCAGCGGAGATTTCCACAGCTCAAAACCAGCCGAAAGTGCATTTTTGTCTCAATTTGGCACGATTACTAGCATAGAATTACCGTTTGTATGTCGTTGCTTGCCAGTATTCCGAGCGAACTCCTGAAGAATTGGGAGGGCCGCGTCATTGATGGACAGTTCCGTCTGCAAAAGTGGCTCGGTGGCTCGGATCACAGCGCTGTATTCCTAACCGAGCGAAACGGTAAAGATCCGTATAAAGCTGCCATCAAACTGGTTTGGGCCGAAAGCTTATCCACAGATTTGACGAATCAAGATTTGTTGAATCAAGATTTGTTGAATCAAGATTTGTTGAATCAAGATTCGTTGAATCAAGATTCGTTGAATCCAGATTCATTACATGAAGAGGCTCAACTCTCGCGTTGGCGGGAGACAGCGAAGTTGTCCCATCCGCACTTGATTCGTCTCTTTGAATCTGGGCGGGGTACCATCGACAACCGGCGCTTTGTATACATCGTGATGGAATACGCGGAAGAGGACCTGGGGCAGATACTTCCGGCGAGGGCGCTCTCTTCCGAAGAAGTTGCGGGGATGCTCCCACCCACGGCAAACGCTATACAGTTCTTGCATCAAGCTGGATTTGTTCATGGCCGGATAAAGCCCTCGAATGTGATGGCGGTGAGTGATCAGCTCAAGATTTCGATGGATGGTCTGGGCCGGCCGGGTGAACGCGTACAAGCGAAAAGCTCTTACGATGCGCCCGAATTAACTTCACACAGAATGACGCCCGCTGCAGATGTCTGGTCGCTGGGAGCGATGTTAGTCGCGGTCCTAACCCAAGACCCGCCGAAGGTGCTCGACGGCTCCAATCAAAAAGCCCTGCCGGCGATTCCGGAGACGATGCAGGAGCCATTTCGCAGCATTGCGCGGCAATGTTTGCGCGTCGATCCCGAACAGCGTGGCACGGTCAACAATATTCTCGCCAAACTCAACGGTTCATCGTCGTCGCCTATCATGGCAACTTCTGAACCGCCAGCGCTAGCCGAGAGTCTTACCGTTGAAGTACATGCGGAGCCCTCGGCCAGGCGGCGCTGGATTGCATTGGCGATCGCAATTGTCGTGCTGATCGTAGGATTTTTCTTCTCTCGTCGCTCGACCGTTCATCCGACGGCGCAGCCGCAAGAAGTTCCTTCAGCGCAGATACAAACCACTCCCGGCGCCGCATCTAGTTCGGTTCCGCAGTCTTCGGCTCCAGCTCCGCCACAGGAACCTGCGACGCCGATTCAAAGTGGAGTTGTGCCGGGTCGTGTGCTCAACCAGATCGCTCCCGAGGTTTCACGAGGGGCGCGGAACACCATTCACGGACATCTAAAGGTGACGGTTCACTTGTTGGTAGATGCCTCTGGTAACGTCTCGCAGGCAACGATCAGCTCCGAAGGTCCGAGCAGATACTTCGCCGGCAAAGCCCTCGCCGCTGCGCGTCTTTGGAAATTCGATCCAGCGAAAGTGAATGGACAAGCCGCGCCTAGTGAATGGATCGTGCGCTTCCAGTTCAGCAGAAATGGGCAGCAAGCCGTTCCATCCGAAGTTAAGCCTTAGCGTTAAACCCTAGCGATTTTTTTCTACGCCGATTTTTTATCCGGCTTCATCTTTTATTTGTCACGCTTCATCTTCCATACCATCTGACGCAACATGCCGAGCAGGAACTCGGCATCGCCCTGTGGTAATTTCATTCGCCGTATCATTCGCCGTACCGCGGCATGAAAAGATTTGGAGGTGTTTAGCTTTGGGTACTCACTGGCGCGCAAAGCGTCAAGCAGGGTATCAGTAATGCGCTCAATTTCCTCGGCTGTAGCGGACAGTCCCTTGGCCATACCAGCTGTTGTGGTTCGACTGGCCGCCGCCTCCGGGTCCCGCACGAGTTCGTATAAACAAATCGCAACCGCCTGGCCCAGATTCATTGAGCTGTGTAAGTCGCGTGTAGGAATGCGCATCAGCCAATGGCAGTGGCTCATGTCTTCATTCGAGAGGCCAAACTTCTCGGATCCAAACAGAATGGCGCACAGGGCGGAAGCTGTATGGGTTCGAATGATGGACGCACCAGCCTCCAGAAAGAGCAATGAATGCTGCAAATCGCGATGTCCTACGGCCGTGGTTCCGACCACTAAGGAACAGTCGGCGACCGCTTCCGCTACAGTTTTAAACACTTGAGCGCTAGCCAGTGTCGCCGCCGCTCCAACCGCGGAGCGCGCGTTCTGGAAGGCCACTTCGTAAGGATTAACGAGACGAAGATGGGGAAACCCGAAGTTACTCATGGCGCGGGCCGCAGCGCCGATATTCAGCGGATTGCGCACATCCACCAAAACTACTCGCACGGCATCGAGTTCATGGCTTACAGGCAAGCAGTTGCTATTCTACGGCAGCTGGCCTGAGCAACATCCAGACTTGTTGCGGGAGCGAAATAGACTTGCGGAAGAAGGCGAAATAGAAGAGACCTATAACAAGAGAAAGGGCGTGCCGGTTAGCACGCCTTTCTCGCCTCTGTTGCTTCACTTGGTCTTACATCAACTCACCTGACAGTGTTGCTAAACGAACGGTTTAATGATGCCCGCCGCCTCCGCCGCCAGAATGTCCACCACCGCCTCCGCCAGAACTCGGCGCACTGTGCGACCCGCCACCGGTATAGCCGCCGTGGCTACCCCCATAGCTGGGGGCGGAGTGATACCCGCCATAGCTTCCTCGGCGGTAGCCTTCGGCGCCATAACCTCCGGAAGATCGCGGCTGCACAATCGGTTGCCGCATGTTCAGCTGTGGACGCGAACCGCCGCTGCTGCGTTCGTAGCCGCTGGAATCCGATCCGCGAGAGTAGCCGGAACTCGGTGAGGTGCGGTTCCAGTAACTACCGCTTTCGCCGCGCTCCGCAGCCTGACCGCTGGTGCGGCCAGTTGCGGATTCGCTGCTGTTGGATGACGGGCTGAACGATCTCCAGTCGCCGGTATTACTTTCGCTCCGGCCCAATTGCGCGGAACGGGCATCGCCACTCCCGGAGGATGTGTGCGAGGCGGAATCGGCTGCGCCTCTGGAAGCACTGTTCTCTTCTCTGCTCGAAGCTTCCCTGCCCGAAGCCGCCGTCCCCGCATTCGGTCTGGCTGAAGACGCTGCGGACGCGGAATGAGAATCACTCGTTCCAGTTCTTCCGCCAGCGGTCACTGGACTTACGTGACTAGTCTGCATGGCCGACTGCAAACGAGCCGTCTGTTGCTGAAATGACACCGGGCGGGACGCGCTCTGGGTTCCGACGAAATGCTGCGAGGCATTGCTATGAATTGTCGAAGGCGCGGCTGCGCGGCCGCTCGCAGATAAGCTCGCTCGCGAAGGTACCACCGGCATGTTCCCGGTCATCATGCGGGCACTGCTCAATTGCGAACGATTCGCGGCCACGGCGGTAGTGTGCCCAGCGCCGAACCTGCTGGCGCTCACCGTCGAGAGCGCGCCTCCTATGTGGGCGTCGTTGATATGGGCCACATTCGAGAATCGGGTTCCGGTATGCAGCGGCGCGATTCCGCCAAAGCGGTTTAGCGTTCCAAATCGATTAAAACCGACCGTTCCAAATCTTCCTCCATAGCCACCCCACCACGGGAAGAACCGGTCACAAGGTCCAATCGGCAGCCATCCGAAACCGCCCCATCCACCCCAACCAAATCCAAAGCCAAATCCGCCTCCGAATCCAAAGAACGACACATATGCCGGCGCCCAGAATGGACGATAGAAACCTGCACCCCACACCGGTCCGGGCCACCATCCCCACGCACCGCCAGCCCAGAGCCAGCGGCCATAGTGGTAGGGTGCCCATCCCCACGGCTCGTATCCAACCCAAGTCCAGCCGTAGTAAGGTTCCCAGACCCAGTTGCCATCGCGATAAGGCGACCAGCCCTCGGGTTCATCCGGCTGCCACACCTGGCCGTAGTCGGGAACGTTCTGCCAGTGTCCGTACGCATCCAGATCTTCCGATCCTACGTAATATTTGTTGGTATGCTGCCAGCCGCTCGCATTGTGGATCATGCGATCGCGTTCCACATTCCAGTTATCCCAATCATCTCGGGCAGGCGCCGCGGTGATTTTGTAGCGAGCGTCCGCGCCCGATCCACGCACCGTCGCCATATCGCCGGCTTTGATATCGGTGATGCCCTGAGGGGTGGAGATCTGAGCCTGCCCTTTGCGGCCGATGATGACGCTGTCACCGTCAGGCCGCAGTTCGATCCGGAATACTCCATCCTGATGTGCAGGGTGCACTGCGACGTTCGGTGTGTCGATCTCCGGCTCCGCCTCGCTCTCGCCGAACACCACGTAATCGGCGATTCCCTGCGCGATCTGAACCTGGACAAAATCTTTCGTAAAGTTCGAAATATTGGCCTGCGAATTCGGCCCGAGGCGCAAAATATTCGCATAATCAAGCTGCACTTCGACTCGTCCGCCATCTCCTGTGGAAATTTTGTCGCCCATCACCACCGGCTGATTCAACACCGCCGCCGACCACTGGCCAGAATCGCCGCGCTGCGTCGAGACCGGTCCGTGAATCATGCTGATACGGCCAACCCCCTGCTTGACATCAGCCGGACCTTCGCCAGAAGGGCCCTCCGGCTGCGAGTCATCTCCCGCTTGAGGTTGAGCCATCGGAGGTTGGCTCATGGGAGGCCGGTTCATGGGAGGCGGTCCGGCTGGCGGCAGCGGCTGGCCAGCTGGAGGCTTGTCTCCGGGCTGAGGCGGAGGTCCAGGTTGACCCTGATCTCCAGTTGGAGGCTGCTGCGCCTGGGGCTGCCCCATTTCCATAGGGGCGCTCGGCTGCTCCGATGGGCCGTTGCCTTCGTCGGTGGTCTGCGCTTGCGCTCTTACCGTAAAGAAGCCAGCTAAGGCGAGCGTCCAAACCAGCAAACTCGGAATGAATCTGCTTCTCATAACCGGCAGCTCCAAAATAATCACCAGCAGTTCCCAGATATATTAAGTCGGTACCGCCATCATTGAAGCAACTGCCGTGCCAAAAAGGAGTGAGTGGTTTATCTCTTAGCGATACTATTTTCAGCAGGATAGCGCTTGCGAAAGTGGGGCATATCCGCTCCCGCACCGTTTTGATGGCCACAGGGAGCCATACTGGTGGTTTTCAGCCACTACGATCGAAGACGCCTCAGGCTTCTTTCTCTTCGTCCGAGATCCCGATCTTAGACAAGCGGTACCGTAGCGCATTGCGCGAAAGACCTAGTAACCGCGCCGCCTGGCTCTTATTTCCATGCGCGCGCCGCAACGATTCGCGAATCATTTCGTCTTCCCACTGTTCCAGGGTCATTCCTTCGGGAAGAAAGTTATCGGCGCCATTCATGGCACGCGCGGGACGGACATCGAGATGAACGTCTTCTACTTTGAGCACCACGCCTTTGGCCAACGCGCATGCCCGCTCGATAATATTCTGCAACTCGCGAACATTCCCCGGCCAATGGTAGTTCACTAGAACCTGCATCGCTTCAGGGGTAATGTCTTCGATAGGCTTCCCGGAATCTCCCGCGAAGCGGGAGATGAAGAGATTCGCAAGATCCGGTATATCTTCCTTGCGCTGGCGGAGCGGGGCGATATCGATGGGGACGACGTTCAAGCGATAATAAAGATCTTCTCGGAACGTTCCCTGCTCGAGCGCTTCGCGGAGATCGCGGTTGGTTGCCGCAATGAGGCGTACGTCTACTTTAAGAGTCTTCGTTCCGCCCAGGCGCTCGAACTCGCGCTCTTGCAACACGCGAAGCAGCTTCACCTGGATGGCCAACGGCACGTCGCCGATCTCGTCCAGAAACAACGTGCCTTTATCCGCGAGTTCGAACTTGCCCGGCTTGCTCGCGTTCGCCCCGGTGAATGCACCGCGTTCATACCCAAAAAGCTCGCTCTCCAGTAAATTCTCTGGAATGGCCGTGCTGTTGATCTTGATGAATGGTCCTGCCGCGCGACGCGACTTTTCGTGAATGGCGCGCGCGATCAAATCTTTGCCGACACCACTCTCGCCTCCCAGTAAAACAGTCGAGTTTGTAGGCGCAACGCGGTCCACGGTGGCCAACACTTCCTGCATCTTCGTGCTGCGAGCTACGACGTTCGGATGCTCGTAGCGCTTGCCCAAGGCTTCGCGCAGCGAGCGGTTTTCTTCGCGCAAATTGTGTACATCAAGCTCTTTGTGGATCACCATTCTCATTTCGCTTAACGAGAATGGCTTTAGCACATAGTCGCTGGCGCCGGCCTTCATGGCCTCCACCGCGGTCTCGACCGTTCCAAAAGCGGTCATCACTACCACCGGCAGCGCCGCATGCTGCCGTTTAATGGCGTGGAGGAAATCTAACCCGCTCATGCCGGGGAGCTTGAGATCGGTCACCACCAGATTGACACTGTTCTCCCTGAGAAGCTTTAGCCCAGCTTCGGCATCTCCGGCGGAGAGCGTAGTCATGCCGTCCTCAGCAAGATTCAACTCCAGGAGGCGGCGCATTTTGGGCTCGTCTTCGACGATCAAAATAGTTGGCATGAGTTAAGTTCGCTCACTGATTCTTAGGATGCCTGACTTTTAAGATGCCTGATTTTCAAAGGTGCAGATTTTTTAAGATGCAGGATAGTCCACAACCTCTTTTTCTGCAGGTTGCAAAGGGAAAAACATTACGAAACTTGCTCCTTTGAGCCTGCGGCCTTCGCCACTTTCTACGCGAATGGCCCCATGATGACCGTCGATGATCCGGGAAACGATCGATAAGCCGAGACCCACGCCTGTCTTTTTTGTGGTAACAAAGGGATTAAAAATCTGCTCCCGCAATTCGGGAGCAACTCCTGGGCCTGTGTCTTCGATGCGCACCTCGACTCCCTCACTAGCGCCGGAGTTTACCCTGGCTGCGGTTATGCGCAAAGTTCCGCCCTCTCTCTCTTTACCCATAACCATGGCGTCATAGGCATTCTGAATCAGGTTGATAAAGGCTTGCTCGATCAGGCCCTCGTCCAATAAAACCATGGGCAAGTTGGGGTCGTAGATGCGCTCGACTTTCACCGAAGCACCATTTTCTCCAAGCGCTGCCCCTACGTCGCGCAGGGCGCGATCGAGAATGGCTGTAATCTGCTGCGGGACTAGCTCTGCATGCAGCGGGCGGGCGAAATCTAAGAACCGAGTTACCAGGGAGCTCAGGCGATTGGTCTCACTAGAGATATAGTCCGCGAGTTCGGTAGCCAGGGGGTTGGTTTGTGCCAGCTTTTGATGCAGCATCTCGGCCGACCCTTTGATTACACCCAGTGGATTGCGAATTTCGTGCGCCAGACCGGCAGACATTTGCCCTAACGCCGCCAGTCGTTCCGAACGTCGCGCTTCCTCCTGAGCCTGTTCCAGCTTGCGATTGGTTTCCGTGAGCCGCTCCGCCAGTTCCTGATAGAGCCTGGTTTGCCGGCGATTCTCCACCGTGAAGCGGTTTACCACCATCGCTGCCAGGAAGAAGAAGAGAATGCGAATGGCGAGAATGCCGTAACCCTCGCGAGTGATCTCATATTCCTGGAGCGCCGGATAAAGATAAGAGCAGTAGGCCGCCGAAGCTAGCGCAGTCCACAGTAGAGTCGGCCAGGGACTGAAGTATTCCGCCGCAGTGACCGCCGGGAGAAAATAAATAGGCCAGTAGCTGCTGTTGATTCCCACCTCGCCCGTGTGATCGAGCAGCAGCGTAGCTAAGGCAATCTTGAGAAGAACCACGTAAACCGCGCCGCGCCGTAAGGCCGCTTTTTTGAGAAGCCAGCCTTCACTCAATTGAACAATGCCAAACGACAGCAACACGAGTTGTTTATGAATTTCAACGACTGGCGGGAGGACTGCCAGTCCGGCCAGAAAGAAGAGCCAGAGAATATCCATCCAGTTGATCGCGGGACGATTCTTTTCGGTCATGGAGGATAGGCGAATCCTATCAGACCGCAGCTCACCGGCTCGCGTCAACATCCGTAAGACACGCTTATGGAGAACCTAAAAAGTGGTGCACTTGGGCCGACCCGGCGTGTACTTATGGGAGATCCCTCGTCCCGCTGATAAACACGCGGGATGAGGGATCAAAGGAAAAGCGGAAACCTGCACCGTTACGTTGTCAACAGCCCCACTCCGCTTCGCCCGGCTCTGCGAAATATTTGCGTGAAGAGGAGGAGCGGTGTGCCAATGATTCCAGCTCCAACAGAACCAGGCGGGCCGCTGAAACCATGCGGCTCTTCTCCTGTGGAGGAATCGTTCCCCAGGAGCCGCGGCCTTCACCGCTCTTCTCCAGCGTCTCCGTAGTTAGCGCCTGATGATAGTGATGGAAAAGCTCTGCCAAACGTTCCGGTGCCACTTCATTAGTCCACACGGTTCTTTATCTCCTCGAATTCCCTTACTTTCTGGGGCTACTCGATCCGGCCCATACACATTAGAAACAGAACCGCCGAAAGTTCGAATAAGGGGAAGATAAAATGTTCGTAAGGGACAGACTCGCCCGATAGCGGCATGTCCGAGAGGGGCAGGTTACGAGCCAGGTTCGAAGCGGTATCCGACCCATGGCTCAGTGATGAGATATTTCGGAGAAGAATGGTCCGTTTCAATCTTCTTACGTAGCTGACCTACAAAGACGCGCAAATATTCTGGCTGCTCGGTGCTGTTCGGACCCCAAATTGCCCCCAGCAATGTCCGATGGGTGACCACCTTGCCCGGGCGCCGAGCCAGATAAACCAGCAGGTCAAACTCCTTCGGCGTCAGATGAACTTCCTCTCCCCGAACCTTCACCAGGCGAGCATCGAGATCGATGAAAAAATCTCCAAGCGCGATGGTTGTAGGCTGCTCGTCCAACTCTGGGCTGCGTCGGAGTTGGGCACGAATGCGCGCCAGCAATTCATGCATACTGAATGGCTTGGTGACGTAATCGTCGGCGCCGGCGTCCAAGGCTTCGACTTTCGAACGGTCCTGGCCGCGCACCGAGAGTACGATGATCGGCACCTGTGATATTTGCCGCACCTGGCGAGTCAAACCGACCCCATCCAGGGTTGGCATAGCCAGATCGGTCACCACGACGTGCGGAGTCCAGTTCTTCATCAACTCCAGAGCCATTTCGCCATCGTTGGCCACGCGGATGTCATAGCCCTGCGCGGTAAGCGTGGTTCGCAGAACACGGGTGATCTGCGGTTCGTCATCTACGATCAGAATCCGGCGATGCTCATCAGCCATGGGTTACCGCATCTCCTGGGTCACAATATGAACGTCCACGGCCGGAGTATCGCGGAGGAATTTATGAATGGCGGAAAGATAGAAATATCTTTTCCATCCTTTTGTCGCCGAGCGGCCAAAAAACACGTGCGTGATGTGATTCTCACGCACGAATTCCGCTACTTTTTCAGCCACAACCTTGCCTTCCGTCTTCACCACTTTCGCCCCCACACTCTCGGCGAAGCGCACATTCTCGGTCAAAGTCCGCTGGTTCTCGTCACTCTCATCGGTACCGGTATCTACGTAGAGCACGAACAAGTCACCATCGAGCGCCTGCGCCATGCGCGCGCCGCGCGCAATCAAGTACTGCGCAGCCGGGTTTGAACTTATGCACACCGCGATACGTTCCCGCACCTGCAGCAATTGTCCATCTTCACTCTTAAGTTCCGAGAGTGTACGGTCGACAGCCTGAGTGACTTGCCGCAGTGCCAGTTCGCGCAATGCAACCAGATTCGTATTCTTGAAAAAATTCGCCAGGGCGCGCTCGACGCGCTCCAGTGGATAAATATCGCCACGCCGCATGCGGGTCTGCAACGCCTGGGGCGTAAGGTCCGCCATTACGATCTCGCCCGCCCGACGGATCACCCAATCGGGAACAGTCTCGCGCACTTGCACTCCGGTCAACCCACGAATGGTGGGCGCGAGGCTTTCGATATGCTGCACGTTCAGCGTGGAAAGGACGTCAATCCCAGCATCCAGCAATTCGAACACATCTTCATACCGCTTGGCGTGCTTGCTCCCCTCTATATTTGTGTGCGCCAGTTCGTCGACCAGCACTACGTGCGGCTTGCGGGCGAGAATCGCATCGACGTCCATCTCTTCAAACACCACGGATTTGTATTCCAACTGCTTGCGCGGAATTGTCTCGAGCCGCGAAGAAAGTTCGATAATCGGCCTGCGCCCATGATTCTCGACCACCCCGATCGCTACTTGTTCGCCACGGCTGGCACGCCGCACCCCCTCGCTGAGCATGGCATAGGTTTTTCCCACCCCAGGAGCGTAGCCCAGCCACAGCTTGAAGACGGCCGGCCGCTTCTCGGTGTCCACCTCCTGCAACCATTCGTCGGGACTTTTAGGCATCGCCGTTATTCTCCACGCTGCAAGGAGAATTGTCGAATCGTGATTGGCTCCGCCATTGTTTCAATCCCTAAAGCCCGGTTCAGTTACAATCGTGCCCGTGAAGCACCGTCCCCTGCAGCACGCATTCCGCTATGCCGCTTGCCTCTTTGCCGCCGAAAGCGTGGTCCAACTGTATCGCCATTGGATTCATGTTAACCCGACCACCGTCGCATTAACTTTCCTGTTAATGGTCTTGTGGGCAGCCGCATATTGGGGATTTCGTTTCTCCGTGTTCCTGGCCGTGATCGCGACGCTGGCCTTTAACTACTATTTTCTTCCTCCCGTAGGAACATTCACCGTCGCCGACCCACAAAACTGGGTTGCGCTATTTGCCTTTTTGATCACTGCCGGTATTGCCAGCGAACTCGCCGACCGGGCGCGGCGTCAAACCGCAGATGCGGTTCACCGGCGGCGTGATGTGGAGCGACTTTACACCTTTAGTCAGCGCCTGCTGGCAACTGACAACGTTCCCGAGCTCTTAAATGCAATTCCCGAATACGTGTGCGAAGGGTTCGGCGCGAAAACGGCTGCGATGTATCTGCTCAGTTCGCAGCAGATTTACCGAACCGATCCTAAAGATACCTTGTTTCCTCTACGTGATCTGCAAATGGTAAGCTCGCGCGGGGAGCCCGTGATTGATTCGGCGCGGGAAATTTCTCTCACCCCGCTGCACCTGGGAACGCGCACGACGGGATCCGTTGGCATTGCGGGCACAGTAGTTTCCCGCGCTACGCTTGAGGCTCTGGGCAGCATGATTGGTATCGCCATTGAGCGCGCCGGGGCCATAGAAAAGCTTTCTCAGGCCGAGGCGGCGCGCCAAAGCGAAACCCTCCGCTCCGTTCTGCTCGATTCGGTTACGCACGAGCTGCGCACGCCCCTCACGGGTATTAAAGCCGCGGTCACAGGTTTACTCTCCGACTACGATTTGGACGAGGCGCAGCGCAAGGAATTGCTTACCGTCATCAACGAAGAAACCGACCGCCTGGACCGGCTGGTGGGCGAGGCCACGGAAATGGCACAACTAGATGCCCACAAGGTCGAACTCCACTTCGCTCCCGCCGATATGGAAGCAGTGATCGAGTCAGCCGTGGAAGGATCGAGAGCAATCCTGGGGCAGCATCCTATTGAGGTGCATGTCCCCCCCGCATTACCGAAGGTGCGAGTCGATTCCGACCGTATCGCTGAAGTTCTCAAGAATCTGCTGGAGAACGCCTCGAAATATTCTCCGCCCGCCCAGCCGATCACAATCACTGCGGAACCAAAAGGAAATCGAATTGTGACGAGCGTTACCGATCGCGGCGCGGGCATCGACGATTTCGAGCAATCGCTGATCTTCGACAAATTCTACCGGGGCCGCGACCAGCGCTACACCGTGCAGGGCACCGGCATGGGGCTCGCCATTGCCAAGGCAATTGTGGAAGCACACGACGGCACGATCAGCGTGACCAGCCAGCCGGGTCACGGCTCCGTATTTTCCTTTGAATTACCTACCGCCTAAGAAGCCTCAATTCTTCAATTTGGGCCTCTCGCATGTATCCACAATCTTGGTTGGATCGATTGCGTCTTTATCCACCTGCTCTTCCAGAATCTTTCCGTCCTTGCCAATCAGGAAGTTCACTCTGCGTGCGGCTTTGTACTTATCGACATAAATCCCATACTTGCGGGTCACATCTCCGCCCCAGTCGCTCAGCAGCGGAAATGTCACTCCAATCTGGTCGGCAAAAGCTTTATCGGCAAAGGCACTATCCATGCTCACACCCAGCACCTGGGTGTCGGCAGCTTCCAGCCTTTTCAAATCGTGCTGGAGAGCTTGCATTTGCTTGGTTCAACCACCGGTAAAGGCAAAGATGAAGAATGCCACAACGACGTTCTGCTTGCCGCGATACTGGCTCAGAGAGACTTGTTTAAGGTCATTCCCATCGAAATAGCTCAAGGCGAAATCCGGCGCCATGGCTCCGACCTTGGGCATGCCAGGCATCTCCGTCTCGGCTGACTTCTGAGCAGTCTGTGCCGCAATCGATCCCACGCTTCCCATCACCAGCGCGCATGCAAGCAAGCCGGCGAGTACATCCCGTTTTTGCATCTCGAATCCTCCTAGTGAGTAATACCTAAACTCCGTAAGATCAACTGTAATTCAAAGTGGCAAATTGTTTTGTCAAGGGTTTGTCACGAAGCCACTAAGTACCCTGCATCCCACGTTTCGCATTGCCCAATCCAGCCAGAAACCAGTAAATTCAGTTGCAGACGATCGTCTGCAACTGCCCATGAGTCTCATTACGCTGAACGATGTATTCTTTACCGCCGCCGATCACAATCTTGACCGTGCCATGCTTTATCGTGCGGAGGGGAAATGGCAAGGCATCTCATCTTCGGACTTTCGCCGCAATGTGGCCTGCACAGCTCGTGCGCTTCGGCAGTGGGGTGTTCAGAAAGGAGATCGCGTAGCCATCCTCAGCGAGAACCGCCCCGAGTGGAGCATGGCCGATTTTGCCATCCTTCTACTGGGCGCGGTCACGGTACCGGTCTACTCGACGCTCACCCCTGAGCAGACTGCTTACACTCTTCTGGATTCCGGCGCCACGGTGATCTTTGTCTCCAGTCGAGCTCAACTGCGGAAGGTTGAGACGATTCTTCCTCAGACTCAGATAACAAGAATCGTAATCATGGATCAGGCTGAAATTCCCGGTGGCCTCGCGGCGTCCTGCGTATCCATGAACGAGTTCCTGACACAGAGCGCGGCAGCTCTTGATCCCGAAGTCGAATCCATAGCCCGATCCATTCAAAGCGAGGACCTAGCTACCATCATCTACACTTCCGGCACTACCGGCGTCTCCAAGGGCGCCATGCTCACGCATGGCAATATGGCTTCCAATATCGCCTGTTCGTTGCTCGGCTTTGATATGCACCCCGGTCAGGTGAGCGTCTCGTTTCTTCCGCTCTCGCACGTTACCGCGCGCCACGTGGATCTTGCCATGCTTTATCACGGGGTCACTCTGGCGTACTGCCCTTTTATGGAGAACCTTTCGCAAGCTCTGCTGGAAGTTCGTCCCACGCTTTGTGTTTCGGTTCCGAGAGTGTATGAAAAAATTTACGCCAAGGCAGAAAGCACGGCTCGTGGGTTTCCCAAGCGCGCCATCTACGATTGGGCGCTTGCCGTGGGGCGGGAGCACAGGGACGAAGTTCTATTTGGAAAGGTTCCCACTTCATCCAAATGGAAGGTTGCGAACAAACTTGTTTTCTCAAAGATTCGAGCGGGCACGGGCGGGCGAGTGGAAACCTTCATTTCCGGAGGCGCGCCGCTGGGACGTGAGCTTGCCGAATGGTTCGCAACGGTCGGAATCCGTATTCATGAGGGGTACGGCTTGACCGAAACGTCCCCGGTGATCGCGGTCAATACACCGATCCATCATCGCATCGGCACGGTGGGCAAAATCCTTCCCAACCTCGAAGTTCGCATTGCGGAGGATGGCGAGATCCTGGTGCGCGGACCTTCGATATTCAAAGGCTATTGGAACCATCCTGAAGAAACGGAAAAGGCCTTTGAGAACGGCTGGTTCAAGACGGGAGATATTGGCCACGTCGATGCTGATGGATATCTTTCTGTTACCGATCGAAAGAAAGAACTCATAAAAACTTCCGGCGGAAAGTTTATCGCTCCGCAGCCGATCGAAAACTCTCTAAAGCTCAACCCGCTGGTCGGTGCTGCAGCTATTGTTGGCGACAAGCGCAAGTTTGCTTTGGTCATCGTGTCGCCCAATGTCGCGCTGCTTCAGGCCTGGGCCGGCGAAAATCACGTCGCCTTTGCTTCGCCACAGGAACTCATTGCCCATCCCAAGGTCCAAGCGCTCTACGAATCGATTACGGAGGAAGTAAACAAAAAACTAGCGCGCTTTGAGCAATTGAAGCGCGTTCTGCTGGTTCCTGACGAATTCAGCCCTGACAATGGAGCGCTGACCCCCACCATGAAACTTCGCCGCCGGGTGATCGAGGAACGCTATCGAAGGCAGATTGACGAGATTTACTCAGAGGCGGAAGCGAAGGCCGCAATGTCCTGACACTGCGATCGCTTAAGAAAAGAAGATGCTATAAAGCAGAATCAAAAGCACGATCGTCGCCACAATCGCATACATTCGGTCGCCTTCCTTGGCGAACCCTAAGATTGAAAAGGCAACCCGCGCCACTGGAGTGGCGATAAGCAACAGCAATCCGAGTTGGATGATGCCCCTGCCGCGGAATGCTAAGGCCGAGCCCAGCACGCCCGGGATACTGCGAAAGCCTGCCGGTTCGCCCTGAAACGCTCGGTAATTCACTGGCGAGTTCCCGTTTCTTGCGAGATACACCGTCCCCCCAGCCAGGACGACGACTGCCGACAGGATTACTCCTGCGCGCAAAAGGCCACCGATATAAATATCCATTTTTTGGTCAGACCAGTCACGGTTTGTGTTCATTTCAGAGATTCCAATGTCACATCTTCCCCGACAATCCCTTGTACAACATCTCAATTCCGAGGGCTACGATGACGATACTGAAGACCAAGCGCAGCGACCTGGTTTCAGCTTTCACCAGAACACGCGTTCCCAGCAGCGATCCGGCGAGAACACCCAGCATCACCGGCATGGAGAGGCCGGGATCGATGTATCCGCGAGAGAAATAAATTCCGGCGCTCGCGGCCGCAGTCACGCCGATCATAAAATTGCTGGTCGTCGTCGAAACCTTGAACGGGATTTTCATTGCCCGGTCCATGGCGAGCACCTTCATCGCACCCGAACCGATGCCGAGCAATCCTGACAACGCTCCCGCGACGAACATGAGGCCGGAACCAGCCGGAACGTTGTGCACATTGTATTTGCGAATCTCCCCGCCGTCGGGAAAGCTGCCGTTCATACGCAATTTAGTCGCGAGTTCGTCTGGCGGAGCTTCCCGTTCCTCTTTCGTACGTGGCTTTCGCGCCAAGTACGCCGAACCAATCAATACCAAGCCAAAAACCGTAGCAATGGCACTGGCGGAAACATGGGTTGCGAGCGTTGCACCGGCGAGAGCGCCGATCGTCGTCGCCATCTCCAGGAACATTCCGATTCTTATGTTCGAAAAACCCTCTTTCACGTAAGCCGCGGCCGCTCCCGAGGAAGTAGCGATCACCGATACCAGCGATGCCCCAATCGCATAGCGTATGTCGACTCCAAGAAGAACCGTCAGCATAGGAACGATGACCACGCCTCCACCTAAACCGGTGAGCGCTCCGAGGAAACCCGCGATAAGCGAGCCGAAGCACACGAGGAGGCTAAATTCCAAAACGTTCATCCGTTTCCTATATGGAAGGTAGAGCAGAAGAGCGCTCGATCATGCGCCGCAACGACGACTGAAAAGTAATTGGCTGCCCCCCAGGGATTCGAACCCCGATAGCCTGCTCCAGAGGCAGGTGTCCTAGCCGTTGAACGAGGGGGCAGCAGTGAGAACAACTGCAGCCGAAGCTCACTGTGATTCTATGGTTTGAGGCGGAGTGCGGTCAACAATTCCGTGTGACATGGCAACCCGCACTAACACGGTACAATTTAGGAAGCTCTTGCAACGAGCGTTTCCTGAGCCAGCACGTGCTGAGCCAGCTTTTCCTCGCGGGAGGTAATTCGTGTCAAGAAATATCGAAAACGCCTCTGCACACTTGGCCAGCAATCTCGAAGCTGCCAGGCAATCGTTGGAAGCGGATCGTTGCGCCCTTCTGGTGATCGATATTCAGGAAAAGCTATTGCCGCCCATCTTTCAGAAAGAACAACTAGTACGCAACGCTCAGTTATTGATCCGGGCCGCAGGCGTGCTCAGGATTCCGGCCATCGTCAGCACGCAGTATGCGAAAGGCTTGGGCAGCACCATTCCTGAGATCGCTTCCCTGTTGCCGGAAACCGAGGCGATCGACAAAAATCTGTTCTCTTGTTTCGAGAGTGACGCTTTCTGTAGTTTGCTCAAGCGTTTGCCGGGCAATCGAAATACTCTCTTCCTTTGCGGCATGGAAAGCCACATCTGTGTGATGCAGACGGCTTTAGCTGCGCTCCGCGAGGGATACATCGTACATATTGCTTCCGATGCCGTGAGTTCGCGTACCGAGTGGAATTGGAAGATTGGTTTGGAACGCATGCGCGCCGCGGGCGCTGTTATTTCCTCTGCTGAGATGATCATCTACGAATTGCTGCGCTCTTCCGGATCTGCCGCGTTCAAGGAGATGCTGCCGCACTTGAAGGGCTAGACTGCGCGAACCTCAGGCTCAGCTTCGCCGTCTTTCTTTTTTACCCGCACCACTGTGATCTTGGCGAAGCCTTCCTCAAAAGCCGGGGGCTTGAGTTTGGCAGCCATGCGGCGCATCACATCTTCCGGAACAACCCGGTCGCGGCGTTCATGACGCTCGATACAGACTTCCAGCGGAACGTCGAAGAATACCGCGTGCACTTCATATTGATAATCTTTGGCCAGCTTGATCCAATGCTGGCGTTCCTGCGGAGTCAGGTTCGTGGCATCCACATAATTCATGGGCCGCTTGGCAATTAGCCGTGCTTTGAGCATGGACCGAAGATTGGAAAACACCAGATCCTGGAAGCGCTGCTCGCGCACATCGTCAAACAACAACGTTCGCATCAAGTCACTGGAAAGAGGCGTCAGATTGTGGCGCTTAAACCATGAGCTCTTACCGGAGCCGGGCAGTCCTATTGCCAGCACAACGACGCCTTTTGGTGGACGCGGCGACGCGGCTGGAACAGCCGGGACTTTCGCCGGTGCGGCAGCCACGGGATCCGCTTCCTGGTTGTCCGAGCCGATTGGCGATTCGTCTTCCACCGCCTCGGTCACGGGGATCGCTCCCTTGACCGCAGCGGGAGCGAATGCCTGCGCGACCGCTTGCTCGCGTCCCCGGCCCCCTCGTCCACGACCGCCGCGACGGCGACGGCCGCGGGCGTCTCGTCCGGCGGATATCCGAGCAGGCCTGGCGGTGGTTGGTTGAATTTCCGACGAATCAGCCTCAGAAGACGAGGCTTCCGGAGAATTTGATGTGCCGGCGCGATCTTCCGAATGGTCTCCCCTAGTTGATCGGTCCGGCTCGGGAGCAGCGCTAGCTTCCGGTTCGCTGTGGCCTTCGTTTGAAACTGCATCGGAGGACTGTTGTTCAGCCTCGAAATATGCTGGCTGCAACGGTGGAGGAGTCTTCTGATCGGACGGCTCTGCGGCCTTCTTTTTGCGGCCCTGCAGGCGGTCACGCATCCATTTGCGCATGCAAGGCTTTTAACACATATGGGACTGCGGGATCAATCCACGGCGGACCATGAGCCCTTTATTCCGAGCTAGGACCTGGCCTTCTCGACATCTTTAGCTTAAGGGTTTCGCTCCCTTAGCTTTCTTCTATTGGGAGTGGCTATTCTTATTCAATTCCGCCAGGCTGGCTTCCACACTCGCAGCTTCGCCAGCATACCTGCTGTCACTTTGAGGCAACTGCCGTAACACACTCAAGGCTTCCTGATAGTGTGCGCGCGATTCTTCAAACCGGTTCTCGATTCGATCCACTCGCGCCAGGTTGTTTAGCATCATCGCCAGATCCGGAAGGTAGACGGCAGGGCTCTCCTGTGCTAGTTGCCGTTCGATTTTTACAGCCTCTTCATAGGAATCGCGCGATTCCTCCATTCGATTCTGCATCGCATCCAGGCGCCCGAAATTAGCCAGAGTCATCGCCAGATCCGGCAGATATACGGCGGGACTTTGCCGCGCCAATTGGCGGTCAATCCGCACGGCGTCGTTATAGCTACCACGCGCCGTTTCCAACCGGTTCTGCATGGTATTCAGGAATCCCAATTCATTTAGCGTCATGGCCACATTCGGCATGTACTTCGCGGGATTCTGTTCGGCCAGTTCCCGATAAATCCTCACGGCTGCTTCATCGTGCTGGTGGGCTTCCTCCATACGGTTCTGTATTCGGTCCAAAGACCCCACGTTGTTCAGAGTTGCCGCCAGGTAAGGCAGATACACATCTGGATTCTGCGGCGCAAGCTGTTGGTAAATCTTCAGAGCTTCCTCCTCGTGCCGGCTACCTTCTTCGATCCGGTTCTCGAGCCGATCAATATTCCCAAGGTTGTTTAAGGTCCTGGCTTCATCTGCCAGAAGTGCGCCTGAGTCCTTCTGCCCCAATCGCCGGCGCAGCTCCAAAGCTCGCTCGAAATGCTGGCGGGCTTGGTCCATTCGGTTCGGTTCTGAGCCAGCCCTCTCAAGATCTTTCTGCGTCATTGACGATTCCGGGTGCATTAGCGCAACGCCAAGCGCGTTATGCGCCAAGGAACTTTCCCCAATCTCCATGGTGTGCGACCAGAGGTCGTAATCGCTCTGCCAATAACTTATCTGGCGATAAGTCACACAGCTCAGCGCCGTCAAAACGCAGGCGGCAGGAATTACCCGCCAAACCGTGGGGAGTTTTTTACCCTCTGCCCAATCGGAAAGACTCCAGGCGATCATGATAAAGATTCCGATCAGGGGCAGGTAGGCATAACGGTTGGCCATGGCGTACTCTCCCACCTGCACCAGACCGATGACCGGAATTAAAGTCCCGAGGAACCAGAACCAGCCGACGGGAAGATAGCGCTTCCGGCGAAAGGCAATGACAAGACCGGTAAGGCTAATCAAGAATACGGCCGATAGAATCCATTGCCATGGCGGTAGTTGGATCACAGAATGTGGATAGAATGCCAGCCGCGCCGGCCAGACCATTTTCAACAGATATAAGCCATAGGCGACGACCGCATTTTCGAGGCGCACGGTGAAAGAGAGATCTTCGAAGGTGCGCACCACAGATCGCTGCGCTTTGAGCGTGATCCAAGCACTCGCGGCCGAGAGCAACAGCAAAGGGATTTTCTCCAGCAGCAACCTGGAAAATTTTACTTGCGGAGCGCCATTCGATTCGCCCGCGCCGGTCGGGGCTTCCTCGAATTGCATTCTCTCTAGCGGCCAGTAGTCCAGGAGCAATAGAACAAACGGCAGAGTGATAACCATCGGCTTGGCCATCAACCCCGCTGCAAAAAGTACGGCAACAAGTAAATATCGCCGCCATCCCGGCTTTCGGACATACCACGCGTAGGCTCCGATCGCTAACAAAAAGAACAGCGTGCTTAGGACGTTCTTCCGTTCCGCCACCCACGCCACCGATTCGACGTTGATGGGATGCAAGGCGAACAGCGCCGCCACCAGGAAGCTAGGTCCAACGCGCCTCGTGATCCATGACAGCAGCACAAACAACAGCGCTGCATTCAGGGCGTGAATCAGAACACTAACGAAATGGTGGCCGGCTGGATTCAAGGCAAAAAGCTGATAGTCGAGGGCATGCGAAAGCCAGGTCAGCGGATGCCAATTCGCGGCGTAGGTGGACGTGAATGCCCACCGGATCGTACTCCAGCCCAGCCCTTCATGAATGTGGGGATTGGCGGTGACATATTCACGATCGTCGTATACCACAAACGAGTGCCCGATCGCTGGAATGTAGAGCGCACCGGTCACAACGGCCAGAAGAATGGACAGGACGACATTCGGGTTCCGGCCAGCGAGCCATGATGGCGTTCTCGATACGGCCTTAGAGCTCGGCCTCTTGCGGGCTGGGCCACGCGTACCAGAGAATTTTTTGCTGCGGGTCATTATTATCGGTGAGCGTTTCTATCTCGAAGACGCCTTCTTGTTCAGTTCTTTGAGCCGAGCTTCGGCGCTAGCTACGTCGGCCGAATATCGGTTGTCACCTTGCGCGAGCTTCCGGAAAAGGCTCAGGGACTCCTGGTAATCGGCGCGGGATTCTTCGGTCCGGTTCTGATTCTCGTGCAACGCCCCCAGCATGCTCAAGGTCTGCGCCACGCTTGGCAGATACAGATTCGGATTCTGCTGCGCCATTTGGCGGAAGGACTGCAATGCAGCTGCATAGTGCTGGTGGGCGTCGTCGCCGCGGTTCAGAAGTTGATCCAGATTCCCCAGGTCGTTCAGAGTTATGGCCAACGGAGGCTGGTAGGTGACGGGATTTAGTTGCGCCAGTTGACGGTAAATCGTCACAGCCTGCTCCCAACACTGGCGGGCGTCGTCCATTTTATTCTGCAGACGGTCGAGCCGCCCCAGGTTGTAGAGCGTCTTCGCCAATACGGGTTGATATTCGTTCGGATCCCGCTGCGCCAGTTGATGGTAAATCGTCGCAGCCTCTGCGTAGCGCTGAGCCGCCGTTTCAAGTTGGTTCTGGGTCCGGTCGGAGTGCCCAAGGCTGATCAGCGTGCTGGCCACCTGCGGGAGATACATGGCCGGATCTTGCCGTGCCAACTGGCGAAAATAAATCAACGCCTCCTCATAATGCCGACGGGCATCGTCGCTTCGGTTCTGCCGGCCATCCAGGTCCCCCAGGTTGCTGAGCGCCAGCGCCATAGCCAGGGGTTCCAGGTTCTGCGGCCCGGTTTGGCTGCGCACGTCCAGGGCGAGTTCGTAGTGACGCCGGGCTTCGTCCATCCGCTTTTGATCGGTAGGGAAATTTTCCAGATCCTCTGGACTCATTGAGGATGTTGGATCAAGAAGCGCAGATCCTAGACCGTCATGCACATAGGCGCTGCGGTCGGGACCGGTGACCTCCAGCGTGTGCGTCAGCAAGGAGTATTGGCTCTCCCAGTAACCCATCTGGCGGTGGGTGGCAAGGGCCAGAGCCACTAACACGCACGCTGCCGGGATCATCTGCCATGCGGCGCTGCTCTTTTGTCTCTCAGCTTTCTTTCCTTTTCCTTCTGCCCAGTCGTCCAGACTCCAGGCGATCATAATGAAGATTCCAACCAGCGGGAGGTAGGCGTAGCGGTCCGCCATATCGGCCTCGCCCACCTGCACCAGGCCGATGACCGGGACTAAGGTTCCAAGGAACCAGAACCATCCCACCGGTAAATAGCGCTTGCGGCGATACCGAACCACGAGCGCGGTGACGCCGACCAGAACCAAAGCGGACGGAATCCATTGCCGTGCTGGAGGAGCAACTGCGGAATGAGGATAGATCGCCAGGTGCGCCGGCCAGAGCATTTTCCATAGGTAGAGTCCATAGGCCACGACGGCATTCTTGATGCGCGCGGTTAATGGAAACTCTGCAAAGCTGCGCACGGCCTGACCAGTTCGCTGCGCGGCAAGAGTAAGCCATGCGCTGGCGGCGGAGAGAACGAGCAACGGGACTTTTTCCAACAGCAGCCTTATTGCCGTGAGTTGCGGCCCGCCAATAACAGAGGCCGGACTGCCGTCCGTTCTGCCAAGCGGCCAGTAGTCCAGCAGCAATAGAACAAACGGCAGAGTGATAACCATCGGCTTGGCCATCAACCCCGCTGCAAAAAGTACGGCAACAAGTAAATATCGCCGCCATCCCGGCTTTCGGGCATACCACGCGTAGGCTCCGATCGCTAACAAAAAGAACAGCGTGCTTAAGACGTTCTTCCGTTCCGCCACCCACGCCACCGATTCGACGTTGATGGGATGCAAGGCGAACAGCGCCGCCACCAGGAAGCTAGGTCCTACGCGCCTCGTGATCCATGACAGCAGCACAAACAACAGCGCTGCATTCAGCGCGTGAATCAGAACACTAGCGAAATGGTGGCCGGCTGGATTCAAGGCAAAAAGCTGATAGTCGAGGGCATGCGAAAGCCAGGTCAGCGGATGCCAATTCGCGGCGTAGGTGGACGTGAATGCCCACCGGATCGCACTCCAGCCCAGCCCTTCATGAATGTGGGGATTGGCGGTGACATATTCACGATCGTCGTATACGACAAACGAGTGCCCGATCGCTGGAATGTAGAGCGCAACGGTCACAACGGCCAGAACGATGGAGAGAAGCAGATTCCATTGGACAGAAGATGGAGTGGGACTAGCGCTTTCACGGGCCGCCCCCGATCTCCGCTGGCGGCGCGTTCTGGGAATGGACCGGGTGCTTACCACAGGATGCCCCGTCGCGCCTGTGGCAGGTGATTCGTCATCCACGAAATCCTATCACCGGGACAAGGCGTGCGTGGCGGTTGCGGACCGGGCGGCGTTACAATCGATTCATGCCGCAAACCATTCCGCCCGAGATCAGCGGTCAGAAATACATCTTGCTTACCACGTTTCGCAAGAACGGAACGGGAGTGCCTACGCCGGTGTGGTTCGGCGAGGACGCAAGCAAGCTCTACGTAATGACTCGCGGCGACATGGGTAAGACCAAGCGCATTCGCAACAATACAAGCGTCCGGGTCACTCCGTGCAGCGTTCGCGGCAAAATCACGGGACCGGAGTTCGGGGCTTCGGCGCGAATTCTGCCGGCTTCAGATCACGCCCACGCCCGACAAACCATCAATCGAAAATATTGGCTGGCGAGGATACCACTCGTGTGGTGGCGCACTGACACTTACCTGGAGTTGACCTTCTCTTAAGAGCACCGCCCATGATCAAGGCACCTGGTCGCGTCCTAAATCCTAAATTAGGACACTACCGTGCGGTGCTTCCGCAGACCCGGCCCGCGCAGCGATCTTTCTGACTGCATTATTTACGACTCTTCTTCACTCCTGCTAACATCATCTGTTCACGTATAGCCAAATAAGTTTCTGTCATCACAATTCATAGGAACGGAGAATTATGGCAATCAAAGTTGGCATCAACGGCTTCGGACGCATCGGCCGTAATGTTCTGCGCACTTCGCTCAAAGATCCTAACCTGGAATTCGTAGCCGTCAACGATCTCACAGATCCAAAAACGCTGGCCCACCTGCTTAAATACGATTCCATCCTCGGCAATCTGCCGAACAAAATTAGCGCTGGCCCGGATAGCATTACTATTGACGGCAAAACCATCAAGGTCTTCAAGGAGAGAGATCCCGGAGCGCTTCCCTGGGAATCTGTCGGCGCTCAAGTGGTGATTGAATCTACCGGACACTTCACCGACGCGAATGACGCAAAGAAGCATCTGCGGGGCTCGGTCAAGAAGGTCATCATTTCCGCGCCGGCAAAAAACGAAGACATCACCCTGGTGCTCGGCGTGAACCAGGAGAAGTATGATGGCGCCAAGCACAACATCATTTCGAACGCTTCCTGCACCACGAACTGTCTGGCGCCTATTGCGAAGGTCATAAACGACGAATTCAAGATCGTCAGCGGAACCATGACTACGATTCACTCTTATACAAACGATCAGGTCATTCTCGACTTTCCGCATAAAGATTTGCGGAGGGCGCGCGCGGCGGCGCTGTCCATGATTCCGACATCCACGGGAGCCGCAAAGGCATTGAAGCTTGTGATTCCTGAGCTTTCGGGTAAGCTCGACGGTTTTGCCATGCGCGTTCCCACGCCGAATGTATCGGTGGTTGACCTGGTTGTCTGGGTCGAGAAGAAGACGACAAAAGAAGAAGTTAACGCGGCCCTGAAGAAAGCGTCTGAGAATGGGCCGCTCAAGGGTTATCTCGGGTATGAAGAGAATGAATTGGTTTCGTCGGATTTCAAGGGCGACTCGCGCTCCTCGATTGTCGATGCACCCATGACTCTTGTAGTGGCCGGCAATTGCGTCAAGGTAATCTCCTGGTATGACAACGAATGGGGATACTCCAGCCGCGTGCGCGATCTGATTCACTTTATCGCAGACAAGGGTTTATAGGATTGTGTGGCGGTGGGCGTTTGGCACTCGCAAACGGGAGCGAAACGCCCGCACACATTCCAGCCGCCGATGCTGTTCCCGCAAAGTAACGCTCGGCGCTGCTGGTATGAGCCTCGATCCAAGAACGACCAGCTAAGGACGACCAGCCAATGTCCAAACTTTCTATTCGCGATCTCCCGCTCAACGGCAACCGCATCCTTATGCGGGTTGACTTCAACGTTCCACTGGATGATGGGCGTGTCATGGACGACACCCGCATCCGCGAAACCTTGCCTTCCATCGAATATGCTTTGCGCCACGGCGCCAGGTTGATCCTGGCTTCCCACCTTGGACGCCCGAAGGGCAAGCCTAATCCCAAGATGAGCCTGAAGCCGGTGGCGGAGCGCCTGCGGATGGTGCTCGATAAAGAACTGGCGCGCGGTGAAAACGTCGGCTTCTGTCCGGACTGTGTTGGTCCGGAGGCCGAAGAAGTGGCCATGCAACTGGAAAAAGGCCAGACTCTGCTTCTGGAAAACCTTCGCTTCCACGCCGAAGAAGAGGCGAACGACGAGAAGTTCGCGCAGCAGTTAGGCAGTCTGGCGGATTTCTATGTGAATGACGCTTTCGGCACGGCGCATCGCGCACATGCCTCTACCGTGGGCATTACAAAGTTTGTTACGAAATCCGCGGCAGGATTGCTCATGGAAAAGGAGTTGCAATACCTGGGCAAAGCGCTGGAGAATCCCGAACCGCCATTCGTTGCCATTCTCGGTGGCGCAAAAGTCAGCGACAAGATTGGCGTCATTCGCAATTTGATGGGGAAAGTCAATTCCATCATCATCGGCGGAGGTATGGCCTACACGTTCTTGAAATCCCAGGGACAGGAAATCGGCAAATCTCTGCTTGAGGCCGACAAGGTCGAGCTGGCACGGCAATTGCTGGAGGAAGCGAAGCAACGAAACGTTAAGATCCTGCTCCCGATCGATCACGTGGTCGCGATGCGTCCTGATGCGAATGCCGTAATCCAGCGGATCGGCGAAGGTCAGCCGATTCCGGCCGACCGCATGGCGCTCGACATCGGTCCAAAGACAATCGAGCTGTTTTCAGAGGAAATATCCCGCGCCCGCACCATCGTCTGGAATGGACCGATGGGAGTGTTTGAGGTGCCCGGTTTCTCGCGTGGCACGTTCAAGGTGGCGCATGCGGTCGCAGAAAATGCGGGTGCGATTTCGATTGTGGGCGGCGGCGATAGCGTCGCGGCCGCGCACGCCGCCGAAGTAGCCGACAAGATCACGCACATCTCTACCGGTGGCGGCGCATCGCTGGAATTTTTGGAAGGCAAAAAGCTCCCAGGCGTGGAAGCACTTACAGACAAAAAGTGACCACCCTGGAAACGAGCGCGCAGGATTTGACAGTTCGACCGCTCGATGCAGCAAGAAAGTCACCCGAGAGTTCATTTCTTTTTACCCCTACTCTATCCCCGATCAAAAAGGCCTTCCTATGAGAAAAAAGCTGATCGCCGCCAATTGGAAAATGCACAAAACGCCGCATCAGACTCGCGAGTTCTTTCATCATTTCCTGCCGCTAGTCAGTGGGCATCATCGGGATGAAATTGTCGTCTGTCCGCCCGACGTTGACCTGGCTGCGGCGCTGGAATCAGCGAAGGGATCGAGTGTGAGCATCGGCGCGCAGAACGTACACTGGAAAACGGAGGGCGCGTTTACCGGGGAAACTTCGACAGCCATGCTGCTTGCGCTGGGGGTGACTCACGTCATCATCGGCCACTCGGAGCGCAGGCAATACTTCTGCGAGACGGACGATACGGTAAACATGCGACTGAAAGCGGCGCTGGAAGCTGGATTGACGCCGATTTGCTGCGTGGGCGAAGTATTGGAGGAGCGGGAGTCCGGACTGACCGATGATGTTCTAAGACGGCAGTGCGTGCGGGCGTTCCATGCGATATCCGCGAAGAAGGCTACGAATATGGTAGTGGCTTACGAGCCAGTGTGGGCGATAGGCACCGGTAAGACAGCGACCCCGGAGCTGGCTGCCGAGGCTCACGCCGTGATAAGGAAGGAAGCGGCGGAAATATTCGGCGAGGAATTCGCTTCGGCGCTGCGCATCCTTTATGGCGGATCAGTCAAGCCGGAGAATGCCACTTCTTTGATGGCGCAAGAGGAGATCGACGGAGCGTTGGTGGGGGGAGCTTCGCTGGAAGCTAAATCATTTGCCGCGATCGTGAAGTACTAAGAAACATGCAGTACTAAGAAACAAGTCTTTGTAGAATCGGCTTCGAAGGCCGGGGCGCGCCGCCGCTAGGGCCACAAGGCATTGTCTACAAATAGGTTAATTATCTTAGGTAAACTGAAGAACCCTCTGGTGTAACTCGTTACGCTAGCGTAGCCCTTACGTGCCATTTACCGGGAAGAGTTAAGCGGATACGCTCGTTCCAGATGAATGCAAGGGACGAGCGATGCCGAGTCCGGGCTTGTCCCGACAAGGGTTTTAAACTCGGAGCCAGGGCTTTGCGTTATTCTGTTCTCCCCATACAATTCTCCAGCAACTTGTTTTGTTGCGGAGTTATAAGGTGCGGGGAGAGAAAAGCCTCCCTTCAAATTCTCAGATGACATCGACGATGGCTCAAGTAACCGGCTTCCCACAACAAGATCGAATTCGGGTTCTCGCCGCCGATAACACCTCCATGAATACTCAACTGCTGGTGGAGGCTTTGGCGCGGGATGAACAGATCGATATGGCCGGATCGCCTTCAAAGGCCTCGGAGATTCTGGCTTGGACCAAGAAAGAGCGGCCCGACGTAGCCTTGGTAAGTTCACGCCAGGGCGACGATAGCGCTTCCGGCTTTGCGCTGTGCCGCGAGATCTGCGCCATCTCACCGAATACGCGAGTGGTTATGCTGCTCGATAGTTCGGAGCGAGTGGCAGTGATCGAGGCTTTCCGCGCGGGAGCGCGGGGTGTGTTTTCCCGCACGGAATCGCTGAAGTCGCTGGCCAAATGCATTCTCTGCGTGCATAAAGGGCAAGTGTGGGCCAGCAGCGAAGAACTACATTACTTATTGGAAGCCGTCTCCGAACCAATGCCCATGCGCTTTGCCACTGTGGGCGGGAAGCCGCTGCTCTCCGCGCGCGAGCTCGATGTGGTGCGCTGCGTAGCCGAGGGACTTAGCAATCGCGAGATTGCGCAGCGACTCACTCTTCGCGAACACACGGTAAAGAATTATCTCTTCCGCATCTTCGATAAACTGGGTGTCTCCAGCCGCGTTGAAGTTGTGCTTTATGCGCTAAGCGGCGGTACGCCGACATCCAGAAGCACGTTGGGCACAAATGCGACGGCCTCAAAGAAGGTTGCGGCAACCGCCCCGGTGGTCGCGAACAATCCCGCTTCTCTCCGCGCGTTGCGACCTTAGGTCTCCTCCTGCGGCTCCCATCCCGGTAAAATCTCGACTTTCGCGTGCTAGACTGCCTCCTTGCCAGGCGCACTCGAAACCCTTAAGCGGCGAATGTACTGGATCGTCTCGAACGGTTGCCGCAAACTTTATAGCGCGTTTCCACTGTTCGGCACGCTGCGGGCCTCGCTCGCGATTATCCATCGAGACGGAAAGTTCCTCGTGATCCACCGCAACGATGGCCGCGGAGTTTCTCTGCCTGGAGGAATTTCAAACTGGCGAGAAGACGACGATCAAACGATTGATCGCGAGATCCATGAAGAAACAGGAATGGCGGTAAGCGGCAAGAGATTGATGTTGCGGTTTCACAGCGAGGTGGAATTTCCCTGCAATATTTCACTATTTGAAGTCCAGGCTACCGGCGGTAAATTAGCAAATTCATGGGAAGGTTCGCCGCGATGGATGACCCTCGCCGATATTGAGCCGCAGTTGATCGAGAGCCAACGACGGGTGCTCCCGGTACTTAGGAAGATTGCTGACAGCTAAAAGAGTGACTTCCTCTCTCGATCGCTATTGATTTTTATTGCACTTATAGCAAGTTAAAGCGATAGCTTATGTACTGCCGCTAATCGCCTCACTCCACAAGCTTGAATCTCCATCGAAAAGCGAAGGCTGCCACGCGGCCTCAGCCTTGAGCTTTTCGGCGAGAGCGGGAGTGTTTGCCTTGTAGAAGTAAAGCCAGCTGGGAAGAGAGCGGAGGTGCGGAGCAGCGGACTGCAATCTTTTTTCCAACTCCGGCGACAAGCCAACCAGCTCAAGCATGTGAATGGATTCCCGGCGGCAGCGATCCATCGCTGCGGAAAGCAAGGAGATCAGCAAGTCCGGCGCCTGGTCCTGGTCCAAACACTGAAAGTCGGCCAGACGCACCCGAGTAAGCCCAATCTCCGGATAATCATCGCGCAGAAATACTGCGTATGCCGCCATTCCAGAGTTGGATTCTATAGCGTAGATCCAGGCCGCGTTTTGATCGAGGGCTGCCTTGAAGTGCCACTGAAGAACTTCGCGGCTGCGAACTGCGAGCAGGACATTATGCTTGTTTCTTCGAAGCGCTTCCCAAAAGGCGTCGAAGCGATCGTCGAATGTATTCAGACTGCGCGGCCTAGGCGCGGTCAGGTTGTTGCGAAGACCACTCCCAGTGAACTGGTCGTAAAGAAATACGCCGGCGGAAGAAGGATAACTTAGAGCGCTCGCCATCGATATGCCCCTCTTCCGCAAAAAACTTCGAGTGAAGCCCGGGTAATTCGTAATCCAAAATAGGGTTCGATCCCATTTTCCGACGGGAACGCGAATGGTTCCAAAGTTTGTGTATGCAGGTGTGGACTGATCGTTAAGCGTGGTGCTCAGGAAAAGGTCGACGCACTTTTGTTGGAAATAAGTGGCAAGCAGCAGCGTGGAATACGAGCGATATGGAGTGTCGACCACCCAGGCGCGAGTTGTCGCCACCAGGAACCGCTTCCCTTCGAGCTCGTAGCTCAGGGGAATATTGCCGAGATAGCCGGAGACTGCACCCTCACCATTTTCCAGAACCCATCCCATGGGAAACTTGTCTCTAACTTCGCGATAGGCCGGGTTGTTAGCCCAAAGGTGCTCCCAGCCAGAATAGCTTTCGATGTGGAGATGAAACTTTGAAACCAATACGGCTATCTGGGGGTAATCCTCAAAGCGGACTTCTCGTAATTTTACAGATTGTAATTTCGCGGGCTTATTTGGAGGGGCGGCATTCATGAGTGCGGCGCTGAGGCCGGATCGACTTTCGAAATTCCTCGTCGTGCTGTACCCGAGGGAGGAACCGCATGACCGAGAAACCGAGTGCCCCGGAGGAGAGGACTGGCAACTATAGCACAGGTGGGACTGCCGGCTTGACTGGAGCTACGAAACCAGTTTCGCGTTTCGTTCGCCACTAAGACGTCCGCCGAATCAAGCAGAAAATCAGGCTCTTCCGGGGAGAACTGATATATAATCCGAGTTGTTGTTTCCCTCCCCCTCGGCTTATATCCCGATTTCACTCTGAGATCCCCTGATTACTGGAATTTTGGCCGTTCATTGATTGAGGAGCCCGCAAACTCGAATATGGAAAGCAGCAAGCGAGCAAATTCTTCTGGTATTGAATTTTTTGACGGGAAACCCTTCTTTTGCGTCCCCGAACTGGTGGAACGCCAGGCCACGATTACGCCCCACGCCTTAGCCGTATGCGCTGGTTCCGAATGTCTTACTTATCAAGAATTGGATCATCGATCGAAACAACTCGCTAGCCATCTTCGCACTCTTGGGGCAGCGCCCGGGAGCGTGGTGGGGTTATGCGTAGAGCGCACGGTAGATTTTCCCGCCGCGGCTCTGGCCATTCTAAGAGCGGGTTGCGCGTATTTGCCACTGGAACCGAAGACGCCAGCGAAACGCTTGCAGATGATGCTTAAAACAGCGCAGGTATCGGTGGTGCTGACTCATTCGAGATTGATAGAAGGGGTTACGGGAGATGGTAGAAAGCTGGTTGCGCTGGATTGCTCTACGGCCGAGACCAGTGTGGCGGACACGGGTGTAGTCGCGCCGCCGGCGAGCATAGCACCGGAGCAGTTGGCATATGTGATCTACACTTCCGGCTCGACCGGGATACCAAAGGCTGTAGCTGTTGGACACGATAGCTTGCTGAATTTATGCCAGTGGCACAACCGAGCTTTCGTCGTGACGATGAAGGATCGCGCGAGTCAGATGGCATCGATTGGGTTTGATGCTGCGGTTTGGGAGATTTGGCCTTACCTGATATCCGGAGCCAGCGTGCATCTGGTGGGTGACGAGATCCGGGCTCAGCCGGAACGATTGCGGGATTGGACGGTACGCGAACGTATCACGATCGGCTTCGCCCCCACCCCTCTAGCTGAGCAGATGCTGAAACTAGCGTGGCCAAAGGAAACAGCTCTGCGCTTTTTGCTGACCGGCGCCGACACCCTACATCAATATCCATCGGCGGGTCTTCCGTTCAGCCTGGTCAATAATTACGGACCTACCGAGTGTACTGTCGTTGCGACTTCGGCAACCGTGAATCCGGAGGAATCAGCCAATCGGCTGCCGGCGATTGGGCGACCGATCGATAATGCGGAAGTCTACATTTTTGATAGCGCGATGCAGCGTGTAGCTACCGGCGAGACCGGAGAGATCTACATCGGAGGCGCGGGGCTGGCAAAGGGCTATCTCAACGATCCTGCGATGAGCGCTGAGCGTTTTGTCAAACATCCCTTTAGCGCACATGATGATGCGAGGCTTTATCGAACCGGCGACATGGGGCGCTGGCTTCCCGATGGGCAGATCGCGTTTCATGGACGCGTGGATGACCAAGTCAAGATTCGCGGCTACCGCATAGAACTGAATGAGGTCGCGGGCGCGGTGAACCGGCATCCGGCGATCCGTGAAAGCGTGATTGTGGCCAGCGAGAATGGCGCAGGCGAAAAGGAACTGGTGGCCTTTGTTGTTCCCGTAGGCGAGTGCCCGTCAGTGGGTGGGTTGCGCGATTTCCTGTCAAAGGAATTGCCCGACTACATGCTTCCCGCAAAGTTTGTGCGGCTGGATTTTCTGCCGCTCGGGCCGAGCGGCAAAGTGGACCGTTCGGAGTTGCCTGCAGCGAATGATGCCAACGTATTACGGGAGCAAGTCTCGTTCCATGCCACCACAGCCACGCAGCAGCATGTGGCTCGGATCGTGGCATCACTTCTGGGATTGGAAAAAGTGGGACTGGAAGAGAACTTCTTTTATCTGGGCGGCAACTCACTTTTCGGAACGCAACTGATTGCCCGCCTGAGAGAGGCTTTCAATGTTGAGGTGCCGTTGCTAAAGTTGTTCGATCATCCGACGGTCGCCGATCTTTCAGCCGAAGTAGAGCAATTGATGGTAGCGCAGCTCGATGCGATGACAGAGGAGGAGGCTGAGCGTTTACTCGCCTTGCATACAAACCAAGGCGGCCTATGAACCTTCCCCCTGATCGAGCAAGTTCCAGAAGTACGGGAGCCAGCGCGCTCAGCCTTTATCATCTTCTGGATCCGCAGGTGCTCGCCGATCCTTACCCCTTGTTTCGCCGCCTGCAGACCGAGGCTCCGGTTCAGTGGGACGCCTTCCTGCATACCTGGGTGGTAACCCGTTACGCTGACGTGCTGGAAGTGTTGCACACCTTTTCCGCCGATCGTACCCATACTCCGGAAAGATTGAATGCTTTGGGACTTTCGCAGATCGGGCCGCTCGCGCAGTTGATGGTGAAGCAGATGCTCTTCATGGATCCTCCGGCCCACACCAGACTGCGGAGTTTGGCGTCACAGGCATTTAGTCCGGCGAGGGTTGCGGTATTGCGTTCGCACATTCGGGAGATCGTGAACCACCTTCTGGACGCAGTGCAAGACAAAGGCGAGATGGACATCATTGCGGACTTAGCGGAGCCGCTGCCCGCGATCGTGACCGCCGAGATGCTTGGCGTTCCGCTCAGCGATCGCCTTCAACTCAAGGCCTGGTCGGCCGACTTTGCGGAAATGCTGGGGAACTTCCAGCACAATCCTGATCACGCTCCACGCATGCTGCGCACCGTGCAAGATATGACGGCCTATTTTCGGAAGACGATCCGGCAACAGAAGGACATTCCTCAGGAGGGACTGGTTCGCTCCTTGATGACTGCGGAAGTGAACGGCGACCGCTTGAGCGAGGAAGAAGTGATCGCGAACAGTATCGTGACCATGGTGGGCGGACAGGAGACTACAACGAATCTGATTGGCAACGGCGTGCTTACTCTGCTGCGCAATCCCACAGAATTGGAAAGATTGCAGAACGATCCCTCATTAATTCCGTCTGCCGTGGAAGAAATGCTGCGCTACGAAAGTCCCAGCCAGCATACGGGGCGAATCGCGCCGGCAGACGTCGAGTTGGGAGGGAAGAAGATTCGCAAGGGGCAGGCGGTGATGGCGGTGATGGCGGCGGCTAACCGCGACCCCGAACGCTTCCCTGACCCTGACCGTTTTGATGTTGGACGGACGGACAATCGGCATCTCGCCTTTGGATATGCGGCTCATTTTTGTTTCGGGGCGGCATTGGCGCGCGTGGAAGGACAGGAAGTATTTGAGGCCATCGTCCGGCGCTTGCACAATTTAGAATTGCAACCTGGCCCCTTGACCTGGCGGAACAACCTTGGGTTGCGAGGCTTGACCGCGCTGCCGGTAAGGTTTCAGGCATCTCACGCCGTAAGTTGACGAGGTCGAAAGCTTGGATGCAAAAGAAGCGGGCCTTTCTAAAGCTAAACAGAAGCTGCTGGAGTTACAGAGAAGGCGCGGAAGCGTTGCCGAAACTTCATCTGCTGCGGTTGATCTCAAATATCGTAGCCGAGAAATTCCCTCGCCTCTGTCGCTGGCGCAAGAGCGAGTTTGGCGTCTCGATCAGACGGCCGGCAAGACTGCGCCACTGCACAACGAGTCCATTACTATTCATCGCCGGGGCCCCTGCGATACGCCGGCGCTGGAACGAAGTCTGGCGGAAATTGTCAGACGCCACGAGATTTGGCGGACAACATTTGAGGTGATGGCGAAGCGACCGGTCCAGATTGTTCATCCCGCCCCGGCAACTTTCACATTGCCAATAGAAAATCTAAGAACTTTACCGGAAGCCGAACGCGAGAGGAAAGCTCTCCATCTGGCAACGCTGGATGCCCAACTCCCTTTCGATTTAAAACATGGGCCGCTGGTTCGGGCCCGGCTGGTAACTTTTAGCGACGACGAGCACCGCCTGTATTTGACCGCTCATCAGAGCATTGTCGACGGCATTACTGTGTTCGACATCTTCCCTTCCGAGCTGACAACTCTCTACGAAGCTTTTGCGTCGGGTAAACCCTCGCCGCTGCCTGAACTGGGGGCACAATTTGCAGACTTCGCTGCCTGGCAGCGGAGAAACGTTAGCGGGGCAACTATTGAGAGTCAGTTATCTTACTGGCAACAGAAGCTCGGTGGCGAGTTACTTGTTCTGCCGTGGCCGAATAAAGGTGTACGGCCCGCGCAACAAACCTATCGTGGGGCGATGCATCCTTTCAAGCTACCCCCCGAACTGGCTCAATCCCTCAAAGATCTCGGCCGGCGCGAAGGAGCAACGCTCTTCATGGTCTTGCTTGGAGGATTGGTCTCGCTGCTGCATCGGTATACGGGACAAGAAGACATCATTGTGGGCACGCTGGCACCCTCCGGCCGTAAACAAATCGAATTCCAACGCTGCATGGGATACTTTCTGAATCCTGTCCCACTACGGGCGAATTTGTCAGGCAATCCCGCGTTTGGCGCGCTGGTGCGCCAGATGCGCGAAGCAACATTGGGAGCTCTCTCGAATGACGATGTGCCTCTCGAACTGATTGCAGAAAGACTTCGGATCAAACCCGATCAAAGCCGTCACCCGTTTTTTACGGTCGCGCTATCGGTCGCGCCTGAAGTGGCGCACCTTCCTTCCGGCTGGAGCATGACTTATATGGATGTGGAGAGTGGCGGAGCGAGGTGGGATCTCTACATCGAACTGAGCGACCGCGCGGACGGCTTGCTGGGCCGCGCTCAATACAATCCTGATCTATTCACCGTCGACACGATCGCTCAGACGGTAGAAGATTTCAGAAGGCTGCTGGAACGCGTGACCGCGCAATAGAGAGAATGAGGCGAAGGAGAACTTCCTGCCAGAAATAAACCGCAGGCATAAAACTTGCCAGATCCCGTTACGATCTGCGATCAATCGACTCCGGGATTCAGGCACCATTCGCCATCGAGGCGAGAGAGAAAAGCATCGCCGCGTTCGAGGACTTCGAGGATTTCGGGTTTGCGGGAATGTGCTACCGCCCAGCCGCCGCGGCAGGTAAAAAAGCAATTCTTGTCGGAGAAGTCGGCCATCCGCCGGGTGTCAAGAACGCCGTGCAAAGCAATCAATCCCCGCTCCCACGCGTCATAGAAAAGATGGTCGAGAACATCCGTGGTAAATTTTGGATCGCCGCCGATTTGGACCACTTCACCCACGCTGCCCGGATTGACGTAATAAATGTACCAGCCAACAATTTTCTGACTGTCATCTCGGACCACAATCTTGCGGAGGGCTCCGCGGCTTGGCCGGTGCTCGATGAAATTCACGAGCCAATGAAGCGATTGGATATCGTATTCGGGCCACAGCGAATAACCATTGCGAAACTCGATCAGGCACTGAAGAAGCGTTTCAAGATCAAGCTCCGACCCGTGCAGGGGAGATTTGGCTTGATGGAACGGGCTGCCGGAAAACCTTGTAGCCGCTCCATCGAGCAGGCTGCAAAAAGGCTTCGCAGCCAGCTTGAGAGCGCCTGAAATTGCCGGACCTTTCGATTTAGTCATCATGTGGGCAGCGTAATGACTTGGCCGTAGCGGGCGCGACCAGTGGATGCTAAGCGGCATGATGGTGCGAAAACGCAGCCGTTCCAGCAAAGTTCTGGAGACGTCGTTCGCGGAGTCCGTTGCCGAGAGATCCTGCTCACCAGCCATGTAAGTGCCCAACAAGCGCATGCCTGCAAGACTTTTGCGGGCCTCGGGATTTACTACAAAATTCCCTCCGAAAGCCACTCGAACAGGCTGGCCGCAAAGCGACATCTTCCGAGCAATCACGCCCAGGAATCCGACGATCTTCCCTCCCTTGTCTTCATAAACAAGGGACTGGATTGCGCTGTCACGCCAGGGATTGGTGAAGTAAAGTTTTTGAAGAATAGAACGAACTGCCGGCGGAGCCGGTCCCTTGCGCTCACGCATAACATTCCAATACAGATCCGCCACCTGCGGAAGATCGGGTTCAATGAGCGGACGCGCGGCCATAGCGTGCTATTCCAATGCAACAACGCGAGACAGTGAGAATTTAAATTTGGTCTGAGGAAGCAAGCGCAAGTTTAACAGCCGGCAATCTCTGGAACAAACAGCTATGCAGGTGTAGAGGTTTGCAAACCTCGTCTGGCAAAACCTAATTTTCCTTTCGCCACTGTAATCGCGTCAACCGTCGCCACCGCTTCCACCAGCGCGAAATCGGGGATGAATTTCAAAACCTGGATTTCAATTTCCAATTTGTTTCCTGGAACGACCGGCACCAGAAATCTCATCTCGTTGATAGCTCCCAGCACCAAAAACTCCCCGGGCTGCATTCCGGTTCCGGTGGTCTTGGCAAAAAGAATGGAGGCCGATTGACCAATGGCCTCCACAATCAGAGTTCCCGGCATCACGGCGTGTTCGGGAAAATGACCGAGGAATTGAAGTTCATTTCCCGTCACGTTCTTAGTTGTGCGTATGCTCTTGCCGGGCTCCAACGAGATGACCGTATCGACCATTAACATGGGGAAGCGCTGTTTCAAAGCCACTCGCACTTCCTCAAAATTCATCAGAGGGATAGTCATGCCGGAAGCACCATTTTCATCCTCATCTTCACCGCGCCCTCAGAATCATAGCGGTTGAGCGCGGCAGGAACCGCGAGCCCGGCGGCACCGCGGCCGGATCGGAAACCAGCCGGCTCACGCGCAGGCCAGCAGTCTCAGCCATCTGGAGCGGCTGGCTTTCCCGGTTGTATTCATAAACGTGATCGCGCTGCGGCGATTCGAGTGCCGTGCTGAAGAATACCATTCCATCGGGCGAGAGCTGATGGGACATTGTCTTGAACAGCGGCCTGGGATCGGTTAGGTGCTCGGCCAGCATCGCTGAAATAAGTCCCTGGAATTTCCTAGTCGAACCGTCGCCGTTTAACGCGTCCCTTACTACGAACTTGACGCGGGCGGCATGTCCGGAAGCAGCAAGCAACCGATCTGCGACCGCCACTGCAGGTGGACTGATATCGGAACTCTCTACCTGAATGTCGGGGCGCTCTTCCGCTGCCAGGAGGCTCAGAACACCGTGACCGGCGGCCAGTTCAGAGATGGTCGCGTTGCGCGGCAAACGCCTGAGAAAGTCGTCACGGAACATGGCGATGTGGCCGATCATGGATGGCCAAAAGGGATAGATGAGAATAGCAGCCCACATGTAGGGCACCATGTAGCTCTCGTCGTCGTAGACTCTGGAGACGATCTCCGGCATAGTTTCAGGCGTATAGCGACCGGCCCTCTCGTACAAACGATTGGCTTTGGCGATGCCAACACAGTATTCGGCGTAGCCGTGGGCCGCGGCGTCGAATATATCGCTGCCGTAAGCGGCCTCAGCCCATCGCGCCAACGGATTTAATATCCACGTGCACAATTCCCGGTTGGCTTCTACTGTCGCCCGCGCTGAGCGGGCGAATATCTTCGCCTTGCGATCCATTGCCTGAAGAAAAAGTTCCGCGTGATCCATTCGATACTCTTCTCCTTCTTCCTCAATCAAGTCTGAGACGTTACATGACGTACGAGGCGCACCATCGGGCGAATCAATTCTGTTCCGTCCCATGGAGAACTGAAAACGTGCATCCTACCCAATTTAACAATCCTGTCCACGCCGCTGCGTCCAGCTGCCTTGGCCAAAGTTTCTTCTTTTTCCGGATCCCGAACGCCGAGGCCCAAAGTCTGCAAGGTTCCATCGAATTTTGCAATGACGTCGAAGAGATCATCGACCACACGCACAGTGAGAGTTCGGCCCTGCGTGGGCACGGGCATCTCTACACCCTCCCCCAGCAGAATGGTCCAATCCGGCGTGGCGGGAAAGAAGGCACGATTCTTATCACTTTCAAGCAACCACGATGCGCGTGCCAGGCAAATCGCCGAAGTTAATCCTGGTTCGATTTGCTGGCGCGGATGATACCGGTTCTCTTCCTCAAAGGCTGCTTTAAGATCTTCGACGAACTCGTTCGCATCACATCCGTCGCCACGCTCCAGAAAGAGCGCTTGCGGCGACGAGCAGGCTTGCTGGTCAAACTGCCAAACATCGCGCGCAATGCGTCGACACCACGAAGACCGTTCTTCGGGATCGGCCCAAGCCTGAGCGTCCATAGCGGCTGCGGAGATTCGCGGGCCAAATACGAGAACGCGGGCCCAGTGCGGAAATTGCAACCTACGCACCTGCGACACTGCTTCCGCTCCGCCCCAGATGATGGCGCCGTCCACTGCTTGCGCCATGGATTCGTGAAGGTCGGTCCGCGAATGATCGAAACTCGCCATGAAAATACGCTCAGTCATCACACCTGCGGGATCAGCCTCGCGCAGCCTTTCTATCACGCGTTCAGTTACATCCACCAAACCGCTTGGCACTCGCACCAAACAACAATTCCCTCCCAGCAAAGCGCAGGTCATCGACAAGATGGGCTGAATCTCTATATTTCCCGCGGGCCAGTGGCCGACCACTCCCAACGGAAATGCCCGCAGCTTTGCGCGCCCGTCCTCCCACCAGCCACCGTTCAACACATTTGAGCCGAGTTCGCGAAGCAGCAAGGGCTCCAAATTGCCACGCCGGAGCCAAAGGCGGAGAAACGTAATGCCGGGAATCTCATGCAACTCACGGCCGTCGAGCGCGGCGCCCCAGCGCTCGAAAACATCAAGGACTACCGACGGAGCAATCTCCTTGGCCAGGGCAATTTCTCTGAGCCGCTGCCCGGCGCGAGAGATCTCTTGAGGAGAGTCGATTGAGTGGATCAGATCGCTCATACTGTGGCATCCACTATGCCACTCAACTGCGCTTGCGAATGGCGCGTGCTTTCCAGATTGCCGCAACCGCGAACTTCGGCCTTCGGCGCTCTTCCGGCGAAGCGAAAGCTCGTTCCTTTTCTTCCGCACGGGCAATCGTCGTAGCCGATAACTTCTGCCATGTCCTCAGTGAGCAACAGAAATCCCGGAAAACTTGTGGGCAGCACGCTGCAGACCTGGATCAGACCGCGCTCTCCGGCTTTGACAGGAGCAAGCGTTAGGGGATCTCTTATGATAACTTCTGCAAAGTTTGGAACATGCTTATTGCCTTGAGCACAATCCGGGTAGATCACGCCGACATTCTCGACCATGCCGTAGTAGTCAACTATCCGTTCTGTGGAGCATCCAAAGAGTGCCGAAACCCCGTCGATGAAAACGTCGCGCGTCACCGCCTGCCGCTCCAAACGCTTCCATCCGCCGCTGTGCAGGACGCGGACGTTGGGAAGATCTAGCATGATGCCCTGGCGCTGCAGAGGCTGCACCAGTTCGGTCCAAATTACGTAGGTGAAACCATAGACCAATATTTCGGAATCCTTCCACTTGGCGGCGAAAGCAAGCAGTTTGTTCAGGTCTAAAGTGGAATCGCCCTGCTCGCCCCGTTGCAGGCCACAGATAATTTCCGTTGCGAAAGAACGCAGAGCCTGAATGGCTGCCCCCCGCGCCCCTAGCTGAGTTTGGACCGCCAAATTCTCCGGCGTGTCGATGACCAAGTAAGGTCTGCGCGAAGATCCGATGAAATCCCGAGCAATCGTAATGACGCCTTTCGACATTCTTCGCGCCGTGGCGGCATCCAGAACGATGCGGCTGGGTACCTGCCCGGTAGTCGCGCTCGAAGTAAGAGTTCGCTTGACTTCAGTTGCCTCGACCAATGCCAGTGGTGGATCCGACTTGAACACTCCTACTGGAAGGAAAGGCAAATCAGAGATTTCTTTCGCGTTTCGAAAATCGGTGGGCCAATGCTCCACGTAATTGCGAAATCGAGAATTCTGCTCGCAAGCGTAGCCCAACTCCTTTTTCAGGAGCTCGAGTAAAACGCACCGCCCCTGCTGAGGGTCAGACGCGTAAGGCGGCTCCATCAGCAGGCTTTCGATGCCCTGCTCGATTTCTTCAAGTGCGCTCATGCGAAGGTCGGCAACTCAGATCGGGCGATTTTGCCATTCGCCGTCTTAGGTAACTCAGGAAGCACATTCACCGAACTGCACGTCCATTGGGAAGGCAGCGCGCGCCGAACTCTCTCGACGAGCGCGTTATCGCCGCCGTTCCCTGCGCCTTCCGCAACGATGAACAGAGCCAGCGCCTCTCCCGCCTCCGGATGTTCTACGCCCGTGGCAGCGCATTCGCAAACCCCAGCGACGGCTGCCACTTTTGCTTCGACCTCCGCGAGACTCACGCGGTAGCCGCGAATCTTTATGAACCCGCTCATTCGGCCTTTGACCCAGACGTATCCCTCGTCGTCAAGGCAACCCAAATCTCCGGTCTTGAGCCAACCCTCGTTAAACTTGCACCGAGTCGCTTCGACGTCGTCAAGATACCCTGCACACACCGAGGGACCAAAAACCTGGATTTCGCCAGTCTGTCCAGCCGGAACTTCCTGTCCTTTGTCATCAACGATGCGCAGCGTTAGATTATCCAATGGAAGCCCGACACTGCCGAGCTTTTTGTCCGAGCCTTTCGGTGGAGAGCAACAAATGCGTGCGGTCGCTTCGGTTTGACCATACATGACGAGGAAATCAGCTTCCGGCGCGATGTTGCGGAATTCCTGAACACTTTCTGGAGCAAGCGCACCTCCGGCCTGGAGAAACCGGCGCAGCGAAGGCAAAGGGATGGAACGAAGGTGAGAGCGCCGAAGGAGGATGCTGTAAACAGTGGGCACGCCGGCAAACGTCGTACAGCCGCAGGTGTTACTGGCTTGCAGCACCTTGTCGGGAAACATGAACCGCGAGTCAAAAACGACTCCGCCTCCCTGAAACAAATGCGTGTGCAGGACGCTTGCGCCGAAACAATAACTCACCGGCATGATCAGCATGGCCCGTTCGTCCGGACCGAGCTGCTGGCTACGAATGATCGCCTCTGTATTGGCGACCAAGTTCCCGTGACTTACGTTTACCAGCCGGGGGATTCCGGTGGATCCGGAAGTTGGCATCAACGCCGCCAGGTCATTCTCGACACATGGCGCGGGCTCGAGTGATTTGAGGGAACAAGAGTCGAAGCTGCCCTCGACTTGAGGAAAACCATTCTTCTTCGCCCAATCCCAGCTAGTTCCCTTCCCCGTCCATGCAGCCTTGATCTTTGCTTTCGCGAATAGTGACTCGCCGGAAGTTGCGATAGTGCGCTCATCCGCAAGCACCGGAACGCATCCCACGTACATCGCGCCCAGATAAGCCAGCGCGCTCGCAGAATTCAGGCCGCAACTGATGAGCACCCGATCCTGAGGATGCAGGCCCAGCGCCAGAAAACCAGCTCCGAAGCCGGCAATTTTCCCACCGATCTCTGCGGCAGAAACCGTTTCCCCGGTGCCGGCGTCAGTCAGGGAAGAATTCTTGCCCAGCCGATCGACCAGGCGTGCCGCGAAATTCCATTCAGGAGACGTGCGCATTTTCGGCTTTGTTGAGCTTGGCTTCGACGACCCGGCAGATGGCCCGTACGTCTTCCATTTCCATCAGATCGTCCACGTCAAAGGTCAATCCAAACGCCTGCTCAATGCTGCTTGCCAGAGTCACATGTCCCATCGAGTCCCACGCGGAAACCTGCTCCGGCGTGGTTTCCAATGTGACGGTTTTTGGATCGACGTCAAACGCAGACTTAAACGCTCCCTGGACCTTGGCTAAGACTTCTTCCATAACGCGAAGCTCCTCTTCTCTCTTCTCTTGTACCCTTTAATTTATAGGTTCTTCTTCAACACCAGGGTATTACGATTGTTTTACGTCCAAAGGGGGGTTATCCGCCATCATAATGGTGGCCGGTCAGTTTGCAAAACCGTTAAAACACCAAAGGCCACGAAGGTAAGAGAAAACAATGCCCACCGCTAGGGAGTGCCCTAAGGTGTATAACCGTTTCGAAACTATTCTGAGACTCAGGTGTTACGATTATTGATCCAACCTTAAGGTAAGAATTCCCGCTGTAGGAGGTCAGAAAGTGCTTATCCGTTCGACCGCTGTGGTTCGCGGGACCACAGCGCTGGCGGCAATTATCTCAATTGCACTTTTGAGTTCCCTGATCGGCTGCGGTGGGGGATCGTCCTCCACCACAGTAACGCCGCCTACGCCCCCTCCCACGACACAGACGGGTATCCAGAGTTCCGCCTTCGGCATGCAGTGTGGCAATGGGGATACGGCAGACTGTGAAGGGCCCAATGACACAATCGTTTGGCCCAGCACGCAGGCGCAACCAGGCCTTTTGCGTCTGCACGATGCGGGAACCCACTGGTCACAGATGAATCCCGCGAACAATAGCTATGATTGGGGCACCTTGGACAAATGGCTGGACCTGATCGCGCAACACCAGCCGATCGCGGTAATTCAGGTATTTACCTGGACTCCGTGCTGGGATTCTACGGTAGGCACGTGCGGTATTTCGCCGGACGCGCCGACTGGCACCAACGGCATTCCGAGCGATCTGACGGCGAGCGGCAGCCCCACCTTCAATGCTTTTGTTACTGCCTTTACCCAGCATTGCAGCCCGGCGGGAAATTGCGTTGCGAATCTCATCAAATACTACGAGATGTGGAACGAATGGAACCAGACTTTCCACTGGACCGGCACGATGGCGCAGGTTTATCAGATGGTCAAGCCGGCAGTTGCCCTCATTCGGACGAACGTGCCTAACGCCGTAATACTAATGCCCTCGACCACGCGCTTCAGCCAGACTGGCAATGGCTTTAAAGTCGATTTTCAAAACTGGCTGAACTATGAGAACGCCAATGGCCGCATTTCCGATTGGGTGGATTGGCACGTCTATCTTACTGACACCGAAACCACCACGGCCACTCCAGAACAAACATGGAGCATCTACAACGGAGTCTATCTGAGTGTTCAGAGTTCGACCTCGGGCTGGGCCAGCACCCCGTGGGCTAACACCGAAACCAATTTCAACGGATCACCCGAATTGAATTACAGCTGTCCCTCAGCGGAATACAACCCAGACGACTGCACCGGGCAGATTGTGCGCTGGCAGATTCTTCACGACTCAAATGGGGCTTCCAGCCTCGACTGGTACAAGTGGAACCAAACCGTTGGATCGAACTCACAATACGAAAGCGCCTATTACTGGATGATGCAATATCTGAGGGGGGGGAAGTTCACGGGGCCTGCGTCTTCCACGGGCAGCGGCACAACCGAAATCTGGTCTGCTCCGTTTGCCGAGTCCAACGGGACGGCGGCGATGTTTGTCTGGACCCCAAGCGAAACCGGCGCGGCATTTACGGTTCCCGCAGGCTATACCAGTTACCGGGATTTGACCGGCATCTCAGCAGCCACATCCGCCAGCCAGCAAATCAACATCAGCACACAACCCGTCTTGCTGGAGCAATAGCAGCTCTCGCGCCAATACGATCGGCGCTGTTCAGTGGTTCACCGCGCTGACCGGCGCTGTTGCTGTCTCGGTGAAGCGCGCCGTTGTAAAACCAGGCGCGGATGCTGTGAGTTTGTATACATTCGCTGCCGACGGCAGAATGTACTTCGTATTCGCATATCCGGTGGCGCCACTTAGCGGATTTGGGTTGCTGAAAGTGCCGCCGCTTCCGCCGTCGCTAAAATTAACCGTAACCCCCGGCATGACTTGTCCGGTGTAGACGTTGACAACTCTTACGCTCAACACTTTTGGCAGCTGGGTGGAAACTTCGGCGGTCTGGTTGTTCCCGCCGGCGACCTGACTCTCGTTGAAAAGGCCCTGCACCTCCAAACTGTTCATAGTGGTTACGTAGACTTTCCCGTTGGCGATCATCGGTGTGACGAAATGCAAAGTCTGCTCGAACAGCGGCGACATATATAAAGTATCCAGGTTCGTGGCGTTGAACGCGGTGAGGCTGGCGCCGGCAGGCTTGAATTGCACGCCCCACAGTATTCCATTTTCTGAGCCGTTGGCCGAGATGGAGAACATGCTAAAGAAGGAATAAGGCTTGGAAGTCATTACCGGCGAACTGGATAAGACTCCATCGGTCAGCGAAAATGCCTCGACCGGAATGGCCTTACCATCGGGGCCAACACCTCCAAAATATACGAACTGATTCCAATAAGTGGCGCCTCCGTCGATATTGATTTCCGTGTTGGGGTTAAAGGGTACTTCTTGCACAACCTGATCCATCGCTGGATTGTACTCACCCAGGTCATCCTGGTTCACGAGGTAGATCAATCCCTGCTTCCCCGCAATCACTGCGAGGTTAGGATACGGACCAGATTGCGTGGGCAGAAGAACTACGCCCGAGGATCCGAGATCCAAGTCATTGGTGGAAAGATACGCTTGATTATAAGGAGTGAAGTAGTCGACCAAATCCAAGGCCCCATTCTCCAGGTTGAGTTTCAAGAGAGTGTCGCCATAATCCAGGCCGCCGGCATTGTAATCGAACAGACCTTCGCCGGTGGCAATGTATACATTTCCGTTGCTGTCGACCGAAGGGCCATATCCCGCCATCCAGAGGCCCGGGATGGCGCTTTGGGTTGGTCCCATATCGACCGCAGCTGCTTGCTTCAGAGTGCTGGCGCTATACGCCATAAACCAACCGGTCGAAGGCGGGGAGCCCTTGCAGCCCATGGTGCCAAAACCGATGTAAACCGTACCATTCGAGAGCAGAAGCGCCGGCCGGTTCATGCGGTGCTGCTGTTCGAAAGTGACAACCTTGCCCGCGCTCGTGATGTAGGAGGCTTGAATCGGCACGGGACCGCCAAATACTTCCTGCCCCGTGAGTATGCTCAATGCGTGTAGCCGGAACACGTAGCTGCCACTCTCCAGGGTCTTAGCCACCAGGTACATGGTGTTGGTCGCGGGATCGATCACCGGAGTTCCCAGAATGCCCAGCTCGTTTAGGCCGTGCTCGACACAACCTTGGTCCGCAATTGGAACCGTAGTCACGCTCGGCGGATTGATGAGGCTCGTATACCACAACGGGGAAGCATTGCTGCCGGAGTTGCTGTCCGCGTCAAAGGCGTAGACGCCATCGTGCAAAGTGACAACGTATACTACGTTGTGAGTTGCGCCGTTGATTTGCAAATTCTGAACATACAGCGGTTCCGCGACCGCGATACCGTCCAAGGATTGGGTGAAGAGCTGACCAAATCGCCCCGTATTGACCACTGCGGGCGTTAGATAGGTTTCGGCCACATTCTGCCCGGTACGCGAAGTATCGTTGTGGTGGGTGAGTACCGAGACCTGGCCTGCGCTTGCCCCGGACAGCATCAGCGAAAGCAGAGCGGCAGAGATCGCGCTGGCAAAACTCGTGGTACAAGTTTCAGTTGGGAAACGCAATTTCACGGAGAACCTCCTCGAACGACTTGTCGGCTCTGGGGGGGAAGAAAACGCTGAAATACTGGGGCCCGTGAATCGTGCGGAATTATGGATGCAGGATAAGCAGCTGTCAATATGAAGATTCTTGCATAGTGCCATCTCCACTCTTCTTCTACTCCATGTTATGTACCTTCGTGACCTAGCCCATGCCCCCGCCTACACCTAGAGTCGAATACAAGCGGGTCATTCAAGTTCCCAGATCGGCGGTACAGGGCAGTAAATGCACGCCACTGCACCTAGCGGAGGAACGCAGTAGATTCTGTGTCGCCGCCTAGGGTTATTTCAAAGTTCGTCATCGTTTGCAACTCTGGCCAATTTCAACTCTTTAGGAGATTCTAATTATGCGGAACTTCCTTGCACTGCCCTCGCTGTGTCTGGGATGCATACTTGCAATTGCGCTTCACTCGTCCGCTCAGAGCGCGCCGGCGCCTATGAGCAGCCACCCCATCGCACCCACAAACTGGAGCTTTGAATGTGTCAGCTACACCAGTTGCGGCGATGACGGCTCCTGGATTCACACCACCTCGCAACCTGGTACCACTCGGCTGTGGGATTCCGGAACGGACTGGGCCATTCTTGAAACCGGCGCTAATACCTATAAGTGGACCAATTTAGACACGTGGCTTGACCTGGTTGCCGCACATCAGCCAAGCGCGGTTATGTACACATTTGGCCATTTGCCGTGCGCTCTCGCCAGCGTTCCGTGTGGCAAGGCCACTCCGGGTTCCGGCTCGACAACCAGCGGAATCTATTGGAGCCCGAGCCCGCCCAAAGACCTTACTGCTAGTGGAAGTCCTTCCTTTAACGCTTTCGTCACCGAGATAACGCAGCATTGCTCACCGGCCGGGCACTGCGTCAAGGATTACATCAAATATTGGGAGATGTGGAACGAGCCCAATCTCTATCACTACTGGAGTGGCACGATCCCGCAACTCTACGAAATGTTCAAGCCCGCCATTGCGATCATCCGCAAGAATATTCCGGGCGCCATCGTTTCTACTCCGCCGGTATCGGGAGGCGATACGGCATGGATTGCCAGCTGGATGGCTCTGGAAAACGCCAACGGTAAGCTCTCCAACTACTTCGGCTTTCACTCCTACCTTTGGGCTTATACGCCGGAGACGCGCGTGAGAATGGTCGAGCGCATGGTGGCTGCAAAAAACGCCGCCGGCTGGACTACCGCCCCATGGATGAATACAGAGTCGAATTTTAGCGTGGATACGGATACTTGCTCTACCCAGTACACTATCGAAGACTGCCACGGACAACTCGTACGATGGCACGTTCTGCAATATGCGTATCAGGGTGGGGCTGGCGGCGCGGTGAATGTGAATTGGTACAACTGGCCGAGCATCAGCACCGGCGGCTACGACACGTATTACTACACGATGATGCAGTGGCTCACAGGGTCGACCTTCACGGCATCCTGCGCGACCGTCGGCAACGTATGGAGCTGCCCGCTGACCGAAGCGAACGGTGCCAAGGCCTTGATTGTATGGAATCCCGCGGGGACGAGCGAATACACGCCCGCCTCCGGGTTCATCGACTACAAGGAATTCAACGACACATACGGCGGGGCGACTGTAACCATCTCGAACGGGCAATCAACCAAGATTGGAGTAATTCCAATCATGTTTGAAACCGCCAAGTAGAGAAGTCGGAAGCGGGTTCAGGGTGTTAGCCGTTGGCGGCTAACACCCTGAATTTCAATATGGAAGGGTGCGGCGGAGTTTTAGAATTGGATGCCGTACTGGCCCCTGAAAATACGCGTCTGCCAGGTGTAGCAATCGCTGGCTGGCAACCAGCAGGAGGCCGTACCGGTTTCACTCGTGTTGTAGTACTCTCCAACGCCATAAAAAGTTAGATCGTTCGTCGAGTCGACAACGGTCGCGGCATATTCACCCCAGCGAGGCGTACTCTCTTCGTCTCCTGCTCCCTGCACAATGAGCGTCGGAGTATCGAAGCTCGAAGCCCCCCACGGCAGCACGTCAAAATGAATTGCTGGGTGCGGCTGCGCCTGGCATGTTGAGCAATACGGCCCGGAGGTGGTGTAGGTAAAGCCCAGGTTGCCATCCTCGTCGAGCGCGGCACTTGGCATGAAGTACGACAAAGCGCCATTTGGATCCTGCAGGTCCGGGGGCCCGGACGAGCTCCCACTATTTACCAGTACTGAGGCTTTACTGGAAGCGACCTTGAGAACGTAATATCGGATGCCGCTGCGCTGATTCGCGGTACTTTCCATGACCACATGGGAGGCTGTCAGGTACTGGCCGTCTGGCCCTCCCGCAGGGGAAGAGAGATTGTTGTAGGTCAAGCGGTTGGCGAGGCGGTCGCCCAGCGAATCGACACAGGGCGTATTGTAGTTCCCGCAGGACGGCTTGCCGTATGGGCCAATGTACGCGGTGTCTGTACTGGGTTCAGGAACACAGTAGGTGTTCTGTTCCTGGTCGGCACCTGAGGTGTTGTAGCAACCCGGAGTGTAGGGATCTACCGTCAGATAGGTCGGTCCCGCAAATCCGTTGGCTCCCCAGGTGAACAACGCAAGCTGATTCGAAGTGCAGGGCGTAGTCTGGCTGGTGCTGTTGCAATAATGTAGTCCGAGGTCGCCTTGCTGCGAGTTGCTGGGGTTCACAATCGACAAGAAATACTCGGGCGCGCTACTAGGCGGGCCAGTCGCGCTATCAATATCTGCAACGTCGAGCGAGTGGATGAGCGTGGGCCGATCCACCGCTGGAATTGTGTAGGCATAGCAGGTCATTGGGTTGGTCGGGTTGCCTTGCACGATATCGGCGCGATCCAATTGGCAAGCCTCGACACCCGACAACGTATAGCCGGTATTCGGATCCTGAAGATCAAACGTAATGTAGAAGCCGTTTGACCAGGTGCCAATCCTGGGCCAGTCAGGGAAATAGTAGTAGTACGGCCCTACCGTGCAGTTCTCCGAATCTGGAGTACACGGAATCACGCTGGCCATCCTGTATTCGTAGGCATACCAGTGCGTGCTGGGGTTGGAAAGGTCGCTGGCCGAACTGGCGGCGATGCACCAAGCGGATTCGTGAATGCCATTACCATTTACATAAACAACCCGGCGATTAATCACGAACGCGCCATCCAAACGATCATAGATGACTTCCACATTGCCAGAATTTTCGTTGTAGCATTCCGGTTGAGTCTTGCTGGACCACAACGCCGCCACGTTTGCCGGGACCGCCGAAGTTCCTCCGCTTGCGTTGAAGATTGGCTGCCCCGTGGCTTTATCAAATGCCTGAAGGTAAGAACCGTTGACCCACTCCAGGATTTGTGCGTTTTCGCCACTCACGGTTGGACCGACGGCAATGTTATCGTCGATGTTCGGATTTGAATTGTCGTAGAACCCGTACTTGGTACCGATATTCTGTTGGGCATCGATACCTTCGATCTGATCCCCACTCCAGGAACCTGCGGCGCACGGGTAATTCGTACAGATAGGAAGGGCTCCCGTCGTGCTCGACTCCGCTACTTGAGCCGCGGTAAAAGGGCCAGTAATTGTGCCCGGCTGGCAGTTACCTGAGCATTGCGATTTTGCGAGCGACGGAGTCGCCAACAACAAAACGGTCAGAGCCCAACTCTTCAAGTGCATGGTTTCCTCTTCCCTAACTCATTCTGCGTGTTCTCGTCCCACCGACACAGGACTTAACCCGGAGAATCTGGAGCACGCTCCGTACCACCGCTAATTCCTTGCAATCCTTATACTTACAACAGCTTAGCCCCGAGCTTATGCACCTCGACGGAATAAGCCGGTGCACATAACAAGTAAAGATTCAGTCCGCTCAATCGGCCTCTCGCAGCGGTATCACTTACCTGGCCGCGAGAAACCTCTCATTTGCCGCTTACCATTTTTACTGCTTTACTGCGACGGAACTTGCTGCTTTACCGACTCCGATTACATAGATATTGTGCGGACTACCGACAGCATTGTCGGTGATCATCACATTCGCCCACTCCGGTCCCAATTCAGACGCGGTGAAGCCGACGGTGATCACACACTTACTACCGGTCGCTAGTGCCGCAGTGCAAGTGTTAGTCTGAGTGAAATCCGCTGCGTTATTGCCGGTGATCGTTACGTTGCTGATGGTCAACGTACCGGTTCCGTTATCGATGACGCCTATCTTTTCGCTGACCGGAGTTCCAATGGCCGAAGCGGCGAACGTCCAGCACGGATTACTCAGGTAAAGGCCAGGACCGGTCGAGGAACCAAGCAGCCCGAATACATCCAGTTCGTTTTGCGTCCCCACGTATACCTTCCCATTGGCAATCGTCGGAACAGCGAACTTATTCGCACAACCGCCCTGATCTCGCGCCACGCTCCCTACCAACTCCTCCGAGCTGTTATAGAGTTCGGTCAACGTGCTGCTGCCGCTGGACGGAACAGCATTGTAGGCACGCAGAACTGCAGCGCCGGCGCCCGGCTGGACTCCGATGCCCTCGGGTCGCTCGATCGCCCACACAATGCCATTCTTCTTTACGTTGGCGGAAACGGAAGGGGTAGCTCCCGAGGGGTAAGTCTCCGGGCTTTCGGCGACCGGAGTCGACGAAAGTAACCCGCCGCTCTCCAGGCTGTACGCCTTCAGATAATCGCCCACACCTGGCGCGTTGATGCCAGCCGAATAAATGTAAGAAGCGCTCGGTCCCTCGAAGTATGCCGAACTGCTCCAATAGCCTTGCGTTGCGCCAATCAACTCCTCGAGATCCGGGTTCTGCGTGGCGTTGTAACCGCCCATGTCGGTGGAGCTGACCAGATATAGACGAGATGCAACCGGATCGCTGTCGCAGGGCGCGCCGCCCTTGCCGCCAATCAGCAGTTCGTTGAGGCCGGGGAGAACGATCGGTCCCGCCGAACCCAGGTCAAGGTCGTTCGCCTGGCGGCAAGGGGCGTCATTCGGAGTAAAGTATTGCAGCACTTTCAGATCGGCATTGAGCTGCAACAGACTGTCGCCGTAATCCGATCCGCCCGTGTTCGCATCGAAAAGCGCATCTCCGACGGCAGCGTAAATGTTCCCGTGGGAATCGGCGGCGATTCCGTTGCCCGATGCCCACACGCCGCCGAGTTGCGCGTTTGGCGTAGTGGCGAAAATCGCCTCCTGCTGGAGCGTGGTCGCGTTGTAGGCCATGATCCAGCCGTGCTCAGCGCCAGCCCATCCGATGTAGATCTCGCCGTTCAGCTCCAGCAATCCAGCGCGCTGCACATCTCTTAACGAATTGAAGGTGATGATACCTTTTTCGCTTCCCGAACCGGTGCCCGGAACGGATCCGGCAATGTTCACCGGGCCGTCGAACTTCTCCGCGCCGCTGGTGATGTCGATCGCGTGCAGCGTCTGATAGTAGGTACCATTGTTATTGGTGCGCGTCAGCAGGTACATCGTGTTCGTACTCAGATCGATGACCGGCGTCGCCGTAATCCCGTAGATCGGATACACACCACAGGCAATATCCGTATTGCCGTCGGTCTTGCAGGGAACCGCCGTGATTCCTTCCCCCGGATTAACAAAACTCACCTGCCAGAGCGCGGTCGACTGGAGCCCGTCTGCGTCGAAGGCATACAAGCTGTCGTTCTGCGTCTCCACATAAACCACGTTGTGCGTGGTCCCGCCGATGTTCACCTTTGGAACATATAGCGGCTGGGCATAGACCTGGCCATCCACCGAATACGAAAACAATTTGCCAAAAGTTGCCGGAGTCACGTTGGCCGGAGTCAGGATCTTCTCCAGCAGGTTATGGCCGGTTCGCCCAACGTCGTTGTGCTGGGTGATGACTCCGGTAAACGTCGTTTGTGCTCCGGCAAGTCTAAGAGAGGCAACAACGAGTGTTAGGAACACTCCTGCGCTGGCGAACTGCTTGAATATGTTCCGTAACATTTAAGATGCTCCCTTTTCTAGGCAAAAGGTGGAGGGGGAGGGTCGCAGAAATCCGAATTAATTCTGGACTGGTGCTGAACCCCTGTCAAGATGCAGGGTTTTGCAATCCTCGGCGTGGATGCGTGATCAGGTTGACGTGCTACGATTTGCCGATCAAAATCCGCGCAAGGACAAATAAGCGCACGGGGCAGCCTGGGCAGAGGCAGGAATGCTGAACTCCATTCCTACCTCTCATCCCAAGGCAAGGCCCCTGCGGATGAAACTGCGGTACCGGAAGCAGCTTCATTTTGTAAAGAGCGCCGGCGGCTATTTCTTTACCACCTGGCTGTACCAGGCGCTCATACTGGTGATGAAATTTAAGTCTCCGCCGTACACCGCTCGGACTCTGGTTGTGCCCACTGCCAGAGCTGAGGTTGTGTAAGTTGCCACACCATTGGTCATGATTGACTGACCGATCGGCTCAAACACAACCACTTCTCCATTCGGTGGTGCAGGACTCACCGTGGCCGTGAAGGTCACCGACTCGCCTTCGGTGGCGGGATTCGTCGAAGATGCCACTGTGGTAGTTGTGGCTGAAGCATTCGGGTTCACCACGAATACAGTGCCATAGCCGTCAGCTCCGCCGCTAAATGTTGTGCCATAGAGGTAACCCTGGTTGTAAAGCAGGGTGTCATACGGCGCAGCTCCGTTCTCCCCCGTGAACGGCTCCCGCACCCGTTCGGAGTAAGCGCCCGTGCCAGTCAAGTTAAGCTCGTAAACCACCCCTGTGTCGTTCGCTCCGCCAAATCGGGTGGTTCCGTAAAGGTTCCCGGCGGGATCGAATACCACGCCGCCATAAGGTGTCGTGCCATTCGAGCCGAAGCTATACAGAATGCTTTGTGTATAGGTTCCCTTCGTGGTAAGCGTCAACTTAAAAACCGTTCCATCGCCAACCTTGCCGCCCGCGCGGGTCGTGCCGTAAATATTTCCGCTGCTATCGAGGACGAGAGTGCCTTCTGGAGTTTCTCCGCGGACCTCACTCGAAGGAAACGTATAAAGCGTCTTCGGCAAGTCATAGCCACCAGTGCCATTGGGCTTCAATTCGAACACGGTGGTGTTTGTGGTGCCGAAGATGTCGCCAGCGGCATTGATAGTCAGCCCAGCATCGATTTCAGCGACGCTGGCAACTACCCGCTCGGTCCAGGAGCCATGTCCATTCGGGCTCAACTCAAAAACGGTTCCAATATCCCCAACGCCGCCATTGTAAGTTGTGCCGTAGAGGTTTCCCGCCGAGTCCCAGATCAGGCCGTTTATTGGATTGGCAGCATCCGGAGTTCCCCCGAAACTGTAGAGTACCGTTTCCGTCCACGGTCCGGTAAGGTTCGGCGTAAGCTCGAACACCACACCGTCGCCATTGGCGCCGCCGTTGTAAGTGGTTCCGTAGAGGTTTCCGTCGCCGTCAAATACCAAATTAGTAAAGTATGGATTCTGTCCGTCTGCGCAGTTTGTTTCGGAGCAAAAACTATAGAGAACGGTTTCGGTCCATCCGCTGCCGTTCGGCGCGATCTGATAGACAGTCCCGTCTCCATTCAGACCACCGTTATAGGTCGTGCCGTAGAAATCGCCGCCGTTCAAAATGACGCCGGAATAGGGATTGGCTCCATCAGGGGTGCCAGTAAAGTTGTAGAGTACGTTTTCAGTTTGAGCTTGTACCGGGCAAACAGCAATGATGAGGAGCAGCGTGGAAGTCACTGCCAACGTCATAGCGCCGCGGGCAATCGCCGCCGAGAGTTTTGTCGCCCGGAAGCTTGGGCTGGCAGGGGAAACCTTAAGGCGGCTGGTTTTTGTCGAACGCATAATCGTGTTATTCATAGGCTTTATTTGTAACGCTCTCCTTCAAGGAATTGGGTACCCAGGGGACGATTGCTGGTCACGTTACACCAGCAAACGTAGTTGCGATTCGCTCAATATTCCGCCTGGAGGAGCGCCGCATGTAAGCTATGCGACGCTCCCTCCCGGCCAAGGGAGGGGGTGAAAGCGATTTCAAAAGAACGCAGTTTTGCGACTGTCTCGAATTTCCCTTGGTGACGTGCGTGCGGCATAGTCTGACAACCCGCACATCAGTGTGAAACAATCGCCCTCGTCGGGGCGTTTTTCAGTCCGCGAAAAATCCGAGAATTTGAGAAGCGATTCTTTCCCGGAGGAGCACAGACGTGAAGAGCACTTTTGTTTTCGTCCTCGGTGTAATCGCGGCGATGATGTCCGCGCAAGCTCAGGAAGTTCGCAGGGGCGGCACAGAGAAGGAGACCGTTCCCACCATCACTGCATCGAGTTTTGGATTTCAATGCGGGACGGGGAAACCCACGAATTGTCCGGATGTGACTTGGCCGACCACGATTGCGCAACCAGGAATGATCCGCCTATGGGACTCCCAAGTGCAGTGGGCCGCGCTGAACACTGGTCCTGGGGCCTACCGATGGACGAAACTCGATGGGTATCTGGATGCTATCAGTTCCCATCAGCCGCGTGACGCCATGTATACCTTCGGCTACACGCCCTGTTGGGACACCAAGCAGGAATGTGAACGCGCGTGGGGATCGCGGTTCCCGCCTGACGATCTGACTCCGGAGGGAAGTCAGTCTTTCAATACGTTTGTTCTTGCGCTGGTGACGCACTGCTCGCCGGCCGGGCACTGCGTCAAGGATTACATCAAATACTGGGAGATGTGGAACGAAGCCAATGCCCCGCATCGTTGGGGCGGCTCGATCGCCCAACTCTATCACCTGATGGCGCCCGCGATTGCCACCATCCGCAGCAAAATACCAGGCGCTTTAATTCTCACGCCGCCGGCGAATCGCGGCGATACCGGCTGGATGCGAGACTGGCTCGCGATGGAAAATACTAACGGACGGCTTTCCGACATATTTTCCTTCCATCTCTACCTGCAGAATATTCCGCCCGAACCGCGTTTCGATCCGATCCAACAAATGGTCGCTCTCAAAAACAGCACTTCCGGATGGAACAACACACCGTGGATGAATACCGAGACGAACTTTGACGCCGCCACATTCGCCTGCAACAGCAAATATTCACCCGACGATTGTCTGGGCCAGATCGTACGTTGGCATTTACTACACCTCGCATACGGCGCCCAACATCTAAGCTGGTTTTACTTCAACACCACGATTGGCCACAACCCGGAATACAGCGCCGCTTACCATCAAATGATGGAGTGGCTGGTTGGCGGTCACTTCCTGGCTCCGTGTTCTGCTGCGGGCAATATCTATACCTGCCCGTTTATCCAGGCAAACGGCCATCATGCGCTATTCGTGTGGAACCCAAGCGGCGACAGTTCCTATACTCCAGTGGGCCGCTATGTGGATTACAAAACCTTAAGCGGCGAAACGACCTCGATATCTGCAGAAAAGATATCCGCAGAAAATAAATCTGCGGGAAAGCCCGTCAGGGTTGGGGTAAAACCTATCATGCTGGAGGCTGCAAACTGACCAGCTTAGGCGAACCGGCCCACCGACGTTTTTCATGCCACCGGCGAAAGAGGAACCCGTTCGTTACCGGAGTCAGCGAATATTGGGAGATCACTTTGAACAATGATTCGAGCCGATCCCATTCGCCATTCTGATCAATCTCCCAGCTGTGAAAGTAAAGGTGCGCCATCCCACCATTTAGCGAGACGTCCTCCAAGGCGCAGATAAACTGCTCCACCCAGGGGACTCGAGCTTTGAACGTGGTGAGGTACTTGTAAGCTCCGGCAAAGTTACATTCCAGCAGGCAATGCCGAACCTGAACATAGGCAGGGTAAGTATTGGCGTAGGTGCTGATGTCCCAGGAAAAAGGATTGCTGGGATAATCATTGAGAAAATACCGGCAGGTCCTTCCAGCAAGAAAACCCGCCTCTTCTACGTGTTTCTCGATGCGCCGGTTAAACTTCCCGCCCGGATAGCAGAACGCGACCACCTCATGACCGAGCGTGTCTTCAGAAAACTTCTTGCCGTCAATTATTTCTTTTCGGGCTCTTTCGTCCGACATTTGAGTTAAGCGGATATGACTCCAAGTGTGGCTTCCAACCTCAAATTGCCGGTCGATCTCCCGAATCTGCGCCGAGGTCATCACAACCCGTTCATGATTGGTTCCCGGAATATAAAAAGTCGCCGTTAGGCCATATTTGCGCAGTAGATCGACAGTACGAAGATCGGTGGGATGCCCGTCATCCACACTGATGGTCACGTACTTTTCTTTGCGGATATCTGCGCTCACAGCGGCTGGTTTGTCCTGTTTATTCATTTAATTCCGAAAAACTTCTCAACAATCGCTGCCTTTATTCCACGCGTGTGAGAGCCGATTGCGAGGCCGGCACGGTTCTCGAGAATTCGATTTCGCGTTTATGAAATCTCAATGCGAAATATGGCATCTTGAACATCTTGGCGGTTCGCCCGAACCGCCCGGACTCCGTTATCAGACGAAACAACCATTCCGCTCCCGCGTCCTGAATCCACTTGGGCGCACGCTTCTTTCTTCCAGAAACAAAATCCAGGGTTCCGCCCAAACCATATGCGCAGCGGACTCCGAGGCCGGTAAGATAATTCGCATGCTGCGAAATCCACATTTCCTGCTTGAGCGGCCCAAAACACACAGCAAGATGCTTAGGACGAAAACTCGCGATCCGGCTGAGGATATCCTCATTCCACGATTGCTCTTGGATATTCGCGGAAAACGGAGGAGAGTATCCCTCTATGACCAGCTCCGGGCAGCGTAGCTTCAACGCTTCGACGGTGCCGCGGTTGGCGGCCTCGTCTGCGCCCAGCAGAAACACTCGTTCGTCGCGCTTGGCCGCGTGATCTGCCAGGTTGTAAATGAAATCGGAGCCAGACATTTTCCGCAGGTCCCTTCCCGGATAAAGCAACGAGGCGAAAAGATGAATGACCCTTCCGTCAATGGTGTTAACGGTGCGTTTCACGATCTCTCCGAGCGCCGGGTTCTCGTGCGCATAAACGAAGATCTCGCTATTCAGGGTTACAACGTGCTTCAGATCTTTGCCTTCGTTTGATAACAGTTCGTCAATATCCATGGATTGCAGCAATATTTTCCCCAGACGCACGGCACACTCCGAGGTAGTACGACTGGAGGCGGTTTGAGTGGCTACGGAGCGGTTGCGCAGCGTAGTCTGCTTGGTCGTAATTGAACGGTGAACAAACTCCGCATCCTTGTACTTGATCCGGCGATATGCCTGCCATGCCGATAGCGGCAGAACGGAAAAAAACATCCGCGGCGTATTATCCCGCAAGCGCGAAGCGATAAATGCCATGCGATCCGTCGCTCGCTCCCAGATGCTGGGCTGGCTTGCTCCAGTGTCGGAGAAGCGTTGAGTCAGAAGCCAGCTATCGCCAGCTTCGGCCTTCCACAGCGCCTTATAGCGCCGGATCTTGGCGGTAAGCGCCGGGGGAAGAGAGTCCTTGCGCTCTTTTTTCGCGACGATCTGGCTGCCTTTGGCAAGATTGTGGTGAGCACCTTCGAATACCGCGGAGCGGTCCGCTCTGCTTAGATCGGTCACAGTCGGGTCAAAAGGCAAATCAAGAAAGTTGCAGACCCCACGCATGGTTTGCTGCGTATTCTCGACCAGATCGCGGTAATGGATTTGATGGACAAATGCGCCCCTCGAGAGCAGTTTGTCCACTTGCTTCTTCAAAGTCTTCGAAGCCAGCAATGCCTTGCGGGGCATTCCAGGTCTGGCAAACCACTCAGTAAATGGCGCCGCTTTGAGAACGCTAAGGCAGATCTCCTCCGGGTCGCGCCAGATCACAATGAACCGCGCATCCGGGAACTCGGCTGCCAGATCGTCAAGGCGATCATAATAAGACGGCGATTTGCAGCCCCATCTCGTCTTACCCTTTTCCGCCGCGTAAGCCCGTCCCGCCTGCTCCACAGCTTCAGCTAGAGAACTTACCGGCGAAGCGAGACGCAGCGGGTCGAGGTCATGCCGGCTCACTCCCGCATTCCAGTACTCCCACTTATCAACCCATGTTTTTCGGCCCCAGGGAACCCGGAACATAAGCCACAACACGGGGAGATCGGATTCATAAAACAGCCCTATATCTCGATGCTGATTCAGCAGCGAATAGAACAGCGTGGTTCCGGAACGCCATACCCCGACCACAAAGATCGGCGGAACGTGGCCAGGCTGTTGCTCGCTGGCAGAGATCGGTCCTTGCTGCTCGGTTTCTTGTAAACCCACCGCGTTCAACTTATTGCTCATCGTCATCGTTCCCTGTCAGTCCCTGTGGTATTTGCCGCGGAAATTGCCGAATCCTGCCGTAATGCTTGAGAGCCCGCAGAGTTGGGCTTTCCTCTAATTCATGCGCGACGTCTTAATTACTTTTTCAAAAATTGCGCGCAGCAACTCATAGCGCAAACCAGAATCGTATTTTTGCTCGACTAACGCTCTCGCGTTGCGGCCCATCCGCTCGATTTCTTCCGGGCGATCGTACAGCCAGCGTACTTTTTCGGCGAGCTGATCGGCATCCTTGGACGTAAACATCAGCCCTGTCTTCCCGGGTTCGACTAGATACGGCAAGGAGCCCACGGTAGATGCCACAACCGGTTTGCCGCTGGCATATGCCTCAACTACCACCAATCCGAAGGGTTCCGTCAGCTGCGAGGCGACCACGGTGAACTTGCTATTGCGAAGGAGTTCCAGTTTCTCGTCTCCACTTTTGTATCCCAGGATCTCCATATTCGATAGCTGGTGTTGCTGAATATAATCGCGCAACTCCTGCTCTTCCGAGCCCGCGCCCACGAGCTTCAATTGAATGTCGGGAAGGTGCGTAAATGCTTTCGCGATGGTCATCACACCCTTGTCGCGATACAACCCCCCCAGGTAAAGCACATAGTCGCCTCCGCTGTACTGGGGCTGGAACCGGGATGTATCAATATGGTTAGGGCAGATGTGAAGCTTGTCCTCGGGCACTTGCGATTGCAGCAGCAGTTCCTTGGTGAAATCGGTCAGACAGATAAAACCACCGATTTTCCGCGCGAAATCCATCTGGCGATTTACGTAGAGAGATGCGGCATAGAGGGCGCTGTAAGGCACGCTCCCCTGCACGCAGCGATGCTGCACCGCGTGCAAGTAGTTTCCATGCTGGCAACGCATGCATCGCTGATCGTCGATATAAAATCGCGAGTTCGGGCACCACAACCTGTAATCATGAATGATGTGTACGGAGGGAACTCCTAACCGGTGCAACACATGATAGAGCGACGGCGAAATTAAGGGGAAAACATTGTGCACATAGGCGATGTCCGGACGGAAACGCCCCACCACTTCCGTGATGTCGCGCACCGTGCGCCGGGAATAGATCGCATCCATCCCAAAGATTCCCTTCTGCAGCAGGCCCGCCGACCCAATCTCGTTGCTGTGACGGGTATAGCTGTTTACTTCGTCGTGCTGCGCCAGAATCTGATCGTCGGCCGACGCCACAATGTCGGCACCCGCATATTGCTGGAATTGATTGTGTACAGTCAGAATTCGCATAGGGACGGGCTATGGTTGCGGCCTCCACTGAGGTTGTGCCGGGCTTACGCCAGCCAAGCCAAGCGGGGTTTGATCCAGTAACTTCCGGCTGACGACTACCAATGCCAGCATCAGCATAAAGGGCGCGCTGGCTTTTCCGCCAAAACTTGAATTAAAGAGGCCGTTGATCAGTAGGAAAACGTACAAGGCAAGACATCCTGCCGCTATCTGATAAACCCGATCGCGGGGAGGAGCGCGGCGAAGTACTCGATAGAGATTCTTCGGAATGACGATGAGAATGGCAACTATCAGCACCAATCCGATCACACCACTGTTGTACAGAGCTTCGATGAACCCATTGTGCAAGTGGGGAGCTTGCCAGCTCACGGCATTGATCTGAATGGACACAAACTCCGATGCCAGATAGCCGTGGCCCAGAATCGGTTTCTGCTTGATGGCCGGAAGCACTGCATTCCAGAGAATGGTTCTGCCCGAGAACGATTCGGCGCCGTTGCGCTCCTGATACAAGTGGAAATAGTCGCCCAGCGGAGTGGCGAGCGCCAACCCGGCGATCAGGATCGCTGTGGCTGCGATGTAGCCGAACGCGGTGCCGAATTTCCTGCAAATCAGAAAGTAAAGGACGCCCCCGATGATGGCAGCTAGAATTCCCGTTTTGCTTCCAGCCAGGACCATAATCACGCAGGCCACTATGCCGATCATGATCGCCGACTTGTTCATTCCCTCCCCTTTACGCCGGGAGTACAAAGTGAGCGCGATAAGAAGTAACGCCCCGGCGTTGGGCGAAAGAGCGTTAGGTGAAACCACCGTGCTCATGCGGCCTTCGTCGTCGAACATCTCACCGCGTAGCGCGGCGATAATTACCGGCTGGAGCACGATCACAGTGAAGGCAAAAGTTGTGAACCGAAGGAAAGACAGCGTGTCACTAAAGTCGTGGATCCGAATCGCACACAGCACCAATATGAGTACCGTGAGGGCAAGTTTAAAAGCCCACCCCAGACTGAACGTGGGGCGTGGAGAATAGAGGCTGCATCCTATGCACAGGAGCGCAAACAGGGTGCTCCACTTATAGTCTCCCGCGAACAACTGGCCGAAGTATCCGCGAATGCGGGACGAACAAACCAGGACTGCGATAAGGAAGAAAAACCAGCTCGCCACTTCGCCATACACCGCCGTGGGGAATTTTCCTTGATAGGCCTGGACGCCGGCGTAGATGTCCCCTTCCCGGAAGAAAATGCATTCGGAAATCGACAGCAACCCCCAAAAGACAAATGCCGGCTTCGGGTGATCCACGGGAAAGTAGAAGGCGGCCACCAATGCGCAGCCCACTGCCGCGATTCGCAGCGACTCCCATGCCCACTCCGACGGCACTCTATTCAGCAGAATGAATGTGCCGATCGCAATCGCTCCCACGATCAGCATGGTGCGAACGTTTCGGCTGCCTCCCCGTGACGCAATTGTAGGCTCGGTCGCGCGCACCGCTCCGGAACCTGGAGCGCTGATCACCGTGGTGCCGTTCGTCCAATTATTGGTTTTGTCAGCCATAGCTTTGTATTATCGGTGAATCACTTGCCTGAGGATCTGATTAACCGCGCGTAGAAATCAGGTGCGAGCCACCGGCCTGGCCGACTACGCCCGAACTTGTGGGTGGCGCTTCCAGATCAAGTTCAGACGAAAGCGGATAACCCAGGCGCAGCAACATGCTTCCGGTTTGCTCCTCGATCAGGCGGACCTGCGCCGGCGTCAGCTTGGAAACCCAACCACGCACCGCACCATCGCGTACGAAGCGCCCCCGGACGGAGGCCTTTACCGGTTCTTTGTTTTCTTTCTCCCGCATCTTTTGGATGGAATTATTAGCCACTGCCAGCTTAATCTTCTCTTCGCTTACCTGCACACCGAGAAATTCCGCCATGCGCGCAAAGCTAGGCACCGGATCCTGCCGCACGTCTTCAAAGCGCACCGGCAGCAGGTTTCCATTTGCGGCAATCGGCGAGTCCAGCCAGGAAGCCAGGTTACGGTGCCAGGGTCCGTAGCCGCTCACGCGGGTAAAGAGGAAATGTGAAATAAAGCTATCCAGATCACCGGGAAAGAAATCGAGCGCTTTCAAAAAGGCATATTCCGACAATAATACGTCACGTACGTCGCGCACCACGTAAATCGCCCGGCCATAATCGCTTCGATAATATTCGTGCGTAGCGATCAGCCGTCCACCTCCCGGCAGCAACCGCGATGCCTTCGCATGAAAACCGATCCCACCCATCAACTCATTCGTTTTCTTAAATCCCGCAGGCAGACCCGATAGCATTTCAAACAATACGAACCGTACCCAGGTAGTCCCAGACTTGGGATAAGCGGCAAAGAATACGTCGGCGGGACAAAGGTTGCGGTGTCGCAGCCAAACGATGGGCGCTCGCAACGGGGTTCGCACAAATTGTCGCCGCAGCCTGCGGTAGGCGGAAGTCGGCTTCTTCTGCTTTCCAGCATCGTTGGTCGTTTTTTCACCGGCACCGTTATTCTGTTCTGTCATAGGTCTCCAGGTTTTGTTCTTGCAGGTCGATGGGGTACGACCGAGCAACTTTTAAGAACGGAGGGAGTGTGGGGTTACGCTAAATTTCTTCGGGAGCTTCTAATGTCATCGTCCGGACTTTCTCAGCCTTCCCCAGCCAGTTGGACCAGGAGGAACGCTCTGGAGAATCGTCCGTCGTGAGTTTGCGTTGTAAAACCACATACAGGGCAATGAAAGAAAGTATATCCGCGAGATTGCTGCCCCAAATTGCTCCCTTCAGGCCAAAGGCCCAGGTCGCAGGCACTCCAACCACTAGAGACACAAGGGTCGCAAATGCGAGCGCCACAAACACCGACGCCGGGGATTCCATGGCCCGCAATGCAATGGAGGGTCCGAAGGTTGCGCTCCAGAAGATTTGTCCTAGCGCCAGCGCCGGCAAAAGATACGCGACTTCCATGTAACGTCCGGAGTAAAGAAAGTGGAACAAGGGCTTGTGCAACGGAATAACAATCGCCCAATACAGAACCGCCCCGAACATTGAGAGCCAGGTCAGTCGAGACCCTAGAAGGCGCGCACCGGCCTTGCCATCTTCCGCCATCACCCTGGCGGCATAGGGCAAAGCCAGCATGAGTAAAGCACCCTTCGTCTGCTCGAATGGCATGGTCAGATTCATAAGCGCCTTCAACTGACCGGATTGCGCCATTCCAGTAAAACTGCTCAGCAATGGGTAGTAGATATAGGAAGGAAGCCAGCCTGCGATACAACCGGCCAGCGCCCAGCGTCCATAGCGCCAGTGCCGTCCCCAGGCTGCGCGGAAAGCGGGAGCCGGTCCACTGCCGCTCAGCCGGAACCGCAAGGCCAACATTAAGACTGTGCCAGTAACCAGCGCACCCAGCGCAATGAGCAGGAATGCGACAAAGGGCGAGAGCAACGCGTGCTTATAGACGAGATACAGACCCGCAAGTACGAGAGTCGAGTAGATAAATGCACCGGCAGCGGCAGCGGATGGAGAGAGCTCCACATAGAAAGTACGGCGGGCCAGCGAAAACAACATCAAACAAGGGGAAGCGACCGCAACTCCAGCGAGCGCACCGGCGACTGCGCTTCCGGGGCTTAAGTGGCGCGCCACAGCCCATGCCACGACCAAGGCCGCGCAAATCGTGACCGAGAACGCAACATGGATCGAAAGCAGCGACCGCAGGTAGCCGCGCAGGTTGCTGCGGAAAACCGAGCCACCAAAAACTCCCATCGGCTCCAGCACCAGCGATTGATACACCAGCGACAGCATCACGTAAATGCCGAATGCGACAGCATAAGCGCCGTACTGATCGGGCATGAGCCAGCGCGCCAACAGAATGCTGATGATGAAATTGGAGCCGGAAATAAGCCCCTGATCGAGAATCGCCAAGCCGCCTTTGCTGCCCCAGCGCGCAGCCACAGATGAACTGAGCTTCCGCGGCAAGCCGCTGCCGGCCTTCTGTGAGGGCACATTCGCCGACGGCTCGGCCTTCGGCTCCGTCGAAATCGTGTCAGGTTTTGAGGGGCTTGGCTTCATTCGGTAGACAAGCTTGAGCGTAGGATACTTCGGCTGGACAGATCGCGCAAAGAAAGATCGCGCAACCAGATTGCGGAGGAGAAAATCACGAACAAGGAGCGAAGAGCAAAGGACGAAAACCGTCAGCCCGCGTTTCTGGCGAGAACTTTTGGCTCGTCCAAAGCTGCGGCGTCAATGCAGCTCTTTAATCTTTCCGCCAGGCGGCTGACGTGCGGCTCTCGCAGAATATCCATATGTGCTCCGGGAATTTTAACGGTCTCGAGTTCCGCAATGAGCTCTTTCCACCTTGCGTAAGGATCGTCCGAAGCGCGCCACGTGTCATCGGCGCGTAGCAAAATAGCCTTTCCGCCATAAGGCCGCAAACGGTAGTGTTCGGCAGCTTGAGCGTTCGTGCGCATGACTTTCTTCAGGTCTTCGGGCAAACGCCACGCGAGGTAAGTTCGGCGAACTTTCCGGCGAACTTCCTCGGGTAATTGCTGCAGTGGAGCCCATGTGGGGTGTAGCAGCATTTCCAGCAAAGATTCCTTCAACGGCGTCGGATTGCTGGCGTAAGTATCAAACAATACGACCAAGCTAACTTCTTCCCCACGCGAGACAAGCTGGCATGCCATTTCGTAGGCGACCAGGCCACCCAAGGAAAAGCCGCCCAAATGGTAAGGCCCCGTAGGTTGAACCGTGCGAATTTCATTCAGGTAATGCGAGGCCATCTCTTCAATGCTGGTATGGCGGGCGTACCTCGTGTTCAAGCCCTGCGATTGCAATCCATAAAAAGGATAGTCGGGCTTCATGCACTTGCCTAATTCGCGGAAGCCGACAATGTTTCCCCCAACCCCATGCACGCAGAAAAATGGCGGTTTCGAACCCTCCGGCTGAATCGGCACCAGCGAAGACCAGCGATGCGACTCGCCATCGCGGAGCACCGCGGCGAGCTGCTCCACGGTTGGCGCCTCGAGCAGTACGGCGAGAGGAAGCGACTTTCCGTGAACCTGCTTGATCCGGTGCATCAGCCGAGCAGCCAACAACGAATGACCGCCGAGTTCGAAGAAATTGTCTCGAATGCCGACCGGTTTGCGCCCGAGCAGCTCTTCCCAAATTCTGATCAACTGCGCCTGCAGCGGATCGGCCACAGTTCCCTCAGAAGTCGTTTCCGGCGCCGAATCCAGTTTCGCCGTGTATAGCGCTCGACGGTTGATCTTGCCGTTTGGCGTAAGCGGCATTGATTGCAGAAACACAAACTCGGAGGGCACCATGTATTCCGGCAGACGTTTCTGGACATGCTGCCGCAAATCGTTCTGGCTGGCCGTCTCCTCGCTGCGAACCACATACGCCACCAGACGTTTGTTGCCCACGGTGTCCTCGTGCAGAACCACGGCCGCCTCGTGAACGCCGGCGTGTTGAATAAGAACGGATTCGATCTCTCCCGGCTCGACCCGAAAACCACGAATCTTTACTTGATTATCGCGGCGTCCCAGGAACTCGATATCGCCGCTGGGCAAATACCGGCCAAGATCTCCGGTTTTATATAGGCGCGCTAAAGGATCCTCACTGAAAACATCTGGGATAAATTTTTGTTCGGTTAATTGTGGCAGATTCAGGTATCCCTGCGCTACACCGATGCCACCGATGTGCAACTCTCCGGGTACGCCCACGGGCACAGGATTCAAATTTGAATCGAGCAGATAGACGCGCGCATTCGCAACCGGGCGACCGATCGGAAGCACTGCGGGCGCCTGCTCTCCGGGCTGCAATTTCGGCTCATAAGCCGTGGCGACCACGCTGGCCTCGGCTGGGCCATAAGTATTGATCCAACGGACTCGGTCGCCGACCAGCTTGTGCCAGGTGGAATATGCCTCCAAAGAGGCTTTTTCTCCGCCTACAATCACCAGCCTGAGTCTGGAAGGAACTTTCTGCGCAAGGCTCGGCATTGCGTATACCCACTCGTGCCAATACGCCGTGGGAAGATCCATGACGGTGACGCGTTGCTTGGACACCCACTCCAAGAATTCGCTGGGCTCAAGCGATACATCGTCCATGCGAAAAACGAGGGTCGCCCCCGCCACCCACGTCGCGAAGATCTCTTCCACCGCCGCGTCGAAACTGATCGAGCAAAATTGCAGCATGCGGTCGCCGGGACGGAGTTCAAATGATTCGGCAGCCGCTTGTGTGTAATTCGCCAGACCTGCATGTGGCAGCAGAACTCCGCGCGGCCTGCCGGTTGAACCTGATGTGTAAATAATGTAGGCGATGTCGTTTGGAATCGAACCCACGGAGGGATTACTGCGTGACTCTTGCGCAAGCTGGTCGCGCAGCTGAGAAAGGTGTAATACCTGGGTTCCGCTGGGGACGGGTGCCTTTAACAAGCTGGGTTCGGTGAGCACCACCGGTGCCTCGACATCGGCCAGCATCAAGGCAAGCCGGTCGTTCGGATACTTGGGATCGAGCGGTACGCAGGTGCCGCCTGCCTTGAGCACTCCGAGAAGCGCGACGGCAAAATCCAGTGATCGTTGCAGACAGATCCCAACTCGTGAGTTCCGTCCGACGCCCCGTTTGCTGAGGTAATGCGCCACCTGGTTGGCGTGCGCGTTGAACTCACCGTACGTTAGTTGCTGTTCACCACGGATAACCGCGATCTCCTCCGGCGCTTTCGCCGCAATCGCTTCCACCAGTTCGTGCAGACAACCACTCGGAAAATCACGAGCTGTGTTATTGCGCTCCACCAGATGTTCGTGCAGTTCGCGATCCGTGAGCATTGGAAGTTCACTGGCTGACCGGTCGATGTGTTCGATCGCTCCGGCGAGCAGCCGCTGCATGTGGCTAAGCATGCGCTCCGCCGTAGCGAGCCCGAACAATGACCGGTTATAGGCGAGTCTGAGTTTGTTATTGCCCGAGAGCTCAAGACACAGATCGAGCCCGGCCGCAAGGGTTTCGACGGGTACTGTTGGTGGGACTGAAGATTCCGGAGTGGTTCCTTCAGCGGAGAGCGCCACTTGGAAAATAATGTGGCGGCTTGGATCAGGTTCAATCAGCAACCGTTCGGTCAAATCTGCGGGGAGGGTTCCCGCTCTCGAGCCGGCGCAGAGGGCGCTTTCGAACTTACGTAGTAGATGACGGAAGGACGGTTGACCGGAGAAATCAGCCACAACAGGCAGGAATCGCGCAGCGCCAGGCGCGGCGCCAACGACGAACCGCTCTTGTGCGGTGTAGCGATAGAGTAGCGACGCAAACGCTGCCAGCACCACAGTCGCCGCCTGGGCGCTGGCCTCAAGGGCGATCTGGCGAATCCCGTCGCTAACCTCTTGCCTCAGAGTGCAGGAAGCGACACCCATATCGCGCCCGAGAATGGCGGGTCGAGGCTTATCAGCCGGCAGCTCGAGCGCGGGCACGCCTGCCAGATAACCTTCCCAATAAACGGGTCCCGCCACTCGATTGCGATCGCCTTTACTTCCGAACTCGGCGCTTCCAAGAGGCTCGCAGCTTCCGTCGTTCAAGGTATTCTCGCAATGGTTTGGGGTGACCGATTCGGACGAAAACTTCATGCCGCTCCGGACCCCTTTAGCACCGCAGGGATCGTCTTTGCCAGAATCTGCATGTCGAGCCACAACGACCACTTGCGAACGTACTGCTGATCCAACTCCATCCATTGCTCGAAAGGAAGAGAACTTCTGCCGTTCACCTGCCACAGGCAGGTGATGCCCGGACGCACGCTGAAGCGGCAGCGCTGCCAGTCCGGCCCATCCTCGGTAAAGAGCTCGTAATCGCGCAACTGCAAGGGGCGAGGACCAACCAGGCTCATATCACCGGTCAACACATTGAACAGCTGCGGCAGTTCGTCGATGCTGGTCTTGCGAAGAAACCTGCCCAATGCCGTGACCCTGGGATCGTTCTTAATCTTGAAAACGGGCCCTGAGACCTCATTGCGATCTTCGAGCTGCGCCAGCTTTTTCTCCGCATCCATCACCATGGTACGGAACTTGAAAATATTAAAGACCCGCTTGTTCAGGCCGACACGTTTTTGAATGAAGAATACCGGTCCTGGCGAACCCAGCTTGATCAAAACAGCGGTCAATATCATAACCGGCGCCAGGAATATGATCGCAACCGTCGAAATGACGATGTCGAGGAATCGCTTCGCTACGATCGGCCAGCCTGGCGCGGGTGCGGAATGGTGTGTGATGACAGCCGCGTCGTCGTATTCCTCTGCCATCGATCGGGCGGTCTTGAGATCGAATAAATCGGAGAGCAGCCGCACGATGATTCCCTGTTGCTCACACATTTGCGCGATTCTGCTGGCATGCTCGTGAAACGAGCGAATGGGCAACGCAATCATGACTTCATCCACCACATTGCGCCGCAGGAACTCCGGCAGATTTTCAAAATCGCACACCAGACGGAAGCCCGCAGCTTCCAAATCCTTCACACCTACCCACTGGTCATCGGCAAAACCCGTCACCTGGCATCCCCACTCCGGCCGGCGCGGAATGCTCCTGGCGAATTCAATGGCGCGGGAATTCGTGCCCACGATCAGCATGTTGCGATTGTTATGCCCGCGCGCGCGATAGCCGCGAAGCCAGGTTCGCACCGTAAGCCGGGTGGCGGCCACAAGTAGCGTACTACTCGCCCAGAAAATTGCCACGAACTCGGCATTCACCATCCGGAAACTCAGTGCCACATCGAAGACAACCAGAATCACCGCGCACAGCGAGGTCGCCTTCGCTACATCCATAGCCTCAGCCTTGCGGCTGTCCCGCCGTTTGGAGTTGTACAAACCCAGAACCGAGAAAGTAAAGCGCCACAGCCAAACCAGCAGCAAAAACGCCACAAAGTTCTGCAACTTGATTTTCATCGACAGAAACTCGGCAAACGAGGGCAGCCCCTGCCGGAACAATACCGGCAAGGTCGCCGCTCCGAACGAGAAGACAATCAGAACGAGGTCAACCAACTGAAACGAATAGGTGAAGACTTGGCGTCGAAACCGGCTCATTAGGAAACCTCTTCAGCGAGAACTTGAATGTAGGGGGAAGAAATTTCTGGTACAACCACTGGCTCGGTTTAACTGCTGAATGAGTGGTCACTCGCCGCCAGGCTTCTGCGGCAAGGGGGAGAATTGAGCGCCACCGTGCGTTCTTGCGAAGGCGATTGAACTTTCGCCTATAACTTCTTGTAAAGCGCTTCCGGAATCGGGAATGTGCGCTGGTTCAGAACTGCACCTAGAACCCGCACATTGGCACTTTGAAGGTCCTGTACAGCCTTGCGCGCGATCTCCCGGCGAGAGGAATTCGCTTTTAATAGCAGCACAACACCGTCACTGGCCCCGCCTAAAATGATTGCATCGTTGCATAGGTTGAGGGGCGCGGCATCGATCAGAACATAATCGAAAGCCGATCGCAGCTCGGCCAGGCGGGAGCGCATTCGATCTGAGCCCAGCATCGCCGCACTCGATTCCGCCGAACCGCCGCAACTCAACAGCCAAAGATTTCGTGACCATCGGTGGGCATACTCACGAATGGGCCCCGATCCCAGCAGCGCATCGGATAGCCCGTGATGGTTCTCCGAGGCAAACTGCTGGTGCAAGCCAGGAGAGCGCAAGTTGCAATCCACTACGCAAACCGACCCGCGGCCTTGCCCAGCCAGCCCTTCGGCAACGCGGGCGCAGGTCCAGCTGCAACCACAGCCCGATTCGGTTCCAGCAAAAACCACGCGCCGGGGAGCCTGGGCGCCAAGAAACAGCTTTTGCACAAGCTTGCTCATCTCGTCACGGGTTGCAGCGGTCATCTCCAGAGAGGGGTTGGCGGAGAAGGCGTCTTCCACGATAGAAGGCATGGACATCGGCATTGGCACCGTCACCTTCGGCGGCTCCACGTGCAGTTCCAAAAGTTCACGCATTCTTCCCGCTTCAGTTAACAACTCGAAATTTCTACTCAAAGGGCCCTCCAAGCGCTGCTTTGTGACTTGTCATGTTCAGAGCTACGTACAACCTAATTGGCAAAATCCTGATGCTTTTTGTATCGCTGAATAAAATCCTGAATGTAGGCCAGAGCCTCATCCGGATTCGAGAGTTCATTGCGACGCGGCTTGACCAGAGTGGAGGAGCTCTTGGCCATCAACGAACGTGCTTCCGCGGCTAAGGCAATGGTTTCGCGATCAAAGGTAGAAACACCCGGATCCGAGCGCATCCCCGCGAGATCGAAATCCGCGGCGACCTGCTTCAGAATCTCGACGTCGATGGTTTTCTCGCGGAGCGAACACCCTAGGGACAGTGCATTAAAACAAATGTTATTGATGTTGCGCGGAATCCCTTCGCTTAACTCCGTGATCAGTTGCACCGCAGGCGCGGTGAAGAGCGGAGTATCGGCGCGTCCGGCAGCGCGAAGCCGGTAATTCAGATAGCGGAAAACCTCCTGCGCGGGAAGCGGCGGGAGTGTGCTCAACAGCGAAACCCGCTGCCGCAGTTGGCGCAGAGATGGGCGGGCAAGCTTATCCGCCAACTCCGGCTGGCCCGACAATACAATTTGCAGCAACTTCGCTTGCGGCGTCTCGAAGTCGGAAAGCAGTCTTATGGTTTCCAGAACCGACGGATCCAGATTCTGGGCTTCATCCACCACCACGATAAACCGCCGCTCCGCCCGAGCTTCCTCGAGCAAACAACGGTTGAACTGTTCATGCATGGTGACGAGGTCCTGTCCCTCGCCCACCTCGCAACCCAACTCGAGCAACAGGAACCTCATGAACTCCCGCGAAGTGCACTGAGTCTGGAACACAAACGCGGTGCGCGCCCGCGGCCGGAACTGCTGGAGCAAATGAAACAGGAGCGTCGTCTTGCCCATGCCCGGCTTGGCAATCAGCGCCACGAACCCGCGTTCGGCGTCGATGCCATAGAACATGGAAGCCAAGGCCTCTCTGTGAGTCGGACTCAGATAGAGAAAGCGCGGATCGGGCGTCACCCCGAATGGTTGTTCTCTAAGACCGTAAAAGTCGAGAAACATTTTTATTGAACCTGCTTTCAGTCTCTTAGTCTACGGTCGTATCGCGGGTAACGAAGATGGATTGATGAATTCCTTCGCCATTTCCATTTCCATTATGGTTCCCGTTGCCGTTGCCGTTTTTACTCCCATTACCATTACCATTACCGTTGCCTACACCTGGAAAGGGAGCGAATTCGTGGGGAACAGACGCGAGAACGGGAATGCTTAATTCGGAGAAGACCTCCGAGGGAGTCCGGAAGGAAGGATTCGCATACTCGAGGATGAAGGCTGTGCCCAGGCTAACGCACGTCGCCAGTAACACACCGAGCAACAACACGCTTGATCGAGAGTTGGAAGGCAGAGCGGGAACTGTAGGCTGCTCTGCGATCGCTACGTTAAGGATGCGGGTGCGGTCCAAAGCGTCGGTCATCCGCGCCTCCTCGCGTTTGTGCTGATAAAGAAGATAATTCTCCTCTTCGGTCTTCACCTTACGCAGTAGATCTTGCTGCACGATGCCTTTCTGCTCCAGATCGTGGGCGCTCACCTGGTACTTGGCGATAATTGCCTGCGTTGCCGCAGCCCGCGCTTTCAGTCCAGCCTCATCCGCTTGCGCCTTCGCAAGCTCCTCGTTAATCCAGGCATACGTCGGATTGCGGTCGGTAGTTTCCTCGCGCAACGGCTTGCTTTCCTCGGCGGCAATGGAGTCGTGGGTTTCCGCCAGCTGCTTGTCAACTTCCTGCACCAGAGGATAGGTGGGCTGGTACTTGGTAAGCAATTCGGTGCGTTTGAGTTCTAGGTTCATCAAGGTCGATTTCAGCCCTTGCAGAACCTGGGCATCGTCAGTGCTGTGCAACTGGGTGGTCATGCGTTGGGGCGTGGTCCCAGACTGTTTCTGCAAGGCTTCGATACGCTTGTCGGTAGTTGCGATATCAGCATAGGTTTGCTGCAGGTTGGCGGCGAACTCGTTTAACTTCTGAAGCGTAATGTCGCGGGCAAGCTGCGGAGATACTCCGCCTTCCTGCTCGGAGAAGACCTTCAGTTGGGTCTCGGCATCGGCCAGATTCTTCTTGTAGTTCTCGGCCTCCTGGTCGAAGAACTCGAATTCGCCGGCAGGGTGGTGCACAGCCAGATTCTTTTGCAGGTATGCCTCGTCGAGCGCTTGCAGAACGTGGGCGGCCTGACGCGGATCGGAAGACGAGTATCCCACCGAAATCAGATTGCTCTTCCTGACGGTTTCAATGGTCAATTCTTTGCGCAGGCGCCCAACCGCCTTCTCGATCTTTTCTTGCTCGTTATCTCCCATACCCAGAAAGTTGAGAAACCTGCTCCGCTTTTGCAGGCCAGTGGCCAGAACTACCTGACGGAGGACATCGTCGCTCTGGATCAACTCCACCTCGGAGTTCAACTCTTCTTCCGTAACCTCCGAGCGAATCGCGCCGGAGGTGTTGTCCTGACCAGGACTCACCACTGGGTCCATGCGCGACCTTTCAAGCAGGAACTCGGTGCTGGCTTGGTATTTGGCCGGTTGAAGCACCGCGGCCAGCACTGCGCCCAGTAAGATGGCGCAGAACGTGATAAGGACGGCGCGCTGGTGCCGAAATCCGATGGCGATTAGATCTCGCGAGGAGAACGTAGACGGACTGAACGAAGGGGCCGCGCTCTGTCCGTTCGATGCTGATGGATTTTGAGTTGTCATATGTTGGATTCCTCGCTCTTTACATTGGGAAAAATGCGCCCATATTCGACCCGGGGATAAGCGGCTTGATCTTCGCGTACTTGCTCTTCGGGACGAAAAGCATGTCGCCTGGCCGCAACTGCGGATCTTCTTTCAAATTCCCTGCTTGCTCCATCTTCTTCACGTTAACGATTTGTGCGGAATACCAACCTTCCGAGGCCTTACGGAAAAGCAGGACCTGGGAATGTTTTGCGCTATCCAAAAAGCCACCGGCGATGGCAATCGCCTGGGTCAACGTCATATCTCCGCGCAGGTCGTATTTGCCGGGATGCCCAATCTGGCCGTCGGCGACGAAATAGGGCTTCTCAAAATCCTTCAGGATTACGCTGATCAGAGGATCGTTGAGGATTTTGCCATAGGCAGTCTTGAGTGTCGCGGTCAACTCCGGTACGGTCTGACCCTGCACATGAATATCGCCTACTCCGCGCAAGGTGATGAAACCATCGGGTTGCACGATGACGGTCTGGTTGAACTCAGGGTTCAGTTCAAAGGAGAGATCAAACGAGTCCCCAGCTTCCAACTTGTAGCGTGAGCCCCTTTGTTGAAAACCCTTATCGAGTGTGGCCGGGGCAACGGGCGACGTCGTTGTCCCCGAATCCTTAGGCGTCGCAGCGGCAACCTGATCCTGCGCCATGGCCAACCCCGATAAAATTCCGAAGGCCATCAGCAGCTTTACCAAGACTCTGGTCATTTTTTTATTCATATTCATAATATCCATCCATTTAAAGCTCTAGTCCCCAGCGAGCGGTGGCGTGATGCTGTGCCTGCGGATCTTATAAAGCAGCCCCCGATAGCTGATTTTGAGCACCGCTGCCGCCCGTTTCCGGTTCCAGCCAGTGTACTGAAGGGCGCGCAGGATGACTTGGCTTTCCGCTTCGTCCAGCACTCTGCGCAAGGTTGAGTTTTCATTTGTGGGGACGTAGGTGAGCCCGATTGCCGAACCCTCGGATTGGGGCTGTGGATGCTCCGTGCCTTCCACATTGCCAACTGTATTCGCGCTAAGAATATTTGTCATATTAATTCCTGGAATGTGGGGAGGTAATGGCAGGAGCCGGCGAGCTCCGAACTGTATCATGAGCGGCTATTCGTATTCACAGCTCCGCCCTCTCAGTCACATTTGGTGACGGCAACCCGAAAAACAAAAACGACACTGACGAAAACGACACTGACGATAGCTGCCTGCAGCGTCAGCACTGCAACTTGGGGGAACTTACTGGTGCTTCAAAATTGGGGAGGGGACTGCCGAAACGATTTGAGCGCCCTTATTTAGGGGGCGGATACCTTGATAAGCAAACTACCCGACATCGCAAATCTGTGCAAGAGGTAGAAAGACTAAGCGAGAATAGAGACGAAAGACCCTAGTGCATATCTTGTCCACTATAATCAATGACTTACAGTTTGTTACTCCCGAATCGGCAAGCATCGACGTGTGAATCGCGAAGCGGATGCAGCCGGTTCTTTCGCCGTCAGGAGGAAATGTTAGAATCGACCCGTCGCAAGAGCACCCAAAGACAAACAAGCACCCGAATTAGTTTTGGCTAAGGTTATTCGACCATATTGTGGCGTCTGAACGCTGGCTACCTTCTGCTTAACCTAATCGTTCGAGTGTTATCGCAGGAAGTTTACGCATGCAAATTGCTGTAGTAGGTTCCGGATACGTAGGATTGGTCGCAGGCGCTTGCTTCGCTGACCTCGGCCACGAAGTGATCTTGGTCGACAACGATATTCGCAAACTCGCCACTCTTAAAAACGGCCAGGTTCCTATCCATGAAAAGTTCCTGCCGGAACTTCTGAATCGCCATCGCGGAAAGCGGCTCACTTTTTCCGACGATCTTCATGGCGCTGTTCGTGCCAGCGCCGCTATCTTTATCGCCGTGGGTACGCCACCCACGGAGCGCGGCGAAGCCGACCTTTCGTACGTTGAATCCGTTGCCAGGGAAATCAGCGGAGCGGTCGACAATTACAAAGTAATCGTTGAGAAGAGCACGGTGCCCGTTTATACCAGTGAGTGGATTCGCAAAATCATTCTGCGCAACGGTACCGACCCCAATTTCTTCGACGTAGCCTCCAATCCCGAGTTTCTCCGCGAAGGGACGGCCGTCACCGATTTTCTCTTCCCTGACCGCATCGTTGTCGGTTGCGATAACGAACGCTGCGCCGACCTGCTTCGCCAGATTTACCAACCCCTCACCAGCGGCGATTACTACCAGCGTGCCGACTCGATTCCGCAACCCGACCGCACTTCCATCCCCGCTCCCATCCTGGTCACCAGCAGCAAAAGCGCGGAACTCATCAAACACGCTTCCAACGCCTTTCTGGCAATGAAGATTTCCTTCATCAATGCGGTGGCTTCGATGTGCGAATCTGTCGGAGCCGACGTGAATCAAGTTTGCCACGGCATTGGCACCGATTCGCGAATCGGACCTCGCTTTCTCAATCCCGGCATCGGTTACGGGGGCTCTTGCTTTCCTAAAGATGTGATGGCCTTCCGCTCGGTCGCCCGCGAATGCGGCTATGACTTCCGTCTGCTCGACGAAGTTATGCGCATCAACGAAGACCAGCGCGACCGCTTCGTGCGCAAAGTTCGCAGCGCACTCTGGACCCTTCGCGGCAAAAATATTGGCGTCCTCGGTCTGGCTTTCAAAGGCGGTACCGACGACATTCGGGAGTCTCCGGCCATCCTGATTCTGCACTCGTTGTTACAGGAAGGTTGCAAGATCACTGCCTATGATCCAGCGGCCATGGAGCGCACCCAGGAACTCATGAGCTCAACGGTAAAGTTTTCTGATTCTGCCTACGAAGCCGCCCATGGAGCTGACGCGCTGCTGATTCTCACGGAGTGGGAGGAGTTCGCCAATCTCGACCTTAACCGCCTTCGCGGCGAAATGAAATATCCAATCGTGATCGACGGTCGCAATCTGTATGATCCCGAAGTCATGGCCGCCAGCGGCTTCACCTATTACAGTGTGGGGCGCGCCGCCGCCCATGCTGACGCGCCCCCCGCCGCCATGAAGAATTCCACGAAAAAAGCATGACCCGAAAACGCGCGCTGGTCACCGGCGGAGCCGGTTTTCTCGGATCTCATCTCTGCGATGCCCTGCTCGGCGAAGGCTGGAGAGTCACTGTCGTCGACAATCTCCTGACCGGTCGTCGCCGAAATATCGCGCATCTTGCGAACGAAACGGCTTTCGAATTTATAGAAAAAGACATCTGCGAGCCCTTCGATGTCGGCCCCGTCGACTACGTCTTTCACTTCGCCAGCCCTGCCAGTCCCGTCGACTACACCATCCACGGCATTCCTACCCTTAAGGTTGGATCACTCGGAACTTTTCACGCGCTCGATGTCGCCCACAAGTACAACGCAAGATTTCTCGTCTCCTCAACCTCCGAGTGCTACGGCGATCCTCTTGAACACCCCCAGAAAGAAACCTATTGGGGAAATGTAAATTCCATCGGCCCGCGCTCCGTCTACGACGAAGCCAAGCGCTTCACCGAAGCCGTCACCATGGCCTACCACCGCTATCACAAAGTCGATACGCGCATCGTCCGTATCTTCAATACCTACGGTCCGCGCCTGCAATTAAACGACGGGCGTGTCATTTCGAACTTCATGAAACAAGCCCTGAATAACCAGCCGCTTACTGTCTACGGCGATGGCAGCCAGACCCGCAGCTTCTGCTACGTGAGCGACGAAATCGACGGCTTCCTTCGCCTCGCCAAATCCGACGAGCACCTGCCCGTGAACATCGGGAACCCCAACGAATTCACCATCCTCGAATGCGCCAAACAAGTACTCAAGGTCACCGGATCAAAAAGCGAAATCGTGCACGAACCTCTCCCGCAAGACGACCCTAAACAGCGCCAGCCGGACATCAGCAAAGCCCGCAACCTTCTGGGATGGGAACCCAAGATTCAACTCGAGCAAGGCCTAAAATTGTCGCTGGATTATTTTAGGAGAGCCGTAGAAGAAGAATCCGCAGTCAAGAAGTAAAGACCGCAATACCAACTAGATTGTCATCCTGAAAGCCGCGTTTGTTGCGCCTGCAGGATTCCTAGACTCCACTGGGGTTCGGAAATCAAAGGGCTCATAGAGGGCCAACCGGCTCCATCAAGAAACATGTCCCTAAGACATTTTTGCGGCCCAGCGAATGCGAATCCCAGCGTTCCGAATAGCGCGACTGCGAGAGCGGGAATCGCCCTGCTAATTCCCTACTCCGGCATAACCACCGGCTTATCTTTCGGTATTGCATTGAGTGTGTCTTTGTCGATTCCCAAATGCGCCATTACAAGTTCCGGCGGCGTGTGTGTCAGCCATTCCGAGAGAGCGAGATCCTGATAGAAACCGCTTTTGAACATCTCCAGAAATTTCAAGTCCGTGGTGCCCGTATTTTGCACATAGTGAGGCAGCGTCTTCTGGATATAACCCACGTCTCCAGCTTGAAAATCCATAGTTCGGGCCCGGCCTCCCGTAGCGAACACTGTCATTCTTCCCGTGCCGCCGATGTAGTACTGCCATTCATCGGCATTCGGATGCCAATGCAGTTCGCGGATTCCTCCGGGGTGGACTGTAACAATCGCCGCCGCAATTGTCGTCGAGACTTTGAAGGCACTCGAATCGACGATTTGCACCTCTCCGCCCTTGCTGCGAATTGGAGCCGGCCTTTGTGCCACTCGAAAGGCAAAATCCAGGGGCGACAATCCTAGCGATCCCGCAGATACTTTCCGATCTACCTCCAGCGGCCCCGGTACCGAGGCCTGAAAAATAAATTTCTCCCGCCGCGGCATTCCTTGCAATACCTGCTCACTCACGCCAAAATTCTGCGCCAGCACATCGTGCGGCGTGTGCGCCATCCAGTCCGTGAGCAGCACAGTTTCATATTCCGAGAAGTTGCCATCATCGAACACGAGGAGAAACTCGCAGCCATCCGGCCTCAGACCCTGGATCGAATGCGGAATGCCCGTCGGGAAATACCACAAATCTCCCTCCGTCACATCAGCGACGAAACTCTTTCCGTTCGCATCGAGTCCCGTAATTCGCGCGTTTCCGTAAAGCATGAACGCCCACTCCCCAGCGGTATGCCAGTGCAGTTCGCGAATCCCTCCGGCGGTGAGTCTCATGTCAACTCCCGCTATCGACTTCGACACTGCCAGCTCGCGGACTGTCACCTCGCGCGACCACCCGCCTTCTTGCATCCGCTTGTGAGAAAGGCCAAAGGGATACTTGAAAGTTTGCACTCCGCCTGCATCCGTCGACGGGGGCAGAAACGAATCCTGATTCTGCGCATCCAGTTCTAGATTGCCCGGCCCAGGCGCGCTGGCGCTCGGATCATTCTTGGAGGGATAAGGCTTTTGCTCTTCAGTTTTAGCCGGGTAAGATTGTTGAACCTGAGCTGTCGCTTCAGTTGCTGATAATATCCCGGCAGCCGTCAATGCCGCCGACCCTACTCCCAGAAATCCACGTCTCGAATAGAAGTCTTTCTTTCCCGCGTTGCCCATGAATCTATCTCTCCTGTATGGCGCGCATTTCTGCAAAAGATACGGGAGCCAATCGGAAGCAGTCAAATCTAATTGGCGAAAGACACACATCCGCGCAAAAAGCCGCTTGTTTGCCAAGCGGCCTCTATAAACTAACTCTATTGAAAAGCATCCTTGCTGTGGATAGTAAACTAGCTGGAACTCTCCGCCGCGGCCGCGACGAAATCGATCAACTGCTGCACGCCCTGCCGTTCATCCGGCGTGTTGAGATGGAACGATACTCCCATGCCGTAGCCGGGATGCGACGACTTTACTTGGCCCGTCAACTTTAACTTCATCTGATGGGTGCGCACCACAATTTCGACGGAGGCTCCAGCCGCGAAAGCCAGCGGCATTTCCAGATAGCATCCACCCGCACTGAGGTCACTCAGGTGGCAGAAATTCCGCACGGAACTTCCCTTTTGATAAACTTCGGCGCCCAGACGGCAGGCGTATCGTGTCTCTCCCCGCCGGTTACTAGGCTCAGAGCGCAGCCTTGCTACTGCCTCGCGGTGGCTGGTATTTAATTCTTGTTTCGTCAAATGTGACGTTTTCAAATCCTGCTTCTTGCCCCCGGAGTGCACCAATCCGCCATCGGCGCCAGCGCGCGTAGAGTGCTCCACTTCCACCATCTCTGATTCCAATTGCTGCCGCGTAGCATCGGCGACATTGATCTGCAGCCACTCGCGAAGCACTCGCCGCGACGCCTGGGGCACATCCACGAACTGAATGCCCGCGCGGCCATTCCAGTCCTGCCACACAATCTGTCCTGAGAGTCGAACGCTGGCCGTTTGTCCCGGCAATTGAAATTGAAAATAAACCTTGCAGCTTGGAGGAACCTTCTTGCCAAAGTTTACGGCCATTCCATCTTCCGCCAAGTCCACCAAAGTGGCGCGTGCCTGCTCCACACCGGCATAGTCGATCACTGCATGGGTATGAACGGTCGTCCGGGCCTTTCGGCGTTTATCGCGGAACAATGCATTCTGAGCGGCGCGCAAGCTGCTTAACGCGCCTTCATAGGTAACCGGCTTGTACAAAACAAAATTTACTCCTAAAGAGAAAAGTTCTCGAATGCTTTCCTGTCCGGAAACTATAGCCACGCCGAGTGTCGAGTCGTCGAGTCGGGAGGCACGGCTATCGTGCAGCAATGTCAGCACGTCACTCTGTATTTCGCAATCAAGGATGATCAGATCAAAACGGTCCTGCGCCAACCTGACGAATCCACGAGCGGGATCTTCACACAATTCCACCCTGATGCCAAGTTCTTCGAGGACGCGCCGGAGCACCTCGACTGAGGCCTCGTCCGCGCTGATGAGCAAGGATGAGAGATTCATACTTCCATGAATCCTAAGAGCACTCCCGTTCGGCCCACAAGTTACCGGAGTCATTCACACTTCCAGGGAACTTCGTGTAACTGTGTTGTAGTCAATCCGGTGACCTGAGTCACCACCCGGATTACACAAGGCCAATGGTCCAGCGTGACACCGTAGTACTTTGACGCAGGTACTAGCTCTCCCTAGGATGAAAACTGGCCGGCCTTAAAGAATTTTCTACCGGGGCACAATTGCTTCTTGGGCTTTAAGGTTTTGTGAGAGGGCGGTTAGAACTCTGAGTCGTCGCGGGTGGGGTGCAAGGTCAAATAACTATATGGCGTCAACCAAAACAAGCGGCTTCTCATTACTGGAACTTACGATCGCCATCAGCGTCTCACTGGTGCTGACGGGTGCGGCGGTTATTACATTTGGGCCGACGATGCAGCAATCGCGTGTGGATACCGCCTATAACACAACGTTGACTTCGTTGAGGCGGGCTCATGATGCGGCTGCGGCCGACATGCGGGTTTATGTAGTCAGCTTCACTGCCCCAGTTACCACCGGCCCATCGCCGAACGGCGGGACGATCACGGTAAATCAAACTACACCCACGGGCACGCAATTGTTCAGCGTTACTTTGCCCTCCGACGTCACTTTTCACGTTGAGCCTGGCGTGCCAAATTCTCCCACCACAGTTCCAACCACTCCCGATGGCTTTGGCAGCGCCGGATTCGCTTTTGATTTTGATCAGCCTCCAAGCGGCGCTGGAGGCGGCACGGTTATCTATTTTTATCCCGACGGCACTGCCGAAGATGCGAACGGAAATATCAACAATGGGGTGGTTTACCTGGGCCGGCCGGGAAGCCTGATGTCTTGCCGCGCTGTAACGCTATGGGGATATACGGGCCGGCTGCGGGGCTGGCGCCTGAATCAGACCGCCGGTGTGTGGGGTTGGAGCCAACTATGAAGACCAGACGAGCTAAGAGTTTGCATCAGCGGAACCAATTCGGTTTCAGCCTCATTGAGGTCATGATCTCGATGGCGGTCATGGCTGTGGGACTGCTTGGCGTACTTGGGGTTTTCGGCCTGGCCGTGGCCGCCAATCAGTCCTCCCAGGAGGATCTGATCGCGCGCCAAGTAGCGTCAGAGGCAATGGAAAGCATTTTCACCGCGCGTAATAGTTCACAGTTGAGCTTCTCGCAAATCAACAATGTTGGTACCGGCGGCATCTTCGCCAGCGGGCCTCAGTCACTCTTGTGCGCCGGGCCGACTTACGGAATTGTCGGTGTATCCGGTGACACGTCTTCTTGTAAAACAGCAACCGGCACGACTTGTCCGAACGGCGGCGTGCAGTGCCTTAACGAACCTGGATTCGATGGCATTGTCGGTACGGCCGATGACATCATCCTTTCTCTCTCGAATTACACCCGCACCATTGCCATCACCCCGCTGACAGACACCAGTGGCAATGTTATCCAAACGCTGGTGCAGGTCACCGTGACCATCACATACTCAGCTCCAAATTCCCCCGCCCTGAAAAACTATGTTCTTACAGAATACATTTCCGAGTACCACTAGAGAGGAATTCATGGGGCGCGCATCAAATCCGGAATCCGGCTTCACTTTGCTCGAGATGCTGATCGCCGCCACTCTGGGGCTGCTGGTGATTGCGGGCGGCGTTACTGTGTTCCGACAAGCTTTAAATGCAACCTGGGTCACCTCGCAAAAATCCGAGATGCAGCAGGACTTCCGGGCGGCGGCAAATCTTCTTCAACGCGACATCAGCATGGCGGGGGCGGGAGCGATGGGCCAGCAAGGGCTGTCCTATAACGCCGTTGGCCTGCCGAACACCACGACCAAACCGGTTTATCCGTGCAGTACCACAACATGCAATTACGTTAATGGAACGCCTGTCGCCTTCCCCACCACCTCAGGGGCCCCGCTTATGTATTCCATTATTCCCGGTAATGGCCTTGGAATCACGGTGGATGCTGCTACCGGGCCGACCGATATTATTTCGGTGGTTATCGCCGACGTGAATCTGGAACTCAACTGTTACACCGTAAACATTACATCCGCAACAACGGCGAACTTCGGGCTTCCGCTGAGTTCGACAGGACAGGTGCCCCCCACTTGCGTTCTGCCCACTGGTGTCACAACACCTCCCGGGCTGGTCTGGTCGAGTACGAACGCTGCCGGACTGCAAGCCGGAGATATGATTCTATTTGGCAGTAATAGCGCTGTAGGCGTGGTCACCAACGTGGTCGCGGGGACAAGTCCGTCCGCCTGCTACACACCTGCTCCCTCTACGACTACGCCTCCGACCACCTATACCATTGCAGCGGGAAACTGCTACACGGTTACATTCGCAAACGAATCTGGCGCCGCCCCAGATCCAGGCCACATTAACCAGATTAATACCGCCAACGGAGTTCTGAATTCATATGTGAACTCGACGGCCCTTTCCGCTGTGCGCTTGCTACTTATCACTTACTACCTGGATATCTCGACAGACGGCACCAATACTCCACGCCTGATGCGAATCCAGAATGGCAGGACGCCCGCGCCGGTGGCAGAGAATGTAGTTAATCTTCAGTTTACCTACGACGTAATGAACAATGGCACGGTCAATGCCAATCAAACCACCCTCCCCGCCGGCACCACCCCGGCCATGATTACGCAAGTAAACATTGCGCACATGACCATGCGCAGCCAGGTTCCCGGGAATAGCGGTTACCAGGGACTTGATCTGAATACCTCTATCTCGGCTCGCAATTTAACTTCGCAGCAGGAATACCCGATTTCGGGATCGAGCTACTGAGTAATCTGTTGTCACCATAAAGATCTGTAAGGGGAGTAAGGGGAATGAAGAAAAAGACGATGCATAGCGGAAAATTCGCCACACAGGGATTCACGCTGATCGCGTCCCTTCTGTTGTTGATACTGCTGTCTGGATTCTCGCTCGCGCTGCTGATGATGGTGAACACTGAGCAACGTGCCGGCGGCTACGATCTCAACAACACCTACACCTATCGCAGCGCCGAAGGGGCAGTCGAGAAGGCGACTTCCGATTTGGCCAATGTGTTCCAAAACATTCAGGCACCCACGGCCGCGGAAATCTGCAACTTAAGCACAACCCCCGGTGCCCCTACCTGGGACTCCACCGTTACCTATCCCTACTACAATATTGCTCCCGTAACTGCGGGAACCTCGTCTCCTTGCAGTTCCGCGCTAAGCACGGTGTGGGGACAGATCCAGTCCGGACCGGACGCGGGCTTGTACGCGCAGATTATTCCTGTCCAAATCAACGTACAGGCGGCGAGAAACACCGGTGAGTACGTCAGCATGACGCGTACCGCGGAAGTGGCCTTGATTCCTGTGTTCCAGTTCGGCGTTTTTTCCGACTCCGATCTCTTTTATGGGCAGAGCCCGAACTTGGGCTTCGCCGGACGCGTGCACACCAACGGCGACCTTTACTTGGGAGTGGCCAATGGCGACTTCCTGGTTTTTGGAGATAAGCTCAGCGCCTTCGGCAACGTAATTCGCGACGTCATGGATGATGGCGTAGCGGTTGGCGGCGGTTTGGATGATGGCACCGTCCTTATTCCGACAACGGGCAGCGGTTGTAATACACAACTGGCTGCGCTTCAGGCGGGCACGACGATTGCCCCCAGCGCCACCTGCGTTAACGTCGCTAATTCTACAGTGGGCACGGTCTACGGCCTCGGTGCCACCAACGGCAGCGTAGTTGGCGGACATGGATCGGCTCAGAATACCGCCACCTGGATTAACGTGTCGGAAGGAACTCTAAATTACTACCTCATCGATGGTAACGGCACTCCTCCTAATACGGGCGACGGTCCCAACAGCACCGGCGCAAGCGATCTGACGCTGCCGTTCGTGAATGGTACGACATCGGCCGTGCAAATCATTCGCCGGCCTTTAGCTACTACACTGCCCTCATCGTTGCTCGGAGGTTCGCAGTTAGCCTACGAGGCCCAGATTCGCGTGTTGCTCAGTGACACGCAAGCGGGATTGCACCTTTACGACTGGAATGGAAATACTGCGGGGGACGTTCAACTGGTTAGTGCGCTCCCCAAAGCGCTCATTCCCCTGGCCCAGGGAGCCTCAACAGGAGGCAGCCAGGCCGGTGCAATCAACGTAAATGGCAGCAATCACTACTACTCTTTTGGTGAGGCCTATTGCACAGGAGCGGCAATCACGGGCACCATGTCGCTCGGGAGTGTATGCACCTCGGGGGACACCAACTTTATCATTCCGCCCTATTATGGGCCGATGGCCTCATGGCCACCCGCTACTCCTTCGTGGGCTCCGACAAACTTTCCAACGGTCAACAATACAAACTTCAGCACAGCCAATGAGGCATGGACGAGCGGCACGAGCGATGGCCTGGAGTGGCCGCTGATCGGCGGCTGGCTGCTTGTCGAAGCCAAATGGTCCAGCGACGAAAAATGGCACGCAGTCACCTCCGAGTGGCTAAAGCTGGGATTTGCCCGTGGCGTAAGCGTGCCAACTCAACCTGGATTCGGATGCAGTACGACCCCGGCAAACAACCTGGCCACGAATGGATGTAACGCTTTAGTGGACCACAAGAATGCAATTCTCTATTTCCAGGCAACGAAAGATAGCAAGCTCGCTGGTTACCCGTCGACCAGTCTGGACTATCCGCTTAACACCCTCTACTACGACTCGAGCGCGACCGGCACCACGTCCCAGTACGACTGGTATCCGATCAATCTCTACGACGCTCGTGAGGGAGAAGTTTATGACTCCACGCAGACCTCGGGAACGGGAACATCCAACGGCGTGATGAATGCTGTGGAGTTGGATGTGGGTAACTTACGGAACTGGCTGCTCGGCAATGCTGGCAGTACTGGAACCAATGTGGACTTCAGTACCCAGAACGGGTACATCCTGTATTTCTCGGATCGCCGGGGCATGCAGTTTGCGAACGTCTGCGGAACCCTGCCTTGCACTTCACAGTATGGCGAGTATGGGTTCGAAGACTCAGTGAACTACGCCAACATGGGCAACAAGCAGGCGCCCGATGGAGGGCTCGATCCGGTTAACTACAATGGCGTTTCCCCGGAAGATGTAAATGGCAACGGACGGCTTGATAATTACGGAGTCTGGGGTGTGGGTGACGCTTTTGGTCACGCCGCTGATACGGATCACAGCGGATCTCCTTCACCCTATCTCAACCGCATCAACCCCACGTCGAAGTATGCACTCGCCAACCGGGTGACTGGAGCGCGGCACGCCCTCAAGCTCGTGGATGGCTCGCTAGGCAATCTGCCCACGATGCCACCGGGCAATTCGGTTAATAATTGCGCCCAAAGTTCAACGAACCCCACTGCATGCGGCGGTTTCACAGTGGCGTCGGAAAACCCGGTTTACATCATGGGTAACTACAACTCCAATTGTTACAAGCTCAACGACCCTAGTTGTACGCCCGGAACTACCACCGCCTACCTGGATACCACCTGGTCCAATCCTTCAAATCCGGAACCGAATCACTCTTCCGCCTCAATCGTCGCGGACGCTGTCACATTGCTATCGAACAACTGGCAGGACTGGGGCTGCGTCACCACAAGTGCGGCCTGCCCAAGTACCACTGTAAACGCTCTCAACGGCTACGCCGGCAGCATGGCGATTCCGATTTCAGGCGGCAGTAACGATCGCTACGCCATCACAACGTATTACCGCACCGCTATTGCCGCAGGTAAGACGATCGCATTCAACAACGGCCTGAACAATCCGGACGCTTACTTCGGCATGGATGGCGGCGTACACAACTTCCTGCGCTTCCTCGAAAATTGGGGAGGGGCCAGCCCAGCCGGTCCTTCCGGACAGCAGTCTCTGTACTACAAAGGCTCTATGGTGAGCCTGTATTGGAGCCAGTATGCCACCGGCACATTTAAGTGCTGCACCTTGGTGTACCAGCCACCGAACCGGCAATACTATTTCGATCCGCTATTTTCCTCGCCGCAGAATCTACCGCCTGGAACGCCGATGTTCCGTAACGTAGACGATCTGAGCTATCGGCAGAACATGATCGCGCGCACCAACTAGCGCTATCGCTTGCAAGAGAGACCCCGGTCCTGCTCCGCGGATCGGGGTTTTATTTTGTCTGAAAATATTCGTGGTCTTGCCTTAGTTTTCGACCCGCTTCCGACTCTGATTCCTGCCTTCCAGTTGCTCTTGTACTCCAGATGCTTTAAAGTGCGGCTCCTCATCTTTAATCTTTATCTTTCGCATTTTCATTTAAGAGCCGGTTGAGAGGGAAGGAAGCTAAGATTTTTCAAGGGGGAATTCGAATGGAGGGAGTTCGGGCGATTTTTTGGGATGTAGGCGGAGTCCTTCTTAGCAATGCCTGGGATCACACGGAACGCGCCCGGGCGCTCGACCACTTTCATCTGGACCAAGCGGAATTTAAGGCGCGGCATGAGATGGTAGTTTCCTCTTTCGAGCGTGGCGAGATGTCGTTGGATGAATATCTGGAAAAAACCGTCTTCTACATCAATCGCTCATTCACTCTCAACGAATTCAAGGAATATATGTTTCCGTTGTCGCAGCCGATCCCGGAAGTGCTTGCATTCGCGCGCACACTGGCTAAATGCGGCAAGTACTTGATGGGAACGATTAACAATGAGTCGCGCGAATTGAATCTGTACCGGATCGAGAAGTTTGGGCTGCGAGAAATGTTTCGCGTGTTTGTCAGTTCCTGCTTTGTGGGGTTACGCAAGCCGGAGCGCGCGATTTATCGCCTGGCAGCCGAGATCACGCAGATTGATCCCGCGGAATGTTGCTTCATCGATGATCGGGCGTTGAATCTGGAATCCGCCGCAAAACTCGGGATGAAGACCATCCAGATGAAAGGCCTGGACCAGTTGCGAGATGACTTGCAGAAGATTGGAGTTGAGATCTGAAACTGGACCGGCTACAGCTTGCGGGTCGGTCCTTTTGGCGAGGCTGAGAGTGCAGTCTTGGGAACGTCGGATTCCGCGTTGGTCAGAGTAAGATCGCTGGACCAGCATTCCGAAACCAGCTTCCAGTCTCCGCCATTCGGTTTGGCGAAAACCCAGAGATATTTCCCCCGCTCTTCGCGGCGCTTCCCTGCGTTTCCGGGAACGAGCGCGCTGTAGCGGCCCACTTCGTGCGCGATTTCGCCCGATATTTCCACGCGCATAGGTTCAAGGGAAACTTCCCCCAGACCAGATTCAAGCGCCGAGAAGAAGAACTCCCGTATCTGCGCCGCGCCCCGGAGCAGGGGAAGATTGGACCGCAGCACCACCGCATCGGGAGCATAAAGTTCGAGCAATTCATCGAGTTGCCGCATGTTACAGGCGAGCACCCACTCCTGAGTGAGGCGGCGAACCGCAGCCTCATTGCGAGTCATGGGTTCTCCTTTGGCGGCAGCTGCGATCCGCAACCGATCTGTTTCGCGGGCGGTTTCTGGAGCGATTGCCCGCGGACTTGATCCGCCAATTTCACTTCCTCCAGGAAAATAATGGTGATGATAATGATGGTGGTAGTGATGCGTTCCGGGCGCACCAGCCGGCTCTGTATCTGTCTGTTCGACTTCTCCGTGGACCTGCAAGGATGGCCGCTGCGCCCGGGAGCGAGAATCAGAGATGGCCGAACCACGAACTGAAGAACCTGGAACTGGAGAACTTGGAACTGGAGATCGCTCAGCTTGAGGGTTGACGTTCTCCAACTCGGTAGCGGCCAGTCCAGCGCCGCCACCCTTCGTGCCTTCCGCGCGTGTTCCGCACATGGCGCAGAAGCGATTACCTTCGCGATTCAGGTGTCCGCAAGCGCCGCAAGGAATAGAGAGCGCCGTTCCGGCGTGCGAGGTCTCCTCGACGGCCGTTTCTGAATCCATCTTCATGGTAAGGCGTTGCATGGCTTGTAGAGCCGCTGCAATGGCTTCCTGATTGGGCTTGGGGCGGCGCATCTCAGGATAAAGACGCTGGTAGATTTCGCCCAGAGCTGGATTGTAGGGACCTACTTTCGAGCCTGCGTCTTCTGCGTCCTGCGGCGCATTCGCGAGCGATCCCTGATCGAACTTCTTATCTTTGTTCACGGTGTTCACGGTGTTCACGGTTCACGTCGGCGCCGAGAATTGATCATTCCATGCGTGTGTTCGATGAACTTCAATTCATTCTAGACCAAGGGAACGTATTCTAGCGCCGGGAAAACTCGATCTTGCCTTCGATTTCAGTAGGGACGCCATTGCAAGTTGCGGGACGATAGCGCCAGGAGCGGACAGTTTGCAGAACATTACGATCGCCGATCAGACCACCGCTTTTCAGAATGAGTGGACTGTGCACTCGTCCGTCCGTACCTATGATGAAACTAACCTTCACCTCACCACCTATCATCGATTGCATTACCAGCGGATCGGGCGTAGTTAGAGCTTCAGGCGGCTGAGTATCTTCGCAACGGGAGGTCGCGCTGATGCCTGGAATGTCTGCGAATTCCGAGGAACGATCTGGAGTTCTCCACAATTGCTGCTCACGCGGGGCTGAAATGGCATGCGGCAGTGTTGGAGAGGAAGGTTGCGCGGACCCAGATGCTGGAACGGCGATTACCACAATCCAAAGCCAGGCTCTGCGAAACATCTCGACCTCAAAGGTTCGCGCGGGGTTTTGCTCCGCGTCAAGCAATTTAGGGGCAAGTCTGGGGCCAGCTTGCACTTTATGCAAGGTCCTGCAAAAGCAATAAATTACGGAGATTCTGGAACGGGCCATAGGGCAAAGAGTGAAGAGGATTGCGCATTCGCCCCCCCCAGCGCGGACCAAAGCTTTCTAAAAAGCTCTTGGAAAGTTAGACGTCGGAGGCGCGAAGCGTCAGAAGGGTGATTTCTGGAGGGCAATTTAGGCGAATGGGAACAGTAATGGTGCCCAGTCCGGAGTTTGTGTAAAGCGGAAGTGGGCCAACCTGGTAGGCTCCCATAAAATACTTTTTCGCCATATCCGGCAAATATAACGGTGGCAGGAAAGGCAGCCGGACCTGACCACCATGGGAGTGTCCCGAAAGCTGCAGGTCAACAGGAAATTGGCAAGCATCATCCGCGAAGTCTGGCTCGTGCGCCAGCAGAACGACGGGCTCGTTGGCAGGAACCTTGCGGAGAGCCTCGGCTAGATTGGCGGTACCACTGAGCACGTCGTTCACACCTGCAAGCCAGAAACGCGCGCCATTACGCTCTATTGGCACGGATTGATTTGCTAGTACGGGGATGCCGCGCGATTGAAGAGACTTACTTACATACTCTGGATCTGTGTCACAGTCGTGGTTTCCGAGAATAGACCACATTCCCAAGGGTGCGTGCAAGCGACAAAGCAGGGCGGCACAGGGATCGGCCGCTGATGCCGCTTCTGCTCGCTCACCGAAATCCGGCACACTCACGAAGTCGCCCGCAAGCACAATCAGATCCGGCTGAAGGCTCTGGACCATTGGAATGGCGGCGTGCAACGGGTGCGTGGAAAATAAAGGATCGTAGTGGAAATCGCTGATCAAAGCGATGGTAAAACCATTGAGCCGCTCCGGCCAACGGGCAAGCAAAAAATCTCTTCGCCTAACAACCGGACGATTCGGTGCCAGTAAAACCGAATCGCCGGCGATTCCGGCGGCGGCGGTAGCAGCCGCGGCGTAGAGAAATCGGCGTCTTGTTGTGGAGATCAGAGGCAAACGAAGTATTGTGCGGACGATGTATGTGAGGACACGGATCGCGTGCCGGTCCGCTGGATCTAGAATATCTCGAAATCGTTAGCGCTGCGTGGATGCACGGGGCAATTACAAGCTTTGCCCCTGAATCAGAAATTGAACGTGGCAATCAAGTCGATCCGGCGGTTGGCCGCGCCATTGGAAAAAGGTCCGTTTGTCGCTAGTCCGTTGGGCGTATCAAAAAATCGTGAGCCTAAAATACCGCTCGGGTTCCCGAAGTTGACTTTGTTGAAAGCGTTGCGAGCCGAGACGCTGAACGAGACGTTGTAGCGGTGATCCGAGCCTCCGCTGGATGAACCGCCGGGCCGTCCGCCAAAGATTGGACCACGCACACCTCCACCCATGCGTCCGCCCCCGCCACCCCCGCCCGGTCCTCCCCCATCTTGATTGCCCGTAGAACCCTTTGTCTTAGGACCGAAACCAAAGGTTCTGGTGAGACGCAAATTCACTGTGGCATGCGATGGACCGGTGCCGTAATTAATCGGGGTAATTTTTTCGCCTGCGGTTGGGGCCGCGTTAAAGGTTCCGAGCGGCGTGCAATATACGTTTGAAGTCGGCGTCGTCGTGGCAGAGGTAGGGCACGTCGCAGTCGAGACAAACCCGGGCCTATCATTGAAGATGGAGTCGTCGTTAAGATCATTCCTGACCGTGATATCGAAGGGCGAACCGGAACTGGCGACGATAAAGGGGCTCAGACGGAAGCTGTAGGGAAGGCTGAAGGAGCCGCCCAGAAAAACTCGATTTCGTATATCGAACGAAGCCCGGCCATAGTCGGCGGAAATGTCATGGGAGTTTGAGGGAAAGCTGGAGACGCCGGAAGTGTCGCTGTTGGCGTAGTTGAGCACATAGTAGCCAAATAGTTGAATTTTGGAACCAGCGCGGATATTGGTGTTGGCTGTCAATTGATTCTGACGGAAGACCGCTTCGGAAACGTACTGATAAAGGTTACTGGTAGGGACGGCGCAGGTTGGACTGCACGGAGTTCCGGGAAAAGGGGCGTTGGCGTTGATCGTCAGAAGCTGATCGAAACCACGCGAATTTATATAAGTTAAATTCAAAGTGGCGGATTTGGTGACCTGCCGCTCCACGCTGAACGCCGACTGCAAGGTGTAAGGGGCATGCAGACGCGGGCTGATCTGATAAGTCGTCGGTGTAACTGGCACCGCGGCTCCGGTGCACGCCGAGATGTCAGCGAGAGACGGGCACTTCGGATTGTCGATGACGAATTGTTCCTGGTTGATGCCGTTCAGGCGCTCAGCTTCGAGAATTTGTGCCTCCGCAAAACGGTCGTAGAAAATCCCGAAGCCTCCGCGCAGCACAACTTTCGGCGGAGCGTTCTTCCCTCCGACACCCCAGGCGAATCCCAGGCGCGGCGCCCAGTCTGCGTGATTGGAGATTTCAGTCTGGGATTCCAGGCGCAATCCGTAACTAAGTGTGATGTTGGGGCGTACTTTCCAATCATCCTGGTAGTAGAGTCCGGAATCGAAATAACCCACTACGAGAGGCGGCTTCCCTGTCGTGTAGGTGAGCTGAGTTGCGATCGGGATGGTTGTGTTTCCGACGTTCTGGAGCGCCGTGGAGTAGGCGATGGGACAGGGAGCGGCTCCGGGCGTAGGTACGCAAGGGGGTTGCCCGGTGACAGGAAGCAACGACGAGAACGTAAACTCGCCGTTAAATCCGGAGGTCTGGCTGTTCGCATCGCGGATACCACGCAGCCTGCCGCCGAACTTGACGGTGTGATTGCCGTGAATGATGGAAGTGTAGTTTTGAAACTCGTAGTGGTCCTGGTGATCAAGAATATTTTGCTGGTTATTCCCGCCGCCATCGAATGAGCCTAGAACATTAAGGGTGGGCTGCGCATTCAAAGCAAATTGATTATCGAGGTCGCGCAGATATTGAAAGTGGATTTCGTTGATGATTTTGGCGCCGATGACCTGCGTGTCGCTGATTTGCAGGGTGTGTTCGGTTGTGTCTTCGTTGTAGCCCTGCGAGGCCAGGGTGAACTGGCCGATACCCTCGTTTTGTTCCGTATCCAAAAAATACTGGTACCGCACGGTGAGAGTGTTGTTTTTGGTGAGTTGGTAATCGATGCGTGGCGTGAGATTGGTTCGGTGTTGAGGAAAAGGAACGGACTCGATGAATGGCGTCTCCAAGAAAGTTGTAGGGTCTAGCGTGATGGCGTCGATGTCCGAAAGATTGTTGATATTGCGATGCTGGAAGTTGAAGTAGAAAGAGGCCTTCTTGTTGATGGGCCCGCTGAAGCTTCCGGTGAACATGGTGGAGTCATAACCGGGCTGATTGGCGCCGCCGAATGGATTCGGCGAATTGAAGGCTGAATCGTTGCCGTCGACAAGAAACTGGCCGTGATATTTGTCGGAGCCAGGCTTGGTGAAGACTTCGATACGGCCGTAGCCGAGTTTGTCGTATTCGGCGGAAAAAGGATTTGAATTGATGCGAATCTCGCGAATGGAATCCTTAGGCGGCAGCTCACCGGCGGTGAAGCCGTCTATATAGAGCTGACCGCCGTTGGGCCCCGCGGATGGTCCGGCCAGAGCCTGCAAGTCGGTAAGCAGCTCGTCGGGATCGTCAGGCAGCGCTTCCAGTTCTTTGCCGGTGATAGTGATGGCTCCGGCATTGTTGGCAGGATTCACGTCAACGGTGGGCGCATTATCCTCTACCTGCACTTTTTGCTGTTCGACTTGAATGGCCATAGAGACATTCAGCCGCATGGCTTGAGCGGTGATGACGACATTGTCGTTCTCATAAACCGTGAATCCGGGGGCGATCACGTTGAGGGTGTATTGCCCGGGAGCGAGGCTAGTGAACTGATACTCACCCTGACCGTTGGTCTTGGTTTTGATTGGAGTTGAGGAAGCGGCCGGAGGCATAAGCACTACGTCGGCATTGGCGATTGCCGCGCCGGAAGGGTCCGTCACCTGGCCATGCAAAGATGTTCCGGCGGCTTGCGGTGCGGGAGTCTGCGAGAGCGCAGGCGTTGCGAATAATTGCAGCACCAACCAGGCCACGCCGAGATACAAGTAGTTCCGTAAATTCATCAACCCTTCCATTCGGTGAAAAAATCTTTAGTGAAGATCAAATTAGTGAAGAGCTATGGTCCGCCCGCATCTCCGGCAGGAGCGCTTAAACTCCAGGGCGTAAGAATGGACGAACTGCTGGCTCCTGGAGCGGCCTCCAGGATCGGCTCGACTCCACTTAACAAAGTGATAGCAGTGCCTCCACCTTCAGTTCCTTCCGTTGAGACCAGCACAACCGCGTCGCCTTTATGCAGATCGGAAAGTTTGATTGCAGGAATGTGGGAAAGCATCTGTTGAAGATCGGGCGCGCCGTGAGCGCCTGGAGATCCTGCTCCTTGGCCAGACGCGGCACCGGAGCCAGTTCCCTCACCCGAGGGATGCTGGTGCTGCGCATAAGAGGCGGTAGAACCCGACGAGGCGCTCGATCCATTCGCGCCAGCGCCTCTCTTAAAGCGCGCGGCTATCCGTTGCGCCATCTCGGGGGGCAACTGGTGAAGCTGAGAGTCGGGAGTGATTTTGATAGTTATGTTTTTCTTCGCCAACAAATCATGAACGGTCAGAGTCGATGAGCTTGCATCGACCGAGTTGACCGTGCCAGCAATATTGCGGAAAGCGCCGGAGACGATCTCATCCGCCGTGACTTCAGTGCCGTCGGGATTGCGATTTCCGCGAGCGCGCACCTGATCGCCTGAATGAATCGCCTGCAAGGTGCTGGGCGTAGCATCGTCGAACTTAACGGAATCGGACGGATAACGGCGGATTACGGTGGTGCTGGAGGTATGCACGACTACCGGCTTGTTGCGAACGGTGATCGTGATCGTACCTGCGGCAGGATCGACTGCGGTGGCGAGGCCATCGACGCCGCGCTTCTGCCAATCCTGCAATTCCTGTTGATGACGCGCTTCAAGATCGGCGTGCTTTATGGCGATGATTTTTGCGGCAACCAGCGAATGGGCATCGTCAGAGGGAACGCCAGTGACTCGGACACGATCGCCGACCTGAAGATCCTGCAAGGTAATGGCTGTGGCATCGCTCAGAGTTTTGGCTCCGGGTTCAACGCGAAGAATTTGTGTGGTGGGCTGCACGACAATGCTGATTTCGGGTCCCGCGTCCGGCGTCAGACTGATAGCGGTTCCACTTATCGTTTTGATAGCCCCGATCGCCTTATTGGTGGCGGACGAATTGGCTGAGGATGGAGCAGAAGTCTGCGATTGCTGGGCAAAGGCATCGCGACAGGAGATTGCAAGAATGCCCGCCGCCATGACTGCCGTGAATCCGATGGCCAGAAATCGAGGGGTAATCGAGCGCATAGGTCTTTCATTAATCTACATCGGCAGAATACACAAAAGGCGGGATTTACAAAGTTTTACCCTGGGGGCTCACTTCTTCACACTGAAGAAATAATCGAGGAGAAGACGAGAAAATGCCCTCGATTTGCGCTCTACACCGCAATCAGCAAATTTTCCGCGAAAGGCCATTCATGATCAACCCACTGAACATCGCAGCGAAACCCAGCCGAACGGGCCATCTCGATCACATCCTGGGTGGAATATTTGTGACTACTTTCGGTCCAAATAGTCTCGCCTTCCTGGAAGTTGACTGCGATGCCAGATGCCGGGATATCGACCGTTTGGCGGCAAGTCGAGCGCAAATGCATTTCGACGCTGCGGCTATGAGAATTGATTTTTGCCACATGCTTAAAATGCCCCAAGTCAAAGTTAGCGCCCAGTTCCTGATTGATGCGGGCGAGCAGATTCAGATTGAAGGCCGCAGTTACCCCGAGTTCGTCATCGTAGGCGGCAATAAGTTGATGCGGGGGTTTTTCAAGATCAGTACCGAGAAGGAGAGAATCGCCGGGTTCGAGGATGCGGCGGACCTGATTCAAGAACTTAAGCCCAGCCATCCGGTCAAAGTTCCCGATGGTGCTGCCGAGAAAAAGTACAAGAAGGTGCTGGCCTTCACGACGCTCCGCCGCCACTTCAAGCAGGCCATCAAGGTATTCACGCTCGAAGCCGAGGATGCTGATGCAATCGATGTCGCTGAGTTCCCGCTCGCACATGGCCAGAGCGGCACGTGAGATCTCGATGGGGTAGTAGCGAGTGGGCTGGCGCTGGCAAAAAGCCTCGAGAATCTGCCGAGTCTTCTTTCCGCTCCCGCTGCCGAGTTCGGCAACCGCTATTGGCACCGGCAGACGATCTACGATATCCGAAGCGTGGCGGCGCAACAGGCGCTCGTCCGCACGAGTGAGGCCGTATTCGGGCAAGTGGCAGATCACTTCGAACAGCGCAGAGCCGACATCGTCATACAAGTATTTCGAGAGCAACTCTTTTTGCCCAGGCTTGGTGAGGCCAAGGCGAACGTCAGCGGCGAATTCATAACTCAGATCGGTGGGGATGGCGTGCACGAGCATTGGAAGTAGCTCCTTCGGTCGATTTAGCGGCTGACGCATCGAAATCCGGTGTAGATGAACTGATAGTGTGCCTGGAACCAATTACGGAAAGTGGGACGCAACATGCATGCGGCGGTACGAGCCGATCCGCCTTTCATGACGAAATGCTTGCCATCGAAAAAATTGGCGGAGTATCCAGGGTAGAACGGGAAAGCCTCGAATCCGGGGAAGGGCACGAACTCGGATGCGGTCCACTCCCAGCCGTTGCCGAGCATCCCCTGAACTCCATAAGCACTTTCGCCAGCAGCAAATGCATTTACTGGAGCGGGGCTCCATCTCTCGAAATTAAAGTTGCCGAACTCCGGCGAAGGCGTTTCGGATCCCCACGGGTATGGCCGCTGTTCGCCGTTCGGCTCACAGTAAGCGGCTCGCTGCCATTCCGCCTCGGTTGGCAGGGACTTCCCTGCCCATTTTGCATAAGCCTTGGCTTCTGCCTGACTGACATACACCGGCCAGTCAGGCGGCAGCGGAACATCCTCAAACATCGTACGGAACAGCCAATTGTTATTCGGGTTGTCGCGCTTCCAGAATGCAGGATGAGAGATCTTATTTTTCGATATCCAATTCCAGTCTTCCGGACTCCAGTGCGTGGGAGTCTGGTAACTGCCCGCTTCGATAAATTGAAGATATTGGCGATTCGTTACTTTGCATTTATCGATGGAAAAGGCCGGGACTTCGACCGTGTGTGATTCAAATTCGTTGTCCCAGCCAAATATGCCGCCCTCGCGATTAAGACCAAGCACAAGCGGTCCGGCGGGAATTTCGATGCTGCGGTGTTCTACCGGCGATTTCTCAAGATCGAGCGCTTCCACTTGATTGATCTTGCGATCAAAGGACAACTGGTGAAACATGTACGCGAGCGTTTCGGCGTGCATCAGCCGATGTTCGGTCGCTACGTTCAACAAAGTGTCCAGAGGAAAATGCCCGCTTCCGATTTCGCCTTGCGACAGATCCGCATCGAGAGCTTTCGCCAGTTTCTCGTCGAGAATCGAGCGGACTTCCTGGACATACCTTCTTACCGCTGAAATTGGGGGCCATTCTGAAGCTTGATCGGTAGGCAGTCCGCCGCCGACTGGATCGATCCCGAATGCGAATAGACGGTCGAAGTCAGGATTAAAACTTTCTAATCCGGGCACGCGGTCGCGAAACAAATTCCAATCAAACGCCTCCAGGTGGCCGATGTAGAAGACGATTCTATGGCGCTCGGCGATTGGACGGTCATAAAGCGCCTCAGGGCGCACGATGGCAAAAAGATCATCAGTTTCCCGACGGGCTTTCGCGAATTGCTCAATCAAAAGGTGATACGCCGAAAGATCGCTGATCGCAGTTGGCATAAAAGATCTCCAATGCTAGTGGCGGAAAATGCGTGATCCAAAAAGAAAGCAGCAATGCAGTCCGACGATTCTATGCGACTTGGCGCTCAAGTACCATAAGGCTATGTCACTGCCAGTCTTCCACATTGACGCTTTCACCGAGACGCCTTTCAGCGGCAATCCAGCCGCAGTCTGTCCGCTCAAGGATTGTTTAGATGACGATATTCTGCGTTCGGTGGCAGCCGAAAATAATCTTTCTGAGACAGCTTTCCTCCTGCCTAAGAATGGAGGATACGAATTGCGTTGGTTTACGCCCCGTTGCGAGGTCAAGCTTTGCGGACATGCCACACTGGCTTCGGCATTTGTAATCTTTAACTTCCTGGCGCCGGAGCGCGGCTCCGTGCTGGTTGAAACCGTGCGGTTTGAAACAAGATACAGCGGAATGCTTACCGTTTCCCGCGAGGGTGATTTACTGGCCATGAATTTCCCTTTGTTGGAGCCTTGGGAATCCAGGGCAGCGCCGAAGGCGTTGGCGGAGGGACTAGGCGCATCCCCTGCGGCAGTTTTGCAAATTGAGGACAACTATTTCGCGGTTTATGACAGCGAGGAAGCAGTGCGGCGGATCGAGCCCGATCTCAGGATTATTGAAACCCTGCATCCTGCGGGGATCGCGGTCACCGCGCCGGGAAAAGAGTGCGACTTTGTCTCGCGGTATTTTGCCCCCAGTTACGGCATTCCAGAGGATCCGGTGACTGGCTCGACCCATTGCTCATTGGCACCATATTGGGCTCAAAGGTTGGGGAAGAAGAGTTTGCATGCCCGCCAGGTATCAAAGCGCGGCGGAGAGATTTGGTGCGAAGTTAAAGCGGATCGGGTGATCCTCAAGGGACACGCTGTGTTGGTAATGCGGGGAGAAATTCTGATATGAGGCGAATGCCGCGAGTAGCATGTGGGGATTTATCGGACCAATCCTTTGCTTCGCAGGAATTCGCGAGCTACATCTGTAGCATCGCGATGTTGCCCATCCAGAGCGTAATTCATCTTCTGCATTTCCTGATCGGAAATCTTGTCTTTCAACGCGGCAACCGCGTCCGCGACCTCAGGATGCTCCTGGAGGGTTTGCTCTCGAATAACGGCGACGGCCTCATACGGCGGGAAATAGTGTAGGTCGTCCTCCAGAACAAATAGGTCAAAGGCGGGAATCAGACCGTCGGTGGCATTGCCGGCCGCCATATCAATTTGATGATCTTTCAATGCTGGAGCAAGCAAGCCCAAATCCATGATGCGCGGCGGAGCGGCGAAGTGCAGGCCATAAACGGCCGCCAGCCCTGGGTAGCCGTCAGGACGCTCATTGAACTCGTAGCCGAATCCGGCCTGCCAGTGCGGAGTATATTGGGCCGACTGCGAAATGGTCTTCAAATTCGATCGGCGCGCATCTTCCCCGCGGATCTCCATGGCGAAGGTGTCGTTGAAACCGAAGGGCGGGCTTAGGGTGAACTTGAACCGACTCTCGTACTCCCTCTTTACCTGCCGGTAAACCTGCTCCTTATCGCCTGAAACCTTCTGCTTAAGAATGGCGGTGAGCGCCGTACCTGTGTATTCCGGATACAGGTCGATGCGCCCGGCGAGCATCGCCTGCTGGCAGATATAGGTTCCCGCAAGGTAGAAGCGACGTTCGACTTTCAAGTGGGTTCGAGATTCAATCAGCTGCGCCAGAAGTTCGCCTAGCATTAGCGATTCAGTGAAATTCTTGGAGCCAATGACGACGCGATTGGAATGTGAGGGAGCACAAGACGAAAGCAGGAACGCCACAATAAGCAGGATGACGCCGATTTTGCATCTACCTGACTGAGTGAATAGCTGCCGGTGAAGATCGCCGCTCATCTGGGTCGCAATCGCCTTTCCAGCCAGCCCAGACCAAAATCTGCGGACAAAGCCAGAACCGCCGCGGGAATGGCTCCAGCAAGAATCAGGTCATTGTTCACCATGGCAAGGCCGCGAAAAATAAATTCCCCCAGGCCCCCGGCGCCGATTGCGGCGGCGATGGTCGCAAGACCTACCGACACGACGACTGCAACTCGCACGCCGGAAAGAATCACGCTGGTCGCCAACGGTAGCTCTACTTGAAACAGAAGTTGCCTCTCTGTGAGCCCCATGCCCCGTCCGGCTTCAAGCACCGAGTGGTCCACGCCCCGAATTCCCGTGTAAGTGTTGCGAATTACAGGCAGCAAAGCATAAAGCGTGAGCGCGAGAATCGCCAGGCGGTCGGCGCGGGCGCCAATCCATGGAACAGGGAGCAAGAATCCGAACAGAGCCAAACTTGGAATGGTTTGAATAATGTTGGCGGAGCCAAGAACAGGACGGTTCCAGACGGGCCGGTGCGCACTGATTATTCCCAACGGAATGCCGATCGCCACCGCGAGTAGCGTCGAGATCCCAACAAGCCACAGATGTTCGAGGGTTAATTCCAGAATTTCTTCGTGGTGCTGCCAGAAGAAGTGGATGATGTTCATAAGCCGTCTCGATTTGCCACAGAGTCCAGACTCTCGCCGAAAGCCTTCACATAAGTGGCGGCTAGAGGGTCGCGGGATCGCAGGAAATCAACCGGCGGAAGAATCGTTACCAGCCGGCCGGCTTCCATGAGCGCGATCTGCGAGCCGAGCCGCAGGGCTTCACGAAGATCGTGGGTCACAAATACTACTGTCTTATTCAACCGCTGCTGCAGCGATAGAAATTCACGCTGCAACTGATCGCGGGTGATCGCGTCCAGCGCACCGAAAGGCTCATCCATCAGAAGAATCTCCGGATCGGCGGCGAGCGCGCGAGCTACGCCCACCCGCTGCCTCTGCCCCCCCGAAAGCTGATGAGGGTAACGCGAGGCCATTTGCAGGTCCAAACCGACCAATTGCAACAGTTCTTCCACCCTCGCATGAGTACGGTCAGGGGCCCAGCCCTCAATTCGCGGGACGATACCGATGTTCCGTTCGACGTTGAAATGGGGAAAAAGTCCGACATCCTGTATCACATAGCCGATGCTGCGGCGCAGGCGGATGATATCGCTCTCGATTGCGTTCGAGCCATTCACAATCACTTCGCCCGCGCTCGGAGTAAGCAGCCGATTGATAAATTTGAGGGTAGTCGTTTTGCCGGAACCGCTGCGGCCAAGGAGAACGAGAGTCTCACCGCGTTGCACTTCAAGATTCAGATCCTCGAGCAAGCGCTGGCCGTTGGGGAGTGTATAGAAAACGTTGCGCAGTTGAATCACCGGGCGGTTTTCGGAAGAACGTTCCATATAGTGATGAGGCCTCCATAAACAGATCCAGGATCAGGTTAGGCCCAACATTCTCAATACCGCCGTCGCGCCGCAAAATGTATTGTCACCCTGAGCGGAGCGAAGGATCTCCAGCACCCATCCAGCATCATTTGAGGATAAACGGGTTCGTCCGCTTCACCCGCGCCAAGCTAATATTTCCGTGAGCTTACTTCCTCCTCAGCATCCAGAGAGCTAATAGACGATGAGGCTCTGGGCCACTACGATCCGTCTAGAAGTGTTGAAATCGAACTGGGTATGAGTGTGTCCGGTGCACGCAAAGCTGTTTCCTGGGTAATGCTGATGCTGACGCCGCAGTGTCTCATGGCGGCGGACACGGCTTCTGCCATTGTGCACAGCACCGGTGGAGTGTGGGTGAATGGCTCCGAGGTCTCGGATTCCACAACATTATTTGCCGGAGATCTGCTCGAAACCAAGCCCGGTTTTGTCGCCGATCTTGATGCCCAGGGATCTTCCGTATTGATTCAGCCGGAATCCATTGTGAAATTTCAAGGCGCCTACCTGGTTCTCGAGCACGGAAGCGTTGCCGTCGGCACCTCCACTTCGATGAGCGTGCACGTGAACTGCATAAAGGTGGACCCTATCACTCAGGACCGCACGCAGTACGACGTCACCGACCTGAGCGGAAAGGTCGAAGTGGCGGCCATCAAAAAAGACGTGAATGTCACAAAGGGTGGAGCAGTGGCGAAGACATCTGCAAAAAATACTGCCACTCTATCCACTACAGTCCATGAAGGGCAGAAAGATACGCGATACGAGACGACAGTATGCGGCGCAGCAGCACTGCCTCAGAGTGCCGGGAATGCTCTGAACACAAAGTGGCTGGAGATAGGCGGCGGTGTGGCGGGAGGAGTGGTGGCGTTGTGTCTTATCCTCTGCAAAGGTAAGCCCGAGAACAGTATAAGTCCTTCAAACCCTTAGAAGATTGCCCGCATAACCGGTCTACGGCTTCTGCAAGAAGCAGAATAGGCGTATACTGGTGATCTTGACCTCGAAGACACCCTGAACAGCACGTTGCGCCTTCGCGATTAAGAGAGCAGGAAAGGCGAATAGCGTGTTGAACGGGGAATCCGCAAGGTATCCCGGCGATTTTAATAAAACTTCAACTTCATCCACAACGAGTACCAGGAGAAAGCTATGTCCGGAGTTAATGGCGATAAGGCGAGATTTAATCGGCGGCGCAGACAGAAAATCAGCCGTCGAATCAGCAACCAGAAGATGTTGAAGGCTCTGGCGGATCAAAACCTGGTGCCGGCGGGATCGCTGTCTGCTGCAAAGAGCAAAGGCGAATGAGATCCCTGTCATAGTTTTTGACTGGGGTGTTTTGAAGATTGAGAAGCAGAAAAAGAAAAGGACGCTTATGAAAAATCTATACGTCGGCAACCTACCGCACGCTACTACGGAAGCGGAATTGCGCGGAATTTTCGAATCGCACGGAGCCGTGGAGAAAGTCAGCATCGTAATGGACCGCGAGACTGGGCGCTCCCGCGGATTTGCTTTTGTCGAAATGACGAATCCCGGGGAAGCCGATAAGGCTGTGGCGGCGTTGAACGGCACGGACTTAGGCGGCCGGGCGCTGAAAATTAACGAGGCGAAGCCCAAGACTGACGCTCCGCGCGGTGGCGGAGGTGGTGGAAAACGCTTTGGCGGTGGTGGCGGAGGAAGCCGGGATGACTATCAAGGCCATGCGCGCCAGCCACGTGAACCGCGCTGGTAGCAACCATCGAGCCTAGCTCCGCAGTTCCATAAAGCAGGGTCCAACAAGATTAGTATTATGCTGAGTTCGAATACGGAGCGATTGTTTTCGCCCGTGCTTCAGCATGGCATTGAACGAAGAACAAAAAGGAAGATTATCGAAGAACGAAGATCGAATGCAACCGCTGTGATTCGCTGTTGCAAAATCATCGAAGATGGGGGCAGGCATGCCAGGACGAGGTCGATCCAGTTTTACCAAACGCCAGAAAGAACACACCCGACAACAAAAACAGCGTGACAAGGCCGAGCGCCGCGTGCAACGCAAAACAGAAGACCCTCTAGGAGCCTCAACCGGTTCCAGCGAACTGGACTTGACGGAAATGCAACGGCACGCCGCCGAGCAAGCCGCGCTTTTCCAGATGGGGGAGGATACCGAGATTTCAAGTATTCCCCGTGAACGCGATTCAGACAAAATCGAATCGTAGCTCGGCTTTTTTGCAACGGTAAGTACTCATCTATAAAAACCGTGGGGCGCGTCTTAAGACGCGCCCCTGTTAGTTTTTATTGACTCCATTTTAACTAGGCAAATATCTCGCCCGGCAGCTTAGTCAGAGTCCGGCTGGCAAGAGTATTTTGCACAACGTGTGCCGGTCTCTGGATACCGGACCAGTCCACTTGCTTGCGTTCGATGCGCAGCTTCAAGGCGCGTTCAATGTGCCGGAGTTCGATCACTTCCCCGCCGGAAACCAGGCTGGAGGCTAATCCTTCAGATCCAGCACGGCCGGTGCGGCCCACGCGATGAATAAAATCCTCCGCCATTTTCGGCAGATCATAGTTGATGACGTGGGCAACATCGTCAATATGCAAGCCCCGTGCCGCGACGTCGGTCGCAACCAGCACCTGGAACTTGCCCTGCTGAAAACCAGCAAGGGCTCCATTCCGCTGGGATTGCGAACGGTCCCCATGGATCATCGCCACGGAAAACCCTTCGCGGGAAAGCTCCTTGGCCAACCTTTCGGTCCCTCGCTTGGTTCGCGCAAAAATTAAAGTCTGTCCCTTTTCGGCATAGAGTAATTGGCGCAATACATCCGGCTTTTCTGCGGGCCTGACCTCATAAGCCTGCAAGCGAATGCTTTCCACCGGTTTAAGCGTCGAGCCGATGGCAATTCGAATGGGATCGCGCATGGCATCATTCACCAGGCCAGCCACGGATTGCTCCAGAGTGGCTGAAAAGCAAAGGGTCTGGCGGCGCTGGGGCAGCACTGCAAGAATGCGACGAAGAGCGGGAAGAAAACCCATATCCAGCATGCGGTCGGCTTCGTCGAGCACGAGGATCCTGATCTCCCGCAAATCAATCAGCCTGCGGCTGATGAAATCCTGCAACCGGCCCGGAGTCGCGACCACCAAACTAGAACCACCGCGCACGGCCTGAATCTGCGCTTTCTCGGATACGCCTCCGATCACGAGCGCGGCCTTGGAAAGTCCTTTGCCGCGCAGTTTTTCGTATTCCTCATTAACCTGAATAGCCAGTTCCCGGGTGGGCAGCAACACCAGCACGCGAGCCTTTTGCGCGGGTTCGCGCTGCAACATTTCGATCACCGGGATCAGAAAAGCCAGCGTCTTTCCGGTGCCGGTCTGTGCTGTCGCCAGCACATCCTTGCCCTCAAGGGCGTGCGGAACAGCCTGCGCCTGAATCGGCGTGGGGGTAATAAATTGATTTGCCGCCAGCCTCTGCTGCAAAGCGGAGGAAAGCGGTAGTTCGGTAAAGCTTGTCATTCGTAGTTAATCTTTCTGGAGAGGCTTGATCTAGCTCGGAGTTCGCCTTGAATACACGTACCGCGAGTTCACAGCCGCTCAATAAGTTTTGATTTGGCGCTGAGTAAACGGCGGGCAGGAAAAGCGGAGATGAATCTTGATCCAATCAGGATCACCGCGTCACGAGCAAACCGCGATGTTAGCGTTGAGGTTATTGTAACATGCCTAACCCCGCCCCGCGCCAGTAACTTTGGTCACCAGGGTCATTGACGACACTCACAGGTCAAAGATGCGGTAAACCGAAGACCGTTCTTGCGCCTGCAACAGCGAGATCGCGACGTTGTGTACTGCTACGCCCCCAGGGGTGTGCCCTGTCGGTTTACCGTGGTGGGCGTGGCCATGCACCACCAAATCCGCCCCATGCCGGTCGACAACCTCAGCCAGCCGGGAAGTACCCATAAACGGGAAAATCTCCGGCGATTCTCCTTGCACCGTCTCGACAATCGGGGAGTAGTGCAGCACCACCATTCGCTTTTGACTGCGCAGTTGAGACATCGCTCGCTCCAACTTGAGCGCCTCATCGATGGAGGCCCGCACAAAGTCTTTGATTTCGCGCTCTCCAAACGCCGTCAATATCCCACGTCCAAATCCTCCTACGAAACCTTTGGTCCCGGCAAATCCAATTCCGTCTCTTTCGTAAGCGCTACCGTCGAGCACTTTGATTCCGGACGCAACCATCATGCGAGTCAGTTCGGCTTCTTTGCCGCTTTCGAAGTCATGATTACCCAGAACCACTATTGTGGGCACGCGCAAGCGCACCAGAACATTCAAGAGCGGTTCCATTTCGTCGGGCTGCCCGAAGTTGGTCAGGTCGCCGGCGAGCACCAGCACATCAGCTTCGTCGCGAACGCGCTCGAATTGATCCTTGAGCTTGGCATAGCTCTGGGGCGAGAAGTGGAGATCGGCGGTGGCTGCGATTCTCATCCCGCCCGGTCAAGCTTCCCTGAATCGTCCCGCGAATCGCGGGGAAAAACTCCCGAGTCGACACTTTTGCCAATCTGGCCAATCCCAGCGAGGCGTTCCTGGCGTTTCTGTTCGAGCAGATCAGGCAGTTTCCATTCGTTGACGTCGATGGCAAACATGTTGTCGTCTACCAGGCTACCGCGAAACTTCGCATCAGCATGAGGCGTGGCAATTTCTTTCTGGAAGCGGCATAGCAGCTTCTGCCAAATGCTGGCGGGGACATAGTGAGTTTGAGCCGGATAGATATAACGGAAGAGGATCAGCGACCACAGAAGCATCTCCCAATGCTCGCCCACGAGTTGAAGTTCACGATCCCAATCAAAGCGGCGGTAGGTTCCATAGATCACATGAGCTATATCAGCGCCGTCGAAACGCTCTCGCTTAGCGACGAAGATCTTCGAGGCTATCAATTCCTCAGGGGCAAGCACCCGGGTTGTGACCCCATGAATTACGGCAGGCTTGGCACGCTCGATCCACGGATCGTTCACCACGATGACCCCATTGCTCATTCCGGTAATCAGATCGACGAAAAACTCCGCTTTGCGCGCCTTCGCCAGCCAAACCGGATCGACCACTTCACATTCAAAACCGCACGCGCGCAAGTAGGGAAAAACTTCGTGCGCTGTCTTCGCGGTCAAGAAGAGATCCAGATCCTTGGTAAATCGGCAGATTCCGGTGTGGTGGCGAAGGGCGAACGCGCCCGATACCGCGTACGGAACTTGCTTCTCCTCCAGAGCTAGAAGTACTTCTCGGAATAAAGACGCCTGCTCCGCCGGGACATGCGTTGGCAGCGACGACGTCACCGGAAGCTCGTGGGCATCGATGGGTGCGTTGTCTGCATCAGGCATTCAGCTTAGATGTTCTGCTTGAACGCGCGGTTGTCGCGGCTTAAGTTGTCGCCTCTTAAAAGAGAGCGAACGGAGCAGAACACCCAAGGAATCTTCACGCTTTGCATGAAAGCTTTACTCATCGGCCGAAGAAGCTTCGAGTAATCTCCCGCAGGGTTGCGCGCATCACAGTTGCGCGCAATTCGCCGGGACGCCACTCTTGGCGCCCGGCCTTGCGCACGATATCTGGTTGATGCGGGAGCACCTCCCATTGCATGAAAGGGGATGATTTGCAATAGAGCGTGTCCGCAATCGAATATGATCGCGTCACTTTGCTCTATTTGCCAAAAGACCCGCCTTTCAGGGCTCGCGGGTATGGATTGCATCGCGGCCGCACCTACGCAAACAGCATTCTTGATACAGGGCCTACCTTATGGACCCATTGCGCTCACAGTTTTATGGTTGAGTCAGAGCCAACAGGAGAAATGCTTGCAGTAGGTGAGTAGCCCGGCAGTAAAGTCCCGTAGTGAAGCCTATGAAAATTGCACAGGTATCGCCGCTCTACGAGAGTGTTCCGCCTCTTCTTTACGGGGGGACCGAGCGTGTAGTCTCCTGGCTCACGGAAGAACTGGTTCGCATGGGTCATGACGTAACATTATTTGCCAGCGGAGATTCAGTAACTACCGCGCGGCTTGTACCCCTGTCTCCCAGGGCTTTGCGTCTCGATTCCCAGTGCAAGGATCCGATTGCTCGCCATGTGCTGATGATGGAGCAAGTCTTCAGTGAATCCGCGAATTTCGACCTGATTCACAGCCATGTCGATTATCTTCACTTTTCTTTGAGCAGACGAACTGCCACGCCTTGTTTGAGTACCTTGCATGGCCGCTTGGATATTCCTGATCTGGTCCCTCTCTATCAAGCGTTTCGGGAGATGCCGCTTGTCTCTATCTCCGACGCGCAGCGCAAGCCCCTTTCATGGGCAAACTGGCAAGGCACTGTGCATCATGGAATGCCCCGAAAGTCTTTACGGCTAATGAACGGCAGCGGTGGTTACCTTGCCTTTCTGGGACGGATTTCTCCTGAAAAGGGCGTCGATGAGGCAATTGAAATCGCTCGCCGCGCAGGCGTGCCGCTAAAAATTGCGGCGAAAATCGATCCAGCCGATCGAGAGTATTTTGAAAACTACATAAAGCCTTTGCTCAATAGCGAGTTCGTCGAATTTGTTGGCGAGATCGGATATAACGAGAAGAACGCATTCCTGGGCAATGCAGCCGGTTTGTTATTTCCGATCTGCTGGCCTGAACCTTTTGGATTAGTAATGATTGAGGCGTTGGCCTGTGGAACTCCGGTGATTGGCTATCGCCACGGCTCCGTTCCAGAAGTGTTGGTAGACGGAGTGACCGGTTTTATCGTTCCTGACAGTGCTGGCGCTGTCGATGCTGTGAAGCGTCTCTCTCAGATCGACCGAAAAGTTTGCCGCAACTACTTTGATCTTCACTTCTCTGACGAACGTATGGCTCTGGAATACATGGCCATCTATGAAAAGCTGATTCACGCAGAGCCCTCAACTCTCACGATCGAGGACGGAGTTCTTAGTTGGACGGATCTTCTACCCAACAGTACTACATAGCGACTTCTCAGTCGCCAGCCGACGACCGGGCACGCGTCCTGAAGTATGGCAGGACGTTCTTCGTGTTCGACCGGTTGGGAGATGTGCAGACTACCGGGATGGGAGAACAAGGGCTGTTCTTTCAGGACACGCGCCACTTGTCCAATCTGATCGTCACTCTGTGGGGAACACAACCCCTCCTGCTTAGTTCCACGGTGGATGTGAATAATTTTATGTTTACGGCCGACTTGGCGAATTTGGATGTCTGTAGTGAAAGCCAAGTTGTCATTCCGCGTGGAACTCTGCATATCTTGCGTTCGCGCTTTCTCTCGAAAAATACGTGCTACGAAGAGTTAACGTTCATGAATCATGGACTCTCAGACTTATTGGTGCCTTTCCGCACCAGCTTCGAGTCCGACTTCGCGGATATTTTTGAAGTGCGCGGCATGCATCGGCGGCGCAGAGGCATGCTCCGGCCGCCCGTGTCCGCCGGACAGTCCGTCCTGCTCTCCTATGAAGGATTGGACGGCAAGTTGCGTGAAACGCGCATTGCATGGGATACCGCACCAGGCAGCGCAAGCGAGCACGAACTAAATTACGAAGTATTGCTGCGGCCCCGGGAGAAAAAGAGCTTTCGCATGTCGATCTGCTGCGATTCGGCCATGTCCGGCCGCTCCATTGGCTACTCCGCGGCCATGAGTGAGGCCCGGCGGGAATTAGATACAGAGGCTGAGGCTTTCCCCCGGATGTACAGTTCAAATTCCCGTTTCAACGATTGGGTCATGCGCTCAGTTGCAGATGTGCAGATGATGATCGTGGGAAATCCTGAGGCCCATTATCCCTATGCGGGCGTGCCATGGTTCAGCACGGTCTTCGGCAGGGATGGCATCATTACGGCTTTGCAGACCCTATGGCTGAATCCGGCCTTGGCGAGAGGGGTGCTGGAATGCCTGGCGACTACTCAGGCGAATAAAGTGGACGCGACAATTGAGGCCGAGCCAGGGAAAATTCTCCATGAGATGCGCAGCGGAGAAATGGCGGCGCTGGGAGAAGTTCCTTTTGGCCGATACTACGGTAGCGTCGATGCTACGCCGCTCTTCATTATTCTGGCGCACGCCTATTACGAGCGCACCGCCGACTGCAACTTCATCCGGCGCTTGTGGCCACATATTCTCCGCGCTCTTGAATGGATCGATAAATTTGGGGACTGCGATGGGGATGGCTTTGTCGAATATCGCAAACAGTCGTCCAAGGGTCTGGTGCAACAGGGATGGAAGGATTCGAACGACTCCGTTTTTCACGCCGATGGAACCATCGCAGAAGCCCCCATCGCTCTTTGTGAAGTGCAGGGTTACGTATACGCCGCAAAACAGGCGGCGGCCGCCTTGTGCCGATGCGCGGGAGAAAGTTCCGCGACAGCTGCCGCTCTCGAAGTGCAAGCCGAAGATCTGCGCGCCCGCTTTGAGGAGCAATTCTGGTGTGAGGAGCTTTCTACCTATGCCTTGGCGCTCGACCGCGACAAAAAAACTTGCCGGGTGCGAACCTCGAATCCCGGACATTGCCTTTACTCAGGAATTGCATCCCCGGAACGGGCGCGACGCGTCGCTGATACGCTTCTTCGACCCGAATCATTCAGCGGCTGGGGTGTGCGCACCGTTGCGGAAGGCGAGGCGCGGTATAACCCACTCTCTTACCACAATGGATCTGTCTGGCCGCACGACAATTCGATCATTGCAGCCGGACTTGCGAAGTACGGATATAAGCATCGGGCGGGACAGATATTTATGAGTCTGCTGGATCTCAGCAGCATCGTCGACCTCCATCGCCTGCCTGAGCTCTTTTGCGGCGTCGACCGGCGCGCCGGAGAAGGTCCAACGCTTTATCCGGTAGCATGTTCGCCGCAAGCCTGGGCCGCGGCCGCGCCATTCCTGGTATTGCAGGCATGCCTCGGCATTTCGATCGATGCGGAACGCAAACGCATTGTCTTTGACGATCCTTATCTTCCCGAAGGAATGTCAACTCTTGCCATTAAGGAACTGCGTTGCGGCGGGGTCAGCGTAGATCTTTTCCTTGAGCGAAGGAATGAATCGGTCCTGGTGCACAAAGACGACGTGCACAACGACAATATTAAGAGCGAGATAGAAATTGTTACGATTGTCTCGTGAAAAAGAAGAAAACAAGCCCGAGTCTTACCGCCCGGCTAGCGGGTTCAAGTTCATCGGGCGATTCAGATCAAGACTTCCCTTCCATTCGACTGCCTATTCGCCCGCCTTATCCCCCCGCAGAGGCCAAATTAGTGGAGGAAATCCCGCATGACGAGGGCTGGCTCTACGAGCCCAAGTGGGATGGCTTTCGTTGTATCGCCTTCCGCAAGGGTAGTAAGGTCCTGCTGCAATCAAAGGCTGGCCAACCTTTGCATCGCTACTTTCCAGAACTGGTCGAAGCTCTCCACGACCTTCCCCACTCCCAGTTTGTGTTGGACGGTGAGATTGTAATCTATGCGGGAAAGCGACTGTCTTTCGACAATCTGCTGATGCGCATTCACCCTGCAGAATCACGAATACAAAAACTTTCATCGGAAACCCCAGCCACTTATATGTGCTTCGACTTGATTGTGGATGTGACAGGACAGTCTCTGGTTGATCTTCCACTCGCGGAAAGACGCCAGCACCTTCTCAAGTTCTTCAAGATAACTTCTTCCGGCGGAATTTCGTCTACGGAAGACGTGCGGTTGTCGCCCGCTTCAACTGATCGGAGTCAAGCAAAGAAATGGATGCGCGAACTGGGAAAGCTTGGGCTGGATGGAATCGTGGCCAAGCGTCTGGATGAGCCTTACCGCTCGGGTGAGCGCACGGGAATGGTGAAGGTCAAACAAATTCGCACCGCCGATACGGTCGTCGGAGGGTTTCGCTACGCTGAGAAAGGAGGAGGCATTGGCTCTCTGCTGCTTGGCCTTTACGATAAACAAGGGCTGCTCGATCATGTCGGCTTTACATCCGCCTTCAACGCTGATCAGAAGCGCGAACTGAAGAGCATCGTTGAACCGCTCGTCCTTGAGGCGAAAGATGCAAGGAAAAGTTTCTCCGGCCGCGCACCAGGCGGGCCCAGTCGCTGGAGCACAAAGCGTTCTTCCGAATGGCAGCCGCTAAGACCTCGGCTCGTCGCTGAGGTGCAGTACGATCATTTCTCCGGTAATCGTTTCCGGCACGGAACAAAATTTCTTCGCTGGCGTTCGGAGAAGAAGCCTGAGGATTGTAACTTTGATCAGGTCAGCTGAACTTCCTGCTCGCAAGCGGTTTCTTGTTCGGATTTTCGTCCCGCCCGACCCTATCGCCGGTTCGGCGTCAGTACGGTCAACTCTCCGAATTGTTCGCGCTGAGAGCTACCACGAAGGTGAGCGGCATGATCCGTCATCCACAACTCGGGGATGATTTCCCCGACGAGTTGCCCATGACAGAAAAGCCGTACCACGGAACTCTCGGAAACCACGATACCCACAGCGTTGGTCACAGCGCTCATGTTGGCAGCGGCAATGTGACGGCTTCCGAGTCCCAACGGCACGTCGACCTGTGCCGCAACTGCGTCGAGGTACCGGGATGCGGAGAGGACAATTCCGTCCCGGCTCACCACGAACCCGCCATCCAACTGCGCCAATTCCTTGATAGTGCCGCGCAGATTCAGATTGGTTATGTGCCGGGAAGATTCAGGGTGTCCGAATAACGGATCTAAAATTAAAGCCCGGGATCTGGCCAGCACGGCGTCTTCATCCCCGAGCGTAAATAGCGTGCCAACACGCCTCCCTTCCCGGCCTTCCCGAGCAATCTCGACAGCGAGGCCGATCAGAGACTCGAGAACTTCCGGATCGTAGTCCGTGACTTGGCAGATAAGACTCTCGAACATTTGTTTCACCTCATGATGCTGATCACTCAGCCACTAAGGCTTGCTGGCTATGGCGGACTCAGCTAGCGGTAGCAAGATCTGAAAACAAGTGTTGCCGGGCTTGGAACTGATCTGAATACTTCCCCGGTGCTTTTTCACAATCCTCTGGACAGTGTCCAGTCCGAGCCCCGTGCCTTCTCCAACTCCCTTAGTGGTAAAGAAGGGCTCAAAAATGTGAGGCAGCACTTCGTTCGGAATCCCTGGACCATTATCGGCAATCTCCACCACCACGCAATCTTCATCTCGATAGGTGCGGATGCGCAACTCCCCCTTTCCGTGCATGGCGTCAATTGCGTTATCGATAATATTGGTCCAGATCTGGTTAAGCTCGCTTCCAAATGAATTCACCAGGAGCGGAATCGGTTGATAATCGCGCTGTACCGTCACTCCGCGCTTTAGCTTGTGATTCAAAATGGTGAGCGTGGTCTCCAGGCTCTTAATCACATCCACATTTTGCACTGGAGACTGGTCCATGTAGGTGTATTCCTTAATGGCGCCAACCAAATCCGATATCCGCGAGGTGCTGCTCTCAATTTCGTGTAACAAACTCGCGATTTCGACCGATGCGGCGATCCTGACTAAAGCGGCTCGGGCGGTATCCGCATCCAGCTTCGCGAACAATGATTCCACCACTTCCGGCTGAATGTTCCGTCGGGCAAGACCGGCCGCCAGTTGCCATAAGTCGTTTTGCCCGTGACTGCGTAATAAAGAATCAATCTGGTCTTCGAGATCGTTTATCGTCAGCGCGTCGGGCGGAACTACGTCCGGTTGCGTGAAAGAAGATTCGAGTTTTTCAATTTCTAACTTCTGCGCCGGCGTGAGAACGCGTTTTCCTAACTCCACGCTGGCATCCCTGATCTTCTTCAGCATGTGGCCCAATTGACTGGCAGCTCGCTTTGCGGCGGAAGCCGGATTGTTGAGTTCATGCGCCAGTCCCGCCGAAAGCTTACCCAATGAGGCCAACCGGTCCCGCTGCTGTTCGAGACGCGTGGCTTCCCGGATTCGATCTGACATCAGACCAACCAAGCGCTTAGTCAGCTCCGGCATTTTCTGAATTAGTTCCGGAAATTGTGAGGCGGAAAATTTTAGGGCGCGGCTCTCGATCTCAGCTCGGCCGCCCACGGTGAACTGCTTCATTCGCGAATATGGGAGTATTCCGGTAACGTCGCCTGGCTCCAACTCAAAGGCAAAAGTTTCGCCCGAAAGTTCGCCGCGCGCCTGAAGCTTCCCTTCGAGAATCACAAACATAGCATCGGCGGGATCGCCGGGACGCGAGTAGGCCTCGCCCGCCTTGAGATTGAGTTCTTGCGATTGGCTGAGAAACCATTCGATCTGGTCTTCGGGCAGATCGGCGAAGATGGGAACGCGAAGTAATTCGGCTTTATCGACCATTTATACCTTGCTCAGATACTGATGGATAAACTGCACCGCAACCGATCCTTCACCGACTCCTGATGCAACTCTCTTGATAGATCCATGCCTCACATCTCCGACAGCGAAGATGCCAGGAACATTGGTCTCGAGTAAGAATGGATCGCGTTCCAGGTTCCATCCCTTGGTGCGTTGCCCGTCGCGTATCAGGTCAGGACCAGTCAGGAGAAAACCACGCTCGTCCCGTTCCACGATATCGGCAAGCCAATCCGTGCGCGGCAATGCGCCAATAAAAATAAACATCGCGCTCGCCGGAACCCGCTCAACTTTGCCAGTGTCGGAACAAAGTACGGAGATTTCCTCCAGATGGGTATCCCCATGCGCCGCCGCCACACCGGCGTGGGTCCACAATTGGATGTTGGGAGTCTCCTGAATCTGATCGATCAAATATTGCGACATAGTGCTGGAAAGCGACTCGCCCCTTACAAGGATGATGACGCGCTCTGCGTACTTGGCGAAGTTCATGGCCGCCTGGCCCGCAGAGTTCGCGCCGCCAACCACGTAGACCACTTCACCCTTGCAGGACAAAGCCTCCGTGGCACCGCCACCGTAATAAATCCCCGCGCCCTGTAACCGATCGATCCCCTCAGCCTGCAATCGCCGCCACTGCACGCCAGTCGCAATCATTAACGCGTGACAAGAAATCTCACTGCCATCCGCCAGCTTGATGATTCGGTAGGGTCCCTCAATTCGCGCCCCCACCGCTTCCTGCGGCGATAGAATTTCCACCCCGAAGCGCTGCGCCTGCACCACCGCGCGACGAGCCAGATCGCCGCCGCTTAGACCGGTCGGAAATCCCAGATAGTTTTCGATACGGGAGCTCATACCTGCCTGGCCGCCGGGCGCCTCGCGCTCAATCATCACTGTATGCAAACCCTCTGAGGCTCCATAAACAGCGGCAGCCAAACCCGCAGGCCCTCCGCCAACAATCGCCAGATCGTAAAAGTTGGTTTGGGCGCGAGTCCGCAGTCCAACTTTTTGCGCTACATCGGCAGGCACACTCTCCAGCAGCTTAGTTCCATCGGGAAAGAGCACCACTGGCAAACTCGCCGCCTCCGGCCCCAGCGCTTCCAGAAGCCTCTTCGTCTCCAAATCGTTGGCTGCCAGCTCGACGTCGATCCACTGATAAGGAACGTGATTGCGCGCCAGAAAATCCCGCAACTCGTAGGATCGCCGCGACCAGCGGGTTCCGAGCACGCGTATCCCCTCAAATGTGGGGCGGAAGGACGCCTGCCAATCATCGAGCAAATCGTCCAATTGCGGGTACAAATGCTCCGAGGGAGGATCCCACGGCTTCAAGAAAAAATAATTGATGCTGGCTTGATTGATGGCGCTGATCGCAGCATTGGTGTCGGCATAGGCAGTGAGCAATGCGCGTTTTGCCAGGGGAAAGATCCCCATGGCCTGCTGCAGAAACTCCACTCCGTCCATCCGAGGCATGCGCTGGTCGGCAAGCAGCAAGGCCACGCTGTCATTCCGCACTTTCAACTGCTTCAGCAGGTCGAGAGCGCCCTCAGGCGAATCGCTACCTATCACGCGATATTCTGCACCATATTGTGAGCGCAGATCTCGCTCAATCGCCCGCAAAACATCGGTGTCGTCGTCTACGCTGAGGAGAATTGGCTTCGGCATGCTTGCGTGTATTTTAGGGCAAAGAAACTATTACACAGATTCTGCTCTCGTGCTCCAACAAGGCTTGTTGCATAGGTTAGATACAGAAACTTGCATTTGGTCGCGCAATTCCATCGACCGGCCTCAATTCTACCGGGACAACAATAGTCTACTGGGACAACCCGGCTGTTGAAACTCCGGCCGCCGAAACCGTTGCGCTTGTGGAGATCATCGCCCAGGCAACAACGGAGCTCGCAACCGCTAGGCCAGTGCAAATCCACATCACAATGCGGAATCCGAATACAAATGCTTCCGCTATCGATCCCCTGATTGCAACTTCCATCGTGCGATCCAAGCCGGTAGGCACAGGCAATCCGGCGAGTTTGATTTCGTTCGCGCGAATTTCACCTACGACGCTGGATGGCAGCGAGTATCGAGCGAGGCTGTGATCCAGACGCGAAGCGAAGGCGCGTACCATCACGATCCCGAGAACCGCAATGGCAAGTACTCCGGCGACGCGAGCCACTGCATTATTGATTCCCGAGGCTACTCCAACGCGATCCTGAGCCACAGAATTCATAACAACCGTGGTGAGCGGCGCTGCCGTTATCGCGATGCCAAAACCAAGAATCAGCACTGCGGGAAGAAACGCCCTCCAATAGCTGCCGCCGATCGACGACATAGCGAACAGGAAAAAACCCAATGCCGCGAATAGCGGGCCGATTATCAATGGCCGCCTTGCGCCATAACGCGTCACCAGTCCTCCCGACCAGCGGGAAAGAAAAAAGATCAGGAGAATCAGCGGCAGCATAGCGGCGCCTGCGGCGGTTGAGGAATATTTTTGGACTTGAATCAGATTCAGTGGAAACAGGAAGAAGAAAACTCCCAGCGCGGCATAGAGCAACAATGTAAGCAGGTTGCTGCCGCTGAAGCTGGAAGAGGCAAATAATGCCAGCGGGACCATGGGCGAATTCGCTCTCGCCTCCGCCATGAGAAACAAGATCAAACAGACACAGCCCACAATTAAACTGGCCAGCACCAGAGGATCTTTCCATCCCAGGTTTACCGATTCGATGAAACCGTAAACTAAACCTCCTAACCCGAGCGTGACGAAGATCGCTCCAAGCCAATCGACACGGCCTGCGGCGGTGCTGCGGCTCTCCGGAACATGCCACAGAGAAATAGCTATGACCGCAACAGCAAGCGGGAGGTTAATCAAAAATACCCAGCGCCAGGAAGCATGCTGAACTAACCAGCCGCCGAGAACCGGCCCCACCGCGGTGGTGATCGCGGTAAACCCAGACCACGTGCCAATCGCCTGCCCGCGGCTTTTCTCATCGAACGATGTACTGATAATCGCAAGACTGCCCGGCACCAGCAGAGCCGCTCCCATGCCTTGAATGCTCCTGGCAATGATCAGCAGTTCGGTGCTTGGGGCAAGCCCGCAGCCCAGGGAGGCCAGCGCGAAAATGGCGACGCCCAACAGGAAAATTAAGCGGCGGCCAAACAAGTCACCTAGCGAGCCACCGACCAGAATCAACGTTCCGGAGAACACTCCGTAAGACTCGACCACCCATTGAACCTGCACAACCGTGGCATGGAAGCTGGCTTGAAGCGCGGGCAAAGCCACATTGACGACCGTGCTGTCGATGAAGGCCAGGCTGGAACCGAGGATGGTCGCGGCAAGTATCCACTTTCTCGATTCCGCCCTGCAAGGAGTTCCGGAGCTTTCCGACCGCACCGCCGCTTCGTCGCAAGGTAGCCTCATCGACGCTATGATGCTGCTGCGCGCGAATCCGGTTCTGTGTCACTTTACTTTTTTAATTCCGCGGCAAAGTTCGTAACCACTGTGATGGAGTCGCTGACCTGCTGAGAGGCACGGTAGAGCAGGATTTTCTTGTCATCTGGGCTGAGCTGGTAAGAGGCGTTGGGCGTGGACTTGTTGCTCACCAGAGTCTGCGGAACTCCGAACTGCAGGGCGCCGGCAACTTCTTTCACCGGCGCGGCATAAATCTGTTCGCAGTGTCGACCTAGTAAAGTTCTTGCCGTGTAAAGTTCTTTGCCGTCATGACTCCAGGACGGATACAACCCCGCGTTCACCGAGGAACGGCAGCACCACCGTTGGCGCTGACGCGGTAGAGTGGGCCAAGAGTCGTGGGCGAGTAGACAATGACGCCATCGGCGCCCCATGCGCCGCCGCGACCGAAGGAGGCCTCGGCGAGAATTTGGGGGGAGCCACCGGACAGGTCCACGGTTTTTAATTTGCCTTCGGCGAAGAACGCGATGGAACGGCCGTCGAAGGACCAGAAAGGAAAGATGGAGTCGTCGGTTCCGAGGAGCTGGCGGGCATCGAGGGAGTTGACGGGGCGCATCCAGATAGTGGTCTTGCCATCGACGCCGGTAGCGGCGAACGCGACCCTGGAACGATCGAGCGAAAGGACGGGAGGTCCAGCGGTATCGCCTGTGAGGTTGACATGCGCCTGCTCGGGAGGGTTGATGGCGGTGCGAATCGATGGCCCAGGAGCCGGCCGGTGCAGAAGGAATCCGGCGATGATGCCGAAGACGATGGCAACGAGGAGGGCTGCGATCCAGCCCAGGCGCGACCGCTTTTGCAGCGGCTCGGGCGGGACCGCGGGAGTTGCGATTGCTGGCTTCTGGGCGGCAATCCATTGCTGTTCGAGCTTGATATCGTGCGCAGTCTGGTAACGCTCTTCGGGATTTTTCTGCAGGCAGGTCCCGACGACGTGGTCGAATGACGGCGAAGTTTGCGGTTTGATCGCGCTGATCGGTTCGGGATGGCTTTGGAGAATTGCGGAAAGCCAGCGAGATCTCGCTCTTGCCCTGAAACGGCGCTTGCCCGTGGTCATTTCATAGAGCACAGCGCCGAAGGCAAAAATGTCGGAACGGGCGTCAGCTTCTTTGCGTTCAATTTGCTCGGGCGACATGTATTGAGTCGTGCCAATGACGGTGCCCGCCGTGGTGAGCGGAGTGAGCGGGCTGGCTCCGCTCATCGTGGGAGCGGCGGTGAAGGAAGGAGCGGATGCAGAAGTTGGACCGGAATTCGCCACAGCGAGCGGCTTGGCGAGGCCAAAATCGATGAGCTTGGCACCGGCCTGGGTGAGCATGAGGTTGCCGGGCTTGAGAGCGCGATGTACGATCCCCTGACGATGCGCGATGGCGAGCGCTTCGGCGATAGAGATGCCGATCTTGAAAATCTCGTTCACGGGCAGCGCGCCCCTGCCCAGGCGCTCGGCCAGAGTTTCTCCTTCGAGAAACTCCATGACCAGCTAATCGGTGCCGTCGTGTGAACCGATATCGTAGAGCTGGCAGATGTGAGGATGGTTCAGCGAAGAGATGGTGCGGGCCTCGCGCTCCATGCGCTGCTTGAGTTCGGGTGAAGAGGAAAGATGCGAAGCGAGAATTTTCACGGCTACGGTGCGGTCGAGGCGGGTGTCGCGCGCACGATAGACCTCGCCCATGCCACCCGCTCCCAGCAGAGACTGGATTTCGTAAGGGTCTAGTTTTGTGCCAGACGCTAGCGGCATGCGTGCGCAATTATAGTCATGGAAGCCGCTCGCGGGAGATGCAGGACGAAACGCGGGACGCAACGTGAGACAGAAAACGTGCGGACGGACCGGAAGCGGACAGCTCACCCTTCGCGGCGGGTGGAAGAATCCTTTAGTATGAGGAGCCGCCGATAACGGTTCTGCGTCGGAGCTGAAAGCCGGTACAAAAATGGACAGAAGAGCATTCCTAACACGATCGGCAATCGCGGCGCTTAGTCCGCTGTGGCCACGCGAACTATGGGGAGCCGAAAAGACTCTGGCGCGGGACGCGGGAACCGCGGAGTTGCGGAATGCAACGCACGCTGGTGCGGAGTTTCGCCGGCGACGGCCTGCGGATGCGAATTGGCCTTCTCAGGCAGCGTGGAAACGGATGCATGATGAGGTCGACGGAAATTTGATTCCGGTGGAATTTCCGATTGAGGCTTGCATCAAAGAAACGGAAAGCGCGGTTTGCCAGAACCTGATCAACGATCTCCACAATCCTTATTACATTGGAGACCAGCCCGGCTTGACGCAAACCCTGGGATGGGTGGACGCGTGGGTGAGCAAGCCCAGCGTTTACGCCGTGGGGGCCAGGAATGCAGATCACATCGCGGCAGCGGTGAACTTCGCGCGGGAAAATGATTTGCGGCTGGTGGTGAAGGGTGGCGGGCACAGCTATCAGGGCACCTCGAACGCGGCGGACTCGCTGCTGGTGTGGACGCGCTCGATGCACGACATCACCGCGCATGAAACATTTGTCCCCCAAGGATGCCAGGGCGGTTCACAACGTGCAGTAACGCTCGGCTCTGGCGCGATCTGGATGCAAGCGTATGACGCGGTGACGACTAAAGGCGGCGCGTATGTGCAGGGCGGCGGATGCACGACGGTGGGCGTAGCGGGATTGGTTCAGAGCGGAGGCTTCGGAAGTTTTTCGAAGCATTATGGAACTGCGGCGGCGGGATTGTTGGAAGCGGAACTGGTCACCGCAGATGGAAAGGTCCGCATCGCCAATAGATGCACGAATCCAGATTTGTTTTGGGCGCTGAAGGGCGGCGGCGGCGGAACGTTCGGCGTAGTGAGCAAAGTAACGCTGCGCGTACAGGAACTGCCGGAATTTTGGGGCGCAGCGATTCTCACGGTAAAGGCCTCGTCGGATGACGCGTTTCAGCGTTTGCTACGGTACTTCGTCGGCTTCTATCGAGATCATCTTTTCAACGATCATTGGGGCGAGCAGGCGCGCATTACGGGCGACAACGCGCTCGGATTGTTGATGGTCTGCCACGATTTGAATACGGAAGAAGTAAAAAAGATATGGCAGCCCTTTCTGGATTGGGTGGCGCGCTCGCCGGGCGCTTACACAATCGAAGGACATCCGATTCTGGGCAGTATGCCGGCTCGGCATTGGTGGGACGTGGAGTGGAGGAAGCAGAACCATCAAGCGGTTTTTAATCTGGACCAGCGTCCGGGAGCGAGCTCAAACAACGCATGGTGGACGGGAGATGGAGGGCAAGCGGCGTGGTTCCTTTACGGATACGAATCGTTGTGGATGCCGGCGTCTCTGCTCGAAGATGATTCGCAGGAGCGGCTCGCCCAGGCGCTGTTTGCCGGTTCCCGTCACAAAGACATCGAATTGCATTTCAACAAGGGGCTGGCGGGGGGTCCGCGCGAGGCGATAGAAGCGACACGCGACACGGCGACCAATCCGGCGGTGCTGACGGCATTTGCGCTGGCGATTGTCGGCGACGCAGGAGGCGGATATCCCGGCGTGCATGGCCATGAGCCGGACGTTGCAGCCGGGCGAAAATCCCGGGAGGAGATCCACCAGTGCGTAAATGAGCTGCGCTCGATCGTGCCGCATGGTGGAGCGTACGTTTCGGAAAGCAATTTTTTCCAGGAGGACTGGCAGCACGCATACTGGGGAAGTAATTTCGCGCGTCTGGCGGCGGTGAAAAAGAAACACGATCCGACGGGATTATTCTTTGTGCATAACGGCGTGGGTTCGGAGCAGTGGAGCCAGGATGGGTTTGTGAGGAAAGCTTCGAGTTGATGGGAGGCCCCTTTATTGGAATTCATGGACCGCTTCCCGAGAATTGAGGTCTGTTTTTTGGTTTGCATGGAACAGTTCGGCCACCGGACGAAGCTTCCCTGCCGCTCGTTCGCGTTTTCGTGCTGTATGTTCTTACTCGATCTTCACCCGTCCCTCATAATCTCCATGAGCTGAGGATGCAAGGTCAGGTTCTTGGATTTGGAAGTCAAACGGCCTCACCCGCCGAAGCAACTCTATGATCTCGAAGACACGATCAAGGGACAGAGTTCAGTTGAATCTGCCCGCTTTCCGGCACAGGCTGTTTCAACCTATAACGCGAGGTGAGAGATGAGGGTGCCCGTAACATCCGTGTTGTGCTTAATCGTTCTTTTCGCAGTTGCAGCGTATTCCAAGCCGGCTGTGCGGGCAGCTGCGGCGGAGGCTTCGGCCACGTCGCTTCGCTTGTCGCGGGAGGAATATCTCGACCGGGTGCGGGCGATCTGGACGGCACAGATGATTGGACAGATCACCGGTCTCCGATTCGAACACCGGCCAGCTTCAACTCTGCCGGTGACTCCGCTGACCCATTTGCCCGGCTACGCGCCAGTGGATGACGACTACTACTATGAGATGGTGGCGATCCGAGCATTCGAGAAATATGGCATCGGCCTCACGGTTGAGCAGCTCGGGGAACAATGGCTCGAGAATAATGCCGGGACCTGGGGATCGAGCGAACAGGCCTTGATGCTTTTGAAACGAGGGGTCAAGGCTCCGGACACCGGTCACCCCAGATACAACAAGCTTTGGTGGACCATTGGGCCACAGTTCAGCAGCGATGTTTATGGGGCGCTAACGCCCGGTATGCCGAACGTGGCGGCGAGCCTGGCTCGGAATCTCGGTCACATCAATGGCTACGCAGAGGGTACGGATGGCGCAGTTTTCGTCTCCGGAATGATAAGCGTGGCTTTCGTGGAGAAAGATACCCATTCCATTGTTCGTAAGGCCGCTAGTCTTATCCATCCGGATTCGCCTTATCGTCAGTGTCTTGACATGGTCATTGGCATGGCAGAGTCAGGCCACACGGCTGAGCAGATTTTTCAAGCTGTCGACGAGCGCTGGGGAATTGAATATCCCGCGACCAATAACGCGGTTGTGAATGGCGGCATTGTGGCCACCAGCGTCTGGTTTGGAGATGGCGATTTCAACAAAACTCTGCAACTGGCGGTTCACGCCGCCGATTTCGCGGATACCGACTGCAACGCCGCCAACTCAGAATCCGTAGTGGCAGCAATGCACGGCATGAAAGTGTTACCCGCCGAACAAGTCGCTGAACTCCATGATCGGATTTATGGCGAGACCATGGGAGATGTGAAACTCACTCCGACCGTCGATGAAAGCATCTCGGAACTGGCCCAACGCACGGCGCGGATCGGCGAAGCGATCCTGGTCGCTCACGGAGCGACCGACGACGGAAGCTCCATTCGAATTCCCATCCAAGATCCTGTCACTCAGCCCGCAGAGCTATTCAAATTGGCCGACCTGATGCAGTACTGGAATCCGGCTTGGACGCTGGAACGAGCCGGCTTCGGGGGCGCGGGAGGGGGATTGCCCGGGATCCGGGGCATCACTTATCTCGACGGTCCGGTGCTCGGCACCTATCCTCGGGATGAAATACGCGGAACTGTTCTAAGACGGACAGTGAGCGTGGGATCGCATCCATCTCCATCTTTGGCATTCAAAGCTGGCGTTGACGCGGGACGGGCGTGGCAACTGGAGGTCTATGTCAATGATAAGAAGGTGCTCGACAAGCTCATTGACGGGCCGCCTGCGTCGCATCAAGATGAGTCGCATCCATCCGCTTCGCGCCATTGGGAAGATATCAGTATTGATCTATCTGACTACGAGGGCCAGAAAGTGGTTTTGCGGCTCTACCAGTTCGTTTTGATTCCACACCACGAAGCAGGAGACGCCTACTGGCGGGATTTGACCGTGCAGTAATTTTGCGGAATCAACTTTTCAGCTCGGGAAAAGCAATCTGGTAAAACGAAAGCTCGTGCAGCGGAATAAACGTGGGGGCAGACGGAATGTTCCCGGTTTTATGAGTTTCAGAGGCTATGCAAGGCGATCAACTTCTGCCAGCCGTTGCGATTCATGCGGACTCGCTCCCCGGTGGTAAGCAGGACCCATCCCTCGGTTCGGCCGTCGCGATGAATCTCGCGTACGTGGTCGATATTGACAATCGCGGACCGATGGAGCCGCACGAACTTGCGAGGCTTCCGGTCACTGCGCTCAGGGTGGCGAATCCGGATGCGCCCTTCGCCAAAATCAGCTAGCGGTTCGCCCAGCGATAGGAGAGCTTCGAGGTGGAAGCTCTCCTCTGCATAGACCTGTTTCCCGATGATCCGGATGCGACTGTTTGCGGGCATCGAGGTTCATCATGCCGGTTCACCCGAGCTTCTTGGCAATTCCGCAGTACAAATCCACTGCCTCGGCTAACTCCCGCTTCGCAATAAATTCCCCCTCAGTATGCGCAACATGAATCGATCCCGGACCAATCAGCAGGGGTTCACCCCAATTCGTCAGCTTGGGAATGTCGGTAGTGAATGCCGCAATCATCTGCGGCAAACCGTCAACCGTTCGCAAGCGCAGAAAAGGAAGCTCCAGGGGGAAATCAACCTTCACTTGATCGCCGGCTGTGGCCAGAATGCGCTTCCGTAAATCCTGCGACGGACCGACCAGGCGGTAAAGCAAATCCGCGTGAGCATAATCCGGAATCACATTGGGCGCGCGGCCACCTTCAATTAAGCCGATGTTCAGGGTGCACGGTCCAATCTCAGGATCACTGGGCAACGGCATGGCACGCAGCCGTGCCAGCGCTTCAATCAGTTTGTCGATGGCGGATTCTCCCAGCTCGGGATAAGCCGAATGAGCCATCTTGCCCGAACCCGTCACTTCCGCACGCAAGGTTCCCTTCGAAGCCAGCGCGATCCGGTTTTCCGTGGGCTCACCGTTAACCAGATACTTGCAGCGATGTCCCGGATCGTTGGCGGCATACTCGTTCGCCATTTTCGCGCCCAGGCTGTCGCGCTCCTCGCCCACCACGAACAGCAGTCCAACAAACACTCCGTCGCGGCGCAATCGCTCGGCGGCGGCAATCTGCGCTGCGATGATTCCCTTGGCATCACACGCGCCGCGTCCGTAAATTCGAGACTCATCTTCTGATGACGCGATGAACGGAGGAACGGTGTCCATGTGTGTGGAAAAAACCACTTCCGGATGGGGCTGTACGGAGGACGTGGCGTAAATATCAAAGCGCTTGCCTTCCACAGGGATTTTTCGCGCCTGGTAGCCAATTCGGCAAAGTTCTCCATACAGATAATTTCCTACTGCGCCTTCATTGCCGGAGATGGATTCAATGTCGATAAGTTGCCGTGTGAGCGTGATCGCGTCCATGCCAGCAGGATAACCTAAAGACTCTCAGCATCAGTTCTTCCTCCGTCAACTGCGAAGTCGAAATCTTAAACACAGAGGGCTCAGGGGATCACGGAGGAAATTACCCGCTTCATGTAATCTGAATGCGTGAGCATCCCGAGTTCATCTTCATCGATCAAGTCAATCTTTCTCGAAGGTCCCGCGGGGCGCCTGGAAGCGCTGCTGAATGCAGGCGCGGAGAACGCAGCTTACGCCGCTGTGGTTTGCCATCCGCATCCATTGTTTGGCGGCACGTTACACAACAAGGTCGTCTTTCACACCATGAAGGCGCTGAACGGATTCGGCTTCCCGGTGCTGCGCTTCAACTTTCGCGGAACCGGATTGAGCCACGGCGAACACGACCGGGGCGAGGGGGAGGTTCACGACGTTCGCACAGCACTCAATTGGCTGCACAAGGAATTTCATTTGCCGATGGTTCTGGCGGGATTCTCTTTTGGCGCGGCGGTTGGGTTGCGCGCTGCTTATTCCGATGAACGCGTGCCAGCTTTGCTGGGAGTCGGGACTCCCGTTGTGCCTGTGGCAGCCGCAGCAGAGGCTCCGCGCGTCTACACGTTTGAATTCCTGCGCAGTTGTGTCAAGCCAAAGTTATTTGTGAGTGGAGCGCGGGATCAGTTCGGTCCCAGGGCAAAGCTGGAGGAATTGATCGCGTCTGTGCCCGAGCCAAAGAAGCTGGTTATCATTGAAGGCGCGGATCACTTCTTCGAAGGACGCCTGCGGGAGCTGCGAGAGGCGATTGAAGGTTGGATCAGGGAAACTCTGAGGCCTGCGAGATAACATTTCATGAGCGATGAGATGCTTCGCCAGATGCGCGATATGGCGCGGACCATCTTCCTCCGAGCGCTGGCTGAGGCTTCCATTGGCAGTGCGTTCGCGAGACATGTGCATTGCGAACGCGGAGTGTTGCGGATCTGCGACGATCTTTACGACCTGCAATCGTATTCGCGCGTTTTTGTGGTTTCCATCGGCAAAGCCGGCCACACCATGGTGGAGGCTCTGGCGCATCAAGTTGGAGAGTCCGCGCTCGAAGGCATCGTCGCAAGTTCGGTTGACCCTTCAGCGCAGGTTCGCGGCTTCCGTTATTTTCGCGGCGGACATCCCACACCAAACGCCGAATCGGTTCATGCGGCGCAATCGATTCTGAAAGCGCTGGACGCTCAGACGGGGGAGTCGCTGGTAATTTTTCTGCTCAGCGGCGGAGGATCCTCGCTGGTGGAGAAGCCCATTGACGACGAGATCACGCTTGATAACCTGATCGCCACGTATCGCGTGCTGGTCCACTCGGGCGGGTCCATTGGCGAGATCAACGCGATTCGCAAACATCTCTCCGCGGTAAAAGGCGGACGCCTGGCCCGCGCGGCATTTCCGGCCCAGCAGGTTTCTTTGCTCGTCTCCGACGTTCCGGACAATACGCCCGATGCTTTGGCCTCCGGTCCTACGATGCCCGACTCGACCAGCGTGGAGGATTGTTATCGCATCGCGGAGAAGCACGGATTGCTGCCGCAGTTACCGCATTCCACTCGCGAACTTCTGGAACGGCGCGCACTCGACGAGACGCCAAAGTCGAACGACCAGGTATTCCATCGCTCCCGCTGGTGGCCGCTGCTTTCGAATCAGACGGCGGTTGAGCGGGCACGAACGGCAGCCGAGCGCGCGGGATTCACAGCCCACGTAGACAACTCTTGTGACGACTGGGATTACCAGAATGCGGCGGAGTATCTGTTAAAACGGCTTCACGAATTAAGAAGCCAGGGTCTAATAAAAGAGTATGGCCGCGTGTGCTTGATTTCCGGCGGAGAAGTAACGGTGAAAGTCGTAAATGGCGGCGTCGGCGGACGCAACCAACAATTTGCTCTGGCGTGCGCAACAAAAATTGCGGGAGAAAATATTACGGTGCTCAGCGCGGGCACCGATGGAATCGATGGCAACAGCAGCGCAGCCGGCGCGGTGGTGGATGGAACCACCGTTGCGCGTGCGAAGGCGCAAGGCCTGGACGTTGCAACAGCCATCGCCAAGTTCGACGCCTATCCTTTATTTGACACGCTCGGAGATACGATCGAAACTGGGCCAACCGGAAATAATCTGCGCGACCTGCGCATTCTGTTGGCGTATTAATTCCGATGCGTATTTAAGGATGCGCTGTTTCCGAGGCGGTTTTCCGGCGCTGCATCCACTTCCATGCGGTCGTCACAATATCATCCAGCGAGCGCTTGGCTTTCCAGTTCAACAATTTCCCAGCCAGGCCCGGATCCGCAACCAGCGTGGGCGGATCGCCTGGCCGTCGCGCAGTGATGCGGGCAGGAACTTTCAGCCCGCTTAGCTCCTCCACTTTGCTCAAAACTTCCTTCACCGAGTAGCCGCGGCCGGTGCCAAGATTCACCGTAATCGACTCCGCGCCACCGGCGAGACGCTCCAGAGCGGTGATATGGGCTTCGGCTAGATCGTTCACATGAATGTAATCGCGAATACAGGTCCCATCCGGAGTGGGGTAATCGCCGCCGAATATCTCCAGTTCCGGGCGTTGGCCGGAGGCAGCCTGCATCGCCAGAGGAATCAAGTGGCTCTCGGGATCGTGCATCTCGCCAATCTCACCACTCTCGTCCGCGCCGGCAGCATTGAAATATCGTAATGTGGCGAACTTTAAGCCATAGGCACGATCGTAGGAGTCCAGAGCCTGTTCGAAAAACATCTTCGAGACCCCATAGGGATTGACTGGCTGCCGTGAAGTCTGTTCGGCGATTGGAATTTTCTCCGGCACACCGTAGACCGCGCAGGTGGAAGAAAAGATCAGGCGCCGCACATTGCCATCCAGGCAAGCATTCAGAAGAACGAGTCCGGCCTCAACGTTGTTGCGAAAATATCTTCGCGGATCCTTGACCGACTCGCCTACGTAAGCGCGGGCCGCGAAGTGCATTACGGAATCGACTCGCCGCAAAGCCGTTGAAAGTTTGGCTACGTCGGCAAGCTCGGCCTGAATCAATTCGAAACCGGCGGCCAGGCTGGCATGCCCAGTGGAGAGATTGTCATAAATCAGCACATCGTGCCCGCGCCGCCGCAGCGCCCGGGCCGTGTGGCTTCCAATGTAACCCGCTCCTCCGATGACAAGGACGACCAAGCATTCCTCCCCTTATGTCGCCGACTGTTGCGAGACTTTACAGTGTAACGGGCTTTTCGAATTCTTTGGGAATTGGACAGCCGGGGCGACTGTCCCTACCTAACCTCTATGCACTCAAGAGGCGCAGTCCAAGGGAAATTCCGTTGGCGGCAAATTCCGCCGAAGGCAATGCTCCCACGTGCATGGCCAGCATGCGACGAAATATTTGCGGATCGGTCGTGAACGCGCGCATCACTCTTTGGCGGAACGGAATGCTCCAATCGAGGGCAAGCATCAGGCGCGCCATCATCATCGGGCGCTTGGATAAAGCCCTATGCTTCTTTTCGTAGCGGACCAGCGTTCCTTCTGCAAATCTTCCCTCTGCAAGTCTTCCTTTTGCAAAACATTCGGCCAGTATTTCTGCCTGGCGGAATGACAAGCTCAAGCCTTCACCGGTGATGCAGTCGACCGCGCCTGAAGCATCTCCCACCAACACCACATTGGCTCGATGAACGCGCCGCAGTTTGCGCGTCGATGAGGTCGCGCCACGCTCGAGCGAGCTTTGCTGAGCCCCATGCAAACGCTCCGAGACTTCGGGAAAGTTTGCTAATGCGGGATCAAGACGAAGCTGCGGATCATCCGAGACCACCGCCACACAAACCTCGTCTTCGGCCAAGGGTGTGACATAAAGTTGGCACTTCGGCCCCCAGTGAATCTCGACGCTGTCGCCCCAGTTAGAAATTCGGTAGTGGCGACGAAAGGCAAAACGAGTGCGATTTTGCCGGTAAGCGTCAAGCCCGGACCAGCGCCTCACCAGCGAGTTCCCGCCATCCGCGCCGACGATCCAGCGCGAACGCACGATGCGTCCTGCCACCAGCACGCCTTCGGAACACAAGCCAGTCACCGGAGTTTGCCAGAGCAAGGAGACTCCGACCGCTTGCGCTCTTTCAATCATGATGCGATGCAGAAGAGTACGCCGCATGCCAAGCGCGGGCTGCCCAGGAAAATTGGCATGAACACTCAGCGCGCCGCTAACGAAGCGTACTCCGCGAAAAGCTCGCGATTCTTCTGCTGGCAGGTTAATCCCCAGTCTGGCAAGCGCTGCACACGCATCGGGCATGAGCCCTTCGCCGCAGGGTTTGTCGATTGGCGGCTTGGCTCCATCAGCCACGACGACACTAAAGCCACGCTGCCGTGCGGCAATAGCAGTTGCCAAGCCCGCCGGTCCGCCACCGATTATGAAGACGTCTGTTGCTTCCACAATTGAATTAGACGTCAATTGTGGCCGATACTCGTCAATTTAATGTCTCAACGGAGTAAAACCTTCGTCAGGCGCGTTTCAAAGTCTGTCCATGCAGCTTGCGTTTCGTCAGGTCGCCCGAAGCTCCAAAAATGATCACGATACACGAATCTTTTCGGTGGGCAGTGGTTCTTGCGACAATTCTCGAGAGGATTGGCTTGGATAATGGCTGACATAATCTTCTTCTTATAGAATCGGGTTCGTTCCCTTCATTCGCAACACTTTGTAAGTGTGCGCCTAATCGGTATACGATCGCGCGGAGCTTAGATCTGCGCTCTGCCGCCGTCAACGAACAGTTCAATACCCGTGACAAAACTGGAGTCATCCGAAGCCAGAAACAGCGCCGCCTTTGCAACTTCATCGGGCTCTCCCATGCGTCCCATCGGAACGGTCGACACAATCCGCGCGATCACGTCTGGAGCGTGCCGACTCGCCAGTAGCGTGTTGATCGGACCCGGACTCACTACGTTTGAGCGGATATGACGGTCCTTGAGATCTGTCGTCCAGGTTCGCACGAAAGAGCGGATTGCAGCCTTACTCGCGGCGTAGACGCCGAAAGCGGCAGTCCCCTTAACACTCGCGGCGGAGCCATTGAGAATGATAGAACCACCATCCTTCAGAAGCGGCAGCGCCTTTTGAACGGTGAATAGCGTTCCCTAGACCTTCGGACTGATGGTTTTGAGCTCAGCGAGATGGTGATTACTAGACATGACCACCATCAAAGGCTCCTTCACAAGAAGACGGAACGCCAACCCCGGCACCGCTTTTTCGCGCCGAAGAAAAGCTGCATCGATCTTTCCTTTCGAAATGCCGTCCGCAAGCAGCGGGGAGGATTGACTCGATATCATCACGTCAATATTGGGGAGTTCGTCGCGCAAGATCCGCAAGGCTTCGGGCATCCACGTCAGTTCGTGGCCGGTCAGAAAGCCCATGGTAAAGCACGGCTTGGCGGGATGAGCGACCGGGGTGCAGCTTCAACTGCCGCGTCAACTTGCGATAGCACTGTACGGGCGTGATCGAGAAAGGCTCTGCCCGACGGTGTCAGCTCGACGCCGCGAGCTGTGCGCGTCATGAGTTGCGCTACAACCTCTTCCTCAAGGTCCCTTATCTGACGGCTGAGAGAAGGCTGGGACGTGTGCAACTTTTCTTTCGCTGCGAGGGTGAGGTTCTTGGTCTCGGCGACCGCAACGAAATAACGCAGGTGTCTTAATTCCATCTTTTACCAACATATCCCGAAAGCATCGTAACTAGCGATCTCTTTGGGAAAGGAGGCGGAGCTTTCGGTTTGCATGGAGTGTGCCTCGGAAACTAATAGACAGCCATCTTCATTACTGTGTCTACGCAATCTTAATGCATCACTCTCTCGTGTAAACTACAAAGGCATCAGAACCTAGGGGCTCCATTGGATACCAAACAAATGTTATCGGAGGTCGAGGCAGAAATTGCAAAGCTACAACGCGTGGCTGACGCATTGCGCGGAACAGAGTCAAACCATGGTAGTAACCGAAGCGGAATGTCCGCTTCTGCCCGAAACAAAATCTCACTAGCCCAAAAAGCGAGATGGAGCAAAACGAAGACAGGCGCAGAATCAACTACACCCAAGAGAATAATCTCTGCAGCGAGTCGCAGGAAGATGGCTACTGCACAGAAAGCACGCTGGGCTAAGGTAAAGGCACAACAGAAGAAGGCAGCCTAGACCTCACCTGCACAATTCCATAGAGCCATGAAGATCACGCTAGAGGATGCGCTGTCCCTGCCGAATAAGTACTGTGACCCAATCGGTTTCGGTCGCCAGAGTAATAGGGACGATTCGTAAACTGAGGTACGACCGGGCTTGCCCCTACCGACGGTCAGTGTGAATCCTTGGCTTGCTCTCTGTGGAATCCGCGAAGATGCATGTCGAGTTCGAATCAGTGACTCAAAAGCACCTGCACACGAAGTTTTCCGTTTTGCGACCCCGCAACGCCGAGAAGGGCTGGCGAATCGCGTGGGGTTCGCCACTGATTGTCATACTCGTGACTTCTTTCGTTCTGATGGCGGCGTGTGGCGGCAGCGGCAGCAGCAACAACAACAACAGCGGGAGTGGGACTTGCACTACCGTTCCCAGCTCGACCACCGAACTGGCAGCCTCCAACACCACGAGCTCGGGAACTACATTGAACTGGACGCCGCCCGTCGAGCTTGCGGCGTATTGCAGCGTGACCAGCTACACCATTTACGAGAACGGCGTCTCACTCGGCACTTCAACTATCACCAGCTTCAATGTAACCGGCCTGTCGCCCGCGACAAAGTATAGCTTCACCGTGGCGGCCAGCGACGCGGCTGGACTTGGCCCTCAAAGCTCCGCCGCATCCGTAACCACAGGCGCGGCTGCAACTCCTGCTGGAACCACTACGAATTTGGTTTCTTCGCAAAACCCCGTGAATGTTGGGCAGGCAGTCACTTTTACAGCAGGCGTGACCACGCAGCCCATTGGTCCGGTCGCTGGCAATGTGATGTTTTACAGTGGAAGCACACAGCTGGGCGAAGTGCCGTTATCCGGCGGCGTAGCCAGTCTCACGACCACCACCCTGGCCGGCGGTACAGATCCGATCACGGCGGCTTATACGGGAACCACCGGCTATGCAAGCAGCACGTCGAGCGTACTGAACGAAGTTGTCAAAGTTGCCGGTGTGGGAACGACAATCAACGCCACAATGGTGTGGGACGGAGTCACCCGTTATTATCAGGTCTACCTGCCCGCCGTTCTCCCGCCAAACCCGCCGATGCTCTTAATGCTCCACGGAACTGATTACGAAGTTCCGCCAGATAATCCCAGCACAGAAAATTGGGGCTGGCAAAGCGTCGCCAATCAATACGATTTCATCGAAGTACAGCCCGCCTCCACCTACAACCCAAATTCCGGCCAGTGGAACTGGAACGCGTATTTCCTGGATGCTGCTTTTCCCGCCTCCGAATCTGGGACGTGTACCTCGCCGCCCGCGACGTCTTGCCCGGATGACGCCGGCTTCCTGCGACAGCTTATCGTCAACCTGACGAGTCAATTCAACGTGAATCCCAACATGATTTTCGTTGCCGGGTTTTCTACAGGGGCGCAGATGACGCAACGCGTCGGGGTTGAAATCTCCGACCTGGTGGCAGCGATTGCTCCTGTCTCGGAACAACTGGGGGCTCAGCAGTCTGCTCCGCCGCCGGTCCTCTTACCCGGCAATGCACTAGCACCAGTGTCCGTGCAGGAGTGGCATGGCACGGATGATCCAGTCGAGCCGCCTTGCAACTACGGCACGACCAAATTCTCCGGGCTCACCTACTATATGGACACCGTCGATGACTCTTTCGACTATTGGGTGCGACAGAATCAGTGCTCGTCGCTTCAGACGACGCAGACATTGTGCACGGCTGGGTCGCCCACGCCGGGATCATCCGGAAACATCGCCACCAGCTGCGCACACAATGTTGAGGTTCAATTTGTCTGGGAGGCAGGCCTCAAGCACGCATGGGTGACCGGCAATGATACGGCTCGCTGGCTTTTTCTTTCAGCTCACCCGAAATAGCACTCGACGTAACGATAGAACGATAGTTGAGGTACGGCAAAAATGTTTTCTCCGCGCTTCCGGCTGCGCTTCGCGAGCGGGATTTGACAGCTCTCCAAAGCTGCGATATGCTGCCGCGCAAAAGAGTCTTGCTAAGCTCTTCCGGGCCCAGCATCGGGAGGTAGCCATGAAGCGATTCGTTCTGACGGTTCTACTGGCACTGGCTTTACCGTCCGCAGCTCTAGCCGACGTGGTCACATTTACCAACAACTACGGAACTCTTGTGGCAGCTACCAGCGGCTTATCCCTGGTGTCTGACATTACTTCGATCTCCGGTGGTTTTGGCTCGCCTAGCGGTTTCGATATCGGGACTGTGAGCCTTACCTTGGGGCCCCTGCTGACGGGGAGTCTTCTGACCGGGGGCACTTTCAGCTTCGCGTCGAGCACCTTCTCGCTCAGCATCAATCCAGGAGTGATTTCAAGATTTCCGGATGGCGCCACCCTCTTTACCGGCGCATTCACGTACTGTTCCTGGTGTACTGGCCGCAACAATGGCGGCCTGGGACATGGCCTAGCTACCTGGACTCTCCTGTCACCTGGAACCTATATGCTCGAAGGTTACGTTTCAGGCACCTGGAGGGACGGTCAACAAGGATATGGGCTCGTTGAGGAGGTCTTCACCGGTTCGTTTAATGGCAACGGAGTCTTTACGGCGACCAGTGGCAGCGGGTCCTCCATGGTGACTCCCGAGCCAGCCACTCTCGGATTGTTTGCGACAGGATTATTTGGCATCGCTGGAATTGTTCGGAAGAAGCTGAAGCGCGAAGCAAGCCGACCATCCTTCACGCAACTGTTGATAAATCGCGAGATTCGCTGTTTTCCGGCCAGAAGCTGATCCCTGGCGATGCCCCACTGAGCAGCCTCCGTGCTATTTCTAGATCAAAAGCGCTACGCCCGACTACGAATCGTATCGAATTGATTTTATTTACTCCTGGTTTCACACTTGCGGAAGATCGGCTGTGAAGCCACCAAGTCCTCGGAGCCAGCCGCTAGCCTCGCACCCGAAGGAAGCTATACCCCTGATTGAAGACGCCGCATCGCCCGCTCGTTCGAAAGTCTCGTCCGCATTAGCCAGCATTAACTGAGAAATGTAATGCCACACCCTCCGGCACACACGGAAACATCGACTCGCTCTTGCGGTGCCCGTCGCTGCCAGTCCTTGGGGCATGAGTATTTGTGTCAGTCATTGTGGAAGCAGCTGCCTTTCACGACGGTCGTGGTGCAGGTCAACCAGATCGTCGATAAGTTACCGCGTATCGACATCCCCGCCTCATGGATCGATGTTGTGGTCAAGGCCGACAGACCGTTCGCAATCGAACCGCTGTTCACACGCGACCCGC
>JBEKWW010000005.1:0-207844 GCA_049512655.1 Candidatus Sulfotelmatobacter sp. | reverse complement strand
CTCTATGACCAGGACATGGGACTGGAAGTGGATGAACCGGTCCTGTGCAAACTTTACGGCTTGACCCGCGGAGAGGCCGGGCTGGCCGCGCATCTGTTAAAGGGAAAATCGATCGAAGAAGCGGCAGAGGCGCTGTTCATCAGCCCGCACACCGCCCGCACTCACCTGAAGCGCATCTTCATGAAGACCGACACCCATCGGCACGAACTTGTGGTCCGTATGTTTTCATCGTCCGTTTTGTAGCAATTCCCCATTCTGTTGCATGTAAGCGCCAACACCTGTCCGGAGCCGCATTTCGCTGCAACTTTTCTTCTCTGGCTACCCCGACCGCAGTTGCGGTCAAATCCTGGAATCTTCGCCGTGGGAATGCAGGTAAAGAAATATACCGCGAAATACCTCATTTGAGGGATTACACAGATTGCGGGTTCCTCGAAAGTACGCTATCAGGAGGGCTTTAAAATGCTCGGAATATGTCACGCCCGAACATTCGCTGTTAAACATCTCGTGGCAGCTGCGGTTTTGGCATTGTTCTTGCCTTTGGCCGCCCACGCTGACGAGATTACATTCACCAACCACGACGGCATGGCCGGAACTCCATCTGTCGGCGTCACTGGCCCGTTTACATTGTCAGGTTCAGAGATGACAGCCACGCTCGGTGGCAATCCCATCACTGGATCGGTTAACTTCACCACCGGGAGCACCTTTACAGGGAGCCTGGCAACCGGCGGCAGTTGGAATGCAAACGGGAGTGTTTTTGATATCAAGGAAACCGGTCTCAGCGGGTACTTGTTTCAAGGGGCTTTTACTGCGGGAACAAGCATCGCCTGGTTGGCTGAGGGATGTGGTCAAGCGGGCAATACGGTCTCGTGCAACTACGCCCTGAACGGTTCCATCACCGGGCAATACATGGGAAAAACGGTGAACGGCGCGACCGTGCAACTCTTTCTCACCACTTCCTGCACCGTGGGAGCGAACTGTTCACTTTCGGATCCGCCGACTTACGCCGGTGGATTTGGGCACACCTATCTCAAGGACACCGGGGGCACCACGGACTTGATAGTAGCGACTCCGGAGCCTGGAACGCTGGGTTTGATGGGAACTGGTCTACTCGGGATAGCATTTGCGGTTCGCCGAAAAATGAAGGGGCAGGAGTAACTGCGAGCATCTTCGGCGATGGCGTCAACTCCGGGAGCTTCTTGCGCATTTCAAAAAGCCTTCGTAGGCGTACAGGGTTCCAGTGCTGAGAATGTCCAGGGCACTCCCTTGCCCTGGTATCCCTTCGCCTTGTCGGTAATTTTGAGACCCGATCTCGGGAGGCCGTGACGGGACTTCGACAATACCCTATTTGGGGGATTACAGATTACCGACTGTCCAAGATGATGCTTAAGGAGCAAGGAGTATTTATGGAGAGCTGTGTAATTCACGATAACGATTTCCGTGGAAACATCGAATTCAGCCTGCACACGCGCCCTAGCTTTTATCGCTACTCCCTCTGGCGCACACAGACAGGCGAACACCTTTTTGACGGGGCAGCAGGCGATCTGGCGGAAGCCATGGATACCATGCGGGCCCACATCGACTATCTATCTGGTGAAAGTAGCTTGGCTGTAAGGGAGTAGTTAAGTCCTATGAACCCAATTAGAACTTTGCAAACAGCTCAAGACCCCAAAAGAGCTGACACCCCGGAGAGGTTCGACGTCATTGACCTCGGGCCTTTCGACAACAATCGCAATGATGTACTTGCGATCAACGACATGTCGCAATGTGTGGGCGTGTCTCTCAATCCAGAAACAGGACGGATCGAGGGCTTCCGACAGCAGGACGGCACCCGCAGCATGCTGGGAACGCTGGGTGGTTCCTTCAGCATTGCCCGCGATTTGAATAACAACGGTGAAATTGTCGGGGGCTCACTGACGGAAGGCGATGAAAACTTCCACGGCTTCGTTTACCGCAACAATCAACTCCACGATTTGAATTCTTTCCTGGATCCTGAAGCGGGATGGGAGGTTCTTCAGGGACTGGGCATTAACAATCATGGAGAGATTATCGCGATCGGAAACAATACCGGGCAGGATCGGATCGTTCTGCTCCGTCCGAGAGCATGAGAAATTGCCGAGGCTTCCGTTTGGGCCTTACTTACAGGGGGAGATAAAATGTCCGCGAACGAACGGTTTTCTTTCGGCTCCGGTGGCTGGTCGAGCAAGTTTCTACTGAGCGAAGCAGGAAAGCTGTCCATGGTCGTTCTTTTATTCGCCGGAATTATTCATGCCACGCCCGTGGCCGGCTTTGACGGGCGGCAGCTTCAAGGTTCTAAGCCGCTTGTGCTTCACAACGCAACCTTGTCGGCAAGCCAATTGGCCGAGTCAACGCTCGAAACCAGTGCTCCTCGTTTAAGAACCTGGACTTTCGGCGAGCCGGCCGCGGCGGGCTGCGTTTTTTCGGGATCCTGCTCATCGGAAGTTGAGGTTCCTGAATCCCAGTCGCTATTGCTCGTGGGAACCGGTCTGCTGTCGATGGCCGGGATTATTCGCCGCAGGCTAATGCGCCAGGGCTGATCGCTAGGGCGTGCTGCACTTCCTGAACCACGTAGTGGAATGGGATTTGTGCGCCGAGGCAGATGGATCTATGCGTGGTAAATTGTTACTCTCGGGCCCGAGTCTTTCAGGCGCAATACTTCTGCTTGCGCTCATCGCGGTCATTGGAATCGCGGCAATACCTGCGTTGGCCCAGAAATCTTCAGTTGAGAAACTTTGGGAAGATCCCATCCTCAAGGAAAGCGGCAGCAATAGGTTGCTCCGTTCCACCGCCCTGGCACAGCCATCTGAATTCCCATCGAAGACGCAGGCTCCGCTTCAGCAACTCGACCAGATCGAACGGCAGAGCCTGAGCGCATCCAAGGGCAGCGCTGAAAAGCCACCCAAGATCGCTCCTTCCCATCGGGCCGTGCCTGCGGGTTCCTCGGTAAGTACGATCAATTTTGTCTATCACGCACCCGTGCACCATCGATGATTGAAAAGTTCTCCGCGAAACCAGTCTGAATCTTAAGACAACTTTGCGACAGTGCCGGGCATTCAGCGTTCCGCCATTCTCCGTTACCCAATCTCGCGGTAGTTTCGTGCTAGGATTTTATGTCGTTTAGTCCGTTGGGTGGGCATCGCTGGTCCTTCGCTCATCCATGAACTGTTCCTCAATGAACTGTTCAATAATGAACTGTTCAATTTTCTAGATAAGACTTGCCTGGATATCTGAATGCGTGGTAACGCCCGCATAGCAACCAAGGAAAATACTTCAAAATGAGCCGGATTAGCGTTTTTGGATTGGGTTATGTCGGAACCGTAAGCGCCGCGTGCTTCGCGCATCAAGGCAATGAGGTCATTGGCGTCGACCTTAGTCCCGGCAAAGTGGAAGCGATGGAGGCAGGCCGAAGCCCGATCGTGGAACCTCGATTGGGCGACCTGATTGCCCAGTGCCACCAGTCGCGCCTTTTGCGCGCCACCAGCGATTCCGCAGCCGCCGTATTGACCTCCGATATCTCATTCTTATGCGTGGGCACTCCGAGCCTGCGCAACGGCAAGCTTGATTTAGGCCACATTGAGCCGGTCTGCCGCGAGATTGGCGAGACGCTCAAGAAAAAAGACTCGTTTCACCTGATCGTGTTGCGCAGCACGGTGCTGCCCGGAACCGCCGAATCCATTGTGGTTCCCGCGCTGGAGAAAGCCAGTGGAAAGCGCATGGGAACGGAATTCGGAGTTTGCGTAAACCCTGAGTTCATGCGCGAAGGCACGGCCGTTAACGACTTTCTGGAACCGTCCATGACCGTAATTGGGGCCAGCGAACCGGGCCATAGCCGGATGTTGCGTGAACTCTATGCCTGGGCCCCGGGCCGCATTTTTGAGACCTCTTTTCGTTCCGCGGAGATGGTGAAATACGTCTGCAACGCCTGGCACGCTACCAAAGTTTCGTTTGCCAATGAAGTAGGAGCTCTGGCGAAAGAGCTGGGAGTGGACGCGGAATCGGTGGTGGAAATTTTTCTGGCTGACAGCAAGCTCAACATTTCTTCCAGCTACCTTAAACCGGGATTTGCCTTCGGCGGGTCGTGCCTGCCCAAGGATGTCCGCGCCTTGAACTACCGCGCTAAGGAACTCGATCTCGAGTTGCCTCTTTTCGAATCTCTATTGCCCAGCAATGAGTCTCATCTGGAACGCGCCGTGGCCATGGTGCTCGCTACCGGGAAAAAGAAAATTGCCGTCCTCGGCCTCAGCTTTAAAGCAGCGACGGACGATCTCCGCGAAAGTCCCCAGGTGCAACTGGTAAAGCGATTGATTGGGGAAGGCCGTGAAATACAAATCTGGGACGACAACGTTTCTCTGGGTCGCTTGATTGGTTCGAATCGGCAATACATTGAAGAAGTAATTCCACATGTCGGCTCGCTGCTCAGCACAAATCTCGAGCAGGTTCTTCAACGGGCAGAAGTGGTCATTATCGGCACCCGCGGGATCGACAAGAGTGTTCTCGATTCACACCTTCGGCCCACTCATTTTGTGGTGGATCTGGTGAACCTGGAGAAATCCAAACGGCCCACCGCGAGCAATTCTTATGAGGGCATCTGTTGGTAGCTTGCCCTTAACCGATCTGCCAGAACCACGGCAAATCGTTCTGTATTCCTCGCCATGTCGTAATCACGCAGCACGCGGACCCTTCCTTGTCTGCCAATCTGCGCGCAAAGCTCCGGCGAGTCCAACAGAATGCTTATACTTTTCGCAATACCCTCCACATCGGCCACGGGGAAAAGCATGCCGTCAACCCCATGCTCAATCAACTCAGGAATGCCCGTAATGCAAGGCGCAACGCAAGGTATTTGCATGGCCATGGCCTCCATTAAAACCATGGGAATGCCCTCGGCTAAGCTAGGCAACACGAACAGATCAGTTTCGCGATACAGAGCTATCAACTGGTCCTGATCGACCCAACCGGCGAATTCTACGTTCGAAGCAATCCCCAATTCAGCCGCGCGATGCTCCAGCCAGTTGCGGTCGGGACCGTCACCCACCAGCCGGAGACGCACGGGCCTGCCTTTAGCGGCCAAGATCGCGACAGCTTCCAGCAACAGTGCCTGGCCCTTTTCCGGCGCCAATCGGCCCACGCAGAGGATATTGGCGGAAACGGAGACGGGCCGTGCCGGCCTTGGAGAAAACTGTGAGGCGTCGATGCCCAGCGGAACGTAAATCAACTTCTGCCATTCCGTGCGATCACAGGAAAGCATGAGTTGCCCACGCCCGTGGCGGCTGATCGAGCGCACGAACCGGGCGCCGCTGACCCGCTCGGCCAGGTGCGTGTTCGTGGGATCGTGCAGTTCCCCGAAACCATATACTCCAAACGACATTGTCACCGGAAACGTCCGCGCAGCAATAAGAGCAATGGTCGCGGAAAAACTGGCGTGCACATGAGAAACGCGACATCGCCGCATATAGCGGCCCACTAAAATCGCTTCCGCAAAATAAGCAAGATAATAGGCTGCACGCGGCGGGTTCCCGCGGCTTAAGCCCAGAGCAAAGATCAATCCACGCAAATACCGCAGCGGATGCCGGAAAAATTCACTGGCGTTGAGAAACGCAACCTTCAGCGCAGGCAGAGACTTGACGTAGTAAGTACGGTCAGCGTTCTCGCGCTCTTCAGGAGTCAGGCTCTGTAAGGGACGATCCGGCGGGCTTATGGACGCCACGGGAATCTCGAATCCCAGGCTTCGAAGATGCTTTACCTCAGCGAGAAGATAGCTATGGTTGATGGCCGGGAACTGGCCGATTAAGTAAAGCAATCTTGTCTGCTCAGCCATGGGGGGCACGCTCCGCCGCGACCACGGCAGCGATGCCAACCGCCAATGACGTGCGCGGATGCCAGTCAAGTTCGGCGGCGGCTCGCGAAGTGTCGGCGACCACATCCATGATTTCTCCGGGACGGCGCTCGCCGTTACTCACCAGCGGTTTCGAAATTCCCGCAGCCTGATTGATCAGTGCGGCAACTTCCCCGACGCTGACCGAGGATCCACTCCCGGCATTGAATACGCCGCCGACTCCAGGACGAAGCAAAGCCAGAAGGAGGTCGACCGCATCCCCCACATAAAGATAATCGCGCTTCGGTTCAAGATCCTGGACGCGCACTGCTTCGACGGATGGATCGAGCACTTGCCGCACGATCGAAGGAATCAGAAACGAATCGCGCTGTCCGGGCCCGTAGATATTAAAAGGCCGCACGATCACAAGAGGAACTCCGAGGCGCTGATCATAGAAGCGCGCCGCGTCCTCGGCGAGAATCTTGCTATGAGCGTAGGGATTCACCGCAACCAAGGGATGGTCTTCCGTGACCGGCAGCCATTGCGGCTGGCCGTAGACGTAGGAGCTTATCAGGATAAGCGCGGCCTTATTGCGCCGGCAGTGCTCCAAAACATTCACCGTGCCCATCACGTTGGTCTGGTAGAAGCGCTGGGGATTCTGCCAACTATCAGGCACATAACTCTTGCCCGCAAGATGAAACACGTGACTCACCCCGTCCATGGGAAGCGAGCAGGTAGCGATATCGCCATCCGTGCTCGAATGCTGCCGCACGCCAAGGTTTCGCGATTGCAGCGCAAGAACCAGATGGCGGCCGAGGAAGCCGGTCGCTCCGGTGACCAGGATCTCATTTTTCATCTTTCATTTTTCGTCGGGCATTTTTCATCCGGCAAGAGTTGCTTGCGGCGATCGTCAAACTCATCCACGGCGCGCATGTAATCGTCAACGCGGCCAATATCCAGCCAATAGCCGGAATGGGGCTCTACATGGACGGATTCGTTGTGCGCAAGCATGTCGAGCATCAGATCATCGAAGCCATACTTCTGCCCGGCGGGTACGCGATCAAGCACCGACCGATTAAGGATGTAGACTCCCATGCTCACCAGGTAATTGAACTTCGGCTTTTCTTCGAATCCCGTAAGCCGGTTTTCGCGCGCATGCAGCACTCCGTAATCGACAATGTTGGTGCGTTCCGAGGCGGCGATGGTGAACTGCCTTTTCTGGCTCACGTGTTCCTGGTACAGCTTTTGCATGGATAAATCGGTGAGGACGTCTCCATTCATCAGCAGAAAATTTTCCGGAAGGTCACGGATAAGGCAAAGAGGAGCGATGGTGCTGAGCGGCACGCTTTCAAGCGAATAATCGACGCTGATGCCCCATCGCGATCCATCGCCGCAGAAAGCACGAACGATCTCCGCCTGATAGTTGACGGCCAGAGTAACGCGATCAAAACCCTGGCTGGCCAGCTGGCGAAGTATAACTTCAAGAATAGGATACTCGCCGATGGGCATCAGCGGTTTGGGCAGGACCACGGTGTAAGGACGGAGCCGGCTTCCCTTCCCTCCAGCCAAAACCACGGCGCGCTTAGACATTGTAGAGCTCGCCCTTATACCGGCGCAGATTTTCCGGCTGGCTGAACCAGCGAACCGTCCGCTCCAAACCTTCGCGGAGCGGAACCTGCGGAAGAAATCCGGCCGCCTTGCGTAACTTCGAGTTCTCGCATTTCAAACGCTGGACTTCGCTCTTCTCCGGACGCAACCTTTCCTGCTCGCAGACAACCTGAATAGTGACGCCCATCACATCCGCGATAAGTTTAACCAGATCGCCGATCGCGATCTCCCGATTCGATCCAATGTGGAATACTTCGCCTTCGCCATCCTCCAACTCGGCGATGGCAATAAATCCGCGACAGGTATCCTCAACGAATGTGAAATCGCGCGTGGCCGTCAGGTTGCCCAGAGAGAGTGTGGATTTTCCCGCAGCCGCCTGGATGATGACACTGGGAATTACCGCGCGCGCCGACTGCCGTGGGCCATAAGTATTAAACGGCCGCGCCACAATCACCGGAAGCCCAAAGGAATAGTAGAAGCTAAGAGCTATACAATCCGAGGCAATTTTTGTCGCGCTGTAAGGCGATTGAGGTTGCAACGGGTGTTGCTCATCGATAGGCACATACCTTGCCGTACCGTAAACCTCACTTGTGGAAGTCTGAATAAATCGCTTTGCCCCGTTGCGCCTCGCGGACTGGCAAAGATTTAAAGTTCCGGAGACATTGGTATCGACGAAGCTGCCCGGGGCGCGATACGAATACGGAATGGGGATCAGCGCCGCCAGGTGAAACACCACGTCAACCTCTCGCGTCAGTTCGTCGCACAGGTGGGCATCGCGAACGTCTCCGGTGACGACTTCGATTTCTTTCAGGCAGCTCACTTGTTCGAGCCAGCCCCAGTCATTGAACGAATTGTACTGGCTCAACGCCCGGACCCGAGCGCCCGCGGCGACGAGTTGCTCCGCCAGATGAGAGCCGATAAAGCCATCCGCGCCGGTCACAAGTACCCGCGAATTTTTAAGATCAGCCATAAGGCATTTCAGAATACCATGCAGTCCCGCCCAATCAGCCTACCGCGAAAAGCCGCTTCCACCAGCCTGGAGGCCTGATTTCCGGCTTCAAACGAATCACGCAAATGTCCTTAAAAAAGTCGAACTAGCACTCGTCACATAGCCGCCCGATTTTCACTAAGTCACTACCGCTCGCCGCAGTCTCCTTAATAAGTAGGCTAATTAGTAATTAAAACTAATTAGTGATGGACTAATTACTTACTTGGAATACTGTATGGTATCTTCCGCAACCGCGTAGCAGCCTGCTGCCCTATGCCGACAAAGCGGAAGCACGCCATCACAATTATCCCCCTCGCCGATGCCAAGGCTGCCGCCGCACGTTATAAAGCTACCCAATCACGCCAGAAGAAGAAAAAAAAGCGGTCAAAACCTCGGAAATCCTAGCAACGCACATTTCAGGCAGTACCCATCCTGCGAATTCACACTGCCGTAACAAAGCTCTCGTATAGTTTCCCCCTAGCGAAACTTTCTCCGAGGATAACTATGGCGTCCGCGTCGGCAACCCCATCCGTACTCGACCAAAAACTTTCCCGCTCTCCCGGCAAGATCGGGATGCTGGTCTTCGGCATCGTCCTGGTCATCGGCATCGCTTATGCCGGTTCCAGCCTGCTGCACGACCTGTCCTTTGTACACAGCGACTCCGTCCTGCCCTTCGTACTTCTCGGGATCGCTCTTTTGGTTGCACTCGGCTTCGAATTCGTCAACGGCTTTCACGACACCGCCAACGCCGTGGCCACGGTCATCTATACCCATTCTCTCGAACCGCACATCGCCGTGGTTTGGTCCGGCTTCTGGAATTTCCTTGGCGTGCTCGCCTCCAGCGGCCTGGTCGCTTTCGCGATTGTCTCGCTGCTGCCCGTTGAACTGATTCTTCAGGTTGGCAGCAAAGCCGGATTCGCCATGGTCTTCGCCTTGCTTGTTGCTGCCATCCTCTGGAATCTCGGCACCTGGTGGTTCGGCCTGCCCGCTTCCAGTTCGCACACGCTGATCGGCTCGGTCATCGGCGTCGGCATTGCCAACCAACTAATGAACGGCAGAAGCGGCACCAGCGGCGTGGATTGGAGCCAGGCCGCCAACATCGGCAAATCGCTGTTGCTGTCGCCGATTGTTGGCTTTGTCTGCGCCGGCTTGCTTCTGCTTCTGGCTAAAGCCCTGATTAAAGATCCAAAACTTTACGCCGCTCCCGAAGGCACCGAGCCGCCACCGTTTTATATTCGCTGCCTGCTCATTCTCACCTGCACCGGTGTCAGCTTCTTCCACGGCTCCAATGACGGCCAAAAAGGCATGGGCCTTATCATGCTGATTCTTATCGGCACCGTGCCCACCGCCTACGCGCTCAACCATGCCGTGACTTATCAAGACTCCCAGGATTTCATCGCCGTCTCCGAGCAAGCCGCCGACGTTCTCAATAAATATGTGAGCCCGAATGCCGCCATTGGCGACGCTCACGAAGACGTAACCGCCTACATCCGCGATAAGAATTTCACCCCCAACACCATGCTCGCCCTGCGCACACTGATCAGCGACATCGGGAATGAAACTGCTCTCTACAAAGAGATGAAGAACATTCCCAGCGACCAGCTCCGCAACTTCCGCAACGACATGTACCTGTGCAGCGAGGCCATCCGCCTGATGCAGAAGAGTCACAACCCCAACTTTACCGCCTCCGAAAACGACGTCCTCGCCAACTATAAAAAACACATTGACCACGCCACCCGCTTCATTCCCCTCTGGGTGAAAGTCGCTGTCGCCATGGCACTCGGCCTCGGCACGATGATCGGCTGGAAGCGCATCGTCGTCACCGTGGGCGAAAAAATCGGCAAGAGCCATCTCACCTACGCCCAGGGGGCGGTCGCCGAAATCACCGCCATGGCTACCATCGGCGCCGCCGACGGCTTCGGTCTCCCCGTCAGCACCACCCACGTCCTCTCCTCTGGCATCGCCGGGACCATGGCCGCGAACCACTCCGGCATCCAGTGGTCCACCATCCGCAATCTGGCGCTGGCCTGGGTTCTCACCCTGCCCGTCGCCATGAGTCTCTCAGGAATGTTGTTCTGGCTGTTCCGGAAAACGTTTTAAGTGACTGCAACCGAAAAAACTGTCATCCTGAGCGTAGTCTGGCACCCAAAGCGGATCGCAAGGCGAAGCCGAAGGACATCTGTAATTCTCGACCAACAAAAGCCGCATCAAGCGTTTCCAAGTTGCTGCGCCTGTAGGTTTAAGCTTTCGGGTGGCGGAGGGGTTCAGGCTGCGATCTGCCCGCTCCACAAGGTCGTGCCCTCCCGATTACCCATCCCGCCCCAACTTCGCAGCTAAAATAAAGCCTTACTCTGAGAACCTCACTCAATGGATAAACTCGTCATTCGCGGCGGTGAGCCGCTGCTCGGCACCATTCGCGTCAGCGGCGCAAAAAACGCCGCGCTTCCCTGCATGGCGGCTGCCTTGCTCACCGACGAGCCAGTCATCCTCGAAAACATTCCGCAGGTGCGCGACATTCAAACTACGCGTAACCTCCTCACCGCCATGGGCGCTGAGGTCGAACTCGGCTACGGACGCGCCCAGCACCGCACCAGCATTCACTGCAAAAATCTAGCCAGCCCCGAAGCTTCCTACGAACTGGTCAAGACCATGCGCGCCTCCACGTTGGTCCTCGGCCCGCTGGTCGCCCGCTGCGGCCGCGCGCGGGTTTCACTGCCCGGCGGATGCGCCATCGGAAGCCGTCCCATCGACTTGCATATCAAGGGCCTCGAACAGCTCGGCGCCAAAATCACCCAAGATCATGGCTACGTGGAAGCCGTTGCCGACCGGCTGTGCGGCGCAGAAATTCTCTTCGACAAAATCACCGTCACCGGAACGGAAGACCTGCTCATGGCCGCCACACTCGCCGAGGGCGAAACCATTTTGCAGAACTGCGCCCGCGAACCCGAAGTGGCCGACCTGGCCGCGTTGCTCAACAAAATGGGAGCGAAGATTGAAGGCGCCGGCACCGCGACCATCCGCGTGAAAGGCGTGAGCAAGCTGAAAGGCGCGAAGCACCGCATCATCCCCGACCGCATCGAAGCCGGAACCTTCTTGATTGCCGGAGCGATGACCGGCGGCGATCTCAATATCGCCGGCTGCGATCCCGTTCACCTCAGCGCGGTAATCGGCAAGCTGCACCAAGTCGGTGTGAAAACCAAATCGAATGGCGATTCAGTCCGCGTCATGGGCGACAATCCCTTTACCGGCGCAGATATGGTCACCGAAGAGTTTCCCGGCTTCCCCACCGACTGCCAGGCTCAGTTCATGGCTCTGGCAACGCAAGCGGAGGGCACGTCGATCATCACGGAAAATATTTTTGAGAATCGTTTTATGCATGCGCAGGAACTAGTTCGCATGGGCGCAAACATAAAAATCGAAGGCAGTCGTGCCGTGGTCCGTGGCAAAACTCCGCTCAGCGCCGCCGCCGTGCTGGCCAGCGATCTGCGCGCCAGCGCTTCTTTGGTGCTTGCGGCGCTCGTCGCCGACGGCGAAACCATTATCGACCGCGTTTACCACATCGATCGCGGCTATGAACACATCGAGGAAAAACTTCGCGGAGTAGGCGCGCAAATCAAACGAATCGGAGAAATGTTTCCCAAGCGAGCCGCCGCCATGAAGTAATCGTAGTGCCTTTGTCTCTTACCCGCTCGTAGTAGCATCTAAGAATGGAGCTTTAAATTCTGGATTTCATTCACTGGATCTCATTCACCAGACGGTTTAATTAAACGGTATGTCCGAATCCGGCCTGCCCACAACTTCCACTGTCGAATATCTTCGTCCAGTGCCGACCTATGCGGCGCGCCAGCCTCGCCAGCGCTATTGGCTGCACGCGTTGTTATTGCTGCTGACTTGCTTTACCACGCTGGTAGTCGGGGCCCGCATGCAGTTGAACTTTGTCCAGGGCCGGCCGGTCTTTTATGTGGATAACGCAGCCTCTTTTTTCCCCGTGAAGTGGGTTTTCTCTCATCCTTCGCGACTGCTACTTGGAATTCCGTTCGCGGGCACGCTAATGTTAATTCTGCTGGCCCACGAAATGGGCCACTACCTTTACTGCAAACATTATGGGGTGTGGGCAACCTTGCCCTTCTTTATTCCCGCGCCAACATTGATTGGAACTTTCGGAGCATTTATCCGCATCCGTTCTCCCATACGGTCGCGCACGGCGTTGTTTGACATCGGAATCGCCGGCCCCATCGCCGGATTTATCGTAGCCGTGGGCGTCCTTGTGGTATCGCTGGGTATGTCGCGCCCGATTCCCGCCGGCTCTCCACCGGCTGACTTGGAAATCGGCTTCCCACTCATTTTTCATCTGGTGCACAGTCTGTTAGCCAGCAGCGGAGCAAGTGCCGTAGGCGGGCTCCCGCTGCATCGCGTCCTGCTGCATCCCATGGCGATTGCTGCCTGGGTGGGGATGTTTGCCACGGCGCTCAATCTTCTTCCCGGCGGCCAGCTGGATGGCGGCCATATCGTGTTTTCGATAGCTCCCCGCGCCCATCGCTGGATCTCCTGGATCACGACTCTCGGGCTTCTGGTGATGGCTTACTACCTTTGCTACATCTGGGTGATGTGGGCGATCATGCTGCGTCTGAGCAGCCTGCGTCATCCTCAAGTTGCCGAGTGGCCACGAGTTCAAGGCGGCCGCGCCGTACTGGCGGCCTGCGCAGTCGCCATGTTGTTGCTCACTTTCGCCCCCGCACCCTTCCTGCATTTTTCTCTGCGCGAGATAGCCCCGCAGATCTCCCAAATGTTCCGACGGTGAATCTACGGTAGTGGAGCAAGCTGAAAACGAGGAATCTGCTTTTTGTCCGCAGTTTGAACAATATTTTATTTTGTCATTCCGAACCGGAGCCTTTTGCCGGTGAGGAATCTGCCTTTGCGCCTAAATCAAAAACCATTACCGCTTCCTTCTCGAATTCTCGTATACTCCGGTATTCAATCGTTTTAATTGGCTCGATTTGGGAGAACCTCCTTTGAGAAAACTCACTGCCCTTTTAGTCTCGTTAACCGGCTGTTTGTCTTTCACGCTTCATGGCGCAGCCCAGACCATCCAGGTCGAGACTTCGCACGCCACCAATCATTTCGTTCCCAAGGAAACCTTGGGCGCGGGAGTAGACCGCATTGCCGTTGAGGCTATCGACAAGGATCTGGCTCAGCCGGTGCTCGACAAGACCCTGTCTTCGGGCTGGCAACCGGTCACGTACCGGCAGAACACCGAGCTTGCCATTGAGGCCTGGCACTGGAATCCGCAGGGCACATGGAGCGATGCGAGCGGCAAAGGTTATTTCACCGGCTCCTCCACTCCCACGGAAATGATTCGCTACTCCTATGGCTACTCGTTGCCGCGCCGCGGCACCACGCGCAATGACGGCACTGACAACGTTGGATTCTCCCGTCTTACGGATGGCGACCTCAATACATTCTGGAAGAGCAATCCTTATCTGACCGAACACTTCACAGGAGAGAGCGACACGCTGCATCCCCAGTGGGTGGTAATCGATCTGGCGCAGGTTCAGCCGATCGACAGCATTCGTATCGCATGGGCCGAACCCTACGCGCACCACTATGCGGTCCAGTACTGGACGGGCGGGGATGACCCCATCCGAGCCGTGACTCGCGGGGTCTGGCAGACGTTCCCGCAGGGAACCATCACCGATGGAAAAGGCAAGACCGAAACAATTCGCTTGAGCGGCACTCCCATGCCGGTGCGATTCCTCAGAATCTGGATGACCGAGTCGTCCAATACCTGCGACGCGGACGGTCCATCCGATCCGCGAAACTGCGTGGGCTATGCCATTCGCGAACTTTATCTCGGCACTACCACGGCAGATGGTGCATTTCACGACATTCTGCGCCACACCGTCGACCAGGAGCAGACCAGCACTTACGCGTCGTCGGTCGATCCCTGGCATAAGCCATCAGACCTGGGATCAACCAAGCAGGCACAGGTTGGGTTCGACCTTTTCTACACCAGCGGCGTTACCCGCGGGCTTCCAGCCATGATGCCGGTGGCCCTGCTTTATGACACTCCTGATAATGCCGCAGCCGAGATTGCGTATCTCGAAAAACGCGGCTATCCGATTTCTTATGTCGAGATGGGCGAGGAGGCCGACGGCCAATATATGCTGCCGGAGGACTATGCGGCGCTCTATGTGCAATGGGCGACGGCGCTGCACCGCGTGGACCCAGCTCTAAAGCTGGGCGGCCCCTCGTTCCAGGGCGTGAATCGAGATATTGAGGTCTGGCCTGACGCGAACGGAAAAGTTTCCTGGACCGCGCGCTTTATCGATTATCTGACGCAGCACGGCCGCATGAACGATCTGGCATTTTTTTCCTTCGAGCACTATCCCATGGATCCTTGCCGCATACCCTGGGGATCGCTCTACGATGAGCCTGAGCTGGTAAGCCACATCATGCAGGTCTGGCATGAAGACGGAATTCCAACAACTATGCCGATGTTTATTACCGAGGGAAATCTCTCGTCAGCCGCCAGCGAAACTTATCAGGATATTTTTTCCGGACTCTGGTTGGCCGATTACATCGGATCGTTTCTGAATGCGGGAGGGAACGCCGTTTACTATTTCCATTACTTGCCACTGCAAATGGAGCCGGGGTGCAACGGATCTCCGGGAACGTTTGGCATGTCTACGGTCGATGCGAATTATCAGATTCAGCAGCCGCTGGCGCAGTTTTTTGTGGCGCAGTTGATCAATCTGGAGTGGGCGCAGCCCGGAGGAGGCGATCATCAGGTATTCGCTGCGAAAAGCGATGTACAGGATGGAGCCGGGCACGACTTGGTGACAGCCTATGCGGCCAAGCGCCCCGATGGGCAGTGGTCACTGATGATTGTCAATCGAGACCAGGAAACTCCGCACCGCGTGCGGATTGTGTTTGATGGCCCCTCGGAAAAAGAGAACAGCTTCACCGGCCCGGTGGAAATCTCAACCTTCGGAAGCGCGCAGTATCAATGGCACCCATCGCAAACCCGCTTTATGGCGCATGCGGAAGCGGGAGCACAGAATACGATTGTGACCACGAGTAAAGGATGGGCCGATCCCGACGGACCAATTGTTCATGCGAAGTTCAGCGCGGACAAGAGCACGATCTACGATCTGCCGGCAGCGTCGGTCGTAGTGATTCGAGGAAATATCGGAGCGGCATCACATTAACCAAATCGCGTCCACGTCGACAATCACTTGCGTGCGCGGGATCTTCTGTTGCGCGGCATATGCCAGCAGGGCGCGCAGCGTGTCGTTCAGCTTGCCGCGGCTGGGCGACTTCAGAATGAAGTGATAACGGTAATCGCGCTTTAGCCTTATGATCGGCGCGGTTGCAGGACCGAGCACCCGCACGCCTTCATGCCGCGTCTGCTCGAACCATTTCCCTATTGTGCCCGACCACTGGAGCGCTTCGTCCAGCTTGTCACTGCGGATAAGCACGTTGGCGATCACGCCATAGGGCGGATAGTGCATCCAGCTGCGGAAACGCAGTTCCTTTTCATAAAATCCCGCGAAATCGTGCTGGGCCGCGTATTGCACCGCATAGTGGTCTTCAAAATAAGTTTGCAGAATTACTTTGCCGGGAGTTTGTCCGCGACCCGCTCGTCCCGCAACCTGGGTGAGCAACTGGAAAGTGCGCTCGGCGGCGCGAAAGTCAGGCAAACCTAACGCGCTGTCGGCACCCACCACCCCAACCAGCGTAACGCCATGAATGTCATGACCCTTGGCAATCATCTGCGTGCCCACCAGCAAGTCGAGCTCGCCTTCGTTCAGCGCATTCAGCGTGCGCTCAAAATCTTCGTGGCTACGAACCGTATCACGATCCAGGCGGGCGATGCGGGCTTGCGGAAACATTCCGTGAAGCAATTCTTCAAGCTTCTCCGAACCGGTCCCGAGAAAATATACATACTCGCTGCCGCAGTGAGCACAGACTTTTGGCACAGGCGCGACGAAGCCGCAATAGTGGCAAACCATTTTGTGCTGACGCTTGTGATGCGTCATCGCGATGGCGCAATTCTGGCATTCCAGTTTTTTCCCGCAGGTGCGGCACAGCGCGACCGGAGAGTACCCGCGCCGATTAAGCAGCACCATCACCTGTTCTTTCCGTTCGAACCTGTCTTTGATTTCCGCGGCGAGTTTGCGCGAGATCACCTGCTCCTGCCCGGTTTCCTGAAATTCCTGGCGCATGTCCACGATCTCAACTTCCGGCAACGGACGCCTCTCCACACGATCCGGCAATTCAATCAGGGCGTACTTGTTCTTCTTTGTATTGAAATACGATTCGAGCGAAGGAGTTGCCGATCCCAGCACCACCACAGCGCTCGCCATCTTTGCCCGCATCACCGCAACGTCGCGGGCATGGTAGCGCGGCGTCTCTTCCTGTTTGTAAGAGGAATCGTGCTCTTCGTCGACAATGATTAGAGCAAGGTCGGCGACCGGGGCGAAAACTGCGGAGCGCGTGCCGACCACGATGCGTGCCTCTCCATTCTTAATCCGGTGCCACTGTTGCGCCCGCTCCTTGTCGGACAACGCCGAATGGAGAATTGCAACTTCGTCGCCGAAGATATGATGGAGATCGGCGGCCACCGCCGGAGTCAGGCCGATCTCAGGAACCAGAAGAATCGCGGAGCGGCCCGCTTCCTGCACAGTCCGCATAGCGGCAAGATAGACTGCGGTCTTGCCCGAACCCGTCACGCCGTGCAGCAGTATGCCGGCAAACTCTTTTTGCGCAACGGCTTTTTCAAGGCGTTCCAGCGCATTTATCTGCGCCGAATTAAATTCGAATTCGCTGCCTGGGCCTCTGGAATTGACTCGCGACTTGGCGCGCGAAATATAGACTGCGGCAACTTCGTCGACCATCTCGATAAGACCACGCTTGATAAGCGTGGAGAGCGTAGTCCGCGGAACATCCAAAGCTTGCAGCTCTTTTGCCGGAATCCTTCCGCCGGACGCAACCAGCGTTTCTACCAGCCGCCGTTGATTCTCATTCAGCTTGCCCTCGGAAGACTTGAGCACGGCAATCTTTACTCTGCGGACCGCATCTTGAACTCCCGAGAGATCTTCACGCAAGAGCCACTTCTTTCGCACCATTCCGTTCAGCATTGATTTCGAAACACGGGTCGCGGAGCGCAAAGTTTCTTCCCGTACCTGAGCGGATTCTTCGCCCCCGGAATCTTGGTCGGAGAAATAATCGAGAACACGAAACTCGGCGGCTTGCTCTTCCGGCGTGCGACTCGAACGCGTGGATGAACCTGACGTGCCCGCCAGATGCAGCGCCAACCGGCCCTCAGGGGTAATCCTGTAAGCAATCACGCGATTGAATTCCGCGTTCAGCGGCAGCATGGAACGAAAAACTTCCCCGATCGGAGCCAGATAATAGTTTGCAATCCAGCGGCCAAGATTCAGCAATGGTTCATCAAGAACGGGCGCGGGATCGAGCACGCGAAGAGTATTCTTGATTGCTACAGATGGTTTACGATCGTGCAGCTCAACGACTATGCCCGTAAGACGCTGCTGGCGGAAAGGAACAAGCACGCGGCCCCCGACCACGGGAGGCGTGTCCGCGGCAACACGGTAGGTAAAGACCATATCGAGCGGCACGGGCAGGGCTACATCGCAATACTCAGGCATTGATTGGAAGAATAAACGATCCGAAAAATAAACGATTGGAAGAATAAACGACAGAAGATTCAGAGGCTGCTCAGCCCGGCCTCCTGCGAACAGGGTTTAATCGGCAGCTTTCTTTGGCGGCTCAATTCCGAGATACTTCATCACCATCTGCAAATCCTTCCACGCTTCGCCCTTCTGCCGCGGATCGCGCAAAAGAAATGCCGGGTGGTAAGTGACGGCGAGGCGCGCCCCAGGCCACGATGGATCGCTGCCCACAGGCTTAAAGTCATACCAGCGGCCACGCAAGTCGGTCATGGGAGCACTGAGGGCCAGAAGATTCTTCGCCGCAGTCGCGCCCAACGCGACCAGCACCTTGGGCTTGATCGCTGAAATTTGCCGCATTAGAAATGGCGAACAGGTTTCCGATTCGTCACGCTCCGGCTGGCGGTTTCCCGGCGGCCTGCATTTCACGATATTTGCGATATAAACATCTTCGCGCCGCAGGCCCATGGCTTTGATCATGTTGTTGAGCAATTGTCCGGCGCGGCCAACGAACGGTTCACCCTTCGCGTCTTCGTCCGCGCCCGGACCCTCGCCAATAAACATCAGCGCCGCATGAGGATCGCCCACGCCAAAGACGATCTTGTGCCGATCCGTGTGGAGTTTGCAACGCACGCACTCGCCCAGATCCTCGCGAATTATTTTGAGAGCGGCTGCCGGATCGGCAACCCCGTGCTCCGGTTGCGGCGATACGGCTGGAAGATTCTGATCTCGGGTGGATATAGTTGCGGTTTTCCTTGCGGTCATTTCCTCTTTCAAATCTGAATGGGCCGGAGACAAAGCCGGAGCGACAAGCTCGCTCGTGTCGGAGTCAATCGCACTCGCTTCCAAAGTTAACGATCCACGTCTGTAAAAATCGTAGATCCCCATCTCGTTATAAAAACGCACACGGGAGGCAAGGGCGCTACGGAGATGAGGATCAAGCGTTCGGGCCATTGGGATGCTGTGCTGCTGAATCTCGACTGCCCTCAGCTCTCCAAATCGAAATAGATTTTGGTGGTCGCGCGATATTGCACTTTCTTCGCTCCGTCCAATTGCATGTCGAGCGATTCCACATGCGCCCATCTAATCTTACGCACCGTCTTCGCCGCCTCTTTCACGGCATTGTCCGCGGCCCGGGCAAAACTGTCCTTAGAGGTCCCAACCACTTCGATCACTTTCTGCGTCATCACACGCTCCTTAAAGAAGTTTTGAAGGAATTGTACGCCAGGAAGAAGAACTTGGGTTCAGGCTTTAACCGCTGCACCGCGTCGTTGGCGAATGCGCACCACCTGATCGAGCACTCGCTGCGCCACGTCCCACTTGGTCATCTCAGGAACTTCAACAACTTCGTCGTGGGTGATTATGGTTACTTCATTGCGATCGGAATCGAAACCGACGCCCTTCCGGGACACGTCATTGACCACAATGGCGTCAAGCTTCTTTGCAGTGAGCTTCTGCCGACCATTTTCGAGAACGTTCTCCGTCTCCGCTGCAAATCCAACCACGATCTGCGATTGTTTGCGCGCCGAAATTTCTTTCAGGATGTCAGCAGTAGGTTCAAGGTCAAGCGCGATCGGTCCCTTGCGCTTGATCTTTTGCGGCGAGATAGATTTCATGCGGTAATCGGAAACTGCCGCCGTCTTGATAACGATGCTGGCCTGCGGCAATAACTCCAACACGGCCTCAAGCATTTGCTCGGCGGATTCCACTCGCGTAATTTCGGCTGCTGCTGGCGGTGTCAAAGCACTCGGTCCACTTACCAGAATCACGCGAGCGCCGCGACGGACCGCGGCCTCCGCCATGGCATATCCCATGCGCCCGCTGGAGCGATTCGTAAGATAACGCGCCGGATCGATCTTCTCGCGGGTCGGACCAGCGGTAATCAAAATCGTTTCGCCGGCTAGATCCTGCGATGCGCCCAGCGATTCGAGCAATGCAGCAACGATGGCTTCGTTCTCCGCAAGCCGTCCTGAACCGGTCATCCCACAAGCAAGATAGCCGGTGCCAGGTTCAACAACCTTTACACCACGTTGACGCAGAATCTCCAGATTCGCCTGAGTCGCGGGATGATTCCACATGTTCACATTCATGGCGGGAGCAACGATTACAGGAGCAGCGGTCGCCAGATAAAGCGTGGTCAGAAAATCGCCAGCTATGCCTTGCGCAAATTGCGCCAGGATATCAGCGGTAGCGGGAGCTACCAGTAACGCGTCAATCGACTGCGCGACCGCGATATGCTCGATTGCCGAATCAATGTTGGCCGGATCAGGGTTGGCCACATGCTCTTCTCCAGCGGCAAACATGCCAGTGATAACTTTTTCGCCGGAGAGCGCCGCGAAGGTGAGAGGACGAACAAATTCCTGGGCCGCGCGCGTCATCACAACCTGCACGCGGATACCCCGGTCTTGCAGCATGCGGACAATTTCAGCCGCCTTATATGCCGCAATTCCGCCTGTAACTCCGAGAGCAATCTTCATAATTGCCGCCGCGCTACGATCGACAGAGAGACAATCGACGCAGGGAATCGGGAAATCGCGCTCAACTCACCGCGGTTTATGCCTCGTGTCCAAAGGCCTGATTGAGCACTTCGGCAGCCTGTTCCGCGGCGCTGCGAGTTTCCGGAATTTCCCACTTCACCTTGCCCGCGCGAATTTCATCCTGCGCAATGCGGCAGGGCTTGCGCGAACTTGTTTGAACCACCGGAGGAGCTCCGGACTGCAATTGCCGGGCTCTCCGAGCGGCGACCAGAATATACCGATAGTTGCTGTCAAAGCCTTCGATTAATTTCATGGACTCTCTCCCCCCGACCGGGATGCAAGATTTTGGATTGCCGAAAGTAATTGCCGAAAACTGTGTGCTGCGTTCTCCAGCGAGCCAAGAACCTGCACCTATTTTCCCACGAAATCGAAAGTTGTGCCGGGACCCAGGTTCGAATCAGGTTACCGAAGACTATTGCCGGTCCCGGACTCACCGCTGAAGGAAGCCAGGATCGGTCCCAGGCGCTCTCGCACATTGGCGAGACGACAGCAATCCGCGAGAGCCACAATTTTTTGCTCTTCCTCCGAGAGTGCCCGATCCGCACGCTGCAAGCGTTCCCCGCGTACCACCGCGCGCAGTAACCGGATCGAATCCTCCAATTGGTCGTTCACCAGAATGTAGTTATACCGCTGGTAGTTCTCAATCTCGCGAGTCGCAGTTATCAGCCTCCGCTGAATTACGCCTTCGGCATCTTCGCTGCGTTTTCGCAAACGCTCTTCTAGAGTTTTGCGATCGGGGGGAAGAATGAAGATACTGGTGGCATCCGGCAGCTTGTGCTGAATCTGCGCCGCACCCTGTACGTCAATGTCGAGCAAAAGATCGCGCCCGTTTCGTTCCGCCTCCTGCAAAAACCGGCGAGCTGTTCCGTAATAATTTCCGAACACCTCGGCATGTTCGAGGAATGCATCCTCGCGAATCATCTTTTCGAACTCGGAGCGCGATACAAAATAATATTGGCGTCCGTTGATCTCACTGCCGCGCGGAGCCCGCGTGGTGTAGGAAATGGAAAATTCGAGATCGCTGACTTTCTTCAACAATTCGTTGACAAGGGTTGACTTGCCCGAACCGGACGGAGCCGAAATGATATAGACCAGTGGGTTACGAGCAGGAGCGTTCATTCCAGGTTTTGCACCTGCTCGCGAGATTTTTCTATTTCGGCTTTCATGCTCAGGCCGGCCTCAGTAACTTTCAAAGCCTCACCGGCAAGCCCCGATGTTTTCGAAAGCAATGTGTTGGCCTCGCGATTCATTTCCTGCAGCAAGAAGTCCAACTTCTTCCCGACTTCACCATTCTGGTCGAGCAGCCCCAGAAAATGCTGCACATGATTTTCCAGACGGACAATTTCTTCCTGAATGTCGCTACGATCAACCAGCAGCGCGGCTTCCTGCAACATTCGTTCGCGATCCGGAGCCGAGCCCATTAACTCTTGAAGTCGAATCTGCAACCGTTCCAGATACCCTTGCAGCATGGCACGGCGGTGTTGCTGCACAACCTTCACCGCCTCCAGCAGGTGCGCCATCCGTTCGCGCAGCTCGCGCTCAATGCTTCGCCCTTCCTGCTCGCGCATCTGGTTCAGCCGCTCCAGCGCTTCGCCAACATTGCCCATCACCGCGGCTTCCAAGGCGCCGTCCATACTGCTTCCGGAAGAATCCAGCGCGCCCGGAATTCTTAAGATGGAATTGAGATCAGGTTCTGAGACCACATTGAATTCACTGGCGGCCTTGCGAAACGCCGCTATGTAGGCGCTCACCAGCGGACGATTCAATGCAACATTCTCGCCGCTTCCCCGCTCCACGCTGAGCGTAACTTCCACGTGGCCACGGCTCATCTTATCCTTCAGCAACCGGCGCAGTTGCATTTCGATTGCTTCAGAGCCCGAAGGCAAACGAAAATGCAGATCCAGAAAGCGATGGTTCACCGATTTCAAAGAAAGGGAAAATGCCGCCCGGCCATTGCCGTTTGCAGCCGAAGGTCCAGCTAAAGAAGACCCGGCGCTTTCGGCCTGGCTGGCCAGTTCACCTTTAACCTGCGCGAAGCCTGTCATGGAGCGTAGTGGCATGAGTGATTGAAAATCAATAATGGCAATATTTAACTGGGTTGTGCAGGCTCCATTTTGTGCTCGAAATCGGCGAACTGCAACTCATATAACCGCCGGTAGGTTCCAAGCCTTGTCATAAGATCCTCGTGTGCGCCAACATCGGCAATCGCCCCATTCTCAATCACCACGATGCGGTCGGCGCGGCGAATGGTAGAAAGCCGGTGAGCAATCACGAAAACGGTTCGGCCACTCATTAGATTGTGCAGCGCGGATTGCACCAGGGCCTCCGATTCGCTGTCCAGCGCGGAAGTGGCTTCGTCGAGAATTAAAATCGGAGCATTCTTGAGAATCGCGCGGGCAATCGCGATGCGCTGCCGTTCGCCGCCCGAAAGCCGCACTCCGCGCTCCCCAATAATCTGATCGTATCCCGCGGGCAGCGCCATAATAAAATCGTGCGCCAATGCGGCGCGGGCCGCGGCCTGCACCTGCTTCAACGGCACATTCGGTTGGCCATAAGCGATGTTGTTGCGAACAGTGTCGTTGAATAAAACGGTTTCCTGAGTCACGATTCCCACCTGCTCGCGCAAAGACGCAAGCGTGACCTCGCGAACATCAATTCCGTCAATGGTCAGCCGCCCCTGCGTGACATCGAAAAAGCGCGGAATCAAATGAACCAGAGTGCTCTTTCCCGCTCCACTCGACCCCACAATCGCGATCACTTCTCCGCGGCGAACTTCAAGATTGATGTTGTGCAGCACGCCGCGAGCCTCTTCCCCCTCGCTGTCATACGTGAAGTTGACCTGATCGAATCGAACGTTCCTGGAAAAAACCGGCAGCCGCGTAGCATTCGGCTTTTCGCGGACCTCATCCTCAACATCCATGAACTTAAAGATTTCGCTGGAAGCTCCGACCGCCTGCTGGAAATTATTGTTGAACTGCGCGAACTTTCGAACTGGATTGTAGAGGCTGAACACCGCGGTAATAAAAGCGAAAAATATTCCTGGTGTCATCGCGCCATGTTTCACTTCCTCGCGGCCCAAGTTCAGCAACAATGCAATTCCGACAGCACCAAAGACATCCATCAGCGGAGAACTGATCGCTGTAGCCGAGACAGAGCGCAGGTTCGCCCGGAACAAGCGGCGCGCGGCTGCTCGAAACCGGGAGATTTCCCATTTCTCACTATTGAAGGCCTTGACGATTCGATTGCCAATTATCGTTTCATGCAGAATATTTTGAATTTCGGCGAGCTTATCTTGCCCATGTCGAGTCGTACTGCGCACGCGCGTCCCTATTTTGCGTGACGAATAAACGATTGCAGGGACAAATAGCAGCAGAACCCATGCCAATTTTCCGCCCAGCACCACCACCACGCCAGCGACAGCGAGAAAGGTAAAGAACTGCTGCAGAAATTCAGCGAGAACCGTTGACATGGCGTACTGCACCCGCTCAATGTCATTAATTATCGTGGAGAGTAACGTCCCGGTACTGTGACGGGAAAAGAAGCCAGCTGAGCGACGCATCATCGCGTTGTAAAGGTCGTCTCGCAGATCGGTGATCATGCCGAATCCAGCATGGTTTACCAGGTACGTACCGGTGTAATCGAAAATCCCTTTGAGGATCGTGGACCCGATCAGAGCGACAGCGACCATGGTCCAGGCATTTGTAAATCGTGAAGGGACCAACTGCTGCAAGAAAACCGGGTGGTGCGAAATGGGAATGACAAACAGCTGGATATCTTTCGATCCGGTCGACGGCTCCAGTACCCGATCTGTGACAGGCCGAATCAGCAAATACTTGAACGCGTCCAGCCCGCCGACCAACGCCATCAGAACCACTGACGACAGGATTTGCCACCAATACGGCAGCGCATAACGAACCAGTCGCATCAGTTGACGCATAGCGCTCCACGCAGCGCGCAGCCGCTTACCGGCGATAGTATAAGTATTGAGTGCAAGGGCATATTTTACTGCGGTCGCAGACCATTTGTCGTTGGTGGTCAGCCGTTGCTAGTTGTTAGCCGCCTCAGCCAACGGCAAACGACCCAAGGCCAACGACGGTTTCCTCACTTCGGCATGTCCTTGTGTACAACTTTCACGCGGTAGCCGGCTTTATGAAGACGCTTGCACACCTCTTCCGCAATCATGACCGAGCGGTGTTGCCCGCCAGTGCAGCCAAATCCGATGGTCAAATAACTTTTGCCTTCATTCACATAGTGGGGAAGAAGATAGATCAAAAGGTCGGAAATGCGCAGGATGAATTCTTGCGTCTGCGGGAACGACCGGATATAGGCGGCAACGCGCTTATCTCTGCCCGTAAGTGGACGGAATTCCGGCAGGAAGTGCGGGTTTGGCAGGAAGCGAACGTCGAAAACCAGATCAGCGTCTTCCGGCAAGCCATTGCGGAATCCAAAACTCACGCACGAAACCAGAATGCTTTTGCCCGACGTCTGTTCGTGAAAACGTTCCGTGATGTGCGCGCGCAACTCATGCACATTGAATTTTGACGTATCGATAACAACGTCAGCCAGGTTGCGGATCTTCGTCAGATGCCGCCGTTCGGTTCGTATGGAGCTGTTGACCGGCGAATCCGTTCCAAAAGGATGCGGACGCCGCGTCTCACTGAACCGCCGCAGCAGGACCGCGTCTGAAGCCTCAAGAAAGGCCAATTTGGTCGGAATGATGTGGCGCACTTCCTTCAGGATCGCAGGAAGCAGCTCCAGTTTGGAGCCTTCGCGCACGTCAACCACCAATGCTGTCCGGCGGATATCCCGGGACTGAACCGCCATCTCCGCGAAACGCGGGATGAGTTCGACGGGAAGATTATCGACGCAGTAGTAACCCAGGTCTTCAAAAGCCTTCAATACTGAAGCTTTACCTGAGCCGCTCATCCCGGTAATAATGACCAGTTCCGGGGAATGAGGCTCGCTGGCGACGACTTTCGCGGCCTGCTTCACGGCTTTGCGCGAGTCCCCTTTTCGTTTCGCCGGCTCGATCACTTTCCGTGGCGTCATGCCTAAGGATAGTAGCATCGCGGGCCGCGTCCGTGGAGGGATTTACGTTGATTCCCTCTCACCAATTTGTGCATCTTCCATTCAAAAGGTAAGCTAATTCGCCATGAAGAAGTTTCACGAACTCAGCGAACGGGAAGTGCTGGCGCTGGCCATCGCTCTGGAAGAAGAAGACGAACGCGTGTATGCGGATTTTGCTGAGGGCCTGCGGCAGGATTATCCCGCCTCGGCCGCCATGTTCGAGGGGATGCGCGAAGAAGAATCTGGCCACCGCAGACGCCTGATCGAGTTGTTTCAGCAAAAGTTTGGCGAGCACATCCCGTTGATTCGCCGGCAGGACGTGCGCGGCTTCGTGGAGCGGCCGGCTCTTTGGTTAATTCGCCCCTTGCGTATTGAAGCCGTCCGCAAGGAAGCCAGCACCATGGAAGTCGAGACGCGCCGATTTTACGAGAAGGCGGCGGCGCGCACGCAGGATGCCAGCATCCGCCAGTTGCTCGACGATCTTATCAACGAAGAGCGTGAGCACGAAGAGCGCGCGCAGGAACTAGACAAAGAAAAACTTCCTTCCGACGTCAAGGCGGATGAAGAACGCGCTCAGCGGCGATTGTTCGTCTTACAAATCGTGCAGCCCGGCCTCGCGGGACTCATCGACGGTTCGGTCTCGACTCTGGCTCCCGTCTTCGCTGCCGCATTCGCCACCATGAATAGCTGGGACGCGTTTAGGGTCGGACTTGCCGCTTCGGTAGGTGCAGGAATCAGTATGGGATTTACCGAAGCCCTTTCGGATGATGGAAGTCTTACGGGACGCGGGCATCCCTGGGTACGCGGACTGATATGCGGGGCTATGACTGCCATCGGAGGAATCGGGCATACTTTGCCATTTTTGATACATGACTTCCACAAGGCACTCTGGGCAGCTAGCGCGGTGGTGGTTGCAGAATTGGCTGGGATCACCTGGGTCCGGCAGCGTTATATGGATAGTCCCTGGATTTCCGCCGCCCTGCAAATCGGCTTGGGCGGAGTATTGGTGTTCATCACCGGAGTGCTGATCGGAAGTTCCTAAGATCTTCTCCGCTCTAAACAATTAGCTATTAAGCGCTCGCCGATTGTGTTCAGGGCCGTGTATCCAGAGGATGACTGCTCTTTCCGTAAAATTCATCCTGCAGCTGCAAGCTGACGTCGTCTGCTTTCACCGCGCGGATAGCCTTCACGATGGCGCCGATCCACCAATCCATTTGAAACTTTCCCAGTTCCACCGTCGCTGCCGAGCCGTCACCGGAATAATGATTGGGAAAGCGCGCGTACCACCAGATTCCGGTGTAAACATCCTCCGGAAGATTGAGCCGGTGCTGGTCGGCGCCCGATTCCTCGCGAGCGCGATCCTGGTGAACCGTATCCGGGCGAGCGATCATCATCTTCGAAGTTTCGCTTTCTCCAGCGTGCATGTCGATGGAGGTTTTCTTCTGGGGCCCGCCTGAATCCGGACTTCGCTTATCAAAAATGTACACCACATAGTCATGCGGCTTATCAAGCTGCGTTTGCGCAAAGTAAGGAAGCAGGCTCTCGTTGCCGCCATGCCCGTTTACGATAATGATCTTCTTGCAACCATTCCGGGCCATCTCATCCGTGGTCTCTTGCAGCAGTGCGAGTTGTAGCTCACGGCTGTATGCCATAGTTCCCGGCTCGTGCCGCGCCTCCGCGATCTGGCCAAAATAATAATCGGGCAGCACAATGGCATACTCCTGCTCCGCCGCGTGCAGCGCCGCATAGCGCACGTCGAGTAGATCGGTTCCGATCGGCAGATGTGGTCCGTGCTTTTCCAGAATACCGAAGGGAAGCAGACACGTTCCTTGCGACCGATGAATTCCCTCGCGGAAATCCGCAGCCGTGAGTTCTTCCCAGTGAACGGAGAGTTTCGCTTGGGGCGCGCCGCTCTGAGCTGACGCAAATAGCGAAGCAAATAATATCGAAATGAGGACAATCCGTATGCAGATTCGGTTCTTCATCCGGATATCTTACTCGACATCGAATTTCAGCGGCACAATATCGCTCACATCGCCGGGTCGCAGGCCGCAATCATCAGAAGGCGAATCGCATACCGACGGTCGGAGCAAGGTTGTTGTTGTGGTAATAGGGGACGCCGGGTCCATGAGGAATGGCGATGGCCAGACCGCCGTTCACATAGGAGTATGCAATTCCGGCGAAACCGTCGAAACGCTTGGTAAAGTGATGATCCGCATAGCCCGACACCTCACTGAGGTTGCCCGCGCAGGAACTGCGGAAGCCGGCTGAGGGCGAGCAAGTCTTCGGATAACGGAAATCGTTCTGCCGCTGTTGATACCAGGAGAAAGTGAAGTCGGTTTTTTTGCGGAAGGTATACTTGACACCCGTCCACCAGATCTGGAGTAACTTTTCAGAATCAAGATTGTTGTCTTCAACCCCGCTCATGATGTAACCGCCCTGGTCCGAAGCGCCGACGCCCAACGGGTTCTTGGGATTGTTCTGCCAGATGTATTCGTAGCCGGCAAAAAACTTGATCGGGTCCAACGTGTACTTGGCAGCGGCCATAGTTCCGTAGTTGTCGGTCACGATGCCGTAAACGGTGTTGTTCGTGTCGATCAGATTGACCCCGCCGCTGATGGGGTTTGTATTGATGCTGTCCGTAGTCGACTGATAGGACTGCGTCACACTCTGGGGCCCCAGCAACGGGTTTAATACGCTGATCGCCTGGTTGTAATGTTGGGCAACAACGTCGACAGACAACTTGCCGTAGGCTCCGCCCAGGTCGAACCCATAGGCGTTGTTATGCGCCTGTTCCGGCGTACAGCTGGTGGCAGTCCAAATAGTGGCACCTGTATAACAGCCGGCAGAGCCATTGGCGAATTTATACATTGCACCGAAATGAACCGGGCCCAGGATGAGGCGATACTTTATCGCGTCGTCCCAACGACTGTCGTCGGTGTCGCCGCCGCCGGCCATCGTGCCGTTATACCCGATGTAGGAAAAAGCATAGGCTCCGCCAGACGGATCGTAAAGCAGCATGGCATCGGTGCCGAGAGACCGCTCACGACCGAAAGTCAGCGTGCCAAAATGCTTCGACGAGATGCCGGCATAGAATTCGTCATTGAAAGGTTGGCCTGCACGCGCGCCGTCGATGGCTTCCGAGTAGCTGGCTCGGGGAAGGCCGTTGTTGGCGGTGTCGGTGGCGGGCGCGTTGGCGAGCAGGCCCGACTGCGGATTGATGCCAGTGGAAGCGTTGAACACCACCGACCACCCGGGGAGAAACTCTTCCCTGGCCCGGATGCCCAGCCCTGTTTGCTGCAGATTGTTCGGTGCGACAAGGAATCGGTGCTGATAGCCGTTTCGGTTCACCAGAGATTCGCCTTCATAGTTGTAGCCGTTAACCGGTAACCCGTGGCTGACCCAGCCGATCCCGACATCATAGGCACCATACAGCGTGACGCCGTGCCAGGTCAGCGCGCAATCGGTGGTGGCAAACTCGTGGCCGCTCGTGCAAGGGTCGGCGGAGCTCCGCTGCATCTTGATGTCGACTGTGGCCTCCTGGCCAACCGCCAGGCTGATTCCCGTGCGCGTTTCATGGTCGAAACCTGGTTTTGCCGCTCGAATCACGAAGCGCCCCGGAGGCAGTCCGGACTCCTGATAGTGCCCCCCAACGTCGGTGAGGATGGTGCGCGTTTCGCCCGTGTCCAAGTTCTTGATCGTCACCGTTACATCGTTGAGGGCTGCGCCGGTTTGGTCTGTTACGACCCCGGAAAAGTTCACTCCCGTTTGTGCCCACGCTGGGAATGCTGCCATCGCAAGACAAGTCATCGCCGCCACGAAGAGAAACGCAGACTTACACATAAACCCTCCGAACAGATTGGCCTGAGATCTGATAATTTTTTAGGAGTGTATAGGACATACAGTTTTGTTGTCCATTTGTACATTGATATATGTTCTTTTAATACTTTCCAGGTATTGAACACTGCCCGCTGGTTGACCGTATGATCCATGGCATATACGATTTCGTTCCGATGCCGAGAAACGGACAATCCGAGAGAGAGAAAGGAGAATTGGTGAAGCTGCGCGACGCGGCTTTGCAACTCGGGGTTAGCTTCCCCACAATCAAACAGTGGATCTATAAAAAAAAGATCCGCAGTATTAAAACCGCCGGAGGACATCACCGCATCCCGCAGACTGAACTCGACCGCCTGTTGTACCGGACACGAGGAAAAACCGAGCAGGAACGCGCGGGCGTAATCCGCAAAGTAAGCGGGCGCAATCAGCTGGTGGGACGCATCGATGCGGTCCGCATTAGCGGGCTGATGGCGGAAGTCAGGATTTCGATTGGCGGCCAGCAGATCACATCGATCATTACTGCGCGGTCCGCGCGAGAAATGCAGTTGAAACCGGGGCAGACTGCGGCTGCTCTGATCAAAGCCACCGAGGTAATGATTCTGCGGGTTTGATATTGGAAATCGCCGCTTTGGTGAATCATAAGGTTATGAGAAACCGCCGGACTCTTCCCGCCTTGCTGCTGTGTCTGATTCTTCATACCGGATTGCTGCGTGGACAGCAGCTGACCGTCGAAACCGAGAGCGGCAAACAAACAGAATTAACGCGTGCGGATATTGCGGCCATGCCACACATCAAAATAACCACCGGCGATGCGACATTCGAGGGCGTCGAGCTAAGGACGGTCTTGGAGAAAGGCGGAATTGAGCTCGGCGACACGCTGCGAGGAAAGCGCATGGCCTCTTGTTTGCTGGTGGAAGCGGCCGATGGATATCGAGTCGTGATTGCGCTCCCTGAAATCGACCCGGCATTCAGCGAGAAACGGTTCATCCTGGCTTTTTTGAAAGACGGAAAATCGCTCGACGCGAAAGAGGGTCCGTATCGCATCGTGATTCCGGATGAGAAGCGCATGGCCCGCTGGGTCAAGCAAGTGACACGACTGAAGATTGTCGAAGTGCGATAAAAAGCGCAAGAACGAGAGGATGGGGGAATGAGAGCACAAAGAGTGAAGCTGACCTTCTTATTATTACTGATGGCTGCAATGCTCTCGCATTTCTGCGCTGCGCAGGAATTAACCGTTGCGGCGGCGGCGGACCTGCAATTTGCCATGCAGGATATTGCCGGGCAATTCGAGAAACAAACTGGAAAGACGGTGAAACCGACTTACGGGTCGTCCGGAAATTTTTTTCAGCAAATCCAGAATGGCGCCCCCTTCGACCTTTTCTTTTCCGCGAATCTTGATTATGCAAAGCAGCTTGAAGACGCGGGACTGACTACGCCCGGAAGCTACTATCAGTATGCACGCGGCAAGATCGTCATCTGGGTGCCAAACGCATCGAAACTTGATTTGAATGCAGGGCTCAAGTCTCTGCTCGATCCTTCAATCAAGAAGATCGCGGTTGCCAATCCCCAACATGCGCCCTATGGCAAGGCTGCGGTAGCCGCCCTTGAGAATGAGAAAATCTACGACCAGCTCAAAAACAAGTTTGTATTAGGCGAGAACATCGCCCAGACCGCGTCGTTCGTAGTATCTGGAGCCGCCGATGTGGGCATTGTGGCATTGTCTCTGGCTTTGTCTCCGAACATGAAAGGCAAGGGACGCTATGCCGAAATTCCGGATGCGGATTATCCGCCCATCGAACAGGCCTGTGTCATTCTCAAATCTTCCAGCCACCAGGATGAGGCGGGGCAATTTATATCATTCATCAAGACGCCTGCGATCGCGAATGTATTAAAGACCTATGGATTCGAGGTAGCAGCTGCGCCCGGCCAGTGAATTTGAGACTTCGTCAATAACTCAATCTTGATGTGGATTTTGGCTGGCGCAGCGGTTCACCGCTGCGGTAAATTCCCTGTTCCTAACGCCAGCTTCAGCCGCTGAGGGACGATGCCTTCAAATGAACCTATTACCGGGTTGCCAGCCACTCCTATCGACCCACTTAATAAAAAGTATTGACAAGTACCTTTACGTAGGATCACCATTGCGCCTAACGCAATAATACGAAAGCAATCGACAGCGTCCGCAATGGATAGAGCAATAAAACATAACTCGGCATCAACCCCTGAATATGAAAGTGGCACCCGTAATTCGAGTTGCGGCAAATCCAAAGAGGAGGCTTTTCAATGAGCTTTTCCAGGAACCATCGCTTTGACCACTCCACCCAACAGCTAATAAAGCATGCGTTGATTTGCACTCTGTTTCTCTCCCTCGCCAACTGCCTGGCGCTTCCCTTTTGCGCGCACGCTCAGGTTTACTACGTCGCCAAGAACGGCAGTGACTCCAACAGCGGCAGCGCCAGCGCTCCCTGGCTCACCATCGGCCACGCGGCTCTTGAAGCGAAAGCGGGCAGCACGGTCTATGTAGGCGCGGGAACCTATAACGAGAGCGATACCTTCGCCAACTCGGGAACGGCCTCGGCTCCCATCGTTTTCAACGGGCAAGGCGTAGCCATCGTGGATGGCACGGGGGTTGCCTGCTGCACCACGCCCAGCTTCGAGACGAGCAACGGATTTCTATGCTGCAACACCCAAGGTCTTTTCAACATTGGGGCCTCCGGTGGCGTGAGCTATCTGACCATTGAAGGTTTTACCCTCCAAAATTACAAGACTTCGAGCAAGAACGACGTTCCCGCCGGAATCCTGATCGCCGGCAGCGGCAGCGGGATCAACATTCTCAACAATAAAGTTCAGAACATACAAACCACGGCGGGAAAAAACGGAAACGCCTACGGCATCGGCGTTTTCGGTACCAGCGCGACTCCTCTTAGCTTAACCGTTAGCGGAAATACCGTGACTGGATGCCTGACCGGCGAGAGCGAGACCACCACTTACAACGGCAACGTGCAGAATTTTGTAGTCTCAGACAATACGATTTACGACAACGACAACATTGGGATGGATGCCATCGGTTTCGAAGGAGTCGGCCCGACGGGCTATGATCAGGCCAAGAACGGAGACGTTTACGGCAACCTCATCTACAACAACAGCGCCTTCAAAAATCCTGGCGAAGGCAATGAGTACGATGAAGACGGCCTGTACTGCGACGGCTGCACCGATGTCACCTTCGAGCGCAACACGCTTTACGGGAACGATCTCAATATCGAAGCCGCGAGCGAAACCTCCGGCGAGGTTTCGAGCAACGTGATCATCCGCAACAACCTTGTCTATGCGGCAAACTCCTGCGGAATTTCCGTAGGTGGTTACGCCAAGACCGGCACCGGTGGAAGCACCGACATCACCATCGTGAACAATAGCCTGTATGACAATGACACGCAGAAGACCGGCAGTGGCGAGTTCCAAATCCAGTACCGCGCCACCGGGATTATCTTCGAGAACAACGTGGTTTATACCGGCGCCGAGGGTCTGTTTATGTATGGCTACGTCTCCGGCAGCGGAGTAACTTCCAACTACAACGATTTCTACACGACCAGCTCCACCACAACCTTCGAGCTGAACGGAAAGAGCTATTCCTCGTTCGCAACTTACCAATCGAAAACCGGCCAGGACGCGAATTCGGTATTCGCAAATCCCGACTATCTGACTCTCACCTCTTGCACCTCGACCAAGGAGAGCGGTCCTCCCACGCCGATTACAACCTGCTCACCGGCGCCGGATTTTGACATCTCGACCAGTTCGCCGGCGGAGAACACCGGCAACGCCAGTCTGGGTTCGGCGGATTATGGGACCATTGATTTCAACGGCAATCCGCGCGTCAATTCCAACGGACAAATTAACATGGGAGCTTTTGAACAATAGATCGAAACGGGCATGCGGCGTTGCCGCGTGCCCGTTTTATTTTCCCCTGCCTGTTTTACTCCTCTGGAGGTGACTGATCCATGCGTTCTCATTATTTAGTGTGTGGCCTGCTCGTCGGCTGCGCGTATGGCCAAGCCGCACAGCCGGCGGCAAAAAACGCTTCTGATGTAGAAGTTGCTCCCGGCGACGCGGTCCTAACGATCGACGATTTTTGTGTCGAAGCCGCTCAGGCCAGCGCCTGCAAAACCGTGATCACTCGCGCGGAATTTGAAAAACTTGCGGAAGCACTGCAGCCAGGCATGCCGCTGCCTCTGCGACTCAAGGTAGCAAATTCTTATGCGCACAATCTCAGAATGGCGGCCGCCGCGGAAAAGCGCGGACTGGATAAGACTCCAGCCTTCGAAGAAGAAATCCGCTTGGCCCGTATGCAACTGCTGGCCCAGGACCTGAACCGCACTTTACAGCAAGATGCCAACAATATCTCGCAGGCTGCTCTCGAAGATTATTACAAGAATAACGAGGCCTCGTTCCTGGAAGCCACGTTTGCACGTATTTTTGTGCCGCGCGCCAGACGAATCGCAGGAACACGCGAGAACGATAAAGATTCAGACGAGGAAATGACAAAACTTGCCGCTGACCTCCGCGCGCGCGCAGTGAGCGGTGAAGATCCCAACAAGTTGCAGCAAGAGGCCTATGCTCAGTCGGGATTCGGCGAGACCATGGTCGACACGAAGATGGAGAAAGTACGTCGCGCCACACTGCCACCCCAGCATGAGGCAGTGATGAACTTAAAACCTGGCGAAGTTTCCCAAGTATTCTCCGACCCCAGTGGGGCGCACTTCATTTACAAAATGATTAGCCGGGAGACACTGACACAGGCAGATGTGAAAGACGAAATCCGCAGCGCGATTTCCAGGCAGCGCTTTCAGGAAAGCATGAAACCCTTTGAGGGCAATGTGGTTTTCAGCGATGCGTATTTTAACCCGAAGAAAGCGACGGAAACCACGCAAACCCGGCGCCGTCAAAAAGAAAAGAAGACGATCGAGCACGATTAACCGGTCGATCAAAAGCTACGGGGCTTCGATAAGCTCCATTTTTCCGTCGCGGGTGCGGTGCAGGATCATGAGCTTGCCTTTCGGGTCGCGAAAGACGAAGACATCGCGGTCGCGGAAATGGGCTTCCTTAATCGCTTCTTCAAGGGTCATGGGCCTCATGGCGACAGACTCCGGCGAGCGCACTAAATGCACGTCCGTGATTTTGGCCACCGGCGGAAAGCGGTGCACGGCGACCGGGACAGCAGTTTTCTCCGTGAGCCCAACTTTCGTGGCCGGCGCAGGTTGCGCTACCGAAGCGCCATTCCACTTTTTCTCTTCTTCGCTTTTGCGGGCAGAGCGCTTCTTCGATTGCCAGCGGGTTTTGTATTTCACCGCCTGCTTTTCCAGATGATCCAGGGCCTGGCCAACCGCAATCATCATATCTTTGGCCTGCGCCAGCCCCACCAACGGACCGTTGCGGGGAGTGATCGTGATCTCGGCCTTGTGCCGGTGCTTTTCGACGGCAAGCACGGCTTTGGCTTCAAAGCGGTCTCCCAGGATTTTGCGGATTTTGGCGAGCCCGGTTTCTACTTCGGTGCGGACGGCGGGAGTAATCTCGTACTGGCGGCCGGTGAATTCCACGTTCATTTAGCGGCGCTCCTTGCGGTGCGAATACTAGGTGCGAATACTAAAGGTTAGAGTGCAGAAATCGATGTGCAGTAAGAATCAACATCTAAGCCACCCCTGTGATCCGCCGTGCCACCTTTGTGACCCTCTGTGGTAAAGCTTTTGGCTTTTGCTCTTTCTACAGTCTTTTTGACTATTCTTTCACCCGCCGCTGATGGGTGCTGGGAATGCGCATGTCTTCGCGGTATTTGGCTACAGTACGGCGAGTGACCTGAATTCCCTGCGATTGCAGAATTCTGGTGAGTTGCTCGTCGGTAAGCGGCCGCGATGTATCCTCTTCGTCGATTAATTTCTTGACCCGGCGTTTCAGAATCAACAAAGAAGTGTTCCCGCCTTCGGGGCCCTGCACGCTTTCGCTAAAGAAATAGCGCAACTCGAACACGCCCTGCGGAGTGTGCGCGTATTTGCTGGCCACGGCGCGGCTCACGGTCGAGGGGTGCACGCCAATCTCTTCGGCAACCTCTTTAATCATCATCGGCTTGAGCTGATCGATGCCTTTTTCCAGAAAATCCTGCTGGCGGGCTACGATGCAGTAGCAGACTTTCGTGATCGTCTGCTTGCGCTGCTCGATATTCTTGATGAGCTGGATGGCGCTCTTGTAGCGCTCTTTGACGTAGTCACGCGTGTTCTTGTCGTTGGTCTCACGCGTGACCAGCTTTTTATAAGCGGGGTTGAGTCGAAGCTGCGGCAGATCGTCGTCATTCATCATGACCAGCCATTCGTCCCCGTGCTTAATAAATGCGACGTCGGGCTCGATCAAGCGAGCCTGAACTTTGTTGTACTGCAAACCGGGTCGCGGATCGAGCGTGCGGATATAGTCAAGGGCCAGTTGCACGGCCTCAGCAGGACGCCCGATGGCCTTGGCAATTTCTTTGTGCTGCTTGCTCTGGACGCTGCGCAGATGCTGGTCAACGATGGCAACCGCGTCCAGCAAGGTTTGCGCCGTACCATTGACCGGCTTGTCTCCGTTCCTGTTTTGCACGAGTTGCTGTTGATGATGGTGCAACTGGCGCAGCAGGCATTCCCGGAGAGTGCGGCAACCCACGCCCGGAGGATCCAGTTGGCTAACCACGTCGAGAGCTTCGCGAAGATCGTCCGCCGTGAACCGGGCGGAAAAACGCGGCGTGTAAGCAGCCTGCGAAGCAGCGGCGGTTGAAGCAGGCGCAGGCGCGGCGGCAGAAGCAGAGGCGGAAGAGGCAATCGTGGAAGCGGCCGCAGCCCCACTTCCATTTGTGGGAAACGAAGCGTCGAGCGATGAATTCCCCACGGCCGAATCGAACACTGAGCCTGCGGAATTCTCCTCAGAATTCGTGCCAATGTTCATACTGAAGTTCGTGTCGATGTTCGAATTCGTGCTCGTATTGAAGACGGCCGCGCTCGCGTAAGGAACGGTTGCAGGTTCAGTCACTGACGCGGCGGAATTCATCGCTTCATCCGCGGGAGCATTCTCGTCGACCGGCTCATTCAGCCCCAGAGCCTGCGCTTCGCTGACAATATTCTTGGCGGTCGCGGCATCTGCTTCAGGAGTCGCAGGGGGAGCGATGCCCAGCATCTCCTCGTCGCTGGCGATCAGGTAGCCATCTTCATTAAGGTTGCCGATGATCTGTTCGGCGGCCTCGCGAACTTCCGGACGAAGGCTCAGTGCCCCTAGCTGCCACGCCAGATGGTCGGTAAGGTTCGTGGGCTTCGAGAGAAAGTTCTCGAACGACGGGCGCTCGATCTCTTCCATCTCGCTGCGAGTGCGATAGCCAGGGTCTAGATAGTCCTGAAAAAACGAACCGAAATCGATCTCTTCAAACGGATCTTTCTTCTCAGCGGTGATGGGAGTTTCTTCGGTGGAAGTCGGGGTCGGACGGTCGCGGTCTTCCTCTTTGCGGCCAATCTCGTCGATCAAGGGAACGGACTCTTCGAGCTCCTCCAGAACCGGATTCTCGACCATCTCCGCATTAATCATGTCCTTGAGCTCGAGCTTGTTGAGCGCGAGGACGGAAACCATCTGCACCAGGCCCGGGGTGAGGATCTGGCGCTGGGATAGTTTGACGCTTAGTTTGTGTTGAAGTAGGACCATTTCGTTAGTCGTTGGTTATTGGTCGCTGTTCGCAGTAGTCTCGTTGTGCCTTCTGCAACGCTGCCTGCGCTCTTTATGTTTCTTCCAGAACGTACGTTGATAGCTATCTCACCTCACTATGATGTGAATGCTGGTATAAAGCAGGAGCACTCCCATCGTGCCAATGATGTAGCGGCCATAGCCCTTGGCGACTGGCTTAGGAGGGTCCGCCGCCGACCAGATCAGTAGTACAGCCGTCACGAGGGGAGCATACTTTCCGTACCTGATAATGAAATCGGTCATTCCGCTTTTTATCCTCTAACAAAACCACTTCTTTCAGCACCTAAAGGCGCCCACGCCACAAACTTTATCGGTACGGCTGAAGCCGTGCCCTTCCCGAGCCTATACTTCCGAACCTACACCAACGAAAAGCTTTCTCCCAGATACACGCGCCTCACTTCCGGATCGCTAGCTAACTGATCCGGCTTGCCATGACGGAAAATTCTTCCGTCATCGATGATGTAGGCCCGATCCGTCACTGAAAGAGTCTCCCGCACATTGTGGTCGGTAATCAACACACCGATGCCGCTGGCCCTGAGGCTGCTGATAATCTTTTGCAAGTCGAGGACGGCAATAGGATCGATCCCCGAAAACGGCTCGTCGAGCAGGATGAATGTTGGATTGATGCACAGGCAGCGGGCGATTTCCACGCGCCGGCGTTCGCCGCCCGAAAGCGCATATCCCCGATTCTGCCGGATGTGCTCAAGCCCCAGTTCATCGATAAATTTCTCCATCTTCTCGCGACGCTCGTGCCAGGACATAGGTTGAGCTTCCAGCACCGCGAGGATGTTCTCTTCCACCGTGAGTTTGCGAAACACCGAAGCTTCTTGTGGGAGATAGCTGATGCCGTACTGGCGCGCCCGCAAATACATGGGAACGTCAGTGATGTCCTGGCCGTCATACAGTACTCGACCAGTATCAGGGGGGATCAGCCCAACGATGGCGTAGAACGTGGTTGTCTTGCCTGCGCCGTTAGGACCTAGTAATCCGACTACTTCCGCCTGCTCTACCCGCAGGCTGACACCATTTACAACGCGCCGTCCGCGATACGACTTGCCAATCTCATCCGTGGCTAGGGTACGCATTTATCTTGCCATTGTCTAAGTTCTGTCTGGCGGCGCGAACTATTTGACCACTCTCGTTTGCGTTACCACAGGAATACCGGCTTCGCCTACTACGAGCACCCTATCATCGGCCTTAAAGAAAGTCAACGAATCGCCGGTAATCTTGCCACGTTCGGCATCAAAAATGCAGGGAGGTCCGCCGGTCATCACGAACTTGTCATCAGACGCGGTATAAACCAGCTTCTGACCCTGCGCTCGGCGCCCCGGCTCAGTTACCAATACATTGCCCACGGCGACCATGTGATCGAGACGACTGGCAGAACTAACCTCTTTGTTTCCAGCTTCTTGGCTTTTAGGAATAAAGTAAACATCCATCTCCTTCGCCTTGGCGTCGAATCCAGTTCCTTCCGCGCGAACTCCTCCCTCGTAGTGGGCGCGGCGCTCGGCATCGGTATAGGTCAGGCGCAGCGCAGTGACCGTTACGGGACCATCGTCTTTAGTTTTCTGAGTATTTTTTATCTTCGTTTTATCTTCGCTTGATTTTGCTGATACTTTCCCCGGGTCAAGCCCTGCCCCCGTCACCTGGGATCCTGACTGCTGCTTCGCTTGGACCAAAATGGTGGAGACCGGCTGAGCGGACGTACCCTCGGCGACCAGAGCGCGGCGGTCGCGGTCGAACTGGATCGAAGGAGCCTCGATCAAGTTCGCATCCTGCCACAAACGCGCATTGCCCTGGTAAAGCGCAATCGCCGGGGAATTGTGCGCCGTCATAGTGGCCGCTGTCACATGGATGGGCGAAGCAGACGCCAGCAGGGCGCCGTTCGGTTGTTCCTTCAATTCGCTGTAGGTGCTTTTGACGCTTCCCTCTGCAAAGGCAACATCCGTCGTCCGGTTGATGCGGATGGTATTCGCGGTCGTGTTCATGCCGCCATCGGTCACGCGGGGGCTGCCGGTTAACAGCAGGATGTGATCGCCAGGAGTGTAGAGCGCTTTGTCAGCCCAGGCTTGGGTACGTTTGTCGAGCGGCTGGCCGTCCGTGTAGAAAACACTTCTCTGCTGCACTATGGATGCGATTCCGCCCTCGGGTAGAAATGTGGCGTCCAGAACCTGGCTGGTGCTGATGCGGTCAGGCAGCCCGGGCGCAACATTCACAATCTTCGCGTCGGGCGCTCCGTGAAGAGAAGATATGCGGCTCTTGCCATCGGCAGTCGCGTTGAACTTCGCGTCGAAGCGGCCGGCGGTAATTACGGTCTTTTGAATTGTATTTTTTTGAATGGAGGCCCGTTGGACCGCAGCACGCTGCGGAGCTGAATCGACGCCCTGCGGCTGAGTTATTGTGATCTTGGCTGCGCCGGAGGTCTCGGCATGATCAAGACGCCGTCCATCCAGAACAAAGAAATCGATGATCGGGGCGGTGATCTCCGTATCCTGCGGCGCCGAACCATCTGCCACGATGACGGTTCCCGCACCGCCTTTTGGGTGCCCCTCCAGGCGCACTCCATCGAAGGCGTGAATTTTTCGTATTTCGTTCTGGCCGGCAAAATCGAGAATCGCTTTTCCGGCGTCCCCCTGCATCGGCTGAACTCCACTGCGTTCCACATGCACATTTCCTGTGAGCGTAGCCGTGGTCAGTAAATTCTGCTTGCCTGTCAGGAAAAGCTCGGCTTCGTCGGCCCGAGCTTTCATCTCTTCGTTGTCGTCATTCATGTCATTAACGTTCGGAGCGGAGTTCGCATTCACATTTCCCGTGGCCAGCACGCGCTGTACTTCGTTCTCCGGTCCCAGAAAAAGCGTAGCTTCTTCCGATTGCAGTGTTCCCCCGTCGCGCTTCATCACGGGATGGTCCAACACAATTAACCGCGGCTCGCGCGTAATTTTCCCATGGTCGGCAAAAAGCGTGGCTGTTTGCTGCCCGGTTAGCGTGATGTGAACTTGTGAGGCCAGAGTGAGTGTCTCGGTTTTTGCCGTATACCGCACCCCAACCGCCCACCCGGCAGCCTGCGAGGTTTGGAAATCGACACGGGCATCCGTGGTAGCGTCTCCGCTGTCGCGGTTGAACACCAAATCGGTAGTCTTCAGATGTATGGGATCTCTTAGTTCCGTCGGCGTCGCCTGATCGGGAGCGCTCACGCCGCTAGGATTCGCCTGCAGATCGATTTGCACTTCGCCTTTGGCGGTAACGTCACCCGATTTCGGATCGAATGTAAAATCATTTCCGTAAATCTGATCGAAGCGGGAAGTATCGCGGCCGTAGAGAATAATATTTACGTCGTGCAGTTCGGCATACCCGTTGAGCTTGAATTCTTTTACGTTCTTAGCCCGGATGGTAAAAACCGTGCGGCCGGATTCAGATTTTGAAAATTGAAAACCGCTGGCAGTCTGCTTGATGTCGTATGCGATCTTCCCGGGAAATCCTTTGAGAACGCTGTGCTGGCGCATGCGTGCATAGAAATACATGCCAGCCACTACGCCTGTGAACAGCACAGCCATCACCGCCAGCCAGCGGCGCAGTCGATAGATCTTGAGCGGCATCCCGCTTCAGTCTAAATCAAACGACTTGAAGGAAGCCGCTGGCTAGAAGCTATCCTCGCGACTGGGCTGGGGAAGGGCATGACTTCAGTCGTGCCGTAAAAGCCCGACCCTCACCAACATTGTCATCCTGAGCGCAGCCAACGGAGGTCGAAGGATCCCTGCATCGCGAAGGTCTCGACACCGCACCGTCCTCGCCGAGTCCTGCAAGACCCTCCTCAGAAACTCTCATCCACATTCACTTCCATGATCATCCGATCCAATTCAACTTTTGCCTGAGTTTGTTGCGCGGTCAAATCGCTCGACTCCTTGCGCAGAAGAGCCAGCCGGCTTTCCTGCGAATCTAATTGACCCACGTAGCGCTGCAACAACGTTTTCTCTTCGGAAGTTCCCTTCAAGGCCTTCATGTTCTCGCGAATGCGATTCTGGTCGGCCGTGATCTCGTCGCTCTCCTGCTTGCGCTGGGAAATTTGATTCGATAACTCCTCAATCTTCACCTTCTGCTTCAAAATCCGGTCAAACGCCTCCTGCATCGTGGGCGTCATGCGCTTCTGCTGGATCAAGAGCTCGACTTCATGATTGTCGAGGTTAGTCAATTGGTAAACCGTCTGTTGGGGATGGACGGATTCGACCGTCAGCTCAGCGGTCTTCCCGCCATCTACCGGAACCCGGAAGCGATGAAACGATTCGGAAGTTTCCTCCGGCTTCGGCGTGTCCGGCGACAGGGTCCATCCTCCCTCGGCGGGAGATTCCACGATCACCTGCCGCGCTTCGGTATCGGCATTGCGTATGGTGTATCGGATCGATTTACGCTCTTCCTTGATAAGCATCATCGTGCCCTTCGCAATACGGATCCGGCGGTAGGGCTCATCGCTCCAGTTGGAATTCTGCTTCACATGTACTGCCGCATCTCCGGCATAGGAAAGCAGCCGGCGCTCATCGGGATGAATGGTTTCAAAAATCCCTTCGCCGGCAAATGAATCGGCTTCCAGAATATTGAATGAGCCGGAGTCGAGCACCTGCCCGCTGGTGTTCTTGATCCATAACGCCCGCAGGGGGATGGAATGCTCGTTCCACAGCGTGACTTTTTCGGCTTCAATGTGCGCCTGCAAAATGGGCACAAGCGCGGATTGGTTCTTATTGATGGTGACTTTCTGGTTGATTTTATATTCGAAGAAATCGCCCAGGGATTGCCCTTCCGCTTCTGGGCTTTGCGACTCCAGCCAGCCGAAGAGTTGTCCGTTTGTTACTTGCGCGGCCGGGGCCGCCGATTGCACTTGGGCCATTTGCGTCAGACTGCGAGCGCTTATCCCCGCGTTCGGGGTATTTTTCGGGAACACGCCGCCGCCAACCCCGCCTCCCGATGCCCTTGCCATCCCAGCGCCAGTTTCCCCACCTAGCTTCGCGACGACTTGATCTTGTTCTCCGCCCTCCAACGTCGCCTCCTGCGATTGCGGCGTTAGCATCACCGACTGCGGCAGCGGTACCACCGGCCGGCGGGCATAGAACGGCTGAGAAATGTTCTGGATAAACGATTGCGGTGCGCCCGCCACCAGCGAAAGTTGAACATCTTTCCAATCCTCGCCGATGGTGTTGTCGACAATCGCCCAGCCCTGCAATAGCGGCTTCTCACCTTGTTTCTCGGGGATGATAATTCTGTAGGTGCTCTTCCAGATCGGCACTTCGCTGACATAGCTTACGAAAATATCGCGCTCGCCTGCGCCGGCCGCGGTAAAACTCATTCGCCTTACATCCCGCGCACGCGACGAAGCGATCAGGTTGAGATACCTGCCCACTTCGTCGGTAAGCTCGCGCTCCGCGATGCGCACCGATGTGCCCGACCCGAGTTCGTAGTTCCTCATCTCACCCGTGTCAGTAACAATCGAGAAAGCCGTGACGTCTTCTTCATAATCGTCTTTCGGATGTTGTTTATGGATGGTCTCCACGCTGAGCAGCCGTCCGGCCGCAGTGACAGCTCCGCTATGTACTTCTACCCGCGCTCCGCGCAGCGCCGAGAGATACTCGGCCTGCGTGACTTGCTCGCCAAACGGCAGCCGCAAAGATTTCAGGCGCTCGTCGAGCGGCGCAATCGAGTTGTACCGCACCGACGAAATTCGCCCGTCACCGAGATCCACCGCGGTAAGCGATTTCAGCACATCGTTGAGCTGTGAGGTGGTGAAGTCGATGCTGAGGTCCTGCGTGCCCCGGACGCGAGCCGTGTGCTCGAAATAGCCCACGCCATTCTTGTAGAGCACGACTCGTTTTACCGGTAGCCGATCCGAAGATTCAGCAGCAGATTCGGTCAGCGCAGTGGCAGGAATCGCCGGAGCCTGCGGTTTCGATGCTTTATTCTGCGGAGTGGTTTGAGCAACCGCTTCAATCACAAACGACGCAAAGACCAGAACAACTGCGGACGAATGGCGCATGGCACACCTCCGATTCACTAGAACCGGAAGTCTAGCATTTAGGTTGTACGCACCACTTTTCTAGCAGGATATTTCCTGATGTGCGAGCCCCTGGTAACCTGCAAATTTTGTCATTCCGAAGCGTGGTTTTATTGCGCGAGGAATCTGCTTCCGCCGGCCCGAAGCAGAGCCCTTACCGGCAAGAGGCACGGGGTCGGAATGGCAGAATGGCGTTTATCAAAATGCCTCGCCATCTGAATGCCCCACACGCACAGAGTTCAACTTTTATGGCACATTAGAAGCTCCATGCCCGCAAGTGCCGATTCCAAAGCTGGACGCGTAGCTTTCACTCATCCGGATTTCGTGCTGTTCGAAATCGCTCGCTTCTTGATCGTCGCCGCGGTGGAAATGCAGGCCGTCGCCGTAGGATGGCAGGTATATGAGATCACCAACCGTGCCCTCGACCTCGGGCTGGTCGGGTTGGCGCAATTCCTGCCAGGAATCTTGCTGTTTCTGGTTTCCGGCCATGCTTCCGACCACTTCAATCGCCGCAAGGTCTTGGGCGTGTGCTATGCCGGTTATGCGGTTTGCTCCGGGCTGCTGCTATTCTTGGCCGAACAGGTTTCGACTAAACATGGCGCCCACGCAGTTCGTCCCATCTATCTAGTTCTGATTCTGCTGGGAGTGGTTCGCTCCTTCAATGGCACGGCAAGCCGATCGATCCTGCCGCAGTTAGTGCCAGAAGAACACTTCCCCAACGCTGTAGCCTGGAATGCGACTACGTTTCAGGCCGCGACCATTCTTGGCCCTTCGCTGGGCGGCATTCTCTATGCCGCGTTCCATGGTCCCTCGGTTGTGTACGCGGTTGCGACCCTCACTTCGCTCGGCGCCATGTTCTCCACCTTCGGCATTAAAACCCGCCCACTGGCGAGGCGGCGTGAACCTACGACCATCAAGACCGTCTTCGCCGGATTGGATTTTATCTGGCGGGAAAAATTGATCCTTGGCGCAATCTCTTTAGACCTGTTCGCGGTATTACTGGGCGGCGCGGTAGCTTTGCTCCCGGTCTACGCCAAAGAAATCTTGCACACGGGCCCGTGGGGACTGGGCTTGCTGCGAACTGCTCCGGGAGTAGGCGCAGCCTTGATGGCGGTTGCGTTGGCTCACCGTCCGCTGCGCGGCGGCGCTGGCACCGCGCTATTTTGGTCGGTTGCGGGATTCGGAGTTTTTACCATCGTTTTTGGACTGTCCCGCAGCCTCACGCTTTCACTGATCTCGCTGATTTTGCTCGGTGCATCGGACATGATCAGCGTAATCATTCGCGCCACCTTGACTCAGTTGCGCACGCCCGATGAAATGCGCGGTCGGGTAACGGCCGTCGATATGGTCTTCATCGGAACATCCAATGAGTTTGGCCAATTTGAGTCCGGCCTGACCGCGCAATGGTTCGGAACCGTCCCCGCCGTTGTGCTCGGAGGCGTGGGGACCTTGCTGGTCATCGCGATCTGGGCCTGGATGTTTCCGGAACTACGCCGCGCCGGACCGCTCGACGAAATCAGAAACCCAACCGCGGAAATCGAACTGCAAAAGGAACAGGGGAATAACAGTCTGGCGTAACCGGCCCACCTCCCCCTCCTTACCACTTCGGAGCAATTGACTCTTTTTTACACTTTGACGCTTCTTTCCCGACAACCCTGGAATTGCTAAATTTCATCTGAATTTGACCGAACGCCTAAGGTCTATTCCGTAGAAGCCTAAGGCCTGTTGTCGGCTGCTGACGTTCCGCGCCATTTTTCCTAAAGCGGCCTATGTAGGAATATCGATCTACCGGCAAATAGCCGCTTTATCGAAACTTGCGCGAGGAATTGTACGAGGAAGAAATGGACGAGCCCAAGGGGGCAGTGGAATTCACGTGCGTTAGGCCGACAGGAGAATTTAGAGGCGGCGAAGACCTTTGCGCAGCCATGGCACCGGCTCTAGTCCGGCCAATTGCCAAAGAAAAAGAGTCCCGCACTCTCCCATCCTTCTTTATAGTCGGCCCCCCGCGCACCGGCAGCAGTTGGCTGCATCACGTTCTAGATCAGCACACACTCCTGCCCGGACCGTCCAAAGAAACCAGGTTTTTCGACGCTCACTTTCACAAGGGCGTGAAGTGGTATCTCGCACATTATCGCTACGAAGAATCGCAGGGGCGGCGCATCGGAGAAGTCGCTCCCACTTATTTCGCCTCAGCTGTAGCGCGTGAGCGCATGGCACAGCTTTTACCCAGCGCCAGAATCGTTTGCGTATTCCGCAATCCGGTGGACCGGATTGTCTCGCTCTATCGGCTGAAACGCGCCTATGGATTCATTCCCTGGAGTTTTGAGGAAGCGGTCCAGCGCGATCCGGAGTTAATGGAAACTGGCCGATATGCGAGCCATCTAAAACTCTGGCAAAGATCTTTTGGAGCCGCCAACGTCCATTCCTGCATCTACGATGATCTCCGCACCGATCCCCAGGGATTCCTGGATGAAGTATTGGATTTCATCGGCGTACCGCGCTTTGCGCTCACCGCTTGGCAACGCGGTTTCGTGCACGGTTCCGAGAAGATGACTCATCCCCGGAACTATTACGGCACGCGAAGCGCAACTCTGGTAGCCGACTGGCTCAAGGCGCGGCGCATGGATCGAATCGTCAGCGCCTTCAAGAGATCGCCCATGTGCAAATTGGTGTTGGGCGGCGGCCCGCCGTTTCCAAACATGTCCAGGGAAGTATTGCGGCAGATGTCAGAAATTTTTGAGCCCGAAATAGAAGAACTGGAAGATCTCTTAAAGCGCGACCTTTCCGCCTGGAAAATACGGCAATCCGCCTGAGACAGATCCAGCGCTGAACTATTTTCTTCGAATCATTGTTTTCGCCGAATCACAGTCTTGGCCGCTCCCATATTGTCGTAGCGATCGTAAACTCGCACCACGACAATGTGCTCCACGGAAGTTCCTTCGTCCTTCGCAACAGCTTTCGTAACATCCGGCGTAGCTTTGAAGTCGTAGGTTTCGGTCTTCGCATCCGAGAGTTGTCCCACCGGTTCCACGTATTTCCATTCTCCGGCATCGATCGAATACTCCGCGCGCTTAATGATCGAGAAATTATCCGCGGCGCGAAATGTCACGTGCAGTTGGCCGTTTTCCGTGGCAGCGGTAAGGTTTTCCACCCGCGGCGGTGTGGTATCCACTTCAAACCGGCGGCTTTCGCGCGATGCAGTCAAAGCATCACCGGGCGACTGCGAAGGCGCATCGGATGCGACAACCTTTATGAGGTAGCCTCCATCCGGCAGCAGACTGGCATCAAACGAATATGCCTTGTCGGTCAGGCCATCTTTGAGCAGAAGCCAGCGCGTCTCGCCATCTCCTCGGTAATAAATCGAGTAGACCAGCTGGTCGCCGTCATCGTCATGCGCGTTCCATTTCACTCCAATTGAATCGCGGTCGTGCGTACTCGAGGGCGTCGATTCAAATTGCGGATTGGAAGAGCCCATCGACAGATCTGTTCCGAAACTCACGTTGGATTTCGGCACGGGTTGGTACTTCACTCCGACTTGAACGTTCACATCGTCAACCTCCGGAGCGACGTTCTTCGGCAAGTAATACAAAGCCACGCTATCCACCGACGGCGCCGTCGACCCGGCATGCAGCACAGCCTTCCACTGGGCATAACGGGCGGGCGGAATTCCCGTCTCGTGCTGGCTGGCAAGATCGATTTTTTTCCATGGACTCCAGTTGCGGTCGGGATTATCCACATTGCCGCTGCGGGTGTAGAGATCTACATTTCCTGAGCCCCGCAGTTCAGCGCGCCCCCACCGTGAAAAAATCCTGGCGTCAAACACATCGCTCTCATAAGTTCCTTCCGGCTCAGGTCCGGGACCGAGCAGGAAGACTTTGCCCAAATTGCTGGTAGCGGTATAAATTCCGCCACCGGGCGCCTTCGCGAAAGCCGTCACCTGCGAGGCTGCGGCTTTCAGCAGATCGGAGAATTCATCCTGGCCGTTAACCACGAAAATATGGCCGCGGTTTCCGGTACCCGCCAACAGCCTTCCCTGTGAATCAAAAGCGAGAGCGTACACAATATCCTCATGCGAGGTCCACATCCTCAAAGGGGAACCATCGGGGGCGATGCGATAAATATCCGAACCGCCGGGCGAACTGCCGCCGGGGAATGGGAACGGCCCGCTCGTGGGAGGCGCGGAGGGCGTAGTCGTAATTGTCATGCCCGGCACTTGCGGCGGTGCGGAACTGTTGAGGGTGCCAGCCGCCAGGCTTAAGAGCGATACGCCCGATGAACTCGATCCCCCGTTGTTCTTTTTCTCTCCCACCGCCGCTGCATAAATGTTTCCCGCATGGTCAATTGCCAGAGCGGTGATTTCTTTCTTGGGCGCGCTGTAAAGCACAAAGCCTTCGCCCGAGGGAGAAATACGATAGACGAGTCCACTCCCGTCTGAACCCGCAATCAAATTCTGCTGCGCGTCCAGCGCCAGCACTCGAATGTGAGTTTCGTCGGTCTTGAAGAAAACCGAATGATCACCCTTTGGCGTAACCCGAAAAATCTCTCCATGATCCCCGGTCGCTACATATAAGTTGCCCGTTTTGTCGAGGGCAAGATCCCATATGTATTTCGTGGCGGGCTCGAAGTAAACCGACGAACTCCAGGAGGGATCGGCGGCTGGCTTTGCCGGCTCCTTATCCTTATTATTTGCCCTGTCATTACCCGCTTTATCGGGCGCCGTGGAATCGTCCTTCGAACTCTGCATTCCCGGTTTGTGTTCGAGTTTGTAGACCTTGCCGTCAGGAGCCGTCGCCGCGTAGATCACCCCTCCGGGGCCAATCTGCAACGCTTGTACCTGGAGCTCTTTGGGCTCGAAAATAATCGTCGACTTTCCGTCGGGAGTAACCCGATACACCCGGGCGGGCGCGCCCGCCGCCACGTAGACAGTTCCGGCATCGTCGGCGGCAATGGCCCAAATGTATGTGGAAGGAGTTGCGTACAAGCTCTTGAACGTGAGTGCCAGTTCCAGCCCGCCATTGCTGCGGATCGCCACACCGGTGGCGTTTCCCTTCACCAGTTCCTCAAATTTCGCCTGCTCCCAGCTATGAGTACCCTCGGCGAATGCGGCCAAAACCAAAGTCGAACCGATAAGATTCAGGCCAATAAAAATGAAAATGCCAGTAATAAAAATCCAAAACCTTCGCCCAATCTGCAAGTTCCTACCTCGAATTATTGTTCTGTTTATGCTTCTGTGGAAAAACTCAGGGTACCACGCTCTGGGACGTTCGCGTCTAGGGACGGCCGCCCCCAGCATGTCCTGAGCGCCATGCCTCGAGCAAGGCCTTCCTTCGTATACCTGCGTGCGCTTTGCGGTTGACGATTTTTTTCAAAACGACCCATCCCCCAAGATTTCCGCGCACCACTCCGACCGATTTCACGTGTTATCGTTAGATTTCATGCTTTCGCCGCGTCAAGAGTTGCGTTTAGTGCTAGCCCATAAATCATTCCGCCTGGGCGACTTCAAGTTGTCCTCTGGCGGCACCAGCGACTATTACATCGATTGCCGGATCACCACCCTGGACGCGCGGGGCGCGCGCCTTACCGGCGAAGTTTTCTTCGAAGAAATCAAGCAGCGCGGCTGGAAAGCCCAAGCCATCGGCGGGCTCACCATGGGGGCCGATCCCATTGTCACCGCCGTTTCCATAATGAGCGGCGAACTGAACGGCTTTCTGGTCCGCAAAGCCGAAAAGCAGCATGGCACCGGGCAACGAATCGAAGGCTATCGTCAAAAGGGCGCGCGCGTAGTGATCGTGGACGATGTTTGCACCACCGGCGCATCCACGGTACAGGCAATCGAGGCCGCGCGCGAATTTGGCTTCGAGATCGTTGGAGCAATGTGCCTGGTGGAGCGCGAAGAAGCAAAAGGCAGGAGCAATGTGGAAAAAGCTGCCGCCCCCGCTCCATTCGTTTCAATTTTTACCGCGAACGATATCCGAGCCGAGCACTTGCTCCAAACTGACGACACAAAGCCGCCGATATCCCAAACTTAACCCAAACCCAAACTTATGATTCAAACTCTCGAATGGACCGATCAAGGCGTGCGCTTCATCGATCAGACGAAGCTGCCGACCGAAGAAGTGTATGTGACCTGTACCACGCACGAACAGGTTGCCGATGTAATCCGGACCATGGTTGTCCGCGGCGCTCCCGCAATCGGAGTATCTGCCGCCATGGGCATAGCGCTCGGCGTCAAGAACTCCAAAGCCGAAACCGTTGCCGATCTCAAGCGGGAACTCGATCAGATTTGCGAACTGATCGGCAAGACCCGTCCCACCGCGGTGAATCTTTTCTGGGCCATTCGCCGCATGCAGGAAAAATTCGAGCGCGTGCGCGTTCGCCCGATCCTAAAGATCAAAGAGGATCTCATTGAGGAATCCAAGCGCATGCACGCCGAAGATATCGCAGCCAATCAGGCTATGGGTCGCCACGGCGCTACGCTAATGCCGAGTGAAGGCGGAGTCCTGACCCACTGCAATGCCGGAGCGTTGGCCACCGCTGGATACGGTACGGCTTTGGGAGTGATCCGGGCTGCCGTCGAACAGGGAAAAAAGATCCATGTCTACGCCGACGAGACCCGTCCCTTTCTGCAAGGTTCCCGGCTTACCGCCTGGGAACTCATGAAAGACGGAATTCCCACGACTGTGATCTCTGACAACATGGCTGGTGCGATGATGAGGCAGGGCAAGATCGGAGCCATCGTCGTAGGTGCCGATCGCATCGCGGCCAATGGCGATGTGGCCAATAAGATCGGCACCTACACGGTGGCCGTCCTCGCCAAAGAAAACGGCATTCCCTTCTACGTGGCTGCGCCCTTGTCCACCATCGACTTTGCGTGTCCCGATGGAAGCCAGATTCCCATCGAGCAACGCAATGCCCGCGAAGTCACCCACATGGCTGGGAAACAGATGGTGCCCGACGGCGTCTCCATCGAGAATCCAGCCTTCGATGTGACCCCGGCGAAATATGTAGCCGCCATCATTACGGAGCACGGTATCGCCCGCGAACCTTATGGGGAATCACTTCGAGGCGTTGCCGGTGAGGAAACCACCGTCAAAGTATAGAGAATCAAGGTAGGCGCAGCCTACGGCTGTCCCCGGCGAAGCCGGTGCAGAAAACCAGCCTCAGAGCCGATAGGCCTTATATAGCCGGCCCAATATGGATCAAACGTGCCATTTAGATTGCCCGCTTGATGTGAGAGGATGGCGCGACCTACCGTGCTGGCCGCGGAGCGACTAAGTCTGGCAGGATGATTCGTGGCGGGGGAGAAGTGCATCTAACGAAAGAGGTAGAAGCAGATACTTCGCGGCTCGCCCCGGCGGAACTTGATCTTATGGAACCAGACCTTGGGCAACAAGCCGCGCTGCTTCGGGTTCAAGGATTGAAGAAGGTTTTCCGGTCTGGCGAATCAGACTTGGTGCTCTTTGAGAATTTGTCATTCGAGGTGAGGCGCGGGGAAATGCTTGCAATTGTGGGCGAATCGGGGGCCGGCAAGAGTACCTTATTGCACATCCTGAGCGCTCTTGATCGGGCTTCCGAAGGTGACGTATACTGCGCCCAATTGCAGGTGAATTTGCTATCGGCGGATCAGGCTGCGGAATTTCGCAATCGCGAAGCCGGTTTCGTATGGCAATTTCACTACTTGCTGCCCGAATTCACCGCAGCGGAGAACGTCGCTATGCCCTTGCTGGTACGGGGGCTTAGTTGGGCGGAAGTTCAGCCGCAAGCCTTACGATGGCTGCGCGAAGTCGGACTCGAGCAACGAGCCCATCATCGCTCGGGCGAGCTCTCCGGGGGGGAGCAGCAACGTGTAGCATTGGCGCGGGCTTTGATCACCGGTCCCAGGCTCTTGCTAGCCGATGAGCCCACCGGCGACCTTGACGAACGTACGGCGGAATCGGTCTTCGATCTGATCGCGCGATTACATCGCGACCACCAACTCACCTCTCTGATTGCAACGCACAATTTATCGTTCGCGCGGCGCTGCCATCGGGTTTTGCGCCTGGAGGGCGGCCGAGTGGAGGAGATCAGGCCGGAGTCTTTGCCGGCTTAAAAAGACCAGGAGGAAGCACACGGCTGGTAATAGTTCGGTTGATAAACGGTTAAAGATCGCTGGAAATTACAATATCCGCTCCGCAGGAAGCTTCCACAGGTTCCTTCGGTAACATCTAACGAACGTAACAATGACTTGGGTTCGGTAAGAGTTTGATTGCATAATGATGAAGTAATGGCAACCACTATGCAACCGATCGGACTAGGGTTCAGGTAGGACGAGAGGCAGCCAGCGCTCTCTCGGCCAGAAGGATTCAGGGGAGCATATGTTTGAACGTTATACGGAAAAGGCCCGGCGCGTAATATTCTTCGCACGCTACGAAGCGAGTCAGTTCGGCTCTCCTTATATAGAGACGGAGCACCTGTTGCTGGGTTTGCTGCGCGAAGATAAGGCCCTGACCAACCGTTTTCTCCGTTCGCACGCCTCGGTGGAATCGATCCGCAAGCAGATCGAAGGCCACACCACCATCCGGGAAAAAGTTTCCACTTCCGTCGACCTGCCTTTGAGCAATGAATGCAAGCGCGTATTGGCCTATGCCGCCGAAGAAGCGGAGCGGCTTTCGCACCGGCACATTGGCACCGAACATCTTCTATTAGGATTGCTCCGCGAAGAAAAGTGCTTTGCCGCGGAAATACTTCACGAGCGCGGCCTGCGGCTTTCAACCATCCGCGAAGAATTGGCTCGCACCAGCCAGGAAAAAGCTCAGCCCCAGCGCCAGCGCGAGTCTTCCCTGCTGAGCGAGTTTTCGCGCGATCTCACCCAAGCCGCCATGGATAGCCAGCTTGATCCGCTGGTCGGCCGGGACGGCGAGTTGGAACGCGTCGTGCAGATTCTTTGCCGCCGCACCAAAAACAATCCCGTGCTGATCGGCGAACCGGGCGTAGGCAAAACCGCCATCGTCGAAGGCCTGGCGCAGCGCATCGCCGATGGCGAGGTTCCATCATTCCTCGCCGACAAGCGGATCCTGGCCCTCGATCTTTCTCTCATCGTTGCTGGAACGAAATATCGCGGCCAATTCGAAGAGCGGCTGAAGACCATCATGAAAGAATTGATGGAGTCGCAGAATTCCATCATCTTCATCGACGAATTGCACACGCTGGTTGGCGCAGGCTCCGCCGAGGGTTCGCTTGATGCCGCAAACATCCTGAAGCCCGCGCTTTCTCGCGGTGAAATCCAATGCATCGGCGCAACTACTCCGGGCGAGTATCGCAAGTCGATCGAGAAAGACCGTTCGCTCGAGCGCCGCTTCCAGGCTGTAAAAGTTCCGCCTCCGAACGAAGCGGACGCGGTGAAGGTGCTCTTCGGAATTAAAGACCGTTACGAAAAGTTCCACGCCGTCACCTACACCGACGACGCCATCAACTTCGCGGTGTCGCACTCAAACCGTTATATTCCAGATCGCTTCCTTCCAGACAAGGCGATCGATCTGGTCGATGAAGCCGGCGCGCGCGTAAAACTGCGCCAGACTTCTCAGCCGGAAGAAATCACCGAAGTTCAGAAGCGCATCAAATTCATCGTGCACCGGATGGAGAATGCGATCGCGAACCACGAGTTCGAGAAAGCTCGTTTCTACTCCGATGAAGAACGCAAGGAGCGCGAAAACCTTCGCGCCCTGCGCGAGAAATATCATCTCGATGAATCTTCCACCGGCGTTGTCGGCCGCGAGGACATCGAAGATGTAGTTTCGCGCTGGACCGGCGTTCCCATTACTTCCATTAAAGAAGAAGAAACTCAGAAACTTCTGCGCATTGAAGAAGAGCTGCATAAGCGCATCATCTCGCAGGATAAATCGATCAGTGCGCTCGCCAGGGCGATTCGGCGTTCGCGCGCTGGATTGAAGAGTCCGAACCGTCCGATTGGTTCGTTCCTGTTCCTCGGTCCCACTGGCGTGGGCAAAACTGAAGTTGCGCGCACCCTCGCTCAGTTTATGTTCGGCACCGAAAAAGCTCTGGTGCGCTTCGACATGTCGGAATTCATGGAGAAACATTCCGTCTCCAAGCTGATCGGCTCGCCTCCAGGCTACGTCGGCTACGAAGAGGGCGGCCAGCTTACCGAGCGCGTGAAGCGTGCTCCGTATTCAGTCGTGTTACTCGATGAGATCGAGAAGGCGCATCCGGATGTGTTCAACATCCTGTTACAGGTTTTTGAAGACGGCCAGTTGACCGACGGACTCGGGAACACGGTCGACTTCAAGAACACGATCCTGATCATGACCTCGAACATCGGCGCGCGTCACTTGCAGAAGCGCGAGGGGTTTGGTTTCCAGTCGACCGCGGAAGACCAGGTCTCTAACAAGGTTGAGGAACTGGTGAAGGGCGAAGTAAAGCGCACCTTCAATCCAGAATTCCTGAACCGCCTGGACGAGATCATTCTGTTCCTGGCGTTGAGCGAGGCTGACCTGATCCAGATTCTGGAACTGATGGTCACGCACCTCAACAGCAACCTGGCGCAGAAAGCGATCACGGTAACGGTCGCGGACGAAGCCAAGAAGTGGATCCTCAACCAGACTCTTACGGATCGCTCCTACGGTGCGCGCCCGCTCCGGAGAGCCTTGCAGAAATATATTGAAGACCCGCTGTCCGAGGCGCTGATTCAGGGCACCATCACTACGCGCCCCGCTTTCATCGAAGTCTTCCTGGAAGATAACAAGCTGTTCTACCGTCCCGTGGATGCGGAAAAAACCGAGGGCGTGTTGCTGTACGAGAACAGTTAACCGCTAGGGAATATTACTGAAAGCCGTCAGCGCGAGCTGGCGGCTTTTCTTTTGCCCGCCATCTTCGCCAACGCCTGTCCATAGACGCGAATCGTTTCGGGCAAAGATTTCAAATAGATGAACTGCCCCTCCCGCCGCGTCTCGATCAGATTCGCATCCGCCAGGATCTTCAGATGATGCGAAATCGTCCCCGGGGTAAGCCCGTACTTCTCGACCACCTGCCCGCAAAACATCTCCTTGCAGTTGGAGATCCCTTCATAAATCTGCAGCCGGGTAGGGTCGCTCAGGGCCTTTGAAATCCGGGCTACTTCTTTTCTTTCCATGCGTTGACCTCAATGTAGCACGCCGCTATCAAGAAATTGAACCCTAGATATTTTGACATTCATCAAAGTATAGAAGCAACCGGAACTGGAAACAAGACCCACGAATCACGGTTCCTGGTCAGACCGCAAAATTAACACTGGAGAAATTTTATGGCAAAGAGATTTCAAGGGAAAACCGTAGCAATCACTGGCGGCAACAGCGGCATCGGTTTGGCCACGGCAAAATTATTCCATCAGGAAGGCGCCAAGGTAGCCATTACGGGCCGGGATCAAAAAACTCTGGACGAGGCCGTCAAAATCATCGGCGAAGGCACGCTAGCTGTAAAAGCCGATGTGTCCAAGCTAGCCGATATCGACAAATTCTACGCGCAAGTCAGCGCAAAGTTTGGCAAGATCGACGCCCTGTTCGCCAACGCCGGCATCGCCAAATTCGCTCCTGCCAGCGACAGCACTGAGCAACTCTACGACGAAACTTTCGACATCAACGTAAAAGGCTTGTATTTCACGGTCCAGAAAGCGCTTCCCTTTCTGAACGATAACGCTGGCATTGTCCTGGACGCCTCTGTTGTCAGCACCAAAGGTTATCCCGGAACAAGCATCTATTCCGCCACCAAGGCCGCCGTACGCTCGCTGGCTCGCACATTCGCAGCTGAGTTGGTCGGTCGCGGCATTCGCGTAAACGTAGTCAGTCCGGGCCCCATCGAAACTCCGATTCTGCAAAAGGGTGGAATGCCCCAGGCAACTTTTGATCAGTATTCGGCCGGCATCAGGGAACGAGTTCCCATGAAGCGCTTCGGAACTCCCGAAGAAATCGGCTATGCCGTTCTTTTCCTGGCCAGCAGTGAAGCCTCGTACATCACAGGCGTAGATCTAAACGTCGATGGCGGAACCGGCCAGCTCTGATCTGCTAACTCTGATCGGCAAGCGTTAGGCGACCTTACTCATTGCGTCCGCCACCGTTAGATCGCCCTCGTCATGCCGGGCGCAGCAAGGGACTTTGGTTTCTGCCAGCACTTGAAGTGATCCGAATCGGCGTTGAGCCGCCAACGAAAGCTGGCGGCCTTTTATTCGTTATGGTGATACACGCTCTAGTCTTCGCTCACGGCCGTATTCTTAAAATCCGTTCAACATTTCATTGACCCTCACTGGAACTTGTGATTAGATACCTGCAATCAACTGCGGGCGCCACCGTCCGCCACACAAATCGGGCGTGCAATTGAGGTGAGGTATGAAGTGCAGATTGCTCTCCGGAGTAGTTCCAGCCGCCGCCGTTTTCACCTTGCTAACCTCGTTCGCCGCCGCCAGTCCAAGGGAAGTCGCTCTGCCGGCCGGCACTCTTTTGCAGTGCACTTTGAATGAACCAAATTTTTCCTCAGCTACCGCCTCTGTCGGCGATCCCGTGGTCTGCCACCTCCGTGGGGTAACCGAATTCGGCCAGCAGGCCTTTCCGCGTGGGAGCTATCTGGTCGGGCATCTGGAGTCGGCGAAAGAGCCAGGACATTTCGTCGGCAAAGGCTCATTGAAGCTGACCTTTGACCGCATCGGATTGCCCAGCGGCGACCTTCCGCTGGAGGCCAAGATGATCGGCACTCCCGGCTACCGTGTCGATCGCGAAGGCAAGATCATTGGCAAGGGCCACGCCACCCGCGATGTTGTCGAATGGATGCTTCCTCCGCTCTGGCCCTGGAAGGTGATTACGCTGCCCGCGAAGGGACCGCGCCCAAAGCTCAAAGGCGAGACCACCCTTGAGTTGCGCTTAATGGATGACCTTCTCGTTCCACAGCTCGCAAGCATCCCGGAGCCGGGATTTCACTTCTTCTCGAGGCCGCGGCCTGAATCATTCAATGATTCGAAATTGAATGATCCGCAAGCGGGCACTCTCACTCCGAAGTTAATTCCCCGGGCTTCTTACGCGATGTATGCGTCTGCCGACCAAAATCTGGCTCGCCCAAAAACGGTCGCGCTAGCTTCGCCAAGACTTCCGCCAGCTTCTCCGGTTTTTGTTCTCAAAACCGGGACGATACTTTCCATCGGCGACTATACCTACCGCGACGGCCGCATTACCTACACACTGGCCGCCGGTGGCGGCGGCCTAATCAGCTCGGATGAGATTGATTGGACTGCAACCACACGGCTGAACTCCGCGCACGGCGTCCGAATAACCCTAAGAAGCGGCCCCGCCGCCGCAGTAACTTCGGGACTCTAACGCGCGGGACTCTAACGCGTTTGAGTGTCGCGAAGTTCATTCTGAATATGAGCCGCCGGCTAGCGCTGGCGGCTTTTGTATTGCCGAACCCACGTACAGCACCAGTCACTGTTAACATTTAATCGAGGTCAGCATATGGAAAAGATCAATCTCGCGGAGAAGTTCGCCGCAATTTCCGACCACTGGAAGCCTCGAATTGCCGCCGACCTAAACGGACAACACGTAAAGCTAGTGAAATTTGCAGGCGACTTCGTCTTCCATCATCACGAAAATGAGGACGAAATGTTTCTTGTGGTCAAAGGACGCTTCCGCATGGACTACCGCGACATGGACTTCCGCGATCGCCACGAGTGGATCGAGGAAGGTGAGTTCATCGTGGTGCCGCGGGGAGTAGAGCATCGGCCAGTGGCGGAACAAGAATGCTGGATCGTTCTCTTCGAGCCCGCTTCCACCCTGAATACCGGCAATGTGGTCAACGAGCGAACCGTGGCACATCTGGAACACGTGTAAACTAGAAGTCGGGGAGACTTGGGTTAGTGCATCCGCCCAATAGAGCTGTCTCTACCATTACTCGTTTAAGAGGTCTTTTGTAAGAGGTCTATGGAACTTATTGTCTACTCCTCAGCCTGGTGTCCGGATTGCCGCGAAGCCAAGCGTTTTCTTGCCAAGCACAATATTCCCTACAAAGAGATCGACGTCGAGACCACTCCGGGCGCAGCCGAAGAAATCGTCAAGCACACCGGCAAGCGCGCTATTCCTCAATTCGTGATTGACGGCGAGTGGGTGCAGCCTTATGTGGCCGGCAAAGGTTTTCTCTACGACGAGATGACAAAGCGGCTGGGCGCTGGCAAACTTTAGCGTGCTCCCCCGGTCAACTTACCTTCCATACGCCGCGCTGGCCGCGAGCGGCTTGCGGTGAAAGGTATACCCATCAAAGGTTTCCGAGCGGAAATTCAGGTTGGGCGATGAAAGTTTTTCGGTCTGACTCAGAAAAAGATATCCGCCGGGCTCCAGATACAGGTGCAGCCGTTCGAGGGTCGCCAACCGCTGCGCCCGCGAGAAATGCGGCAGCACGTCCATACAAAAAATGCAATCAAACCGCCCAATGTAGCCGGGGCGCGCCAGGTTCATGCAGTTGAAGGTCACCAAACTCCGCAGCCGGGGTTTTACCAGCATATGGGCGACGCTGGCGGAAACCGCAGTTGCTTCTTCGGAAGCCGGCTCTGAACCAGAGTTGGTTTCGTCCCCGCTTCCCGGTTCTACCGCGCTCAGAGGGGTCCCCGGAGAACTGATCTTCGAAAAATAATTCTTGATCGTGGCCGGCGGCAGGCCGTCGATTGCCGATTGCGGATACACTCCCCGGTCCGCAGTCTCAATACTTTGCGGAAGCAGGTCGCTGCCCACAATGTGCACCGAGCATCCCGGATTCAGCTTCACCGGCTGTGCCGCAGACGAACCTGCAATTGAGAAATTATCTGCCACTCCGCCATTCCGCGCCGTCGCCCGGCCCTTCCCCGGCGCCGAGCCATTCCCGTTACTCAGAGCGTTGATGTTGGCGGGGTTTACCGCATCGCAAACCGCCATGGCAATCGAGTAAGTTTCTTCTCCCGTGCCGCAGCCCGCGCTCCACATACGGATCGGTCCTGGACCATCCGCCGACTTGCGATTCCACAGCTGTGGCAGCACTTGCCGCGTCAGCGCGTTCAGCGCTCCGGAGTGGCGAAAAAATCCAGCATCTGTCTTCACCAGCCCATTCAGCAGCGAAGGCAACGTGCAAGGATCTTGTTCGGATGAGCGCAGCCGGTCGAGCAGCACGGCGGACGATCCCAAATCCTGCGCATCGATAAAATCTTCGACGCGATCTGCCAGAGCGTTGTTGGAACAATCCAGGACCAGCCCGGTTTGGCGCTCCACCAACAGGCGCAGTTCGGAAAGTTCGTGGTCGAGCATCGTGCTAGTCGCCATCAACTTATGCATAAAAACTTTCTCCAGAGCCCCGGTTACCGGGCGCCTGCGCTTGCCGCCGCCGCGCGCCACTTTCCGCTCTCCCGTTCCGCCTGTTGCGCCGCCACGTTCATCTCTTTTTCCAGAGATGAGAAACGTTGCATCACTTCATGAATCCTCAAAGTCATATCGCGGATGGTTTCAATCTGTTCCCGCGCCTGCACTGGCAACCTGCCTCGCTCAATCAACAACAGATCGGAATTGCCCAACAACGAAGTCAGCGCATTGTTCAGCCCATGCCGCATGTCCAGCATGTAGCTGCCGAGCATGGCCTGCCGTTGCAGGGCGGAGCAATGTTCTTCGGCCGCCCGCGCGCGCGCCTCAGCCACGCTGCGGCGTACCGCTTCGCCGGCCGCCAGAACCAGACCCTCCAGCCAGGGCTCGTCCGACCGAAGCACCGAAGTCCGCGGCCAGCGCTTCCGTATCGCCGCCGCGGTGGATGCATCCTCGCAAACGCAAAATAACGGCTGCGCCGTCGAGTGCAACGGCTCCAGAATCGCCGATAAAAGCTCAGGCCGCAGCGCTCCCACTATGGCTACATCAAAGTCCTCCACCGTGCGCGGCCACAGATCTCCGCTCAGCATGGTGAAGGCCGGCACGGTTCGTTCCGTCTGCCAGCGCGCCGTGATGGTCCGCGAAAATCGCGGGTCGTCAGAGATAACCAGTACGGTTGGATGTTTCACTTGCAAGTTTTCCCTTAGTCTTCAGTCCGGCGTTTTCGCCGGCGATTCAATGTCTGTGCGCCCGCAACCGTAATCTTGAAAACTACTTCTTCAAGGAGCCCGATGAGTCTTCATCCCCATTCCATTCCGGAACCTCGGATGAGATCTCGAACTCTGGTGCGTCATCATTCGCCACGGCAAACTTCGCGGTCGATGGCGCCGCGTCCTGATTCGCACCACCCGACGCATGGCTCGCCACATCACCAGATGTTCCAGCTCCCGCCGCGGCAGCCATGGCCAGCTTCGCCTTAGCGGCAGCTGTGGCTTCCAAAGCCTTCTCTCCGCTCTCCTCCGAACTCTTGCCCAAAGCGGAATCCACCGACGCGCGCAAGTCCACCAGCATGCGCAGCGGTTGGCCCGAAGAGTATTCCGCCTGGAACATCACCTTCCACGACTGGCAAATCATCCGCAGCCGCAGAATCGGCTCCTGCTGCGAGAACTGCGCCCGACGGCAGTCGATGGTTTCCACGCCCTTTTCATCCAGCTCGTTCAACCCATCCAGAATGCAGTTGAGATCGGTAAGCATCAAGCGGAAGAACGCCCGGCGCATCAAATATCCGTAGCGCGTGAATCCCACCAGTGCAATCGGCAGGTAAAATAAGTCCCCAGCCTGCGCTTTCGCCTTGCGTCCCTGGTCCAGCACACTACCGTGCAATAATTCGTCCAGAGACTTGCACCGTCTGGCCGCCTCCAGAGTCCGGTCGAGCGCATTCAGCCATACCGGAGTTTTCAACTCGACCTTGCCCAGAACCGGCTCCAATGCCTGGGCCACATAAGCAATGTCGGCACGCTCGTCTTCCAGATCGGTCGGAGCATTTTGGCTGAAATGCTGCACCAGAAGGAAATCAATTTTGTCGCGTGAAGAAGCAGTGCGCGGACTTCCGAGAAGGTGTTGAATCAGCGCCACCACTCCGTCTCGATTCACCAGAGAACTAGTCTGCATGAATTGTCTTAGCTGGTGAACCAGGATGTGGTCGTCCATTTCCTGCAGCCAGAGTTGCGCCTGCTCTACGGTTTTTTGATCGGGTGTCTCCACCGCAAGCTGCTCGGCGGAAAGCGCGGACGCTTCGATGGCAAACTCGCGCGCCAGTTCCGCATAAATAGGATGAAGGCGGCGCACACGAGCCCACATCGCCGCTAAGTCTGGAGCTTCTGAAGCTCCTTGGGATGCTTCCTGCGAGGTTGGTGTCATGATTTCACGATCCAGTTCGGTACTGCGGTAAGAAAGCGCGCCGCGACCACGGTCGCGCCAGGATGGTACTGCACCGCCACCACCGACGCTTTGGTATCCAGCGAGCCATCCGAGTTACGCAGGCGCAACACGTCGGCGAATTCCAGCGGAGTGGTACAGGCAAATAAAACTTCTCGGGACGTCCCAAATTCTATGACCGTATCTTCCGGCAACTCCGTGCCGGTCGCCGGCTGGCCATCGCTGGTGGCGCTGCGCGTCAGCTGGACTGGAATTCGCACCGGCGTCGCTTCAGGAAAAAAGCGCGCCAGGTCGGCCACCGTGCTGGCCGCTCCGCTTCGCGCCTTCGCTGTCCCTGTTTGCCCCAAGCTTGCCTCGTTAAAAAATTCAGATACAAACCACGTTAGAGATGCGGTGTGGGCTCCCCCTCTTCCCGGTTAGGAAGAGCTTCGGGGAGCCAGATCCCGCGGTTATGTGAGAGATGGGAGCACGATCAAGTCCAACGCGGGGAACGGAAGGATTAGCACTCGGGCACTATATTTTTCAATCGCTTACGAACAAGGTAATCACCCTTCGAAAGGATCAGTCAAACCCCCGGTCTCATAGTGAAACACCTGTCTCAACTCCTGCATAGCTCACCGCCGAGGTTTTCAGGTTTCAGGTCTTACGGTCTCAGGTCTATATAGTTTCAGGTCTTAGCTCTCGGTCCCGCTCGAAGGATTCCCCTCGATAATTCTCCTTCATTCTCAGAGCATGCCAAGATCTAAAAACCTAAGACGGGAGACATAAGACCCGAGACTGGCCACGCACCGAGCATCCGCGTGTTGTGGAAATCCCCATCGTTTTTCACAATCAATTCATATTGACCTTTTCCGCCATCGGCAATAATGCTTGCGCTTCACCTACGCCTTTAAATTCTCCACGCCAAAGGAAACACCACTATGTCCCAAGCAACTGCGCGGATTTCTGTCCGCCTCGCGCTCTTTGTCCTTATCCTTACCGGCGTCGTTACCGCCGCCTCCGCGCAGAGCCAAGTTTTTACCTCCGGCAACTTAGTGGTTTCCGTGGAAGGAAATGGTGTGGAAAGCGGATCGGGGTCCTACGGGGATAACCAAGCCGCTCCGCTGACGCTGTTTCAGTTCCAGCTGAACCCGACCGATCCCACCACGCTTCCGGCTGCTTACCAAAATTCTGTAGTTTTGCCGCAAACCGCCTCGGGCGCAAATGGTCCCGTCTCGGGTGAGTACGGCTCTTCATCGGAAGGCACACTGCAACTCGCAGGTCCCGGCCAGTACCTGACTATCATGGGCTATGGAGTAAACGCCGCCGCTTTCAACGCCAACCCGGCCACATATGGCATCCCCGGAGGGGAACTCGGGCAGTCTGGCAGCCTTACGGGGCAAAGCTATACTCCGGTTCCACGCGTAGTGACCTTGATCGATCCTTACGGCAACATAAATTCTTCCACTGCCCTCTTTAATATCTTCAACACCAACAATCCGCGAAGCGCCTACACCGCCGACGGAACGCATATCTACGTTTCCGGTCAGGGAGTAAGCTCGGACAATACCGGAGGAGTTTTTTACACCACTCTCGGGAGCAGTTCTGCTACGACGATTACCGGCAATGACAGCGGCACCGGCACTTCTCAAGACACCCGCGACGTCCAGATCTATAACGACACGTTATTCGTTTCGATGGACAGCAAAGAGGGATCCTATAACCGTAGCTACATTGGCACGCTGGGCGACCCTCCGGCGACCTCCGTGTTCACCTGCACAGGCGTCGGAGCCGGTTGCCCAACTAGCAGCGGAACCATAGGCCCGGCCGAGATGTCCGGTTTCGGCAACACCGGCGGTACGGGCAAAGAAACTATAACGACGGGCGCTAACAGCAACGGCAACAGCCTCAACAATACCGGCCTCGCAATTAACATAAGTCCGGAGAATTACTTCTTTGCCAGCCCCAGCGTGTTGTATGTGGCGGACTCCGGAAGCCCGAAAAACACTTCCAACGCCGATACTATCTGCACCAATGACGGCGGCACCGGCAGCGTGGGCAACGGCGGGTTGCAAAAGTGGACAAACAGCCAATCAAACGGTACGGGAACCTGGAGCCTGGCATACACGCTTTACAAGGGACTCAACCTGGTACTAAACACAGCCTGCAATCCCAGCAATACCGACGGCACGACCGGCTTAATCGGTTTGACCGGCGTCGTGGTCGGTAGCAACGTCGAACTCTTTGCTACCAACTACACCATCGCCGATCTCGATCCGACTTATCTTTATGGAATCGCGGATACTCTGAGCTTCACCACGGCCTCACAGGCTTCGGGCGAATCCTTCACCCAGCTTGCCGCCGCTCCAGCGGATTCCAACTTTAGAGGCGTCGCCTTTGCCCCGACTTTGCCCGCCGGCAGCGCCACCATCACCAGCTCGCCCTCCGGTCTCGCATTCACCTCCACCGGAAGCGGTTGCGCACCGGGTACGTACACCACGCCGGTCACGCTGATCTGGACCCCGAACGCCTCCTGCCAGTTGAGCGTTGCCTCGCCACAAAATGCCAATGGCGCTCAATACAATTTCGCACAGTGGCAGGATGGCACCACCAGCACAACCGATACAGTCACGGCGCCCACCAGCTCAGCTGTTTATACCGCCAGCTTCACCGCGACCACCTCAATCGCTGTAACCAGCGTGTCCCCAGCTGCGCAAGACTATGGCCTGGATTCTCCAGTCACCATCACCGCCGTCCTTTCATGGAATGGAAACGGTCCCACGCCCACCGCCAGCGATGTGACCATCGGCGGCAACGGTCCCAGTCAATACGGATCCACTTCCTGCGCTGCGCCCAGCGGAACCACGCTGACTTGCACCGCAACTTATACGCCGACCACCGCCGATGGCCCCGGCTCCTATACGGAAACCGCGACTTTCTCAGGAGACAGCAACTACGGCGCTTCGAGCAGCTCCCAAACCAACAACTTCACCATCAACCAGGCCAGTGCGGGAACAGCTGTTACGTCCAGCGGCAGTCCCTCAATCTTCGGCCAACCGGTCACCTTCACCGCTACCATCACCGGGGAGAACAACAACGTGAAGGGCCGCGTAGCCCAAGTGAAGCGGCAGGTTGTAACTGGAACCGTGAGCTGGAGCGCGAATACCGGCTGCAGTACTACCACGGTAAGCTCGGGCAATCCCGGAACTGCGACCTGTACCACATCCACTCTGCCGGTAGGAACGGATTCAGTCACCGCCACCTATTCGGGTGACAGCAATCACGGCGGCAGTTCGGGCAGCTACAGCCAATCCGTGAATCAGGCGACGACTTCGATCTCAGTGACGAACATTAGCCCGTCTTCCGAAGACTACGGCTCAACCGCTCCGGTGGCCATTACGGCACAATTGACCTGGACCGGCAGCGGAGCAGCGCCCACGGCCAACGATGTAAACATCGGCGGAAGCGGTCTCAGCGGCAGCTTCGGAACCACGAGCTGCGGCGCGGCCAGCGGCGATTCCATCACTTGCACCAACACCTACACTCCGAGTGGAAGCGACGCGCCGGGCACTTACACGATCTCGGCAACTTTCTCCGGAGACGCCAACTACACCACGTCGAGCAGTTCACAAACCAACAACTTCGCCATTAACCAGGCGAGCGCAACCACGGCCGTCACTTCCAGTGCGAACCCATCGAATTTCGGCGAGTCAGTAACGTTCACCGCCACCATCAGCGGGGAGAACGGAGACGTGAAGGGACGGGTCACCAAGCGCGGCGTGAAGCAACAAGTCGTCACTGGGACGGTGACGTGGAGCGCGAACACCGGTTGCAGCTCGAGCAGCGTGTCCGGCAGTCCCGCAACCGCGACCTGCACCACCAGCACTCTGCCCGGCGGGACAGATACGGTCACTGCTTCCTACTCTGGAGACAGCAATCACGGTCCGAGCTCGGGTAGCATCAGCCAAACCGTCAATCCAATCGGTCAAACCGTCACCTTCTCTACGAATGCCCCGGCTAGCGCGACCTACAACACCAGCTTCACCGTGGCAGCCAGCGCCTCTTCTGGCCTCGCGGTGACCTACGGCTCTTCCGGATCGTGCAGCAACTCGGGTGCGACCTATACGATGACCAGCGGCACCGGAACGTGCTCGGTGACCGCCAGTCAGGCGGGTAACAGCAACTACTCAGCCGCATCGCCGGTCACCCAGACGGTCAATGCAACTAAGGCAACCCAGTCGATTGCAGTCACTACCGGCGCTCCTTCCAGCGCCGTCTATAACAGCAGCTTCACCATTAGCGCAGGCGCCAGCTCGCAGTTGCCGATCACTTTCGCGAGCTCCGGCGTGTGCACCAACTCTGGCGCAACCTACACCATCACTGCCGGAACGGGTATCTGCCGTGCGCAGTTGAGCCAGCCCGGTAACAGCAACTACTCGGCGGCCTCCTCAATCAACGAATCCACCAGCGCAACCGAGGCCACGCAAACCGTAAGCTTCACCGGCGCGCCAACCTCAGCCGGATATGGCTCGACCTTCACGGTGGTAGCAACTTCCAACGCGCCCATCACTCCGATCATCACATCGAACTCCGCCTGCTCAGTAAGCGGCGACACGGTGACCATGCAGGCCGGCACCGGGACCTGTACACTGACCGCAACCTGGAACGGGAATGGCAACTACAAGCTGGCAACCGCGACGCAGAGCACAAGTGCCACGCCGGGGACGTCGGTTGTAAGTTGGGCAACACCGGCGCCAATCCCCTACGGCACCGCACTCAGCTCCACCCAGTTGGACGCGACCGCCAACGTACCCGGCAAGTTCACCTACTCGCCAAATTCAGGAAAGTATGAACCCGCGGGAAACATCACCCTCAATGTAACGTTCACGCCGACCAACCGCAGCTACACCTCTGCAACCGCCTCGGTCACCCTCCAGGTGCAGCAGACGCCTACAACGACAACCATCACTTCCGGAGACACGGTTAATCTGAATCTGCCCAAGAGAGGGGACGTTTCCACTGTCGTCGATTTCAGCGTCACTTCGTACAAGCCCCTCGGCCCCGTGACCATCACGGCCAGCACCGGCGAAACCTGTTCGGCAAACGTGAGTGCCGCGACCGGGGACGGCCATTGCGCACTGAAATTTGCAACCGCGGGAACCCGGACTGTGACTGCCAGCTACGCCGGAGACGCCAACCACACGGGTAGCAACTCCGATTCACAAACCGTCACCGTAACCGTGAACCCCTACCAGCCACCCAGCTAGACGGCAGAGCAATACAAATTAAGAGCCCATCCTTTCCCGCGAAAAGATGGGCTCTTTGCTTTACTGAAACGACCCACCCAGTACTATCTCCCTTAACCGCCAATCTCCCGGACCTGCTATCCTCTCTCCACTGGGCGCGTGCCAACTTCTAGACCGCTTTGCTGCTTCGTCTGAAGTGGTTGTCTGAAACTGTCCGTTGCTTTTGATTAAGCACGCTCCTGCAGTTCGGGTTGAAGTTCGGGCCAGAGCAACTACTCACAGCACTCGGGGTTAATGTCATTTCGCCAGTCTCGGGTTTGGCGAAAAGTTTGACTCAAATCTTCGTAAGGAACTCACTAAAAAGCTTGGGAGGCATACGATCTATGCATAAACGATCTATGGATAAACGATCTATGGATAAACGATCTGCCTATAAACGATCCACCAGAACAGCTCTGAAAGGAATTAAATTCGCCTGCTATTGCGCCCTGCTCGCGCTCTCGCTCGCGGCAGTTCTGGCAAAGGCTGCATCCGCGCAAGATGATCAAGACGATCCGCCGGGTCGCGTCGCGCGCCTCGGCTATCTGCAAGGCTCGGTTTCATTCCAACCCGCCGGCGAAACCGATTGGGTCGGCGCCGTGCCCAATCGCCCCATGACCACCGGCGATCAACTCTGGAGCGACGATAATTCCCGCGCCGAAGTTCAACTCGGATCCGCCGTCATCCGTCTCGGCCCGATGACCGGATTTTCTTTTCTCAACCTCGATAACAACACTGTCCAGATTCAACTGACCTCCGGCGCCATCAACTTTACCGTGCGCCGTTTGAATGATGGCGATGACTTCGAGGTCGATACCCCGAATCAGGCTTTCACTGTCTTCCAGCCCGGCCACTACCGCGTGGAAGTCGGAGGCGACGGCAGCTATACCGTCATCAGCGTTCGCGAAGGCGATGGCGAATCCACCGGCGGCGGCCAGAGCTACGACCTCAGCGGCGGACAAAGCGCCACGCTTACCGGCACTGACCCGCTCTACGCCGACGTGGAACCGCTCTACGAGCAGGACGATTTCGACACGTGGTCTGAATCCCGCGATCACCGGTTCGATTTCTCGCGCTCCGCGCAATACCTCGCACCCGATGTTGTCGGCTTCGAAGATCTCGATGACTACGGCGACTGGCGCGACGATCCCGCCTACGGCCACGTATGGTTTCCCAACCGCGTCGATGCCGGCTGGGCGCCCTATCACGTCGGCCACTGGGATTGGATTTCTCCCTGGGGATGGACCTGGGTTGACGACAATTCCTGGGGCTACGCTCCGTTCCACTACGGCCGCTGGGTCAGTGTCGGCGGACGCTGGGGATGGGTTGCCGGACCTCCCGCCGTGCAAGCCGTCTATGCTCCCGCGCTCGTTGTATTCATCGGTGGAGGCCCCGGCGGCTGGGGCGGCAACGTGGGATGGTTCGCGTTAGGCCCGCGTGAAGTTTTCGTTCCCTGGTATCACGTGAGCGAAAATTACGTGACGCGCGTTAACGTCAGCAGTACCACGGTGAACGTCACCCAAGTCACCAATATCTATCGGACGACTATCGTCAACAATTCCACGACCATCACCAACATCACTTACGCCAATCGCAGCGTGCAGGGCGCGGTGATGGTGGTTCCGCAGCATGCCTTCGTCAGCGCGCAGCCGGTCGCGACCGCGCGAGTGCAGGTCAGCGCACAACAACTCGCGGCCGCGCCTATCAGCGCGCGCGTTGCCGTGGTTCCCACCCGCGAAAGCGTGATGGGATCGAAGGCCGCAACCGCAGGTCATGTGGCCGCGCCTCCGGCGGCAGTTGCCAATCGTCAGGTGGTCGCGAAGAAAACTCCGCCTCCACCTCCAGTGCCGTTCGCCAAGCAGCAACAGGCTCTGGCCGCGCATCCCGGCCAGCCGCTGGCCAAGAGTCAGTTGGCCCAGTTGCGTCCACCCACGCCGGTACATCCCGCCGTGAAGGTAGCGCCTCCGGCCAAGAAGGCCACGCCCACCACCGGCCACCCTCCGGCAAACGTGCCGGCACGACCCGCGGCAAATCGCCCGGGACAACCGGCGACGCGTCCGGCCACTCAGCCCACTCCAGCGGCGCATCCCGCACCAGCCCCGGCAGCGCCCAACCGGCCCGCGCCCGCCGCTCCGGCACCGCGGCCTGAGCCCACTCCGAACCGCGCACCCGCGCCGCAGCCAAACCGTCCCGCACCAACACCGCCAGCGGCGCGACCTGCACCCACTCCAGCTCGTCCGGAGAATCGTCCACCGGCGGCGGAGCCAACTCGGCCACCCGCAGAGGCGAAGCCCGCACCGAAGCCTGCACCCACTGAGAACCGGCCAGCCGCAAGGCCAGCCGCGCCTCCAGCGCAGCAGCATCCGGCACCGGCGGCGAAGCCCGCGCCCGCTCCGGCAAAACCTCCAGCAAAGCCACTAACCCCAGAGGAAAAGAAAAAGCAGGAGGAAGAACAGAAGAAGCAGTAGCAACCGCTGGCGCTGATTCTTGATCAAGCACCCTGAGATTTCTCAGGGTGCTTTTTTCGTGGGGGCAAGGGGCTGTCGCATGTGCTTACTCGAGCCGTGATTTTCTAGCGAAAATAAATTCCGGATCAGTGCGGTTGGAATCGGTTCCGAAAATCTGAGCGCTCCACGAAATACGGGTACCCTCCCCCACCCCTCGATTTCTACAAGATATCTGGAATCAGTCACTTGCGGAATTTTGATCGGCAGAATTGCTGGCAAAATACTTATAGCAAAGATTTTGCAAGGCAAAATGCTGAAAGCATGGGATTTACGCGCCGATTTTTGATCGCGAGCGTCCTTGCTTATGTTGCCGCGTATGCTCCCTTTGCCGGGACAATGATGGACCGGATCAGGGGATGTGCGCAAGCTTGGATGTCACAGGGCGGCTGTGGATTTTTTTGGTCTGTCGCGTCGAAAATCGGGGGACGGCTTGCCTGTCGCAGATTTTTCCCCTGGGCCAATCGGCATCGCGGCCCGGTTCTGCTGGATGAGGTCCGGAAAGCAGAGCTTCCCATCTGCAAAATCTCCTAAGTCAATCGGCTTCGCGGCCCACCCGTGAAACTGCGACGAGTGGGGCATCCGGCGCGGTGTAGAAGCAAAAATAGAAGGCCCTTACGGCTTCGCGGGCAGCGGCTGCCAGAGTTCAATCTTGTTTCCATCGGAGTCATAGATCCAGGCAAAGCGGCCGTAGGATTCATCCATTCGTTTGGCGTCGATCTTGACTCCCTCTTGTTTTAAGCGACCGAGCAAAGCATCCATATCGTCCACGATGTAGTTGATCATGAACGGTTGGCCGGGAGCGAAATAGTCAGTGGAGGCGGGAAAAACCGTCCAAACTGTAAGGTGTTCCTTTTGCGGATCGTCGTGCTCGCGCCACGGAAGCATCGCGCCTGAGCCCTTGTCAGTGAGTCCAAGGTGCTTCGAATACCATTCGCGCGTCTGATCGCGATTCGCGGATTTGAAAAAGACACCGCCGATTCCTAGAATGCGCCCGGGCTGCTCCGTCTTGACGGGCGCCTTCGACTTTTCAGATTGCGCAGATTTCACTTCCTGTCCTCCCATTGAGCCGGCCGAGATGAGCAACAGCGAGCCCAGCGCAATTGTGCCCCACGGTATTCCTTGCATCGGCGGATTATATACAGTTTAAATTCGAATGAAAAAAACGATTCACGACGAAACGGGATACCCACCCGCAGCATTTTCACAGGCGAGCTGCGGCGAACTCTCCCGGCATGTTCACCACTGGAAAGAAGCGAGCAACATGCACCGCGATCCGATCCAACGAGGTCTAGTTCTGGAGCCCGAGCAGTTTTTTTTAGAAATCAAACCGCAACCCAAATTCGGTTTCGCGGGGCGCGCCCACTGCGAACACTCCGGTTCCACGGCCAACGCGAACCGTGTTGGAACTCGCGTTGTTGCCCGCGACCGTGCCGTTTACGCTTCCATCTCCTCCAGTCAGGCTGTCCGTTGCAGAAGCCTGGCCCAGAGCTCCATAATTTACGAAGTTGAACACGTTAAAAAATGACACGCTGGGCAATATCGTGAGTCTCTCCCGGAACTTGAAAGGCCAACTGAAAACCGTGTCGACATCTTTGTAGTAGCCGTTACCGGCATTATTCGACGGTGGAAGCTGAATGGTGGGAACGACGGCTCCCAGCGTAACCAACTGCTGCTGCGTGAACATACCGGAACTCACCAAAGTTTTGCCCGCCGGAGTGAGGGTGCCGGCGACCGTATTGTTGAAGTTGGTGAGATCCGCCGCAAGATTTTTGGTTGTCACCGAGCGCATGAAAGTGCCGGGGTGGCCGATTCCAGTCGATGCCGAATCAATGAAGTCGCCGGTTGTACCGTCGCCAGTGAGGTCAGACCGGAAGATTTCTCCGACTGTACCCTCTACCGGCACCGTCAGGCTTGAGGGTTGCGGCGAAGCAACTCCGCCAATCAGGCTGAGGCGCGGCCCGCGATGCGCGAAATCGAAAGTTGCGCCGAATTTAAATTGGTGAGTACGGTCTTCAATCGTGGGACCAAAGAAGGCCGTGGGATTGCGGAAATCCCAGGCGTTGGGAGAAAAGTGCTGATCGTTGCCGCCGGTGCTGTCAAATCGTGAGAGCGTGTAGTTGACTTGCAAATCCATGTTGCTGACGCCGCGAAATGGATGGCTACGTTGCTGCCGGTATTCAGTTTGCAATCCGTTATATACCGAGCGGCCCATAGGATAGTTCATGAACATGCTGCCGACGTTGGGATTGATTCCGGCGAACGCCGCACCGGTATCGGGCGTCAGGCCGAAGTACTGCGCGGAATAGCCCTCATAGTAAACGTAGCTGGAGTCCAGCCCGTTATTGGCAAAATCGTTGATACTTGCCGAAGGATCGTTCTGAATATAACAACCCACCGCTGCCCGGGCCTGAGCTGCGTTTGCCGCCGGAGAACAACCCGCGTTCACCACCGTGGTATTGATGGCGTTGAGAGCGGCGTTCGTTTCCAGGTAGCGGGAATCTCCGGCATGGTTTACGTCAACTCCCATCTGGAAGTGGAGGCCGATATTTCGCAGGTAATCCACGGTGAGCACACCACCCTTGGTGAGCTGGCGCTGAACACCAATGTTCATTTGATAGGAGCGAGCGGTACGAAACTTCGGATAATAAGGAAATCCGAGCTCAAGGGTGTTGCCCACGAAGTTGGGATTCTGTCCCGCGGCGCCCACGGCTGCGGTTGCGGCAATGTATTGATTTTGCAAATCGGTCACGGCTTTGGCCGCGCCTTCCGGGTTGATGGAACTTGGGCCCAGCGGGGCAAAACAAACCTGCGTGGCCAAGTCGTAGCCGTCCACGGACGTTACCGAGTTTTGCTGGCCGCCGGGTGCAGGCATGGCAAATGCGAGCGAACCGGGAGCGGCGCCCGGCTCGCAGTTAAGATAGGGCGTTTGATTGAACAGGCCGGTGGCCAGCTTGTCGCTGCGATCGTAAGAGACATTGTTGAAGATATTGTTTTCATAGTAGAGGCCGCCTCCACCGCGAATGGCCGTTTTCCCATCGCCCTTGGGATCCCAGGCAAAGCCTACCTGCGGAGCAAAATTAAGATTGGGCTGGCGCACGCGATTGCCCAGGTTTGGCCCCCACTGATTGAGCAGATCGCCGCTGCAAGTGATCAGTGAGGTGGCAGAACACGGAATCGGCGCGAGATCGCTATCCGTGCGGCCGGTATCGCGCAGGTAACGCAACCCATAGTTCACCGTGAGATTGGGTCTGATCTTCCACGAGTCCCCGGCATAAGCCTCAAGGCGCGTATCGAACAGTCCGCCCGCGGGATAACCAAAGGCCGGCAGCTCCGTGCTAAATCCCTGCCCGTTGCCGATGTAGGCTCCGGCGAGGGGATAGTCGGCAATGTTCGTATCGCATCCGCTAAAGGGAACACTGGGGTTGGTCGCCAGATTACAGGAGTAGAACGGTGCGGTTTGCACCTGTCCAGTCGGCAGCAGCGCGAAATTGACGTAGGTGTTTAGCTCCGGCGCGAGGCCGTTGAACGATGCGAATCCGCCCGTCGCGATGCCATTGACCGTACCGCCGAAGCGAATGATGTGTGCGCCCCAAACCCGGCTGGCATCGTATTTGATCTGCTTATTGCTTTGGTAAGTCTGTTGCGGGGCCAGATAATTTGGTCCGGTATACAGGCTGGTGTCGTTGAATTGAATCTCGGCCAAAGGAAATGGATTGATGGAGTTCGGTTGGGCGTTGGTATCCCCGATAATGCCATTGCGGAATTTTAGATAGCCCAGGCGAATGCTGTGGGACCAGTTGCCATGATTTATGTCGATGCCGACAGCCTGGCTTGGCGTGTAGTCGCGGTTTTCGTAATAGGAAAAGCCAGTGCTGGCCGAAGACGTAGAGGAATTCCAGTCGTAGGCAAATTTGTAGAAGACGTGAATATTCCTGGTAGCCTGCCAGTCGAGTTTGCCACTGGCCTGCGAACTCTTGAAAGGCGAGTCGATTCCCTGGGTGAGGAATTGAAAAGGAGCGCCCACCACCACCGCATCCGAACTGTCTTGCTTGAGCCGTTCGGAATCGATAAAGAAAAAGAGTTTGTTCTTGATGATCGCGCCGCCGAGGCGTCCGCCGAATTGGTTGCGCTGAAATTGCGAAGAAATGCCGCCGGGAAGATCGGCGAAGCCGGCGCTATAATCACGAAACAAATAAAAGGCTTCTCCGTGAAGCGCATTTGTTCCCGATCGAGTGGCGATGTTGATGGTTCCCGTGCCGGTAATTTCCGAGGAGATGTCGAGCGAAGAGCGGCCAATGTTGAACTCTTGAATCGAGCTCAACGCAATGTTTTGCGTGGTCGTGCCCACGGTTTCGTCGCTAATATCGAGACCATCCACTTCGATGCGGGGTGTGCGCCCGAAATCGCCGTTGATCGAGACTGAGTTGTAGCCGACTTTTGTGGGATCGAAATTAGCCCCATCCTGCATCTGCACGCCGGGTTCAAGCTGGGCCAGATCGAGGAAGCTGCGTCCATTCACCGGCATGTTGTCAATCTGCTCGCCGTTGAGCACGCCCTGCACGGCGGATTGCTCCGTGTTCACTGTGATCGCGGCGGCTTCCACATCCACCGTGGTCGTTTCCTGGCCGATCTCCAGTTTCACGTTGCCGCTGGTGGTCACTGTGATCTGCACCACAACTGCGAGCTGCGTGGTCTTGAACCCCTTGGCCTGGACGCGAACCTGATAGTCGCCAACCGGCAGGCCGCCTGAGTTGTAAGTGCCGCTCGAGGAAGTCCTGACGCTGGCCTTCTGTCCTGTGGCAAGGTTTGTAATTGTGATGTTCGCATCGGGCACGACAGCGTTGCTTTGATCGGTGACCGTGCCTTGAATGCTGCCCTGGCTCACGGTGGTTTGTGCGAGTGCGAACCAGCAACTCAGTGTCAGCGAAAATGCGACGATTGCTATTTTCTGCAACCAACAGACAAAAGCGGAATCCCCTGGGGTCTTGAGCATAAAAGTGGATCGGTAGCAGCATTAATGCTGAGCAGCATCAATGCTGAACAGAGCACACAATTAAGCCAAGTCCTGACGACATTGTCAAGGATCGAGTGTCGAAACGCCTTCCAGCCCGGACGAAGCGCGTCGGATTGGATCCAGATTCTACTCAAACATGCCGCTATCGGTTGGCTCTACCTCAACTTCAAGCAAGGCTTCCCGGCGTCAATCGCGGCCTTCAATGCAGCGGCCATCTCGACGGCATTACTTACTCGACGGCCTGGAACTCCATAGCCGGCAGCGAATTGATACAAAATCGATATCGGGTAAATCCACGCCAGGAAGTTTCGCAGTACCTAGAAAAACGCCGTAATCCTAGATTCCAACCGGCTGACACTCTAGGCCAGCTATCCTAGTAGAGATGTGCACGATCTCCATGACGCCCACTTCCTCTTGGAAAGACTCCGGATGAAGTCATCAACATCCTCAAAGAGCAAAAATACAATTGGCATCGACTTTGGGACCACGAATAGCTCTATCGCCTGTGCCAACGGCTCAGGTGAGGTTCAGCTTGCCCAGTTTCCATATTTGGGGAGCCTGACGGATGCGTACCGGTCACTGCTCTACCTTCATCAAGCAAAGGAAGGCGGCGTAAATACTCTGAAGTCGTGGACCGGGCCGGAAGGAATTGAGCAATATCTCGCTGCCGACACGAAAGGTCGCCTGATCCAGTCTCTCAAGTCTTTCTTGAGTAATCGCAACCTTCGCAGCACGGAGGTTTTCGGTCGCAGGTATACGCTTGAGGATTTGATTGCGAAGATTCTCATGGATCTGCGCAAGCAGGCGGAACTTCAGTTTGGCGTCAACATCAACTCGGCTGTTGTCGGAAGGCCGGTTCATTTTGTGGGGGCGGAGAACCAGGAAGATGATATTTATGCCGAGAGTCGACTTCGGTCCGCCTTCGAATTGGCTGGCTTCGAATCCGTGCAGTTCGAGATGGAACCCATAGCGGCGGCACATTTTTACGAGTCCACGCTCGATCACGACGAACTCATTCTGATTGGTGACTTCGGGGGCGGCACCAGCGACTTTTCTTTAGTTCATGTTGGTCCTGATGTTCGCTCGGTTGTTCGCTCTCATGTTCGTTCTGACATTCGCCAGACAAACGGTGGCTCGGGCAGCATCGTAGGAAATGCGGGAGTGGGCGTCGCGGGAGATGCATTCGATGCAAAGATTGTCAGGCACCTGGTGTCTCCCGCTCTTGGCGCCGGATCGCAATTGCGCTCACTGGGCAAGATCCTAACGGTTCCCAACTGGGTCTACATTAGGCTCGAGCGCTGGCATCATCTGTCGCTGTTGAAAGCCAGAGACGTGCTGGAGATGTTGCGAGGGGTTAAAGCGCAATCGCTCGAACCGGATAAAATCGGAGCGCTCATTCACTTCATCAACGAAGATCTTGGATTTCACCTCCACCGCGCCGTGCAAAAAGTTAAGACCGACTTGTCGAATGCCCCTGTGGCCACGTTTCAGTTTTCGGACGGCTTTGTGGATCTGTCGGCGACAGTGGGGCGAGCATCCTTTGAAGATTGGATTTCCGAGGAACTTGGGGAGATCTCGCGTTGTGTGGATTCTCTCCTCGCGTCTTCAGGCGTTCTGCCCAAGGACGTTGACATGGTCTTCCTGACCGGTGGCTCTTCATTTGTGCCCGCGGTAAGGAGAATCTTCGAAACTCGGTTCGGAACCGCGCGAATTCGGGGAGGCAACGAATTTACTTCCGTGGCCCGCGGCTTGGCATTGAAAGCCAAGGCGGTGCGGGATCGAATCGAGCAGCCAGGAAAGGCGGCGCGCCGTGCCGGGAAGCCGCGAAAATGACGCCCATGGTTCAGGCGCGTTTGGCGCGGCTACTCCACCATTCTAGTGACAATCTCGATTCTCATTCCTAAGAGAAAGTCGGCGATGTTCTCGTAAACGCGGCCGCCGAACTGTACGATGTCGCTCCATGAAGCCGTTCCTATTCGCTCTCTGTGTCGCATTCTCGTTCGGACGCATGGCCGCGCAAGCTCCCGCCTGGCAGCCATCGCCGGGACATACGCAAGTACCAATCTGGCCCGGCAAGCCGCCGGACGCAGTGCCGGTTGCGGGGCCGGAGGTCACCACCACAACCATGGTGCAGGAGAAGGGCGACGCTCTCACGGCTACCTATGTGGGCAAGGTCTCGCAGCCTACGATGACGGTCTATTCGCCGCAGGGAAAGAACACCGGGGTAGCCATGGTCGTGTTTCCTGGAGGTGGCTATTGGGTTGTATATATGGACCTTGAAGGCACCGAGGTCTGCGATTGGCTCACGGCCAGGGGAATTACATGTGTGCTCTTAAAGTATCGCGTTCCTGGCGAGAATCTGTTTCCACGATCAGGTGCATACCCCAGGTCACCCGCTGCATTAGAGGATGCCCAGCGCACGGTAGGACTGGTGCGCTTCCACGCCGCCCAGTGGGGAATCGACCCCCACAAGATTGGCGTGCTCGGGTTTTCCGCGGGCGGTCATCTTGTCGCGGCAGTGAGCACGCACTTCAAGCGGCGTTTATACCGCGCTGTCGATGCCGCCGATAAAGAAAGCTGCCGTCCGGATTTCGGCGTGGCTCTTTATCCCGGACACATGCTGGAGAATACCCCGCAGAAGGATGACTGGAAAGAGTTCGCCCTGAATCCCTATGTCCCGGTCACGCCTGAAACCCCGCCGATGTTTTTGCTCCAGGCCGAGGATGACCCGATCGACACCGTGAAGAACTCACTGGTTTACTATGCTGCGCTAAGGGAAGCTAAGGTTCCCGTCGAAATGCATTTGTACGCTCACGGCGGCCACGGTTTCGGACTGCGGCGCACGGAATTTCCAATAACAGCGTGGCCCCCACTGGTGGAAACCTGGCTTCACACCATCCATATGATTCCCGAGTGAAGTCGTGGGCACAACCGCAACATCAGGCTGCCTCACCCTTCGCCTTCGAAGGGTGGGTATCTGTGCTGCCTAAGTTCACCTTGTTGCAAAGCTGGCGGGAGGCGAGGATAACGACTTCATCTTCAGCGCGATTTATTTCAATCAGAAATCAGCAGCGGGATTTAGCGCGCGCAGGCTGCCTTTAGTCGCCGGAACTGGCGAGCAGGTGGGAGTATTGCTCGGTTAGGAATTTGATTCTGGCTTTGAATTCTTCCCGGTCTTCTTTCATCACCGCTCGCAAGAGCCCCATCAATTCTTCTGTTTTCTCGGGATTAGTTTCGCGGGAAAGGTCGCGGCAGATCGCGCGAATAAAATTGACGTCGTACAAAAGACCCCCAGAATGCAAAACCATTTTCTTACAAGCAACCGCAGGATCAAATACAGGGTTTCCTGTATGTGCCTTAACGCACGCAGTATCTCCACGAACGCACTTTTGTCATTTCGGCACCCCAAGCGTAGCGAGGCAGGAGAGCCTGCCTGAGAGAAGCCAAAGGAATCTGAGTAGTGGGTCAGCTTGAATTTATCAGAGAAACCAGTTCGTCCAAGCCCCAGACGTGATCCGACAGCCCTGCTTCCATGGCCGGGGTCACGCGGAGCGTTTGGTGGACGCGGCAAAAGTTGTAATACATGAACCACAGGGCAACGGCGGCTGCATGATTCTCTACTTTTTTCGAGAATGCGTTAGTTAGCCGCGTGAATCGGCGAATGCTCATACGCATCGAAAGGTTCTGCCGTTCCACATAGCTCGTGCTCACGTGCTTCGGATCGGGGTTACCGCTCACCACTTTCACATCGCATCGAATACAGGTTGCGGGGGAGTAGCGCTTGTGATTCTCCGAGGGTGCGCCGTAAATTTTCTGCAATTGCGCGTAGTCAATATCCGCTCCGAAAGCGCTTTCGACAGCTTCTAAGTAAGCCCTGTGGCCGTCTGTGGTGATCTGGACACGATTACTGATGCGCCCAGCACAGTCGTGCATGAACTCAGTAGCCCAACCTAAATCTCTTCCGCCAACGAGATAGCCGACGCAAAGCTTCGTATCCGCATCCAGCGCCCTCCATGTCCACGTATCGCCCCACCCTTCCGCCTTCTTTTCGGGCGTAGCATTCTTCGCTTTCGCCCCCACGAAGTTCCAAATTTCATCGCACTGCAAGCGGCGCACCTTGAGGTATTGGACGTGACGGTCATGATAGCCAGCGCATGCTTCTGCCAGATCGACCAGCAGGGTCGTTATCGTGTTTCGCGCCACACCCGTCATACGGGCGGTCGAGCGGATACTATTCCCCTCAACTAAGGCGGCCACAACGCGAATTTGTTGGGACTTCTCAAGGCGATTCATAATTGCACTATATGCTTGAGCATGTAGAATGTCGAGTAAAAATGGCAAGGGGGGGTGGCGCTAGCAGCGGCGCTCCAACCGTGCTACCGGGCTGTCTTTGTGCTAGACAAACCACTGGACAGGCAATGGGGATCATGCTTTATGATCCAGACGTAGAAGGGCTGATGATGCCCGCCCGCGCGTGAGCGCGAGCGGAGCACCTACCAGCAAAATCGAAAACGTTGAGGCGTTTTCGATTGCGAGGAACACCATTACATGCATGGTGCCCTCCTTTCTCTCCTTAGCCTAGTTTCAGGCTGGGGGAGCTTGTGTAAGCCCTTTCAGTGGCGGGTCGCTTTGTGCGGCCCGTTTTTTCTTTCGACTTCATATCGTCGTTTTGCGCCATAGAGCGGCACCGTCCTCGGGGTTTATGCCCACTTTTTCCACTAGACCCTCTTTCACCAGATTACGTAGGGACTCCCTTACCGTGTCCGAGTGATTTTTTGAGTTGAAATCATATTTTGCCCTCTCCATCATCTCGGTTATCTGCTTCGCGGTGCGATCCTGGTTCGCCTGACCAATTTCACTAGGTCCGGCGACAAACTTGAGAACGTCATACCGCACGGCATCTTTCCGCTCTGTCGGCGTCTGCCCGGCAACACCGTTGCCGCTCACAATATCTGAAAGCAGCGATGCCACATCCGGATCGGAAGCCAACTGCCGAACCATCTGGAGTTTTCTGATTTTCGCGTCGAGTGCCACGAGATCAATTGCCATGTAAGTTACCTCACATGGGATCATATGCCTATGGGGGTGGTCAATGTCAATAGCAGAGTGACTATGGGGGTGGTTACATCCTAGCCGTTATTCCCAACCCTACGGGGGAGTTTTGGCCTAATCCTTGCCCCACCGGGCTTGAGCGGCCTTCTTAGCAATAGCAGCGCGGCGTTTCGGGGAGAGAACGTCGGCCCTTGCCTTGCCGCCCTTCTTCCCCCCAGCCCTGCCAATGGCGACGAAATGAGGGTTTCTCGGATCAACTGGTTTTTCGAGGGGACTGCCGTCCATCTTCTCGCCAATTGCCTGTTCTACCACCTCGCGGGCGACCTGCATGAAATCGCGTTTCTGGCCGGATGATTGTTTCGGCATGTAGAGGTCCTAAGCTGTCCTGAATTCTAAATTGGATTGCTGGTAGGAAGCCGGATTGCCGCAATGGGGACACATCCGCTCCTCTGCCGCATTACGCAAAGGTGGTTTTGCGGGTTTATCTTTGGGAATGTCGTTGACAGCTTGGCGCGGGTGATTTTCGTCGATCAACTCGAAAGTGAATTCCTTGCGCAGTCTTTACACTCTACCGCCCACCGATAAGGCATAATCCATGATGCCACGCTTTTGGCACCGAGCGCGAGTCTTGCCTGATTTCAAATTGAGGCACTACCGGAATCTGCCTTCATTTGCGTGCTAAGCGGCAATACGTTAACGTGGTACGTCTTTTCTGGCAAGCGCGTTCCACCTGCCTATGAATGGTCGCATCTTCTTTTGGTCGCTCACCTCCGCGCTCGCCGGATTTCTCTTCGGTTTCGACACGGTAGTTATTTCCGGCGCGGAAAAGACTATCCAAACACTGTGGGCGCTGAGTCCCAGCCTGCATGGCATTGCCATGGCCTCGGCGCTTTACGGCACCGTGGTGGGCGCTCTGCTCGGAGGATGGCCCGCCGATCGCTTCGGACGCAAAGCCACCCTGCTTTGGATTGGCATTCTTTATCTTGTGGGAGCGGGGGGCTCGGCCGTGGCGCCGAACGTCACCGTTTTCATCCTGGCGCGCATCATCGGCGGGTTGGGCATCGGAATCTCAACCGTCGTAGCGCCCATGTACATTTCGGAGATCGCCCCGCCCAAGCATCGCGGGCTGCTTGCGGGCATGTTTCAATTCAACATTGTTTTTGGCATCCTGATCGCTTACGTATCGAATGCTCTTTTGGCGGGCATCGGAGCGGATGCGTGGCGCTGGATGCTGGGCGTGGCCGCGTTTCCCTCACTGATTTACACCCTCTTATGCTTCAGCCTTCCTGAAAGCCCGCGATGGCTGCTGAGTCATAAGGGCAACCGCAACGCCGCCCTCGATGTGCTGCAACGCATCGAACCCAAGGCTCAAAAGGCACAAATCGTGGCCGTGGCCGATGAAATTACCGCCGCAGCCGCAGCGGAGCAGAACTCATCCTCCGGACATTTCTGGACGAAGCGTCTTCGCAAACCAATCCTGCTCGCCATCCTGATTGCTTTCTTTAATCAGATGTCCGGCATCAATGCGATTTTGTATTTCGCGCCCCGGATATTCGAAATGACGGGCCTGGCAGCGAAAGCCGCACTGCTGCAATCGATCGGCATCGGCATCACCAATCTGATTTTCACTTTTGTCGGGCTCTGGCTCATCGACCGTCTCGGCCGCCGCACTCTTCTTTATATAGGCTCCGTCGGCTACATCACTTCCCTGGGCCTCACCGCCTGGGCTTTCTTTACCGGCCACTATCTGATCGTTCCGGCGTGCATCTTCGCCTTCATTGCCGCCCACGCAGTCGGCCAGGGCGCGGTGATCTGGGTTTTCATCTCCGAAATATTTCCCAACCGCCATCGTGCGGAAGGTCAGAGCCTCGGTTCCGGCACACATTGGATCTTTGCCGCTCTCCTCACCACTTTCTTCCCGAAGATGGTCTCCGCCTTCCCGGTCGGCTACGTGTTCGCGTTTTTCGCCGGCATGATGGCGCTCCAGCTTCTTTGGGTAATGACCATGGTGCCGGAGACCAAAGGCGCGTCGCTCGAGCAAATTCAGAGACAACTCGCGATTGAATAATTATGATCGACGAATAATGATCGAGTAATAGTAATAAATGAGCGGCCCAGAGCAATCGACAAATCGTCCCTCAGTCTGCAATCGTGTATTTTCAGCACTTTGTGTGTGCCTCAGTCTGCCAGAGTTTCCTCATTCTGCCGTAATTTCGGCTCGCCAGGATACAACTGCGGATACAAACATGAATCGAAAAAGCACTGGATAGCTCGATGGCAAAAGACATCATTCGAACGCCTAACGCCCCGACTCCGCCACCAACATACAGCCAAGCGGTACGGGCAGCGGGCCTTGTCTTCGTCTCAGGCACGGGGCCGCACGACCCTGTGACCGGGAAGATTGCCGGGGAAACGATTCAAGAGCAGACCAGACAATGCTTGAAGAATGTGTCTGCCATTCTCGAAGCGGCAGGAACTTCCCTCGAACGTGTGGTGAGTGCCACTGTCATCGTTCTCGAAGAATCAGATTTCGCGGGGATGAATGAAGAGTGGGTCAAATGGTTCTCAGCAAACCCACCCGCACGGCAAGGTGCGAAACTTCCGGTTAGAATTCCCGGCATGAAAGTGTCTATTGCTGTCATTGCCGAGGCGTAGCCTTACCGCAGGATCGAAAGCACTATCCTCACCGCCCAGTCCAATCACGGCGACGACGAAGATTCGCCCGAGCCAAAACAGCCGAAAGCCGCATTGCGATATGCCCTCTCGCTCAAACCCTTGAACGCATTCCAATGTCAGGGATTGCTTTCGGACAACCACACCGGTGCGCCGATTTATAATCTTCCGATGTGCGGACGCTACCGATTGTCCCGGCGAAAGCGGATCGTCGAGGAATACTTCGAGACGGCATCTGATGAACCCGAGTGGAATCCCCGCTACAACATCGCACCCACCCAGCCCGTCCCCGTCATCCGGCAGCACCCAAAGGAACCCCGGCGGGAATTGTCATTGATGCGTTGGGGGCTCATCCCTTCGTGGGCAAAGGATATGTCGGGTGCAGCGATGATGATTAACGCCAGATCGGAGACAGCGGCGACCAAGCCAGCATTCCGTGATCCATTGGCGAACCGTCGATGCCTCATCCCGGCGGACGGATTTTACGAGTGGCAGCGTGCGGGCAAAACGAAACAGCCGTACTGCTTTGAGGTCAATGACGGGGCATTGTTCGCATTCGCAGGGCTATGGGATCGTTGGAAAGACCCGAATGAGCAGTGGATCAAGTCGTGCTCGATCCTGACCACGACTCCGAATGCTGTGACCTCGTCCGTCCATGATCGAATGCCTGTCATCCTCGATCCAGACTGTTATGATCTGTGGCTCGATCCGGGAATGCACGACATGAGAGCAGTGTCCGACATGCTCAAGCCATATGACGCCCGGATGATGCGGTGCTATCCCGTCAGCAGTCGGGTCAATTCCGTTGCGAATGATGACGCAGAGTGTTCGACGCCCACGCAGGTCACTCCAGCCCAGACACAGACAACTCTTTTCTGACCATACGAGAAGGCGACGGTGTGAGAGCCGTCGCTCGGGAATGCAACCGAACTGCAGACGCAACAGGTCGAACAAAGCATGCCACTCAGCAGAAACAGATGGAACAGCGCCAGGCGCCGCGCCAGACTGCACCAAAGCCGGAGAGCCCTCCTGCGGAAAAGCCGCGTTGATTGCGACGCTAGCCGCGGGCAGGCCGCATAGCGGCAGTCTTCGTGAAATCAAGTAACCAAACAGGGTTGGCAGAGTGTGTCGCATCGCTGCCAACCCGTTTTTGTTTCGAAGAAAACAGCGTTGATTGCCGCTGCCTCCCATCGATTTGTCCGCATCCTGAACCGATCCCGATGCGCAGCGTCAAAAGAAAGATTTCCGGTTGACACCCCTCCCCGTTGTTTTATAATAATTCTCATCCGATAATCATGCGTCTCTCCCATGAACAGTTCCGCGAACTGGCCTCGAAGCACGGTTTGGCGGTTACACACCAGCGTCAAGTCGTCTATGAGGCGGTCGTCGCTTCCCACGGACACTATTCTCCAGAGGACATTTACGCCGCGGTGCGGCGCAGCATTCCATCTATTTCTCTCGCCACGGTCTATAACAATCTGCGGCTTTTCATCGAGTGCGGGTTGCTGCGCGAGGTTTCACCCCACGCTTCCACCTTGCGGGTGGATGGCAATCTTGAACCGCATCACCACCTGGTCTGCTCGCGCTGCAAAAAAGTGCAGGATGTGGAGGCTGACCTTGTTGATTTCAAAAAGTTGTCTCCGAAAGTTCTTGATGGATTTGACCTGACGCATCCCGTGGTCGAGGTTTTCGGCCTCTGCCGCCGGTGCAGCGCCAAAAAATAGTTCTTCATGCAATATCCAGTCATCATTCGAAGGGGAAAAACACATGGAAAATACGCTCGCGACTTCCTCCGGAAGCGTCTCTCCCGAAACTAAAAACAAAAGCACATTACCTGAATCCAAGTGCCCGTTTAATCACGGTGCTTCCGCACCCACGAACCGGGATTGGTGGCCGAGCCAGGTGAGCTTGAAAGCCTTGCACCAGCACTCCCCGCTGTCCGATCCCATGGGTGAGAAATTCGATTACGCGGAAGAGTTCAAGACGCTTGACCTGAATGCTGTAATTAAAGATCTGCATGCATTAATGACGGATTCGCAGGAGTGGTGGCCGGCCGACTTTGGCCACTACGGTCCTCTCTTCATTCGCATGGCATGGCACAGCGCCGGCACCTACCGCATCGGCGACGGCCGCGGCGGAGCTGGAGCCGGGCAGCAGCGCTTCGCGCCGCTCAACAGCTGGCCCGACAACGTGAACCTCGATAAGGCACGCCGGCTTCTCTGGCCGATCAAGCAGAAGTATGGCCGGAAAATTTCCTGGGCCGACCTCATGATTCTCACCGGCAACGTTGCCCTCGAATCGATGGGCTTCAAGACATTCGGTTTTGCCGGCGGCCGCGCCGATGTGTGGGAGCCCGAAGAAGTGAACTGGGGCCCTGAGGGTACATGGCTCGCCGACGAGCGTTACAGCGGCGATCGCGATCTTCAAGGTCCTCTCGGCGCTGTACAGATGGGCCTGATCTACGTGAATCCCGAAGGCCCCAACGGCAAGCCGGACCCAATCGCCTCGGCCCGCGATATCCGGGAAACTTTTGCCCGCATGGCCATGAATGACGAGGAAACAGTCGCGCTCATTGCCGGCGGACATACCTTCGGCAAGACACACGGCGCCGGCGTTCCCGCTCAATATGTCGGGAACGAGCCGGAAGGCGCCAACATCGAGGATCAAGGCTTCGGATGGAAGAATAAACTTGGCAAAGGTCACGGTGCTGACACCATCGGCAGTGGCCTGGAAGTCATTTGGACCGCGACGCCGACCAAGTGGAGCAACAACTTTTTCGACAATCTCTTCAAATACGATTGGGAGCTAACCAAGAGTCCCGCTGGCGCGCATCAGTGGACGCCGAAAAATGGTTCCGGCAACGGCACCGTACCCGATGCCCACGATCCTGCAAAGCGCCACGCGCCATCCATGCTGACGACGGACCTCGCCTTGCGCTTCGATCCCGCTTACGAAAAAATCTCGCGGCGCTTCTTCGAGCATCCCGATCAGTTTGCCGACGCCTTTGCGCGGGCCTGGTTCAAGCTGACACACCGCGATATGGGCCCGATCCAACGTTATCTCGGCCCGCTCGTTCCCAAAGAAACTCTGCCCTGGCAAGATCCTATCCCCGCGGTGAATCATGCCCTGATCGGCGAGCAGGATGCTGCCGCTTTGAAGGCGAAGATCCTTGCCTCGGGTCTTTCGGTTTCGCAGCTGGTTTCCACGGCCTGGGCGTCTGCATCCACCTTCCGCGGCTCCGACAAGCGCGGCGGAGCCAACGGCGCGCGGGTTCGCCTCGCGCCGCAAAAGGACTGGGAAGTCAACCAACCAGCCGAACTGGCCAAGGTGCTGCAAAAACTCGAAGCCATTCAAAAAGAGTTCAACAGCGCCCAGACCAACGGCAGCAAGGGAAAGAAGATCTCGCTAGCAGACCTGATCGTTCTCGCCGGCGATGCGGCCATCGAGAAAGCCGCGAAAGCTGCCGGGCACGAGGTGAAAATTCCCTTCACCCCGGGGCGCATGGACGCAGCGCAGGAGCATACCGACGTCGATTCCTTCGCGCCACTCGAACCGAGAGCCGATGGCTTCCGCAACTATCACCGCGGCAAGCAGCGCCTCTCGGCGGAGGAGATGCTGGTCGATCGCGCGCAATTGTTGAACCTGACCGCTCCTGAGTTGACGGTCTTGGTTGGCGGCCTGCGTGTGCTCGGTGCAAATTCCGCGAAGTCGACTCACGGCGTCTTCACCAAACAGCCTGAAACGCTGACCAACGATTTCTTCGTCAACCTGCTCGACATGCACACCCAATGGCAGCCTTCCACTTCAGTCGAAGGCGTTTACGAAGGCCGCGACCGCAAGACCAACCAGGTCAAGTGGACCGCAACCCGCGTCGACCTGATCTTCGGTTCGCATTCGCAGCTGCGTGCTCTGGCGGAAGTCTATGCCAGCGCCGACGCCAGGGAGAAGTTTGTGAAAGACTTCGCCGCGGCGTGGACCAAGGTCATGAACCTTGATCGCTACGACGTTGCCTAAAATCAGTGAAAGATAAATTCATGGGGCGCAGTATGCGCCCCATGAATTAGCTCGCTCTTTAGAAGTTCGCGTGACCCAGGTGTTCTGCAACAATTCCAAGGTCTTCTGCCTTCGCGCAGCATGGCTGGAATGCATGGTGCGGAAGCTCAGAAAATGCTTTTATCGTCGATTGAGCAATGTGCGGACCTCGGCGAAAGGTGCTGGCCAACATTCGCCGCGGGCAAATTGATTGTCGGATGCGTAGGTACGACGTCTGCCACCGTCTTGCCCTGGTCTTCGTCTACCGGCGTTGCCAGAAAGGCGTGGACGATATTTCCCGCGTAGGGCCCGGCCATCTCCACCGCCATACCGGCGATTTGCCCGCTGTCATTGATGTTGCTAGCCGAGATTACGAAGAGGTGGGCACTTGCCGGAAATAGAGTGTTAAGGTCGGTCGTCTTGCCGTTCTGCCAAATGAGGCCGCGGGACCAGCTGACGCTGGAGCTGGAGTTGGGAGCGAAGGAGCTTCCCACCGCCTGGCCCCGGTTGTTGATACTGGTGGCAAAAGAGGAAACATCTCCCGGCAGAAGGGGGCCGAGGCTTGTGACTATATTGTTCTGCCAAATAACGGCCAAGGCTACCCCGTCAGAGTTGACGGCTTGCCCAACAATCTGGTTGTGGTCGTTAATGGCGAAGGCTATGGCGCCCGGATTGTCGAAGTCCGGAAGCGGGTTGGCAGTGTTGTTTTCCCAGAGTACGGGGGAATTCGCTGTGGTGCAGGTTCCCGAGTAGCCTACGGCCTGGCCTCGATTGTTGATGCCGTATGCGACCCCGTCTGGATCGCTACCGATGGTAGGAAGGGCTTGGGCTTCGTATTTGTCTTTGCCTTTGTCTTTGGACCACAACACCGGCAGGTCAACTCGATTATTAGTCGTGCCAGCCGGGCAGGTGGAGTCCACGGCACCATTTTCCGCATATCCTACGACTTGTCCGCTGTTGTTGATGGCGCTGGCCTGCCCGTTATTCCCGCCCACCGTTGGCAGACCGCGCATGACGCCGTTTTGCCAAAGAAAGGGAAGACAGGTAAGGTGTGTGCGGAAACCGCAAATGTCTTCGCCATTCGGATCTAAAACAGATGTTTCGGACATACCGACAGCTTCCCCGGGGTCGTTGATTCCGTTCCAATTGATCGAGCTGTTCTTTCCTCCCAGCGTGCCGAGTGGGATGTTGAGGTCGCCGATGCTGATCCGGTCTGTGCCCGATACGAGGTTGGCGGAAAGGGAGGCGCTGAAAGGATCCAGGAGTTGCTCCATATTCAGCGTCCAGCCGTAATTATTGAGGCCCATGGCCATGCCGAGGTTGTCAGGGTGCTGAACGCCCAAATCCTGAACCTTGTAGCTCGCCTGCGCGACCGCATTGCTGAAGCAAGCCAGAACAATCGTCATAACCGCCGGTATCGATAAGTTCCGCAAATGTTTAAGCGTTTTCATATCTCGTCTTTTCCTCCCGTAAGTCGTGGTGCCGTGATGGCTGGCGATTTATGTCAGACACAATTCGGCGCTCGGGCAGCGAGTGCGCGATTGAGAGCGGAATCGGCTCACAACCCGCAAGCTCCTGCTGAGTCAGAACTGAGGGAGCATGTGGTGTTCCACGTTTACAACGATTACGTGGGACTACAGGCCCAACATTTCAAAGTTCGAAAACAAGTGGCGGACTAACAAACCGCCGGGACGATCCCAAACGACCTGGAGTTACCATTCCTCCGGCTTTTCATACAAACTGGCGGGAGGGGTACAGAAATCGAGAGGCCGCTCAATTGTGATGGATTTCCAGTTGACTAACATCCATACTGGTTGGTATGTTACACAATCATTGATGGAGGCTAGCCTAACAATCGCCGCGGGGGTAATACTGCGAGTTATGATTCGCCGGGTTCCGCCTACGCAATTAAATACAGCGGCGATGGATTTTTATATTGTTGAGCGCATCATAGAACTCTACTTGATGCTCTGATAGTTACCATATACTGGTTGGTATGTTGGCAGCACGCAAGAATCCGAGACGTAGAACCGCCAGACTGCGCGATCCTGAGCGCACACGGGAACGCTTGCTGCAAGCGGCTTTCCGCCAGGTTTACAGATACGGCTTCCAGAGTGCCGGGATCGATACAATTCTGGCCGCTACTAACGTCACCAAAGGAGCGCTCTACCACCATTTTGACAGCAAGGAAGCTCTGGGCCTTGCCATTATCGAAGAGATCGTCGCCACATTCCCCCGTGACAGGTGGCTACTTCCTCTGCAACGGAGCAAGGACAAGGATCCTGTCGATGCTTTGATCGGCATTGTACGGGCGATCCCGGCTCGGCCAAAAGATTTAAGGGGCGGCTGTCCTCTGGTCAATTTGGCGCAGGAGATGTCTCAGCTCGACGAACAATTCCGCAAGCGATTGGAGAGAATCTTCCATGCCTGGCAAGAGGGCATCGCCACGGCTTTGCGGAGGGGGCAGCATGAGGGAACAGTCCGCCGCGACTTGGTTCCGGAGGAGACTGCGAGCTTTCTGATCGCGATGGTCGAAGGCTACGAAGTGTTAACAAAGAACGCTCAAGATGCGCGGGTGTGGAATATGGGAATCAGAAATATCGTTGATTGGCTACAATGCCTGCGACCGCCGGGCAACCGCAAGCGAGCCTGATGGCATCAGTTGCAACAACCGGCCCAATACCGGTACATACCAACCGGTTCGTATGCTCTGAGTCAGCATTTGCGATCGGACGAAGCAGCTTTCAAACTACGTCATGAAAAGGAGAACGCACTATGACACTAACACTGACAAAGATCGCTGCGTCGCGCCGGAATCTCCTCGCAGCCGGAGCCTGCGCGCTGATTGGCGCCGTGACTCTGCCGCGACCGACAAGTGCCACCGCCTTCGGGGAGCAAAACTTATTGAACGAGGAAATTATCCGTAAGTGGTACGCGGCGTGGGAAAGGAAGGACCTGGGCACCTTCGATGCCCTGCTCGCCGACGACTTCACCTTCACGAGCGCGGCCGGCGACGACCACATCAGCAAGAGTGCGTTCAAAACGCAATGCTGGGACACGCAGGTTGAGTTCATTCAACATTTTGACCTGGAGCGGATCACCACCGGCACGGACGATGCTTTTGTGAAATATCTTTGCCACACCAGGAATGGTAAATCGTTCCGGAACGTGGAGTATCTCCGACTCAAAAACGGAAGGTTGCGATCCATTGAGTGTTATTTCGGCGCACAGTCCAGCTTTCCTTCAGCCGTGAGCACTGGGCAGAAGTAGGACCATTTCATCTGGAAGCAGCACACTCGTCATTCTCACTTCGGGTAGCAGGAAGTCGAAACCAGAGAGCCAGGGATTCCATCATGAGCGCCCACGAAATGCAGGATCAGAAGCCCGTTGCACGTGAGATGTTGGTTCAACAAGCTGCTTACACTAACGCGGACGCTTCGGCTACGCGACCTAGGGGATCTGGGATTTGCTCCACCGAGAGCAGACGGGGTTACACTCTTGCATCGACAGCGGACGAGTTCTGCGAAGCTGCCGATGCATCGTTGCTTCCGGTAATGGGAGTTGATGCTGAAGACTTCATGCGAGTCTGGCGGCAGTTGGAGGTTATAGCAAAACGACGCGCGCCACGAATCGCTTTCAAGGCAAAGGGCAGCATCCTTATTTTGGATTTGGCTGACATACTGGCGGTGCAGGCCGAAGGTAATTATGTTTCGTTACGACACCGGACCAATCTTTATTTGGTGCACGAGTCCCTCTCGTCCATGGCAGAGAAGCTCAAACCCTACGGTTTTATTCGCATCCACCGCTCAGTCATCGTGAATATCTCGGCCGTGGAGGAGATTCAGTCCTTAGCGACGGGGGAGTACAGCCTGCGCGTAAACGGTGGAAAGAAATACTTGGTAACGCGTACCTATAAACACAACCTTAGAGATGTAGCCCAACTGTGGGTAGGCTCAGAGCGGCTTTGCGGCTAACCGGGGTCTGGGTGCATCAGGTCGAGGGGAGGGGGGTCCTATTTTCCCCACGCCAATGAGCTTTCGGGACGGTTGCCAGCCGCGCCGGTCCAAAATTTATTTTGGGTGTGAATTCCACAACCGCGAGACGAGGCTCACCGAGCGTTCCGCCGGCAATGGCTATTGCGTTTCGCGCTTGCGCAGGTAGTCGATGAACATCTGCTCGACCGGCTTGTCGTAGGTCTTGAGCACGTGGCGGACGGTGTGCCCGCTCACCAGATGGCAGACTTCTTCGGAGAGATTTTTGGCGTGGTCGCCGGCGCGCTCCAGCGATTGGGTCATGAAGATAATCTGGAGGCTGGCCTGGCGCGCGATATTTTCCGGGTTCTCGATGTGGCGCAGGAAGATGAGATTGCGCAGGCGGTCGATCTCGGAATCGGAGCGCAGAACGTCCACGGCTTTGCCCACATCGCGAGTGGAGAACGCATCGCCCACATCGGCAAGCATTTTCTCGAGAATCGTCGCCATGTGCGTGAGGTCGCGAGTATCTTCGGAGTCGATTCGTCCCGCCGCGGCTTGCGCGCTGTTGGCGAAGCTGAGCAGCAGGTCGCCAATGCGCTCCAGGCTGATCATGAACTTCATGCAGGCCAGCAGTTCGCGCGCCTCGGCAGGCTCAACTTCAGTGATCATGGAGGTGACGGCGCTGTCGATCTCCATATCGAGCGTATCGAGTTCGCGCTCGCGCTGCCGCAGGGAGTTCAACAGAGGCGTCGAACCGGTGGCGATGCCCTCGGCGGCCGCGGCCGCGGCCTCTTTCGCCAGACGGCAAGCCTCAATCGTGCGCAATACGATGTGGTGATGCGAAGATTCCGGGACGGGGCTTTCGAAACGGGCGGTACTCATGGGTTCCCCTCGGCGCGGGCTGGGAGCGCGCAAACCGATCGAAGCTGATTTTGCCGTACCCATAATTCAATAGTCAACGCCTAAGCATAATCCGCCTTGTTTATTGGACGATGAACAGCCTGTGAATTTTAGGTCAATTCTTGTAACAGTCGGATAGCGAGCTGCGTATCAGGACATCGCTTTAAAGATGCCCCAAGTTCTTTGAATTTTCGGGCGTCCCTTTAGGGGCTATGCCGTTGGCAGAGTGAACAGAAAGGTGGAACCGTGCCCGAGTTCGCTCTCCGCGCGGATGGACCCGCCGTGCGCCAGCATGATGTGCTTGGCAATCGCCAGGCCAAGCCCGGTTCCACCGGATTCGCGGGAGCGGGCCTTATCCACGCGATAGAAACGCTCGAATAGCCGTGGCAGGTGCTCGGAACCGATACCCGCGCCGAAGTCCCGCACGAAGAACTCCACCGCATGGGGAACGCTTCGCGCCCCCAGAATCACCCGGCCGCCGGTAGCTCCGTACTTGAGCGCGTTGTCGATGAGGTTAGAGAAGACTTGATGAATGGCTTCCCGGTCGGCGAGAACCGCCGGCAAGGTCTCGGGATGCGGCGAATCCTGAATGCTCAGATCGATTCCGTGAGTACGGGCGATCTCGCGGAAGTTCTCCTCGGCATCGTGAAGCAGCTCGGCAGGAGGGGCAGGCTCGGCGTCAAAGCGCGTCTCGCCCGATTCCACCCGTGCCAGGGTAAGCAGATCTTCGGTGAGACGCGACATGCGGCCGGAATTCTTACGAATGATTTCCAGAAATTCGCGGGTCGGGGCACCGTTTTCAGGAGTGGAATCAAGCAAAGTTTCGGCGTAGCCCTGAATCGAAGTAAGCGGAGTGCGCAATTCGTGAGAAACATTGGCAATAAAATCGCGGCGGGTTTTTTCCACGCGTTCGGTTTCGGTCAGGTCGCGTAGCACGGCGACCGCGCCTCCGCCGGGCAGAGGTGCGGCCGTCACGTCGAAAGTGCGGCCCGGAACAATGGAAGTGGCCCGCGCAGTTTTGACCTCATGGGTGGTAGTCGCCTCCCTTACGGTCGCGAGAAAGTCGGGATCGCGAATGGTCTCAACCACAGGTTGATGAAGGCGAGTGCGCCGTGGAACCAGGCGATCCATGGGCTGGTTAGCCCACTGCACCAGCCCGTCTTCGCTGACCGCGATGACGGCATCCTGCATGCTGTTGAGCAGAGTTTCGAGCTGACGCTGACTGGAGCGGACCTCGGCAAAACTTTGTTCGACCCGGAGCGCAGTCTTATCGATGGCGCCGGCGACGCGTCCAATTTCGTCCGGCGAATTCTCGTGGATGCGGGCGTGAAGGTCGCCATCGGCGATGCGGCCCGCGACCTGGACGATGCGCTCCAAGCGGCGTCCGCTCCAGGCGGCAGCGATGGCCGCGACGATCAGAGCAAAGGCGAATACGGCAACCGTGGCCCACTCCAGCCTGTGGCGAAGTTGCGCCGAGACCGCTTCGACATCCGAGAGGGGATACGCCAGGCGGACGGCGCCGCCGGAGACGGGCACGGCGACAAAAAGAAAAGAAGTTCCGATAGTGGCGCTGTGGCGCTCACTGCGGCCGACTTTTCCGGAAAGCGCAGCGGCGAACTCCGGGCGGCCAGCATGATTATCCATGGTGGCGGGATTGCCTTCGGAATCTGCCAGAACTTTGCCGGTAGGATCGATGATGGTGACGCGAGCGCCAGCCGCTTGACCTTCCTGAGCGGCGATATCAGCCAGAGGTTTTCCGCTGCGGTCGGTTTCAACGCGGTGGGCGAGAAGTTCAGTCTTTTGAACGAGCCCCCGTTCGATTTCCGCGCGCAGCGAAGCTTGCCACGCTGCGCCGATCATGAGGTCGAAGATGATGGCGGCCGCCAAAATCACGACCATAAAAGCCACCAGCAGCTTGACGAAAATCCGGTGTCTCACTTCGTTTTTCTCACTTCGCCTATCTCACTTCAGGAAACTTACTTCGAGCCGCTTACTTTGGAGCCTCAAAGCGATAACCAGCTCCGCGCACGGTTTTGAGATAGCGTGGATTTTCCGGGTCCGGTTCGATTTTTTCCCGGATGCGGCGTACGTAGACGTCGACTGAGCGCGGCGTTACATAGGAGGTGTCGCGCCAAACCGAATCGAGCAGATGATCGCGGGAAAACACGCGGCCCAGGTGACGGGCGAAATAATCGAGGAGGCGAAATTCGGTCGCGGTGGTGGCGACGGTTTGTCCGCGAACCGTCAGTACCATGGCGGAAGGATCGATGGCGATATCGCCGACGGTGAGAGGACTGGGCGGCAGTGGGCGCTCGAAGCGGCGGAGCACTGCTTTAACACGCGCTACTAATTCGCGCGGGCTAAAGGGTTTCGCGATGTAATCGTCGGCGCCGAGTTCAAGGCCCAGCACGCGGTCGGCTTCGCTGCTTTTCGCGGTAAGAAAAATCACCGGGACCGAGGTGAGGCTGGAAGTTTGCCGGATGGTTCGGCAAAGTTCCAATCCATCTTTACCCGGCACCATGATGTCGAGCACGAACAGCGCCGGGCGCTGACGCTCGGCATCGGCAATTACGGTGGCGCCGGTGGGGTAGACGCGTACGGCAAAACCATCGTTCTCCAGGTGGTGGCGAACGAGGCGAGAGATATCGGGATCGTCTTCGACGACGAAGATGCTTGGTTTCACGGCTTTATTGTAACGAACCGAGGTGCGAGTACCTAGTACCGAGTGGCGAGATTAGAAGGAGGGGCGGTGTTTTTCACCGGATTGTAACAATTTGGACGGTAAACATTTGGACTGGCGGTTCATCTGGAGAAGGAAGTTTGCGGTAACAGTCTATGAGATATGAATTCTTGGTCAGACGTGGTTCGATCAGTCTAGGACGGCGTTTCGCTCCAAGGATTGACGATCTTCCGCAGAACGGGCGGCTGTCCCTATGAGTTGTAATGGCGATGGCAGACAGCAGATTTCTCACCGCTGAAGCGCTTCGGAATGACAAAAAGTTTTGATCTGCCGCTATCCCTTTGTCGTAAAGGCCAGCGTCAGCAGCGTTTTCTGCTCTACCTCGTGCGCCTTGGCGCTGCCGGTGGCGGGGCTGGCGCTGGAGCTGCGTTTTACTGACATCACGTGACGCGCGCCGGCGATGCGATTGAGGCGAGGGATCATGTTGAACATGGCTCCCATGTTGGCCGGTTCTTCCTGCACCCACACGATATCGCCGGTTTCGCCATGGCGAGCGAATTCGGCGGCGAGTTCTTGTTCCGGGAAGGGATAAAGCTGTTCGAGGAACACAATTGCAGTGGAATTGTCTTTTCTCTTCTTGCGTTCGGCCTGGAGTTCGTGGCCGATTTTGCCGGTGCAAACCAGGATGCGACCGGCTTCGCCGACTTCCGTATCCGGAATTATGTTCAGGAAATTATTGTGCGTGAGATCCGCGATCGGCGAAGACGCGTCGGGATGCCGCAGCATGCTTTTAGGCGTGAAGACGACCAGGGGCTTGCGCCAGTGACGCAATGCCTGACGGCGCAGCAAGTGAAAGTATTGCGCGGCATTCGAGGGCTGAGCGATCTGGATATTGTGCTTGGCGGCGAGTTGCAGAAAACGCTCGATGCGGGCGCTGGAGTGCTCCGGCCCCTGGCCTTCGTAGCCGTGAGGCAAAAGCATGACGAGGCCGGAAAGCAAGCCCCACTTGGCTTCTCCGGCGGAAATAAATTGGTCGATGATGGCTTGCGCGACGTTCACAAAATCACCGAACTGTGCTTCCCATAAAACCAGCGCTTCCGGATAGTCGCGGCTATACCCGTATTCGAACCCGAGCACTCCGGGCTCGGAAAGAGTGGAGTTGTGGATGCCGCAACGGGCCTGGCCGGAGCTGATGTTTTCCAGCGGTACGTATTCGTTTTCGTTCTCAATGTCGATGAGGACGGAGTGGCGCTGGTTGAAGGTACCGCGGCGCGAATCCTGACCAGACAGGCGAACCGGGATGCCAGCTTTGGCCAGGCTCGCGAATGCGAGGGCCTCCGCCATGCCGTAATCGACATCGCGCTTCCCTGCTCCCATTTCAGCGCGCTGCTCGAGCAACTTCTTTACTTTGGGATGAATGTGAAAACCGGCCGGGTACGTCGTAAGACGAGTTGATAGCTCCGCTAATTCTTCGGAAGGCAATCCGGTTTCTACTTCGTATTCCGGCTTGTACAGGCCGCCATAATAATCGTCCCAATAATTCGGCAGTTCGCGCATCAGCGGCTTCTTGGTAATCTTGCCGGCATCTTTTTGCGCACCTTCGAATTCAGCCTTGATAGCGGCGGCTAGCGCGGGAGCATCGTTTGCGCCGATGTCATCGGCATAGATCTCCCACAAGGGCGAATGCTCTTTAATTCGCTTGTAGAGCAGCGGCTGGGTGACGGTTGGGTCATCGACCTCGCTGTGCCCATGACGGCGATAGCCAATGAGATCGATGACTACGTCGGTGCCAAACTGGTAGCGGTATTCGGTGGCCAGGCGCGCCACGCGAACTACGGCATCTACATCTTCGGCGTTGACATGGAAGATCGGAATCGATTGGCGGCGCGCAATACATGCGGCAAAACGTGTCGAGTGTTCTTCCGTGTAGCTTGTAGTGAATCCGAGAAGATTATTTACCACTACGTGAACCGTGCCGCCAACGGTGTAGCCGGGAAGGTCGGCGTAATTCATGGTCTCAGCCAGGATGCCTTGTCCGGCAAAAGCAGCGTCGCCGTGGATGAGAAGGGGAAGGTATTTTTCGCGGCCGCCTTCGCCGTTGCGGTCTTGTTTGGCGCGGGTGCGGCCCACCGTGACGGGATCGACCGCTTCGAGATGGCTGGGGTTCGAGACCAGATGAATGTGAACTTTGTTACCGCTGCGCGTGGTGTATTCGCCGGTTGCGCCCATGTGATATTTCACGTCGCCGGAGCCGAGGACGCTGCGGGGGTCTACGTCTTCGAAACCGGCGAAAATCTCTTCTGGATCTCGCTTAGCAACGTGGGCAATCACATTCAGGCGCCCACGGTGGCTCATGCCCATGACCAATTCTTCGGCACCAAGGGCGGAACCGCTATCGAGGATTTCATCGACCAACGGAATCAGCGCGGTGACGCCTTCGAGCGAGAAGCGCTTGCTCCCGAGATAACGTTGCTGCATGACCTGCTCAAAAATATCGGCGCGAATCAGCAGATCCAGAACGCGTTTTTGATCGACCGGCTGCGGCTCGGACTCCATGCGCTCATAGATCCAGCGGCGGCGCTCGGGCGCATAAATGTGGTTAATCTCAACCCCGATGGTTGAAGAGTAGATCGCGCGGGCTTCGCGCGCGTACTCGCCGTCCAATTGCAGTTCGGGAGTGGAGCGCGGAGGAAGAAAACCAAGAGGATCGAGATCGCCTTCGAGATATCCAAACTGTCGGAAAGCGTTGAAGACAGACTCGCGTTCCAGGTTGACAGAAGCGGAGTGGCCGTTTTTGTGCGCAGCTTTCGCCACACCGGACTTTGACGTGATTGACTTGGTGGAGATGGAGCCAGGATTGCTGAGTTTAGAAGTAGCCATAAATGTTATTGCTTAAGAATAACGGATGAGGCGGCAGGCTTGCAGGATTCGGAATGATGGTGGAAAGCACCAAAGTGCTTGGGCTAAGGCCGGATCTTACGCCACAACCTTGTAAGGCCGCATCATTTCATTGTCTTCATGCTCCAGAACGTGGCAATGCCAAACATAGCGGAACTCGTCTCCGGGTTTGGTTACCGTTCCCGTGGGTAGATCGAAGCGTGCGATGACGCGCGTAACGTAGCCAGCGTAGGTTTTAACGGTATCTTTCCACGCGGGGCGCTCGTTTGATTCCGGCGCCATGGGAATGCCGGTGAAAACCAATTTGCCGGTTTGCTGGTAGGTCTGTACATCGAAAGTCTGGCGGTTGATCACCTGAAATTGGACCAAATGAAGATGCATGGGATGCACATCGCCGGTAGCATTCACAAACGACCAGATTTCGGTCGATCCAGCTTTGGGATCTTCGCTGATAGGGTCGTCCCAGTGCTTTTGATCGAGCAGGCCGATCATGGTGTAGCCGTCGGAAGGACGATCCATTTCGGTGAGGGCCAGCATTCTTTCGCGGACGGCTTGGGCGGGATCGAGCGGGATAAAGGGCACCAAGGTTTCGGGAACGGAACTCGTGTCCGGTTTTGCGAGCGGCTTGGTAACTTTGAACAGCATCACGTCGGAGGGAACGATTTGGCCGCCTCGGTTGTAGGGTGCGGGGGCGTCGTTAAGCAGAACTAGATTCGATCCATTGTGCCCGGAGAAATCGATCACGATATCGAAGCGCTCGCCAGGGGAGAAGATCAGGTAATGCAACTTCAGCGGCGCGGGTAAAAGGCCGCCGTCAGTGCCAATCTGTATGAAGGGCGGGGCATCCATGAGCTTGCCTTCGGGCTTGCCAGAGGCATTGGCGGGCATGAGTTTCAGATGATAGAAGCGGGAGTTCGATCCGTTCACCATACGGAAGCGATACTTGCGCGGTTCGACTTCGAGAAATGGCATGGCTTTGCCGTTTACGCAAATCGCGTTCCCGAAGAATTCCTGCATCCAGGCGGGATGAGTGCCGTGCGCGGCAGGAGGATAGAGTAGTGAGCCATCCGCGTTGAAGCTGCGATCCTGAATCATCAATGGAATTTCGCAGTCGCCGCTGGGAAGATTGAAACTCTCTTCTTCGGTGTCGCGGATCAAGTAGAAGCCGGCGAGACCGGCATAAACATTCAAGCGCGTGATACCTAGCGCGTGGTCGTGGTACCACAGCGTGGTGGCCGGCTGATCGTTGGGAAATTGGCAGGGATCGGCCGCGCGAAACGGCCCGGTGTGGCCATCCGAGGTCACCCAGGCGTCGGGGTAACCGTCGCTATCGGGCATCACTCGAGCGCCATGAAGATGCGTCACTGTCCGAACTTCCGGCACAGGCTCTTCTTCGCCGTGGATGGTGTAATCCAGCGGAAGAAAATGTTTAGTAGGAAGCTGGTTGATCCACTTCACGGATATGGGCTGGCCTTTGCGCACTTCAAAGGTAGGTCCGGGCCACATTCCGTTGTATCCCCACATGGTGGCGGCGGGCAGATCGCGGTGAGCTTTATGGAGGAATGGACGGATCTGTATCGGAATTGGTTCAGATCCGGCACGCGGCCAAATTACAGGCGGAATCGATAAGGGTGTAACGAAGCTGGTCAGTTCGACTGGTTGCGGAGTTGGATGGGAAGGAATGTTAGGAGCAGTTTGTGGAGCGGCCATCGGCATATTCATGCCGGAATGGAGTGGCGAGGTTTGGGCGAGAATCTTTCGCGCAGCGGGCAAAAGACCCGCGCCAGCGCAAAAGCCGATTCTCAGTAAATCGCGGCGATTCATCATCGTTCTTTATTCTTTTTGCATCATGGACTGGTGACTAACGCGAGATTGTGGGGTCAGTTCTTGCCGGACGAGTTCGGGTTAGAGCTGGAGCCATGTTCAGCGGCCTGAACTGGCTGGCTCGTGGCGCGCTTGGCGGTCCAGGGATGCTCGGGTTGAACAATTTCTCCGCCGTGGCCGAGGTATGCGCCTCCACCTTGAACGTTTATAGCCTGCGATGTGCCTTCGATGCTATCCCCATCGACGGTTCCGGTGAATCGCGTGGTAAAGGGGCGAGGCCCGCCAAACTGCACATCGAAAGTTATCTTCTTGCCTTCGATCGTTCCGGAAAGCGGCGAAACTCCTCGCTGGTCCTGCAAGTGTCCTTCCAATTTATTCGAGGACTTCCGATGTAGATCGATTGCGCACTCCTCCGTACCCAGGCGGCCTTGCCACGCAACCTGCCATTTGCCGGAAACATCCGGGGTTTGGAGGGCGGTAGACGAGGCTGAATTTCCCAGGGATTGTGCTCCTGCGGAGGGTAACGAAGTTAAGGTGACGCAAACGAAAAATGAAAAAACGCAAAGCGAAATACGGGAAGTCAAGAGAGGCTCCTCACTGGGGAAGTTCTTCGAAATTAAAGCGCCATCAAAAATCAAGGATACTGCTGCGCTGTTACAAACTTGTAAATTCCTTCGCGCGGTGGTTCTACAGCAAGGGGAAGCCCGTCTGGAGATCGCTCCCCCGACGGGCTTCCCTACAGGACTTTCTTACTTTTTCGCTACCACCGTTACCTTCGGGGCTGCGCCGAAGTTGAACGCGTCGAACAAATCGTCCAGTGCAGGACTGTTGGTCGGCACGTAGGGGTTACCGGCTGCAGTTGAGGGATTGGGGAAGTTGTCGCGAGTGCTTGCACCGATGGTTCCGGTGCCCCAGTTCCGCTCGATGAATTTGATAATGGAAACGTGGTCTGCATAGCTGTGGTTGACAACGCCTCCGGTGGAGTAGGGAGAGACGATAAGCAACGGGATGCGGGTGCCATCGCCGAAGAAGTCTACCGGCTGGATGTAGCCCGAATCATAGTATCCACCGCCTTCGTCCTCAGTGATGAAAATGGCCGTGCTCGACCATAGCGAAGAGCTCTGCACCTGGCTGACGATTCTGTTGACGAAGCCCTCGAACAGGTCGAGCTTCGACGAAGCTGGGTGACCATCCAGGAATCCGCTGGGCTTCACGATCGAAACCGCAGGCAGAGTACCCTCGTCGATGTCTTCATACAGGGAAGTGGTGTCCTGAATGTGGGCCGAGATCTGGGCGGGGCTGGTCATGATGTCTTTGGCATACTGGAACGGGTTGCAGATGTTGCAGTAAGCGTCATAGGGATTGGTTCCAGCGGGATCGCTGACATAAAGATCCCAGCCTTCGCCGAAGTAAGTCCAGGAAACGCCGGCGGCGGAAAGAACGTCGCCGATGTGGGGCTGAGTGGTTGGCGGAATTGAGAAGGCTGAGTATTTAAACGCCGAGCTCCCGTTGCCCAGGTAGCCGGGGTTGTAGTTGTTGAGCAGGTAGTAAGCGCCCTCCGTGCAGCGGGGGCTGATCGGAGTGCTCAGTGACTCAAGATAATTCTCAACTGCGGCAACGCCGGCGGCGGTGGCGTCGGAACAGTTGCTGTAACTTCCGCCGGAGTATCCGTCCTGGTCGTACCAGTTATTGGTTCCCTTCTGCGGGTTGGGATTTTCGACCTGCTCCTTGGGAGGAGTCTTGATCTCACCATCCCCATTGCTGTACCAGAGGGCATCAGCGAAGCCAAACATAATGTGATTCGCGCCGGTGCCACCCATTACGGATTGATGCATGTTATCGCTCAGCGTGTAGTTGTCGGCAAGGTACTTCAGGTAAGGAGCATCGCCCTTTTGCACGTTGTAGAAGCCCATACTGTCGGAGCCTTCGCCGGTGGTGATGTTGGTGAACGGCTTAGGCTGGGCCGCGCCATTGTCGCCTGCGCCGATGGTGACCTCGACCCAGGGAAACAAGTCACTGATGCAACCGCTGGGATTCGAAGAACTGGCGGTGGCGGTGGCGCAGTCCGTCTGCTGCCACATCTGGTAGAAGCGGTGCACCGGGCTGCCGGTGTAGGAATCATAAGGCAAGCCGGGGCGGGAGAGTTGGAATGGGCCAGGCCCAAGTCCGTAAGGATTCTGAATTCGCGTATCCACGACATAGCCTGGAAGACCGGTAGCTCCGGTGATCAGGTAGTTGTAATACTTCCCCGACAAATCAGGCTCAGCGAGCTTTGCCACTGCAATGGTCTGGAAAGGAGCGGGAGACGCATCGCTCGCAGCGGTGGGCGCGCCGTCTGTTCCTGGAGCCGGTATGTTCGTGTACTGGGTTTTAGGAGTGGGGCTGATTTCGTAGGTAGTTTTGTCGAGCGCGCTGCTCTGTGCGGCTAGCTGCCAGTTCGCACCCTGACCTCCGCTCGCAGTGATGATGCCTTTGGAGAGCAGGTTGGAGATGGTTTGACCCGCTTTGGGCTGGTAGGTGGCATAGACATGGTCGAGGCTGCGGTTCTCTCCGATGATCACGATTACATGCTGAATTGGAGTAGCGGTGGTGGGATGCACTTCAGCGGCTTGAGCGGCGACCGGTGCCGGCGCTCCCAGGTTGACAAGCAACGCGAACAAGCTTGTGCCAACCGCAAGGTGCTGTCTGGCTTGTGCCAGAAGATTTGACGACGACATGAACTTCCTCCTAATTTGAGAACTACTACTTGGGCAAAGGTAGTCGGGCTCTGGTTACAAAGATGTAACGGCCAGATGAATTTGGCGTAAAAAGAAATTCACAAGAAAATGGACCGCCGACAATGTCGTCAGGCTCCAAGAATATTGAAAATGCTGGGAAAACTGGAGATCGTTTCAGTCAAACGACGGTTCGCGAGGAGGTGGATTTGCACAGGATGCCAAACTCTCTACGGACTTTCCTGTATTGTGAAATTCGTTTGAGTTTACAAGTTAGTACACATCTTTGTTCCGGGATGTTGTCGAGTACAATCTCGAGCAGGATATTTTGGGGAATGGCCGCCACAGTGTGACGAAGAATTGAACGAGAGCCTAGGGCAAGATTATTGCACCAGTTATGATCGCGCGACCTTGAGCATCCGTTCGTGCGCGCGCGAAGGAGAAATTTATGCCAGTAAACGGTCTCTTGCAGGTCGCAAGTCCACGTTCCGTAGACGAGACGGTTCAACGTCTTAAATCAGTCATCGCTCAGCAGGGCTTGCAACTATTCTCCCTTGTGGACCACAGCGGCGAAGCAGAAAAGGTTGGGCTGAAGATGCGCCCCACGAAGCTGTTGATTTTTGGCAGTCCGAAGGGCGGAACGCCGCTAATGGTGGCTGCGCCCTCCCTAGCCATCGATCTGCCACTCAAGGCGCTGGTCTCGGAGGACGACCAGGGCAAGGTTTGGATTTCCTACAACAGTCCGGAATATTTGCAGCAGCGGCACGGCATTCCTAATGAACTGGTCAGGAATATTGCCGGAGTAGGTACGCTGGTGGCTAAGTCTGTGGAATAATGCGGCGGACATTATCGTCGGCAGTAAATCCAGCGGCAATAAATGTACATGGAAAATTCCAGTCGAGCCCGCGACCACTTAGCCAACGAGCGCACCTTTCTGGCATGGGTACGCACCAGCGTGGCAATCGTTGTGTTCGGGTTCGCTATCGGGCGCTTCGCCGTTGCGCTACGGCAGTTAGCGAGGTTTCAAGGTCAGGCGACGAATACGACAGGGCTCTCGGTGTGGATGGGGATGAGTTCCATCCTGGCAGGAGTGGGCATGGTAGTAGCAGGATTGTTGCGCTATCGCAAAACTCGGTCACAAATCGATATGGGCCAATTTGAGCCGGCGGGATTTATTGTTGATCTGGTGACCATCCTGACTGTGCTGTTCGGATTAGCGCTGGCGGGATACCTGTTTTTTGTAGAAAAGAGCATAAGCTAGTAGCCAGCCGGCCAATAAATTCATCGAACGAATATGGCGAATGATCTCGAAAAAGAAGCCGCGGCCCGTGCCAGCCTGCGCTATATAAAAGATGGACAAGTTGTGGGCCTGGGTACCGGCACTACGGCGTCACACTTCGTGCAATTACTTGGAGAACAAGTGAAGCAGGGATTGCGCATCCGGGGCATTCCAACCTCGGTGCGAGCGGCTGAGCAGGCTACCAGCCTGGGCATTCCGCTTACCAACTTCGACGAATGCCAACAGATTGACGTGACGGTGGATGGCGCCGATGAGGTCGATCCGCAGCTGCGCCTTATCAAGGGCGGAGGCGGAGCGTTGCTGCGAGAGAAGATCGTAGCCTCAGCGACCAAGCAATACGTTATTGTCGTCGATGGCAGCAAGCAGGTCGCCACGCTGGGGAAATTTCCCTTGCCGGTGGAAGTCATCAGGTTTGCGCAAGCGTTAATCGCGAAGAAGATCACTGAACTGGGGGCGGAAGTAGCGCTCCGGCGGACGGCGGATGGGAAGCCCTATCTCACGGACGAAAACAACTACATCCTCGATTGCCACTTCGCCAAAATTCGTGGAGCGGACGGACTGGCCAATAAACTTAGCGACATGCCCGGTGTAGTGGAACACGGACTGTTCATTAACATGGCCAACGTAGTGCTAGTCGCTCGTGGTAGCGAGGTCACTGAACTCCATCGATGAGTTCGTAATGCTCCCATTCGGGCCGGAAATATCAATTCTTCTGATCTTCCTCACATCTTCCTCGTGACTCCACGGCTGGGTGGTGAAATACTCTTCCAGCATGCCCAGAGGCGCACGAATACAAGGCGGGGATCAGCGTATACGACGGCGAAGCCCGCGCCGGGCCGTACAAGCACCGGTGGACGTCACCGTGCTGCGGTCAGGCGTTCCCGATACTGTGCCGGGGCGGGTTGTGGATCTGAGCGCGGGCGGACTGGCTGCGGTATTAGCACGAGAACTCTTGCCGGGTGAATCGGTGGGGGTTGAGATACAGCTTCCCGATTCCAGTCGATTGCGCACGCGCGCGCTGGTCCGGTATCACGACAAGCTGCGTTGTGGAATGGAGTTTATCAGCCTATCCGCCGATCAGATGGCAACTATTTACCAGTTTGCCAAAGAACCTGGGGCTGAGCTCGATCTTCCTTCGACCCCGCCTTCGAAGCCGCCGGCAGGGGCCCTCCCCGCGATCAGACCAGCGACGCCAGGAAAGCCGGGAGCAGCCAGCCGACCGGCAAGAAGAGAAGAACCGAAGACGGCAGGGCCGAAGAGCGGAGAATCATCGAGTGTCGGATCAACGAGTGTCGGATCGACGAGTGTCGGATCGACGAGCGCCAGATCGACGAGCACTGCATCGACGACTGCTGCATCGACGACTGCTGCATCGAAGAGGCCCGCGCCGCAAGCGGTGCAGGCGCTCTCCCCATCGCGCCGCCGGGGATGGATTTTCCTCATGGGATCCCTCGCAATCTTAGTCAGTGTTTTGTGGTGGCGATGGGATCGGGGATGGCAGGATTTAGAGGCTGGTCTTCATTCCACCACGCTGGCCGTGCAACCCGAAGCTCAGATTTCCGCCGATGTGATGCAGGGACTTGTCACCCACCGGGTTGACCCAGAGTATCCCGAAAGCGCAAGACAGGCCAATCTGCAAGGGATTGTCGTACTTGACATCATCATCGGACGGGAGGGTGCTGTGTTAAGTGTGAAGCCGGTCAGCGGCCCTGATATCTTCATTCAACCGGCGATTGATGCTCTGCGTTGGTGGCGGTTTCGGCCTTACCGGGTTAACGGTCAGGCGGTCATCGTAGAGACAACAATTGCTGTTGAATTCAAGCCCTAGAAGCGGCTCCGGGCTTCCGGCGATCATGAGTCATGGAATTCGCTGGAAGGCGAGAGGTTGAGCCTGGCAACTCCATCTTCATACTCGTTGCTTCCGCAACGCCTTTAAGACAATGATGCCGCTTACGCCGAAGGAAACCACGGCTACCAGGGCGGCGATCAACATTGCTGCCGGATTCAGATGAAAGAAGTCGGCGAACATTGCACCCAGCGCAAAGACCACCCCCATGACGTTCAGCCAAATCGGCCCTCGAACGGATGTGGAAAGACCGGGGCGCAAACGCAACTGTAAGAGCAATGCGGCTAAACCGATTGCCGCCACGACCACCAGCGCGAGTGGACTAAAGAATGCGGCTCGGTTCGTGTAGATCACAACCAGCGCAAGCGCCAACAACAACAATCCGGCGGCAATTAAAGTGGGCCGGCGGCGCCGATGCGGATCGGGATTGGAAATGGCATCCAGAGAGAAAAATTCCGTCCTGAGAGTTATACAGGAGATTTATACAGGCGTAAGCGGCGGTTTACAAACTGGCGCCGAAGGCGCGCGCGGCACGGTTGGCTGTGCCTCGCAAATTGACTGGCGCATATTCATTTGCTACTTCCCCGGCTGCGAAGAGCGTTGGTTCATCGTATAAACAGCCAGTTCGACCCGGGATGAGAGACCCAGCTTGTCAAAGATCCGAAACAAATATTTTTTTACCGTGTGCTCGCTGATATTGAGCTCGCGGGCGATATCACGATTAATCATACTGGCCGCAATCAGTGCGACCACCTGTTCTTCCCGCGGAGTAAGAATCTGCAGGCCGCGCGAATTGACCACGCGCATCGCAGGCACTTCCGCAACCAGATCGAGCAGCAGGTTCAGTTGCTCCGTATTGGCCCAGATCTGACCGTCCGCCACGCGCTGAATGCAGCGACAGAGCAGGCGGAAGTGAGTATCAGCCACGCAGAAGATTCCGCGCACTCCGGAGCGGAAAGCCGTGATCACGATTTCGCGATCATAGGATTCCATTAAGACGACCTTTGCCAATTCCGGATTGGACAAGTGGAGGCGGCGCATAGCCGCCATTTGCTTGGGGATCTCGACAGAATGGTTCAGAGAGACAAGCACCACCCTCGCGGGTTTGGCAGCTATCGCCTCAATAACGGAATCGAGCAGGCAGGTAGAGATGCTGAACTCTGGACGCCGGCGCAGGGCGCTGGTGAGTAGCTGCGCCTGCATGCGGTTCGTGTCGGCTATCAACACCTCGACCACAGCCAACGGTGTTGCTGCCAAGTTGATCATGTGCGTAAGTCCCACGGGGAGGAGGTTGGTGGGTAGTGTGATCTTAGGGGCGCGCTGCTTCGTGCTCAAGTGCATTGGTCACAAAATTTAGGATGCGCGTTCAATTCGGGAAAGGATTTTCCGCGCTGTGGAAATCATGAGTGTCACCCCTTGCCACATGATGCAAATTTGCGGAACGAGACCATGTTTAGCACCGTGCACGTTTCGGCGATTGTGACGAATGAACATGCAAGTCTACCTTTGAGGGCATAGGAAGGAGACTAGTCGTTCGACTGTGTCCGCCACTCCTTCATCATCGCGAAATAGCCACCAGGTCTTGCCCTTGAACGATATTCCCGATAAAAGCGGCCATACTACTTTCGAGTACTGCACTTTCCATGTCTTGCCGCGACATGCGCATGCCGATAGTTTGCAGATGGAAAGCATTTGCATCTGGTATCGAGATCGAGAGTGAGAAGGCGATGAAGCGGCTGATCAATTTGACACAATGTGCGGCAATCGTCTTCTTCGCGTTGCAATTTTGCCTGGCCGTGTTCGCCCAGGGACAAAAAGCATCCCTAGGGGCAACTGAAGAGGTTTCTCAAACCAGCCAAACCGGGGCTGGGATGGGAAGTGCAGGAACCACGGCTGGAAAATCCGGAAAAGCGGACGGCACGGGAAACCCCGAGCTCGGAGGGGGCCGTCCGCTTTACCGGCTTAACCGGAGCGATGTGGTGGCTTTGAGTTTTACGCTGGCTCCTGAGTTCGATCAGACGGTCACGGTGCAACCCGACGGCTTCGTGTTCTTGAAAGATGCCGGCTCGGTGCTCGCGCGCGGGCTGACTCTGGAAGAATTCCGCCTGGCCGTTAGCCGCGCCTACACCGGATATCTGCACGATCCTGAAGTTGCGGTCGCGCTCAAAGACTTCGAGCGGCCTTATTTCGTGGCCGGCGGAGAAGTGGGCCATCCCGGCAAGTACGAATTGCGAACCGACACCTCGATCATGGAGGCGGTGCAGATCGCCGGGGGGTTTACGCATGAGGCAAAGCATTCACAGGTAGTTTTGTTTCGCCGGGTGAATGACGAGATCGTGGAAGCACGCCTTTTCAACCTCAAACAGATGCTAAAGGAAAAAAGTCTGAGCGAGGCGCCCAACTTAAAGCCAGGAGACCTGGTGTTTGTGCCCCAAAACTCCATTTCCAAAATCGAGCGCTTTCTCACCAAACCCTCGATGAGCATGTACGTCAGTCCAACGCAGTATTAACTGGTGGGAAGGCAACACGAAATGTTCGAACCAGAGGGAACGAATTCGGGGCAAGACTCGACGCTTACTGCGCGCGAATTGGCGACGGTGCTGTTCCGGCAATCAAGGATTCTTATTGCCGTGGCGGGGTTGGTCTTCGTTCTTTCGCTGGCGTACGCGATTTTCGGCGAGAGCTATCGCGCTCATCTCAGCGTGATGGTCCGGCGCGGGCGCTCCGATGCCCCCGCGACTGGCCAAGAGAATGCACCTCCTGACTTTTCCCGAGTGGAAGTGACCGAAGAAGAACTGAATTCGGAGGTCGAACTGTTAAGAGATGATGAAGTTCTGCGGCGGGTGGTGGAAGGCAACAATCTAGCGGCGCACGATTGGTTGCGATGGCTCCGGCCGCACGAAGACACTGCGGTACGCGATGAACGGGCCACCAAAAAGCTGGCTGGGCGGCTGAAGATCGAGCCGATTAAGAAGACAAACCTGATCGCGGTCACTTATGACACATCCGATCCCAGGCTAGCGGCGCAGGTGCTGCAGTCCTTATCAAGCGCCTATCTGGAAAAACACAAGCAAGTTCACCGGCCCGCTGGAGAGCTTCAATTCTTTGATCAGCAGACAGAGCAGTCTCGACAACAACTTGAACAAGCAAAACGCAAGCTTCTGGATTTCAGCAACACCCACGGGGTGGTCGAGGCGGCAAAACAGCGCGATCTCCTTCTACAGAGGCTCGATGCGTTTGAGACGAGCTATGGCCAGAGCCGCGTGGAAATGTTGGAGGCGGAACATCGAGTTCGAGAACTCGAAGTGGAAATGGCGGAATTGCCCCAGCGAACCACTACCCAGATCCGCACCGCCGATAACCCAGAGCTCTTGCGTGCCTTGAAAGCAAGTCTGCTCGATCTTGAACTGAAGAAAACGCAACTGCTGACAAAGTTTGAACCGAGCCACCGGTTGGTCCAGGAGGTAAACGAGCAGATCCTCCAGGCAAAGTCTGCCATTGCAGCCGAAAAAACCACTCCCGTCCGCGACGAAACTACCGACAAGGACACTCAGTATGAATGGGCCAAAGGCGAACTGCAAAAAGCACGGGTGGAGATGAAGGGCCTGCAGGCCAGGGAGTCAGCAACTGGCGCTGAGTTGAATGAATATCGCAATTTAGCACAAAAGCTGGGCGACGATGCGATCACGCAAGACGATTTGACGAGCAACGAGAAAGCGGCGGAAGAGAGCTACCTGCTTTATGTGAAGAAACGGGAGGAAGCGCGGGTGGGCGACGCGTTGGATGATGGCGGCATTGTGAATGTAGCGATTGCAGAGCGGCCAGTTGTGCCGGCTCTACCGGTGTGGCCGCCGGGAATAGTAGTGCTGGCAGGTTTCATCGCTGCCTGCGGCACAGGCGCTGGGGCAGCATTTGTCGCGGACCGGCTGGATCCGGCGTTGCGTACACCAGAAGAAGTTCTTGCGTGTCTCGATCTGCCGGTTCTGGCGTCGTTGCCGGCTACCACTGACAAACGGTTATCGGCGTGAAGGAGAGCGAATGAGCGCAAACGCGAGTGTGCTGGGCAGACCAGAGGTGGTGCGGTCGTCCGCCCAGGAAGAGGTCAGACCGTGTTCCGAAGGGTCGTGTGTCAGGACGGGTTGGGACCGCCAGGACTTCGCCCGGGAACAGATTTTGGGATTGGTCCGGAGGGCATTCTTAAACGATCGCGATCCCAAGGTTCGGCAGATCGTTTTTAGTCCGCTAGAGGCACACTCTGACATTACAAGTATCTGCGCCCAAGCGGCGCAGACTCTGGCCGTGGAGACGGGTGCAGATGTGGCCCTCGTTGAAGGCATGCCGATTGGTGGGGAAGTTGCTAGGGGTCGTGCGGAGGACCTTGCGTGGATCAAGGGGAAGTCCATACGGACAGCGACCAATTTGTGGCGCGTTCCGAACGATGCGGCAAAGTGTGTTGGAAAACCGAACGCAAGGGTTCACTGGCTTTCTTTTCTAGCCGACCTGCGGCGCGAGTTCGAATACTGCGTGATCCAGGGACCGGTTGCGTCAACTGCGAGCGACGCGGCGCTACTCGGTCAGTTAACGGATGGAATCATACTCGTGTTAGGCGCGAACAGTACCCGCAAAGCGGCGGCCAGGAACGTAAAGAAAGCGTTGCAAGGGGCACAATCCCGCATCCTGGGAACGGTCTTGAGCGATCGGAAATTTCCCGTTCCTGAACAGCTTTACCGAAGGTTGTAACCACTTGAGACATTGAGTCATAGAAAGTGCGCACAGAATGAAGAACGAAGTGTTTCAAGTGTCTTCTCTTGGTTTGCATTCCAGTCAGCCGTCCTATGGAAATGAATGGGCTGCACGGCTCATTCCGGGGTCAGCATTGGCGGGTACGGGCAAGCGGCAAGCCGTGAACAACGGCGTCACTACGAGTCTATTTGGCACGGAAATGATTGCGCGATGGATAAGACATAGTGGGAGGCAAGGTCTTCAGCCTACCAGGCAAATGCGAAACGTTTTGATTATTGGGGCGGGCGAACTGGGCCAGAGGATCGAGAGACATATCACCAAACATCCTGAGCTCGGACGCTCGTTTTCAGGCTTTCTTGACGATAAGGAACCTGTGGGCGACGGAGTGGTGGGGCGCACTTGTGAGCTCGCGAAAGTTGCACGCACAAGGTTTGTGGACGAAGTCATCGTTGCCGCACCTCACAATAAAGAAGAGATGATTCGCATTTTTCGCGAGGGCAGGAAACTTCACCTCGACGTTAAGATGGCGGCCGATCTATGTGGCTGCCAGGCGATCGGAGTTGAAAATCTAGGGAGCATCTCAATCCTTGCCGTACATGAAGAAAGGATGCCGATCAGGGAATTGCTCTTTAAGCGTGTCTTGGACATCGCAGTCTCGGCAGCAGCCCTGGCGCTGATGGCACCGGCGCTATTGATTATTGCAGTTTTGATCAAGTTAGATTCGCCGGGAGCGGTCTTGTATATTGCGCCACGCGCGGGAAGAAAGGGCCGCCACTTCCAATGCTACAAATTCCGGACCATGGTACCGCAGGCGGATGCGCTGAAAGATGGTTTGCGTACGCAGAACCAGAGATCGGGCCCATTCTTCAAGATCAAACAGGATCCGCGAATCTCACGGATTGGAGGTTTCCTGCGCCGCTACAGTCTGGACGAACTTCCCCAACTATGGAACGTTTTGAAAGGCGATATGAGCCTTGTTGGCCCGAGGCCCCATCCACTGGATGATGTATCGGGATACTCGATAGAACACTTGCCACGCCTCGACGTCAAACCTGGGATAACTGGACTGTGGCAGATAACGGCTAGGACCGATCCTTCGTTCCAAACGGGCATGAATCTTGATGTGAAGTACATCCATTCCTGGAGCCTGGGGATGGACTTCAGAATTCTTATGAAGACAGCAAGGGCTGTCTTGCGGGGAAGTGGAGAATGATCCGCTCCGCATCGCTGATGGCAAGGCCCGGCGAAAAAACCAGAGCTGCGGCATTCCAGTGCGTTCAGCTGGGGATGGGTACGATTCAGGTTCTCACCGCAGCGCCCACCGCACTCTTCCTCATCGCCTTCACGGCAATGCTGCTTCGGCCGCCGGATGTTGCTTTCTATGAAGCCGATCGAGTTGCCTTCGCGCTGCTTGTGCTCAGCGTCGCAGCTCGCCTTCTGCTCGTTGGTGAGCATCTGATCCTCCACAGAGCCACATGGCCGATGATCGGTTTGACCTGTCTCGCGCTCAGCAGCGTCATCGGGCAGCCCTTCGATAGCGAAACCTGGTCTCTACTGTCGGCGAAATTTATCGTGCCCTTCGCGCTTTTTCATTTAGCGGCTGTGGTCTTTCGAAACGAACGTAGTCTGCGCAGATTCGAGTTGTTTGCGCTTCTGGTGCTGGCATATCTGAGTTTCACATCGATTGCATTTCTGGTAGGCGCAAAACCTCTGATTTTTCCCCGCTTTATCGTAGATGAAAGCATCGGCTATCACGTGGATCGGGCGCGAGGGCCATTCTTGCAGGCGGTGGCCAATGGTGTTTCTTTGAATCTGCTCGGCTTGATGGCGATGCACGCGTACCTGCGGGGAAGAATTCGCGGGTGGAAAGCCGCCGCTCTGCTGGCCTCATTGCCGATTGCGATTCTGGCTACCATGACGCGCGCAGTATGGCTTTCATTCGTAGTCAGTACGGGATTCCTAATCTTTCATCTTGATCGCCGGAAGGCGCGGCGAATTTGTATCGGCGTTGGAATTATAGGAGCGATGGTTCTAGCAACGATTTTAGGCTGCGGTGACCAGCGCCATGCAATCTGTGATCGGCTTGAAGAATCCGGGCCCGTCGATTTTCGCGAAGCCGTATACGCCGCTGGATGGGACATGTTCTTGGAAAAACCCTTGACCGGCTGGGGAGTCAATCAAATGCCCGCGGAGTTGGCCCGCCATGTGAGCGGCTACAGCGAGCGGGAACTGTATCCGCACAATACTTATCTGGAATTGCTGGTGGAACATGGGGTGGCTGGTTTGGCACTGTATGCGTGGCTGATGTGGGAATTTCTAAAGCTGGGAAAGGGGGTGGTTCCGCAAGCGGAGCAGAACGGCGTATTGAGTCGACGATTCCATGCGATGTGGCCGATCTTCCTTGCTGTGTATTTGGGGAATGCCCTGGTCGTGGTGATGAATTATCAATTCGTAAATGGGATTATTTTCACAATGGCTGGAATTTTAGCGGCACAGCAGACTCGTGCATGGAGAGAGTCGCAGCGCAGCGTCTCTCAGCCATTTGCCGCGATGGTACCTTCCACAGTCTGAGGTTAGATTTTTTGGTCGGCGTATTTACATGACGACCGTCGCCTATCTCGCGAACCAATTCCCTTCCCCGACGGAGCCATACGTAGGGACGGAGATACAAGAACTTCGGTTGCGCGGCGTGAAAGTGATCGCCGGGAGCGTGCGCAGTCCGGACGTCGAATCGATGCGGGAGAACTCATGTTCGAAAGACGAGATCCTCAGCCTGCAACCGATCCGGTTGGTAATTGCTTTCAAGGCGTTGTGCCTCACTTTCATGCGCTGGGGACGAGTGTCGCGATTCTTGCGACGAGCTCTTCTTCAAGGGAACGAACCTCCCAAGCAGCGACTGGGATCTTTGCTTCACACCTGGCTCGGCGCTTATTACGCAGTGCTCCTGCGACATCGCGAAGTGAATCACATCCATGTGCATCACGGCTATTTCGGGTCGTGGATCGCCATGGTCGCGGCGAGCTTGTTGGAGGTCGACTTCAGCCTTACGCTGCATGGCTCGGATTTGCTGGTTCACGCAGCCTATCTGGATATAAAGCTGAACAATTGTAAATTCTGCATCACGATCTCGGAATACAACCGCCGCTATATCCTGAACCGTTTTCCGGCACTCGATTCGGGAAAAGTTATAGTGTCACGCCTTGGGGTGGAAGCGGTACGCGACCCGGCATTCTCCGGGTTGATCCATCGGAGGACCAAGAACAGATTCTTTCTATTGGGAACCGGCCGGCTGCACGCCGTAAAGAATCATGCTTTTCTGGTGCAAGCGTGTGCTCACTTGCGCAGCCAAGGACTTGATTTGAAATGTGCCATCGCGGGGGCGGGACCTGAGCGGGAACGCCTACAAACCCTGATCGAACAAAATCAATTGACAGATTGTGTAAGGCTCCTCGGACATGTTTCCCATTCGGATATGGATTTGCTTTATCGAAGTGCGGATTTGTTCGTGCTTACCAGTATCAGCGAGGGAATCCCGTTGGTGCTGATGGAAGCGATGGCCCGTGGGACCCTCGTTCTCGCTCCCGCAATCACTGGGATTCCCGAGCTGGTCATTCCCGGCATAACAGGCTTCCTTTATACGCCGGGAGATTCCGCTGATTTCGCACGGAGGATTTTGATTCTTCAAGAACTCTTGCGGCCGAAAAAACATTCGCCAGCGAGCCGATTGGCCTGGATTCGGCACGCCGCTCGCGTACAGGTTCGACGTAATTTCAATCGCGGCGAGAACCTCGCACGTTTCGGCGGCATATTCCTCGAATTAGTCGCACCCAGAAAACGGAGTTGCCTTGATGAGAATTCTCTACTGCAACAAATATAACTTTCCTTTCAGTGGCACGGAAGCTTACATGTTCGAAGCGATGAAGCTGATGCAATCGAAGGGGCACGAGGCTGCCCTGTTTTCAATGGCCGACTCTCGAGGTGAATCTGGTCCTTTCGACGAACATCTCATGCCACACGTCGATTTCAAAGGCCAGCACGGATGGTTCCGCAGAGCGAGGCTGGCCGCGCACGCAGTTTATTCCCTGGAGGCACGCAGGCGAATACGCGCTATGATCGCGGCTTTTCGCCCACAGGTGGCGCACGTTCGCAATATCTATCACCACCTATCGCCTTCGATTTTGTGGGAACTGAAGGCGCAAAATGTGCCGGTGATCTATCACTTGAATGACTTCAAAGTTCTTTGCCCCAGCTACAACTTAACGTTGCGTGGAGAAGCATGTGAGGCTTGCAAGGGCGGGAAGTTCTGGCACGCGCTCCAGAAGAAATGCTATCCGGGATTCAGTGAGCGAATGACTCTGGTTGCGGAAGCTTATTTCCACAAGGCGATTGGTACCTATCGAGAATGTGTCGATTGCTTTCTTGCGCCCAGCCAATTTGTAAAAGACAAATTTGTTGAGCATGGCTGGGATTCTACGAAGTTCCAGGTACTGCCGCATTTCCAAACCGCGAAGAGCAGACCGGTTCACCCTTCCGAGAGCGGCTCGATACTGTACTTCGGTCGCTTGTCCCGGGAGAAGGGCGTGGATGACCTAATTCATGCAATGCAGCGGTTACCGCATCTCCGATTGAAGATCGCCGGCGATGGGCCCGAGCGCGAAGAATTGGAGCGCCTGCGCGACAGCCTGGAGCTAAAGAACGTAGATTTTCTCGGCCAGTTGCGAGGGGGCGAATTGGAACATGCGATTGCAAGCTCGCAATTCACGGTACTTCCTTCGCACGCATATGAGACGTTGGGAAAATCGATTCTGGAATCTCATGCACTGGGTCGAGCGGTGGTGGCTTCAGACATGGGGTCGCGCCGTGAATTGATAGAGGACGGCAAGACGGGAGTTCTATATAAGACTGGGGACGTGACCGAACTGGTTGCGACGCTGGAATTCCTGAGTTCACGGCCAGAACTAGGAAAAAGAATGGGCATGGCCGGAAAAGAAAGAGTAGAGAGAAGCTACACTCCGGAATATCACTATCAGGTTTTAATTGAGCTGTATGAGCGAATGTCACAGCAGAAGATGGTGGCTTTTGCAGAACGGAAAAAACGAGGTTGGCAAAGGCTTTTGCGGGGTCCGCTGGGAGAGCCCGCTACAAAATCATTCCCGACAGGTCAAGCTCGGCCGCTTCGAGTCGCATTCATCGGTGGCAGGGGCGTTCAGCGCAAATACAGCGGCATTGAGACCTATTACGAAGAGGTAGGGAAAAGACTTGCAAGTATGGGACACGAAGTTACGGCTTACTGCCGAACATATTTTACTCCGCCAATGGATCAGCATCAGGGAATCGCAGTGGTGAGGTTGCCGACCATTCGATCCAAACACCTGGAAACGCTGGTGCATACATGTTTAAGCACTATTCATGTATTGACTCAACCTTGCGATATTGTGCATTACCATGCGCTGGGGCCGGCGATGTTCTCATTCATTCCACGGCTAGCAGGCAAAAGAACCGTGGTCACGGTTCAGGGGCTTGACTGGCAAAGAAAGAAGTGGGGACACATTGCATCGGCTCTCCTCCAGATTGGTGAACGCGCGGCCGTGGACTCCCCTAACGCCACAGTGGTCGTTTCTCAGACGCTGCAACAGCATTACCGAAAGCATCACAGCGCAGATACAACATACATTCCCAACGGCGGATTACTGCGTGAGCGGCGTGTACCGCGCGAGATCCTGCAGTGGGGATTGGAACCGCAAAATTATATTCTTTTCCTGGGAAGGCTTTCGCCGGAAAAAGGCTGCCATTTACTCGTGAAAGCGTATGAGAATTTAAATACCGACGTAAAACTGGTGATGGCGGGTGCGAGCAGTTATTCCGGCCATTATTCGCGCGACTTGCGCAGCCACGGCAGCGATCAAATCAAAATTATTGACTGGGTTTCGGGCGATAGGCTCGATGAACTCCTGACAAATGCCATGGTGTTTGTATTGCCATCGGATATAGAAGGACTGTCTCTGGCATTGCTGGACGCAATGGGCGCCGGATTGTGCGTCCTCGCCAGCGATATTCCGGAAAACCGTGAGGCTGTCGGGGATGTGGGCTTCACTTTCAAGCGAGGAGATGCTTCCGACCTGGCGGATCGCTTACGGTTTCTGATTGCAAATCCAGCTGTACGCGAGGCTGCGGGAGAGGCCGCGAAGCGACGAATTGCCGAACACTATCAATGGGACGGTATTGCTTCTGAGGTTGAGCAAGCGTATTTCAAGGTTCTTGGCCGCACACCGTGTGACACCGCCATCAAGAAACCAAGTGGTCGAGCGGCGGTGCCGACGGACATAGCTACCGGCCGCAAAGCTGGATAGCCGACTGGGCCAATTCATCCGGGCAACTTTCAAAGAGCAGGCACACAACTCGCAAACACTGCGGTATTGAGGACGGGTGGTTCCCGTCCTTTTTTTGTTTACAATTAGAAGTTCACGGCGATTCAGCGCTTCACGTCCAGTTCTATCTCAGATTATGGAAAATACGCTTTTGGTCACCGGCGGAGCGGGATTCATCGGGTCGAATTTCATTCTGCAATGGATCGAGCAAGGCACGTCGCAGGTTGTTAATCTGGACAAGCTGACCTATGCAGGCAATCTCCATAATCTAAAGGCTGTCGAAAACCAGCACGGATATGAGTTCGTACATGGTGATATCACGGAGCGCGAGCGGCTGCGCGGTCTGCTGGAGCGCCGCAAGCCACGAGCCATTGTGCATTTTGCGGCCGAGAGCCATGTCGATCGCTCCATCCGCGGGCCGGAAGAATTCGTCCGCACAAATATCGACGGTACTTTCGCTTTACTCGAAGAAGCCAGGGCCTACTGGAACGGATTAAGTAAAGACGAGGCCTCCGCTTTTCGCTTTCTGCACGTCTCCACGGACGAGGTTTACGGTTCTCTCGACCCCAAGGATCCTCCATTCTCCGAGACCACACCTTATGCACCTAATAGCCCATATGCGGCGTCAAAGGCGGCTTCCGATCATCTGGTGCGCGCCTATCATCACACCTACGGCCTACCGACGTTGACCACAAATTGCTCCAACAACTATGGGCGCTTTCAGTTTCCGGAGAAATTAATTCCGTTGATGATTCTCAACGCGCTTAATCGAAAACCGCTTCCGGTGTATGGCGATGGCCAGAACGTTCGCGACTGGCTTTACGTGGAAGACCATTGCGGCGCAATTGCCACGGTACTGGAGCGAGGTCGAGTGGGGCAGACTTATAACATTGGCGGCTGGAATGAGAAACGTAATCTCGACATTGTGCAGACAATCTGCGACATTGTGGATGAGATGGCTGCGACTAGCGGGCCTTCGCGACGCGAGTTGATCACGTTTGTGAAGGATCGCCCTGGCCACGACCGGCGCTACGCCATGGACGCAACCAAAATTGAGCACGAACTTGGCTGGCGCCCAAAAGAGACTTTTGAGACCGGGATTCACAAAACAGTGCATTGGTATCTCAACAATCCAGAGTGGGTGCGCGATGTTATCAGCGGAAGCTACCGGCAATGGATTGAAACGCATTACTCTTGAGTGTGAACTGAACTGGACCGACGCAATCACTTCATGATGCCAGCCGCAAAAAACACAAATTACAAAGGAATCATTCTCGCCGGCGGTTCGGGAACCCGCCTGTATCCCATCACTCACGCAATGGGCAAGAGCCTGCTGCCGGTTTACAACAAGCCGATGATCTACTATCCGCTTTGCACGTTGATGTTGGCGGGGCTTCGCGACATCCTTCTTATTACCACTGCGGAAGACGTGCAGAAATTTCAGGCGCTTCTGGGAGACGGTAGTCAATTTGGGGTAACCCTGCAATACAAAGTACAGCCGAAGCCGGAAGGCATTGCACAGGCTTTTCTTCTCGGCGAGACTTTCATCGGCAATAATCCTTGTGCTCTGGTGTTGGGCGATAACATTTTTTATGGGCACGATCTGGGGAAAGACTTACGGGAGGCGGCCAGCAGAAGCAAAGGTGCGCGAGTATTCGCTTATCCGGTGCACGACCCGGAGCGCTACGGCGTTGTAGAATTTGACGGCTCCGGACGCGCGCTTAGCATCGAAGAGAAGCCGCAGCACCCTAAGTCGCGCTATGCGGTAACTGGACTTTATTTCTACGACGATCAGGTGGTTCAGATCGCAAAATCCTTGAGGCCCAGCGCGCGCGGCGAGTTGGAAATCACGGACGTGAACAAGGCATATTTAGAGAGCGGGGCGCTGGAGGTTATGGTGATGGGCCGCGGAATGGCGTGGCTGGACACCGGCACTCACGAATCATTGATGGAAGCTTCCCTCTACATCCAAGCGATTGAAAAGAGGCAAGGCTTAATGGTGGCTTGTCCGGAAGAGATCGCACTTCGTTCTGGCTATATCACAAGGGAGCAAGTAGAAAAGACTGGCGCCTCCATGCGCAACAACAGCTACGGCGCTTACCTGCTCCAGTTGTTGCGGGAGAAAGTATTTTGATGCCAGCCTCGCCGTCAGCTTTTTGAAAATGGATTCGATTACAAAAATTGAGACATCGTTACCGGGTGTTTTTATCCTCGAACCTCGCGTATTCCGCGATGAGCGGGGATTTTTCTTCGAGAGTTACAACCAGCAATCCATGGCCAAGGTGGGCATCACTGAGCCATTTGTTCAGGATAATCACTCGTCCTCTTCATTCAATGTTCTGCGAGGATTGCACTATCAAATCAAACACGCGCAAGGGAAACTGGTGCGCGCGGTGGAGGGCGAGATTTTGGATGTTGCTGTCGACTTGAGAAAGAGTTCGAAGACATTTGGCCGGTGGGAAGCAGTACGGCTTTCGTCAGAAAATAAGCGCATGTTATGGATCCCCGCAGGCTTTGCGCATGGGTTTCTGGTCCTCTCCGCAAGGGCTGACGTACTTTACAAGGCCTCCGATTATTATTCGCCGGAGCACGAAAGAACGCTGACGTGGAACGATCCGCAAGTAGGGATTCAGTGGAAAGTTCAAGCTGCACCAATCGTATCCGCAAAAGACCAACGTGGACTGACGCTCCGCGAAGCTGAGACCTTCGATTAAAAAATCAATGCGAATCACAATTTTTGGCGCGTCCGGTCTTCTTGGCAAGGCGCTGATCCATGAATGGGATAGGGACGTTGTGAGCGGACTCACTTCGCAAGACGCGGATCTGCGCGATGCGAAGGCCGTTCAGCGAGCGGTAAAGGAAACTCGCCCTGACTGGATTGTATTGTCGGCGGCCTATACCGATGTAGATGGCTGCGAAAATAATCGCGATTTGGCTTTCGCGGTGAATCGAGATGGCGCCGTGAACGTGGCGGCAGCGGCCACAGAATTCGGAGCGCGGCTTCTGTTTCTAAGCTCGGATTATGTCTTCGACGGAACCAAGAAGTTCCCTTACGAAACGGATGATGCGCGCAATCCACGGAGTGTGTATGGGAGAACCAAAGCCGAGGCCGAGGTTCGGTTGCTTGAGCTAACGCCGGATTGCTGCATTGCGAGGACTTCCTGGTTGTATGGCACGGGCGGAAAATGTTTCCCAGACACAATTCTAAAGTTGGCCGCGAGCCGTCCTGCGCTGGATGTGGTAAACGACCAGCGAGGATGCCCAACCTATGTGGTCGATTTGGCGCGCGCGATTGTTCAACTGTGCCACAAGAATGCCAGCGGGATTGTGCACGTGACCAACAGCGGCGATTGCACATGGTTTGACTTTGCGCAGCAGATCGTTCAGCGTGCGGGGCTGAGCACTAAGGTCCGGCCCGTCAGCAGCGAAAAGATGGCGCGACCGGCACCCCGGCCGGCATACTCAGTTCTATCCTCAACCAGCTTGCGCCATCTCGAAATCCAAATGCCCTCGTGGCAAGACGCTCTTGATCGCTACCTCAGGGAGCGAAAAAGAGAGGGCGAGACAAGTTGATTTGAAGCTGCGCTGATTGCCTGCCTTCCGCCAGCCCTGCTAGGATTGCGAGGTTCCCGCCCGAGGATTTCGTGAAGGTCATCCAAAATTACATCGACGGCCATTTCGTGAGTGGTAAGCAGAACTTCGCCGACATAAATCCGGCGGATGGTTCGGTGATTGCACAGGTTTCCGAGGCGAGCGAATCTCAGGTCGATGAAGCTGTAAATGCGGCTCGATTGGCATTGCACGGAGAGTGGAGAGGGATCGGGGTCCGCGAACGCGCGGCGCGGCTGCATCGAATCGCGGATGCGATTGAAAAACGCTTCGACTGCTTCGTCCAGGCCGAAGTAGCCGACACCGGCAAACCCATATCGCTGGCATCGAAGCTCGACGTGCCGCGTGCCGCGGCAAACTTCAGAGTTTTCGCCGATCTCCTTAAGACCTCCGGAATGGAAGCGTTTCAGACCGAAACTCCTGATAGAAGCAACGCTCTAAATTACGCGGTGCGGAAGCCTTTAGGAGTTATCGGCATCATCACGCCATGGAACCTGCCACTGCTCCTGCTCACGTGGAAGGTTGCACCCGCTTTGGCTTGCGGGAACACGGTTGTCGTCAAACCATCGGAAGAAACTCCAGCTACCGCAACGCTGCTGGCGGAAGCGATGCAGGAGGCTGGAATTCCACCAGGCGTCTACAACGTGGTCCATGGATTCGGATCAGGGTCCGCAGGAGAATTTCTTACTCAACATCCCGGCGTGGACGCGATCACATTTACGGGCGAGTCAAAAACCGGAAGCGCCATTATGAAGTCCGTGGCGAGTACTGTGAAGCCAGTGTCTTTTGAATTGGGCGGAAAGAATGCGGCAATTGTTTTCGCAGATTGCGAATTTGAAGCCACGGTAGATGGATTGGCGGATGCCGTGTTCCTGAACAGCGGTCAGGTCTGCCTTTGCGCCGAGCGGGTTTATGTTGAACGGAAAATCTTCAGCCCGTTTGTGGAGGCGCTCAAGCAAAAAGCTGAGAGCCTGCGTTCGGGATGGCCCTCCGATGAGAAGACTAACTTTGGACCGCTGATTTCCGCAGAGCACCGCAAGAAAGTTCTGTCCTATTACGAACTCGCGCGGGAAGAAGGCGCGAGCGTCGTGACGGGCGGAGGAGTTCCAGAATTTGGAGACAATCGCGACCACGGCTTTTACGTTCAGCCAACCATCTATACTGGTCTGTCGGAATCGGCCAGGTGCGTGAAGGAAGAGATTTTCGGCCCGGTCTGCCACATTACGCCTTTTGATTCAGAAGACGAAGCTATCGCGATGGCAAATGATACCAAGTATGGGCTAGCGGCTTCGATATGGACCAGCAATCTGAAGCGTGGCCATCGCGTGGCGCAGCAAATGAGTGTCGGCATTACCTGGGTGAATTGCTGGTTCCTACGCGATTTGCGAACGCCCTTTGGCGGCGCCGGGCTTTCCGGGATTGGCCGTGAAGGCGGGATGCATTCACTCAATTTTTATTCCGAACTGAATAACATATGCATCAAGCTCTGAGCGGTGTTGACAACCGATTATGGCTGGAACAGAGAGCAAGGTAGTCGAAGGCAAAGCAGTGCCGCGAGGCAAATATCCGCACATCAAGCGGGCCGGCGATTTCTTGTTTGTATCGGGGACCAGTTCGCGGCGTGCCGACAACACAATCGCCGGAGCTCGAGTTGATTCCCTGGGCACAGCGGGACTGGATATTCGCGAGCAGACGCGAGCAGTGATCCAGAACATCGAAGAAATCTTAAAGAGTGCCGGGGCGCAACTCGAAGACCTGGTGGAGATCTCCACTTATCTCGTAAACATCAACGATTTTGCGGGGTATAACGAAGTATACGGAGAGTTTTTTGGATACGACGGTCCGGCGAGAACCACGGTGGCGGTGCATCAATTGCCGCATCCGCATCTGTTAATCGAGATCAAAGCTATTGCTTATAAACCGCGGCTACAGGAGAAATGATGGCGTCGATAAAGTCCTTGAAGGCTTTCAACTTTCAAGCCTGGATTGAAGAAAATAAAGACAAACTCAAACCTCCGGTGGGCAACGCGCAAGTTTGGGAAGATGGAGAAATGATGGTGACGGTGGTGGGCGGACCGAACCAGCGCCGCGATTACCACGACGATCCCACGGAGGAGTTCTTCTACCAATTAAAGGGAAATATCGTTCTTCGCATCATGGAAACGCCAGGCAGGCCGCCGCTGGAGATTCCGATCAAAGAGGGCGAGATTTTCCTGCTGCCGAAGCACATGCGCCACTCGCCGCAGCGGCCGGCTGATACAGTCGGCGTCGTCATCGAAGTACCGCGCCCGGAGGGAAGCCTGGATGCATTCGAATGGTTTTGCCCGAACTGCCATCAGTTGATCCATCGCGCCGAGGTCCAATTGAAGAGCATTGTGAAAGATCTACCACCGATTTTTGATCGGTTCTACGGTAACGAAGACCAGCGTAAGTGCAAGCATTGCGGGACGATTCATCAGGGCAAGTAGCGCATGCCAGTCATCGACATTCACAACCATTTTTTTCCGAAGTCATGGCCTGACCTTGCGGCACGCTATCGCACGCCGGATTGGCCGTGGATTAAACATACGGAGCCGGGCAAAGCGGACATTATGGTGGGGGACCGCTTCTTCCGCCATATCTACGCCGCTTGTTGGGATCCGGAGGTGCGATTGCAGGAGATGGATCGGGATGGCATTGACATTCAGGTCATTTCAGCCACTCCGGTTCTTTTTGCCTACGACCGTCCGATCGAACAAGCGTTGGATTGCGCACAGATGTTCAACGACGCCGCGCTCGACCTTTGCAGCCGTGGAAAAGGCCGGCTGAAATCTTTTTGCCAGGTTCCTTTGCAAAATGTCGATGCCGCGTGCAAAGAAGTGAGCCGCTGCATGGCAGCAGGTCACCTGGGCGTGCAGATCGGCAACCACATCGGAAACACTAATCTGGACGATGCCGGCGTCGTGACTTTTTTGCATCATTGCGCGGACTCAGGTGCGGCGGTGTTGGTGCATCCGTGGGAAATGTTTGCGCCGGAGCGCATGCCGAAGTACATGATGCCGTGGACGGTAGGCATGCCCGCCGAAACTCAATTGTCGATCGTGGCGTTGATTCTGAGTGGAGCCTTCGATCGACTTCCGGAATCGCTCCGCATCTGCTTCGCGCATGGCGGCGGCAGCTTTGCATTCTTACTGGGACGATTGGAGAACGCATGGCATCACCATCCAGTCGCGCGGGGCGATTGCGAATATCCACCCAGCCATTATCTGAACCGGTTCTACGCGGATTCCGCCGTGTTCGATCAACGCGCACTGCAGTTCCTGGTAGGAACCATCGGTGCCGATCGAGTGATGCTTGGTTCTGACTACCCTTTCCCGTTGGGTGAAGAACGAGTGGGTTCGCTTATTCGCCAGAGTAACTTGCCGCAGCATACCAAGGCCAAGTTGCTGGGCAGCAACGCAGAGCGTTTCCTGCAATTGAATGCCGACGCAACGGAAATCCATCACGGTGGCTCAGATGCAACTCCTGGATCTTCGCCGGTTGTCCCCAAACCCAACCAGCTTACATACAGTTCATATCTAAAAGTTCCAGAATTGCTGGAACTGCAAAAGCCGCAGTCCGCACCTCCGCACCACGACGAGTTGCTGTTCATCCTGGTGCACCAGACCTACGAATTATGGTTCAAGGAACTGCTGCACGATCTTGACGCCGTAGTGGCGAACTTGCGACGTGCGGGCGAGTCACAGCAGTCGCATGACGAAGTCTACGAAGCCGCGCGGCTGCTGCGGCGTTGCACCGAGATCACGCGAGTATTGGTGGAGCAGTTCACCATTCTCGAAACCATGCTGCCTACTCATTTTCTGGCGTTTCGCAATCTACTGGAGCCGGCCAGCGGATTTCAGTCCGAGCAATTTCGAGAGATCGAATTCTTGTGTGGTTTGAAGGATGAGAAGATGCTTCGCTATCACCGTCCCACGCCGGAGGGCTATGCAAGCCTGAAGCGCAGACTGGATGAACCTTCGCTTCACGATGTATTTTTCGGCGCTCTGCGAGCGCTAGGCAAGCTGAAGGAGCCAAGCGAGTCATCGACGGAGCGGGAACGTTTTGAAGCGCGCGCACGGGCGATTCACGAATTGTATAAAGATGAAAATCATCATCGCGACTGGATTGATGTTTGCGAGCGGCTGACCGAGTTCGACGAACTAATCGTAAGCTGGCGGTTGCGGCACATTCAGTTGGTGGAGCGAATCATCGGCGTCCGCATGGGAACCGGAGGAAGCGCGGGAGCATCCTACTTAAAGCTGACGCTGGACAAAAAATTCTTCCCGGAATTGTGGGAAGCGAGGACATTGCTCACTGAATGAAGATCGCGATGCCACTCGCATCAAACGTTTTTGCTTGACACTGCCATGCAATCCGTTCCCGATAAAGTCACTCTGATTGGCGCCGGCCTGAACGGACCCCTGTTGGCGATACTCCTGAGGCAGCGTGGATTTGCGGTGGAGATTTTCGAACGCCGTCCCGACATGCGGCAGGTTCGCGTAAGCGGAGGACGGTCTATTAATCTTGCGCTTTCGACGCGCGGCATTCATGCCTTGCGCCAGGCTGGCTTGTGGGAACGGATGCGGAACATAGTCATCCCCATGAAGGGCCGGATGATGCATTCGGTCTCTGGTGAGCTTACCTTTCAGCCTTACGGGAAAAATGAAACCGAGGTAATCAATTCGATCTCGCGCTCAGAGCTGAATATCGCTCTCATGAATGCGGCTGAGGAACAAGGAGCGACGATTCACTTCCAGCAGCGGTGCATTGGATACGATCTAAAGTCCGGCATGCTGCGACTTCGTAACGAAGAGAGTGGCGACGAGGTCAGCCACGAAGCTCAGTTGGTTATGGGCTGCGACGGTTCAGCATCCGCAATTCGCATGGAAATGCTCAAGCTAAACCGGTTCAATTTTTCCCAATCTTATCTCGATTATGGGTACAAAGAGTTGACGATCCCCGCCGGAGGCAACGGCCGGCACTTGCTTGAGACCAACGCTCTACACATTTGGCCTCGGGGCAATCACATGCTGATTGCGTTGCCGAATATCGATGGCACGTTCGCCTGCATTTTATTTCTGCCATTTGAAGGGAACGACAGTTTTGTCAACTTGAACACGTCGTCCGACGTGGTCAAGTTCTTCGCAGACCGCTTTCCTGATGCGCTGCGTCTCATGCCGGCGCTGGGCGAGAACTATTTCATGAATCCAACCGGAGCGATGGTGACGATCAAATGTTCCCCTTGGCACTTTCAGGGAAAGTGTCTGCTTCTTGGAGATGCGGCGCATGCCATCGTTCCCTTCTTTGGCCAGGGCATAAACTGCGGTTTTGAAGACTGCACCTCGCTGGCTGCATGCCTCGATCGGCACGGGGCGGACAGGACGGCGGCATTCGCAGAATTCGAAAATGAGCGCAGAGCGAATACTGACGCGATTGCCGACATGGCCATTGAGAATTTCGTCGAGATGCGAGATCGCGTGGCCGATCCGCGATTTCTGCTGCGCAAGAAAATCGAACTCGCCCTCGAAGCCAAATATCCTGGAGTGTTTGTGCCGAAGTATTCCATGGTGACCTTCCACCGCATCCCTTACTCCGTCGCGCAAGCGCGAGGCGCTGTGCAGGACCGGATACTGGAAGGACTTTGCGAATCTGTCACTCGGATCGAGGATTTGGACTGGAAAAAGGCCGATCGGTTGGTGAGTCACGATCTCGTTCCGCTGGAGATCATCCAGTGACCGAACTGCAATTCGAAACTGGGGAAGAGTTCGCCGTTGCGATGGATCAACGCGATCCTTTGGCGGATTACCGCGGCCGCTTTCTTATTCCTCAATATGCCGGCGAAGGCTGCGTTTACTTGTGCGGCCATTCTCTGGGCCTGCAGCCACGATCCGTCGCCGCTTACATTCACCAAGAGCTCGAGGACTGGGCGCAACTGGGTGTGGAGGGCCACTTCCGCGCTGCGCATCCCTGGATGCCTTATCACCGGCTGCTAGCAGAACAGACTGCCGCATTGATCGGGGCGAAGGCGTCTGAAGTCGTGGTAATGAATTCGCTCACGGTGAACCTCCATCTGATGATGGTTTCGTTCTACCGTCCGACAAGGCACAGAAATAAGATTGTTATTGAGCGCGGGGCCTTCCCTTCTGATCAGTATGCCGTAAAGTCGCAGATTCAGTATCACGGCTTCGATCCAGCAAGTTCGTTGCTCGAACTAAATCCGCGGACGGGCGAGAGCTGTCTGCGCGATGAAGATATCGCTGCTCTCATCGAACGGTCTGGAAATGAAATCGCTCTGATACTTCTGGGAGGAGTGAATTACTCCACGGGGCAGGCCTTCGATCTTAAGGGAATCACGCAAGCCGGGCACGCGCAAGGATGCGTGGTGGCCTTCGATCTGGCTCATGCGGCAGGCAACCTACAACTTAGACTTCACGACTGGGGTCCGGATTTCGCGGTCTGGTGCAGCTATAAATATTTAAATGGCGGACCAGGATGCGTAGGTGGCTGTTTTGTCCATGAGCGCCATGCGCATGCCGACGATCTACCGCGATTCGTGGGATGGTGGGGACATGATGAGCCGTCGCGTTTCGAGATGCCGTCAGAGTTCTACCCGATGTCCGGAGCGGAAGGCTGGCAATTGAGTAATCCATCCATCTTAAGTATGAGTGCGCTTCGTGCATCGATGGACATCTTTCAAGAAGCTGGAATCGAACGATTGAGAGCAAAGAGCATTTCCCTGACCGGCTACTTAGAATTCTTGCTCAATTTGCGCGCCTCTCCAGATTTTTCTGTCATCACCCCGGGAGAGAGTGAACGTCGAGGAGCGCAGCTTTCTCTGCGTATTCGCAACAAGGGACGCGAATTGTGCGCGACGCTGGCCAAAGAAGGAATTGTCGGCGACTGGCGGGAGCCGGACATTTTTCGTGTGGCGCCGGTCCCTCTATACAATTCTTATCGTGACGTGTACCGCTTTGCGCAAAGGTTCTCTGCGTTGATCGGCTAGAACTGCACAAGCCAGAGTTGGACAAACTAGATCTGCGCAGAAGAGACAGTGTACGGGCGGCTTGCCGGGATGCCGTATAAACGCTACAGTTAAACGTGATTTTTCGAATCGGCTTTCATGAGCACAGCGATTCATTAATGGGGATTACTGGATGACTAATGCGAAAACTTCTGCGCGAAAAACTGGGCTGCGGCAGAAATCTCAACTGATGTCGGCCTCAGAAATCGAACGCACACTGGTTCGCCTGGCATACGAAATTGTCGAAAAAAATGACGGAATCGAAGGCTTGGGATTAATTGGGATTCGGCGACGTGGCGTGCCGATCGCGCAGCGCCTGGGAAAGATTATTGCTCGCATCGAAAATGCTGAGGTTCCGGTAGGCACCCTGGATATAACTTTTTACAGAGACGACCTCTCGACGCTTGGGCCAAAACCTGTCGTACAGGAAGGGGAGATCGGATTCTCCATTGAGGACAAGAATATCGTTCTAGTCGACGACGTCCTGTTTACCGGGCGTACGGTACGTGCCGCGATGGATGCGTTGTTTTCCCACGGCAGGCCGCGACGGGTGCAGCTTTGCGTGCTGATTGACCGCGGACATCGCGAATTGCCGGTCGAAGCGAGTTTTGTTGGCCGCAACATCCAGACCACAATAAATGAAGTGATCGAAGTAAAACTGACTGAGATCGATGACGCGGAGAAAGTTCTCCTGATGGAAAAATAGGTCTCCGATAGTTTCCTCAAACAAGGCGAATAAAATAGGACGGCGATATTCCGCCGTCCTTAGTTGTTCTGGTCTCACTCTTCTGGCCGCCAGAGCTAAGCGATCTTGGTGCAAATTGCTTTGGTCTGCGTGTAGAGGCTGAGAGCATCGTGTCCCATCTCACGGCCCCAACCGGATTGCTTGTAGCCGCCGAACGGCAGTGCGGCGTCGAAGATGTTGTAGCAGTTGATCCACACGGTCCCGGCACGCAGGTATTCCGCAGTGCGATGAGCCTTGCCGATGTCCTGCGTCCAGACTGCGGCGGCGAGGCCGTATTCGCTGCTATTGGCGCGCGGCAGAATTTCTTCCGGATCGCTGAACGGCATTGCTGCCACAACCGGACCAAAGATTTCCTCCCGCACCACCTTCATGTCTTCATTCGTATTCACCAGCACAGTGGGCTCAACGAAATATCCTTTGCCCCCTTTCTTCTTTCCTCCTGTCGTCGCGGTGGCGCCTTCCGTGAAGCCAGCCTCCAAATAGCCGCAGACGCGGTTCAGTTGTTCTTCCGAGACCAGCGGTCCCATCTGCGTCTTCGGATCGAGACCCGAGCCTACTCTGATTTTCTTAGCGTAGTCGGACACGCCTTCCACCACTCGGTCAAAGATTGGCTTCTCGACATATAGACGCGATCCGGCACAACAGCATTGTCCGTGGTTAAAGAAGATCGCGCTGGCTGCGCCAGGGATGGCGGACTCGAGGTCGGCATCTTTGTACACGACGTTGGGTGACTTGCCACCAAGTTCGAGAGAAACTTTCTTCAGGTTTCCCGCAGCGGCATGCACGATTAATTTTCCAACTTCGGTGGATCCCGTGAAAGCAATCTTGTCGACGTCTGGATGTGCGGCCAGAGCCGCGCCGGCGGTCTCGCCGTATCCTGGCACGATATTGACTACACCTTCGGGGAATCCCGCTTCCATAATGAGATCGCCGAGACGCAGTGCGGAGAGCGGTGTCTGCTCGGCCGGTTTCAATACCACGGTGCAGCCAGTGGCCAGCGCTGGTCCCAATTTCCATGCAGCCATAAGCAGGGGAAAATTCCAAGGAATGATCTGGCCGGCGACTCCAACCGGTTCGCGCAGCGTATAGGCCAAGTATTTAGCGCCCGGCGTGTAAGGAACGGAGATTGGAATTGTATTGCCTTCGATTTTTGTCGCCCAGCCGGCCATGTAACGGAACAGATCGACAGCAAGAGGAACATCGGCGCCTTTTGCGACCGCGAGCGGCTTGCCGTTGTCGAGACTCTCGAGATAGCCGAACTCTTCCGTATGCGCCTCCAAAAGATCAGCCAACTTCCAGATGAGACGGCCACGTTCGGAGGCGGTCATTCGCCGCCACGGGCCGTGATCGAAGGCCTTGCGCGCAGCCTTCACGGTCTCTTCAATATCCTGACGGTCGCCTTCCGCCACCTGCGCGAGAACTTCACCAGTGGCCGGGTTATAAGTAGGAAATGTCTTACCGGATATAGAGTTGACCCATTTGCCGTTGATTAACATTTTGCGCGGCTTGTCGATGAAGTCCGCGACATCGGGATGAATCTGCGGGGAAACAGCGATGCCCATATGTGCTCCTTAGTGGACGGAAGTGAAATAGACCGGTTGCATGATTGGCCAGCTAGAAAGCCGCCGATAGGAATTAATGAGGGTATGCTAGCTCCGAGTGGAAACAAAAGCAATCCAACTCGTCCCGCTCAATACGGACAATAAAAAACGCGAGCTGCGTCCCAGGGTTTACAATGGCCATCGATTTCGTGCGAAAGCGATTGTTCCCTCATGCCCAAGAAGATACAGCCTGCGAGTACGCGGGCGAAACTGATGCAATCCGCCAGGAAAGTCATGAAAAATGCGCACGCGCCTTATTCGAAATTCCGCGTGGGCGCCTCCATCATTCTCTCCAACGGGAAGATTTTTTCCGGCTGCAATGTCGAGAATGCTTCTTACGGAATGACTAATTGCGCGGAACGCACTGCGATTTTTTCGGCCGTAGCCGAGCTCGGACCTAAGATCGAGATTCGCGCGGTTGCGGTGGTAAATGACCATGGAGTTCCCTGCTCCCCCTGCGGCGCGTGCCGGCAAGTAATTTACGAATTCGGGCCGGACGCTACGATTTTTTTTGAAGGAGCAAACGGCCCGAAACAGGCCCACATCACCGAATTACTTCCGGAAGGATTTCGCCTGCAGTGAATTCCGCCCCCGCTTCAACCCAGAATTTCCGGGCCATCGATGTCATCCGCAAAAAGCGGGATGGAGCTGAGCTTTCCAACGCTGAAATTCAATTTCTTGTAAACGCCTATACGCTGGGTGAAATTCCTGACTATCAGGTCTCCGCCTGGCTCATGGCTGTGGTATTGCGCGGCATGACGCGCGCCGAGACTGCCGCTCTTACGGATTCGATGCTGCATTCGGGCGAAGTTCTCGATCTTTCCTCGTTGCCTGCGAAAAAAGTGGACAAGCATTCCACTGGCGGCGTGGGAGACAAAACCTCGCTGGTGCTAGCTCCCCTTGCGGCTGCTGCAGGGGTCACCGTTCCGATGATAAGCGGGCGCGGGCTGGGCCATACGGGAGGCACGCTCGATAAGCTAGAAGCGATTCCCGGGTTCAATGTAAATCTGACGGTTACACAATTTCGGCGAATTCTTCAAATCTGTGGATGCGCCATGATCGGTCAAACGGCGGAAATCGCTCCGGCGGACCGGAAACTTTATGCCCTCCGCGATGTGACTGGCACGGTAGAAAGCCCAAACCTGATTTGTGCCTCCATCATGAGCAAGAAACTGGCGGAAGGCATCGACGGGCTGGTGCTCGACGTCAAGACTGGCTCCGGTGCTTTCATGAAGAGCGAAAACGATGCGACTTTTCTTGCCGAGTTGATGGTTGAAACTGGGGAGCGCATGGGCAAAGAGGTTGTGGCGTTGATCACTGACATGGATCAGCCTCTTGGCAAGATGGTAGGAAACGCGCTTGAAGTTGTGGAAGTCGTGGAGGTGCTGCGCGGAGAAGGTCCGGAAGATCTGCGGAAGCTTTGTCTTGAGCTCGCAGGATGGATGCTGTATCTCGGAGGAGTCGCTGACTCAGTCAGCCAAGGGAAAAAGCGCAGTGAGAGATTAATCGCATCTGGCGAAGCGCTGGACAAATTCCGTCAAATGGTTGAATTGCAGGGTGGAGATCCGCGCACGATCGATGATCCCAAGAAGCTGCCACAGGCTCAACATACGACCACGATCTACGCTGTGAAGAATGGACATGTTGCTTCCGTGCAGTGCGAGCAGGTGGGCGCGGCATGCGTGCTTCTTGGCGGAGGGCGCGAACGCAAAGAGGATACGGTGGATGCGGCAGTGGGGATCGTGCTGCACAAAAAAGTTGGGGATGCCGTTTATATTGGCGAGCCGATGGCAACGGTTCATTACAATGCAGAGGCACGCGCGGAACGAGCCAAGCAGATGATCGAACAAAGTTATCGCATCGAGGACTCGCCGCCTGAGAAAAGGCCGTTGATCCATAAAGTGATCGGGAAGTCTGGAGAAAAAAACTGAATGGGACGCTACACCGGAATTCTCGGCCTTCTCACCATGCTGGCGCTAGCCTACGCTTTTTCCACGAACCGGCGGGCGATTCGCGTAAAAACCGTGGCCTGGGGACTGAGCCTGCAAATCGCCTTCGCCATCTTCGTCCTGCGCATCGATTTTGGCCGCCGTGCTTTTCAGGTCATGGGCGACGCCGCCAATAAGGTTCTCAGCTATTCTTTCATCGGTTCGGAGTTTCTCTTCGGACCCCTCGGCAAGCAAAGCTCGAACATCGGCTTTATCTTCGCTTTTCAGGTTCTCCCCGTCGTCATCTTCATCTGCGCGCTGTTCGCAATTCTCTACCACGTCGGCATCATGCAGATCGTTATCCGCGCCATGGCCTGGGCCATGACGCGCATCATGGGCGCCAGCGGCGCCGAGTCGCTCAACGTTGCCGCCAGCATCTTCATGGGACAGACCGAAGCGCCTGTAACCATCCGTCCGTTTCTGCCCGACCTCACGCGTTCCGAACTCATGACCGTGATGACCAGCGGCATGGCTCACGTCTCGGGCTCGATCATGGCCGCCTATTTCGCTTTCGGCGCCGAGCCGCGCCACGTGCTCAGCGCCGTCATCATGACCGCCCCGGGCACGATTCTGATTTCCAAGATGCTGGTCCCCGAAACCGAACAGCCCAAAACCGCGGGCACCGTCGTCATGCCCCAGAGCGAAGAAGAAAAAGAAAAGCAGGAGAACTTGCTGGGCGCCATCGCGCGCGGCACCGGCGACGGACTGCACATGGCGCTCAACATCGGGGCCATGCTGATCGCCTTTCTGGCGCTGATCGCTCTGCTGGACGGGATTCTCGGCGGCATTCACAACCACATCGCCTGGTTCCCAGCGAGCCTGGAAGGAATTCTCGGGGTCGTCTTCGCGCCTGTGGCCTGGGTCATCGGCATTCCTTGGCGCGACTGCCACGCCATCGGCAATCTTCTGGGCACGCGCATGGTACTGAACGAACTCGTAGCCTTTTCCCTGCTCGGACCGCAAAAGGCAGTTCTCGATCCGCGCTCTTTCACCATCGCTACTTTTGCTCTGTGTGGCTTCGCCAACCTCAGTTCCATCGGCATTCAGATTGGCGGTATTGGAGCGCTTGCGCCCAACAAGAAAAGCGAACTGGCACGGCTGGGAATTCGCGCAATGCTGGCTGGAACAATGGCGAATTTAATGTCCGCTTCGATCGCGGGCATGCTGCTGTAGCTCTCACTGACGTTCAGGAAAGGGTTCCCGTGAAGCAACTGCTTTTCTCGCTCGCTCTGCTCACCATTGTGTCCAACGTTTTGGTTCCACCCGCGGCTACACAAACTTCCCCTCAACGCGTAATCATCGACACCGACCCCGGCACCGATGACGCCATGGCCATCATCCTGGCATTGAATTCCCCGGAGTTGAAGGTCGAGGCGCTTACAGTCGTACCGGGAAATGTAGAGGCGCGGCAGGGTTTGGAGAATGCATTGAAGATCGTTTCGCTGGCGGGGAGATGTGACGTGCTGGTTGCCGGCGGAGCTCAGCATCCCTTAAATCAGAAGCTCATCACCGCGCAATTCTGGCATGGGAAGAATGGCTTGGCTAATGTCGAATTGCCGGCGACGAAGTGCAAGGCTGATCCCAGGTTTGGCCCAGATCTGATCATTGAAATGGTTCACAAATACCCGCACGAGATCACGCTCATTCCCGTCGGCCCGCTGACCAACATCGCGCTGGCTGTTTCGAAAGATCCTTCCATTGCGAGCCTCGTAAGAAACATCGTGATCATGGGAGGCTCCATCACTGGTGGAAATGTGAACGGGGCGGCGGAAGCCAACATCTATAACGATCCGGAAGCGGCGCAGATTGTTTTCAACGCGGGATGGATGGTTACCATGGTCGGCTCCGACATCGGTGAACGAACGCTGATTACGCGGAAATATCTCGGCGAGCTTCAATCGTCTCACGGTCCGCAGAGCGACTTCATCGCGAAGATTGCCACTTTTTATTTAGACCGCAGCGAGAAGAGTGGCTATAGTGGGGCGGCAATGTACGATCCTTTGGCGGTAGGAATTGCGCTGGACCCAACGCTCGGAACGTTAAAAGATATGCACGTGGATGTAGAAACCAAGGGTGAGTTCACTCGTGGAGAAACCGTAGCCAACCGCATGGGTTCGAACGAAAACAATGTGCTGCACGGCGATCACTACGAAATTGAAGGAGTGATCGAACTGAAGCCCAATGCGCGGGTATGCGTGGCTTCCGATGCGGACCGGTTTTTGGAATTATTCGTAAGCCGTATCAAAGGGAAATAGGCACGTTCCTACGTTCTTTCCTGAACAGGAAGTCGTGATGGCAGAACCTTCTGCCGTACAATGCAATTAAGATGACCGGGGAATATAAAAAGCTTAACGGGACAGGCATCCGCGGGGCCGGTAATTTTGCCGATACACTTGGCACAAATGCAAAGGATGCGATCGCCACGCTCGATGGTGAACCTTTGCTCTCCAACCGCGGCGTGCCCCTGAATCTGGATTGGGTCGACCAGGTTCGCATCAATACCAGCGCGATTGAGCGGAGAGCGCAAACTCATGTCGCGCGCCGCACAGTTAAAAAAGATTGGCAGGCTGCGTGGCTTCTGCGCGCCATCACTTGCATGGATTTGACCACGCTTTCCGGCGACGACACCGACGAACGTGTGCGACGGCTGTGCGCAAAGGCGCGGCAACCCATCCAGCACGATCTCGCGAAGCGCTTGAAAATTGAAGAACTGGAAATCAAAGTAGCGGCGGCGTGCGTCTACCACCGGTTTGTAGAAACAGCGGTACAAGCGCTGGCTGGCAGCGGCGTTCGAGTGGCGGCGGTTTCCACGGGCTTTCCGGCTGGGCTCTCGCCGGTGGAAGAGCGCGTGGCTGAGATCCGTCGATCGGTGGAAGCTGGCGCGGATGAGATCGATATCGTAATCACGCGGGCTCACGTGTTCGGCGGGAAATGGCAACAGCTCTACGATGAGGTCGCCGAATTTAAACATGCATGCGGCCTCTGCCACATGAAAGCGATTCTGGGGACGGGCGACTTGCTCACGCTTCGTAACGTGGCGCGAGCCAGTTTGGTTGCGATGATGGCGGGAGCGGACTTCATCAAAACTTCGACCGGAAAAGAAACGACGAATGCGACCCTTCCGGTTGGATTCGTGATGACGCGAGCCATCCGGGAGTACGCCCACGAAACGGGCATGGCGGTGGGGTTTAAACCCGCCGGCGGAATTCGCACAGCGAAGCAATCGACGGAATGGCTGGCCCTGATGAAGGAAGAACTGGGAACGTCATGGATGCAGGCTGATCTTTTTCGCTTTGGCGCGAGCGGACTTTTGAACGACATTGAGCGGCAATTGGAACACCATGCCACCGGGCGCTATTCGGCGGATTACCGGCATCCCATTGCGTAGCCGAGGCTCTTAGGAAAGTGAAGAGTAGAAAGCGAAGAGTGAATGAGCATCGCTGAAAAATTCGTGGCCATGGAATACGGACCGGCTCTGGAAGATCCGCAGGAGGCGTTACTGTGGCTGAATGGGCATAAGCGCCGTTTCGTACACTTCATCGGCGGAGAATGGCTCGAACCTGCAAATGGCGGGTTTTTCGATTCGAGCGATCCTGCAACCGGAGAGAAAATCGCTAGCGTCGCTCAAGGCTCCGCGGCAGACGTCGACGCAGCTGTTCAAGCTGCTCGAAAAGCCCTTCCGCAATGGCAAGCTCTAAAGCCGCACACGCGGGCACGTTTCCTGTATGCCATGGCCCGAGAGGTGCAGAAGCATTCGCGGCGGCTCGCCGTGCTCGAAACCATTGACAATGGAAAACCCATTCGCGAGAGCCGCGATATTGACATTCCCCTGGTGGCACGACACTTCTACTATCACGCGGGCTGGGCGCAATTATTGGAAAGTGAGTTTCCCGAATACTCGGCGTGCGGCGTGGTCGGCCAGATCATTCCGTGGAATTTTCCTCTGCTCATGCTGGCCTGGAAAATCGCGCCGGCACTGGCCACGGGCAATACGGTCGTGCTAAAGCCCGCCGAGTTCACTCCGCTCACCGCGCTGGCGGTCGCCGAGATATGCCAGGAGATCCGATTACCGGCTGGCGTGGTCAACATCGTGACTGGGGATGGTTCCACCGGCGAAGCGCTGGTGAAGCACAGCGGCATCGACAAAATTGCCTTTACCGGTTCAACGGAGGTTGGGCGCGCCATCCGTAGTGCAACTGCACACAGCCACAAGCGGTTATCGCTCGAGTTGGGGGGCAAGTCTCCGTTTGTGGTGTTTGAAGATGCCGACCTCGACAGCGCGGTGGAAGGCTTGGTGGATGGGATTTGGCTCAATCAGGGACAGGTTTGCTGCGCCGGATCGCGGCTGCTCATGCAGGAAAGCATTGCGGAAACGCTAACCGGTAAAATTCGCGAGCGCATGAGCAAGTTGCGCATCGGCTTGCCGCTGGATAAGAGCATCGATATTGGAGCAATCGTTGCCCCAGTGCAACTGGAGCGCATCCGCCGGCTCGTGGATCAGGGGGTAGCCGAGGGAGCGACCTGCTGGCAGCCGCAGACTGCCATGCCGGCGAGTGGACTCTACTTTCCTCCAACCTTGTTGAGCAATGTTCATCCGGCTTCGACGGTCGCTCAGCAAGAAATTTTCGGACCGGTGCTCGCCGCCATGACATTCCGCACCCCTGCCGAAGCGGTGGAACTGGCGAACAATACGGTCTACGGATTGGCCGCGTCGGTTTGGAGCGAAAGCGTTAATGTGTCTCTGCAGGTTGCGGCACAAATCAAGGCGGGAGTTGTCTGGGTCAATGGCACGAACATGTTCGACGCCGCCTGCGGATTCGGGGGATATCGTGAAAGCGGGTTTGGGCGCGAAGGAGGCCGCGAGGGTCTGCTCGAATATCTGGAGCCGACCTGGTTCAAACAGGCTCCTGCATTGCCGCAAGCAAAGCACGACATCCATTCAAACAAATTGAGCGCGCCGCAAAACGATTCAATCCCGGCGGACCGATCAACCGATCGACCAATCGATCGCACGGTAAAGCTCTATATCGGCGGCAAACAGGCAAGACCAGATTCCGGCTACAGCTTCGAAGTACGCGGCTTGCATGGAGAATTGCTCGGTGAAGCCCCGCTGGGCAACCGGAAAGATATACGGAACGCGGTTGAAGCGGCGCATAAGGCGACAGGCTGGGCAAAGACAACGGCGCACAACCGCGCCCAGGTTTTGTATTACATGGCGGAGAATCTTTCGCTGCGCCGGGAAGAAGTATCCCATCGCCTGAGCGCGAGCGTGGGCGAGTCACAGGCAGCCCGAGAAGTTGAAGCCGGCATCGAGCGCATTTTTACCTACGCAGCGTGGGCAGATAAGTTTGACGGCGCAGTGCACAATCCACCATCGCGAACCATCTCCATCGCCATGAACGAACCGATTGGCACCGTGGGAATCATTTGTCCCAACGACGCTCCGCTTTTAGGTTTTCTTTCCTTGGCGCTACCCGTTCTCGCGGTCGGCAACACAGCGGTCGTGGTTCCTTCGGAAACCTGCCCACTCATCGCCGGCGATCTTTACCAGATATTTGATACGAGCGACTTGCCGGGTGGGGCGGTGAACCTGGTCACGGGACATTCGTCCGAACTTCTGAAAACGCTGGCCGAGCACGACGACGTGGACGCGATTTGGTGCTTTTCGGATGCATCCAGCGCCACTGCGGCGAAGTCGTTTTCCGTGGGCAATCTGAAACAGGTATTCACCAACGAGGGGCGTGCCATCGACTGGTTCGATCGAAAGCAAGGCGAAGGCCGCTGGTTCCTGCAACACGCGACTCAGGTAAAGAACATCTGGGTTCCTTACGGCGAATAATTCCACGTTGTTCGGGGCTTTCCAGGATATTATCGCGCGCGCGTATTTTCCGGGGCACCGGATTGGAAATCCAACAGTAGCTTAATCTTAGCGATCACCGAAACTTCTTGACTTCGGAATAAGCGGCAATTTATAAGGCCTGTCTACGGTTCCAACCTGTCAGATTGCGACGCGGGATGCAGAGGTCCGCCCGCGCCAGTCAGTATGGGCCGCCGAAAGAGGTTTTGATGCTGCACAAGAAGGCGCTGCTCGGTGTCGTGTTCTTTTCGCTGGTATTGTCAGTTTCTCCATTCCTGTACGGCCAGGCAACCGGCAGCTTTTCGGGAACGGTTTCAGACAAAGCGGGAGCGGTAGTCTCCGCAGCGACTGTGAAAGCCACCTCACAGGAAACCGGCCTATCGCGCGAAACCAAAACCGACGATTCCGGACACTACCTCATTCCGTTGCTGCCCGTCTCCCAATATACGATCCGAGTGGAATCACAAGGTTTCCAGGCGACCGAACAGCGCGACATCCGCTTGCAGGTGGACGAGCATCGGGAAATCGATTTCTCGCTGGCACCGGCGTCCGTTACTTCAAGCGTCGAGGTGAGTGCGACGGAAGTTGCAGTTGAGACCGCGAATGCAACGCTCGGCCAAGTCATCACCGCCCAGCAGGTTGCCGATCTTCCCTTGAATGGCCGCAACTTTGTGCAACTGGCGACGCTTACTCCAGGCACCACCGCATCTACCAGCCCGGTCAGCTTCTTCACCAGCGCCGCCAGCAGCGAAGCGGCCACACGCGGATCGTTCTCGCTTTCCGTCGGCGGATCGCGCGAACAGGAAACCGACTGGCTGCTCGATGGCAACGATAACAATCAGTTGGATGAAGGCGGAATTGCGATCTTCTCCTCCATTGATGATATTCAGGAATTCAAGGTGTTGACCTATAGCTACTCCGCCGAATATGGGGAACGGGCGGGTCCAACGGTCCTGGTGACGACGAAGTCGGGATCGAATCAGTTTCACGGTTCGTTATTTGAGTTCTTCCGCAATACAGATCTGGATGCCACCAACTACTTCACTCGAACCCAGGAAAAATTCAATCTAAACCAGTTCGGAGGTTCGCTGGGCGGCCCGATTCAAAGAGACAAGACATTTTTCTTTGCAGATTATCAAGCCAAGATGCAGCGCGAAGGCGTGCCGTTCACCGGGTTTGTACCGACCACTGCCATGACAACGCCGGATGCGACCGGAGATTACAACTTCAACCTGGATCCACTCGGCAATCCGCGGGGGCCGAACAACCCTTACGGATACGGCAACCTGACGAACCCGTACGCGACAGGTGCTGAGCCAACCACTTTCCAATGCCTGCCAGGATCCGCGACTCCTGAGGCAGTGCTCGCCGATGGCAGCCAGGCACCCGGCGCAACCTGCAACGTTATTCCGGCAGCCTTGATCAACCCGATTGGTGCAAAGGTAATTGCTCTCTATCCCACGCCTAATGCGGCTCCTTCCTCAGGCGGTTACAACTACGTTAACCTGCCGACGAGAAAGCTCAATGAAGGAACCTGGGACGTTCGCCTGGATCACAATTTCTCGAGTAAAGATTCCGCCTTCGCGCGGTTCAGTTACGATCAAGCGACAAACTTTGTGCCCGGCGGTTCGCCGACCTGGTCGGAAGCCAACGCTTTTGGCAGCAATCAACACATCAACAACCACGGACGTAACCTGGCGCTCTCGGAGACGCACGTGTTCTCCGGTAATACGATCAACCAGCTGAATGTCGGCTACAACCGGATTTTCAACCACATTCTTTCGTATGGCACAGGCACGTGCGAGGCGGCGAAGCTCGGCATCCCGGGTGCGGATCTGGGTGGTGCTTGCGACGGCATCACCGGTTATCCCGCCAGCCTGAACCAGTCGGATAAGGACTGCATCAGTTGCGGCTTGACTTCATTCCAAATGTCGAGCTACTTCTCCGTTGGTGATCGCGGATATGCGCCCTATCAGGGTGGAACCAACGTTTATTCGGTATCCGATGTACTGGATTTGGTTCGCGGCAAACACAACATTCGCTTCGGCGCGGTGTATCGCGCCAACGAGATGAATGTAAGAAACAATGCATTCCAAGACGGTTACGTCGTTGAGGATGGCGGGGCTACTGGCGACGATATGGCCGATCTTCTTCTGGGCAGCCTTGGGGTATTTGCGGCACACGATCAAACCTTCCTGGGGGGCACGACCGGTCGCCGATGGAAATTATTCCGGCCATTCGTCGAGGACGATTGGCGACCCACTCCCAGTCTTACCGTGAATCTGGGATTCGCATGGTCCCTCGCCACACCCGAGACCGAGGTTGAGAACCGGATGGCGAACTTTAACATTCAGAACCTTAAATGGTACGTTCCGAAAGGCAGTCCCACCTTGGCGAGTTGCACTGTCTGCATTCCCACGAACGGCCATGTCGGCGTTCAGTTCGATAAGACCGCGGTCGAACCCCGTATAGGATTTGCCTGGAAGGTGTTCGGCAGCGACGCAACGGTGTTCCGCGGCGGATATGGAATCTTGCATGATTCCGCCTGGAATCAAGGCGGGCAAGGTCTCTGGCAGAATCCGCCATTCTACGCGGAAGTAGACCCCTATCCGACGGGAGTATGTACTCCTTTTGGGAGCGTCGGTTGCGGTCTCTCGAACGGATTCCTTCTTCCCGCAGGCACTCCGTCTTCAACTCCAGTAGCCGGGGGTGCGGTCTTCAACGCGCCCGTGAACCCAGCCTCCTACACGGGAACCATTCAGTCTCAGAATCTAAATTTCAAGCAGGGGATGATCCAGCAATTCAATCTGAATATTGAGCGTCAATTGCCTGGAAACGTGGTTCTGACAGCCGGTTATGCCGGGACGCGCAGTTCGCGCATCCTGGTGAGCCAGGTAAACGAAAATATCTCGTCGCCTCTCGCGTGTCCTGGAAACGGCGCCAGCACGGTTCCCGGTTACACGATCGGCTGCGGCTTCCCCACGTTCCCATATGCGCTTCCCTACCAGACTGTTGCCAGCAATAACAGCGTAGGGCAGGCCCGCTATGACTCTCTACAGATCAAAGCGGAGACCAAGAGCACGAAGCATGGCCTGTATGCTCTTCTCGGCTACACCTATGCCCGCAACTTCGATTCCGGCTTGCCCGACGGACTCGGCACAAACCCGGGCGCATTATATTGGCCGTTGCCTGGAGCGCGGAAACTGGATTGGGGCTTGTCTGAGCTGAATCTCAACAACAGCTTCACCGCCAGCGTTATTTATGAGTTGCCCTTCGGCAGGGGCAAGCACTTCGGGGGCGGATGGGGCGGCGTTACCAATACAATCCTGGGAAATTGGCAAGTCAATGTGATTGAACGAGCCACTTCCGGCTTCCCGCTATTCGTGGTTGATAGTGCAGACGAATCAGGGATCTACTTCTCGTATAACGGATTTACCCTGCAGCGTCCCAACGAGGTGGGCAATCCTAATCAGGCTGGACAGATAGCGGCGAATCCAACGTGTGCGGCGCCATCTCAAATTCACACTCTCACTCACTGGTTCAATCCGTGCGCCTTCGAGCAAGCACCAGCAGGCGAGCTCGGCACCGCCCCGCGTGCTCCGGTGTATGGCCCCAGGTTCGTGAATACCGATTTGTCGATAATCAAAGATTTCCCGCTATCCTTCCGGGAAAAAATGAATCTGCAATTCCGCGCCGAGTTCTTCAATCTGTTCAACCATCCTCAGTTCTACCTGGATGGCTATGGTGACAGCGGACAGCAGGACATCAATACAACCTCCAGCTTCGGGGTGATCAACAATACGGTGAACAACCCGCGGCTGGTGCAGTTTGCGTTGAAGCTTAATTTCTAGTGGTTCGGGGAACGCAGCTCAACCTGGAACTGAGGAAACATCGGGCTGAAGGATATCGGAGGGACAGGATTCACCCTCCTTAGGTTTTTTTTAGCCGAGGATCTTCATTGCTGCTCAGCGCTGTGCGCTTGATCGCGCAGCTGATAGACGAACTGCTGCACCTCGTGGTGCTGGCGTTCAATATTACGTTCTTTTTGCCCCGAAATTTGCTCATAGAGTTGCAACTCAGCATGGGCTTTGGCCAGGTCGCCGCTCTGGCGATAAGCGCGTGCGAGCCGGTAATGCGCCTGTTCGAGAGAAGGTGTCGCTTTAATAGCGTGGCGATAAGCGGAGATCGCTTTCGCCAGATCCTTTTGCTCGGAATAGATGATTCCCAACTGCAGATACGCTGGACCGAGGGCTGGATCGAGCCCGACAGCTTTTTCCAGCAAGGATTTCACCTGCGGCAAGTCCCGCGTGTTCTCAGACGGCTTCCGACGCTTCCACAGACTGGCAGCATAATAATAATCAGCTAGCGCGTTCCCAGGTTCCAGTTTCGCGAAGCGGCTCAAAGCTTCGGCAACGCACGGCGATTCTTCCGTCTCGACCTCCTGCATTTTTCCGATCAGCAAATATGGATTGGGATCGCCAGGGTCCAAGGCCGAGGCTTCGCACAAACGCCGCACCGCTTGATCATACGACCCAAGCGCGTACCATCCTGCCCCAAGGCCGGCCAACATCCGGACAGAACGGGGAAATAATCGATTGCCTTTGTTGAAGACTTCGATTGCCGGCGCAGGCGCATGATGAATCAGCAGTTCCGCTCCCCAGGAAAATAGATTCGGCTCGGTCGGATTTAGCGTGGCCGCCTGTTCATACTCGCGGACGGCCTGAAGAGGATTGCCCGACTTCTCCTCAATGTCCCCCAACAAGTGATGCAGCTCGGCAGATCGTTTGGGAGATTGGTTCGGTATTGTCAGCAGGCTCTGCACATTGCTACGGGCCGTGTTCAAAAAATCCGCCGACATATCACCAGTGGGCATTTTGCCCACCGAAGCCGCCTCCTCAGCCACAGCTTCCTTATTCGTGACCACGGCAACACTGGAACCGTGACCTCCCAGGTTCGTAGTATCGGCAACGCCGGCAACGCTAAAACGGATGTCGTCGGAAAAATCAAATTGTGTGGAAGAACGACTCAGAGATTCGTTAGCTTTGGAAGGATCGAGTCTAAGGTCAAGAGTTTTCGATTCTCCCGCCTTGAGGATGAATGGACCTAGTGTCGCAGTTCCCGCTCCCGCCGGCGTCGCGGTGGCGGTCAAGAAATAAGATCCCTCCTGAAGGGGCGAGAAGCGATAGACCCCGGCGGAATCGGTGCGAGTGCTCGACGGTGTTTTGCCTTCTTCTTTAAGCGAAACCGTAACCCCGGCAACCGGAAGCCCATTGGTGTCCCGCACCACGCCATGGAGCGAACTCGCAGTTTGACTTTCTGCTGCCAAGGAGAACGCGGCAGCCAACATCAAGTTATAAATGGCGATGACGTAGAAGCGCCGCATAAAAAGCTCACATCCAACATCAAGTTAGCCCGCCAGTTTATTCGCTCTCGCCACGCTTCGCAATTGCGTCATTTCCGACCCACTTGCCGCCCTAGAAGATCAACGTAGGCTTCCGCAAGAAGTTGGTTCTTTTCGATTCCGAACTCCCTGAGCAATCGATCTGCAATCTTCTCCCCTTCGTTTTGACTCTGCCCCGGCCGCAACACCACTTCGAGTTCCAGAAAATCTCCGAGACCCTCCACCGAATCCAAGTGCACCCGCGTCTGTCCTACCGTGTACAAGGTGCGAGTCTTCTTGACCACCCCGGCTTTACCGAGGGCAACTGCAAGAATCTCAAGCAAGGTCAGCGGATCGGGAGTACGGGCAATCGAATATCGCGACTCACGCACCTCGGCCGCATCCGCTCTTTCGTAGCGTATAAGCTCGCCACGATCCGGCGCGAAAATGCGGAGCTTCAACCGTCCGCGTTCGCAGGCAAAGAAAACGTCTTCCTGATGAATAATCTCCGGACCAGACTCGCACAGGCGGGCAGCGATCGCCTCAGTAGCCCGGCGGTTTGTCAAAGCAGCTTTGATTTCTATATTCGTCGGCATATTTAGCGAGACAGCTGTTCAAGCATGCTTTTCGCGGCTGCGCTTTCTGGATGCTGCTTGAGCAATGCGAGCAGCACAGTGCGAGCCTTCCCTGAATCGCCTTCAATGCCGTACACGCGAGCCAGATTCAAATAGGACTGATCGAAACCCGGTGCAACTCGAATGCATTCCTCAAAGCTGGCCACTGCCTTATCTCTTCTGTTAGTGCGGAGATAAAGGATTCCAAGATTATTCAGCGCTTCAGGATAATCCGGACGCGACTTCAATGCAGCCTGCAGATAATCGTAGGCCTCAGCCGTATCGTCTGCCTGCGCAAAGACCATGGCCAATCCGTAATTCGATTCGGCGTCTGTGGAACTTACTTCCAGCGCGCGTTCAAAGGATTTCCGAGCTGCATCCCAATTCTTCTGTAACCGATAAGCATTGCCCAAGTTATTCAGAGCGATCAGATGATCGGGGCTCGATCGCAATGCCTGCTGGAAGTAATGAATCGCTTCTTCGGTCTGGTTTTCTTCCGTGGCGATCAGCCCAAGATTGTTCCAGGCATTGGCCAGCGTATCGGGATAGTTGCTACGAAGTTTTGTTGCCCGGTCAAAATTGTCCCGCGCTTCGGCTGTTTTTCGTTGGCTGAGCAAAGCGCTTCCTAAGCCATAACAGGCCTCTGCGCTCGATGGATCGTCTTGCAGCGCGAGTCGGAAGGATGATTCGGCTTGCTCAAAATAGCCTCGCTGGAAGTACACCGCGCCAAAGGAGAGATGGTTGCGGCCAAATTCGAAAGTCTCTGAAACTCCGGGGAACGGCAGCGCTCGGGCAAGTTTTTCTGCGCGAGTCCGGGGGATATTCTCTACATCTTTTTCGACCTGCTCGGGCTTTACCGAACCTTGATAGACCTTGACGATCTGGCCTTGGGCATCGATCAGGAACGATGTAGGCAAAGTCAGCTCGCGGCGACGGTCAAACAAATGGCGATAAAGAAGATTGTAGATACCTGCGACATCGTCGGATCCACTTACAATGGGAAATGAGAAACGACGCGGTTGTGGCAGTGCGAGCCGAGTGTTGACCTCGGCTGAGCCATCCATATTCACCGTGAACAACTGTAATCCGCGAGCAGCCCATCGCGAATATGCCTGATTGAAAGCATCTAAATCTTTCCTGCAAATTGAGGATTGCGAAACCCAGAAATTTAGCAGTACAGGCTTGCCGCGCATCTCGCTCAGTTGGCGCTTGCGCCCCTGGAAGTCGGGCAGAGATATTTCCGGAACAGGCACGGGCGCCAGGAGCCAGGTCTCGAATGTGGTGGGCAATGGTTCGAACCGACTGTCCGTGTTGGGAAGTTGCAGGTTCGCCATTGGCCGCATCTTGAACGGCTCAATTCGTAATTTCTCACTTCCCTCTTCTATCCAGATTCGGCGGTTTATGGGCAGATCGTGAAACTCCTGTTGAAGTCCGCTCGGCCAGTGGATCGAAACTTTGACCGGTCCCTGCGTTGCCCCAAGGCCGAAGAACAATTCCTTGCTGTGCTGAGAAAGAAAACCTGAGCCTGCTTGTAGCATGCGGATCTGGCGTCCCAACTCAGTTTCGACGGTAACCTCCGCTCCGATCGCGTCCCGATTGCTCATGGTACCGCATAGTTGAAAAGCAATCGATGGCGGCAGATTTTCGATTCTGTTCTTTAGGACCCGCAACTGCGGCGCGTTGCGGTTCTTTAAAAATATTTCCTGCCTACCATCCTGATCGAAATCGGCAAGAGCGAAAGCCCGTCCATCCTCGATGAAGTCCAGACCCGCCGCCCCTGAAATATCGGAAAACGTTCCATCTCGATTGTTGAAGTAAAAAATATTCCTCTCAAACCCGCTCCAGGTCGCGTCAGCTCGAATGAGTTCGTTGATAGCGCTCCACCCTTGTTCATATTCGGCGGAGGATTTCGGCGTATCAGGGGATTTGGCCACGACTTGCCGCCAGAAGAAACTATTCAGGTCGTGCCGCGACGCGCCCGAGATCATGCCGTTTGCGATGTAAACATCAGGAAACCCGTCGTGATCGAAATCGAAAGCATCGCTCGACCATGCCCAGCGACCCACGTCCACCCCGGCGAACGCTGTCTTGTCCACGAAGGAGCCGTCTTTATCACCGCCTGCATTTTTAAATAGCGAATTGCCCATGGCATGCTTGCGGTAGAGCGCCCGAACTTCCGGGGGCGAGTTTTTCTTAAACTGCGCTTGGGCGGAAATACGTTCTCCCGCGGCGGTCCACATATCGCCTACGTATAAATCCTGTCTTGCATCATTGTCGTAATCGAGCCAGCAAGCGCTCATTCCCGCGCCAACATCTTCGACTCCAGCCTGCGCGGCAACATCGGTAAAGGTCCCATTGCCATTGTTCCGGTATAGATTCTTGCGGCCAAAATCGTTCACCACATAAAGATCCGGCCAGCCGTCGCGGTTGTAATCGCTCCAGCCGCAGCAAAAGCTGTAACGGGTATTGTTCTGGTTGAGACCTGCTTCTGCCGTAATGTCGCGAAACGTGCCGTCGCGATTGTTCCGCATCATAAAATTCGGCGGTCCGTTTTCGGCGTCATGGTAGGGAACGGGATATTTGTACTGATCGGTTCCCTGGTAATAGATATAGAGGCAGAAATAAACGTCCAACCAGCCGTCGCCGTCGTAATCGGCGACTGCTGCGCCAGTAAATGTTCCCCGCGGAGGGTTCGCGAATTGAAACGCGTCCCGCTTCTGACGAAAGATTCCGCCACCTTCGTTGAGGAATAACTTCGGCCCGCTCGCGCCCACTAGGATTACATCCTGACGCCCATCGTTATCGAAATCGGCAAAGAGAGCGCAAGCTGTATTTTCCAGAAGCCCAAGTCCGGAGGATTCGGTGACGTCTTCGAAAGTTCCATCTCCTCGATTGCGATACAGACGATTCGGAAGTCCTGCGGGCTGGCAAACATAGAGATCGTCCCAGCCGTCATTGTCGATATCCGCGACAGAGACTCCATTATGCCCATAGATATCGATGCCGCAAGCGCCGTCGAGAACGGTTCGCCAGTAATCCGCTCCATGAAGCAGTTGAGCGGAATAGGAAGGATTGCCGGCGATGGCCTGCACCGCTATATCCACAAACACCGGAGAAGTGGATCGGCTGCGAGTTTCCTCAATTCCATGCCATCTGCGCAACTGAAAATTGCCGTTTGAAAAGCCTTGCCATTCCAGGTCCCAACAGCCGACACGCTGTTCGCGGTGGAACCCCATTCCTTCGCCCACAAACTCGTAACGCACTCTGGTTTTTAAACCTCCAGGTGGAGAGCTCGAGTCAGCTGCGAGGCCTGTCACCTGGAGTTCCGCAGTGAAAAGCTTCGTGAAGGAATTAAACGCAGACCGCAAGTCCTCCAGGAAGGTGCTCCGTTGTAGACTCGATTGAGAACTGAAGTTGTTTTGAGTGATCTCCAGCGTTGGCCCCGAGCGCAGCACTCTTGACTCGCTCGGGTTTGGACGGAGGGACGACCCAAGGAAATCCTCTGCGAGACTCTTTTCGATTGGCTCAATACTTTGCGGGGACCGAAGCCATCCTGAACTCCATTCGGCCAGAATCGCCGCAATGCGGTCGTGATATATCTCCGTGACAAAGTCATCGTGCTCAGCCTGAACCTTGAGTAGTACAGCTTCAAGAGGACTCCGAGCACGATACTGTGGTTGCAGAATAAACGGAATCTCGGACGAATCCGGAAGGCCGGAAATAGAAAGCGATTTGTAGAAGAAATCCAGCCTGGGCAGGCCAACGGGGAGCATCATCATGGAAGCCCCCTGGCAGCAGCGGAACAGAAAGTTGCGGCGGGGTAAATCTACAGAATCCGACTTCACGGGCGTTAATTGTAACGGCTTCTGTACACGCCAACTCAGAGCTGCGCCCCCGCGAGAAACGGATGGAAATGCCTATAGTAGGAGGAAAGTAACAGGGGGTTGCAGGGTGGGTCAAGCAGCGCGGCAACGCACGGGCTGAGCCGTTTTGGAGGCGAAATTGAACTCGAGTCGGCCAAAGTGGCCAGATGGGACCGGCAGCGTTTCGATTGTGCAACCTGGTTGCACAAAGCCCGCGAGATGCCGAAAGAGCAGTTCAAGCAGGAGGTGGAGAAGGAACTCACCGGGAAGGAGACGGAGCCCTGGGAGATTACTACTTCAAACTCTACCAGAGCCAGCATGCTGTGGTGGAGCGAGCGATTGAGACAGCGGCTCTGATGCTGGGAAGCGACCGGTCGCGAGGCTACTGTTTGGAGATGATCTGCGCTGACTTCCTGGCGGGTGCGAACCTTGACCATGGCGATCCAGAGATGCGGCTGTTTTCGATGACGAGGTTCTTCAAGTTCCTGCCGGAAGAGCAGAGGCAGGCATTTTTGGAAAGCCTAAGCGAGAAGGTGTCGTGAGTTCAACAGGAACGAAACTTCCCCGCCTCAGGCTCGATTCCACAGCGTACGAGCTTCTTTGGCGCCAAGTGCTGATTCGTGACGGCTGGCGATGTCAATCTTGTGGATCGATGTCAAACCTGGAAGTTCATCACAAACAGTTTCGCAGCCACTCTGGGCCCGACTCCGAGCAGAATCTCATTACGCTCTGCGCTCCGTGCCACATCGAAAAGCACAACCTTAGACAGAACAATCGATGATTGTAGACAGAAAAGACAAGATTCAAGTTCGTGTCGTCGTAAGTACAGTCGCGCGAAAGATTTTATTTTTTCGATGGGCACTCAAGGATTCAGGAGAAAAGGCACCGGACTTTCAACTCGCGGTCAAACCGTCACCACCTGGCCATGGTCCTCATCGCTATACCCTGTGGATGCGTTCGTTATCGCCGGACCTGGGCGGTTCTCGTTGGACCCTGCCGCAGAAATTATGTGACACGCGGTTTGCATGTCTTCATTCGTAGCACTGGCCCTAACGCTTGCAACAAACTCCGAAAAAACTGGCGTTCACGACGCTCTGCCGGGAACGGACTCTATCACCGCTACTGCAACTGCAGGGATGACGAATCATACAGGCACGCACGGTCAAGATCATGCAATAAACAATGGAGGGTTGGCAGTGACGCGACAGGCGAGAGTGAAATCATTGGTCCGGGATAATAAAGGCTGTTAAGAGAATCTCAACGACTTTTTTGGTGAAGCGAAAAAAATGAATACTCCTCTTTCACCCAAACCGCTCTGTTTCCCCGAATAGTTGATAGAATGGCAGGGTTTGACCCTTAATATCTCGGCACTGTAGGATTCCTCAATCCATCATGCACAAGTTGCTGCTGTTCGCAGTGTTTATTCTCTATTGTGTTGGGATGTGTTTTTCCCAATCCCTTGACGACCCATTCTCCCAAGGCCTGCCACAAGGCTCATCCCAAGGTAGTTCCCCGGGTAGCTCTCAAGGCAGCCCAAGCGATTGCTCCGATCCGACGATGGCCGGAAGCGCCCAATGCAACGGCGGTCAGGGTCAACGGTATACTGGCGCGCAATCGAACTCGTCTCCCGCCACTCGCACGCCAGTGTTAAGTACCTCCGGCTTCAGCCCAGACCAATACACTCCGAGCAGGCCTCCTCTGAATCCCTCTCAGGTTTGGCGTCCCCCTACACCCACCCACCCGCAAACTGAGTTCGAACAGATGGTCGCAGACTCCGCCGGCCGTCCGTTGCCGTTGTTTGGCCAGTCATTATTCGTGCAGGCGCCAAGCACTTTCGCCCCTGTCGACTGGATGCAAGTGCCAAGCGACTACATCATCGGGCCGGGAGATGAGCTGCAGATCAAAGTTTGGGGCCAAGTTGAAGCCAGCTTGCGCGTCATGGTGGACCGTTCTGGCCAGATATACCTTCCGCAAGTGGGGGAGATCACCGTCGCCGGCATTCACTACGGCGATCTTGAACAGCACCTCAAATCGGAGATTTCGAAGATATTCAAAAATTTCACGATCACGGCAAGCATTGGTCGGCTTCGATCCATCCAGGTAATCGTGGTTGGTAATGCGCGCTACCCGGGCACGTACACGATCAGTTCGCTGAGCACTCTAGTCAATGCGATCTTCGCCTCCGGTGGGCCCACTCCGCAGGGATCGTTGCGCGATATTCAAGTGCGGCGCGACGGCAAAACCATCACCGATTTCGACTTCTACGATCTGCTGATCAAGGGAGACAAATCAAAGGACGTACGCCTGCAACCGGGCGATATTCTCTACATCCCTCATGTCGGCCCACTGGTAGCCGCCTCCGGTTCTGTGAATTCACCCGCCATTTACGAAGTCAAAGATAGCTCTACGTTGGGTGATCTGATTGAAATTGCCGGCGATCTGAGCAATGTCGCCGACACCCGGAAGATTACGATTGACCGCTTTGTGGATCATCAGGCGCGCCAAACTCTGGAATTTCCCTATGACGATCAATCCCGCACCCAGCCACTCAAAGACGGCGACATCGTTCACGTGTTTTCCATTGTTCCACGCTTCGAAAACACCGTAACCCTGCGCGGTAATGTGGCTAACCCTGGGCGTTATCCCTGGAAGCCCGGAATGCGCGTCCGCGACCTGATTCCTGATGCGCAAGCATTACTCACTCGCCGCTACTGGCGCAACCGGGCAGCAATCGTCAGTGGCCTTCAAACTGAATATCCGATTCTCCCACCGGCCCCTCAGAATGCGCCGAATGCCACTGCCAATCAACGACAGGCGAATGGCTCCACGACAAATGGCGCAACTCTCAATGGCTCGGCTTCCAACGGTACTAACCAAAACGGCAGTACCACGCTTCAAAACGCGGGATCCGCTCAGAACAGCAATGCTCCAACCGAAGCTCCTGCGGGAACAGGCTCCGGAAGCGGGACCGACTCGCTCTATTTACAAAACAGCCAAAGCTCCTCGTCAAACGGACAACAATCGGCGACGACGAACGGCAGTGGCGCGGCTCCGCAGTCTCTGCAAATGTCGTCATCGACTCCGTACCCTAATGTGGTCACGGATATCGCCGAAGATGTTCGACGGTATGCTCCCGAAATCAACTGGGACTACGCCATTATCCAGCGGGTGAATCCTGTTGATCTCTCCTCGAAGCTGGTTTGGATGAGCCCGCGGAAAGCAATTATTGAGAAAGACGATGCCAGCAACCTTGAGCTTCAGCCCGGTGATATCGTTACGATTTTTTCTCAGCGGGATATCAGTGTGCCGCAAGCGGATCGCTCGCAGTACGTGATCGTCGAAGGCGAAGTGAATCGCCCTGGCGTCTACAAGCTCGAGGACAATGAAACCCTTCAGGCCGTTTTGCGCCGAGCCGGCGGGCTCACTCCGGAAGCCTATATATATGGTTCGCAATTCACCCGCGAATCGGCGCGCCAGGACCAACAGAAAAGCCTGAACCAACTCGCGGACACCATGGAGGTTCAAATCCGGCAGGGTGCGATGGCAGTGGCTGCTTCCGCCCAGCCTGGGGATCTGCCCCAAATGCTGGCCGCACAAGAAGCCATCATCACACAACTGCGCACCACTCGCGCCAGCGGCCGCGTAGCGCTACCGGTCAAGCCCCAGGATAAGAGCATCAGTGATTTCCCCGACATGGTGATGGAGGACAATGATCGGCTTTCAATTCCTCGCACGCCCTCCACCGTCTCGGTCATCGGAGATGTCTACAACCCCGGCTCGTTCATCTTCGAAACCCGGAACTCCTCGGGCGCATATCTTGAAATGGCCGGCAAGGGAAAACCCCAGTCCGATCTGCACCATGCCTTCGTGTTGCGCGCCAATGGGGTTGTGATAGCCGCCAATAATGTCGATGGTCTTTTTACCGGCAAGAGATTTGATCACATCCGCTTGTATCCCGGCGATCAAATCATTGTTCCTTACAAGCTCCCAACTGGAGCCATCGTCCGAGCATTGCGCGACTGGACGCAAATTTCATCGCAACTGGCTTTAACGGGCGCAGCCGTCGCCATTCTTAGATAGGGACGGACTAAATTATATGGAATCGCATCCGAATGCTCTCGCATGGATTCATTTGTGGGCGAGCTGCTGTTTAGTTTCATGATCTATGCCGACCAGCGATGGATTGGAGATCATGGCATCGGGCGGTTTGCACGCCATGTGCTTGGGAATCTAGATCATCGTCCAATTCCGTTGGGCGGGCATCCCGCCGACCCACTCGATGCCTGGCGGCTGGCTCTTTCCCTGAGGGAACTGAGACGCGACGACCTTTTCTTTTCCCCGGGCTACAACTCTCCTCTCTTCTCCGCTTCACCGTTTGTCTTTACCATCCACGACCTCAGTCACGTGTACTGTCCTGACAACAGTAGTCTTCCAATTCAACTCTACTACGCAACTATCATGAAACGCGCTTGTCAGCGCGCCGTCAGCATCCTTACGGTTTCGGAATTTACCCGCTCACAGATCGTCAAGTGGTCAGGAGTGTCGCCGGAGAAAGTCTTCAACGTTGGTTGCGGAGTCGATGCAGCATATCGGCCAGACGGCGATCCCTATAGTCTTTCGTTTCCTTACTTGCTTTGCGTCAGCAACCGCAAGCGGCACAAGAATGAGTTCCGGGTAGTAGAGGCTTTTGCCACAACTGACCTTCCTGCCGGGATGCATCTCGTTTTCACGGGCGCGCCCACGGCAGAGCTTACGGGCTGCATTAAACGTTTCCATATAACCGAGCGGGTCTATTTTGCCGGCGCGGTTCCAGAAACAAAGTTGCCCGCGCTGTATCGAGGTGCCGAGGCGCTGGTATTTCCCTCTCTGTATGAGGGATTTGGGCTCCCGGTTCTGGAAGCAATGGCCTGCGGCACACCCGTCGTCACGGCAAACGTCACCGCTATGCCCGAGGTTGCTGGAGGCGCAGCTCTTCTAGTGGATCCCACTTCAGTGGTGCAAATTAGCGCGGCGATGGTGCGAATTGTAAGCGATACAGCACTACGGCAGCGGCTTCGACAAAAGGGTGTAGCGCGCGCCTCCCAGTTTTCTTGGGCCAACACGGTCCTCAGAGTGCACGAGAGTCTCGCCAGAAAACACGGTTCCGCCAAAGTTTAGTGCTCAGAAACACCTCAGTGAACTCGGGCAAGCGGATGGTGGAAAGGGTATACTTTCTTAAGGTTTCGCGCCCTTGTGAAGGTAAACACTCAGCGAAAGATCAGATGTTCTTCAGGGATTCCTGGCGGATCGCGCTCGCCTCGATGGTTTACGGAACAATATAAGATCTATGGTCTTCGCCCGGCCCAAAAGATGATGCCACTATGAGTGTGTTGACGATAATCAGTGTGGTTGGGATCTTGACCGGCTTGACAAATGTCAGAGTCGGGCCTCTCCAGCTTGAGGACTTGGCACTGCTCGTACTACTCGGCTTTTGTATTTCCAAGCTTGCAGGGTCGGCTTTTTCCTTTCGGATTTCTACGCGACTCACGCGTGTATTCTGGTCGCACACTCTGTTTTTACTGACGCTCTTCTCTTTGGCGGTTATCGCGGTCAGACTAACGTTTTATCCCCTCGACGAAGCCTCCTTTCTCAGGCAACCTATCATCTTTTCATTTTCCAGGCTCGTGCAATTGGGGGCAATTGTCTGCGGATTCCTATGGCTGACGAACGTGTTTATTCGGCAGAAGAGTCTATTGATATCGGCTATGAACGTCTATTGGTGGACGGGCATCGTTTGCGCTTTGTATGGAATCCTCTCGTATGTGACCCTCTCCTTTTTCCCTTTTTCCCCTCCCGCCATCTTCGGTGCATACATCAATGCTGACAATAGTTTGAGGTTGTGCGGCTTCTTCAATGAGGGTGGTCCGTTCGGACTATACATAATTAGTGTTTTTGTCATCGGTCTTCTTCGCCGCCATATGACCGGAAGGAGGCTGGGCGTCGGAAAGATCGCAATCCTGTCCGTCGCCATGCTTCTGAGTCAGTCGAAATTTGGCTTGCTCGCGGCCGTTCTTCTCGGCCTGTATTTCATCACTTCCGCAGTCTCGTTTAAAAAGAAAGCCTTTTATTTCGTCCTCGCTACGGCAATATTCTTAGGCGTTGCGGCGTGGTTGGACCTCGGAAATCAACTGGTCGGATACTTAATCAGCTATCAAAACATCGAGGAAGAAGTCTCTGTTCGGGGAAACTCAGACTACAATCTCGTTATCGGTAGAGTATCCGCATTGCATATTGTTCCAAAAATGATCGCGGCTCATCCTGTGACCGGAATTGGTTTTGGGAACTATCCCTTGATGAGAAACGACCCACTTTATCTTGGAGGCCTGCCGACAGTTACGGAAGTTGAGGACTTGCCGGGTCTGGGAATTCCGGGGATTGCGGCAGAATTGGGTATACCAGCAACATTATGGCTATTGGCACTACTCTTTATCCCATACCGAGTAAGCCGAGGCAAGGCTACTATTCTCGTCGTCTCAGCGCTCTTCCAACCCTTGGCGCACATTCTCGCAGTCCAACTAACTTTCTTCTATCCATGGTTCGTCAGCGCGTGCGCGCTGGCAGCATCGTATTACGAAGATAGAAACTCCCGATTACGTTCTGAAGGTCGAACTCATTTCACGTCCTCAAGTACTCCCCAAGGTATCTATCCACAACGTACTCTCCCCCAAACGGAGTGAGTTTCGATTCATCCGGAACCTGACTCTCCCGCCATTCTTGCGGCGAGCCTAATGCCAGATTCATCTTCTCTGCTAAAGAATGTGCATTTCCAGCCGGGAAAAATTCAACGACTCTAGAAAGCCGAGCAATCTCGGGGATTCCCCCGGATGACGCGCAGATAAGACTTTTTCCCGCATGGAGACTTTCAACGCAGACATATGGCAATGGCTCAGCCCAAAGGGATGGGAGAACTACCACATTAACAGAAGCGTAAAATTGGACGGCTTCAGTAAATCCCAGCCATTCAATCCTCGAATCCGTAAAGTCCCTTTTTAGTTTATCAACGTACCCCTCGATGCCCTTCCCCGCAATCTTCAATTTCCAATTCGATGAACGGAGCTGCCGAGTGGCTGCCAGCAGTGTTTCGATCCCCTTCTCTTCCTCAACTCTTCCGATAAAGCCAAAAACCAGATCGCGACACGAATGCCCGCCATTCGGTCTCTGGGGAGGGGCCAATTTGGGCGCACTCTGAATGTTATAGATAACTGTCGCTGGCCGGGCCTTCAGATACTTGCGCTTAAGATGTTCCTCTAGAGCATGGTGGCTGACTGACACTATTGAATCAGGCAACCGCGACAAACGTCGCCGGTTGAACGTGAGAACTTTGCAACTCAAACATCGTTTTTCACATTTCCGCCCCTTATCGAACAGGGTGCAACGCGGACACATCAGATAGTAATCGTGCAGGGTATGCACCAAGCGAATTTTCCTGCGCTTAACCTCCCGCCAGGCAGCCAGGGAAAACCCACAGATATTGTGCGTGTTCACGACGTCCGGTGTTTCCGCATCCAAAATGTTGCCAATACGGCGAGCGGCGGCTGGATTCCACATTTCCCGCATATGCCAGGCGACACGACGTAGGATGCTTGGCTTCTCGGTTCGGCCAAAAGGCCAGTAGAAATTGTCCAGCGGGAACCGATAGACTCGCACACCATTCCGGTTCTCGACGAGTTCATTCGATTCCGGGTGCAAGCTGGCAACCACGACCTCATGGCCGCGGCGAATCAGGGCCTCCGCCAGTTCAGCTGCCGCTTTTTCGGCGCCGCCGATAACGTGGGGAGGATAGAGCGTGCTGATTATCAGAATTTTCATCGATTCTTACCAGTGTCGCACGCGGAAGGACATCGCTCTCTATAGTTCCGCTCAGCGCATCTCAGAAACGCGGCGGAGAGACAGGGCCGGAAAATCGTCTGGGCCAATCCAGTTGTAGAACCGGCATGGGGAATTATCCGCCAGTCAGCGATCTCAAAGCCTGGCCAGCACTGTGTAGTTCGCCGGTAATCTGGTCGACTTGCTTACCGAATCGAGCACGGAACCAGTAAGATTCACAACACATCGCACAGGAAACAACCATTTATTCAGCCGAAGGCACACACCCAACATCAATTGAGCCCAGTCCCCTCCGTCCTCGAGAATTTCCCATGCTGAAAATCCGGCATCCTTCAGCAACTGTTCAAATCCGTATTTCGTAAAACGAAAGAAATCATAGGGCTCTTCATGGAGAGGCCAAAAAAAAGGGCCGCTTAGAATCAAGCATCCATTCGGGCGAAGTACTCTTTTGCATTCCCGCACCATGACATGAGGATTAGTCACGTGCTCGATAACTTGGGTTGCGAATACGATGTCCACAGATTCATCTTTTATCGGAATGCACAATGCATCTCCTACAAAGTCCGGCGAGGTGTCCACAATTCCATGATCCATTCCCCAATGCTGAGCCCCCGGGAATAGATCACGATACGGCTTGTGTCCACACCCAAGATCGAGCACTTTCGGGCAGTTGGTGCCGATATGCTGTCGCGCAGTCCTTGCCGCCCATTCAAGATTAGGCCAAAGATACTTATAGTGCAGGTAGTCTTGCTTCCAAATTCTCAAGGCGCGCCGTTGGAGGCGGCCTTTAGCGGACCCTTTTATTTTGGTGGCTTCAGATGATGTGTGGCTGCCGATTGCTCGCCTCATTTCCTGGAAGTTCTCGGAAGTGCTATCCGCTTGTCACCAGCGGAAGGTTTCTGGCCCAACCTGGGATGGTGTTTTTAATATGTCCGCTTCTGCGCACGTGAAAGAGACATCGCCGATTTTACACGATGCGCAAAGCGTCAGCTTCAGCGGCCAAAAAATCGAATAAAACAATTCAGGCACAGGACTCGGCAGCAGCATTGCCATGCTTGCGGAGGACGTAAATCACGCCGGCCGTAACGCCCAGCACCTGTGCACAAGCCCGTGCGGCCTGCAGGAAGGGAGAAATGATCCCGACAAAACGATCTTTCGATATGGCGCGGAGCGCGAACGGCAGCGTGCTCACAAGAAAAGCGGCGCACACCAGCAGCGATACCAGTAATTTCGGTCGAACCACCAAGTCGTAAAAAATCGCCAGCAGCAAGCTGGGGGCCAAGAGAAGCTGCAGTTTCATCACCTGGGGGGTGTGGCTATCGTTCAGAGTCTTATGAGGGTTCTTACGTACCGCCAGAACGCGCCAAAAGGCGAACTTGTATTTCTTCTTGAGATAACTCCAGAGAGCGTCGGGGTGCGTATGGTAGACGATGGCCGCGGGAACGAAGTTCATCGTCCAGCCTCGGGCAGACATACGGTAGGAAAGTTCCACGTCCTCTGCGCAAGCGACCGGGAAACTCGTGTCATAACCGTTCATCTCTAGGAACCGGTCCCGGCGAAACCCGGCTGAATAGGTGTCTATGAAGTCAATCTGAGGAAGAACTGACATTCGCCGGTATTTGTCTTCGTATTCGATCTGCACGAAACGAGCCACGAGACTCGTTTGACGAGTCCGGTAGATGCCCTTCGCTCCCACAACACTTGGATCTTTGAAGGGCTCAATCATGGCAGCAAGCCACTCCGGAATCGGTACGCAGTCATCGTCGGTGAACAGAATTATGGTTCCCTGAGCTTCCAGAGCGCCGCGATTGCGTGCCGCCGCGGGCCCGGCATTCAACTGAGTAATGAGACGAACCCCGGGATAGCGGGCAACAACCTGCGCAGTATTGTCGGTCGACCCGTCGTTGATGACCAGAATCTCAGCATCTCGCCCCGCCGTCTGGTAGGTAAGTGCGTCCAGGCACTTTCCGATGCGAGACGCTCCATTAAATGTCGGAATGATAATCGATACGGACATAATCTCGATAGGATCCAGTTTGCGCCTAGGCTGGAACCGCCTTGCACGAATTGAAGAATCTTAGCAACCGCTTGTACAGCGCATCGCCGGATGCTTCGAAAGATTCTGCCAGACGCTGCGGCGTACACGCCTGTCGCCAGTGTTCTTTTACTACGCGCTTGCCTTCAGTTCCCCTAAAAAGGGATGCGACCACACAATTGAGTGGATTCCACCAGTTGAATTCGCTCACCAGTCGCAGATATTCCGGTATGTGGATCTCTACCGGGCAATTGGTCACAAGATCGCTGTTTGGATGCCTACGATACAGCACGCCCGGCTCATCGATATTTGCGTAGTCGCCATTTTCCAGAATTTGTAGACAGAACTTCAGGTCCGCGAGCAAACTATAGCTGGCATCTGATACAACTCCGGCCGCAGCCGAACGCCGAATCATGATATTGGACGGGCCGCCGATACCGTTCGTCATTCTGCTGAGGCAGAAGTTAATTACTCGGCGTCCCGAATGCGACCCGGGAAACGCCGACCAGGATCCTCGAATATTAAGATGAGGGTCTGTCGAAAGATAACCGCAAGTGACTAATGCAATTTCAGGCTGGGTCTCCAGGATATCTAACTGTTTTCGCAATACTCCTTCGAGCAACACATCATCCGCACAAAGAAATTTGACGTAGCGTCCCCGGGAACTTGCCAAGCTGCGGTTTCCGTTTTCGCAGGATCCCAGATTTGACAGATTCCGGATGTATCGAATATGAGGGTTCTCAAAAGACCGTACGACTTCTTCTGTATCGTCTTCCGATGCATTATCCACAATGACAATCTCGAAATCGTCAAGGCCCTGGCGCATGATCGACGCAATTGCATCCGGCAGAAAATGTGCCGAATTAAATGTGGGAATCGCAATGGTGAGCAGTGGTTCCGTACCAGCCATAATGGGAAAATAAAATTACAGTCTGCGCTCCAATTCCCGGAACACATTACCGCTGCACCTAGTGGGAGCAAACGTAATGTGTTAGAACACCCATCATACCAAAGCCAAACGATGAGCGCTGTTCGTTACGAGGGTACGTGCGATTCCTGGGGGGTATGCCACAGTCTTCGGTACTTCCGAAATTTATAGGTCGCCCACACCAGTCCGCCTGCGTTAAGAAGACAGGTGCTGACTACGATACCGGGGGCTCCGTAACGCCGTCCAAAGATCAAGGTGCATGCCGTAACAACTACCGCGCCAACAATTGAATTGACGAAAAATACCTCCTGCTTATGGGCACGAAGATAGTAGGCTTCAGCAGAGACAATGACATTTACAATCATGTAGATCAGCAAAATCCCGAGAGAGATAGGGTCAAGCAAACGCTCGGCGAATCGAAAATGCCGCAAATTCAGGTAAATGCATCCCAGCCATGCCACCAGAGATCCTGCGAAGGAAACCACAAAGGATTGTCTAAGCGCCTCAAAGAATGTTTGATCGAGCCGCCGATATTCCTTGCGCGCGATCAGGGTTCCGAAAGGAGCGGATTTTGTGCTCACCCATGACACGGCGATGGCCTGGATCGCATTTGCCAGGCTGAGCGACATTCCCATTCTGCCCGCCTCCACGGGACCGCGAAACGCAAACAGAACCGGATTGAAAATCCAAAACAGGAAGTACCCAGAGAGCCAGCTTACGGCTATTCTCCACTGGAATGGCCACACTTCCTGATTCCAACGGATTCGATGGATACCGGTTTGATGCCGCAGTAGTCCGAGCAATAATTTTCGTTTACCCGTCAGCCACACAAGCGACGTGAAGGCCATCCCGAAGAGCATCATCGATGGCGCAAACAGGCCGTGATGACTCATCAGAACCATCCAAGCCAGCAGGCTTCCCGTTACCGACTGCATGAGCCGAAGACGCGCAACTTCCGGAACATAGCCGCAGCCTTCTAAAAAAGAGAGGAACGGGTCAAGCTGGAAGTTGAGTGCTGCCATCAACGCTGCAGAACACCAGGGAAGCTGCCAAGAGACACTTTGCCCGGGATGCTGATGCGTGGAAAAGAAATAAAAGCCAGCCGGAAGCAATATTACGGCCATAGCAACCGCAGCCAGCGAGTACCAGCGAACCGACTTCTGAATAACGGAAGCCAGCCTGGCATGGGCGATGGGGGTTCCGCTGATCTCATACTCACTGGAGATAGCAAGCTGAGCTCGCTCGTGACTGGCCAGTTGCAGAATCACAAAAGAGAAGCCCAGCTCAAAAACGATCTGCAGAGCCACCAGGCTGCCAAATGTGTAGTAATATCCCTGCTGCGCCGGAGAAAGGAAGCGTGCAATCAGGGCAACGGTGACAAGGCCGGCTGCACTCGACCAAAATCTTGCCAGAACGGTGAATCCCACCGCCCGATCAAGCCCCAGGACCTCACGTATCCAATGACGAATACCTGCAACACCAGATGGCTTCAATTCACCAGATGGCTTCAATTCACCAGATGGCTTCAATTGCAGAGGCGCAAACTCCGGCGAACCTTCAGACATTCAGTGCCCTCCCGAACCGAGACGGCAACTTGCCCGACCGGAGATATAGTAGGCTAAGTAGCAATTGGTGAAACTGAATAACGAGTGTAAGCCATCGGACGCAATCTGGAGTCACCGGAAACAAGTTCACCCGGAGGTTTCGTCGCAAACCTTGATCCCGTCTCAGCCCGGGCAGTCGCGTCCCCTGGTCAACTTTCCCGTCACAGGATTATAGCGTGCCTCGCACCCAACTGCATCGTCCCATGGAGAATTGATACCGGAAAGCGATCGTATTACAAGGCCTTATACAGTCTCTACCATAAGTGAGTTCAGACTCTTCAAGTGATCTCCCGTGACAGAAGAACGGTTTTCCAGTAAATAGGAAATAGAAGCCTGAATTGAGCGAGGAGAAATCGTGGGCGAGTGCAGGAACTGTGGTGCGCAGGAAACGAAAGATCTCGGATTCATAGGCGATGTCGCCCCATTCTTTTTGAAACGAGTATTGAACCTTGAGTATGGCCTTGCCCCCGCTGGGCATCCCCTGAAGCGATTCCTGCGGAAAATCAGGTTCTTTTCTAAGAGTTTTCAGAAGATCTATGGTAAGTCCGCCCTACTCGAGATGGCAATCTGCACATCCTGCTCGTTTATCCAAACCAAGCTGCCCTTTCCGGAGGAGGCGATTGGAAGGCTTTATGCGGATTACCGCTCTGATTCCTATAACCAGGAGAGGATTCGGTACGAACCGGAATACGCAGCGATAGCATCACAGGCTGGCAGTTCCATCCAGGAGATTCAGGCCCGTACAGTTGGCCTGACCCGCTGGTTAACGGGGAAATCCGACCTTGAACGCGACTTCTCGATGCTTGACTACGGTGGAGCGGATGGAAAGTTTCTACCAAACCTGCCCGGAGAAAAATATGTCTTTGACATTTCCGATATTGCGCCAGCCGAAGGGGTCACAAGGATTCGAGACGAATCGAGACTGGGTTCCTACTCCTACATCCAACTCGCTCACGTACTGGAACACGTGCCTTACCCACTTGCTTTGACCAGGAAAGCCGTATCTTTTCTTAAAGACACAGGTTATCTCTACGTCGAAGTTCCCTTGGAGGTCAGTGAGGAAACAATAGCGAGACTCGCCAATGGGGATAAGGCGATCCGTTTGGAAATTCATGAACACATCAACCGATACTCTGCAAAATCAGTAACTGAACTCTTGCAATCTACGGATCTTTCGGTAGTAGCGGTAGAAACGGAAGAGGTAAATCTCGGCTGGAACAGAGCGATCGTCGTCAGGGCGCTTGGAAGGAAGCACCGGAATTTGCAATAATGCCCCTGCGGCTCTTCCGTAAAAAATGAATCCGCCGAATTGCATTCCCCGCATTCTTGGGGAGCCTTTGAGGTTTAATGACCGTTTCTGCTCCTATTGTCAGTTTCGGCGCCGGTAATCTCGGCCGGCGCATCGCTAGAGCTGTCAACCCTATATTGATCTGCGACAGCAATCCTTCGCTTTGGGGTCGGGTCGTCGAGGGTACTCCAGTCGAGTCGCCTAAGACGGCTATCCAGCGTTATCCGGACGCTACGTTTGTCGTTGCGATCTGGAATCCGAGCCGCACGGAGGGAACGAAGGAACTGATGAACCATCTTCGGTCCATGGGGGCGCGCAACGTTGTACCTTTCACTGCTTTGTTACCTGAATACGGCGATCTCTTATTGCCACATCTGCTTTGGGAGCGTCCTGATTATTATCGCCAATATCAGGAAGAGATCGGGCGCACGCGAGCATTGCTGGATGTGGCGGGACAGCAGGAATTCGACCGTCAGATGCGACTTCGGATGGGGGACTTTTCCGATCAGGTGGTTGATTCCGGAGTCACTTATTTTCCCGCCGATCTCTTTCAACTCAGCCGAAATGAAGTTTTCGTTGACTGCGGCGCTTATGACGGCGATACGATTGCGGCGTTTCGCAAGGTTACCGGCGATCATTTCGACCGCATCATTGCGTTCGAACCCGACCCTAAGAATTTCGCGGCGCTCAAATCGGCAGTGAATGGCGACCCGCGAATCGCGCTAGAACCGTATGCAACCAGTGCGCGCCGCGAGACCCTTCGTTTCGTCGCCGGCGATGGAGTTGGATCCAGGGTTTCGTCAGCGGGAACACTCGAAATTGAATCAATCACACTTGACGAAGCACTCGACGGTATCACACCTACCTACATCAAGTTCGACATTGAAGGAAGCGAACCCGATGCGTTAAAGGGAGGCCGCGAGACGATTGCCCGCGATCGCCCAAAAATGGCAGTTTGCCTTTATCACGCCCCAGATCATTTGTGGAGCATCCCGCTGCGGCTGAATGAACTGCTGCCGAATTCCCGGTTCACTTTGCGCACCTACTACGCAGATGGATTCGACTGCGTTTGCTACTGTATTCCACGGTAGATTTCAGCGAGATAAAAGCTCCTCATACTCACCAATCTGTTTCTCGGTGAACTCCGCCATGCGAGCCCTTTGATGCCATGCGCGGTACCACACCATCGTCCACTCCAGCGCTGCCTCGATTTTGAGCTTTGGTTTCCATCCGAGTTCCACACGCGCCTTACTGGCATCCAGTCTAAGAACCTGGTTCTCATGGACGCTGGGAACGGAATCGCGAACCCATGACGAGCCGTCGCCCCACATGTCTACAAATTTGTTGGCGATGCGCTCGACGGGCCAAATATCCTCATCGCCGGGTCCGAAATTATAGGCCGAAGCAAACCGTGCAGGCTGGGCCAGAAGTTTCTGCGCGAGCATCATGTAGCCGTGCAAAGACTCGAGCACGTGCTGCCAGGGACGGATAGCATCGGGCCGGCGGATCAGAACCGGTTGTCCAGAGCGGAATCCGCGGATCAGATCCGGAATGAGCCGGTCTTCCGACCAGTCGCCTCCGCCAATAACATTGCCGGCGCGCGCCGTGGCCAAAGCCACTTGATGCTCCTTCAGGCGTTCGATCGGAAAGAATGAGCTGCGGTATGCCGCGCTGACAATTTCCGTGCAGGCTTTGCTGGAGGCATACGGGTCATGCCCGCCAAGGGGGTCGTTCTCACGATAGGGCCAGATCCATTCCTGATTCTGGTAGCACTTGTCCGTCGTGACACATACCACTGAGCGCACGCTTGGAGTCTTGCGGATCGCTTCGAGCAGATGCACAGTCCCCATAACGTTAGTGGCATAGGTTCCCACTGGGTCGGCGTACGACCGTCGAACGATCGGCTGCGCTGCCAGATGAAAGACGACCTCAGGCTTAAATTCCGTCAACGAACCTTCGAGCTTGGCATAATCGCGGACGTCACCGCGAACGTCTTCAACGAGGCTGCCAACCGATGCCAGATTGAACAGGTTGGGTTCAGTGCAGGGATCGAGGGAGTACCCGCGAATCTGCGAGCCGAGCTTACTCAGCCAGAGGCTGAGCCAACTGCCCTTGAAGCCCGTGTGACCGGTGAGAAAAACACGACGTCCCCGCCAGGTTTTCACCACGTCTTCCAAGGAGCCCTCCCCTCGGTCCACAACTCTTCCAGCCGTTGCTTATCGCGCAGGGTATCCATTGCCTGCCAGAACCCGTTATGCCGAAACGCATGCACCTTGCGCTGCGCCGTAAGGCTATCCATGGGCTCCTTCTCGAATAGCCAGGCATCGTCGTGAATTTCGCCCAGCACGTTGGGCGACAACACGAAGAAACCGCCGTTGATCCATCCGCCTTCACCCTGCGGCTTTTCCTGAAACGAAGTAATCGCGGTTCCATCCATGCCCAATGCGCCAAATCGCGCCGGCGGCTGTACCGCCGCGATTGTCACTTGACCGCCATGCTGCTTGTGAAAAGCAATGCTCGCCGAAATATCAATATCGCTTACGCCGTCTCCATAGGTCATGCAGAATGCTTCCTCGCCTTCAATATAGCGAGCTACCCTTTTCAGCCGTCCTCCGGTGCCCGTCTGATCTCCGGTATCTACAAGGGTCACTTTCCACGGCTCTGCAACGCTTTGATGGACTTCAGTCGAACGCTTCTGCATGTCAAAAGTTACATCGGACATATGAAGCAGATAATTCGCAAAATACTCCTTAATCATGTATCCCTTGTATCCACAGCAGATGATGAAATCGTTGATTCCGTGATGTGAATAGAGCTTGAGGATGTGCCATAGGATCGGCCGCCCGCCGATCTCAACCATAGGTTTAGGCCGAATCGTGGTCTCTTCACTGAGACGTGTTCCCAAGCCGCCAGCAAGAATCACTGCCTTCATTTGCTCTCCAGCCGTTGCTATAAACTACGATCAAGTTGGGTATACCACATTCGGCGCCCCCGGAACTCGTTCGAACAATCGGCGGTAAGCATGTTTCTGGTTTGGGTGCGTCGGAACGTGTAGGAACATCGCCTTATAATAAGCTCGCCTCACGACCCAGCAAGTTCCCGCAAGCAGCTTGAATGGTATGATTTGAGTACTCTTACGTAACGTATGGCGGACACTCAACTTCGCAGACAGATTCTCGATCTGACTCTCCAATATTGTTCGGAATTATCCCTCTCTGCCGATTTTATCCCTGGAGTTTCACCTGTTCCCGTGTCCGGCAAAGTGATTGACGGCGCCGATATTAGCGCGGTAGTGGATTCGGCTCTCGACGGCTGGTTTACCACCGGCCGATTCGCGGAAACTTTTGAAAGAAATCTAGCACGGTTCGTTGGCGTCCGTTCCGCATCTTTGGTCAACTCGGGATCTTCGGCCAATCTTGTCGCGCTCAGCGCTTTGACTTCGTCAAAGCTCGGCGATCGACAGTTGAAACCCGGCGATGAGGTCATTACCGTGGCTGCAGGTTTTCCAACCACGCTAAATCCGATTTTCCAGAATCGCCTGGTGCCGGTTTTTTTAGATGTCACTGTTCCCGGGTATGAAATTGATGTAAGCGAACTCGAAGCGGCGCGCAGCGACCGCACACGAGCCGTGTTCCTCGCCCACACCCTGGGAAATGTTTTTGATCTCGACGCAGTCACCGCCTTTACCCGCAAGCACAACCTCTGGCTGATCGAAGACTGCTGCGATGCCCTCGGTTCCACATATAAGGGGCGGAATGTCGGTACCTTCGGCGATATCGCCACTTTGAGCTTTTATCCCGCGCATCACATTACAACTGGAGAAGGCGGAGCCGTCCTCACCGACAAGCCCAATCTACAGGTACTGATTGAGTCGTTTCGCGATTGGGGCCGCGACTGCTGGTGCGATCCTGGCAAGGACAACACTTGCGGGAAGCGGTTTGACTGGCAATTAGGTTCGCTGCCCTGCGGCTACGATCACAAATATACCTATTCGCACATCGGGTATAACTTGAAGGCAACTGATATGCAGGCCGCTTTGGGAGCTTCGCAGCTCACCAAGCTGCCCGAATTTATTGTGCGCCGTAAAGCGAATTTTGCCCATCTGCGAAGCAGGCTTGAGCCGCTGCAGGACCTTTTCGTTCTTCCGGAAGCAACCAAGGGAGCGGACCCCAGCTGGTTCGGTTTCCCCATCGGCATCCGACAGGGCGCATCCATTAGTCGCCTTGAGTTGACACGGGCGCTTGAGGCAAAGAAGATCGGCACTCGGCTACTGTTTGGAGGGAACCTGACTCGCCAACCGGCATACGCGGACCGCGAGTATCGCGTGATCGGAAGTCTGCCGAATACTGACTATGTGATGACTCACGTCTTCTGGATCGGCGTCTATCCGGGACTGAGCAGAGAAATGCTAGACTTTGTCGCGGATACGATCTTCGAATTTGCTGCGGCTGCCAGATCAGTTCCGGTGCGTTCGTGATAGGCATTCAAATGCAATACGCATGAAGCTTTCCGATTACATCTTTTGCCAACTGCGGGAATGGGGCGTCCGCCATGTGTTTCTCATCACAGGCGGCGGCGCTATGCACTTGAATGACTCCATTGGCACGAGCGGACTTAATTTCATTTGCACACATCATGAGCAGGCCGCTGCAATGGCAGCTGAGGGCTACGCTCGAATCACAAGAAATCCCGGCATCCTGAATGTGACGACAGGACCGGGTGGTATCAATGCGCTGAACGGAGTCTTCGGAGCGTGGACAGATTCGATTCCCATGCTGATCCTGTCGGGACAAGTCAAACGAGAAACCTGCATGGCGACTTATGGTCTCACTGACTTACGCCAGTTAGGGGACCAGGAGGTCGATATCGTCCGCATGGTAAAGGGAATCACGAAGTATTCAGTCCTCATAACCGCTCCGGAATCGATCGCGTATCACCTGGAGCGTGCATGGCACGTCGCGCAAAGCGGGCGTCCCGGACCGTGCTGGCTCGATATACCGGTTGACGTGCAATCGGCACAGGTCGAACCCGGAAAGCTTCGCCACTACGATCCTGCGGAGGACGAAGTAAAGTTCGATGGCCCGTCTTTGACGGAGCAAGTAAGGAATACTGTGGCACGCATCCGCGAGGCCGAACGCCCGGTCATTCTCGCCGGCAGCGGTATCCGCATTGCTGGCGCGCTTAAGGAATTCGAACAGGTAATCCGGGCCTTGCGCATCCCGGTTGTCACCGCCTGGACGCACGATCTTATCGCGAGCGACGACGAACTTTTCTGCGGCCGGCCGGGTACCATCGGTGAGCGCGCCGGCAACTTCACCGTGCAGAATTCAGACCTTCTGCTTATCCTCGGTTCCCGGCTCAACATTCGCCAGACCAGCTACAACTGGAATTCTTTCGCCCGTTTTGCCACGAAAATTCAGGTGGATGTGGATCCGGCCGAATTAAGAAAACCTCTCCATCAGCCGGAGATTCCTATTTGCTGCGACCTGAAGCTTTTCTTGGCCGAAATGGAGAGCCAACTTCAAGAGGGACAGGATTCCGATTTGAGGCACGAAAAATGGCTTGACCGCGCCCGCCAGTGGAAGGGGAAATACCCGGTCGTGCAACCGCGTCAGCGCGTCGCGGGACCGCCCTTGAATCCGTACGACTTTATCGACAAGCTTTTCGAAATGCTTGGGCCTGACGATGCAGTAGTTTGCGGCAACGCAACCGCATGCATCGTTCCCTATCAGGCGAGCAAGTTGAAAAAGGGAGAACGCCTGATCTCGAATTCCGGCTCAGCTTCCATGGGATACGACCTGCCAGCGGCTATCGGGGTAGCCGTCGCCAAGGGAGGACGCACAATCTGCATCGCCGGGGACGGCTCGTTGCAAATGAATGTGCAGGAATTGCAGACCCTGGTGGGCTATAAATTGCCGGTCAAGCTCTTCGTTCTGAACAATGGTGGATATCTTTCAATCCGCCAGACTCAGACTGGTTTTTTTCAAGGACGCAAAATCGGGGAGAGCGCCGAAAGTGGCGTGACCTTTCCGAACATGAAGCGCATTGGAGAGGCGTACGGCATTCCTTCCTTCAGTATCGAAAGTGTCGCCGATCTCGATCTGGTCCGCCGGGAAATAGATACCGACGGACCCACCTTATTTGATGTTCTCCTCGATCCGTCTCAAGAATTCGAGCCCCGCTTGCGCTCGCGAATTCTGGCTGACGGCAAAATTCTCACGCCGAATCTCGAAGATATGTATCCGTTCCTTACTCCTGAGGAGCTGGCTTCAAATATGCTGGTGGAGGATAGGAAGTGAACGGGACGCTGCCCTCCTTCATCCTGTTCGACCTGGATGGCACGCTGCTCGATTCTCTGCCGGGAATTGCTTTTTCTGTACAGGAGGCCTGTCGGATGGTTGGATTGCCACCGTCAATGATCGATATGCGAAGCCTTCTGGGCCCACCCATCAGGACAATCCTTTCGCGCGCAGTAGAGACGGACGATCCGGCGTTGATCGATCAGTTGGAGCAAGCCTTCCGCATCAGCTACGACACCGAGGGGTGGCGCAAGACTTCATGTTTTGAGGGTGCGCAAGCAACTCTCGGAATGATGAAGGCGGCTGGGCACAGGCTTTTCGTAGCGTCGAACAAGCCTCGGCATATCTCGCTGAAAATCCTGGAACGCGAAGGATTGTTGCCCTTGTTTGACCGGATCTACACTCGCGATTCGACCTCACCCGCCTCTACAAAGCGGGAGATGCTGCAAAAGTTCCTCAGCGAGTATGACATTTCTTCCCTGGACTGCTTAATGGTGGGCGATACAATGGAGGATGCCATGGCAGCCGAAGCCGTCGGCATCGGGTTCGTCTACATGACTCACGGTTACGGCGAATGGACGGCGACCCGCTCTATTCCTATTGCATATAAGTTCGATCGTTTTTCGCAATTCCTGCCATTGATGACACAGGAGCCGGTACGTGATTGACAAAGACATTTTTGAGGAGCTGTTCGTGCTTGAGATGGCAAACAACCATCTCGGCAGTCTTGACCGCGGATTGAAGATCGTCGCGGAATTCGCGCAAGTTGTTCGATTCAACAACGTCAGAGCCACCATCAAGCTGCAATTCCGCGACGTCGACTCGTTCATTCATAGGGATTTCGTCGATCGCAAGGATCTCCGTTACATCAAGAAAACTCTCGAAACACGGCTTTCAGACGAAGATCTTGCGACTCTCGTTCGGGCCATTCGCCAGGCTGGATTCACCGCGACCGCTACTCCATTTGACGAACGATCCGTCGATCTCTGTGTGGAGCTTGGCATCCCGATCATTAAACTTGCGAGCTCCGATCTGAACGACTGGGTCCTGATCGAAAAAATCGCAAAAACAAAAAAGCCTGTGGTGGTCTCGACCGGCGGCTCGTCTCTGAAAGACGTGGATGACATTGTTACCTTCTTTGCCAATCGGAATATCCCGCTCGGCATCAATCATTGCGTTTCCCTGTATCCCTCCGAAGATTCGGAACTCGAACTGAACCAGATCGATTTCCTCTGCAAACGTTATCCTCAGAATACGATTGGGTTTTCTACGCACGAATATTCCAACTGGTCCAACTCAATGCTCATCGCCTATGGCAAGGGCGCAAGGATGTTTGAACGACACATTGACATCCAGACTGAAGGCGTAAAAGTATCGCCCTATTGCAGCCTTCCACATCAATTGGACGAATGGTTCAGGGCCTTCCACAAGGCGAAGGAAATGTGTGGCGCTCCCGGGACGCAGAAGCGTATCCCCCCCAAGAAAGAAATCGAATATCTTGATGCATTGGTCCGCGGTGTCTACGCTAAGGCCGATCTTCCAGAGGGCCATTGCCTGATGGATGATGATGTGTATCTTGCAATTCCTCTGCAAAAAGGCCAGCTTTCCTGCCGAGAACTGATGAGAGGGGAGATGCTTCTGAAACGCGTGAAGAAAGATGCCCCGATCAAAATAGACGATATCGAGAGCCCCTATTCGCAGATTCCTTCCCTCAAGAAAACCATTTACCAGCGGGGACTTGACGTCGAGAACGGATCCGGTAAGCAGTGACCGGTGCGAAGATCAAAGGCCTGCGTAATCGCGCCGCTCCTTCCTTCGAACAGGTCGACCGTTCAGACCTTGAATTAGTCGCGGCCGGCACTCAAGGTTTGTGGGAAGAACTGCGCGGTCAGCGTCTCTTCATAACGGGCGGCACCGGGTTTTTCGGCTGCTGGCTGCTTGAGAGCTTCTGTTTTGTGAACCATCTGCTTAGCCTTAATTCCAAAACCACCGTACTGACGCGTAACCCCGAAATTTTTGCCAAGAAGTGTCCGCACCTGGCATCGGACCGTGCCATAACGTTGCATGCTGGCGATGTGCGCAACTTTGCATTTCCCGAGGGAGAATATCAGTATGTCATCCACGCGGCGACCGAGGCCAGCGCGAAGCAGGCCGCTGAAAAACCTCTCGAGATGCTCTCTACCATCATCGCAGGCACAGAGCACACTCTCCAGTTTGCCGTGACACATGGGACTAGAAAGTTCCTCCTGACGAGTTCGGGCGCGGTATATGGCAGACAACCCGCCGATTTGACGCATATCCCGGAAAGCTACGGCGGAGGACCGGATTCAATGGATCGAGCCAGCGTCTACGCAGAGGGCAAACGGACCGCCGAACTCCTTTGTGCGCTCTATCAGAAGACTGGACGCCTCGATTGTAAGATTGCACGCTGCTGGGCTTTCTGTGGCCCGTACCTTCCGCTTGACCAGCACTATGCCATCGGGAACTTCATCGGGGACGTTCTGGCAGGCAGGTCAATTCAGATTCAGGGCGATGGAACCCCGAGAAGATCTTACTTGTATTGCGCTGACCTGGTGGTGTGGCTGTGGACAATCCTGTTTCGGGCTCCTGCGCTTGTGCCTTTCAATGTGGGGTCAGCGCATGATGTAAGTATTCTGGAGTTGGCGCGGGCCGTCGCGATGACTCTCAACCCGCAAACGGAAATTAATGTCGCACAACAAGCTGTCGCCGGAGCTGCCCCGCTCCGCTACGTCCCCTGCGTTGATCGCGCCCGCGACATGCTCGGGCTCCGCCAGACCGTCGGGCTGGAGGAATGCATCCGCAGGACCGCTAAATGGTATGCGGAGTACAACGCGGGAGTCAGTCGCTCGACTTCCCAATAAAGTCGACCGCTGGCGATTTCCCTCTTGGCAGGTTGTTGCGTTACACTTACGGTTCGGCGGTGCGTGGAGGGTGATTCGTATGTTTTTTCTCTTGCATCGTCGAAATGCAGCACGCATCCACCAAAATCGCATCCGGGCCCCTCTGCCAACGTAAGGGATTGAGCGGTGCTCACTATCGTCGATGGCAGAACTAATAAGCGAACGTCGCGCGTTGCCCGCCGAGGGTCTGAAGCCCCTCATACTATTTTCCAAAGACGTCGCTGTGCGCCCGGGGCTCGCCTTTCTGAGTATCACGGCGCTCTTCTGCTTAAGCCTGGAAGCGGAGCTACTACAGCAAATCGATTCTTTCCGGCTCTATTTGACCACGCGCGAAATTCTGTTGGAAGCTGGAATTGCTTTGCTGCTCTCGCTTGCGATCGCCTGCTGTTGGTGGGTGTTCGTGTTGTTGGTGGCCCAACCTGCCCGGGTCTTCTTACGCTCTAAAGGATCTCTGGTCCGCCTGTATTGGAACTTGTGGATTGCCGCACCACTTGCATACCTGATTCTTGAGGCGGCCCAGGATATCAAACTTGAGATCCTGCCCCGGTGGCACGCGGGGACGAACGTCAGAGTCTCGACTGCCCTCGTAGTCAGCTGTCTTTGCGTCGCTGTGCTCTCCCGCATTGGCTGGCCGGTTCTCTGGGAATTTTGTCGAACCCGCCTGGTTCCGATCGCCTGGGCCCACTTTGCGATTGCCCTTGTGGCCGCCACTGCTGTATTGATGCACGGAGTACATTTATTTCATGACTACGAACATCCCGCAGTTACGACCGGGAGTTTAGCTTCCCCGGACATTTACCTCATATCCATTGATACCCTCAGAGCAGAAGATACCTCACTCTTCGGCTATAGCCGGGCAACGACACCCAACCTGGAGAAATTTGCGCAGCGCAGTTTTAATTTCGACTACTACTTCGCAAATTCCAACTTCACCACTCCGGCCACTTCGTCGATCGAGACCGGGAAGCTCCCTTGGTCGCATCGCGTTTTTCACGGTGGTGATTTTCTCCGTGGACAGAACCAGCACGAGAACCTCCCCGCTGTCTTGAAGCAACGAGGGTATTACACCGCAATGATCACCTCGAATTTCCTCGCTGCTCCTTTTCGTCATCGAACAATGGAGAGCTACGATGCGGTGCAATACGCATCCCCTAACGGCTTCACTGGTCTTCGGTTTCGCGAATCTAACTTAATCGGTGTCAACACGCAATACACTCTCACATTTTCTTTGCTTCGAGGCGTGAACCTGCTGTTTGCGTCCCTGGATCACTTTCTCTGGAGCGACCGCTACCCCTCTCCGGCCGAAGATGTATTTGGACGGGCGAGTCGCTTTCTCGAACAACACGACGGATCAAAGCCGATTTTTCTTTGGACACATATTCTGCCCCCCCATGACCCGTATTTTGTGCCGCCTCCGTATCGCCATCGCTTTGTGTCGGAACAAGTGCGGAATTATGAAAACTTTTGGGTGCCCGATACTGAGAGGATCCGTCCCGGCGTCTCTTTGCAGGATTTGCACGCTGCCTACGATGAAATGATGCTATACGCAGACCAAAGCGTTGGCGATTTTCTGGATTGGTTGAGCCGAACTGGCCGTCTTGATCGATCGATTGTGATTGTAACCGCCGATCATGGGGAGTTGTTCGACCATGGCCGGCTCGGGCACGGAGGCCGTGATCTTTATCAGGGTCTGATCCATATTCCTTTGCTGATCCACCTCCCAAGACAGACCCAGGGTGTGCATATTGACCAACTCGCTCAGCAGGCGGACCTCCTCCCCACACTGCTCGACTTGGCTGGGACGCCGGCCCCGAGTTGGGTAGACGGAGCCTCTCTTAGACCGACCCTCGAATCGCGGACTCTGGCAGATCGCTACATCTATAGCATGAACTTGGAACCGAATAGCACCTTCCATCCTGTGACTAAGGGCACTGTCGCCGTAATGGATGGCGATTTCAAATTCGTCCGATACCTCGACTCCGGCAAGGAGCAGCTCTACCGATACAAAACTGACAAAGACGAGGAAAACAATCTTCTTCAGTCCGAGCCTGAAATAGCCAAAAGGATGCGAAACGTCCTGTTGGAGAAGCTCGATGAGGTCAACCGGCGATTTAGCAGAAATCAATGACAGGGGCGGCCCAAGCCTCGAACATAAAGCACCTGCGTCTGCTACTCAGTGCGTGGCAGGCGCTGAGTCGGAAGATTGACCCCGGATGCAGTCGAGTCACTCGCCGTACTCGCGCCGTCTACTGGCTAAACGGGATCACCCAATCGATCCTGCGCCGAATTCAGAACAAAAGTCATGAAGACGCATTGGGGAGGGTCGTGCCGCCAGCACCGATTTTTGTCCTGGGATTTTGGCGTTCCGGCACTACACTCTTGCATGAACTGCTCTGCTGCGATTCGCGCTTCGGGTTTCCCTCTACCTATGCCTGCTTGAATCCATCCCATTTTCTAATTTCCGAGCGCTGGATTCGCACCCGCGACGAGCGCCAGGTGCGCCGTCCAATGGATGATCTCCGCTACTCGTGGGCGTCGCCCCAAGAGGATGAATTTGCCTTGCTCGCCCTGGGTGCGCCGTCCGCTTATGAAGCGCTGCTGGTTCCTTCCCTGATGGATAACGCCGGCCCGCTCCTTAATTTACAGGAGCGTCCGGTCGATGAGCAGGAACGGTGGGGTTCCACATTTGATTATTTCCTCAAGCTCCTGACCCTGCAACAGGACAGGACCATGGTCCTGAAGTCGCCAACCCACGGATACCGGATGCGGATTCTGCAACGCAAGTTCCCGGCTGCACGTTTCGTAATCATCGACCGTAATCCATACGAAGTATTCGCATCCAATTTGAAACTATGGAAGACGCTTACCGACTGGTACAGCTTGGAGCATTGCACGGCGGATCAGGTGGAAAGGTTCGTTCTCGCAGCCTATGTCCTGCACCAAAAGGCAATATCCGACGGAGTTGAGCATGCCGAACCGGGTTCGGCGACGAAAGTTCGGTATGAAGATTTAGTGAGGGACCCCATTGGAGAGGTTTCCCGTCTCTATAAAATGCTGGACCTCGGGGACTTCACGAGAGTGGGAACACAGCTGAAGACTTATTTAGAAAAGACGTCCGGGCACACTCGAAATCGTTTCCGGATCTCGCAGGGGCAGAAAGAGCGGGTCGACAGAGAGTGGGGCACCTTCATTGCGCAAAACGGATACGCGTGGCCAAATTCCTATATTGATCTTGAGTAATTCTCGGCTTCCACACGAGACTCTCTACCGATGCCACCACGGACGATGCAGCCTCCGCCTGGAGCACGAAGCCTTGGAGCAAGTCGCGTCAGTTCGGGCTTTCACTGTTTAGTTCGTCGTTGCTGACTATTCCTTCTTGCACGGCTGCTTCTGGCTCAGTGCCGCGTATTCGATGAATCGCCTTGCGGAAACTTTTGCGGATGTTGCCGGCAAAAATCATCCACGCCCCCCAAAGGACAGCCGCCAGGGGTGTAAGAGCCTGGAGCAGGAATCCGCCGCTAGGGTCTCCATAAGCCATTGCGTACGAGGGCGTGGCGAGAATTATCAATAAGAAAACGAAAAGGGATATTTGTAAACCTGATTTTTTGATCACGCTAAGCTTATACCATGTTGCTCTCCTCTTGTCACGGGTGTTGCATTAGCAAACCATGTACGAGAGAGGAAGAACCCATACTCGCCATGCTAAATTTCCCGCTTCCGAGGCGTTTCTAGTCGCTGCCCGAAGCACTCGTGGCAACGGTGATGTTATCGCGGCGTGGAGCTAACCGGGGTGCTTCGGTCTTCTCGTGCTGACTCCCGCGCAGCAGATACTTGGACAAAGTGATAAAGCCCTTGACGTTGCGCTGCAGTTCCCGACGATCTTTCAGCGACTGCTTCAACTTATAGAAAAGATAGGAGGGACTCAGATAAAAACTACGGCGCGCTCGATCACAGAAGCTTACCAGTTGCTCGTGCGTAATATTTGGTAACGTGACCACACTGTTGTGCAGGCCATCCTTGGTCAACCACGCACCCCAGTTTTCGATCTGAATGTAATTCCGTTTCTTGGCTTCCTCATATGCGGTCGTACCTGGATAGACCATGATGGGAAAGAACTGAGCGGTGTCAGGTTGGAGCTTCTTGGCAAAGTTCAACGTCTTTTCCATGCTCGCCGGCGTTTCGTTCAGGTTGCCGACCATGAAGCAGCCATGCACCATGATCCCCGACTCCTGGCAGCGGCGCACAAAACGATGAGCTTCATCGTGATACTTTACATCGCGGCGATCGTCATTGTTCTTCTTCATGCCGTGAATGACTTCCACATCACCGCTTTCGAATCCGACACAGAACAGACGGGCGCCGGCTTTATGCAACGTTGAAAGCAGCTCCCCTTCAGCGCCTATGTCGGCGCGGCAGTTGGCATCGAAGGGTAACTTGTTACCGCGGCGAATGAGCTCATTCGCCAATTCAAGCGTGCGCGGCTTGCTGATGATGAAAGTATCATCCTCCAGCATGACGGTTTTAATTTCCGGCATTTCGCGGGAGACATAGTCAAACTCGTCGGCCACATTGGCTACCGATCGGTAGCGCATTGTGTGCCCACTAAACGTTTGTGGGTAAACACAGAACGAGCAGTGGTATGGACATCCGCGACTGGTATCGAAAACCACTAGAGGCCAGAGTGAGTGGCCGTAAAAATAGTCAGGAGTATGCAGAAAACGTTTATAGACTTCGGAGACGAAAGGCAACTCATCAAGATTCTTGATGGCTTCGCGCGGCTTATTGGTGATAATTTCGCCCGTTGCGGCGCGGCGCCATACCAGACCATCCACTGCGGAGAGGTCCGCCCCGCATGCTTTCGCTTCCAGCCAATCGCGTACTGTGTATTCGTATTCGCGCAGAGCTACAGCCTCCAGCGAGGCTGACATGGAGAGAGTCTCTTTGGGCAGTGACGATACGTGCCGTCCGACCAGCAGCACATGTAAAGAAGGTCTGGCGGCCGTAAGCGCTTCGATAACGCTGACATCGTTGAGAATGCTGGGCGTAGAAGTGTCGCAGACTATCGCTTCGATGTTCTTGGCCGCAATGCGGTCGATTACCGCTTGCACGGAATAACTCGCGGCGGGTGCATCGACAAGATCCACTGAATGACCGGTTTTAATCGCCACGCCGGCTGCGTGTGCCAGCCACTTGGGGTAATACAGTGTTCCACTCTTGGTTACCGCGGGACTGCGTTGCTCCCGCGAAAAACGCGGGTGAAAGGGTGGGTTCAAAAACAAGACACGCATATAGGCAGGAGTATATCAGAGCCTATCGCAAATGCTAGGTACCCGGGATCAAGTCGCCAACGGCTGACACTTAGGTCTTATGTCGATGGTTTTCCGCGGGTTGTGACGAATCTGGACAGCTTCTCCTATGACAGGCTGCCTACGCATACATGAGATCCGCGACCTGAGCCCTCCTCGCGGACCTTCGCAAGAATCAAACTCGATTACAGCGAGTCTTTTTGCGACTTCAGCCCCCGCTTAATTGCGTCCAGACGCTCTCGATTTTCCGGCAACTCGAAAGCCCGGGCCGATTTTTCTCGCACAAATACACAAAATGCGGCAGCAAAGAAGCCGAGAATCGTCGTTCCAATCACTATCAACGTTCGGGGCGGAAAGGATTTTTTGTCGGGGACCACGGCGGTATCGACAACTTGAATAATCGAGCCCTCCCGCGCCTCGTCGAGCCTTGCGATTTCGAATTCTTTCGCCAACAGCTCGAACACGGTTTCTTTGTACTTAAGATCGCGATAGCGGCGGAGGTATTCCATCCCCGCCTGAGTCGCTCTTCCCTTGGAGAGATTGAGATCCGAGGGGTCATCATGCTGCGATCCCCCGAGCCGTTCGAGCTGCAATTGGAGTGCAGCAAGCTCCTGCTTCGCGAGGACCACTTCGGGATTGTCGTCGGTGGCAAAGGATCGCATGCCTTCAATCTGTACCTGCTTGGCCACCACCTGGGCGCGCAAGATAGCCGCAGATTCGATCAGCGTCCGGGCCTGACTGTCAATTTGCAGAACGCCAGTGGATTGTTGAGTCTTCGCCATCGCTTCTTCGGCTTCAGTCAGGCCATCCTTGGCCGTCTGCAGTTGCTCCTCAAAAAACAGACGCCGCCGTGCGGCCTCAGTGATTGCCAGCGAGGCGGAGAGCTTTCGGAATTCTTCCACGTAACCATTAGCCAGTTCGGCAGCCCGCTTGGCCTCGCCATCTTCGATGGTGAGGCGGATCAGACCGTCTTTACTCCCTGAAACAATCGTAGAGCGATGCTCAAGCGTCTTGCGTGCGCCCGACATCCGCTTTGCGTGATACTCCCGCATCAATCCAAAACGATTGATCATCCCATCTTCGACGGTCCGGCTGGTCAGCAAGGCGACGTACATATCGTTCGGGTTTTTGAGGCTGAGACCGCCGCTCGCAAGAGCTCCCAATGCTCCCAGCGCTCCTCCGAGTTGCCCAGTCAGCATGGAACTGATGGATGAATTCTGTTGAGGAGGAAGCAATACCACCTTCGCCTCGTATCGAATCGGCAATAGAAGAGAGACCACGATCGCCAGCAGCAACGAACCCAGCACAAAACGCATGACGAAGCGCTTGCGCTTCACAACGAGATATACAAGATCGAGCAGTGAAATCTCGGTTTCGGTACGGAATGAGTCTGGGACTGCTTCGTTTCTTTCGTTGACAATCTGCTCGGTTTGGATCTCGGTGTGAATCATCGTGTTGTGTGAGGTTTTGTGCTTTACTACTTATGATAACCGTACAGTGAGTGATTCTATCAGGCTCCGTCAAAGTAGCTTGTATTTTTAGACTTTCCAATCCGCAACGTGCTGCTTCGGTCAACTATAGTTTTCCTCCGAATGTCACTCCAGCTTCGTGCTAGCTTAGAACAGATTTGAACTTGGCCGAAAATGCCGTACCTGAATTCTCAAAGGTTCCTACAGTCGCAGATGAGAGTGCGTACAAAAACCTCGATTCCGCCACGCCGCCCGTCGCTTCTCAGGGGAAGTGAATGAATTTCGCTAACCTTCTTACTGGCAGGTGGGGTGCCGGCAGCTGCCGAGCCAGGGCCGGGCTGAGATCGTGGCCTGTGATGACGCTGGTCGTTGGGAGTGTTCTCGTTGGATATACCCTCGTCGCCAGCGCCCAGACTCCTTCAGATCAGCAATCCCCTTCCGCTGCCTCGCCAAAAGCACAGCCAAGCCAGCTCGCGCTGCCCCCGGTCGATTTGAAGTCCCTTCCGCGCAATATTTTTTTGGATCAAAAGAAGATTGTGACAGCACCGTTTCACATGAGCGTCTCGGAGTGGCAGTGGACGGTTCCTTTGGCCTTCGTCGGCGCCGGATTGCTGGCGAGCGATACCGCCATCGAGAAGCATGTTCCCACCGACCCGAGCACTGTCTCCCACGCGACTACCGCCTCCAATGCGGGACTTGCGGCCATGGGCGCCATTGGCGGTGGAATGTTCCTTCTCGGACATTTCGGAAATAACGATCAGGAGCGCGAGACTGGACTGCTCAGCGCCGAAGCCGGCTTCGACGCGTTCCTCGACACCGAAATTCTCGGATATGCCTTCGGACGTCAGCGCCCTTTTACTGGCAAGAACCGGGGTTATTTTTTCCATGGCGGCGATTCCTTTCCATCTCAGCATGCGGCCATCAGTTGGGCGATCGCTAGTGTCATTGCTCATGAATACTCGGGACCGTTCACCCAGTTCCTCGTCTACGGCCTTGCCAGCGGCATAGATGCCGCACGTTTTGTGGGACAAAAGCATTGGGCATCGGATCTGCTGGTTGGCAGCGCCATCGGCTGGTACACCGGACGGCAGGTCTTCCGCTCCCGCTCGCATTACAGCAACGCCGAGATTGAGAGATGGGGCACCTTCAATAAAGGCGAAGACTTCGGTAACGGCCGCAACCCTGCGAATATGGGCTCCCCCTATGTTCCTCTCGATAGTTGGATCTACCCCGCCATGGAACGCTTGATTGCGCTGGGCTACATTCAGTCTGCGGATCTCGGAATGCGCCCCTGGACGCGAATGGAATGTGCACGATTGCTGCAAGAAGCGAACCAGCCAGTTCAAGACAATGCCGCCAACAGCGGTCAAGCGCAGCACATCTACAAGGCTCTCACGGCCGAGTTTGCCGACGAAGAGGCTCGTTTCGAAGGCGCGCCCAATCTCGGTGTCAGCCTAGATTCCATATACACGCGCGGCACTCAGATCGCAGGCAAATCTCTGCGCGATGGCTTCGACTTCGGTCAAACCATCGTCAACGATTACGGACGCCCCTATAGTCAGGGTTTCAACAATGTCACCGGTTTTTCTGCGCACTCGACCCTCGGTCCACTTTCTTTCTACGTACGCACAGAGTACCAACATGCGCCATCGGCCGCAGGCCTTTCCCCTCTAGCCGCGCAAACCATCGCAAATGTGGATTTCCTTCCCACGCCGCCGCCCACCACTCCCGTTCCCGCCATCAACCAGATGAATTTGCTCGAAGGCTACGTCGGAATGCAACTCGATAACTGGCAGTTCACCGTCGGCAAGCAGGCCGAGTGGTGGGGCGCGGACAAGAGCGGACCGATGTTATTCAGCACCAACGCAGCCCCTATTCTCATGCTCCAGGTTAGCCGCGTAAAACCATTCAAACTGCCCCTCCTGGGAAATATTCGGCTTGATTACCTGGTTGGCCGGCTTACTGGCTACCATTGGGTATACGGTGCGACTGCGGGTTACACCGGTTCATGGACACAGACCCTCAACGACCAGCCCTTCATCGTAGGCGAAAAAGTCAGCCTGAAACCTTCCCCTGATCTCGAATTGGGAATCAGCGTCACAGCATTGTTCGGTGGTCCGGGAGTTCCTGCGAACCTTCACAAGCTTCTTCAAGCCGGTTTTTCAAGCGGCAACGGAGCTCCCGGAACCCCATCCGATCCGGGCGACCGCCGCGGAGGCTTCGACTTTAACTATCGAGTCCCTGGAATGCGCGATTGGCTCTCGTTCTATGCCGACGCCTTCACCGACGACGAGGCAAATCCGTGGGTTGCCTGGAACAAGACCGCACTCACCTCCGGCCTATATCTATCCCGTGTGCCCGGCCTTCAAAAACTTGATTTCCGGGTGGAAGGCATTTATACGGATCCGCCGGGCAGCAAGACTACACAAGACGGGTTTTTTTACCACAATGACCGGTTCCTGAGCGGCTACACCAACAACGGATACCTGATCGGAAGCTGGATTGGAAGACAAGGACAAGGCGCAGACGCCTGGATGAGCTACTGGATTAACCCTAAGAGCAAAGTCCAATTGAACTTCAGGCACCAGAAGACTAGCAAAGAATTCATTCCTCAGGGCGGCACACTGACAGACATCGGCGTGTCGGGAGACTACCGATTGACTTCCGATCTCGACCTTTCCGCCTGGGTGCAGCACGAGCGCTGGCTCTTTCCCGTCATTCAGCCCGATCAGGCTAAGAACGTAACGGCAGCATTGCAGATTTCTTTCGAGCCACGAGGATGGTTCCACCGTTCGGCTGCAAAGCCAACGTCCAATCAGCCGTAACGTGACCCAAATACCGAATCGGTATTTTTCAATTCACCCGCCGCAACTTTCTTTGGACGTCGGGGTTGTAGGTTCACGGCAACCACTTTTAGCGCAGGCGCAACGCAAATGAACACAAGGAAATTCACGCCGTCAAAGGCCAAAAGCGGCTGGTTCCACCGAGGGTAATCAGTTGAAGCCAGGACGGCCAGAAAGTTGCTTCTCTTCTTGACATATGGGCGCTTAACGGCATATGAGTATGGGCTAGATAAAAACACCGGGCCCAGATTGAGAATCCAGATTGGGAATATTGTTTCCGACAATCGCGTTCAGCTGAAACAAATATGATTCGCAGTCGCCTTAGTTTTGCTCGTCTGTATCTCAGAATATTGACTTTGCTGTTGCCTGCCTGCGCCTATTTCATCGCAGTGAAGGTACGCTTCGGCTTTAATCTTCTGCTGTCCCACACCCCCCCTGCCGGTTTGCCTTCCTACTGGGGCATTCTCCTGCTCACCACCATCGTCTGGGCAATCGCCGCGGAAGAGTCGGAACTGTGGAATGTGGAGCAGTTATACGCTCCCGGAGGAAAGAGCCGCCGGTTGCTCGAAGCCCTGGCCTTCACGTACGCGGTAGTCATGGCAGCCGGATTCCTCTACCGTCAAGCGAGTTACTCGCGTGTAGTCATTGCCGTCAGTGCCGTCGCTTTATTCGTATTGGCAACTCTGGCCCGGGTGGTATTCCGTGTATCCATGGAATTGCTCCGCAAGGATGGCCGAAACGAAGTCAAAATTCTGGTGGTCGGCACCGACCGTTTCGCGCGGCGGGTAGGAACTTCCCTGTTGCAGGGTGAAGTGCTGCCTTGCCGAATTGTAGGTTTCGTTCGTATGCCGGGCCAGGAAATCGCCGTCGACGGCCCCGTCTATGAACTAGACCAAATCCCAACATTCAGCAACGGCAATTCCATCAATGACATCATCGTGGCCCTGCCTGCTTCCCGGCTGACCGATGTACACTCGATTGCGCCGACCCTTGAGAAGCTGTGCGTCCCCACACGCGTTGTAATCGATCTGGGAGACGGGGTTGTTCTCCGCGACCGCCTGATCGACCTCGGCGGCATCCGTATGCTCGATCTGCGCCCAACCCTGGCGGAGAGCGGACCCTATCTCGTGCAAAAGCGCATTTTTGATGTGGCATTTTCTAGTTTTATACTCCTGTTGACCCTGCCGCTCACTCTGCTCATAGCTCTGGCTATCAAGCTCAGTAGCCGCGGCCCAGTCTTCTTCGTGCAGGATCGCGTCGGATTAAACGGTCGCGTATTCCGCATGTTCAAGTTCCGGACCATGAAGGTCGGAAGCCGCGAAGAAGGAGACACGCGCTGGACTTGCGACAAGGATCCGCGCCGTACGGCAGTTGGAACGTTTCTGCGAAGGTCGAATCTGGACGAACTGCCTCAGTTCCTCAATGTCCTCAAGGGTGACATGAGCATCGTCGGCCCCCGCCCCGAGCGCCCCTTCTTTGTCGAAAGATTCCTCGCAGAGATCGATCGTTACAACTCCCGCCACATGTTCAAGGCTGGAATCACCGGATGGGCCCAGGTGAATGGCTGGCGCGGAGACACTTCCATCGCCAAGCGCGTCGAATACGACTTGTATTACCTCCGCAACTGGAGTCTCACCTTCGACCTGCAAATCATCACCATGACTCTGGTTCGCATCTTTACCAGCAAGAACGCCTACTAGGCTGCCATTTCGGAAGTTTCTTTATATCTGCTCGCCAAGCAGGAAGTCCTGTTAGCATACGGGCCGTGCGTCCCCAGCCTCTCATTTGTGCCACGGATGTCGAAAGCAGCAGCCGCTGGTATCAGCGCCTGCTCGGCGTCATCAGCGGCCACGGCGGCTCGCAATACGAACAGCTCCTCTCCGGCGGTCAGATCGTCCTGCAGTTGCACAGTTTTGAAGTCGAACATCATCACGGCCTCATCGGGAATCGCGCCGACAAACCTTATGGCAATGGTGTGTTGCTCTGGTTCGCGGTGGAGGACTTCGACGCGGTAATGCAACGCGCTGTCGAAATGGGCGTCGAGATCATACTGCCACGTCATCGCAACCCTCCCGATGGCGAAGGCGGCCCCAACCACTGGGAGTGTTGGATGCGCGACCCAGATGGCTACACCGTCGTGGTCGCCAGCCCTTATGGAACCGCCGACGGTACTTGGCACCCAGGACCCTGATCTATTCACCTTGACCCCGGCATCGGATTACACTTCTACGATGCGGACCACCCGGCGCAGATTCCTGGCCACGGCAGCGCTAACCCTTGCTGCAACCCGTCTGCGAGCTCAGCATTCCCAGGTCACGTTCAAGCTTTCAACCGATGCCACCGGGCCTCGCATGCCCGACGATTTCGCGGGGCTGTCATATGAAGTGCAGCAACTGGTCGATCCGAATTTCTTCGCGGCCAGCAATACTGGACTGATCGATAAATTCAAAGCTCTGGCGCCTCGCGGAGTACTGCGCTTGGGCGGCAATACGAGCGAGTTCGCCTGGTGGAAGGCGACGTCCAATTCTTCCGAACCCGAGCACTCGCAGACTCGCGTGGTCGAAGGTGAGCCGAAACCACAGTATTACGCCGTGACACCCGAGGCGGTGCAGAATCTCGCGGGCTTTCTGAAAGCGACCGGCTGGACGTGCGTGTATGGCATCGGTATGGGAACCAATACTCCGAAGCGTGCAGCCGAAGAAGCCGAATTCGTAGCTAAGGCGCTTGGTTCCAGTCTTCAGTATTTCCAGATTGGCAACGAGGCGGATCTGTTCGGCCGCCACCTGCGTGATCCAAATACATGGTCCGCGAAAGCATATCTGGAGGAGTGGCTCACTTTGACTCGCGCCATAAGCTCTCGCATGTCAGGCGCAAAGTTCGGCATGCCGGATGTCGCAGCGGATATCGGGTGGCTGACGGAGATTGCCGATCTCTGGCCTTCGATTGAGAATCCGCCGCACGTTACAACGCTCACGCACCACTACTATTTTGGCGGGCCGGCGACAAACCCCGAAGTCAATATTCCTAACCTGCTGAAACCCGCGACCATGGCAAAAGTTCAGAAGACGGCGGATGCCGCCACTGCTGCGGCAAAGAAGATGGGGGTTCGCGTGCGCATGACGGAGGGTAACACTTGCTATCGCGGCGGAAAGCCAGGTGTATCCGACGTGTTTGCGGCGGCATTGTGGGCCGCCGATTATTCGCTGCTGCTCGCCAGCAACAACTATTCCGGAATCAATTTGCACGGCGGCACCGGCAAGTCCGTAGCAAACTCGGTAGGAGGTTTCCTTCCCGGCGACGTTCTTCTCAAAGACAAAGGCGAGAGTCCGGATCAAATCGCTACTCATCCCCATCCCTTCTACACTGCCATTGCCACATTCGGCTCGGAGCACGTGATGGAGCCGGTGGCCTATGGCCTCAAGTTTGCCGAAGAGTTCAGCGGAGGTTCGTTCCTCCAGGGCGATTTTACGTCGCAACTACAGGCGACGGGAGTTAACGCAACCGCTTACGCTGCGAAGCTTCCCAATGGGCATTTGGCAGTTATCATCCTGAACAAAGACGCGGAGAAGAATGCAGAAGCAAATTTGGACTTTGGAACCGGGAGAACGGGAGTACTAGAGATTAAGACGCTCCACGCTCCCAGCCTTGATAGCCGGGAAGCGCACATCACACAGTCCCCAGAACGCTATCTCCAGGACGGGAAGCACACCGTGAAGATTCCCCGCGCATCCGGAGTCTGCCTGACCCTCCGAAGATGATTCGAATGCTGGAGTCGAACTCGTCCCTACGGCAGCCACGCCGGGGCAAGATTGAGAATGAAGCTCGTCCTCTGCGCCGCCGCAACGGCTGGCACGTGATCCTCAATGAGTCCGGTTCCGGCAAAGCTGCGATAGTTGCTGGCCTCACCGGCACCGCCAACGTGCACGAACTCCACCGAGAGTGGCGTGTCAGGAATGCGCGCCCCAAACCAGTGCGGATCATCGCGTTGTGCCCAGGTGACCAGAGCCAAGACCGCGCCGGCTGGATACGCCGAACTTCCCGATCCGTTGGAGGAAGCATTAGCATGCGCTTGCACGGCATGCATCGCCGCGTCATTTCCGTAGAGCGTCGCCATCGATCGGTTCCTGGGATCCACATACATCGTGATCGCGCTCCAGCCGAGGGGTTGATAGGGTAAGCTCACCGGGAGGTTCGCGGCATTGTTGTTCGCGATCTCGTTCCCGGCAACCTTGGCCGCTGTAATCGGCAGCGTATAGACGAAATCATTACCGCGCACCGGCAAGTGGCAGGTTGTGCACTCGCTTACAAAATGAGCATCCTTGCCGTAGGGCTTCAGATCGGCGCCGCGCCACCGGCCCCATCCCCAGCCATCTGTATCTTTGTAGCGCTGGGCATCCTTTACCATCAACTCCACCTGAACAAACTTGCCGGCATGCACCAGGCCATCCGTGCCGAGTTCCTGCTGCCAGGCAATCTTGGCAAAGCGCGTTCCATCGGGCCACGGCGAAATATTGCCCGATTGTGCCGCCGTTGCCGCAATGTCGTTCCCGAGGATAAATCGGAAGGTGTAGTTGTCGCCACGATCGGTGAAGCTGATCGGCCTCCAGCTCTCGAAGGCCGGATCGAATGGGAATCCGTTAAGCTCCGGCTGCACCGCTGCCATGGAGGCAGGCGTGGCAGGCGTCACAGCCATTGCGTTGGCTGGCGCTGTGTCGTTTTGAGTTGGCGTTGCAGACCACGGCGCAAGATACGCTTTCAGGGTCGCCAGCTCTTCTGGAGTTACTTTCGCCTCAGGATGTAGCTGCGTGAATCTAGGCAGAGGCATCGCTCCCAGCTGGATCATGTTCACAGCCTCGTACAGCGTTGCCTTTTGTCCAGCAGCAGGTTTGGAACCCAGCGTGGAGAAATTCAGGTGCTCGCGCGCGGTGAGGATATCTTTCCGCACCAGCCAGTAGGCGGGCACGATTTCATCGAACCACGCGAGCCGCCGCTGATCCGAATGGCAGCTGTAGCAGCTCTTGTCGAGGATCTGCCGCACCGCGGTTGGCGCCTGTACTTCAGCTGTCACGGGTCGAACCGGAATCGCGGGCCGGAATCCCTGTAACGCCACAAAGACAACCGCTCCGGTAATAACCAGCTTGCTCAACGTTTTCATAGCAAGTCTCCTGGGTAATGCTAGCGGATCGACTCGCCCTTCCGCACCGTCCGACCCGTAGTCGCGCAGTCTCCCCCGAACCTAGGATTCCCCGATCGCAAGAGAGGTTACGGAAGATGGTGAGATATTTCTAGTCGTTGCGAATCCATATTCGTCAGCCCACGCGCGATTGCTGTCACCTTCTCAGTTCTGCAAGCATCTATGGTTAGGTTGGAGCTCGATTGTAAAAATGATCACAGCAGGAACGATCACAGTAGAACGATCAGGGGAAATAGTGCATGGATCACGCGTTTCCGATTGTCTATCTCGCCAGGCATGGCGAAACCGCTTGGACGCTTACCGGACAACATACTGGCCTTACTGATTTACCGCTGACCGTAGATGGTGAATGCGAAGCGCGAAGGGTTGGACTGCGTCTGCGCGGACTGAAATTCGCCAAAGTGTTCACCAGCCCATTGCAGCGCGCCAGGCGCACCTGTGAACTGGCCGGCTTCAGTTCTGAAGCTGAAATCGATCCTGACCTGGTGGAATGGAACTACGGCGAGTACGAAGGACGCCTCACATCCGACATCCTAAAAGAGCGCCCCGACTGGCAGTTGTTTCGTGACGGCTGTCCGGGTGGCGAATCGCCACAGCAAATTGCGACAAGGGCGAACCGGGTTGTGCAGCGTGTTCGCCGAATCAGTGGCGATGTTCTTATTTTTTCCAGCGGACATTTCCTGCGTGTACTGGCCACGTGTTGGATCGGGCTGGAACCAATCGATGGTCGATTCCTCATGCTGAGCACAGCGAGTGTCAGCGCTCTGAGCTACGAAAATAGCGCTTCGCAGCCCGCAATCCGCTTTTGGAACGATACTCATCACCTGGCCTATTCGCTGGATCAGCCGAGATCGGATCAGCCAAGATCTCAGGGTGAAGAGCGTAGCAGTTTAGTGCCTCACGGGACGAAGTGAGCTGATGAAAGCGCGGATTCGCTGATGAGAGTGGCTTAAGCATTCGCAGGTTCTGGAAGGAGAGGTTATGCGCGTTGGAATCGCCGCCGATCATGGAGGCTTTACCTTGAAAAAAGAGTTGCGCGAGCAGCTCACGATGGCGGGTCATCACGTCATCGACTTCGGTTCCTACCAACTGGACTTCACCGACGACTATCCTGATTTTGTGATTCCCTTGTCCCTGGCCGTGGCCGCGGGCAAGGTAGAGCGAGGACTGGCAGTATGCGGCAGCGGAGTTGGCGCCTCAGTCTGCGCCAATAAAATTCCTGGAGTACGGGCCGCCTTGATCAATGATCATTACTCCGCGCGCCAGGGAGTTGAGGACGATGACATGAATGTCATGTGCGTGGGCGGACATGTCATGGGCCCGATGGTCGCCTGGGATCTTCTTCTGACTTTTCTATCCGCTAGTTTCAGTCGCGGAGAACGCCACGTGCGGCGCTTGAGTAAAGTAGCCGTACTGGAAGGAACAACTCCGAGTGAACCTGGAAGAAAGACAGCTATTCCAGCGTAGCCAATATCGGCAATATTAGCCGGCCCACGAATGCATCAAGTTATCTGATTGAAAAGATTGGTCGGGGAGAGAGGATTTGACCCTCTGGTCCCGAACCAGATTCAGGCGCTTATCGAATTCTATCGAAGACGGATTCATTGACCTCGCAAGCCTTGGATTCGACGATAGTCCTCCATTTCGCGGCTAGCCAGCGCGGACTTACCCTGTTTTCTATGGATTGTGGCGAGAAGTAGGTCGGCCTGTGCAGCCAGCGGAGTATCTTGCTCGACCTTAAGCACGCCGTTGAGCGCCTGCTCGGCTGCGCTCGCATCAGCGGTGGCCAGTGCACGCCCCATCGCATAAAGTGTTTCCGGCATATTGGGTTGGAGCGAATCGGATCGCCGCAGTTGGTCAGCGGCCTCTTTCATTTTTCCTTCCTGCAGGAGCGCGTCGCCCAGTCGAAACGCGGCTTCTGCGCTGCCCGGCTGCAACGTCGTCTCGGCCCGAAATTGCTCCGCGGCCTGCGTCCAATTGGCACGCCCAGCATAGATTTCCCCAAGTTCGAGGTGCAGGCCGGGCACGTCCGGGCCGATGGAGATTGCCTGCTCGTACTCCTTCACCGCCTCAGGAATCATCTTCCTCTGGTAGTAACCCTGACCCCGAGTCTGGTGCGCTCGCGCAGAGCTTGGAAACGCCGCCAGCAGTTTGTCAGTTGATTGCGAACCCACAGCCACGGCAGCGCGGCTCACATAAAAAAGCAAGTCAGGATTGTCGGGATCGTTTCCCAATGCGGACTGCAGGTTAACCATCGCCTTGGCAGGCTCGTCGTTCTCCAGTTGTGCTATACCCAACGCCGCCGGATCACGAGCAATCTCGAGATGGGGAATCGCCTCGGCGGCATAGCCTTGCGCCAGCAGCGCGTAACCCAACAACTGGTGAATGGGAACGGAGTCGGGGCTCAACTCGGCAGCGTGCTTCAGAGGTGCAATTGCCGCGGCAGCGTCATGTTTCTTCATGTAGGCGTCACCCAGGCGAAGAAGAACTTCCGACGATGACGGATCCAATTCTGCTGCCTTGCGAAATTCGACCACGGCATGGTCGACGTCGTGGCGGTTTTCCGCGTCGATCCCCGCCTGTAGCAACACTTTCGCTTGATCGGCAGCTTGAGGCGCTACGGCCTGCGGCTGAAGAAACAAATGAAGGAACAGGAGTACGGGGATCATTTCCGCTCAGGCTCCTTGATGGTAAGAAATTGATCTGCCGGAATATCTCGTAAGGTCTGGCGAATTCCTGACGGCCAGCGGATTTCAATTTCAGCTTTCTTATTATCTCCCAGGCCGAAATGCAATCGCTTGTCGTTCGAGGAAAGATAACTCCCTGCGGCGGTCGCGAATCTCACTTGACCATTGACCTGGACACGAGCCCCATATCCGTCACGGTTGCTGCTCACCCCGCGAAGCGTAATCGTCAGCCAGTGCGATTTGCCGCCGCGATTCAAATAGAATTGCGGTCCGTCCCCGAGTGAGGTCGTAACGGCGTCGATCCACCCATCATTATTGAGATCGCCGAAAGCGGCGCCGCGGCCGGCTACGGCTCGAGTAGACCCGACATTCCCTCTTTCGAAGTGACCTCGCTTGTTCAAAGCCAGTAAAGGAACATCGCGATACCGGAGGGAGTTGTCGTAAGAGTGTACGTTATCGAATACGTGGCCCTGCACGATGAACGCATCTTTCCAGCCATCGTTGTCAAAATCCTCAAGACCGACTCCCCACCCGGATGAAGTTCCAGAGAGCGCGCCCAATCCGGTCTCCAGCTCCTGCGAGCTAAATGATTTGTTCCCGTCATTGCGAAACAAGACGTAGGGCTCGTGGGGCAATTGCGTAATGAGAATGTCAGGGAGGCGGTCGTTATCGTAATCCTGGAAAACGACGCCCATTCCCGAGGGCATTTTGCCGGAGTTGTTCAGGGCCGCGCCTGAATCAAGCGCAACTTCACTGAATGTGCCGTTCCCCTTATTGTGAAAAAGGAACTGCTCGGTCGCGTCGTTCGCTACAAAAACATCCGTAAAGCCGTCTCCATCATAGTCGGCAAAGGCGACTCCCAATCCATGTCCTTTTTTTGCAGCGATTCCGGAAGCCACGCTTACATCCTCAAACGTGCCATCCCCGCGGTTGTGGTAGAGAATGTTCGTGGTGGAACCAAATTCGCCTGGAGGGCAATACATCGGGTCCTCGATCCGGCCACAGGTCTTGCTCGTTTCTGGATTCCAGTCGAGGTAGCGGGTTACAAACAGATCCAGCTTTCCGTCGTTGTCGTAGTCAAAGAATCCTGCCGATACCGACCATCCGCCCGCCGCCACTCCTGCCTTCGCCGTCACATCGGTGAAAGTACCGTCGCCATTATTGTGGTAAAGAATGTTCTTCCCAAAGTTGGTGACGTAAATGTCAGGAAAACCGTCGTTGTCGTAGTCTCCGACTGCCACTCCCATTCCGTAGTTGGTGTCGCCGGCATGCTGCAGGCCCGCCTGTACAGTGACGTCAGTGAAGGTGCCGTCTTTGTTTTGACGGTAGAGGCGGTTCCAGTATTTAGGATTGTCCCGCTCGAAGGGAACTGGACTGCGTAGCGGAGCCGGCACGTGGCCTGCATTCACCAGAAAAATATCGAGTAGGCCGTCATTGTTGTAATCGAGTAAGGCTACCCCGCCGGGCATGGTCTCAATCAAGTACTTGCGCGGTGTGGGCGAATTGCGCAGGACGAAATCGACACCATGGAGCGGCGTTAGCTGGAATTGAGAGTCGCGAGTGACAAGTTGGGCAAACACAGGAAGAACTGCCAGCACGAGCAGAATCCCGGGTTTGCGAAAACCGCTTCGCACTCAGGCTACGGCTTCGCTGCCGTCCTCATTTCGGTTCTTGCCGGGGATTGCATTTCACTGATGCCCGCAATATGCGCGAGCGCAGCGTCAATTACCGAGTTGTAGTGTACGAGCTTATCTTGTAAATGATCCGAGATAGGTTCACTTGTCGTTGGTGCGAACGAAGGGGAAGACTCAGTTGCGTGCAGCGCGTCGATCAACTCGGGCAAAGCAGTAAGTTTCTTTTGTAACCCACTGATTTCACCCAGCGCGGTTTTTGGAAAATAACCAATGCGGTCGCCGGTCTGCATAGCATTCACCAGCGCGTCTGGAGACCACGCTATGGGCCAATTGGCGTTCAGCAGATCATATGTTTCGCGTAACCGCGCCAGCTTGCCGCCGAATCCGGCGAGAAGCGCACGATTCTGCGCCATTTCGGGCTCAATGCGCAGCGAAATTTTTAGCGTGCTATTCACGGAAACCCGCGGAGTCGTGACAATCGTCGTCAGAGTATCGCCATCAAAGCGCCACCCGATTGTGCCCTTTCGCTTTTCAAAACGCAACGGCACATGGTTTACGCTCACTGCCGAGGGAGGCCAGCTTCCCGGAAGCCTCAGTTCATAAGCGCGCTCGGTTGGCATTCCCGGGTAGTGGCCTTCGACGGGCGCAACACTGATGTTCAATAGTGTCCCATCGCCATTTAACGACGCGCGAATTGGAGTCCATGCGCTATCTCCGTGTTCGTATCCTGGCGTGTCGCCCGCGTCCTCGTAGAAACGATACGTCGAAACCTGTCCGTCGTTCAGGGGAAAGACGTTCAAAATAAGCGAGTCTGTCAACTTTTCTGTAAAACGCGCTGCGGGTTGCAACGGAATGATGCTTCCCGCCTTCACGTACACGGGAATTTGGCTGAGAGAGAAACTACGCACCAGGGTTGCGGGTCCCTGCAGACGTGCTCCGGTATCCCACTCGACCCAGTCTCCGGGAGGGAGCCAGATGGTCTCTTGAGCGAGTTGGGAACTCTTTGCCACTGGTTGCGTTATCGGGTCGGCGAGGATGCTATCGCCGAACATGTATTCGTTCTTTGCGTCGTACGCTTCGGTAGCTTCGGGCCAGTCATAGTAGAGCGGCCGCAGGAATCCAACACCCGTATCGTGAGTTTTTCTGGCTTCGGTGTAGATGTAGGGCTGCATCGCATTGCGACGCACGAAACATTGCCGCATCAGGTAAGAGTAGGGCTCGGGATATGCCCAGATGCGCCTCTCCGCTTCCGGATTCTTAGTGGTGTGAGTCCGCAGGATGGGGCTGAAAATTCCCCACTGAATCCAGCGCAGGTAAAGCTCCGGTTCAATCGCACCCGGCTGGTGGCCGCCAATGTCATGGCTCCAATACGTGTATCCCACGTTCGCTGCCGTTGCCGTGAAATAGGGCTGAAATGCGAGCGAGTCCCAGACGGAAATGGTGTCACCCGAAAAACCGATCTGGTAACGATGGTTGCCCAGTCCACCCCAACGATGGAACAGTAGCGCGCGTTTCTTCTCGCGCTCCTGGTCGGTAAAGAACACATAGTTCAACCAAAAAGTGGGATTCACGCCGGGAAGCTTTGTCGCGTCCTCCTGCTGCCAGTCGAGCCAGAAGAAATCAATCCCTTGCCGCTCGAGGGGATGGATCACATACTTCAAGTAATTGTCCGCGAACTTCCTGTCTGTGATGTCGAAGGGCACATATTGTTTGCTCGCAGGATCGATTCCCATCGAGTTGGCCATTGCAGGATAGCTGTCCTCCCAGGGTTGAATGCCGGATGCCGGATGAATATTGAGCGTGGTCTTCAGACCTTGGTCGTGAACACTCGACAGAAAACCTGCCGGATCGGGGAACAGGAGTTTGTTCCAGGAATAGCCAGTCCAGCCAAGCTGGTGACCGGACGCATCCACTTTCGTGTTACCGACGACTTGGTTGAATGTGGGATGCCAGTCGATGTCGATCACCAGCACGTTCAGGGGAATTTCATGCGTTTGGAATTGTTGAAGCAACTGTTCGAATTCCTGGTCGCTGTAAGACCAGTAGCGTGACCACCAGGCGCCGAAGGCAAATCGTGGCGGCAGTGGGATATTGCCTGCGACCCGGGTAAAATCGCGAAGGGCGCCCTTGTAATCGTGGCCGTAGCCAAAGAAATACCAGTCCTGGCGCTCGCCCGCGGGACGCAGCATCACCCAGGGCCACGCACTCTGCTCGCCTGCGCGGAAGCTGAAGTCGGCGGAATCGAAGAGAGCGCGCGCGCTGTCGTCCACAAGCGTCCAGCCGTTACGCGAGATCAGGCCGGGCTCCAGTTTCACTCCACCGCGGGCAGTATCGAGCGTCCGTGCAGTGCCCAGAAGATTGCCAGTGTCTTCCATCCCCGGTTTCCATACGACCTCTTTCCCGTTAAGGCTGAACGAAACCGTAAGGTCGTCCGCGGTGAACTTACCGTCGGTATCGCCGGGATCGTAGACCAGCGTCAATGCGCTGGTCTTCAGCACCACGCGGTTGCCGGGGCCGATCTGGCGCGTGAATTGGGGAACCGGAAGCGCACGGTTCACGAAGGCGAAAGAAGCGTGATCTTCAAACTTCCCATCCTTTGCCCACTCCAAGCGGATGAGTTGAGGCGTAAGCACGGTGAATCGCGCGGAGCCGGCTCGTACCACCGCGCGAGCATCGGCGACCGGATCGTAGCTATGGGGGGCAACTGCTGCGTTCCCCAGTGCAGTCTGCAGGAAGACGCCCAGGATACACATGAATCTGAGCGAAGCAATGCCGCGGAGTAGATTTCTCATTTGCATTGATACCTGGGGTCGAAGGGACGATCTACCATGCCGGTTCAGAGTGCCTGGCGGATTCGAACCCGCCAGGCATCGCTGAATGGTTGGCTGGCAACCTTGGGAGCTACCAGTAGAATTTCCCTCCGAACTGGATGCTTCTTGCGGGATAGGCCGCAGTGATGGTTCCGAAACTGCTGTCGCCCAGATTGGTGTCTGGCTCGAAGAAGCTCGGATGATTGAACACATTGAACATTTCCACGCGGAACTGCAGTCTTCTTACCTCGCCGAAGCCCCACCATTTTCCGATGCCCATGTCGTAGTCAAAGAATTTGGGCGCTCTCAGATTCGACAGGAACCGCGGGGCATCGCCAAATGTGTAGGCCGCAGGCTGGGCAAACGCCGCAGGATTGATCCAATCGTTGAGTGACTGATTCTCCGGAACCGGATTGACTCCCGCGACCAGATTGGGTCTCTGATTGAATCCGAATCCGCCTGTGTTGTTTGTCGCCGGGTTGATGGAGAGCGGCAATCCGGATTTTGCGGTAAGAATTCCGCTCCATTGCCATCCACCGAGGACGGCATTCATGGGCCGGCTCCAATTGTTGCCGAGCAATTTCCCGCTACCGAATGGGAGCTCGTAGTTGTAGTTGACCACCAGGCTCTGCGGGGTATCGGTTACGTCCACTGAGTGCTCTGCCGCGAGGTTATACGAGTTTCGCACCGAGCTTCCGCTGCCGGGGAAAGCCCATCCGGCGGCGCCCTGCACGTCGTCCATAAATTTGGAGTAGGTGTAGGAAACATTCAGATCCAGCCCCGAATGCCAACGGTGAGTGTAAGTGGCCTGAAGTGCGTTATAGGTCGAACCGCCTACGGCAGGGGGTGCCTCGGTCACGCTGCAGTATTCGGGGAAGCGGCGCAGCAACTGGCCCATCGGGACTGTGGGCTGATCGAGGCCGCAGCCGCTGGAGGTTATATGTCCGTAGAACGGATTGGCAACGGGGTTGAGCAGCTGACTACCGAGGCTGAGATCGGACGCGGGGATCTCGTCCCACTCCAGGTACTGTGACAACACGTGGACGCCGTGGTTTCCAACATAACTGATGTCGACCAGGTCATTGTTCGTAAGCGCGTATTGAGCACCTGCCATCCATTGCTGCACATAGGCAGAGGGGCGGACATTGTTCACAACTGGATTCAAGCCGAAACCAACATCCGTCAATCCTCCTAGTGAATTTCCCGTTGGCGCAACTTCCCCGTTCGGGAACGCGCTTTGGCAAGGCGCGGACGTCGAACCATTGCTGCAGTTCACGGCCGAGCTTCCGCTAAGAGTGGTAAACGGGTTGAGTCCACTGTTAAGACTTGTGACCCATGGTGTCGACTGCGAGTAGCCGATATTGGGACCTTGACTGTAGTAGTTGGGCACGAAAAAGATGCCATATCCGGCGCGCACGACCAACTTGTCACGAAGCCTGTACGACGCACCGATTCTTGGAGCAAAGTTCTTGTACTGGGTGTTGTAGAGTCCACGGTTGCCGCTGCTGTTGAACACAAGCTCGCCCGGATAGTTTGTCCCTACCGCGGAGCTGATGGGATTTACCGCGCTGAAGTCGAAATATTCCTGCGCATTCGTCCTTTCCGTTGGGGCAGTCTGGATTTCATAGCGCAGACCGAGGTTGATCGTGAGCTTTGGATCGATCTTCCAGTCATCCTGCAGATACCAGCCAAATAGATTCTTGTCGGTTGCGGGAAATTTATTGAAACCGGTCTGATCAGTTCCACTGCCCACACCCATCAGGAAGGAAGCAAACCCGTCGCCCGTTCCGGCCGTTGCATTTTGGGGATCCGGCCCAGCCGTCGACGTGGTCTGGAATTCCAGAACGGTGTTCGCGTAGTGGCCGCCGTCGATGCGGGCCCAAACATCCATGAATCCGAATGACAGCTGGTGTTTGCCGTGGATCTTGGTGAAATCCACAGAGCCGGTCCACAAAGTTTGGGGAACCTGGTAATTGTCGAGTCCGGCCTGTGCGCCTAAATCCGCGTAGCTCTGGGGCTGGACTTCAGGGAAGCTCGGCGCGATTCCGTCTATGAACGACGGCAAGCCCAAAGCCGAAGCCTTATACCCGAAACTCTGCGTCACAGATTGCTCGACATGGCGGTTCACGCCTAGATTCGCGTTCATCGTCAATGTCGGGCTGAAAAGGTGGGTGTATCCGATATCCACACTGTAACGGTTGTTGGGAGCCACGACGCCGGGCCCTCCTGGATCGGAAGCTCCGTAGTATGTGGGGTAGTTAACTTTCTGCTCGTACTTCTGCGACCAGCGTCCGAAGAGGCGGTCATTAATAGATAAGTTGTAGTCGATACGGCCCGAGTACTCGTTCGAGTGCGCCGCGGCAGAGGAAGCCGAAGTGAAGTTGTTGATGAGAGCGTTCGTGGTCGGAGTCGGCCAGTAATTTCCGCCCGCAATCTTGCTGGCAATCGAATCCATCAGGTTGGCGGGAATCACGTTGGTGACCCCCAAACCAGTTACGACATTTCCTGAAACCGGATCGCGGATATACTCGGTCGTCGCTCCAGCGGGACAGGTGACCGTGTGACCGGTTACGCTGTCGGTGCCTCCGCAGGTGACCTGCCGAGTGCTGAACGGGTTGTAAATTTCACCGCTATAGATCGGCCGGCCAAGATAATCCGTGCCGGTCTGGGCACCCAGCGAAGCGGTAAAGATGCCCGCTCTTTCATTCTTTGTGGGCATGGTAACCGGGCCGAAAGTAGCGGGTGTCGCCTGCCGCAGACCTTCGTAGTAGGCAAAAAAGTACAGCTTGTTCTTGACGATGGGGCCGCCGATTGTGCCCCCGAACTGGTTTCGGTGGAAGGGCGGTTGGCCGGCATCGTTGAAATAGTAGCGGGCGTCATAGGCGCTGTTCCGGTAAAACTCCCAGGCGTCGCCGTGGATCTGATTCGTCCCTGACTTGGTGACCACATTAATTACGTTGCCGCTGCTAAATCCATATTGGGCGGTGAAAGCATTGGTCTGAATTTTGAATTCCTGGACGTCATCGATCGAGGGCACGTAAATCACGCCGCCCCAGTCCAATCGCGTGTCCCAGGTGCCATCCAGCAGATATTGCGCGGTGCCAAAGAATGTACCGCCAAAGTTGAGAAAGGAAACATCCTGGTCGGCGCTCCCAGAAATGCCTGGAGCTCCTACCACCTGCACCTCGGCGGTATTACTTACAGAGGAGTTCAGCTCGGCGAGGCTTATGATGTTGCGCAGGTTCAACGGCGTTTCCACCAACTGCCTGGCTGAAATGTCGGAGGAGATGTTCGCGTTGTCCGTATTAAGAAGAGGAGCTTCAGCAGTGACTTCGACGGTTTCGGACCTCGAGCCTACTGACAGCCGCACATCCTGACGTGCGGTTTGACCTGCTTCCAGCGAAAGGCCATCCTGCTTGTAGGTCTTGAAGCCAGAGACATCGATTTCCAGGGTATAAATGGCAGGAGGGAGCAGGGTGAATGAGTACAGACCGTCCCCTTCGGTGACATAGCGGCGGCTGATCCCGTTTTGCGCGCTGGTAAGAGTCACCTTTGCATCTTTCAATGCCAGGCCAGTGGGGTCAGTGATCGCACCGCTCAGAGTCGCTGCTACCTGCTGATTTTGAGCCTCAAGGTTGGTGCCACCCAGGAACGAAACGAGAACCGCTAATACGAAGCATGCCTGCCAACGCGCTTTCCTCAACATTCATACCCTCCTGTGCATCTCGGCCAAGACGGTGGTGGTGGAGCGTACCCGGACTGGACCGCCCTTAAGTCATCCGGAATGGCAAATACAAAAACCAAAGCCGCGACAGTGGAGCATGCCCTTAGCAAAGTAGCAAGCGTTTACAGGTAAAGACGTGGGGATAAGAAGGATAATCGATGGAGTGGCTGGTTTTCTCCTTTGATTTCACATGTTTCCAAAACCGATAAGAAAAGGGAGAAAAGACGCTTCGCAATGCGTTTTTAAGGTTGAACTCCCTTGGCAAGCCGCAGTAGTATCGCGAACACAGAGTTCGCTCGCGACAGGACCCTGTTTGGTCACAGCGTAGTGACGCCTGTCGGAAGGCCGGAGTCGATTGATACCAGAGCCCGTGATTGAGAGCTGGACTCCGTCCAGCGAACTGGAAAAAGAAGCAGTTCAGCAACAGCTGGAACGGCTGCTGGCCTCCCCTCTTTTCCATTCCAGCAAGCGCTATGCCCAGTTCCTGAGGTTCGTAGTCGGGCGCACATTTGAGGGCCGGGGGCATGACCTGAAGGAACGGATCCTCGGCATCGAGGTCTTTGATCGTCCGCCGGATTACGATACTAATATTGATCCGATCGTTCGCGTCACTGCCGCGGAAATCCGTAAACGCCTCGAACAGTACTATCAGGATCCCAAGCACGGCCAGGAGATTCGGCTTTTCCTGCCGTCAGGTTCGTATGCTCCACACTTCTCCTGGCCCGGCTACCCCAACGGTCTTGCGGTACCCACTTCGCCTCCAGCGAACGGATCCGCCGTAACCCCTCATCCGGCTGTGGAATCCGAGACGGCCAAGTCTGTCCCGCATCGATGGAGCTCTACAAATGCGCTTATTCTGGCGCTTGGGTTATTGGTGCTGATTTCCGCGGCTGGCATTTGGTGGCGAGGATCCCGGCCGACAATGTTGCGAGAGTTCTGGGCGCCGTTTGTGAAGTCCCCCGAGCCTGCCCTATTCTGTATCGCCGACCAGGTGCAGTATGCGAATATTCGCCTGCGGGACGCGGGCGATCCACAAAAAGAGATCACACTTCCCGACACCATGGTCACCGTGATCATTGATGACCTGAATCCTCTGGTGAACATCGCCGGCACCTTGCGCTCTTACGGCAAGAACTATCGCGTGCTCGGGGAATCGACCACCAACCTCACCGACCTTCGCCGCAACCCTTCCATTTTCATCGGCGCCTTCGATAATTCGTGGACCTTGCGGTTGACCTCGGCGCTGCGCTTTCATTTCGTGAATGATCCCTCGATGTCAAAGCTTTGGATTGAAGATCGCGAGCAACCCGAGAAGCGAGAATGGCTGCTGGACCGTTCCGTGCAGAAGACAGAGGACTATAAAGACTACGCCATTGTTGCCCGCTTCATTCCGCCGGATACAGATCAGTATGCGGTGGTGGTAGCGGGAATCGGTCGCGGGGGAACGGTCGCGGCAGGTGAGTTTGTCGTCGACGAGCGTCGGATGCAGGAAATACTGGCGCACGCTCCCCAGGATTGGCAGACGAAAAACATAGAGATCGTGCTCGAGACCCAGGTGATCCAAGGACGTTCCGGCGCCCCTCGTGTCAGGGCGATCCACGTTTGGTGAATCGACGTATACGCTCGTTTACATACTTCCAGAGCAATTCCGCAGAGCGCCCATCGACGCTCGCCGTGACCTGTTCATATACCAGAGCCGACACGATCAGCTCGATCCTGAAAAAGACCCTTCATTGAGGTTCGACTCGGAAAACTAGAGGCGAGTTCTTGGAGAAATAGAGATAAACGGGTCCGTCTCCCAGATCGACGCCATGGATGCAGATGGAAAACCAGAAGCACAGTTTAAGTCTCTGAAAAGATTGGTCGGGGAGAGAGGATTTGAACCTCCGACCCCCTGGTCCCGAACCAGGTGCTCTACCAGGCTGAGCCACTCCCCGACGGCATTGCAGGTTAAAAGACAAAAAGCGAGAACGCTTTTGCGCGCTTACTGCTTGATTAGCATTCAAATTATAGCATCGCCGGATGAACTGGCTCACCGCCCGAGCGCCCTCACATTTTTCGCGCTACACTGGTGGCGCACTGCGTGTCGAATCAACGTGAATCGCAGCGTTTACCGTCTTGGTTGAATAGATACAGATCTTGAATAGATACAGATAATGATCATCATTGCCGCCCATCGTCTATATACGCCTTCACACGAAATCCTGGACCCGCTTGTCTTTATCGACGACGGCACCGTCCGTGCCGTTTCCTCCCGCGCCGAGCAGGAAGTACCAAATAACGCGACGGTCATCGATTTAACCACTCATCATTCCGAAGCTATCCTTGCCCCTGGTTTTCTCGATATTCACGTTCACGGCGGCGCCGGAATCGATGTTACATGCGCGGCTCTGACCGACATCCCGCATCTCAACAAGTTTCTTGCCACTCACGGTGTCACCGGATATTTCCCCACCACCGTCGCAGCACCGCTCGCTGAAACATGCGCCGCTCTCGAACGGCTCGCCGACGCGATTGAATCCGCACAGAACCCCGGAACCCACGGAACAAATGTGGAGGCGCGCCCGCTCGGCATTCATTTGGAAGGTCCATTCCTTAGTCATAAGCGCCGTGGCGTGCATCCTCCGGAAAACCTGCTAGAGCCCACGGTAGAAATCTTTGACCGCCTCTGGCAAGCCGCGCGCGGCCACGTCAGCATGATGACCATAGCCCCTGAACTTCCCGGAGCGATGGATGTAATCGCCGAAGCGGCGCGCCGCAAGGTTTGCGTGAGCATCGGCCACTCTGACGCAGACACGGCCACCGCCCGCCAGGCAATCCAGTCCGGGGCGCGACACGCCACTCATACGTTCAACGCCATGCGGCCACTCGATCACCGCGACCCCGGCATCCTCGGCGAGGCCCTGACCGACGACCGCCTCACCGCCGATATCATCGCCGACGGCATTCACCTGGCACCGGAAATCGTGAAGCTCTTCCTGCGGGCGAAGGGATTCGATCAGGCCGTCCTGATTACCGATGCCACAGCCGCAACCGGCATGCCCGATGGCACCTATCTGCTCGGCCCCATTGAGGTCGAGGTAAAAGATGGCAAATGTACACTGAAAGGAACGAACGGACAGCTGGCCGGCAGCGTCCTCACTATGGATAAAGCCGTGCGCAACGTGACACAATTCTCTGATTGGACCCTGCGCGATGCCGTCCGCGCCGCCACGCGTAATCCGGCGCGCGCAGCCGGACTTCCTTCATATGGAGAAATTAAAGTTGGGGCGGAAGCTGATCTGGTTTTACTCAGTCCCGAGGGAGTAGTTCTAAAGACAATGACAAGAGGTCGCGGCTTTTAAAGGCAGCTTTAAAAACAGACTCTGTTAATTCGGCTTGCGCTCTTTGGCTTCCGCCACGTAGCGCAGCAGCAAAACTTCATCGGCGCGCGTGAGCTGATCGAAAAATGACGTATCCACTTTGCCGTCGTTCACCGTCTTCGACACATTCGACTGGCGCATCTTGTCGCCCAGCTCCGGATCGTTGCTCATCACCTGCGTGTAGAACCAAAGAAAATGCCGCATCTGGTCGAGTGCCTTGCACAGCACCTGAATGGCTTCCGTCTCCGGCAGCGCGCTGAGCGCTTCCATCAATTCCGGATCGCTGGGGGCCTGCATGGCGGCGCAATTCAACTCGCGCTGAATCACGCGCAAATCTTCGGTGACTCGGATCATCCTTGTGTGCAGGTCGTCCATCTGTGAATCGATTCCCTTGGCCATTTTGGGTTCTGATTGTGTTGCTAGAACATCTCATCGGCTGCGCGCAGCGGATAGATGTCCCACGATCATGCGCTTTCGTAATTCGAGCGATTACCTTGGTCTCCTATCACACTTACCATTGCGTCCGCTGCTATGTGACTAGTAACACGATGAGCAAACCGGGCTCCCCGCAAGCCTTTTCGGCGCCAGTCCACACGTAGGGACAGCCGCCTCGGCTGTCCAAGCCCGGGCGAAGGCCGGCGCCCCAATTCGTAGTCCCATCTAGAACACTTTCCCAACCACAACCCGTTTTTGTGATACAAACACCCGCATGCCAGCGCCGCCACCTATCCCCCGCCACGAGCTCGTCCGCGCCATCGGCCGCTGGAGTCTGGTTGCGCTCGTGGTCAACTCCATCATCGGCAGCGGTGTCTTCGGACTGCCTTCCGTCGTTGCCGGCCTTATCGGCAACCTCAGCCCCTACGCCGTGCTCGCCGCCGGAGCCGGAATGAGCGTCATCATCGCCTGCTTCGCCGAAGTCGCCTCGCGTTTCCAGCAGGCGGGCGGCCCGTACCTCTATGCCCGCGCCGCCTTCGGACGCTTCATGGGCATCCAGACCGCGTGGATGCTATGGCTCGGCCAGGTCGCTGCCCCTGCCGCCAACGCAAATCTGTTCGTAATCTATCTCGGCGAATTCTTCCCGCACGCCAAAGATCCCCTGCGCCGCGCCATCATCCTCACCTTGCTGGTCGGTCTTCTCACGGTTATCAACATTCGCGGCGTGCGCGCCGGAACCCATGTCAGCAATCTCTTTACCGCGGCCAAACTGGTTCCGCTGTTCGCGGTCATTATCCTGGGCATATTCGTTCTTCACGCGCACCACTGGCAAATCGCCAGCCCTGCCGTGGAAAACACGGGGACCAGTCAATGGCTCAAGGCCCTACTCCTCCTGGTCTTTGCCTATGGCGGATTCGAAACCGCCCTCGCGCCCATGTCCGAAGCCAAAAATCCCCGCCGCGACGCTCCCTTCGCGCTCTTCACCGCTCTCGTGCTCTGCACCGGGATCTACGCTCTAATCCAATGGGTGGTGATCGGAGTGCTGCCCAACGCGGCGCACAGCCAACGCCCGCTGGCGGACGTAGCCCGCCTCGCCGTTGGTCCCGTAGGCGCCGCTCTGATCGCCATCGGCGCTCTGATTTCTTTTTACGGATATCTCAGCGCAAAAATTCTCGCCATGCCCCGCATCCCCTTTGCTCTCGCTGAACAAGGAGACTTCCCCGAAGCCTTCGCCGCCATCCACCGAAAATTTCACACGCCCTATGTTTCCATCCTCGTCTTCGCTGCCATGGTCTGGGCGCTCGCGCTAACCGGCGACTTCAAGTGGAACGTCACACTCTCCGCTGTAGCCCGCCTGCTCTACTACGCCGTAGGCTGCGCCGCGCTCCCCATCCTCCGCCGCAAAAGCACCACCGACGCCCCCGCCATGTTTACCCTGCCCGCCGGAAATTTCTTCGCCGCCCTTGGCCTGCTCTTGTGCGCAATCCTCATCACCCGCGTGGATTTCGGCCAGTCCCTGATCCTGGTTGGAACCATCGCACTCGCGTTGCTGAATTGGGCAGTGGTAGTCAGGAAGAAGTAGCGAACGAGAATGGCGAGTGCCCCACTTCTCGCGTCCCTGCGAGAAGCGGGGAAGGCGCGGCCCCGCAGCTAGGGAGCGGCCTGCTCGAACGAAATGTCGATTTCGGCGTAACTGTCGGGCCGAGCTTTCAGCTATTAGGAGAGCGATCCGGTCGAGGTACAGCCGCACAATCCGCCGGGTGCCTCCGATGCGCGTGGATGCAAATTGATAACTCCTCAGTAGCAACTTCTTTCGCCCTTCTTGTCATCCATAACCAGCACCGTGCGGAGGGCATAGAGTGAGCAGCCAGGAATCTGATCAGGTCTTAGCGTTGTTGGGGGAATTAGCCAAGCTGAAGGACCTCGATAATGGTTCGGCCAACGAGCAGAACCAGCAGAGGCGTGCGGAGATAAAAGAGGAAATCAAGACCATCGCTGAACAGAAGAAAGACGCAGCCGCGCTGGAAGGGCAAAAATAGCGCGGCTGTTTCGCCTGAGAGGCTAGCCGACTCTCCAATCACATCCATCGGATAATCTTCCACAGCCTCACCGTGACATCTGACCTTGCGATCCACAGCCAAATCATTCCATCATTGCCCAGCAATAGGACCATAGCGCGGGACCGAGCTAGATCGACCCCAGCCCGTACACGGCACGTAACTATCAGATTCCAAGGAACTAAGCATCTAAGTTCTTTGGAAAAGGGTGTTTGCCAGGAAAAACCGCTACGCTGGTGATTCTAAATAATTTGCAAAAAGGGGGGAGGGGCGGCTACGCCCTATAGAGCACGCCTACTTGAACGGTATATCGACCTTGGCTACGTTGAGCAGTTCGCCATTAGAAATTCTGTCCCACCCGCGTTCTATTGCCTCTGTAACTTCATCGCCAGATAGCGATGCGGCGACGCCGCTGGGCGTGCCGTGGTCAAAGAGAATGCGCATCGGTCGTAGGGGCCTCGCCAGCAGCAATCCGGGGCGCGTCGAGGCTACGGGCGGGCGGTATAAACCCATCCCCCTAAGTCACCGCCGCTCCCGTTCCATCTCGAGCAGTTTCTTTTTGCGGTTCTCGCCCCAACGGTAGCCGCTGGTGCTGCCGTCGGCGCGTACCACGCGATGGCACGGGATCGCAATCGCAACTGGATTGGTAGCGCAGGCGCGCGCCACGGCTCGGCTGGCGCTGGGCTGGCCGATTCCTTTGGCCACTTCGCTGTATGACTGCGTCGCACCGAATGGGATCAATTGCAGGTAAGTCCATACTCGGCGCTGAAACGCCGTCGCCCGGATGTCCAGCGGCAAGGCAGCGTCCAATTCCCTGCCCTGCGTTTTTTCCGTGCCTTGCCTCTTTGGCCTGACTTGCATCTGCGAAAGCAGAGTCTTCACCCAGGCTTGCAATCCGCCTTCGTCCGGCTTGCGCACGGCGAAGGGGAACTCGCGCTTCAGGCCTTCGATCAACTCTGCATCGGACTGCGCGAACTGGATCGAGCAGATGCCGCGTTCGGTGGCCGCGATCAACATGCGTCCCAGCGGCGAATCGGCGCAAGCGTAGCGGATGGAAGCGGCAATGGCTCCGCGCCTGTACTTGTCGGGTGTCATGCCCAGTTGTGAGGAGGTCTTCTCGTACAACCGGCTGCTGGAGCCGTATCCGGCGTCATACATGGCGCGAGTCACGTTGTCGCCCGCCTGCAGGTTTCGTTTCAGCCGGCGCATGCGGCAGGAGTCGGCGTATTCGCGGGGCGTGATTCCAAGCAGAGCTTTGAAACGGCGCTGCAAGTGGAACGGACTTTGCCGGAAGATCTTACTGAGATGATCGAGGGTAACCGGCTCGTCGAGATGCTGTTCGATGTAACGGCAAACCGCCTTCACTGCGTCCGATTGAGGATTGCCATTGGCCAGTCTGGGGCGGCAGCGAAGGCAGGCTCGAAACCCAGCTTTCTCCGCCTGCTCGGGACGCATGAAGAAAGTCACATGCTCGCGCCGTGGACGCCGCGCCGGGCAGGATGGCCGGCAATACACGCCGGTCGTAGACACGGCGAAGACAAAGCTTCCGTCGCGGTGAGCATCGCGAGCGGCCACGGCTTGCCAGAGCTGGTCGTTATTCACGCGATCGTTATTCGTACGACTGGCCTGCATGGATTCATGAGGTCCGGTTGCCGGATTGGCCTGCGCGACGGACATGGCACTGCTTATTTCCTCAACGAGTATGGCACCGGAGGCAAGCAAGGGGAAAGTCATCGGATGGGTAGTCATAATAGGAAGAGCTTATGCCGACGAGGGTGCCTGGAATATCCGAATCTTGCGGGCAAAGTGGAATCGCTCCGAACGCTAGAGCCTCGGCAGATTCGAGTTGGTGGTGGAATTCGCGTCGTGGAAGAGTAAGAAGTCGAGCTTCGCTCGAAAGGACAGCCGAGCGCGCTGTCCCTGCATAGAATTCCGGAATCTTAGTTGCCTTGTGGCTGGAAGGGGCCGATCATGCTGGAGACTCCAGCCCGCTTGCGTAGTTCGGTAAGCAGCGCGCCGGCTGCGTTGGTGTAGGTCTTGCTGGGATCGGAGGGGTCGGCCCAGACGGCGTCGTAGACAATCTGTGCGGCATCTTTCAGATCCATGTGAAGCGCGGCTTCGCAGATGTCGACACGCTCCTGCAAATGGTCGTAGCAGGGCTTGCAGATCGAAGCGGCTTCCGTGCCGTGCGCGTGATCCTCGCCCAGAGCGCAAGTTACGGGAGCGGTCGTCACTTCGGCATGCGCGGCAAAAAGTTGTGACTTGAATTCCTTCAGGAAAGCTTCGCGTTCCTGCTCGATGACATCGGTGTCAGGGATGGGTTCGGCTGCGGCAAGAGGCTTAGCGATCACCGGAACCGCATTCGCAGCAACCCTCTCTTTGTGCTTGCAGGTTGGACAGGCATCCAGCTCAGCGGCGTAGTAGAGACGGCATTTCGCGCATGGCAGACCATATCCCGACGACTTGTGAACTACCTCGTCCTGCGCGGCTATAGGGGCTCGGTCGGTTGTCCGGTCGGGGGTTCGGGCATGATTCCGCGCATCGGATTCCGATTGCGGTAAAGATTGTGCCGGCTTGGCGGCAGCAGCGGCTGTGGGGGAGGATTGAGTCATATTCATGATCACTTCCAAATGCAGGGACGAATCTCAAGTGTAAGAAGGGCGCTTCCTGAATGAAAATGCCCAGAGTACATAACGGCTATTGGCCTCTGGGTCATCGTGAACTGGTTTCCTTCATGAGTCTTAAAAGTTCCTCACGGCGCGCACGATAGAGGGCGCGGTCGGGATCGAGCCGAGCGGCCGCATCCAGTTCGGCCAAGGCTTCTTCGTAGCGATCCATGGACATGAGGCAAGCAGCCAGCGAAAAGTGGTTATCGGGGGAAGAGTTAAGGCGAAGCGCTTCGCGAAATTCCTTCTCCGCGGCGGCGAGTTGCTGCTGCCGGAAGAGCGCCGTACCCAGCCCACGATGGGCCGCGTCGGAATCTGGATTGAGAGAGACGGCGACGCGCAGCTCGCGAACCCCTTCCTCGGTTTGATCATTCAGCAGAAATGCTTCCCCGAGTAGACGGTGCTCGGTAGCACTGCCGGGGCTCTGCTGCACTGCCAGACGCCATTCCTCGATCGCTCTGGAGTAATCCTTACGCGACATATAGGCGCGGGCCAGGCAGCCATGTCCCAACTGCCACTCGGGATGCTGGCGATAAAGTTCTTTCAATTCCTGGGTGGCGGCGTCAAAATCGCCTTTGTCGCACAGAGTGTTGCCTAAATTACTGCGAACCGACGCTTCTTCTGGAGCAAGCCGCTCGGCTTCGCGGTATTCCGCGACCGCCTCATCGAAATTATTTTGTTCGTGGAAGGTCAACGCCAGGTTGGAGTGGGCCTCCCAAAAAGCGGGGCGGAGAAGAATCGCTTTACGGTAAGCGGCGATCGCGAGTGGAAAATTACCCGCAGCATGCAGAGCGATGCCCATATCGTAGTAAGTGTCTGCATTGTCGCCATCGCGCGCGAGCGACTCATCGAAAGCATGAACCGCTGCCGCATACTGCCCATTCGAATACAGAGCCAGGCCCAGGAACTGGTAGGCTTCCGCATTCTGAGTGTCCATGCTTAGTGCAGTGCGGGCTTCCGCAATCGCGTTCGGGCCGTCATCGAGTCGATAGAAAATGTATGCCAGACTGTTGTGATTCTCGGGAAAATCAGGCATGAGGTGCATCGCGAGGGTTATCTCATCGAAAGCGTCGTCCCATTGCTCTTGCCGGATGAGCATATTCGCAATTGCAAAGTGCAGGGCAGAATTTTGGGGATCTAAGTCTTGGGGATCCGGGTTTTGGGGATCCGATTTTAGAAGAGGCCGGAGATCGATTTCGGCCTGATGAAAGCGTTTAGCTTTCGCGTCGATGCTAGCCTGGAGTAAACCTGCTGGGATCACAAACGGAACCATCTTGAACGAAGCCGTTTTGAATGCGGATGATCTGGGATCGGTAAGCGCTCTGACCAGATTCACATCAGCGCCAGCGGCTTCAAGTTGACTAATCTGCTCCTTGCCGGGCATCGCCACGATGCCACGCTCGCGGACAATGCGGATCAGCCGTGCGTTGGGAATGCCGCCCACGAGCCATGCAGTAAGCTCAAGCGCGCCGACCGGCTGAGTTTCGCTGGCCTGGGCCAAGGCAGCCCAGCAAAAGAGAAGGATACAAGCGGACACGCCACAGCGCTTCACTGGAATCTCCGGAATGCGTTCGCTGCCTGGCCGTGCTGCGCCCCTGTTCTGAAGCGCTAGCCGACAGTCGAACTGCACCCCCACCTTAACTTGGCCGACTCCCCGGCGGTAAGATTACCGAAGTACCGGGGTGCGGGGAGTGCTGAAGCTGGCCGCCGTTTGGAAGCGCAACAAGCCGAGCGCGGCTGTCACATAAAGACTTGAGTTTGACTTGGGGCTCATAGCTCCGGTACCGTATAAGCAGGCGCAAGTGTCGTTTTGTGGAGGTTCCCAATGTTTGAAGGCTTGTTTCAACCGACGCACCTGATTATTATTTTCGCGATTGCTCTTCTGGTCTTTGGTCCTAAAAAATTACCCGAATTGGGCAAAGGGTTGGGCGAAGGGATTCGTGCCTTGAAAGAAGGTATGAAAGATAATCCTCCAACGCAAGCTTCGACCGAGCAGAACAAAAGCTCCGAATCCAAAGACGTAAAGAGCTAAACAGTCTCCACGCGACTGGCGCATTCTTCGAGTAAGCCGCTTCTGTCTATTAATTTCTAGTGATTTCCCTGTTCGAAGTATCCCCGGGGCTAAATACAACTAAGCTGCAAAGACTCTGAAAACCAGGAGATGGGAATGTTGCGTAAAGTCGAGTGGTTTGCACTGATTGCCTTATGTGGATTGTTGTTATTGGGGTTGTCACCGATTGCGTTCGCGGATCAGATCACGCTCAAGAATGGGGATCGGCTGAGCGGGACGATTGTGAAATCCGACGGTAAGACGCTGGTATTGCACACGGAATTTGCCGGAGACGTGACCGTGAAGTTTGACGCGATCACGCAGATCAAGACCGACCAGGAGCTGCACATCAGCACCACGGACAAGAAAACCGTTGTCGGCCCGGTCACTGCAAATGACGGGACGATTGAAGTCTCCACCAAGACGCAGGGAGAGGTGGAAGTCCCTGCAGCAAAAGTAGCGACGATTCGCAATGACGCCGAGCAGACGGCTTACGACAAGTCGCTGAATCCCGGCTGGCTGCATGGCTGGAATGGCGGGGCGAACATTGGTTTCTCGCTGACTCGCGGCAACAGCGAGACTACCAATCTGGCGCTGGCCATTAATGCCGTGCACCCAACCCAGAATGACAAAACCACAATTTTCCTCACCTCGGTCGACACCACGAACCAATTATCTACGCCCACTACAGTGGCCAATCTCATAACTGCCGGACTTGAATATGACCACAATCTCGATCCCAAAATATTTGGCTTTGTCTCTGCCAACTTCATGAGCAACGCACTTCAGTATCTGGATCTGCGCAGCGTATATGCGGGAGGTTTGGGCTACCATGCCATCAAGTCCGATCGTACCACGCTGGACATTCAAGCCGGCGTGAACTATACCCATGAAACGTATTCGAGTGGTCCGCCGGTAACGCCGGCCACCGTTCCTCCTACCCTCGTTTCTTATGGGGTGACGAACCGGTACGCCGCGCTCACTTTGGGCGAAGAATTGATGCACAAGGCGGGCAAGAGCACGGTGATAACGGAAAATTTCTACATATTTCCGGACTTGACCGGCGGTTACGGCGGGCAGTACCGCATGACCTTCGACCTGGGCACGGTCACGAAGATCAGCAAATGGCTAGGATGGCAAAACCAGTTCAACGATCTCTATGTGACAAACCCGCCGACGGGAACAAAGGATAACGACGTCATATTCACTACTGGCTTGAACTTCTCTTTTGCGCAGCACTAAGTTTGGCGTCGAGTAAAGAGGAAGGAAGCTGCGAAGGCCGCTCGCACGAGCGGCTTTCTTATTCTGCGATTCGACCGCCGTTCAGCGACTGAATCCGGTATTGGAAAAAGACGATTTATCGCAGCGGTGAACCGCTGCGACACCGGTGGGACGGATTTCTAGGCCAACTCGAGTTCAATCTTTTTTGTTGGGACGTCCAGTTTCTTGATCCGGAACTGGCGAACCTGACCGGTGCGGAGCGGTTCGGGCTTGGCGTTTGCCGCAGGCGAAGCGCCTTTCCAGCGCGCTTGCAGCATGGAACCCAAGGAAGATAAATCGGGCTTTGAGGATGCGGGGTTCGATTCGACCGGTGTATCTTTTTCTTTTTCCGCAGCAGCGACGTTCACGCTGCACTGGGCCTGAATTCCTTCTCCCAATTCCACGCGAGCTTGACCACCGGAAACTTCCATCATGCGGCCTGAAACAACGTCTCCGGCTTTGTGCTCCGCAATGTATTCATCCAAGCCGCTGGGGACTAATTGCTTCATGCCCAGCTTGATTTGGCGCTTGTCTTTATCGAAGGCGAGCACTTGCGCTTTCACCACCTGCCCAATCTTGAGCATGTCCGAGGGATGATTGATGCGCTTCTCCGGGCTCATATCGCTGATGTGGATCATGCCCTCGACCCCTTCGGCAAGCTGCACAAAAGCGCCAAATTTCGTGATGCTGACGACCGGACCTTCGACGATCGAACCTACGGCGAATTTTTCCGACGCGTCGGCCCAGGGATCGCCCAATGCTTGCTTGAGACCAAGAGACATGCGGCGTTCGGGGAGGTTGATTCCGAGGATGATGGCATCGACCACTTCGCCGGGCTTGACTAATGTGCTGGCGCTGCGCAGCTTTTTCCCCCAGGACATTTCGGAGACGTGGATGAGGCCTTCGATTCCAGGTTCTAATTCGACGAACGCTCCAAATTCAGCCACGCGGGTGACTGTGCCGCGAACGCGTTCGCCGACGTTGTACTTGCCGGCAGCAGCATCCCAGGGATGCGGGAGTAATTGCTTCATGCCGACGGAAATGCGGCGCTTGTCGGCGTCGGCCGTGATCTTCAGCACTTTTGCTTCGATCGGCTGGCCGATGGAAAGTACATCCGCGGCCTTGTTGATGCGAGTCCAGGCGATGTCGCTGACGTGCAGCAGGGCGTCCACGCCGCCGAGGTCGATGAATGCGCCGTAGTCGGTAAGGCTGCGTACCGTGCCGCGTACGGTGTCGCCTTCTTTCATCTCCGAGTAGCGGCGAGCTTTGGTGGAGCGCTCTTCTTCTTCGAGAACCACGCGTCGATCGACGACTAAATCTTCTTCGGCCACGTCGAGCTTAATGATGCGGCAAAGGATTTCCTGCTCGACTAGCTTTGGCATCTCGGCAGCGTCGCGGACGCCGCTGCGCGAAGCGGGCATAAAGGCGCGCACGCCTACGTCTACGCTAAAACCGCCTTTGATCATGCCGGTGACTTTGCCCACTACCGTGGCTTTATCGGCGAAAGCTTTTTCCAGTGCGTTCCAGTCTTTGGGCTGCTCGACTTTGGTTCGCGAGAGCTGGTAATAGCCCTCGGGATCGCGGCCTTTGACGGAAACCAGCAGCTTGCCGCCGGATTTGGGAGTTTCGCCGGACGCCTGGAAATCGGCAAGCGGCAAGATGCCTTCGCTTTTGAACCCGATGTCGAGGTATACAGAGTCGGCGGAGACGGCGATGATGACGCCTTCGAGTTGCTTTGGGCCGTCATCGCCAGTGCGTTTGCGCGCGTGGCTGCGCGAGCATATCGCCGAAAGACTCGTTGGAGTCGGGGGATTGGGGCTGAGGAACTTCCTGGTTGGAGAGAGTCGGATTGGACATGGAAAGAGTTACGGTCTCGTGGGCTTAAATCTCAACTAGGATAACACTCGACGCGGTAGGGAATCGGATTGGTCCGACGATTGTTTAGTGGATTTATTCGAAGACATCGCTCCTTGCCGGCGGAACACCCTCCTGAAACACTCGACGGTCAGTCCGGCCCGTGGAGGGATGTCTGAATTCAAACATCCGATGCATCGCTAAAGCGGATCTTGCTGTGGAAATCGATTTAAAATTCTCCCGCAGGGTCTTCCTGGTCAGAGCTCAGAGGTCTTTTGATTCTATCCTGTTGCGTTTGGAAGGATGGTACCCCCTCCCCCTTTAATGTCGCGAAATCCATTAGGCATGCGGGTTAAAGCATTTGCGCAAAACAAGATCTTTGTTTTTAATTAGTTACGCATAAAATACTAAAAACAAATGAATTAAATGTCTCGGAGCACGGCCGGCCCCACCGTACGTGGCTC